>NZ_CP155576.1:0-1390004 GCF_039693965.1 Moraxella sp. K1664
GTGTCATGTGAGGGTATGCCATGGGTTAAGTCAAGAAATGTAGCAAACCATGTTTTGTTTTCATTGCCAAAGTCTTCTATATCTACCCAGTCATGATAACCACAGATAACCGCAGTTAAAGCAATGGTTAAAATGTTTTTAAGTGGGTGTAGCAGGTTTTTGTTTTGACGCCTTGGGTCATGAACTTGCGATAAATAGTCAATGGGGTTTGTGAGCATAAAGAATGTCCTTTTTGCTCACATTTTAATGATTTGTTATGGGTTTGTCGATGGTTGTAGTGCGATTGCCCTGAAAGCCGATATGTTCATGTAACATTTTTATGAATTCATCTTCATCAATCAATCCTTCTTTATTATCATCAAAATCATATCCATAAATTTTCTTGATGACATCATAATGCTCTGGTTTTAGGTATTTTTTATGACTTTTTAGATAATTGGCTAAATTTGTCTCAATATCTTGCATAAGCTCGCTATCAGGCTCAATAGCAACAACGCCATATAACATCAAATAAAAAATGAAATCCTGTAAATCTTTTGCTAAAATATCGGCTTCATCATAATCATGATGAAATAGCACAATCGGCACATCATCTTTTGATAAATTTGGCAAATCATGATGATACCAAAAGCAATAATAATCCCCTGAGCCGTCTTGCAAAAATGGCACAAATAAATAATTTGGGTTAATTGCCATATGGTCATCTTGATTTAAAAACATATCTGTAATATGCTCAATGTCGTCGAAATCCATAACTTCTATGAGATTGCTATATAATGACAAAGGCGGATTATCCTTTAAAGTAGGATAGACTTCTTTTTGCCAATGAATATCCACTTCACCCCACGTCAGCATATTATCTTGGCATAATGTTTTATAAGTTATGGGATAATTAAATCCATGCTTATTTTCCAAGCCTTGTAATTGTTCCAATGAAACAGTCATGATATTTTCCTTTAAATGACAAAAGAATGATAGGGCTTGATTTTAATTGATTTTACCCTTCAAATCCACCCCCTTTAACCGCAACGCATTGGCAAGCACCGACAGCGAACTTAGTGCCATGGCGATACTGGCTATCATCGGGTTTAGCACACCAATCATCGCAAGCGGTATGCCGATGATGTTATAAATAAAGGCAAAAAATAGGTTTTGCTTGATGTTCGTCAAAGTCAATTTGGCGATTTTATGGGCGTGATAGACGCTCATCGCCCCACCTGTGTCCGATTGTATCAGCCGAACACTTGCCGAGCCTGTCGCCACGTCTGTGGCACCCCCCACCGCCATGCCGATGTCGGCGGTCGTCATCGCTAGGGCGTCATTGATGCCGTCCCCTATCATGGCAGTTTTGTGAGTTTTTTGTAATTCTTTGATTTTTAAAGATTTATCCTGTGGCGATAGCTCCCCATAGCCGTCTATGCCAAGCTCACCTGCCACGCTATCCACCACGCTTTGACGGTCGCCACTTAGGATAACAGGCGTAATACCGTCCGCTTTGAGTTTATCAATGAGCGTGTGTGCGTCCGCTTTTAGGGTGTCGGCTAGAGCAAAAATCCCTGCCAGTTTGTCATCAACTGCCACAAACACAAGACTGGCTGTGGGATTGGCTTGGATAAAGGCGTGTTCTTTCTCGCCCAAATCGGCATGGACAAAACGGCTCGTGCCTACCTTAACCACGCCCACGCCAGTGATGTCGCCCTGTATGCCTTGCCCTGCTTGGCTTAGGATATTTTGGGCGGTTAATGTCGGAGCGTGATTGTCATGAGCATAAGCAGTTATCGCACGGGCTAGGGGGTGCGTGCTGTGGCTCTCTATGCTCGCACTCACGCCAAGCAATGTGGGCGTGTCGGTCAGGCTCAATGTGTCCACCACCACAAGATGACCGTTTGTCAGCGTGCCTGTCTTATCAAAGGCAATCGCCCCAATCTGCCCTGCCGTCTCCAACGCCACCGCGTCCAAAAACTGCACCCCATGCCGACCTGCCACCCCCATACCCGCCATAATCGCTGTGGGCGTGGCAAGCCCCAATGCACACGGGCAAGCGATGACCAACACGGCAACTGCTCGCATGAGTGCGGTGTCAAACTGACCCAAAAAATACCAATTTGCCAACAACGTCAGCACCGAAAGCCCCACCACCACAGGCACAAACACGCCTGCCACACGGTCGGCAAGCCGTGCAATCGGGGCTTTTGTCCCCTGTGCGTGCGACAGTGCGTCTGTCATCTGCCCAAGGGCGGTCTGTGAGCCTGTCGCTTTGGCTTGATAGGCAAAACTGCCGTCCACAACCACGCTCCCTGCCAATACGTCATCGCCATAAGTTTTTGATAAATAGGCACTTTCTCCCGTCAGATGAGCTTGGGTAATGTCCCCTTGACCGTACGTGATGACCCCGTCCACGGCGATTTTGTCGCCATGTTTGGCTTGCAAAATATCGCCCACTTTGACATCGGATAACGCCACGTCCGTCCACGCATTATCACGCTTGACCTTGACCGTCTGCGGTAGTAGCTCCATGAGTTTGGATAAGGCGTTGAGACTGCCTGTTTTGGTGCGGTGTTCTAGGTATTTGCCAAGGCTCACAAAGGTCAAAATCATCACGCTCGCTTCAAAATACACATGACCGCCTGCTAGCCAAGCATAAGTAGAATACGCCCAAATCATGCTCGTCCCCAACGCCACCAACACGTCCATGCCAAGCAGTCCGCCCCTTATCCCTGCCCACGCCCCTTTATAAAAAGGCACGGCAAGGGCAAACTGAGCAATGCTCGCTAGGATAAACTGCACCCAATTTGGGGGCATGAGTGCGTGCGAGCCTGTCATCATGCCTGCCATACCCACCCAAAACGGCAAGGACAACACACCAAGAGTAATCAAGCGATATGGCGGTGTGTCGCTATGGGGTGTGGTTTGGGATTGGTTTTGGATAAATTCCCCTGTAAAGCCTGTCTTTTTTATCCATGTCAAAATCTCATCATCAGACGCATCGCCTGTCGTACTAAGGGTCAGCGTCTCTGTGGCAAAGTTCACATCAGCACGCTCTACGCACTCTTTTTTATTTAATACTTTTTCTAGGCGAGTGGCACAGGCTTGGCAAGTCATGCCGTGTATGGCTAGGGTGTGGGTTTGGGTTGGCATGGTGTTCTCTTTTTTATTATTAGCTGGTAAATGCTTAGTTCATAAATGCGGACACATCGGGTCAATATCAAGGGCGATACCACCCATTAACCAAAAGATTTATCATAAATATATCTTTATACCTCTTTTAACTCATCTGACACATCAGTGTGCTTGGTGTACCTGCCAAAATCGGGGTTAGTCTAGGCGTTTTCCTGTTTTGTCTATATAAAAGAATTCGCCATTTAATGATACTTCGGCTTTACCATTTTCAAAAACCCAAGCATTATCATATTGAACAGGGATAACCACTTTACCTGTTTTATCAATAAACCCAAATTTGCCATTTTGTTTGACTGTTGCCAAGCCCTCTGAAAAATACCCAACATAATCATATTGAACAGGGATAACCACTTTACCTGTGTTATCAATAAACCCCCATTTGCCGTTTTGTTCCACACTTGCCAAACCTTCTGATAAGCAATTAACAAAATCATACCCCACCACCTGTGGTTTTTCACACGCCAAAGCGGATAAGGGTAAAAGGGATAGGGCGATGATAAGGGGGTTTAGAAGTTTTTTCATAAAATTTTCCATTGGGTTGAGTCTTGCTTTATTTTACAAAAATTCTTTGTAAGAATAAATGGTGCTTTTACTTAATGGTAAGGTGCGTACCACGCACCTTTTAGATAGAAAATCTTATTGGTGCGTAATACGCACCTTACTGCCAATGAGTGTGTTTTGAAGTTAAATGATTAAAAAACACGGCGATTGCCGTGTTTTAGATTTGGGTTTATTTTAAAAACACCCCATACCCAACATTGTCCGTCAAATCTTCGCATTCATAGCCAATCTCGGTCAGTGCGTCCACGATTTGCCGTCCGCTTGTGGGCGTGGCTTGCAGTCCCACCAAAATCCGCCCTTCTGCCGCTCCGTGATTGCGATAGTGAAATAAGGTTACGTTAAAATCCTGCCCCAATTTTTCAAGGAAATTTAATAACGCCCCTGGACGCTCGGGAAACATGACACGGAACAGGCGTTCATCGGTCAGTCGCCCATGCCCACCAATCAAATAGCGGATATGCGTTTTGGCGACTTCATCATCGGTTAGGTCATGGGCGTCATATCCGCCCTTGTCGAGCATATCGGTAATCGTGGCACGCTCTTTTTGACCGTCTTTTAAGCCAATGCCGACAAAGACTTGGGCGACATTGGGGCTTGTGGCATCTAGGCGATAGTTAAATTCGGTGATATTTCGCCCCTGCAAACAGCGACAAAAATCCAAAAACGCCCCTGCCTGCTCGGGTAATTTTACCGCAAAAATCGCCTCTTTATTCTCACCAATCTCGGTGCGTTCGGCAATATAACGCAAGCGGTCAAAGTTCATGTTCGCCCCTGAGACGATTGCCACGCAGTTTTTGCCAGTCAAGTCATGCTCTTTGATGTACTTTTTTAGCCCTGCCAACGCCAACGCCCCAGACGGCTCAACGATGTGGCGATTTTCTTCAAAGATGTCTTTGACGCTGGCACAAATTTCATCGTTATTGCAGGTTATCACGTCATCGATGACCTTGCCTTGACCGTTTGATTTGGTTAGATTGGCGATGTCAAAAGGGATTTGTCCGATTTGAGCGACCGCCACCCCGTCTGCAAATAGGCTTACCTGTGGCAAGCGAGTGCGTTTGCCGTCCGCTAAGGCGACTTTTAGGCACGCTGCCCCTTCAGGCTCCACCGCAATGACCTTGACGTGCGGGGCGACTTCCCCCAAAAATGCCGACACGCCTGCCACCAAGCCACCACCGCCCACAGGCACAAAGACGTATTCCATGTCTCGCCAGTCTTGCGACAGCTCCAACGCCACCGTGCCTTGCCCTGCAATCACAAGCTCATCATCATAAGGGGCGATGTAGGTCATGCCGTCTGTGGTTGCCTTGTCCATGGCAAAGCGGTTGGCTTCATCAAAACTGTCGCCATGCAAATGCACCGTACCGCCAAAGGCTTTGACTGCTTGGACTTTGATGTCGGGCGTGGTTTTTGGCATGACGATTAGGTTATTAAGTTTTAAGCGGTTTGCCGAGTAGGCGACCCCTTGGGCGTGGTTGCCAGCAGATGCACAGATGATGCCCTTGGCTTTTTGTTCGTCTGATAATTGGCTGATTTTATTGTACGCCCCGCGCAATTTAAAGCTAAATACAGGCTGTAAGTCTTCACGCTTTAGGCGAATGTCATTGCCAAAGCGTGCGGATAATTTGTCCGCCTGTTCAAGCGGAGTGCGAATGGCAACGTCATAGACGGTGGCGGTGATGATAGAGCGGACGTAGTCGGATAGGGTCATAGGTTTTCCTTGTCATAACGAATTTTTATAAAAATCATCAATGCAAAATCGCCCAAATCGGCATAAGCGGACTTGGGCGATGTTTGTTAGCAAAAAGTATTATCAAGCATCTAACTGTGCCATGACGTCATCGCTAAAATTGACGTTGGTATAGACCTCTTGTACGTCATCTAGATCTTCTAGCATGTCAATCATTTTTAACACACGCTGGGCATCGTCAATATTGTCAATGTCCGCTGTTGTACTGGGTGACATGGTTACCTCGGCATTGTCTGCTTTTAGCCCTGCATGTGTCAGTGCATCCATCACCGCCCCGAAATCATTGGGCTCTGTGATGACAAGCAAACTCTCGCCGTCATTTTCAATATCTGTTGCCCCTGCATCCAAAGCAACCTCCATGACCTTATCTTCTAATGACACATCATCAAAAACAATCTCGCCACGCTTAGAGAACAGATACGCCACCGATCCTGAGGTGCCCAGATTGCCACCATGTTTACCAAAGGCATGGCGAACCTCGCCTACGGTACGGTTGACATTGTCGGTCATGGTCTCAACGATGACTGCCACACCGCCCACGCCATAACCTTCGTAAGTAATCTCTTGGACATTATCGCCCTCTCCGCCCCCTTGACCACGCTCAATGGCACGTTTAATCACATCTTTGGTCATATTGGCAGCATTGGCTTTTTCTAGCACGGCACGCAGACGTGGATTATTGGCAGGGTCTGGGTCACCGCCTTTACTGGCGGAGACGATTTCACGAATAATTTTGGTAAAAATCTTGCCTTTTGCAGCATCTTGTTTGGCTTTACGATGTTTGATATTCGCCCATTTACTATGACCTGCCATAAAATGTACCTTTTATTGATTGGATAAATTTATTGATTGGATAAATATGGGTTATTATACAAGGTTTGGGCAGATTTGCCAATATTTGGCATGATTCTATAAAAATGTCATAAGTGACAGCCATGTCTTAGATAAAGGTTTTGGCAGTCTTATAGAAAACAATACCTAAATACCAATCATTACAAGTACTGATAACAAGCATCAATAATAAGAATTTTGTAAAAACACTATCTCAAATCCTAACTTTATTATAAAATATGCCAATATTTATCTCATTGTACCTTGCATGAAAGCCCCTGTTTACAAAAAAAGCCTGCCCTTAAAAGAGAAAATCCACATCATTATCGAAGGCACTGACACGCCTGCGGGACGATTTTTTGATGTGGTGCTACTCATCGGTATCGCTCTTAGCGTGGTCGTGGTCATGCTTGACAGTGTGCTGTATTTACGTTTGCAGTATGGCACGCTGTTCTTGTATGCAGAGTGGTTTTTTACCATTTTATTTACCATAGAATATTTATTACGCCTATACTCCGCTCCCAATCGCAAGCGTTATGCGTTTAGCTTTTTTGGGGTGATTGACCTGCTTGCATTATTGCCAAGCTATCTTAGCTACTTTTTTGTGGGAACGCAGTATTTGCTTGTGGTGCGGATTTTGCGGATTTTGCGGATTTTTAGGGTATTTAAGCTCAAATCCTACATGCAACAAGCAGGATTTTTGGCAGCTGCCTTTCGCACCAGTCAGCACAAAATCATCGTCTTTTTCCTGTCATTATTACTGCTTGTGACGATTTTTGGCTCGGTCATGTATGTGGTCGAAGGCCCCGAAAACGGCTACACCAGTATCCCCAAATCCATCTATTGGGCGGTTGTGACTTTGACGACCGTGGGTTATGGCGACATCTCGCCCAAAACTCCGATAGGGCAAGCGATTGCAAGCATGGTGATGATTATGGGTTACTCCATCATTGCCGTGCCGACAGGGATTTTTACCGCTGAGCTGTCACGCACCATGCGACCACAGCTACACCCCATCACTTGCCCAAAATGCGGTAAATTTGGACATGCGTCCAATGCTAAGTTTTGTGATAGATGTGGGCATGATTTGCATTTGTGATTTATCTGTTTTATACTCTCTAAATCATTAAAATACAGAATGCCATGCCTTATCAAACCTGCATTGACTATGACCCAAATATTCGCTTTGGCAAACCCATCATTATTGGCACAAGAATCAGTGTTTATGACATTATGAACCATCCAAACAGTTCTACCATGACAATGGCTTGTCACACCCACTCACCCCACCCAAAATCCCCCATCACCTTTTTAAAGTCATCATCAATCGGAGCAACCACCGTGATACGCTTGCCACTCATGTCATCAAATGCCAAAGTATGAGCGTGCAAAAGTAGCCTTGATACGCCCGTAAACTCTGCCACTGCACGATTTTGGGCGGTGTCGCCATGCGTGGCATCACCGACAATCGGGTGAAACAGGTGCGTCATGTGCCGTCTTAGTTGGTGCTTTCGCCCTGTGATTGGGATAAGTTTCATCAGGCTATACCGAGATGTGGCGTATCTATCCACCGACACAAAGGGCATTTCACAGGTTGCCAAGTTCTCATAATCGGTTATGGCAGACTCTGGCTCTTTATCCGTTTTGGCAAATTTATCGGCGATTTTGTCAAGTTTGACCTTTAAAGGATAATCAATCCGTCCACCGCCCAAAAGATACCCACGCACCACCGCCAGATAGGATTTATTTACCGTGTGATGTTCAAATTGCCCTGACAACGTCCGTGCCACATCAGACGACTTGGCAAATAGTAGTACGCCTGATGTTGGGCGGTCTAGCCGATGAACAGGGAAAACGTGGCACCCAAGCATATCTCGCAACACCGTCATCGCAAACACCGTCTCATGCTTGTCAAGCCACGAGCGATGAACCAGCATACCAGCAGGCTTATTTACCGCCACCACGTCATCATCTTGATATAAAATTTGTAGCATTGTCATTTCCAATTTATTTAGCTTGCCTGTGAGAGCGACTGGGGCAGTATTTTACCTTGCCACAACAAAGAATGCCAGTTTACCTTGCAATTTATTCATATCATAAGATTGCACCAAAGCATCGGTTTTATTTTACTTTTACCCCCAAAAGCGTGTAAAATAGCACCTTTTAGACACATCACACCCATGAAAGCCCTACTTGACTACATTCCCATCATTGTCTTTTTTTATCTGTACAAGACCACAGACAAGGACAATCCTGCCCACCCCCTACTGACCGCCATTGGGCTGACAGGGGGCGAGAGCAATAATCATATCATCGTGGCGACCGCAGGGCTGACCCTTGCCACGCTTGTCGTGTATGGCTTTTTATTTGTCAGTCAAAAGTTTCGTCTGCAAAAACAGCAGATTTTTGTGCTACTTATGACCGTGGTATTTGGCGGGCTGACCCTTGCCTTGCGAGATGATTTTTATATTCGCCTAAAAGCGATTTTGATTAATTTGGGCTTTGCTCTTGCCTTATTCTTATCGCCGTTTTTTTTGAGCAACAAAGAATCCGCCATTCAAAAGCTATTCACCCCCATTTTTGAGTTGTCGTCATCGGCATGGAAAAAGCTCAATCTAGCATGGGCAGGATTTTTTGTACTGATGGCGAGCCTACACGCCTTTTTTGCCTTTGTGTTTATGGGGGGCAAGTACTGGGGCGAGTTTACCGCCTTTGGCGATATTATTGTCATGATAAGTTTTATGGCAGGTATGTTTTTTGTACTGCGTAAGCATATCAAGATAGATGAAACAGCCATAAAAAAGTAAGTAACACTTTATTCTAAACTTAGAATTGTAAATTATTGATTATTGGTTAATTATTTTTTGAACTGTAGGGGCGAATTGCAATTCGCCCGTAGTAAATCAATCACTTATACAAAGTTGAAATTGGGTAAGTAATGATACTAACCACCCATTTTAATTTGACATTTAAAGTCGTAGGGTGCATATCACCCACCAAAAACAACCATTGCAAGTGGTATAAAAACACCAAATAATTCCATATTTTATACCTTAACAACCCAAAATCAGGAAAAAAACCCATGCCCCTATTTGCCATCATCGGTCATGATGTCGCCGACAGCTCCGCCAAACGTGCTAAGATTCGCCCTGCTCACATTGAGCGACTGACCGCTCTACACGCCCAGAACCGACTTGTCATCGCAGGCCCTACACCCATCAATCATGGCGAACCTGTCATGAGTGGCAGTCTCATCATCGCCCACTTTAATGACATAGATGAGGCACGAGCATGGGTAAATGACGAACCCTATCTGCATGGCGGTGTGTACAGTCATGTAGACATCAAGCCCTTTATCCAAGCCTTGCCTGCTAACGGCAGTGGCGCGTGAGGGTTGCCATGAAATTTGTCATTATGATTGCCCTGCTTGTCATTGCCCCACTGTCTATATCAAGCCTTGCTCAGACTGCTTTGACAAACACAGCTGACACGCCTGCCACTACCAGCCAGCATTTGGGTGAGAGTGAACATACAGAAAATGAAGCCCCTACCAGCCTACACAGCCCTAACGCCCCAACATTGGCACAACTTGCCAAACCTGACGACAATCAATTATCTCGTGCCAATATCGAACTGCTTGCCAAAAACAGCCAACTACAAGGACGCATTGACGAATTAACCACACAAGTTAATGTCTTGGTGAATGAACGTAGTGGACAGTTGTTTCTTTATGGCGTCATCAGTACTTTGGCATCGTTCACTCTTGGCTTTATTCTCGCCTCACTCATCATAAAACGCAAATAAATCAACCTAATAAACAATGATACAAACCGCACACGTTACATGGCAAACCGATAATTTGGGGAAAATCACACCCATCTCCGAACAATTTGATGACATTTATTTTTCAAAAGCGGGCGGTTTTGATGAGAGCAATCATGTCTTTTTGGAGAGTAATGACCTGCCAGAGCGCTTTGCAAATCTGCATGATAATGAGCATTTTGTCATCATGGAAACAGGTTTTGGTACAGGGCTAAACTTTTTGGCAACCTGTCTACTTTGGCAAAAAGTCGTCACATCATCTGCTCGTCTGTATTTTGTCAGTACCGAAAAATATCCGCTTAGTCATGCTGATTTAACCACTGCCCTATTGGCATGGCAAAATGAAAAAACCAACCCATTCATCACAACTTTACTGGATGATTACCCACTGGCATTATCAGGCTGTCATCGCCTGCATTTTGGTAATATTTGCCTTGATTTGTGGCTTGGGGATGCACATGACAGCTTTGCAAGCATGCACACCAAAACAGGACAGGCGGACGCATGGTTTTTGGATGGTTTTGCTCCCAGCAAAAACCATGAACTGTGGTCAGATGAGATTTTTAATCAAATCAAACGCTTATCCAAATCTGATGCCACTCTCGCCACTTTTACCAGCAGTGGGGCGGTCAGACGAGCCTTGACGGCTATCGGCATGAGTGTGAATAAAATCAAAGGCTTTGGGCATAAGCGTGAGATGATAACCGCCAAATTTGACAGAACCGTCGCCATCAAACCCACCCCAAAGACAGCCATCATCGTCGGAGCTGGCGTATCGGGGTTATTTACCGCACACGCTTTGGCAAGTCGTGGCATGTCAGTAACACTCACCGATAAAATCGCCCCGCTATCAGGAGCGTCGGGCAATCCAAAAGCTCTATTTGCCCCCAAACTAACTCAATTATCAGACGCCCCCAACCATCTGCCAACGGTCAGCTTTTTATATGCTGAGCGGATTTATCAAACCTTTAATCAATTGGCAAAAGATGAAATATTTACCCAAACAGGGGCGATGGATTTTTTATTACCCACACAAAAATCACATGATAAACTTGCCCATTTGGCAAACAGTTATCCTGATGAATTAATTAGCATCGTCAATGATGATTTTAATTTGAATAATGATGATTTTAATAAGCAAATCATTAACACCCATACGCCCAAAGCAGGACTGATTGACACCCATAAATTAGCAGATTTCATTCTATCAAATCCATTAATTCATTTTGAGCATTTTCATGCCAACAACGTCATAAAAGAGCATGACAAATGGATGCTAAAAAATGCCAATGACCAATTATCCGCCGATATTATCATCATTTGTGCAGGTTTTGAAAGTCATCTATTAAATGATGAGTTGTTTAATCCCAGAAAGATTCGTGGACAAGTCTCATGGCTTGACATTGACCAGCACTGTGATGAGCTAAAAGCCAAACTTGCCACACCGATAAAGTATGATGGTTATTGTGCCACCTTTGATAAAGATGACACGCTTACTTTCTTAATGGGGGCAAGTTTTGTACGCAATGATACTAACACATCGGTACGTGATGATGAACATGAGTTTAATTTGAATAAGTTTCGCCAAAGTCTGCCAAATCTTGCCAACGAACTCAATGTCAATCTGGCAGATTTGCACGGACGGGCAAGCATACGAGCCCAAACGCCTGATTATCATCCACTTGTTGGGCAGGTTGGCAGGCATGATGGGCTGTATACCGTCTATGGCATGGGATCAAAGGGATTTAGTTTTGCTCCATTATGTGGTGAGATTTTGGCAGGGCTGATTTTTGATGAGCCGTTACCCATCTCTTATGTACTACTAAACAAATTAACCCCAAACCGTCCACGCTTACAAACGCCGATTGACCAAAACCGATGAATTTAATACAAAAACCGTCATGTTTTGGCAACTTAGCACACACGGTTTTATGATTTTAACCATATTTTAACCAGATTTTAAAAAGCCATGATAAAAGCTCATACTCTAAATACACACACCCACGCTTGCACCATCATCGCCCATAAAAATCATGCACTCCCATCAGGCACTTTTGTCATCGGCATCGATGAGGTTGGGCGTGGTTCACTATTTGGGCAAATGACCGTTGGGGCGGTGATTTTGGATAATAACCTTACGGGCGAATTTGGACAAATTGATTTGGCAGGCACGCCCATATCTTCTATTAATGACAGTAAAAAGCTGTCTGAAAAAAAGCGGAATTTGCTCTTTGAACCCATCAAACAGACCTGCCAAAGTTATGCTTTAATTGACATACCTGCATTCGTCATTGATGCCATTGACATTTATCAAGCCACTCTGCTTGGCATGAGACTGGCAATTGAACATTTGATTATGTTAAATAATATCGGCATTCACGACAACCCTGTCATCATGATAGATGGCAATGCCATGCCTCTGTTGTCCAACGACTTTGCTCCATTTGGGTCGTGCATTCATACACTCATCAAAGGTGACGGTATTCACATATCCATCGCCTGTGCCAGCGTTCTTGCCAAAGTTCACCGTGATAACACCATGAGCGATTACGCCAAGATTTATCCTGATTATGGACTAGAAAAACACAAAGGCTATGCCAGCAAAATACACCGTGATGCCATTCATAAGTATGGGATACTGCCCGAGCATCGTAAAAGTTTTAACCCCATGCAAGCCATATTGGCAAGTCAGCTTTTTTAAATGCTCATTGATGACAAACCCTCATGATAAATCATCATTCAAATTTTTATGCTGTTTTATCATCATTTTTAATATTTCATTATTTTTATCAAATCTGGCACATTCAGGACACATCAAAAGATGAAATCTCACCATCATTTTTTGTGACAAAGTCAATGGTTCATCTTGTGATAAACTCATAAGCTCAGTCATTTTTTGGCAATTTTTAAATCGTTTCATTGTACCCTCTAAACAAACCATTTTACCGATAAACACATTTGCAATCTTAATCTGGCTCTATGTAATAACACATATAAATTTTGGCGAGTAATGTTTAAATTTTGGCAAATCTCATCACTGCCCAATTCTATATATTCCTTCATTAAAAAAACCTGTGCCTGCTCTTTTGGCAAATTTTGTAAACATAATTCCAATACTTGCCAAAATTCATAATTCTCAGCAGTTTCATGCGGACTTGTCCAGCAATTATCAAAACCATTTGGTGATGAACCATGTTGCCAACGTCCAATATCATCAAACAGCATGGATAAAAATTCATCATCGTCATTTTCACTCATCTCGCTGATGGTTACATAATGTTTATTTTGGCGAATAAAGTCGGCAATTTTATTTTTCAAAATGGCAAATACCCACGTTTTAAAGGCGGACTTTCCTTGAAAACTATCGGCATATTTTAAGGCATTCACCAAAGTATCTTGTACCACATCTTTGGCGTGTTGTTCATGATTTAACTGATTGTACGCAAAAGAAAACATGGCTTGATATATCTCATCCATGCTTTTTTTATCAAAGTGGTGTAAATTGATTTGGTGCATTTTTATAAAATTCTCAATAATTCAATAGGTCAAGAAAAATGAACAAAGCCACATAAATGGTACGTTATGAATATGTTATGAATATCTGATGATATTATTTTAACATTGGCAGACTTTTATTTAGCCAAAAATCCACACTGATAATACGCCCCGCCCCATAAATAATCAGCACAAGCAACATAATAAAATACGTCATGCCAAATTCTACGCCATTATTTAAAATCACAAAATTCCCCGTTTCGGTAAGCCAGTCATAATTACCATAGGATTGTAAAATTTCACGAGCCTTATTTAATCGCTCACCTGCTTGTATGGAATTATCCAAACTTGCCTGCCCATACCTGCCAAATAATTGGGCGATGTTTGTCGTTGGATTCGTTGGAGCGATGGCATGCCAACCATTTTTTAAATGCACCAATAACATGGCAAATGCCATGGTGATTGCCAATAATAGACCAAATAAACGTGTTGCCACCCCTAATAACAATGCCACACCGCCAATCAATTCGGCAATAATGACCACGACCACCCAAAAGGATGCAAAAGGCAAACCAAGCCCCCAATCACCATTACCAAACCACGCCACTGTATCATAAAATGAGCGGTATTTGGTCAGCCCTGCCATGATAAAAATCGGAGCAAGATACAAACGTATTGCTAGTAGTGGCAAAAAGTCTATTTTTTTCAAAGACAAAACCAATTTGTCATAATAAGCAACATATTTATTCATCATAAATCCCCTTATCTTTTATAAAAAATTTGGTTGTCTAGCATGGTATTTAACAAGTCATCAAATGATGATTTTATATCATTTAAAATCTCATCATTTAATTCAAAGGTTTTTTGTAGTTGTAATAATAATTCATCGGTATTTTGATAACACACGCCTTGCTTTTGCTTTTCTTGAATAAAGGTCAATATGATAAATGTCAGTTGGTCAATTGCCATAAATGCGGTTTTAAAGACATTATCCATACATTGACGACATACCACCAAAAACGTCGGCTGTTTTTTATTGGGTAAAAATGACACGCTAATGTCTTGTACCATCCATTCATAATACAAAATCTGGGCGGTATGATTGATGATAATAGGTTCATTTTGATGAATAAAAACAGGCTTAGGGCTGTCATTGGGCAGATTATCCACATACAGCTCCACCCATTCATAATGAACAAATTGAGATAAATAAAGTGGCAAGGAAAATTTATTCAAAACATCATCTGTCAAATAACCAACAAACTGCTCATTAATTTCACTAAAATACGGACTTGTCATATCACCATGTTTTATAAAATCTTTGATGAGATTTTGCCAAAGCGATGCACCAAAATGCACTTCAATGATTTTATGAGTAATGGGAAAGCATTGGTTTATAAAGCCAGAGATGTTATTATAAATCAAATGTTGGTATAACTGCCCAACACGAGAAGGCACGGTATCGCCATCATCGTGTTTTTGCTTTCTAATATAATCACCAAATTCACGCTGAAAGCTGCGTAAATTGGGTGCTTTATCTGTCATCATTACCATAAGAATTTATTAAACCATTAAGCCAATTTAGTTACGGTGTTATTTTTGTGGATTTGTTGAATTTCTCGGATAAATTTTACTTCACGGGTAAGCTCGCTAAGTTTTGGAAAGTTAAAATCACGCTCCAAACAAGTTGGAATTTTATCCGCCGTTTTGCCCGTTTTGGCAAAAATCAACTCATAAGCATCATTTAGCAATGCCCAAACACGCTCTACCACGCCATCGCCATGCGTATCCACAATCAGACCATCATCGTCCACATAATGTCCTGCCACATGTAAATAACACGTCCGCTCTAAGGGTAATTCACGCAAATATTGGTGTGGGTCAAAACCAAAGTTCTGACTATTGACAAAAATATTATTCACATCCAAATGCAACAAACAATCCGCCTCTTTTATCACCGCTGAAATGAATTCACTGTCAGGCATTTGGCTTTGAGAGGGCAGATAATAGTATGAGGCATTTTCAATACCGATTTGAGAGCCTAAAATGTCCTGTACTTTTTTTATGCGGTCAGCCACCCAAAATACCGCTTCTTGGGTGCAAGGTATGGGCAATAAATCGTACAAATGTCCTTTATCATCACCACACCAAGACAGATGCTCGGTGAATAAATTCATGCCGTGTGATTTCATGAATGTTTTGATATTATTGACATGAGTAATGTCCAATTCTTTTGAACTGCCAATAGATAAAGAAAGTCCATGACAGATGAATGAAAACCGTTCGGTATAAGCACGTAAGATACTTTCAAAACGACCGCCCATCATACCTTGGGAATTTATCCAATTTTCAGGCGAGACCTCAAAAAAATCAATATGGCTTAATTGATAAATGGCATTGACATCATCAAGAGACATTTGCGGTAATAATTCACGGCGAAAGCCAAGCCCTGCCCCATGTGGTGATTTGTTATCTGTCATGTCTGTCTTTTTACTTATTGAGGTTTTTACTTATTGAGGTTTTTATTAGCATGGTATTTACAGGTGCTGATGCCCAAAAGATGATAAATGGGGCAAAAATTCATAAAGCCTGTCAATAAAGGCACAAGCCCAACGATTGCCCACCACGAACCAAAATAAGCACCCACACCAATAATAACGACACCCAAAACAATTCGCACGATTTTATCGGGTTTGCCAACATTAATTTTCATAAAAAATCCCTTAACGATAGCCTTGTTGTTTTAAATCTTCATAACCGCCGTGATTGGTAACATTGGTATAACCCAATTTAAGCAGTTGCGTACGAGCAACCTCGGCACGTCTGCCACTACGACAATATAGATTGATGGGACTGTCTTTATTAGGTTCAATGGCAAAGATACGTTTGGTGATATCATCAACAGGGACATTGATGCTATCTGTCAAATGACCCGCTTGATATTCTTCTGGGGTGCGAACATCAATCCAAACGCCTTTTGCCTTTGGTGTGATTTGTGTTTGAACCTGTGTTTGGGTTGTATTGTCTTTGATGGACATGTTGGCAAAACTGTTACATGCTGTCAATCCAAACACACCCATGATGATGGTCAGAGTAAATTTTTTCATAACATACCTTTATAAAAAACCATTTTAAAATTGAGCAAATAAATCATTTAATGATTCGCTCATGGTTGGATGCGTAAAAATCTGTCCTTTAAAATAATCTGCTTTAACACCATTATCCATTGCCAGTTTAAATAAGTTGATAATCTCATGGCTGTCATCACAAAACAGCGTAACACCCAAAATCTCATTGGTGTCTTTATCCACAACCGCTTTTAATAAACCTTTGGTGTTGCCTGTCATTTTGGCTTTAACAATGTTTTGGGCGGCTAAGGTTGCTACTTGATAATTTTTACCACTTGCTTGGGCTTGTTTTTCACTCATGCCAATTTGTGATAAAGGCGGTGTGATAAAGACGCTGGTTGGGAAGATATTGCGGTCAGCTCTTTGGCGTGTGCCACTGCCAAACAAATCATCTGCCACAATGCGATAATCATCAAGCGAGATATAAGTAAATTGTGGTGAGCCTGCAACATCGCCCATGGCCCAAATATTGTTTGTGGCTTTTAGTTTATCATCACACACCACATAACCACGCTCATCTAATTGCACGCTTGTGTTTTGTAGGTTTAGACTGTTTGTGTTGGGCTGTCTGCCAATGGCAATAAGCACGGCATCAGCATCTAGGGTCAGTTTGTCAGTGATGACCTGAGTGTGGGTATCTTGATGTCTAAACTCTTGGACGTCTTGCCCCAAATGCAACTCAATACCACGCTCATCTAACAAATCAAGGACAATTTCACGCACATCATCATCAACGTTTGCTAAAAACTCCTCCGACCGCTCAACAATGCTTACTTGACTGCCAAAGGCGTGATACATAAAGGCAAATTCAAGAGCGATGAATCCTGCACCCACGATGACCAATCGCTTGGGGGTGGTTTTTTGCGTATCGCCTAAGTTTAACAGCCCTGTACTGTCATAAATATGCTCACCATCCACGCCTGCCACGTTTGGCATGATGGGGGTTGCACCTGTGTTGATAAAAATCCGCTCAGCACGCACCGTCTCGCCTGTGGATAGGGTAACGGTATTATCATCAACAAAACTTGCCTGTGCGGTAATGACACGCACGTTTGATAAATCATTGATTTTGTTAAAATTTGCTTCACGCAAAGTACTGATAAGGGCATCTTTGTTTTGCATGGCTTCATCAAAACCATCCGTTTTGGCTTCATGAATCAGTTTTTTTGAGGGAATACAGCCCACGTTAATACACGTTCCACCATACATTTTTTCCGATTGCTCAACCAAAATGGTACTCTGACCATGTTTATCAAACAGTCCTGCCAATGTTTTGCCTGCTTTACCAAAGCCTATGATTAAGTTTTTGGTTTGTATCATTAATTTTTCTCCGACTCACCCATCAAAAAGAGCGTTAAATAAGTAAAAATAACGAAAGTCAAGGTTACAAAACATCATAACCTTGTATTTGCCATCAACAAACTGTTTATTTTGAACCGCCACAACTGGCATTGGCGTTTTTATCAGTACTTGCTCCACAACTGGCAGATGCTGATTTGTCAGCATTGGTCGCACCACATTTGCCCTCACCACATTTGCCCTCACCACATTTGCCCTCACCACATTTGCCTTCGGCGGTTTTGCCCTCACCACATTTGCCTTCGGCGGTTTTGGTGTCGGAGACGACTGCTTGATTAGGCTGGGCGGTATCAGCATTTTGATAGCCTTGTGCCAGTGGCTGTGCTTGCACTTTTTCCTCTTTGCAAGCACTCAGCCCTGTCGCCAGTAAGGTTGCTACTGCAAGGCCTGTGATTTTACGGTTAAGATTTGACATAATAAACTCCGATTGAACATCATAAACCATTCTATGATATACCTTAGACGGACGTGGAGCAAATATCTTACAAAAAATTTGAAAAATTTTTAAAAATTATTGTCATACCCCTTATGTTTTAGGTGCAAACGTATTTTAGCACGCTCTTTTTTATGGCGTGTTTTGGGGTTGTCTTTATCATGAACACCACCCTTTTTTAATAAAGGGTTTAAGGCGGTTTGGTTGCGTACTTTAATCGCACTTGGGTAAATTGGGTGATTTGCCAATTTTTCGCCAAGTTTGATAAGCTCTTTTTGGTTTTTCATATTATTTTCCTATGTTGGACTAAATCAAAATATATTTTAGAATTTGGACGTATAAGGGTAATTTATTCACCCCAAAATCCAAATTTAACACAGGGCAAATGTAATTTGCTCCTGCACTTATTTTACAAAATGACAAATAAAAAATCAGATAGTAGTCCAAAAATCATTCATCACCCCTTAATACACATCACCTGCTTTAAGGTATGCACAACCTCCACCAAATCGGTTTGGTTTGCCATGATCTCATCAATATCTTTATACGCCTGTGGAATTTCGTCCAGCACGCCCTTATCTTTACGGCATTCGATACCGTCCGTTTGGCTCACCAAATCCGCCAAGCCAAACTCACGCACCGCACGCCCCCTGCTCATTTTTCGCCCTGCCCCATGCGAACACGAACAAAAACTCTCGCTATTGCCACGCCCACGCACGATATAGGATTTCGCCCCCATAGAGCCAGGGATAATGCCAAGCTCACCCTCATAGGCACTAATCGCCCCCTTGCGAGTTACATAGACCGAACTGCCAAAATGCCTCTCACGGCTGACATAGTTGTGATGACAGTTTATCGCCTCTTTGGTTACGGTAAAGCGGGGAAATTGTGCGTCTTTGCTTTGTAAGGCTTTGATAATGAGTCTCATCATCTCCTTGCGGTTTTCGGTCGCATAGTCCTGAGCCCAGCCCACCGCCTCAATATAATCGTCAAAAAACGGCGTACCCTGCGCCAAATACGACAGCTCACGGTCAGGAATATAACCAAAACACGTCTCATTCACCTTTTTGGCAAGACTGATAAAATACTCGCCAATACACGAGCCAATCCCACGAGAACCAGAGTGGAGCATAATCCACACGTCATCGTTCTCGTCCACGCACAGCTCAATAAAGTGATTGCCACCGCCCAACGTGCCAAGCTGTTTTGCCCACGTTCTGTCAAAGTTATTGAGCATTTTTAACAAACCCTTGTGCTTGTCGGTAATTTTTTTGAGACGAATGGCAAGCGGGTCAAGCGTACTCATTTTTGCCATGATTTGCTTGTGCTTTTCAAAGCCGACAGGGACGTGTTTTTCAATGGCAAGGCGGGCAGGTTTTAGGTTGTCGGGCAACTGCTCTGCCTTGATAGACAGGCGTAGGGCGTTCATGCCACAGCCAATATCCACGCCCACCGCAGACGGAATGATTGCCGATTTGGTCGGAATCACGCTCCCCACAGTCGCCCCCTTGCCCGCATGAACGTCAGGCATGACGGCGATATGGCTATGGATAAATTGCAACTGGCTCATCGCGTAGAGCTGATTTAACGCCTTTTGTTCCACGTCTTTGGTAAAGATTTTGACAGGCACGCCATTGTTGCCATTTTCATTTAAAATAAGTCCGATACTCATAAAATTATTTCTCTTTTGGGTTGGTTTGGGGATTGTGCTATTGGTATTTTTTGGGCAAATGTAATTCGCCCCTACAATGACGATTGAATTTAAAAATACCAAATTTTTGATATAAAAATCCCCAACCAAAAATCATTTAATTTTTAGCTAATTAAATAAACATAAATTAAAAAGACAATACTTCCCCAATCATTTTTAAATATAAAAATGACAAATAAAAGACAATATTTTTGGGAAAAGAAAACCGTCAAAATTGATAAAGCAGTTTATCAATTTTTAAGACAAATCTTGGCGATTTTTTGGGCAAATTTTAGACAATAAAAAAACGGTGAAAGCCTTGTAGATTAAGGCTTGCCACCGTCTTTATGTGTTTGGCTTGATATAAAGATTATATCAAAAATGATTTGCCCAAACAGTCAAAACGGTTGGTCTTTTTTGGATTACAAAAATTGTAAGATACAGACATTGTTTTACTCCTATTGCTGTTTGGGTGAATGAAATGCACCAAGCGTATTTGGTGCGTGAATGCGTATATGATAAGCGATAAAAATAAAAAGTCAAGGGATTTTTAAAATTTTTTTTATAAAATTGCAAATCATCACATATACCGCCAACTTTCTTTATCAAAATGAATAATATCAAATAATGGTACGCTTTTTATGCTGATATTATCCTTGTTTTTTTCTAAAATTATCATACAGCCTGTTTCTAATTTGCCTTTTTGATTAAATTCCAATTCTTTGATTTTTATTGATTGGGTAATGCCATTATCAGCAAGTGTTTCATGATAAGGCTCACCCGTATGTCCATAAAAAGATAACAAAAAGCGATATTATCCAATGCGTCTGCCACGTCAGATGAACCATAACCACGAATGCTCTCGCTTGGTTTGTCATGAGTGATTAAAATATCTATATCGCCACAAGTTTTATAGAGCTTTTTTAATTGTTCTCGTTCGTAGTTTTGGATAAATGTTTTATTATCTCGCCCTTTTCTGTCGCCAATTCGCCCAATCCCCAATAGGCTAATGCTGTCGGTATCATTGGTTAATATGAGCGGAAAGCCTGTTTTTAATACCCGAATTTTTTGATAACAATCAATATGAAAATAAGGCGAATTTTTATCGCTGTTATGTTCTAAATTATCCAAAAAATCATGGTCTTCGTGATTGCCACGCACGGCATACATGGGGATATTAAGCGTATTTAAAAATTTGGCAATGTCATTATCCATTTTGACAAAATTATCCATAAAACCCAGCTCATCTCTGTCATGTCTGGCGTGTCTTAATGTCGCTTTATCCATGTTGTTTTTGTCGGGAAATGCTCCCATGTCGCCACATTGGATAATGGCGTCAATCGCTTTCCCTGTCAGGGTTTGGTAATAATTCACTAGTTTAAATGGCAATAAAAATTTGCCATGAATGTCCGCAAAAATTGCCAATCTTAGCATATCATTCCTTAATATTTTTAATTAATATCGCCCTATTTTCATCAAACGCATTTAAGGCATTTATCATCATCACTTTTTCGTATTGCCAAATGTTATTTTTATCAATATTTGCCAAATGAACTTTTTGAGTGTCCAATAAATACGCTCGCTGAGTACCTTTCAATAATGGTGTATCGGGCGTGTACCAATGATTATCTTTTAAAAATAATAAATTGCCAATAGAACAATCTGTAACTAATCCATTTTTTATAATAATAATTTCATCACAATCGCCCTTTTGCGATAATAACTGATTTAATAAAGCCCTATCATCATATTTATAAGCATAATCTATACTATCGCATTCTATTATTTTAAAAGATTGAATGGATTTTGGGGTATAATCAAAATACTCTACTTTTATGTTATAGTTATCATAAGTAACACGGCAACGGATAAATTTATTATTAAATTCATCAGAAATGTTAATAATATCGGCAATATCATCAATCATCGTTTGGCAATGTAAAAATAACTGCCCCTGTTTAAATCGCTCATTATGATAATCCAGATTTAAAATATCACCGTTATTTATGGCAAGCGTCTCAAAAAGCATGGTTAATCCAATTTTTTCCATTTAATCTCAACTGCCGTCATCTCGCCCACAACCGTTTGTTTTAGGTCTCGTGCCATGTCAAATTTGGTCGGCGATGTGGGGATATGCACCGCCATAAGCTCGGCTTGGGTCTGCGGATAGCGTGGGTTTTGGGCGGGGTTGGCATAGCCGTGCGGATATATGGGAGTGCCGTTTGATAGGTCGTATTTGTCGCTCGCCCCAAAGGCGTGCAAGCTCTCGTGGGCGATGACCACGTTATTATTGGCGGTTTTTTTGTCCATGCCAAACAGATTGACCACGCCAATGCGTCCATTTTGTAAGGCGGTAGATGTCTCGGTGATGACTTTTTTGTCGGGGCTATGGTACTGCAAAAATAACCGCAAATTGGTCGGCACGCCAACGTCATGGGCGTTTTTGTAGGCATAATAGCGAAATTTTAAACTCCAAATAATCGCATCACTCATTCCGCCATTTCTTGGCACGACAGGGGGCATGGCTTTGACTTCTTGCCCAAGCCGATAATAAAAATTGGCATTTTGACCGTATTTTTTGCTCTCGGCATTAAGATAGGTCTCTATTTCTTTAAAATCGCTGTCGGATAGGCTTGCGATATATTTGGCAACCTCTGGCGAATTATCCACGTTAATGGGATAAATGGCGACATAAACAGGCTTTTGCCAATCGTGATTTTTATCACGAAAGCTATTGACAGCGACGATGAGTAAAATGCAAAGTAGGATAAGAATGCGGATGTTTTTGAACATATTAATCCATGATTTGTAATAACAACTGTCGCAATTGCACGCCCATGGCATATGCCAAATTCACAGGAACGGCATTGCCGATTTGTTTGTACTGCTGAGACAATGAACCTGCAAACTGCCAATCATCAGGGAAAGTTTGTATGCGAGCATACTCACGCACCCTAAGCGGACGGGTTTCGTCAGGGTGGCAACGTTCGGTTTGGTTTTGGGCGGGCGAACACGTCAAAGTCAAACTCGGCTCATGCCAACCCAAACGCCTTGCCATGCCTGTACGCCCACCGCCCAAAAAATAGCTTTTTTTCATGTAAGCACGAGCCACTTCATCAGGCAAATCACGCCAACAGCCCCCTTGTGGCACAAGGTCTAACACCGATCTTTTGTGTTCTGGATAAATTTGTCCGTCCGACATCGGCACATCACAATCAAACAGTTCACCTGCTTTTAAAGCGTCCGTCATGGTCATGGGGCGATGATAAGGCGTAGGCCACACAAAATCCACCTTATCCGCCAAATCTTCACGAACACCCACAATAAAAATCCGCTCTCTTTTTTGTGGCACACGAAAATTAACAGCATTTAATACTTTTGGCTCAATCACACGATAACCTAATTCTGTGAGTGTCTGTTTAATGGTTGCAAGCGTTCTGCCTTTATCATGATTTAACAGACCCTTGACGTTCTCGCCCAAAATAACCTTAGGGTTAATCTCTTTTATGGCACGGGCAAATTCAAAAAACATCGTCCCTCGAATGTCATTAAAGCCTTCGCCTTTTCCTGCATAAGAAAATGCCTGACAAGGAAATCCACCCGATAAAAAATCAACCTTATCACGATAAGGACGAAAATCCACCGTAGAAATATCCTGTTCTAAAATATGCCAATTAGGGCGATTTTGGCGTAATGTTTGGCAAGCATGTTTATCCACTTCATTAAATAACACCGCTTCAAATCCTGCTTTTTCAAGACCCAAAGCCAATCCGCCCGCCCCTGCAAATAATTCAATGCTACTAATTTTTTTATTAGAATGAATATAGGATTGTTGATTTGGTATTTGCTCATCAAATAATGATAAATTTGTCATGATAACCCCAAATGAAAGTTATCAAATCCTTGATATTTTTTAAATGTGATTAAATACAAACTGGTTAGAATATGCTCAATGTTTTGTTCTTGTATGTCTGATAACACCGTATTTTCAATGATTTGTGTTTTTTCATTTGCCAATACATCTTGGATAACGTTTGGCAATATTTGGCATAATTGAGCAAAGGCATTAGCGTTACCTGTTACCAATTCATAAAACTTATCAATAGACACTCGGCGAATTTGTTCTTGTTTCATGGATTGATTATCCACCGAGCATTGCCATGCGATATTTTGGCTATTTTTGGCGATAATCTCCACAAGCATACAAGTGGCATTTGGCTCTTGCAAAATCTTGTGTTGCATTCGCATATATGTTTTTGCCGATGATGAACTGTTCATGGTGTTGTGTTTATTTTTCATCTCTACATAGATTTGTAAAGATGAATTTTCAACATCAAACCCTTGACTAGGAACAGACCAACCGTTTTCTTTACCAATAAAATTAAAAATATTTTGATGAAAATAACCGATATGATTGGTATTGGATTTATCCATTTGACGGCTAATTTCATTATCCAAAATAACAGACAATGCCCCATTATCAAAACCGCCTTGATAAATGGCACTGTCAAATGTTAATTTAATTGGGTCAATTAAGTTTTTATTTAATTTTTTAAAATCAATTTGAAAACGGTATTTTAATACCGTATTTTTGACATGATGATATAAATCATCATCACTAATAAATGACAACCCGTAATTCATAATCCGCTCTTACTTTCTCTTCTTATCCCGTTTCTTAAATTCAGCAATACGTTTACGCTCACGCATGACTTTGGCTTTATTTTTGATGACGGGATTTTTTTTACCTTGATATGGGTTGGCGTTTTGTTTAAATTCCACATGAAGGGGCGTGCCTTCTAATTTAAATACCTCACGATAGATATTTTCAAGATAACGCTGATAGCTCTTTGGCAGACTGCTTGTTTGGTTGCCATGAATGACAATGACAGGTGGATTATGACCGCCTAAGTGAGCATAACGAAGTTTGATACGGCGACCACTCACCATTGGCGGTTGATGGGCCGCCACAGCATCTTGCAAAATCTGCGTAAGACGAGATGTGGACACCTTAAACATGGACGCATCGTACGCCTTATGGATGGATGGATACAGATTACCCACACCATTGCCATACAAGGCAGAAATCAGATGAATCTTAACCCATGGGATAAAGTGAAAACGTCTGTCCATTTCAATTTTGACACTGTCTTTTTGGTCCTGAGTGAGATTATCCCACTTATTAATGGCAATCACAATCGCCCGTCCTGCATCTAAGGCATAGCCGAGCATGTGTAAATCTTGGTCCACAATGCCCTCATGAGCATCAATCACCAACACAACCACATTCGCATCTTTGATGGCCTGCAAGGTTTTGATGACACTAAATTTTTCCACTTTCTCATCAATACGCCCACGCCGTCTTACCCCTGCGGTATCAATGAGTGTATAAGTTCGCCCCTCTCGCTCAAAAGGGATATAAATGCTGTCTCTGGTTGTGCCTGGCATATCAAACACCACAACACGCTCCTCACCCAAAAGGCGATTGACCAGCGTGGATTTGCCCACATTCGGGCGACCGGTGATCGCTAATTTTAAGCCATCTGCCTTGGAATCTTCAACGACTGTTTCAGGCATATCAGCGGTGATGATTTCAAGTAGGCTCGTTACGCCCTTGCCATGGCTGGCACTGGTAGGTATCGGCTCACCAAAACCCAACCCAAAAAACTCAGCAATGGACGCATCATGTACGCCATCTGTTTTGTTGGCTACCAAAAAGACAGGTTTGCCCAGCGTGTGCAAAAACCTAGCAATCTCCTCATCACTTGGGGTAAGTCCTGCTCGTGCATCCACAATAAACACAACCATGTCTGCCTCGTAAATGGCGGTGTATGATTGTGTCGCCATGTAGTCATCAATGTTACCCTTGCCATCATCAGCCTCGCCAATACCTCCTGTATCAATGGCGATGAAAGATTTATTTTCAAAAAACACATCGCCATACTGACGGTCTCGGGTCAGTCCTGCCAAATCAGCAACTAGGGCTTGGCGGGATTTGGTGAGTTGGTTAAACAGCGTGGATTTGCCCACATTCGGGCGACCTATAAGGGCAACTACGGATTTTAAGGACATGGTGTTCTCAGTTGTTATTTTATAAAACTTGCTATTTTAACATAAAATTGCCAAAGTGGGGCATTTGTCAATTGCCAACTTAGAACATACCAGCAAGAAATACACCAGCAGAACATCACTTCCATGCCTTAGCATACCCCTTTAAAAATCGCAAAAAGGCACTCATGGCAGGCGTGAGAGAACGCCTTTTATGGATGATGGCGATACCGTTAAGATTTATATGAATGACAAAGACAGCAATAGTATTTTTGGTGAGATTATCAATACGATGAAGACAGAGTTTTAATTGTATTGAAATTATTAAAAACACCCACGCCAGAATTGATTTGTGTGGGTGTTTTTTTGATACTTGTTCTTCTTAATTTTTTTCAAGATAGGTCTTGACTTTTGTTATTATTCTGATATGGTTGTCAATGACCTATATCACTATATAACAAGGATATCACTATGGATATGATGACTGATTTGACCCTCCAAGACTTCAACCCACTAAGCAAGCATGTAAAATATGCACAGATGCCAGATGAACCGCCAGCATCAACGATGCGTAGCGGTCAATCTCAGATTGTGGATTATCATTCCACGGTAGCAGATGTGCATACCAAGCATTCCGCGTAATTCTTAGGCTTACCTTTAACCATTAAAGATATAGATGGCAATACATATTGGATTACAACTTTCTTTTATCTAATGGTTTTTGATAGGTTTAGTTATGGTATCTATAACAGACAAAGCGGAATTTTTGAATTTTTGGAATAGAGAAGCAGTAGAATTTAATACATTGCATTCACACCAAATAATGTTTGATGAGAAAACAATATTTGAAACTTTTTTGTATTATAAAAATCACCTACAAGACTTTCAAACACACAATAAAGCCACAGACTTTATTACTTCCATCAATGGCATTCTACAATTCCAAATCGTGATATGCTTGCGATATCCAATGATGTTGATATGGACAATTATATTACACGACTTGAACATATGAACCAAAATAATGATTGGTGTATTGCTTATTTTGGCTTACATACTATCAATGCACAGATTTGGGATATAGCAAGAAATTTTGCTCATATTATTTACAATAATACTGATAAAAAACCAACAGGACGAGTAGATGTAGATTGTTTTTTGGGCAATTATGCATCAACACATTCAG
Organism: Moraxella sp. K1664; assembly: GCF_039693965.1. NCBI lineage: Bacteria > Pseudomonadati > Pseudomonadota > Gammaproteobacteria > Moraxellales > Moraxellaceae > Moraxella > Moraxella sp. K1664. The sequence continues at coordinate 27,484 of NZ_CP155576.1, forward strand.
GCGTGCATGTAGATTATGCACATAATTTTGCTTTTACTCTAAGAAATGGCAAAAGTATGTATATACTTGGTCGCCCAATCAAAAAACAGTAAAAGGACTAAAATATCCACACTATGAACAATACAAGGATAGTGCTACAATCATTCAAAACCGAAGTGACAATATTTGTTATTTTCCTTATGACTATTATCATGTAGCAGAGAGTAAAGGTGCTACTTCTTTAGTTGTAAATATCGCATTTTGGGAAGACAATGATGATGTTGATACCATATTTGAACAAGTTGGTAAGAGTTTGTTTGTTGGAAGTGATGGTTTAAATCATATTAAATTCAATAATTTTCCCAATCACAATTTTAATTCTGGATTGGTAAGCCTAAGCGATGATAATCTTGAGATTATTCATCATATTAGAAGTAGACTGAATGATTTTAATATAAAACTTAAAATAATTTCCTATCAGCTTATTAAGACAACCAGTTTGGGTTTGTTTGTTCCTAGACCAATACAAAAACAAAAAATGGATTGTCTTTTCTTAATAAAAGATAATAATGCTGTATTGCAGTGGATTAGATTGGATGATATGTTAATTATATCATCTAATGGTCATTGTTCCTGTATTTCTTATCATCAAGATATTGACATTTTGTTAAATTATATTTTAAACAATGAGGTTATTGATATTGAGAGATGTGGGCAAGAGAATATCTTTGCTGTCATAAATAAATTATATTTATGGGGGTGTTTGGTATGCGCTACCCGCTAGTTATTATTGCAGTCGTTGTTTTGGCACTAGGAAGTTTCGCTGATGAAGCAATGTTGGTTAGTTTTGCTCTTACATTAGCTAGTGGTGACTCAAAAAATTTAACCTTACTATATGCTCTGTCTATGATTGGTGGTGTTACTGCCAGTCGTAGTGGTGCGTTTATTTTGCCAAAAATTAGTGAAAAGATTATTTTGCCTACTGTGTTTTTTCTACAAGGGTTGATCATACTTGCCTTTTATTTTTTTGCTAATTCAGCATTGTTGATTTTAGTTCTTAGTTTTTTATTGGGGTATTTGGGTTCGCTACTGTGGACTGTGTTTTTATCAGTGTTGCCAAATTACTTTTCTAACAATTTAACTCTTGCTAACAAATTAACTCAAACCATTAAAAACGCTGGATTTGTTTTTGCTCCCAGTTTAACAGGATTGGCATTTGGTTTTATTGAGAAGGACTTGGTATTTATTTTGTCAGCCATTAGCTTTTTTTGTTTTATTTTATTGATGTTGAATGGTCATCATTCTAATAAGCAACAACCAATAGATGAAACATCAAACAATAATTATATTATTTCTTATCGGCAATTTATAAAAAACCATACTATTCAAAAAGTTTTATTATTTTTTACGATTACTATTTCTTTAACTTCCGCATTAAATATTATTATCATTCCTTATATCAATCATCAGTTAAATCTTAGTCCATTTATTTATGGGACAACTTTATCTATGATGAGCTTGGGTTTATTAATTAGTCCAATGTTATTTAGTGACTTCTTTAAAAAAATAGGACAGGTTTCTGGTGCTTATTTGGCGGCTGGGTTAATGGGTGTTGGTATGATGGGGTTTGGTTTGGCAAGTATGTTGTCTAATTATTGGGTAATTTTTGTTTTATTTTTTTCTGGATTGTTAGTTGGTGTCGGAAATGGTGTGCAAAATACGCTTATGAGTGAATTTATGCTCAATTTTTGTGGAAATTATACTAAACAACTAATGCCTCATTATGTATTATCACTGCAATGCTGTGTGCTACTTGGATTTTCTATAACTTTTTTAATTAAATCAGAGTGGATTAATTTAAGTTTGCTTTCGTTTGGATTTATTGTTGTGGTATGTGGTGTTTTGGGTGCTTGGATAAATAGTCACATAATACAGGCAAAATGGGAAATATAGTTAAATACATTATATTTCATAAATGACAATTATTTTTTAAAAACCCCATAAATACCCCCATAAAATCATATTGATTTATGGGATGTTTTTGACATTTATTTTAAATGATGGCAAAGGTTTATGGTAATATAATGCCATCATCAGGTAATAAGGAATTGTTATGAGCAATCAAACCCCTCTTCTAAACTTAACCCCCAAACAAGCCGTCCCCATTGCTGCTGTTGTGGTCTTTGTGCTTGCCCTTACGATGATAAAATGGGGCTTTGTGCCTTTGTTGTCGCTTTTGATTGTCATTTTGGGTCTGTTGATGTTTGGGCTTACCAAAGGCATCACCTTTGAGGCGATGCAAGATAGAATGATTGGTGGTGTTGCCACAGGTATGGGGGCGATTTATCTGTTTTCAGCAATTGGACTGCTGGTATCGGCACTCATGATGAGTGGGGCGATTCCAACACTCATTTATTATGGATTTGATGTATTATCTCCTAACATGTTTTATTTGTCTGCCTTTATCCTAGCAAGTGTGATTGGGGTGGCACTCGGTAGCGGTTTTACCACTTGTGCAACAGTGGGTGTGGCATTTTTGGGCATGACCGAAGCCTTTAATGCCAACCCTGCCATGGTCGCAGGTGCGGTGGTCTCAGGGGCACTCTTTGGTGATAAGATGTCACCATTATCTGACACGACAAGCATCGCCGCCAGTATCGTGGGCATTGATTTGTTTGAACATATCAAAAACATGATGCACACTACCATACCTGCATGGCTCATCTCGGCGGTGGTGTTTTTTATGCTATCAGATGGTGGCAGGGCAAACTTGGCGGATGTGGCAGTGTTACAGGACAATTTGTTAGCAAGTGGCTTGGTACATGGCCATGCCCTGCTCTCCCTTGTTGTGTTGGTTGCCCTTGCCATCATGCGAGTGAACGCCATTTACGCCATATCAGCAACCATCATCGTATCACTTGCCATCACTTATACCCACAGCTCGCCCACTCTTGCTGATTTGGGCGGATGGTTCTTTACAGGCTATCAACCTGCAAAGGACTTGGAGCTTGGTCAGGTTGGACGACTGGTATCCAGAGGCGGATTACAAAGCATGTTTTTTAGTCAGATTTTGGTAATTTTGGCACTAAGCTTGGGTGGTTTGTTGCACGCTTTGGGGATATTGCCTGCCCTGCTGTCTGCCATATCCCATCTGCTCACTCGTGCCAGCCGTGCGGTATTGGCAGCATCTTTGACGGCATTTGGGGTCAATTTTTTGGTGGGCGAGCAGTATTTGAGTCTATTGTTATCAGGCAATACCTTTGCCCCTGAATTTAAACGCTTGGGATTACACCCCAAAAATTTGGCACGTACGATAGAAGACTCAGGCACGGTCATCAATCCTTTGGTACCATGGGGCGTGTATGGGGTGTTTTTGACAGGAATATTTGGCATGCCCGTGCTGGATTATGTACCGTATGCCGTATTTTGTTACAGCTGTTTACTTTTGACGTTATTTTTTGGATTTACAGGAATAACAATGACAAGGCTTGAATCCACAAAACAGATATGATGAAACTTTATACTTATTTTCGCTCATCGGCAAGCTATCGGATACGCATTGTTTTACATTTAAAAGGCTTAAATGCTGACCATCTGCCAATTCATTTGGTCAAAGGCGAACAAGTTGGGGCAGAGTATCTTGCCAAAAACCTCCAAGGGCTTGTCCCTGCCCTTGATGTGGGCGATGGTTGCATTATCATGCAATCGCTGGCAATTTTGGATTATCTAGAAAACACTTACCCCAGTATACCCTTACTGCCATCAGAGCCCTTTGACCGTGCAACTGTATGGACAATGTGTCAGATGATAGCATGCGACACTCACCCACTTAACAATCTTAAAGTTTTAAAATACCTACAACAACGCCTAAATGTCAGCGATGATGATAAGCGGGCGTGGTATGCCCATTGGATACATGAAAACTTTACTGCCCTTGAAAAACTACTACAAAAGACGGCGGGCAAATGCTGTTTTGGTGATATGCTCACGCTTGCTGACTGCGTGCTGATACCACAGGTATATAACGCCAACCGCTTTGGGATGGATTTGTCCGCCTATCCAACCATTACCGCCATTGATGAGTATTGTGGTATCTTGCCTGCCTTTATTAAAGCCCATCCAAAAAAGCAGGCAGATTGTGATGCAAGCTAGCCAAAAGATAATCAAAAGGAGTTTTTATGACAAAAGTATATGACAATGCCAAATCCGCCCTTGCTGACATTGTGGCGGATGGTCAAACCATTGCAGTGGGGGGTTTTGGACTGTGTGGCATCCCAGGGGCTTTAATTTATACTCTAAAAGAGACAGGCGTTAAGAATTTGACTTGTATTAGCAACAACGCAGGTGTGGATGACTTTGGGCTCGGACTGTTGCTACAAACCCAGCAAATCAAAAAAATGATCGCATCTTATGTTGGCGAGAACAAAGAATTTGAACGCCAATTTTTATCAGGTGAACTTGAAGTGGAACTTACCCCACAAGGCACACTTGCCGAAAAACTTCGTGCAGGTGGTGCAGGCATTCCTGCTTTTTTTACAAAAACAGGTAACAGGTATAGGAACGCAAGTTGCTGACGGTAAAGAAATCCGAGAGTTTGACGGAGTAGAGTACCTGATGGAGCACTCACTGGTTGCTGATGCGTCGCTTGCTAAGGCATATAAAGCAGATAAAATGGGTAACTTGATATTTAATAAAACCGCTCGCAACTTCAATCCTGATGTCGCAACCGCAGGTAAAATCACGGTTGTAGAAGTTGAAGAACTGGTAGAGACAGGCGAGCTTGACCCTGATGAGATTCATCTGCCAGGCATTTATGTGCATCGCATCGTGGTCAATACCAATCCTGAAAAACGCATTGAACAACGCACCATTAAAAATTAACACATTAACAAGGAATAATCATGGTCTGGACAAGAGAACAAATGGCACAGCGTGCTGCCAAAGAATTACAAGACGGCTATTATGTCAATTTGGGCATCGGTCTGCCAACATTGGTTGCCAATCATATCCCAAAAGACATGACAGTCATGCTCCAATCAGAAAATGGACTTTTGGGTATTGGAGCATTCCCTACCGAAAGCCAAATTGATGCTGACTTAATCAATGCAGGCAAACAGACCGTAACTGCCCAAAAAGGGGCGAGCTTTTTTAGTTCATCACAATCGTTTGGTATGATACGAGGCGGTAAAGTCAATCTTGCCATTTTGGGGGCGATGGAAGTATCTGAGACAGGTGATTTGGCAAATTGGATGATACCAAATAAAATGGTCAAGGGCATGGGTGGTGCGATGGATTTGGTGGCAGGTGTTCGGTATGTCATTGTACTCATGGAACAGGTCAATAAGCATGGCGAACCGAAGATTTTACCAAAGTACTAACTGCCCCTGACAGGCAAAGGCGTGGTCAATCGTATCATTACCGAACTTGGGGTGTATGACGTTACCGATAAGGGGCTGGTGCTGGTGGAGCTGGCGGACGGTGTAACGCTTGATGAGGTGCAAAGAGTAACGCCTGTTACGGTATATCAGAAATAACCTAACAACAAAAGAGATGAATAAAGGGGCGATATTGCTTGCCCCTTTATTTTTATTTTCTTGGTATTTTGTACACCATTAGAACTGCCACACCGCAACCACGCCTTCACTGCTTTGGGTGTATAAACGGTTCCCCATCACCTGCAAACTGGTTAGCTGTCCTTTGGTGTTCGTGCGACTGATGATTCTGCCTGTGTTATCAAAGACATGAACCACGCCATCTAAGTCACCTACCGCCACATGACTGCCGATGACAACGAGATTGGTCAGACGGCGGTATTTGAGTTCATTATTCTCCCACAAGACATCGCCTGTCATCGCATTAAAGGCAACCACATCGCCATGAATGCTTGTGCCAATGAGCTGATTGCCCAGCAGAGCAGGGGATTTGGTGCTGGCAAGCTCACTAACAAATAGGGTACGTCCTGTGCCCATATCAAAGCCCGCAAGCTGTCCGCTATAACTTGGCACATATAGATACTGACCTGCCACCAATGGCGTGCCATCAACATCGCTCATGCGATGGACTTGACTACCACCAACCGCACGCCCTACCCGACGTGTCCACAGCGGTGTGCCTGCCTGTGGGTTGATGGCATGAATACGCCCATCTGCCGTGCCAAATAGTGCCGTGTTAGCATCCAGGCTGATGGGTGTTGCCGCACCACGCACACTGACAGCAGGGTTTTGGGTGCTAAACTGCCACACTTGACTGCCATCACTGGCATTTAGGGCATAAATCACGCCATCATTGGCAGAGACCATCACACGACCACTGCCAATAAGGGCAGGAGCAAGTGACGAGCTGTGCAAACTTCGCTCCCACACCACGCTCCCTGTCGCTCCGTCAAGTGCCACCACCTTACCCGAGCGAGTGCCAACCACCACAAGCCGACCATCGGTTGCCACGCCACTGCTGATGACATCGCCAACATTTACCGACCATGTCTGAGCATTGCCAGCAAAGGCACTGACCACACCTGTACGACTGGCAGCGATGAGTGTACCGCCCACAGAAGCCACTTGCAAATCCACCACGTCTTTTTTATTGACATTAGCACCCTTAAAACGTCCACCTGCTTGGGGTAGTGAAAAACTGGCAACTTTGTTTAAGATTGCTATCTCATTATCAATCTTAACAAGTTTGGCAGGGGTATTTTTAGGGGCCTTGCTGCGACCAAAACGATCGCACCCTGTGGCAGTCAGTGCCAATACCGCCACACTTGCCACAGCCAAAGGTTTGGTGATGTGCTTCATACGAATCCTTATTTGATTTGAATTTGATTATGGTTAATACATCAGTTAAAACGCATTAATTTTAGCAAAGTTTTGTTTATCATGCGTTGATAAATGGTGTGTTTGTATTGCCACTTTGTGTCATCAATCGCCGCCGCCCTGCACAGTCTCACTCTCATCTGACAGTACATCATTTGCACCCACTGTTTGGACATCGGCACTTGTCACGTCCGCATCAGCTTGGACTGGCGTTGCCACTACTTGATGCTTGGGCGTGATGGGCGTTGGGGTCATGCCCAGTGCTTGCATTTTTAGGCTGAGCAATGAGCGACTCTCGCCACGCTCGGTCAGTCCATCCCATGCCAACTGATAGGCTTGCTTGGCATTGTCATTATCATTTTTTAAGACGTAAATATCCCCTAGAAGTTCTTGCTTTGAGCTCTCGAACGCCTTAGGAAACTCACCATTAACCACCGTCAAAGCCTCATCAATACTGCCCTCTGCCATGAGTGATTGCCCCAATCTTAGTTTGGTGATGGCTGTTAATCCCTCATCATCCAAATCTATCTGACTTGCCTGTTTTAGGGTTGTCGCCGCCTCGGTGTGCTGACCGTTATCCGACTGATGGCGTGCCTTTATCATGAGAGCCTGCCATGCATAAGCGGTCTTGCCATGATTCGCCACCAGTTTATCAATATCTGCAAACAAAGCCTGTTGGTCCCTGGCTAATGCTTCTTTGTCGGCTTGATGGACAAACACATCATTTTTCTCGGTGATTAGCGTGTAGCTATCGGCTGCCACCGTGTCAATTTTGGCATAGTTTTTTTGATAAAAATCCCAGCCAAAATACCCTGCCAACACCAAAATCACCGCCCACACGATTTTGTTGCCGTGCTGTTTTAGGGCGGACATGGCTTGTTTGTCATTTACTATCAGTTCATCGCTCATCTGCTAACTCTTAAAAATGCTTTTTAATGTTAAATCTAGTGTTATCAATGATTTAAAAGTCGTTAAATTGTCAACCAAACCATTAAACTTTTATAACACCGACAATTTTAATCACAAATCTTATTCAACTTACTCAAAATCAAAATCCGTCATCGCACGGCTTGTCTGCTCCCCTGTCGCCATATTTTTGACCGATAGGGTTTGATTGGCAACTTCATCATCGCCGATAATCACGGTAAATTTCGCCCCCGACTTGTCCGCCTTTTTCATCTGTGATTTTAAACTTGTGGCGGACGCCATTTTGACACGCAAGTTAGGGCGATGTGTGCGTAGCTCATTGGCGTATAGCACGGCATTCATATACACGTTTTCGCTTGCCACGACAAACACATCGCAGTCGGCAGTATCGGCAATCGGGTTTACGGTTTCTATCAGCAACATCAAGCGTTCAAGCCCCATGGCAAAGCCCACCGCAGGTTCGCTCTGCTCAGGCTTACCCTTGACGATGCCAACAAGCCCGTCATAACGCCCGCCACCGCACACAGTCGCCTGTGAACCCAGTTTGTCCGTTACCCATTCAAAAACGGTTTTGTTATAGTAGTCAAGCCCACGCACAAGTTTTTGGTTGATGACAAAATCAATGCCAAGCGTGTGTAGGTAGTTTTGCACCTGCTCAAAATGCAAACGACTCTCCTCACCCAAAAAGTCAGACAACTTAGGTGCACCAAGCAAAATCGCCTGTGTCTGTTCATCTTTACTATCAAGCACTCGCAAAGGATTGGTACTGACACGGCGTTGGCTGTCATCATCAAGTCCATCAAAATGAGTATTTAGATACTGAACTAATGCTGTTTTATAAGCGATACGCTCATGAGCCTCACCAAGCGTGTTAAGCTCCAAGCTTACATGCTCAAAAACCCCAAGCCGTCTCCACATCATCGCCGTCATCGCAATCAGCTCAGCATCAGCATCAGGCAGCGGTGAACCGATGCTCTCTACCCCAAGCTGGGTAAACTGACGATATCGTCCCTTTTGTGGACGTTCATAGCGAAACATGGCTCCCATATACCACAATTTTGGTGTATCGCCACGGGTCAGATTATGTTCTATTACCGCACGCACACACCCTGCCGTTCCCTCGGGGCGTAGTGTAAATGATTTATCATCTTCATCTGCACCTGTATTTTGGTTGCCATGCACCACACCAAACATCTCTTTTTCAACAATGTCAGTCGCTTCACCCACACCACGAGCAAACAAATCTGTACTCTCTACCATAGGTAGACGAATTTGACCAAATCCATAGGCATCCAACACTTGCATCAAAATATGCTCTACTTTTCGCCATTTGGCGGATTCGGCTGGCAAAATGTCATTAAAGCCACGGATGGCGGTAAGTTTAGTCATATTTTTTCCCAAATCAGTTTTATCAAAAAGATATTTCAATTTATATTACAACATCATTTTCGTTATTAGTTAAAAACTAAAACCACTTTTTAAATATTTTTTGATAAGTGCCATCACTTTTCATATCTAGGATGTGCTTATTCATGTCATTCATCATGTCCACATTTTCTTTATTTATCAAAAATCCATAAGATTGTTGTGGATAATCATAATCAATGGAAAAATATAAAGGGTCTTTTTTTGTTGAATATTTTGAATAAAAATAAGGCATGGCAACAGAATTACCAATGGCAATTTTAACATCATCTCTTAAAAGGGCCTGCACAGAAATCCAATCACTGACCGTATAATCTATGTTGGTATTGTCATGATTATTTTCATAATCTTTGACTATGGTGAATGTGGTTTGCATTGAATCTTCTTTAACAGCTGTAGAATTCTTATCAATATCCTCCAATTTCTTGATTTTGGGATTTTTGCTTAGCAAAGTTATTGGATAAACATCCAAATAAGAGTTGGTCATATTATATTTTTGAGTTCGTTCTTTGCTAATCTCAATACCTGCGATCATGTCTATCTCTTTATCATTCATGCCATTAAAAAGGTCATCTCTTGGCTGATATTCATATTGAAAATTATAATCAGAACGTTCATCTATTTCTTTTAAAATGTCATACTCAAAACCCTGAATGCCCCCCTTTTCGTCAATAAAAATCAGTGGTGCATTACCAGTTGAAGATGACATAAGACCCACTTTAACATCAAAAGATGATTTTTGGGCAGATGGTTTTTGGATGGTATTGGCATCAACATTAATACTTGATTGTTTATTTTCATCATTCTTTAATGAATTGTCAGCATTAGAACAAGAAGCCATCAATAAAGAACATGATAAAACTGTCATGAATGATGATATATTTTTTTTCATAAAATAAATTCCAAAAAGTAAGAGTCATTAAATACACAAAAATACGAGATAAACATTTATAAATCATCGTATGATTGGGTTGCATTATTGTCTTAGGGCGTTATTAAGGCATAAAATTTTATATCAATATGACCAATTAGGTGCAAAGTCATTTTATGTATGATTTGACAAATATCATTTAAGGTTTTTTAAATTTGCCTTGAAATTTGACTGGCACCAAATAACTGATGCTCTTTAAATCCATCACCTCTGTTAAGCTATTTAAGCCCTGCATCATTTCAAGTTCTAGCAGATTTATATGCACAGGCTCTTGTGTCATCACATTTATTGTATTGTCATCCAACTTTATGATTTTAAGGGAAGCCTCGGTTTGTATTGTCTTGCCATGAAAAGAGATGGTCAGTGGCTGTACTTTACTTGCTTCTTTATGAACACCAAGAGCATTCATCCAGTCATGATCCATTTGGGATTGAATCTCTACCTTTGGAAATCTTGCTGTCTCAAAAAGCCATTCTTTAATTCTTTGGTCTCTGATAGAGATGTCTGTATCAACACTGTCAAGCTCTATCTCCATTTTTAGGTTACCTTGCTTATCCAAATAGCCAGAATAGGTATTAAAAACACCCTCCTCGACAATGTCATTATCATTCTTATCGGTCTTTGTGCTATAAAATCTAATGTCCGCCTCTTCTAAAATCCAATGAGATAAGGCATTTGACTTCTCTGTCATTTGGACACCATGCGGGGGGTTACTCTCCACAGCAGGCTGTTCGGCAAAATTTTCTTCTTTGGCACAACCATACATGCCAAATGATAGGATAAGAATACCCAAAACAAAAGTATGTTTCATCACATTACCTCATATAAAAACATAAAATTAAAAAAATAATCTATTAAAGTCGGCAAGAGCATTTATGTATCGGAGAATATCCATCATTAACAAATGCAAAATGCAAGCGTGCCTTAAAATGCCAAATGATAATTTTATTGAGCCACTCTAACAATCTCACTGGCTCGTTTGTCCGCCAACTCTTTGGCCTTTTGACGCACCATTTGTTCTATTTCGTCCACCAAATTTTTGGTATCAATCAAATGGCTTTTTTGCCCCATTTTATACACCAGTGAATTTGGACTTGCCCCCACCACGCCAATGGTTGCTTCTTTGGCTTCCCCTGGCCCATTGACTTTACAGCCAATCACCGACAAATCAAGCGGTTCTCTGATGTCTTCTAGGCGAGATTCTAGCTCATTCATGACTTTAATCACGTCAAACTCTTGACGGCTACAAGACGGACAAGCAATGAAGTTGACGCCATTTGAACGAATGTTTAGCGATTTTAAAATATCAAAACCAATTTTAATCTCCTCCTCTGGCGGACTTGCCAAGGATATTCGCATGGTATCGCCAATGCCATCAAGCAAAAGCCCACCTAGGGCAATGGCGGATTTTACCGTACCTGTACGATACACACCCGCCTCGGTAACGCCCAAATGCAACGGGCAGTCCACCTCTGCTGAGATGAGCCGATAAGCATCCAATGTCAAAAAAACATTGGATGCCTTGACCGAGATTTTATAATCTTGAAAATTTAATTTTTCTAAAATATCAATATGACGTAAAGCTGATTCTAGCATGGCTTGCCCTGTTGGTTCGCCATATTTTTTTTGCAAATCTTTTTCAAGTGAACCTGCATTGACGCCAATACGAATGGGTATGTTATGATGACAAGCACAAGAGACCACCTCACGCACCTTTTGGTCATTGCCAATATTACCCGGATTAATGCGTAGGCAGTCCGCTCCCGCTTCTGCTGCTGCCAGAGCAATTTTATAATCAAAATGAATGTCAGCGATAAGCGGTACATTGACTTGCTTTTTAATTTGGGCAAATGCTGCCACAGATTCCATGGTGGGTGTTGAGACACGCATTAAATCAGCCCCCGCCTCCACACAGCGTTGTATTTGGGCGACTGTGGCATCAACATTGCACGTATTGGTATTGGTCATGCTCTGCACGCTGATGGGAGCGTTGCCACCGATGGCGATATTGCCAACCATGATTTGACGAGTGGGACGACGTTTGATGGGACTGTGGTGCATGATAACTCGCTTATTGTAGCGTTAAAGTGGCTTTGCCATTTTGGGTATGCTCACCCAAACGAATGGGGCGTTGATTAAAATTCAAATCTACCTGTGCAGGATTGTCAATCTCAATGGTAAACGGTGTCTCACCCTTTAACTGATAACCCCCACGGGACTGCAAGCCTTGCATGAGCACTCTGTCATGTTTATCGGTGATTTTGATATTAACATCTCCTTTTGACCAAATATCAATCACACCTTGACCTGCCATGGTTTGGGTGGTAGATTCACCATCATTTGTGCCTAAATTTAATGCCGAACCCGACGCACCGACCGCCGCTCCTTGGGCTTGCTCGCTTGGATTTAGTATTTGTGTTTGGGCAGTTGGGTTTATTTCATCTGACCTGTCTATGGCACTGGATATGATTTTTAATAAGACAAAACCAAAAATCACAAGTGCAATCACCCCTGCAATAAGCCATGGATTAAAACGCATGCCCCCACGCCCACGCTCAATTGTACCCATGGGCGTCAGTGGTGCTTTAATGTCATTGACGCTCTTGGTGCGTTTGTTCTCAGGGTAGATGCTTTCAAATTCTCGGGCGAATTCATTGGCATCAAGTCCCAAAAACTTAGCATAGTTCATCACAAATCCCCGTGCAAAAGCAAATTGGGGCAGAGCATCAAAGTTCTCCTCCTCCATCGCCTGTACGTGGCGTTTTAGGATGTGAAGTTCAGCCGCTGCTGCATCTAGTGAGTAGCCACGAGACGTTCTGGCACTTCTTAATTTACCGCCAAAACCTGTGTTTGATGCTGGTTTGTCGTTGGTTTGGCTCACTGTAATGCTCCCGTTGGGTTGTTTAGCCATTGTTTTAGTTGTTTTGCTTCATCAGAGAGTGGATGTTGCGACAAAAGTTGACTTGACAATCGCTGAATCTCTTGGCGATCATTTTGCAAAATACCCAGACGGACTCCTTGATATAGCAAGCGTGATGGCATGGGTTGATTATGAAGTTGCGCCATCGTTTTTAGGTCATTAAAGTAGGCTTTGGCTTTTAGGGATTCATGTCTGCCAATTAGGATATCAATCATCTCCATCTTTGCTGTAACCGTTGCACTCTCCGTCTCTATTGCTTTATTAAATGCCATCTCCGCCGCTTTTGGATTGTTCATTTTTAGATAGGTCAGCCCCAAATTTTCCAACGCACCTGCACGATTATGATAGCCTAAGGTACTGCCTGCAATATTAAACTGCTCAATCGCTTCTTGATGACGTCCAAGCTCGGACAGATACACCCCATAGTTATTGCGTGCTTGGATAAAATCAGGGTCCAGACTGATCGCCTTTTTAAAGTATTTTTCGGCGTTGGCAATATTGCTAGGACTGCCCTCTATTTTGAGCAAGTTGCCCATCATATCATAAGCAGGGGCATAATTTGGCTGTGCCTCTATCGCTTCATCCAACTGTCTTTTGGCAGCATCCAGCTGTCTTTGGTTGATGTACTGCCCTGCCAAAGCGGTGCGTGCTTGGGCAAGCTCCATCTTATCACGTTTACGCTGTGATGGGTCAGTGCCTTGATAGACCGATGTTGTGTTTTGTGAAGTGCTTTGACAAGCCGTCAATAAAACGGTCAATGTCGTTAATATGACTAAATATTTCATGATTTTACCATAATTACCATGATGAACAGTTACATAAGTCGTGCCATCTTTGCATTGATGGTGCAAGAGTCAAATCCATACTGACAACCATCCAAGACTTGCACGCTTTTTATACAAACACGACAGACAAATAATCGCCATTCTAACAATTATCAACAATTTTTGCCAATGTTTTTGCTCTTTTCCCGCCAAAATATTGACATTTCATCAGATTTTCACAAAAATCAATAACAACATGGGACAAAATGCCCTTATTTCACGCCCAAACACCTTTTTAACAAAACACTTTTTGATAAAAGACAAACCATCACCCATAAATCACGCTTGGCGTTTTTCAATGCTCTCTTGCCATTTTTTGGCTCGCCGTGTTCTGTCTGCCACTTGCCCCACAAGCTGACCGCATGCCGCATCAATGTCATCGCCACGAGTTTGGCGAACGGTGCAGACAAATCCTGCTTGATTTAGGATATTACTAAACGCATGAATGCGGTTATTGCTAGACCGCCCATAAGGGGCGTGCGGAAAGGGATTAAAGGGAATTAAGTTGATTTTACTTGGTAAATCCGCCAGTAGTGCCACCAATTCATGAGCGTGTTTGTCACTGTCATTTACCCCGTGTAGCATGACGTATTCAATGGTAACGTGCTTTTTGTGGCGGGGGTTTTCATCATAAACATAGGCTTTGGCAGCACGGATAAGCTCCGCCAAAGGATACTTTTTGTTAATTGGCACAAGCTCGTTACGCAGTTCATCATTAGGAGCGTGCAAGCTAATGGCAAGAGCCACATCAATGTCCTTAGCCAAGTCATACATTTTTGGCACGATACCAGACGTGGAGAGCGTAACTCGGCGTTTGGATAAGCCAAAGGCGTGGTCATCAAGCATGAGACTCATGCTCGCCACAACAGGATGATAATTTAAAAGTGGCTCGCCCATGCCCATCATCACGACATTGGTAACACGGTTTTCACGCTCGGTCGGGGCAACGCCCTGCATATAGGACTGATTGGCAACCCACAACTGCCCGATAATCTCGCTTGCTGTTAAGTCTCGCTCAAAACCTTGCTTACCTGTACTACAAAATGAGCAGTCCAACGCACAGCCGACCTGACTAGATACGCACAAGGTCTTACGCCCAAACTGTTTGCCATCTTCGGCAGGGATTAGCACTGTCTCAACAAGCGAACCGCCCGCCACTTCAAACACCCACTTACGAGTACCATCTTCGCCAAACTTCTTGAACTTAACCACAGGTGGTACCACGCACGCAACTTTATCAAGTTTCGCTTGCAAGGCTTTGGATAGGTTGGTCATCTCAAAAAAATCAGTAACGCCAAACTGATAAATCCACTTCATCACCTGAGTGGCACGAAACGACTTTTCACCCATACCCACAAAAAATTGGGAAAGTTCATCTTTTGACATGCCCAAAAGATTGGTTTTTTGGTTTTTTTGGTCAAAGGTGGTTGTATCGGGGGTGTAAACAACAGGGATTTTGGCGGTCATGGCATGGTTTTTTATAAAAATTAACCGCTTATTATACAAAAAAAATCGGATAAAGTCATGAATTTAACAGGTAATTTTGGCAAATTTTGTTATAATGACAGTTCATTTTAAATTACAAGGAAAAACCATGTACCAACTTGTCGCCATTGGTAACGCTCTTGTTGATACCGAATTTAAGCTCTGTGATGAGATTTTAACCCAAACAGGATTAACCAAAAGCAATATGACCCTTGCTGACACGGATGAACAAACCGCCTTATTTGACATGTTAAACACGCATGGACTTACCCCCACCAAACAAGCAGGAGGTGGTTCAGCAGGCAATACGGTGGCATGCTTTTCAGCACTGGGTGGCACGTCCTTTTACTGCTGCCGAGTAGGGCATGACAAACGTGGTGCATTTTATTTGTCTGACATGCAAAATATGGGCGTGGCGATAGATGCTGGCAGAGCCGAAGTGGTGGGGGCAACAGGCACCTGTGTGGTATTGGTTACAGACGATGGTGAACGTACCATGCAGACCAATTTGGGGGTAAGTGGTGAAATTGACCAAAGCAATGTGGATTTTGATGTTTTAAGCAAAGCAAAATATCTGTATCTAGAAGGTTATCTTGCCATGTCGCCATCGGTACAAAGTGCCATTACCCAATTGTGTCAAGTCGCCAAAACGCAAGGGGTGAAAATCGTGGTAAGCTTTGCTGACCCTGCGGTGATTCGCTTTGCCAAAGACGGTATATTATCATGGCTGACAGATGGTGTGGATGTGATTTTTTGTAACATGGATGAAGCCAAACTCTTTGCTGGCACAGACGATAACACCCAAGCGGTGCATGCCTTACTCGCTCACGCTGCTTTGGTTGTCATCACAGATGGGGCAAATCCCACCACTGTGGCGGACAAAGATGGTATTTATATGTATGATGTTGCCCCTGCCAACGTGATAGACACCAATGGGGCAGGCGATAACTTTGCAGGGGCGTTTTTATATGCCCTATCAGAAGGGGCGGATTATAAGAGATGTATCGCACTGGCAGGGGGTGTGGCAAGCCATGTGGTAAGCCAGTTTGGGGCAAGACTGCCCAAAGCGGAGTATGATTTGATTAAACAGACGGTTTTGACATAAGACAGTTTTGACATAAGACAGTTTTGACATAAAACAGTTTTGACATAAAAAGACAGATGGTAATACATTTGCCAACATAAAAATAAAAGGTCAATCCCTAGGATTAGCCTTTTATTTTATTCGTTTACAATTAAAGTTCCTATCTATTAAGTTGTGCTAAACCCTGCTCCCTCAACCGCACCGATAAGTTCAATCTTATCTACCTGAGTGTCATCATACTCAATGACCGCTTGCTTTAATGGTAAATTAACCTCTACGCTTTGCACCCCTGCGATGTCATTAATGGCGTTATGCACACTTTGCACACAGCCATCACAGGTCATGCCAAAAACTTTTAGGGTTAAAGTTTCAACTGCCATAATACGCTCCTTTGGTAAGTGATTTGATAAATGATTTGGTAAGTGAAATTGACCAAAATGACAAATAAAAGTGATGTGATTTATGTTGGGGTTTGTGGATATTTTTCAAGGCACTACCGCACAACCCCCAAAATCCACGCCCAATCCGCATCTTTCATCAAATCCACATAAGATGTTCATATTTTGTATCGCCTGCCCAGATGCCCCCTTGACCAGATTATCTTGGACAACCAGTACAGTCAAGACCTCATCATCTTGATGAACGGCGATTTTTAGGCGGTTGGATGCTCGCACAGAACGGGTGTCAGGCAACAAGCCTTTGGTAAGTACGTCCACAAAATACTCATGCTCATATGCTTTTTCAAAAATTTCCTGCCAATTTAACACCTTACCATCATCGGTTAAGGTCAGATGAATACTGCTAAACATACCTCGAATCATCGGCACAAGATGGGGAACAAAACGCACCTTTTGAGTAAATTTTGATTTTAAAAACACATGTATGCCTTGATTTATCTCAGGGCTGTGGCGATGAGAGGCCACGCCATAGGCAGAAAAATTCTCCGACAATTCACCATACAACAAATTCACCTTGGCATGACGCCCCGCTCCTGACACCCCTGATTTGGCATCAATGATGATATTGGGCAAAATCAAGGGTTTATCAGCACCATTTTGGGCGTCTATCACAGGCTTTAAGCCTAAAATGGCGGTGGTAGGATAACAACCTGGATTGGCAATAACCTGAGCGGATTTGATTTGCTTGCGGTGAATTTCAGGCAAGCCATATACCGCCTTTGTCAGCACATCAGGGCAGGTGTGTTCTAGCGCATACCATGCACCAAACTCACCCAAATCTTGTAAGCGAAAATCTGCCCCCAAATCAATGACCTTAACCCCTTGTGCAATAAGGCGTGGCGTATGATTCATAGCAACCCCATGTGGTGTGGCAAAAAAAACAACATCACACACCTTGCCAATTTCATCCATGACATCATCCGTCATATCACTGTATACAATATCACATACCCCATGTAGGTTTGGGAAGATTTCACTCACCTTACGCCCCTTTTCACTGCGAGAGGTTAGATGGCTAATACTGACATAAGGATGACAAGATAACAGGCGAATTAACTCAACACCTGTATAACCTGTACCGCCAATGATGGCAACATGAATCTTTGACATGAACTCTCCTAAATATATAAATAAGATAAACGAGTTTGACACGCCCTTTGGATTATAAAAAATTTTTATCATTTTGGCAAATAAAATCAGCTGTCCCATCATGTCATCACAATATTGACACAACCTTGCCAAAACTTGTTATAATATCCCTTTTATTCACAGCCTGCCGCCATGAATGACCGCTTATGTTGCCTGCCAATTTTATTCAACTCCTTAGACCTTGACCGCCTTAATCCCACTCAAAAAATCACCGTTCAACAAATAGATGAACAACTGCCCCAAACTCAGTGCGGTCTGTGTGGATATCCAGATGGCTGTTTGCCTTATGCTTATGGCGTGGCGGTAGATGGCAAACCCCATAATTTATGCGTACCAGGCGGTCAAGCTGTTACAGACAGCATTCATATGGTGCTTGCAAAACATGGCGACATACGCCCCACTCTGCCTGCAACTACCAGTAAATGGCCAACCGACCCTACCACTGACCGCCCTACCGAAGTAAGAGCCGTCATCGATGAGAACGATTGCATTGGTTGCACCAAATGTATCCCCGCCTGCCCTGTGGATGCTATTATTGGTACAGCCAAACACATGCACACCATCATCACCGACCTATGTACAGGGTGTGAGTTGTGTTTAGCTCCCTGCCCTGTGGACTGCATTCGTTTGGAAGTACACCCACGCACCATCACAATAAGTGAACGAATACACGAACAGACTCATCTACGCAGTCGCTATCACCGCCATCTTGACCGTGTCGCCCAAAGTATCGCCGACGGTACCAAACCTGTGGTCAGCTCCGTTGAATCTGTCATGGCAAACGTCATCAGCGAACAGACAAGCACACCCATGGATAAAATCGCCGCCAAAAACGCCATTGAACTTGCCAAAATTCGTACTCAAATCAAAAAGCTCACCAAACAACTTAGCGTAAAAAACAGCCCCACCATCCAAGAAGAACTTGACAGCTTAACAAATAAGTTGCGACAATTAGAGCAATAATCCTGCGAGATGTGCCATGTCATTAGAAAACATTCACCCAGAAAATCTGAGTAACATCAATACGCTAGACCCTATCATGCACAAAAAACTTGATTTGATAAGACGCTTGGAGAATTTAGGTTTTATTTTTGCCATAAACCCCAAAGTCGCCACAGAGCAGGCTTGTTCATCAGATGGCACACCCACCGACAAGCTCATCTATCGTGCCAGTCTTATGGATGGTCAAGGCAAGCTACAAAGTGCCTTGCACAAAGGTGATTTTTGGATTAAGGGTGCAGGCAGGTTATATGCTGGCATCTCGTTCGTGGTTGGGTTTATTGGGGTGTTTGGACTGCTTAGCACACATGTAATCAATTTTTTCTATGTCCTGCTAGGATTGCTCGGCTGGCATACACTTACGCTTGTTTTGTGGCTTATCGGATTAAACAGCCCTAGCCGTCATTTTGGCATTTATGATGTGATGAACTGGTTTCGCCCCAAATCTGTCATAGACAGCGAAGCCTTTGATATTTATCAAGAAGAGTTTCAACAAAACCCCACATGGCAAATCGGTAAAATCATCCACAGAGCTTGGCTCTTTGGTTTGACAGGTAGCTTACTTGCTCTGCTTATGCTGTTTTTGTTTAAAAGTTATGCCTTTGTATGGGAATCCACATTGTTATCGCAACACCATTTTGCCATGATTTTAAAGGGATTGGGATTTGTG
Organism: Moraxella sp. K1664; assembly: GCF_039693965.1. Classification (NCBI taxonomy): domain Bacteria; kingdom Pseudomonadati; phylum Pseudomonadota; class Gammaproteobacteria; order Moraxellales; family Moraxellaceae; genus Moraxella; species Moraxella sp. K1664. Next base: position 47,144 of record NZ_CP155576.1, read on the forward strand.
CCGGGTTTGCTTGGCTTTGAATTACCAAATAAAATGGGTCTGCCTTATGGTGACATACCTCCTGCTCGCCTTGCCATGCTCATGATATTATCGGTGGTGGTCTATGGCATGATACCACGCTTGTGTGCTTATCTGTTGTGCCATATCAATGCTCGTGAACGTTTTAGTATTGACCTTAATTTATATTATTACCAAAATCTACTTCGCACTTTTAACCAAAGCATTGTGGATAAAGACGACTACACCCCACGCACACCAAAACCGAGTAAAACCGCCCCCAGCACTCACAAAAAAATCGTAGCAACCCTAGAATGGGCAAGCGATGATGAGCTATGGCACGGACTGAGTGATGATGTCAAAAACTTAGGGGCGGTTGACACCAAAGAAGACGTGCTGTATCTCACCCAAATCGCCAGCACCTTACACGCCCAAATCCTGCTCGGCGTGGACTGCCGCATCCTGCCTGATAGGGGCGTACTTAGGAAAGTGGATTTGATTCGCCAAAATAGCGATTATGGGGTAATCGTCAAATTCTTACACAGTGGCGGTTATGTCAATGAATGGCGAGACGCATTAAATGAGCGAAATGTTGAACAGATAAATTGATAAATTGGTTTTATTTGTAAATTAATTAATCAGTTAATAAAAACGGGGCAATTTCAATCAGTCCCGTTTTTTCATGATTTTTAAAGGGTAATCTTTTTTTAATAATAAACCATTTATCATTTTCATAATACGCCAAAACATCCAAATCCATAGGCACTTTTTTAAAACTATTATTATGCTCTCGTCCGCATTGTATTTCTATGTTTTTTAACACATCATTAAACTCATCATAATTCATCGGCTTGTATAACTTTATCATCATCACGGCATTATGATAGATAAGCTCTGTTTTGCCTGTAAAATCTTTACCAATAATCACAGATGACAAATCCACATCACCCCATGACTTTAATTCATCAAGAGCGATTTTAAAACTCATCTCGCTATCATGATTACTGCCTAAGGCGATGATATATTGGTGTATCATTTTTATTTACGATTTATGCAGATTTATGACGAATGATTTTTACGCCCACGCTGTCGGCTTGTTTTATGGCGTTGGGCTTATGAATGGTGAGCGTTATGGTTTGGCAAGGATAATGGGCAAGCAAGTATGTGCAAATCTCTTCGGCAAGTTTCTCTAATAACTTCGCCTGTATTTCATGGCATAGCCGTTCTATGTCTTCGCACACCGTTTTATAATTTATGGCATGTGCCACGTCATCAGTTTGGCTTGCTTTGGTCATGTCGCACACCATTTCACAATCTATCACCAGTGATTGCTTAATAGCTCGCTCCCAATCATAGACACCGATAAGGGTGTTAATCTTTAAACCTTGAATAAAAACAATGTCGTTCATTATTTGTCTCATTTATAAAATGGGTAGGGAAATTATATTTACAAATATTAACTATTAACATAGGGCGAATTGCAATTCGCCCCTACAATTCCAAATTATATCAAATCAATGTTTTCTATGTTTCACCATATCCACACTAAACATGATAAGCCCAAGCCAAATTAACCCAAATATCATTAGGCGTTTTAAATCAATCGGTTCATGATAATAAAACACCGCAATCATAAAGACAATACTTGGCGTTAAATAACCCAAAAAGGATAAGGTATTAAAACTCACAAGTTTGGTTGATTGGTTGTATAATAAAAGCGGAATGAGTGTGATTGGACCTGCCAAAGCAAGTAGCCAAATATCATAAGATACCCAAAATGCCAAAGTTGAACTTGCCACATCGGCACTGACAAGCCACATCAAGCACAAAGGCAATAATAAAGCCGTCTCAATAAATAAGCCGTCAATGGCATTAAAAGGCGTTTGGCGTTGCAATACCCCATAAAAGGCAAAGGACAACGCCAAAATCAAACTCACCCACGGCACACCACCAAACAGCACCACCTGAATGCCAACGGCAAGCACGGCAAGGGCGACGGCGATTTTTTGCAAAAGTCTCAGGCGTTCTTTAAAGATGACAAGCGACAGCCCCACGCCCATTAGGGGATTGATAAAATAGCCAAGGCTTGCTTCAAGCACCCTATCATTTGCCACCGCCCACACATAGGTCAGCCAATTTGTGCCAATCAAGAGAGCTGATACAAAAGTCAAGCCAAGCCATTTGGGGTTTTGGCGAATTTGGGTAAGCCAAGCCGTCCGTTTGCCAATGATGATGACAAGGCTTAACACCACAAACGTCCACACCACCCGATGAACGATGACTTCAACGGCATGATAACCGTCCAACAGCTTAAAATAAAAGGGAAAATTACCCCACATCAAAAACGCCAAAAGAGCCGTCATTAGCCCTTTTGGGGTGGTGGTTATGGTTGGTTTATTGCTCATTTTTTATCAATCATTTGTTAAAAATTTTAAGCCTTGATATTGAATGATTTTGTCATCATTGGTAATCAAGCACAAATCATCAATCATTGATTGAGCAATTAGCATTCTATCAAAAGGGTCTTTATGAATGATTGGTAAATTCTCCAAAATTTTGGTGTATTTGTGGTCAATACCCAATTCCAAAAACCCATTTTCAAGCAATCTTTGATATAATTTTACAGTATCAAATTTAAAACCGTCTTTTTTCAAATTGGTTTTTAAGGCAATTTCCCATAAATTAACCGTGCTAAAATAAATGATATTTTCGGTATTTTCCAATATATTTTTGACTTTATTGGATAATTTATGCGGTTCTTTGGCAAGCCAAATGACAATATGAGTATCTAATAAATAATTCATTCAATATTCTCATCAAAACTTTCTTCAAACATTGCCATAATCTCATCATCGCCCCAATGAATATCATCAGGCACAACCCCTTCGCCAATCATAAATCCCAATTGACGTTTTTTGGGCATGGGCTTGGCGATATTGGGCAAAAACTGCCCAATTTCCTTGCCTGATTGCTTAACCGATATGGTCTCGCCCTTTAATAAGGCGTTTTGCACCGCTTGCCAATCAATAAATTGACCGCTAGTAGAACCCAAATCAATGCTTAACATGGCTTACTCCACCACTTCCACATTCAACCCTGCCTTATTGACCAATTCGGCAAATTTTGGAAAGCTGGTATTGACCGTCTCTGTGCCATTGATGACGATTGTATCAGACGCACGCAGGCTTGCCACCGTAAAGCTCATCGCAATTCTATGGTCATGATGAGAGTCAATCTCGCCCCCACCAAACACAAATTCCGCTCCGCCCTTACCGACAATCTCAATGCCGTCATCTAGCACCGTGCAGTCAATACCAAGCGTGGCAAGACCGTCCGCCATGACTTGAATGCGGTCAGATTCTTTGACTCTAAGCTCTTCTGCCCCACGCAAAATCGTCTTGCCTGTGGCACACGCACTTGCCACAAACAGCACTGGAAATTCATCAATGGCAAGCGGTACAAGGTGTAGCGGTATCTCAATGCCGTGTAGCTCGCTTGCCTTGACGCAAATATCCGCCACAGGCTCACCGCCCACCACCGCCTCATTGGTCAGGCGAATGTCCGCCCCCATAAGTTTTAGAATGTCAATCACGCCCGTGCGAGTTGGGTTAATCCCCACCTTTGGCAGTACCACATCGCCATGCCCCGCAATCGCTGCCGCCACCATAAAAAACGCCGAACTTGAAATATCCGCAGGCACTTCAATATCACACGCCACAAGCTCGCCACCGCCTTTGATGCGAATCTCATTGCCCTTATCCAGCTTTTTGACAGCGACATCATAACCAAACGCCCTAAGCATTCGCTCGGTGTGGTCTCGGGTAATCTCAGGCTCGGTTACGACCGTCTCGCCATTTGCCCATAGCCCTGCCAAAAGCAGGCAGGATTTGACCTGAGCGGACGCCATAGGCATATCATAGGTGATAGCATTTAGGGTCTGATTGCCTGTGATTGTGATTGGCGGTGTGCCACGCTCGCCTGTGGTTGTCACGACCGCCCCCATTTCACGCAGGGGCTTTGCCACTCGCTCCATGGGGCGTTTGGATAAACTTCTATCCCCTATCATGGTGCTGTCAAATTTTTGGGCGGACAAAATCCCTGATAATAGTCGCATACTCGTGCCAGAGTTACCCATATCAAGCTCTTTTTGTGGGGCGGTCAAGCCGTGCATTCCCACGCCATGAATGGTAACTTTGTCGCCGTCTCGGTGAATCTCAACGCCCATATCGGCAAAGGCTTGCAAGGTAGATAATGCGTCTTCGCCTTCCAAAAAATTGGTGACACGGGTTACGCCATTTGCTAAACTGCCAAACATAATAGAGCGGTGCGAAATGGATTTGTCAGAGGCAACCGAATGCGTGCCAGTAAAGGTGTTGCTTGGGGTGATTTGGTATTTCATTGCTCATTCCTAAGGTAAAAAGAAAGTTTTGTAGGTAAGGTGCGTATTACGCACCGTTTAAATCATTCAGTTTTATCCAAAAGTCTTCTTAATAGTTCAATTTCTTTATCTTTTTGGATAAGTAATTCATCTTTATAAGAAAGGGCTAATTTTAGTTTCTCAATTTCAGAAACCAAACTTTGGTCGCTATTATAATAATTATTACTATAATTTTCACTGATTTGGCAAATAAAGTTTTTATTGTCCAATAATTCAGTAACTTGCACACCAAATAAAGTTGCTATGTCGTTTAACCGCTCCAAATTCGGCATACTCTCACCCCTTTCTATCTTGGCGTAACCATTCCTAGTAATGCCTAATTTGTCCGCCATTTGCTCTTGCGTCCAGTTGTTTTGCTCTCGTAGCTCACGAATGGTGTCAGTATCAATCATAAAAATACCCATATTTTTCAAAAAAAGACCACTCGCAGTTAGCAAATGATAAGTGCAGGTTGGTTTAAAAATAAAATAAATTATTGTAACATATGATATTAGAAATTCAAAATTTTTTGGGAGTTTTTTGTGGAAATTATTGTAATGTTGGGGCTATTTGCATTTTTTGCCTTTGCTGTTATTGGTACATTTAGGGGTATTTCTAATAATGTAGGCATTTCGCATACCAACAACCAAGATACCGCAAATGCAATTAACATTATGCAAGAAAATCACAAAAACATTATCGGTCAGTTTCCTTACGGAGAACTTAAATCCGCTTGGCAAGATATTATTGCATTGGAAAGTGCTTATTTTGTTTTGGTTATCTTTATATTTTATATGCGACTTAGATTTCAAGATGATACAAGCAAAATACAACCAACCGTTGATGAAATTGTTGAAAAATGGGGTCAATTTATCCTAAAATTATCAAAACTTCCAAATACCGCTCAAAACCTAAATTATGTCAAAAAAGGTTTTCAAGAAAGGCAAACGATATACATACCTTTGGTTAAAACATACTCCAATCAAATTGTGTCCAATCCTGCTTTATTTTTGCATAATTCCAATGTTATTATCAAAGAAAATTATGAACTTTATGAAAAGTTTATAGAATTTGCCTTAGAAAATTATGAGCATATTGCATCTAATGAAAATTCTACAATGCATTTTCATAAAAATCCTAGCGATAATCATAATTTTGCTCAAATTTATGATAGTTTTTATAATGAAACCAGATTTACCGCTCAAAACAAACACGATTATTATCAAGAATTAAGAAAAAATGGCGAAAGCACTAATTATGATATTAAGATTGATGAAAGAACAAGATTTATTTCTGAATTTGCTCTAAAAATTTCATCTGACGGGCGTAAATTTTATTCCCCATATCAATAAGGATTTTATCAATGTCAAACAATCGTAAAAAATTTCCAATTTGGATACCTATCACATCCTTAGTATTAGCAATTATTTTAAACCCAAACGCAGTACAAATGCTCAGTCGTGGAATGATTTCGTCTGGAATGGTAGAGATTTTTGGAGCATTTTTATTATATTGCTTTTTACTGTATATCGGAAATTCTATATTTAATTCAAGAAAAAAGTGAGTATATTTATGGACATTATGGCAATCATCAAACTTATTGTGATATTTATTTTTGCCAGTATTGGTGCAAATTATGTAAAAAATAAGTTTAAAAAATAATTTTGTTTTGTTTGTTACGCACCATTTTTTATATTTGGTGCGTAATACGCATCTTACACACTCTACTTATCACTCTTTAACTTCTCTTTTTCAATCAATAACCGCCCAAAATGCTCTCTGGCGTTTTTGGCAATTTCAAAGGTTTTTAATAAATTCTCCGAATTGTCATTTTCAATATCGGTTTTTAATTGGTTTAAAATCGCCTGATAGTCATCAAGCCCTTGCAATACCGCCTGTTTATTTGCCAAAAAAATGTCATGCCACATAATCGGACTGCTTGCCGAAATACGGCTAAAATCCCGAAATCCGCCCGCCGCATAGCGAAAAATCTCCAAATTATCATCATCTTTGGCGAGCTGATAAGTCAAGGCATAGGACAATAAATGGGGCAAATGACTGGTTAGGCTTAGGATTTCATCGTGCTTTTGTGGGGTCATGAGACTCACAACCGCTCCGATATTTTGCCATAAGTCTATGATTTTATTGGTATAAATATCGTCCGCTTGATTGGGGCAGATGATAAGGGCGTGATTGACAAACAAATCCGCCTTACGAGACAGCACCCCAGACCGCTCCGCCCCTGCAATGGGGTGAGCAGGGACAAAATTTAGGTCAATGCCCGTTTCATCTTGGGCAGTGTTGCAAGCGGTGATGACGTTCATTTTGGTGCTACACACGTCGCTTACGATACAGTCGTCCGCCAACAGTCCGCTTTTTTTGGCATGAGCAAGCGTACGAAAAATCGGCAACACCGCTTGCACAGGCACACAAATCACGACCAAATCGCACCCTTGTAGCACGTCCGTGAGCGTGGATGAGCCGTGTGAGATAAGCCCAATCTCTTGGGCGGTGCGTAGGGTGTCGGCATTGTCATCACACGCCACAACCTCATGAGTGAGCTTTTTGTCAAGCATGGCGGTTGCAAGGCTTGCACCGATAAGCCCAAGTCCAATAATGGCGGTTTTGTTAAATGGGGCGTTTTTTTGCATAAATTTATCAATCATCTACTTTTTACCCCATTGTCATTTTGATTAAAAAATGATTATGGGTATTTATTAGGTTAAGTTAAAACAAATCTTATGCAGACTTTTGAAACTCAACCGACAATTTTTATTATATGAAAATCACCCTAAAACAGGGTAATTTTATCATCATGATTTTACAAAACCGCCTTAGGATATGACCCCAATACTCGCACGTCTTTGGCGATTTTGGCAATGTCATCAATGGCATTTTTGACGTTGTCGTCAGCGATATGCCCTGTCATGTCAATAAAGAACACGTACGCCCATTTGTTCGGACGCTCGGGGCGGGTCTCAATGCTCGTCATGGATACGCCGTGTTTTTTTAGGGGTTCTAGTAGCTCAATCAACGCCCCTGCACGGTCTGGACTTGACACAACTATGGACGTTTTGTCTTGACCGCTTGGGGCGACCGCTTCATGCCCGATGATAAGAAAACGAGTGGTGTTGTTGGGGTTGTCCTCAATATTTTCGTACAATTTGTGCAAGCCGTATTCTGCTACCGCCACATCGCCTGCAATGGCTGCCGAATGCCATTCGTTTTGTAGGCGTTTTGCCGCCTCGCCATTGCTTGACACCGCCACACGCTCCACGTTGGGGAAATTGACATCAAGCCAATGACGGCACTGGGCTAGCGACTGCTGGTGCGAATAAATGCGACTTAGGCTGTCCACTTTGGTGTGTTCTGCCACCAAAAAGTTGTGATGAATGGGCAACTCCACCTCGCCGATGATTTTCAGGCTTGACCCCAAAAATGCGTCCAACGTATGATTGACCACGCCCTCGGACGAGTTCTCCACAGGCACTACGCCATACATGGCAGAGCCTGCCTCCACTTCACGAAACACATCGGTAATCGTGGCAAGCGGTACAGTTGTCGCTGCCTTGCCAAAATGTTTTAGGGCAGCGGCGTGGGTAAATGTGCCAACAGGCCCCAAAAAAGCGACCTTTTGCGGGGCTTCTAGCTCCAAACACACCGACATAATCTCCCGAAACAGGCGTGCCATTTTCTCGCCCGATAGGGGGCCTGTGTTACGAGCCATGACCGCTTTTAGCACTTGGGCTTCACGTTCGGGGCGATAAAAAATGGGGTGGTCTTCATGGTTCTTTTTGGCAATGGCGACCTGTTGGGCGATGCCTGCTCGCTCGTTGATAAGTCGTTGAATTTGTTCATCAATACTGTCAATCTTGCCACGCAAATCGGTAATTTGGTTGGTATCTAGGTTGGTTTTGGGGGTTTGTTTGCTCATGTCTGCCCTTTTTTTGTGTGCTAAAAATAGGTTAATGATACATGAATATTGGGGGTTTGGGCAAATGTTTTTTGGGGTTTGGGGGCGATTTTGTAGGGATTGGTTGGGGAAATGGGTGTTTATGGTGTTAGTTTATGATAGTTTTAAATGGATTTGTAAGAACAAATGACATTTGCCTTGTGTTATAATATTGCGATTGGGCGTTGTGTTCGCCCTACCAATTCACCCAAGTATTTTGCACAGACCAATGATGAAAACCAGTAAATTTAACGCATTTGATTATTTTGAAAGTGATGATGAGATTTTGGATTATTTAAGTGATTGCTTTAATGATGATGACCCACAATTATTTGTTACCGCCTTATCGCATTTGATAGAGAAAAAAGGCGTTGCAGAAGTTGCCAAATTAACAGGGCTAAATCGTGAAAGCCTATACAAAACCGTGAAAGGGCAAACACAACCAACATGGGCGACTGTGCATAAAATCATACACGCTTTAAAAATCCAATCCAACTTTGCTTATGCTTAATTTAAACGATGACAAATAATAAATGTGCACCCCAAAAATTGATATGGCAAATAGGTAAAGCTGATAGCAAAAACCTTATAGCATTATTAGAAAATGACAGAAAACCCAATGATGAATTAACCGCTTTATTGGCATTAAGTAAACCGATTAAAGATAATACGGATAATACACCCAAAGAAATTTAAAAATGATACGGTTGGGCGAATGTCATTTACCCCTACACGTCCAAATTTTAAAATGGTTATTTGATTTACTCCTGTAACACCAACGCCACCACCCAATTTTGCCGATTAAAATTACACGCTGTTTCATGATTGGGATTGCATTCTGTCTCGCTTGGGGCTGGCAATATCACTTTGCCGTCATTATCCATTGGCATTTTGCGTAACATGACGGTATGCAGCACATTACCGCCGATAAGCCACATTTCTTGATTTTCCTTATCGGTCTTGACCACAATATCACAATGAGCAGGCAAGCCACGCCCTCCCTCCGCCAAATATTCGTCCAAATCCTGATAACTGCCAATCAGCTCACGCCCATAACTTCGCACATAGCACAGCATATCGCCCTGTTTTAGGGGGTTTGCCAAAGGGTCTGCCGTGCGATAATCGCCCACGCCCTGCCAAGATGTGGCGATATAATCAAAATGGCGTGGCGACACATAAAAATCCACACCCGCCTGTCTCATCACATACGACACAAAGCCTGCCGACCATGCCACGTCGCTGGCAAAGGCTCGGCAAATGTTGGTACTGGCGTTCTCGCCCCTGTCCGCCTTGTCGCAACGCTCATAAGGCAACGCCCTATCAAGCCGTGCCAACGCCCCACTATCACGCCAATACGCCACCACACGCTCCCACGCTCGTGAGCCGTCCGTCAGGCGTGCGTTTTCTGACTCATAATGGCTGTATTTGGCGATTTGTCCGTTTGTGGTGATAAACGGCTCGCCCCATGCCTTGTGTTCACGCAGGGCGATGTGGGCGATACGTTCGGCTTTTGGGGTGTGTGAGGCGAATGTGGGCGTGGGCGATTGCCACAAATGACCTTGCGGATTACCCTGTGGGGCGTGCGTACTTACACAAGCAGATAGGGCTAAGGCGGTACAGAGTAGGGGTAGAAGTTTTGGCATGGGATTTCATTTTTTAAAAGGAAATTTATTTTATCATTAAAATGGAATTTTAAAAAGTAAGACAAATATGTTCTTATAAAAAAGTTGATATCTTTTATAAACTTTATAAAAATAATATATCACTTAAACAATTTTTATTAAAAAAACATCTTAATCATACCAATTTTTAATATTAAATAATTTACCGACAATCAAAACTTGTCAATAATCCTTCAAAGCCGATATGCTCATGTAAAATTTTTATAAATTCATCTTCATCAATCAATCCTTCTTTATTATCATCAAAATCATATCCATAAATTTTCTTGATGATATCATAATGCTCTGGTTTTAGGTATTTTTTATGGCTTTTTGGAGCATGTTTATTTCCTTTAAATGATAATAAATGATAATATCTATTTAAATAACCTTTTGCAAAGTAAAAAACACAGTTTTGGTATTGACCATATTTGGACTTGTAATGTCGCAAGAAACCAAAATCAAACATCACAACGCCACCAAGCGACAAAACAGCTCATCATACGCCATTTTGTCCTGCACGTTTTGCCCGACTGCGACCGCCATGTCATCAAGGCTTGCTAAAAAATTCTCCACCTTATCAAGACTCAGATTGTCCGCCCCATTTATCAGCCCTGCCACGTCCATATCCGTATGAATACTATCAAGCCCAAGCCCCACACGCACCACGTCCATCAGCATAAGCCGTGTCAAAACCACAAAATCAGCAAAATTCATCACGCCCTGCCAATAGTCGCTTGCACTCACCGCCGACCGCTCGCCATGCCTTAGGGTAAGCCATGTTTTGAGCCATAAGGTGCGTTTGTCAAACCATACCGACTTTGGCAAATCCACCGCCTTTAACACCGCCCCGTCCGTGAGTGTCAAAGCAAGTTTGGCAAGGCTCTCATCGCCCAACTGCCCACCCACATAAGCCAACGCCACATCATGAGCAACAGCCCCAAGCGGTAGGGCTTGCACACGGCTTTTTATGGTAGGCATGAGCTTGGCAGGGTTGTCGCTGATGAGTATCAAATGCACGCCTGCCCGTGGCTCTTCTAAGGTTTTTAGCAGGGCATTGCTCGCCCCAATCGTGAGCGTCTCGGCATTATCCAGCACGATAAGCCGAACGCCATGCCCTTTGACGTGGCTATACTCCTGCAAGGCTCGCACATCATCAATCTTAATGGACGAGCGTTCGCTCTCATCGGACGTAGGCAGGCTCTCAGACGGTAACACCATGACATCGGGGTGCGTCCCCGCCATGAGCCAATGACAGCTATCGCACGCCCCACACGCCCCCTGCTCGCTCTTATTTTGGCACAGTAGCCACGCCACCAATCGCCACACAAATTCACGCTTGCCAATACCTGCCATGCCACACGCCAACAGTCCATGCGGTAATTTACCGTCATAAAACTGAGCAACCACCTGCTCCCACGCCTGTGCTTGCCAAGGCAATAACGGGGCAAAATAAGGTAACTGTTCTTGCTCGCTCATATCAGAACTTCAAAAACTCATCAATCGGCATGGCATTTAGCCTATCCAAATCGTCCTTGGTGTCCACCCCAAGCGGTAAGGCGACTTTGGCGATGTCTATGGCGATTTTTTGCCCATTTTCTAAAATACGAAGCTGTTCTAGACTCTCCAAGCGTTCAAGCACGCCCTGCTCCCATGTGCCAAATTCTTTTAATAATTTAACCCGATAGGCATACAACCCCAAATGGCGATAGGCGTTTTTTGGGGCGTTGCCAAGCTCGCCTGCCAAATGAGCGTCCCTGTCATACGGTATGGGGCTACGGCTAAAATACAAGGCATTTTGGCGAGCGTGGACGACTTTTACCACCGAATTTTTATAAAAATCATCATAATTATCAATGACTTCACATAATGTCGCCATAACACAGTCAGGATTTTCCACCAAAAGATTTTTGGCTTGTTCTAGTAGCACAGGCGGTACAAGCGGTTCATCGCCTTGCATATTGATGACAATGTCATCGTCCGCCAAGCCCAAAATCCGTGCCACTTCCCCCAATCTGTCCGTGCCTGACGCATGCTCACCCGTCATTACCACAGGCACGCCCGCCTGCTCACACACCGCAAAAATCCGCTCATCGTCCGTTGCCACGCACACGCTGTCGGCAAAGGTTGCTTGCAAAGCCTTTTGGGCCGTCCATAAAATCATGGGCTTGCCATGCAAATCCAGCAAAGGCTTGGCAGGTAGACGAGTGGATTTGTAGCGGGCGGGGATAATGATATGGGTTTTGGGTGCGGTCATGGGCTTTTCTCGTTTAAAGATTAACATAATAACAAATTATCTAACTTGTTTTGAAATAAATCAATCAATGCTTTGGCATGGTTGTTGTATTTATCTTGATATGAAAAATGCACATGACCAAAATAAGATACTTTAATCACACCACCGATAGATTTGATTTCATAAATGACATGACTGTCATCAATTTCATATAATTTTTGAACAGGTAATTTTTGCTCAATGAAAGTTAAAATAGATGATTTTAATTTTAAAAATTTCTCAAAGTCTATCTGAATAAATTCATCTTTTCTATCATAAAAACTTTGAAAAATCATTAAAGGAAATTTAAAATTTTTAATATCATTGTCTAAAATGTCCGATAAATGATGAAACACCAATGGCAATCCACCACTTCTTAATAATACAACAAATGGTATGGCTGGATTTTTGGTAATAAACACCACATCGCCATCAATATTATGAGCAATCTTACAGCCATTTAAAACATCTTGAACATCAATATTTTGCCATTCCCAATAATCAAGCATATCTGCAAAATTGTTTTTCAAATAATCGGTATCATACTCATCAAATATCAAAAAATCATTAAAGAAACCACCAAATCCAAATGTATTTAAAAAATCATAATAACTGCTCGGTAAATCAAATCCAATTTGTGTTTTAATGTCCAGTATTTGATGATGAGTGAATGGCTTTAAATCGCCAATGATATGAATGTCTTTTGTTTTCATAATTTATCAATACCCAATTCATTAAGCACCCTATCCATTTCCCCATAAACACTTTCTGATAACACCGCTTGCACAGGTAACACCCAAACATTATCAAAAATTGTATGGTTATGCTGTTTGGCAAGTTCACGCAATTTAACCGCGTCTTTGCTTGTGGTTATGATGGGTAAATCCTTTAAATCCATCAAATCATCAAGCACAAATTCGTGATGGTCGCCAAAGGGCTTTTCCATCACATCAAACCCAAGTTCGGTCAAGGTCTTAAAAAAACGGGCAGGATAACCAATACCACTGACGGCATACACCTTTTGTGGTGCAAGTATATGATTTTTATCAGATTTATCATGAAAAAGCGGAATGATTTTACTGGGAGCAAGGTGCATTAGTAAGGCACTATCATCATAGCGTTCAGTTCGGCTATCGTGATAAATCACAGTCGCCCCATTTAGGCGGTCAAGCGGTTCCCGCAAAAAGCCCTGTGGGAATAATTTGCCGTTACCGAACCCACGCACGCCGTCCACCACTATCCACTCCACATCTCGGTGCAGGGCATAGTGTTGCAGTCCATCATCGCTGATGATGAGTTGTAGAGTTGGATTATTTTTTATAAGTAAATCAATGACTTGACCACGATTTGCCCCCACCGCCATTGGCACGTTTGTGCTTTGGACGATAAGGCACGGCTCATCGCCCACGTCTTTGGGGGTGCTATCGGCAAAAACCATTGCAGGGCTACTGTCTGCCCGTCCATAGCCACGACTTATCACGCCCACGTTTATGCCTTTGTCTTGTAAATATTTAACAAGGGCGATGATAAGCGGGGTTTTGCCACTACCGCCCACCGTGATATTACCGATAATCATCACAGGAATGGGGGCGTAGTATTTGGCAAGTTTATCGTTATCATACAAGGACTTACGCACACGCCCCACCACCCCATACAGGGCAGACAAGGGGGCGAGTGTGGTTAGCATGGGGGAGTTGTCTTGCCATGCTTTGGTAATGAGTAGTTCTAGGTTTTTCATGGGGTGGTCGGCTCGCTTTGCTCATCAAAAGTACGCTCGTACATGGTACGATACATACCGCCTTTGGCAAATAGCTCGTCATGCGTACCCATTTCTACGATTTGCCCTTTATCCATGACGATGATACGGTCGGCGTTTTGGATGGTGGATAAGCGATGAGCGATGACAAGCGTGGTACGCCCTTGCATGACGGTTTCTAACGCCTTTTGGATATAGTATTCGCTTTCGTTATCTAGGGCGGATGTGGCCTCGTCCAATATCAAAATCGGTGCGTCTTTTAACAATGCTCGTGCGATAGACAGCCGTTGGCGTTGCCCGCCCGATAACTGCAAACCGTCCGACCCGATAAAGCTGTCATAGCCGTCTGGCAACGCCATGATAAAATCATGAGCATAAGCCGATTTGCTTGCCTTGATGATGTCATCACGGGATTTGACGGATAACGCCCCATAAGCGATGTTGTGAGCGACCGTATCCAAAAACAGCGTAACCTGCTGATTGACCATGGCAATCTGTTCACGCAGTGATGATAATTTAATCTCATCAATGGGCGTGCCGTCTATCAGTATCCGCCCCGATGTTGGCGTAAGTGAGCGAGTAAGCAAGTTTACAAGAGTCGTCTTACCCGAACCTGACCGCCCCACTACCGCCACCGTCTCGCCTGCCTTAATGTCAAGGTTAAAGCCCTTTATCGCTTGCACGCCACCATCATAGGTCAAGCTCACATCATCAAAACGGATATTACCATGAATGACAGGGGTTAGCGTGCCGGTATCACGCTCCTCGGGCGTGTCTAACAGTTTAAACACAGACGCACCCCCTGCCAAGCCCCGTTGCAGTTTTTGATTGACATCGGTCAAGGCTTTGACAGGACGGGCAAGCAGTCCTGCGGCGATAAGAAAGGAGGCAAACTGCCCTGCCGTCATGCCCCCAAGCACTTCGGGGCGCAGAGACAACCACACCACAAAGCACATACCTGTTGCCATGAGTAGCTGAATGAGCGGTGAGTTGATGGCGGCAAGCACAGTGATTTTCATGCCTTTTTGTAGGTTATCCAGACTTGCTTTGTTAAATCTATCAGCTTCATACACCTGACCGCCATAGTTTTTGACGACCTGATAGCCCGCTACTGCTTCATTGGTGATATGACTGACCGCACTCATAGACTCTTGGATGCCTGTCGATAGTGTGGCGAATTTTTTGGAAACTTTTTTGATAATCCAAAAAATCGGTGGTACGACTATCATCAAAACAAGCGTAAGTCGCCAGTTGCTATAAAACAGATAACCAAACAACGCAATGACCGTCAAACCCTCTTTTAATAGCGTGGTAATCGCCTCGTTACTGCCTGCGGTAACTTGCTCCACGTCAAAGATAAGTTTGGATGAAATGGTGCCGGCAGGGTTTTTTAGATAAAAATCGGACGGCAGGCGTAACAGCTTTTCAAACACCGCCACACGCAAATGATAGACAAGGTTACGAGAGATATACGCCGAATAATATCCCCCCAAAAACGCCCCAACCCCCCGAAAGAAAAACAGAGCAATTACCAAAAACGGAAACCAAAATTTGCCTTTTTCATCATCGTTGTTAATGGCATCAATAATAAACTCAAAGAGCTTGGCACTGGCAACCTCAGAGCCTGCACTTAGCACCATGCCAATCGCCATAAAAATCGCCGCCCACCAGTAGGGTTTTAGGTAGGACATCAGACGCAAAAAGACCGCCAATTTGTCATTGGGGTCAAAGTTGGTTTGGGGGGTAGGTTTTGACATGATTTTTTAAAGAAAAGTTTTTTGGCATTTTAACATAAAATACCACATCACACCGCATAAATCGTGCGATTACTTGCTACCGCTTTGTGGTGCTGGCACAACGGTGCTGATGTTTAGGTTTAAAAAGCCCATTTTGCCCGCCACATCCATGACACGCACCACCGCTTGGTGTGACGCTTCGGCATCGGCAGCGATGACGAACAGTTGTTTGCGGTCAGTACCCGCTTCTTTTTGGAGCATGTTAATCAGCTCAGCTTCGGTACTAGACCCCAAGGCAAGTCCATTAACCAAATAAGTGCCGTCTTTTTGTACCGCCACTTCTATCTGTTTGCCTTCATTGGTCACTGCCACACCTTTGGCTTCGGGCAGGACGATATTAATGCGACTAAAATGGTTAAAGGTCGTCGCCATCAGCAAAAATACAATCAAAAAGAGCAAGCAATCAATCATGGGGGTTAGATTGATTTCCAAAGGCTCAACGGTCGGTTTACGAAATCTCATGGCGATACTCGGCTATGACTGCTCTTGGTGTTGAGAATGGGCGACAGACTCGCTGGCTTGGCTTGGCTCTTTTTGCGAACCATCTTTCATCAGCCCATAGTCATACATCTCTTGGATGAGTAGCCCTGCTTCACTCTCGAATTTGGCATTAATATCCACAATGCGTCTTTGAAAATAACGATACGCCATCAAGGCAGGAATGGCAACAAACATACCCCCTGCGGTGGTAATCAACGCCTGAGAGACACCACCTGCGAGCATGGCAGGGTCTTGCATAGAACCGTCTGTCACCGCCAAAAATGAGATAATAATACCGAGTACCGTCCCCAACAGACCCAAAAGCGGTGCAATCGCCCCAATCGTGCCGAGCATGTTAATGTTCTTCTCTAATGTATGAATCTGTACACTGGCACGGTTTTGCATGTGCATGGTCATACTGTCTAGCCCATACTGGCGATACAAAAGTCCCGTTGCCAAAATATCACCCAATGGCGACTCGCCTTTGATGGCAAGCAGGGTGTTTTTATTGATGTCGCCTTTGGTGCGTAACTGGCTAATCAGCTGTTCTCTAAGTCCGCTCGGGGCAAGCAAACCCATGCGTAACACTTTGCCACGCTCGATGATGATGACCAGTGCCACGATAGAACACACGATGATTGGCAACATCAGCCAACCGCCTGCTTTAACAAGCTCCCACATAATTTACACCGTTACTACAATTATTAGTTAAACATCAAGACTTTGCCACGCCAAGCTGTGCCATCAGCCCGCTTAGCTCATCATGGCTATGAAAAAATATCTCCACACTGCCCTTGCCGTCTTTGCCTTGTTTTAGCTTGACCGTCGCCCCCAATGCGTCCGAGAGCTGTTGATTTAGAGCGATGACTTCACGACTATTGACCGAGACTGCCTTTGGCTCAGGGTGCAAGATAGACTTGACCAGTTTTTCTGCTTCACGCACCGTCATGTCCGCATGAATGATTTTTTTGGCGATGATGGGCTGTTGGTCTTTAGACAAAGACAGCAAAGTGCGGGCATGACCCATGTCAAGCAGATTATCCATCATAAACGCCTTGACTTCATCATGCAACGCATTCAGGCGTAGCAGGTTGGACACGGTCGTGCGTGCCTTACCCACGACATCGGCAATCATCGCATGACTCATGCCAAACTCGGTATGAAACCGCTCCAACGCCGCCGCCTGCTCTAACACCGTCAAGTCTTCACGCTGAATGTTCTCAATGAGTGCCAAGGCAATCGCCACCTCATCAGACAGCACACGCTCAATGGCAGGAATAGTGGTAAGCCCTGCCAGTTTGGCAGCTCGCCAACGTCGCTCACCTGCGATAATCTCATGGGTAATGCCATCCGCCTTACTCTCGCCATCCAACAAAGGGCGGATAACGATGGGTTGCATGACCCCGTGCTGACGTACTGACTCGGCAAGCTCCTGCAAGGCTTCTTCTTTAATGTCTCGTCTGGGCTGATATTTACCTGATTGCAATCTGACAGGGTCGATTTGAATGAGCGTGACCTGCTCACCATCTTGGGCAGGCTCAGACTGGGCGGTCTTGGCAGATTTACTGGTTACTTGGGCGGTGCTTTTGTCGGCATTGGCTTTTATGCCAGTTTTTTTGGGACTGGCTGACTTGGGGGCAGGGGCAGATTCCGCTGTCGGCATGATGGCTTCTGCGGTCAAATCTCTTTCTCGTTTAATATTACCCATCAAGGCTTCTAAGCCACGTTTCGTGCCAAGCCCACGCTTTTTTGTCATGCCCATTTACACCAGTGTTACAGAAAATAGCAGGGTATTTTACCACAAATAACATCTCATGTTAAATGCTAAGTGTGCTTTTTGTCGTAAAAATACCCAAAGTTGTCTTTGGGTAAGGGATAAATTCAAAATTAATACGACTTATGAATACAAGACTCACCGCTCGCTTCGGGCATGATAAGCCACATGATAAGATAAAACAAAATCCCACCAAACAATGTAATGGTTGCTGTCAGTGGAATGGACAACACAAACAGCCACCGCAGTACCGCAGGCGACCACCCCATGTATTCGGCAATCCCGCCGAACACCCCTGCCATCAGACGATGACGTTTTGAACGGTGTAGGCGGATGAGTTTGGGCTTGGTGCGTGTAAGTCTGGCATGGTTAGGGCTGACATGATGAGTCATGGGCTATCTTTTCCTTTTAAAATTTATATTAAAACAATTTAAACATAACACTTTTTTAATAATACTTTTTTGGGTAAATACAATACCCTTTTGCAAAACTTTACATTGATAAAATAAAAGAGCGGAAAAAACCGCCCTTTTATCATTGATTATAGACAAATTTACACCGCTTGAATCGCTGTCAAGGCAATGGTATAAACAATGTCATCCACCAAACAGCCACGAGACAAATCATTAACAGGCTTGTTAAGACCTTGTAGCATAGGCCCTACACTAATCACGCCTGCGGTACGTTGCACGGCTTTATAAGTGGTGTTGCCAGTGTTCAAATCGGGGAAAATAAACACGTTGGCTTCGCCTGCCACCGCTGAATTTGGGGCTTTTTGTTTGCCTACGCTTGGCACAGAGGCTGCGTCAAATTGTAAGGGTCCGTCCACTTTTAGCTCAGGGGCTTTTTCACGGACAATCTCTAACGCACCTTTGACCGTATCCACGTCAGGGCCTGAGCCTGAGTTCATGGTAGAGTAGCTAATCAAGGCAACTTTGGGGTCAATACCAAACGCTTTGGCAGACTCTGCCGACTGAATGGCAATCTCAGCAAGTTGTTCTGCTGTTGGGTTTGGGTTCACCGCACAGTCGCCATAGACGACCACTTGCTCGGGCAGTAGCATAAAGAACACGCTAGATACTAGGCTATACTCTGGGGCGGTTTTGATAAGCTGGAACGCTGGGCGAATGGTGTCAGCCGTGGTGTGTACGGCACCTGAAACCAAACCATCCACATCACCCACTTGTAACATCATCGTGCCTAGATATACGGTGTCTTGTAGAGCCTCTCTCGCCCCTGCTTCATCAAGTTTGCCCTTACGGCGTTCTACCATGGGGGCGACATATTTTTCGCTGACGGTCGATGGCTCGATGATTTCAATGTCATCAGGCAAGGTAACACCACGCTCATCTGCCACCGCACGAATCTTGGCAGGGTCGCCCAAAAGCACACACTGGGCGATACGACGATTTTGGCAAATTACCGCCGCTTCAATGGTGCGTGGCTCATCACCCTCTGGCAATACAATGCGTTTTTTGGCATTTTGGGCAAGACGAACCACTTGATTGCGAAAGGCATAAGGTGATAGCTTTTGGGTGCGTTCGGACGTTTTGTAATTGTCAAATGCACCGCCATCAATCTCAGATAAATGACCACCTTTGTCAGTACGTGCTACCACTTGCACCTTACCTGACAGCTCTGCTGTGCCAATGATACCCCAAATACGTTCACCTTTGATACCGCCAAATACAGATGCAAATACAGGCAGGCGTATGTCATTATCGCCCACCAAAATCACGTCCGCATCAAAACCTGTTCCCAACTCACGGTTCACACGGTTGGCATACGGACGGCTCTCATCAGCAAGCACGCCCACCACCACGCTGATAGGGTCGGACTGCTTGGCGATGACGGTTTCTAGTAGGTCATCAAGGTTGTTGTCGCTAATGGCACTCACCAACTCATCATGGCTTGGAATGGCGACAATCTCGCCACCGACTAGGTTTGCGACATTTTGAACCACAGTTTCCATGTTGATTTGGCTGGTGGTGGGGATAAGTAATAATGTTTTCATAAGTTACCTTTATCGATATCAATGTATTAGTAAGATTTTTAATTTAGCATCATCAATCATAATATTTGTAGGAGTAAAATACATTTGCCCTGTGTCAAACATTCACTCTTGGGCGAATATAATTCGCCCCTACACGTCCAATTAACAATGCCTTTATAATGTATTAAAAAATCATGGGTTATTTTAAGAAAAGCCAGACCTTAGCCCAGCTTTTCTTTTTATTACAATCCTAGTACCGCACGAGATTCGCTGGCGATTTGGAATTCTTCATCGGTTGGGACAACCCATAGCTCAACAGCAGAACCCTCAGCATGGAAACTACCCTCCGCCCCACGAGACAGTTCGGCATTTTTGGCGGTGTCAATTTGCACGCCCAAATGCTTTAAGTGGCTCACAATCTTAGCACGCATGTCCGCACCATTCTCGCCAATACCACCTGTAAAGGCAATGCCCGTCAATACTGGCAAACCTGCGGTCAAGCTAAGCAAGTATTTGGCAACACGGTAAGCGAACATATCAAGGGCGAGCGTGGCGTCAGCATTACCCTCTTTGTCGGCTTGTTCTAGGTTACGCATATCATTAGATACGCCCGACACGCCCAAAAGACCGCTCTTTTTATTCAAAAGCGTGTCAATCTCTTGGATAGACAAGCCTAAGGTGCGGTGCAAATGCAAGTGAATGCTTGGGTCGATGTCGCCTGAGCGAGTACCCATCATCAGACCTTCTAGCGGGGTAAGACCCATAGATGTATCCAGGCTTTGACCGTCGTATACTGCTGTTGCTGAACAGCCGTTACCTAGGTGAGCCACAAGCCAACCTGTTTTGCCATCTTGACCGCTTAGCGTGTTGGCACGGTTTGAGACATAGTTGTGTGAGGTGCCATGAAAGCCGTAACGGCGGATTTGGTGTTCGGTGTACAGCTCTTTTGGAATGGCGTAGCGGTAAGCGTGGGCAGGCATGGTTTGGTGAAATGCCGTGTCAAAAATCGCCACTTGGGGCAGGTCAGGATAAATGGCGTTAATCGCCTTGATACCAGACGCGTTAGCAGGGTTATGAAGTGGGGCAAGGCTTGCCAACTCTTCGATGGTTGCTAGCACTTCTGGGGTGATGACGGTTGCTGATTTGAATTTGTCGCCACCGTGTACCACACGATGACCCACAGCCACAGGCTTATGCTCGGCGATAAGCTCGCCTAGGATGATTTGCAAGGCTTCGGTATGAGCCCCTGAATTTGGGATGTTGATTTCTACTTTTGAGCCGTCTAGGTTTTTGTGCTTGATACGGGCGTCAGGATTACCCAACGCTTCGGCAAGACCTTCAATGCGAGTGCTACCGTCTTCGCTAATCAGGGCGTATTTGATGGATGATGAGCCACAATTTAATACTAAGGTGGGGTTGGTTAGGGACATGGATTTTCCTATGAATAAAAAAGATACGGCGGTAATTATAACACACAAAATTAACTTTGACAAAAGGCATGAACCAACCAAAGCATGGCTTGTCATTAAGCCTAAGCGCAAAACTCACAGACAAAGGACTCCCACAAATCAACACCCCAAAAGCGTCATCCATCAATTTTATAAATCCCACCAACCATACGGCATAAATGCAGACCATGATTTGTAAACCATGATTTGTAAACACAAAACAGAATTTTTTAACCATAGAATATTGACCCCCCCCCCCTTAATTTGATAAAATAACAAAGGTTTGTTAATTCTTTTTACTTTGAGTAAAATTTTATTAATAAATATTGACAAATCAAGCAAATCAACCTTGTTATTTTAATTAGGACATTTATCCATGAGTAATCCCAATACAACCATTCAACCTCTAGATTTTAGTGCAGCATTAAAAGCTCATGCAGACTGGAAAGGAAAATTAAGAGAAGCCATTGGTAATGAAGAGACCTTAGATGAAGCCAAAGTGTCTCGTGATGATTTATGTGTCTTAGGTGTTTGGCTTCATGATGAAGCTAACGTAAACGCCTTGACTGGTCTTGAAAGTTATCACCACTGCAAACAAAAACATGCAGAATTTCACAAAGAAATCGGTAAAGTAGCAAAAGAAATCAATAGAAAAAATTTTGACAAAGCCAAAGAAATGATTGGTTCAGGTTCACAATATTCTGAAATCAGTACTGACATTGCACTGTCATTACACCAGTTGAAAAAAGATGCCAGCACCTCTTAAAATGCTTTTTAAATAAATCCCCAAAAACCACGAGTGTCATGACATACGTGATGCTTGTGGTTTAAAATTGTGGACAATCTAAAAAGTACGCTAAAAGGCTCTATAAAATCGTAAAAAGGCTCTATAAAATCGTAAAGTGGACTAAGTCTGACATTAGCAAGCGTTTTTCATCGGACAGGGCTTTCAAAAAAGTTAGGAAAATTGGTAAAAATATGGCATAATAAGCACAAGTTTTGGGTTATATGCGAATGATTGCACCCAAAATTAGACCCGAAATAAAACATTCCCCTTTGCAAAGCGAACTTGCATTTACAATCACCAAACTCGGAGTTTTTATGTCAAAACCGACCATTGTCTACACCTATACCGATGAAGCCCCTGCCCTTGCCACGCACTCGCTACTACCTATCATCCAAGCCTTTACCAAAAGCTCAGGCATCGACATCACCACCAGCGACATCTCTTTGGCAAGCCGTATCCTATCTCAATTCCCCGAGTTTTTAAAAGAAGACCAACGCCAAACCGACGCCCTTGCCGAACTTGGCAAACTTGTGACCGAGCCACACGCCAACGTCATCAAACTGCCCAACATCTCAGCATCCATGCCACAGCTTTTGGCGACCATCAAAGAGTTACAAGATGATGGCTATGGCGTACCTGACTATCCTGCCGAACCCCAAGACGACAAAGAGCGTGACATCCAAGCTCGCTACGACCGTGTCAAAGGTTCAGCCGTAAACCCCATCCTGCGTGAAGGCAACTCTGACCGCCGAGCCCCAAAAGCGGTCAAAAACTTTGCCAAAAAATACCCACACAGCATGGGTGCGTGGTCAGCCGACAGCAAAACTCACGTCTCCACCATGAGTGGTAACGACTTTTTTGCCAATGAAAAATCAGTAACTGTGCCAAACGCCACCACCGTGCGTTTTGTCTTTACCGACAAAGATGGCAACAGCACTGACCTACGCAAACCACTTGCCCTAAAAGCAGGCGAAATCCTAGATGCGACTTTTATGAGCAAAAACGCCCTAGTCGCTTTCTTGGACGAGCAAGTCAAAGATGCCAAAGAAAAAGGCGTGCTATACAGCCTACACATGAAAGCCACCATGATGAAAGTGTCTGATCCCATCATCTTCGGTCATGCGGTTAAGTCATTTTTCAAACCTGTGTTTGACAAATATGGCAAAGAGCTGGCTGATGCTGGCGTGAACGTTAATAACGGTTTTGGCAATCTACTTGCCAACCTTGACAAACTAGATGCCACCACCAAAGCAGGCGTAGAAGCCCTTATCAATGAGACCTACGCCAACAACCCTGATGTGGCGATGGTGGACAGCGACAAAGGCATCACCAACCTACATGTGCCTAGCGACATCATTATTGATGCGTCCATCCCTGCGATGGTACGTGCATCAGGTCAGATGTGGGACAAAGACGGCAAACAACAAGACACCAAAATCATCATTCCTGACAGCACCTATGCTCCGCTATATCATGCCACCGTTGAGTTTTGTAAAGCAAACGGTGCGTTTGACCCGACCACCATGGGTACCGTACCGAACGTGGGTCTCATGGCTCAAAAAGCCGAAGAGTACGGCTCGCACGACAAAACTTTTGAAATCAGTGCGGACGGCAAAGTAGAAGTCATTGACGAAAATGGCAATGTCCTACTATCACACAACGTAGAAGCGGGCGACATTTGGCGTGCGTGCCAAACCAAAGATGCCCCCGTCAAGGACTGGGTAGGTTTGGCGGTAAAACGTGCCAGATTGTCCGACACGCCTGCGGTATTTTGGCTGGACGAAAACCGAGCTCACGATGCCGAGCTTATCAAAAAAGTCAAAACCTACCTTGCTGAGCTTGACACCGATGGGCTAGACATCCACATCATGCCATTGGTTGAAGCCACCAACTTCACGCTAACCCGCCTAAAAGACGGCAAAGACACCATTGGCGTAACAGGTAACGTCATGCGTGATTATCTGACCGACCTATTCCCCATCTTAGAGCTTGGCACGTCTGCCAAAATGCTCTCTATCGTGCCACTCATGAATGGGGGCGGCATGTTTGAGACAGGGGCGGGTGGTTCTGCACCGAAACACGTTCAGCAGTTTAACAAAGAAAACTACCTGCGTTGGGACAGTTTGGGCGAGTTTTTGGCATTGGCGGTGTCACTTGAACACCTAGCTGAGCGTGAAAATAACACCAAAGCCCAAGTGCTTGCCAGCACCCTAGATAAGGCAACCGAAGAGCTACTACTTAACGACAAATCGCCACAGCGTAAACTGGGCTCTATCGACAACCGTGGCAGTCATTACTACCTTGCCAAATACTGGGCAGAAGCCTTGTCCAAGCAAACAGACGACAAAGCCCTAGCCGATGAGTTCGCCCCCATTGCCAAAGCATTGAACGAACAAGAAGAGACAATCGTGAGCGAGCTAAACGGCGTACAAGGCGGGGGCGTTGAGACCGAAGGCTACTACTTTGCCAACCGTGAGTTGCTTGACAAAGCCATGCGTCCAAGTGCTACCTTTAACGACATCATCGCCAAATTGGGCTAAAACAGACCCATCAAACCGTGATGTTAAAAATGCCGTCCTAGCGATGGCATTTTTATTTGTTGCAAATTGTAATGATGGTTGCACCCCTGTGCAAATTTGATATACTGACTGTCATTTTCTATCTATCATCATTTATCATGAATCACACCACCGTCATCATCATTATTACCGTTGCTGTCAGCCTGATGGCATGGCAAAACAAAACGTTTCTCGGCAGGCTCGTCTTTGACCCCATCTCCATCACTCGCCATAAGCAATACGACCGTTTTTTAACCAGTGGTTTTGTTCACGGTGACGGCATGCACCTGCTGTTTAACATGATTACCCTATACTTTTTTGGACGAACCATGGCGCGGTTTTATATCCATGAGTTGGGAGCGTTGGGCTTTGTGGGCTTTTACACTCTTGCCATCATCGCATCTAGCATTCCTGACTATATCCGCCACAAAAACAACCCCCGCTTTGCCAGTCTTGGAGCGTCAGGCGGTGTATCAGCGGTGTTATTTGCCTTTATTCTACTAGCCCCGTGGCAGACCATTTACCTGTTCTTTATCCCCATTCCTGCGATTATTTTTGCCATTGGCTATATCAGTTATAGCATCTGGGCGGACAGACGTGGTACAGGACGGATTAACCATCTTGCTCACCTATCGGGGGCGGCATTTGGCGTGATTGCCACCATCATCATCAAGCCTGCCATCGTGATACATTTTATCAATGCTTTGTTAAGTCCTGCTTTTTTAAGATGATTTAAAACAAAAAAAACAGACAATTTTTCATTGTCTGTTTTTGCTTAAAGGCTAATTAAAAAACCAATCAAAGACTTAGAAAAACCCCATTGCCTTGGGCGAGTAGCTCACCAACAGGTTTTTGGTTTGCTGATAATGCTCTAACATCATCTTGTGGTTTTCACGCCCAATCCCTGATTTTTTGTAGCCACCAAAGGCAGCGTGGGCAGGGTAGATGTGATAGCAGTTTGTCCACACACGCCCTGCCTGTATCGCACGCCCTGCACGATAAGCGGTCGTGCCATCACGAGACCACACGCCCGCACCTAGACCATACATGGTGTCATTGGCGATTTGCATGGCTTCATCAAAGTCCTTAAAGGTCGTAACGGTCAAGACAGGACCAAAGATTTCATCACGGAACACCTGCATTTCATTGGTGCCTTTAAAGACAGTCGGCTCAATATAAAATCCGCCGTCTTCGTTCTCTTTTCGCTCACCGCCACCTGTCAGAAGCTCTGCCCCTTCTTTTTGACCGATGTCGATGTATTTTAGGATTTTGTCCTGCTGTTCTTGGCTTGCCTGAGCCCCAATCATCGTCTCGGTGTCAAGCGGATGTCCTGTTTTGATGTTTTTGACTCGGTCAATGGCACGCTTGATAAACTCATCAGCGATACTCTCATGCACCAACGCACGAGACGGACAAGTGCAGACTTCGCCTTGGTTTAGGGCGAACATGGCAAAGCCTTCTAGGGCTTTGTCCAAAAACTCATCGTCTTTGTCCATGACATCGGCAAAGAACACATTGGGCGACTTACCACCAAGCTCCAAGGTTACAGGAATGATGTTTTCGGTCGCATATTGCATGATGTATTGACCGACTTCGGTCGAGCCTGTAAAGGCGATTTTGCTAATGCGTGGGTTCGTGGCAAGCGGTTTGCCCACCTTTAAGCCGTCGCCATTGACGATATTTAGCACGCCTTTTGGCAAGATGTCTTCGATAAGCTCGGTCAGCACAAGGATACTCACAGGCGTTTGCTCGGCAGGTTTTAACACGATACAGTTACCTGCTGCCAAGGCAGGGGCGATTTTCCATGCCGCCATAAGAATGGGGAAATTCCATGGAATGATTTGCCCAACCACGCCCAACGGCTCATGAAAATGATAAGCCACCGTGTCATGGTCAATCTCGCTGATACCGCCTTCTTGAGCTCTAATGCACCCTGCAAAGTAGCGAAAATGGTCAATGGCAAGGGGAATGTCCGCCGCCAACGTCTCACGTACAGGCTTGCCGTTCTCCCACGTCTCGGCAACGGCAAGCGTCTCCAAGTTCTCTTCTAGGCGGTCGGCGATTTTTAATAAGATATTGCTTCGCTCCATGGGCGATGTCTTGCCCCAAGCGTCCTTGGCAAGGTGTGCAGCGTCTAGGGCAAGCTCGATGTCTTCGCTGGTGGAGTCTGGCACTTTGGCAAAGGCTTTGCCGTCCACAGGCGAGATGTCGTCAAAGTACTCGCCTTTGACAGGGGCAACCCATTCGCCACCGATGAAGTTTTCGTATTGGGATTTGAAGTTGACTTTTGAGCCGTCTGTATTGGGATTGGCGTAACGCATACAATTTCCTTATAACAAGGTGAACGAAAAGCAAGGTGAATTAACCTGCAACTTGCACCTATCGACTCGCCAATTTACCCAAGTACAAATTACCTAAGTATAGCCTACCCAAGCTGTTGGCATTGCCGATATGTACAGTTGTAAATTATCTTAAAATTGACCAAATTGCAAGGGTGAAATGTTGTTTGATTGTAAAAATGATTTTGTTAAATTTCTAAATTTCAGTATTGACAGAAATTATAAAAACTTCTAAAATATCCAAAAACGTTAAAAAGGCAACTATCATGAAACTCTCCCCCACCACCGAAAAATTTGTCCTGCATTGGGGCGAAATGGGCAGTAAATGGGGCGTAAACCGCACAGTCGCCCAAATCCACGCCCTACTATTCATCACGGCAAAGCCGATGAATGCCGAACAAATCGTAGATACGCTCGGGGTCGCCCGCTCCAACGTCTCAAACAGCATTAAGGAACTGCAAAGCCTAAATCTTGTGCAGACCACGCACATATTAGGCGACAGACGGGATTATTTTACCACGAGTAGCGATGTATGGACGCTCGCTCGGGTCATCGCAGAAGAACGCTACAAAAGAGAGCTTGCCCCTACCGTGCAGTTTTTAGATGAACTCATGAATACGCCTGAATTTGAACTAGAAAACGAAGGGGTAAAACAACGCATTAAGGACACGCACGGCTTTGTGGATACGCTCACCACTTGGGCAAATGAAATGCTAAAACTCTCTACAACGACGCTTAATAAAATCCTAAAACTTGGGGCAACGGTGCAGAAGTTTTTAAAATAAAAAGAGAACAATAAAATGGCAACCAAAAAAGAAATCTTAGCTTACGCCAAACAACATGGCTTTATTTATCCAAAGATAAAAGTGATTTTTGGGTTTGGGTTGCTTGGCGGTATGATTGGCTTAATGACTGTGTTTGTTATTGATAGAATGACTCGTCTTATTGTTAATGGCGGTAATTTATTTTATGACATAAACATCATTTCTTTGATTGAAAAGATTTTTTCTGTTCTATTATTTAGCATTATTTTTGGCACGGTATTTGGTTGCATACCTGCTATATTGACAGGAATTTATTGTGCGATTTTTAATTTTATTATTGCAAAAAATTTGGATTATCTTCATTTGTATGTTGTTGGCACCATATTCTCGGCAATTTATTTTAATCATTGGATAAATTTACCTGATGAATTTTGGCAAATAATATATACCTTATTTAGTCTTGGCTCTATTGGCGGAATATCAGCGATGATTTGTGGTAAATTATTTTTACCAAAATTACCTAAAAACTTTGATAAATAGGACAGTAAAATGGTAACCAAAAAAGAAATTCTCGCTTATGCCAAACAACATGGCTTTATTTATCCAAAAATAAAAGTGATTTTTGGGTTTGGGCTATGTGGCGGTATGATTGGCGGTATTATGTTTTGTTGCATTGGTTTTATGATAGAAACTACCTATGAACAAATAATAAACCACATAAGTCATAAAGGCATAATAAGTTTATTCTTAAAGTTACCATTTTATATACTTGGATTTGCTTTTCTTGGTGCTTTGGCGGGTGGCATTCCTGCTTTTTTGACAGGTATTTATTTATCATTTAAAAATTTTATCTTTATTGATAAAAAAGATTATATCAAAATATTTGCCATTGGTTTTTTAATAACGGCAATTTGTGCTTTACTTATGGTGGTTTTTAGCAATCAACAACCGAATATGCAAAATACAATTTGGGATTTTTTTCTTATATCTTTCCCATTGGCTATTATTGGCGGAATATCAGCGATGATTTGTGGTAAATTATTTTTACCAAAATTACCCAGTAATTTTTAAATTTTTTTTGCATTATAATTTCTGTTTTAACAGAAATTTCAAAAGGAAATATCATGAAACTCACCATGTTCTATGACAACAGTTGCACTCTATGCCGTAGCGAAGCGATGTCTTTGTGGCGGTTGGGTGGTGGCGGTATCACAATCATCAGCGTATCGGACGGACAAAACGAGCTTGCCCAAGCAGGTATCAGCTACCAAGAAGCCATGACTCATCTGTGCGTCAAAGACGAATGTGGAGCTTGGTACAAAGGCATGGAAGCGGTGCGAGTGTTGTACAAAATGGCAAATATACGACTATTTGGCGTGGGGGCGTTTTGGTTATTTAATCTGCCCATGATTGATGTCTTATTAGATATCGCTTATCCGTATTTTGCCAAACGCCGTCATTTAATCCCTGCCTATTTGGTAAAATGGTGGTATGGGGCGGTTTATGATGTAAGATTAAATGAATTATGTGATACTGGCAATTGCCATATTTATTCAAAACCTTAACGCCCAACGGCATTGGGAGCAGTTCGTGCTAGGCTTTTATCTAATTCTATTTTTAGCCAAAGATTGGGTAATGACTCATCACAAGCACGAGAATGACGAGTTTGTCTTTGGCTTAATAGACGTTTCATTTTTTGGCGTTTGCGTTTTAGAACGGACGGTTTTTCATAACAGCCCAAACGTTTTTTATACCAACGCCTTGCTTTATCACAATAAACCTTTTGATAAAAGGCGGATAAAGCATTATCAAGCGTCTCAAAATCTTGCGGATAAATGGTTGTCAAAATAGGTATTTTTAGACTTATGTTTATCTTTTAAAAGGGTTTATCATAGCAGATTTTTGCCATATCTGCAATCAACCTATTAAGGAGTAAAAAATGAACAAATCAAACTATCCCACAAACAAAATCCTATACACCTATGCTGTCTTAGGTGGTTTGGTGGGTGGCGTGTTAATTGGCATGGTTGGCATGGCGGGCGAGCTAGACGGCATTAAAGATATTTTGGACTTTATTGGTTCGGTATTATTTATCGGTATTATTGGGATGTTTGTGGGGTTTATTCCTGCAACTGCCACAGGATATTTGATTAGTAAATTTAAATTTTATAAAAAACCCAGTCATTTTTTCATCATCAGTTTAATAGGGTTTTTTACATCTTTTATATTCGCATTAGCATTTTTATTTTTTACAGATAAATTATCATTAGAAAGTGTTAATGATGATTTAACGATAATGAGTGTTATGGGATTATTAGGGGCTTTATCAGCCATAATTATTGGGTGGTTTGTCCTGCCAAAATCTGTGATAGAGTATAAGGAGAGTTTATGAACATTTTAATCACTGGCGGTAGTGGTTTTTTGGGGCGACAATTAACCCCAGCATTATTAAACTTAGGTCATCATGTGATTTGGATAAGCCAAAATCCTGATAAAATCACGCCTTTAAATAATATCAAAGTGATTGATTACAATGCCCTAAAAACCTTATCAACACCCATTGATGTCATCATCAATTTGGCAGGGGCAGGCATTGCTGATAAACGGTGGAGCGATAAACAAAAAAGACGGTTTTTTGATAGTAGAACAAACCCCACTTTGGCGATATTGGACTTTATCAAAAACAATCCCACATCCTTATTGATAAGTGGGTCGGCGATTGGTTATTACGGCGTGTCGGATAATGCGATTTTTGATGAAAATTCATCACCCATTTGTCAAGATTTTGCTAGCGAGCTTTGTCAAACTTGGGAAAATCTTGCCCTATCCGCCACTGATATTTGCCCCACAAAAGTCGCTATCATTCGCACAGGCGTGGTGCTAGACCCTAATGGTGGTATGATGACTCGTCTGCTACCTGCCTTTAAAATGGGGCTTGGCGGACGGCTTGGTAATGGCAAACAGGTATTAAGTTTTATTAGTTTATCCGATTGGGTGCGTGCCGTGCTGTTTATCATTACCAAAAATAAAAGCGATGATTTACCCATTCGCCAATTTTATAATCTAACAAGCCCCAATCCAATAACCAATGCCGATTTTACCAAAGCGATTGGGCAATTATTAAATAAACCCACGTTATTTCATTTGCCGTCTTGGTTTTTATCATTATTGCTTGGCGAAATGGCAACGTTATTGATAGACGGACAAAAAGTTTTTCCCAATCAATTACTCTCTATGGGATTTGAGTTTCAAGACAAAAGTATTTATTTTTTGGAGAATCAATTATGATTAAAATGTATTATGATGACACTTGCCCCATTTGTCGTACCGAAGCCTATCATATCAAAAGCGATGATATTCATATCATTGCCATAAAAGACGGCTTGGCAGAATTACAAAAGCATGGCATTGATGAATTAACCGCCATGACTTATTTATGCGTATTAGATGATAATAATGTCATGCACAAAGGCATAAAAGCGGTGCGACTTTTGCACCAAACTGCCAACACCAAATTTAAAAAACTGCTTCATTTGCCAATCATCAAGCCATTAAGTGCCATTATCTATCCCTTATTTGCCAAATACCGCCACAAAATCCCAAAATGGCTTATCATCAAACTGTTTGGCAATGTACAAGAAATCAATGAATGCGATAATGGTATTTGTCAATTATCGCCAAAAGATCGATTAAATCAACATAAAAAATCATGAACATTTTATTATTCGGTCATACAGGATTTATTGGCAAAAAGATTAATGATTTATTAAGTCAAAATCCCTTATATCATATCAAAACCCTATCATCAAAAATGCTTGATTTTAATTGTCCAACCATACCGCCTGATTTATTTGATGATATTGATGTGGTGATTAACGCTGTTGGCGTGATGAGTGATGATACCGCCTTTATGGAAAACATTCATCATCATACGCCTGTTTGCCTTGCCACTATCGCCAAACAAAATGGTGTAAAACATTGGCTAAATCTCTCAGCACTCGGAGCGGACGAGCATTCGCCCATTGCTTTTGTAGGCAGTAAAGGGCGTGGCGATAAGGCGTTATTGGCATTGGCAGATGATGATTTTAGCGTAACGGTCATTCGTCCGTCTTTGGTGTTTGGGCAAGGCGGAGCAAGCATCAAGCTGTTTTTGAGACTTGCCAAACTACCGATTTGGGTTTTGCCTAATGGCGGTCATTTTATCATACAGCCTGTTCATGTTGATGATGTGGCGTTAGGGTTTTTACATCTTTTATCTTTTCAAAAAAATGGAATAATAAATATGGTAGGCTCACCCATTTTATTAAAATATTATTTACAGATACTAGCCAATAATTTTTATCAAAAACAGCCTATTTTTATCATCAATATTCCTTTATTTTTTGCTAAATTATTTTTAAAAATGATTTATCCGATATACAAAAATCCGTTATTTTCTATGGATAATTTGACATTATTAGAAAATAGCCAAGTGGTTGATGAAAATGATTTTATCAATTTATTAGGCAAAAATACCCGCAATTATCAGGATTTTAGGTTTTAATTTTAAAAATAATCCACGACAATCCTAAAACAAAAACAGATACCAATAATCCCGACATAAACATCAGCATAAAACCTTTAAAATAAGGCGTATAATAAAACCCTGTTATCATCGTTAAAATTTTTATCGCCAATAAAGCCACCACAAATTATGTAAGAATACTAAATTGTATTAAAATCCTACCCATAACCATATCATGCAATATCAGGCTAAATGTTGGATAATGTGCTAAGGCATATTTATCTATCATCACATAAATAGGCACAAATACCAATACGCCCAATATCAAACTTAATGTCTCTAGCCAATTACTAAAATAACCCCCAAAAGCACCCAAAAATAAAAACCCAACGATTGCATTGGAGCATACCAGACCTGTCCATTTTAGCCAAATATTATTCATCTTTTAGCCCCATTATTTTTTAAATAATCACCAAACGTCATCATTGCCATAATTACCGCCGTCAATATCGCCACCACAACGGATAATAACCCACCTGTTACCACCGTCAAGAAAAACGCTCCAAAAAATCCTATGTTCGTTGGGTGAGTACTTATATTAAAACCCATAATACCGCCAACCAATTCAAATGCTATCCCACCTGAAAATATATCCACAATCATTATAAATTGCATCAACGCCCGAATAAGCACGCTAATCCATAAAGATTTTCTAAGGTGTTCATACTGATAATCCAACGCATATTTATCCAAAAATACATAGATTGGCACAAATACCCAAATACCAAAAAAGATACCTATATTATACGTCCATGATTTAAGATCCAAAAAACCACCAAGAAACAACCCAAGAATAGCATTTAACCATACCAATGCCGTCCATTTTGACCAAAGCTCAGTCATGTCATATTTTTGTGTCATAGTATGCCTTTTTGTGTTGATAAAATTGGTAGTATTATAATCACTTGCTCTTTGTATGATTGTGAAAAAATCATGGAAAAATAATGAAAAATAACAAACCCTATAAAATTTTTGGTTCTGGTTCAAAAAGTATGCTACAAGGAAAACCGTTCGTGGTGAGCTTGTCGAACCATAACGGTTTTCCTACCCTTCGACAGGCTCAGGGTGAACGGAAAACCTAGTTCAGCATACTTTTTAGACTACTACCAAATTTTTCATGGTTTGCCAAATTTTTTTCATCTATTTTTTTACATTTATCCGCCAAAATGGGGTATAATTTTCCGCCAAATATCTATGTAAAATCCAGATATTCTCGCCTTACGATGTAGAGTTTTGCTCATTCTGTCAAGCCTAGATTTACGTTGTAAATGATGAAAAGCCACCAGAATGTCGTAAGTTTTTTTAATCTATTTAAGTGATTTTTTATGAATTATCAATTATTTACATCAGAGTCCGTTTCCGAAGGACACCCTGATAAAATGGCAGACCAAATCTCAGATGCCATACTTGATGAGATTTTGACCCAAGACAAGGACGCTCGTGTGGCGTGCGAAACCCTAACCAAAACAGGGGCGGTAGTGCTGGCAGGCGAAATCACCACCCACGCCAACATTGACGTGGAAGCAATCGTCCGCCGTACGGTCAATAAAATTGGCTATAACCATAGCGATTTGGGCTTTGACGGGGCAAGCTGTGCGGTCATTAACATGATTGGCAAGCAGTCGCCCGAGATTGCCCAAGGCGTGGACAGACAACGCCCCGAAGAGCAAGGGGCGGGCGACCAAGGGTTGATGTTTGGCTATGCGACCAATGAAACCGATGTTTTAATGCCTGCCCCGATTCAGCTGTCGCACCGCCTAATGGAACGCCAAGCCGAACTGCGTAAAAACGGCACGCTCTCATGGCTACGCCCAGACGCTAAGGCACAGGTAAGCCTACGCTATGATGACAATCATCGCCCACTAGCGGTAGATGCGTTGGTACTATCCACCCAGCACGACCCAAGCATCAGTCAAGCCGACCTATATGAAGCGGTCATGGAAGAGATTATCAAACAAGTCATTCCTGCTGATCTGCTCCACGCAGGCACAAAATACCACATCAACCCAACGGGCAAATTTGTCATCGGCGGGCCTGTGGGGGACGCAGGTCTGACTGGACGTAAAATCATTGTGGATACTTATGGCGGTATGGCTCGTCATGGGGGCGGTGCGTTTTCTGGTAAAGACCCGTCTAAGGTGGACAGAAGTGCCGCCTATGCAGGGCGTTATGTTGCCAAAAACTTGGTAGCCGCAGGGCTTGCCGACCGCATTGAAGTGCAAGTGTCTTATGCCATTGGTGTGGCAGAGCCGACTTCTATCTCGGTCAATACCTTTAATACAGGCAAGGTGTCTAATGATGAGATTATCCGCCTTATCCGCACCCATTTTGACCTACGCCCCTATGGTATCACTCGTATGCTGGATTTATTGCAACCCATGTACGAAATCACGGCAAGTTATGGGCATTTTGGGCGACATGGTACGGACAATGCCTTTACTTGGGAAAAAACCGATAAAGTAGAAGCGATTAAAGCGGATACGAATTGGTGATTTGCTAAAATACATCTAACGAATTTGATGTTTGCCACACGCTTTGTAGGGGCGTGTTGAACACGCCCTTGATGATATAGCGATTTATAGGACGTGCTCAGCACGTCCCTACACCCACATATTATAAATTTGTGGTAATTTAAAGTTCTTTATCTAGGGCGTGTTGAACATTGATAACATTTTATAAAATAAGATGAAAATTTGATGATTTCAATCAATTTTTGCATGAAAAATGGCTAAATCTTGTTTTTCATCGTCAAAAACTTGTCTGATAGAATGACTATCAACCTGCGTTTTTTCCTTGAAAAACGTGCGATTTTTCTCATTTTTTATTGCAAATACCAAAGTTCAACACGCCCTATAAAAGCCAGCCAAAAACTGGCTTTTGTTAATTTTTTATCAACCTTATGGAAATCTTATGTCAAACCTTAATGAACAAATGACCAATAACACCGCCGAACTCCCCCAAAATGCCAACGCTTTTTTTGAACGGGCGGACAGCGTCATCACCCTTGCCAACAGCCAATTATCGCCAAACTCCCACGCAGGGCAAGTGGCAGCGTCTTTGACTTATGCTGCTGCTCGTTTTGCGGTGTCGGCAGCGAGCATTGGTTTTGTCAAGGGGTCGGATTTTGCCAAAGAAAAAGCGGACATCATCGCCTTTTATACCAAGCAATACCAAAAAATGCTTAGTGATAATATCGATGATTATGCCGAGAATTTTGAAAAATATACAGGGATTAAAAAGTAGTGTTAATGATGTTTGAAAATCAATGGTATCTCAAAAAGATTGTTAGGGGCGGATATAATTATTCGCCCTTATGATGACATTATAAATGATCCCAGACATAACCATGAGCGATAAAATTCCCCTGCCCCTAATCTTATATCCCAAAAAGCGAGTACATTGGGTATTGATTGTGTTTTATATTTTTTTGGCGGTATTATTTGCTTTGGGATTTTGGATTGCCAAAGATGAATTTTTTATCAGAATTTTATTTGACATTTTATTTTTGATTGCTTTGGGTTTTGCTTTTTATCAGTTTTTTAAAGTGGTCAGAGACGAGCCTTTCTTTGTCATTGATAAAGACCACATTTCATTTTTTCACATCACACAGCAAGCCATTTATTTTAGGGACATTCAAGCCCACAACCAAGATGTTGGCATATTGGATTATCAAAGCTATCGTGATTTTAAATTTTGGTACATACAAATTCATCACGGCAATGACACACAAAAGATATCTTTGAGTGCCTATCGCCACAATCATTTACATCTTGATGAAAAACAGCTATTTGACCTAATCAATCAAGCCCATCAGGGTCGAGATATTTTAATCATTCCCACGACAAAAATGGGCATTTTTGACAGAGTCAATGTGGGCGGTTTATTTATGATTGTCTTGATGACAAGCATGCTATTATTGGCGATTGTTATGGGAATTAAACAAGCATGAGCGATAAACTCCCCCTACCGATAGAGCTTTATTATTCCAATAAATTTTTGCTATTTTCTTTGGCTTTTGGCGGTGCGATGATTTGGATTGGGCAAACGATGAACACC
This sequence comes from Moraxella sp. K1664, assembly GCF_039693965.1. NCBI lineage: Bacteria > Pseudomonadati > Pseudomonadota > Gammaproteobacteria > Moraxellales > Moraxellaceae > Moraxella > Moraxella sp. K1664. Next base: position 83,761 of record NZ_CP155576.1, read on the forward strand.
ACTACCGATGACTGGTTTATGATTACCATCTCGATTTTATCCATGGTTTTTGGGGTTTTGATTGTTTTGGTATGTGTCATTTCTTTAATCAATCCCACGCCTGCCTTAGTGATTACCCGTTATCGCATTAGTGGCGGACATGGATTATTAAAAAGATTGTTCAATAAAAATAACACCATTGCTTTTAAAGACATTCGCTCGTTAGAATTGGATTATCATACTCATAAAGACGTGAAACATTGGCATATCGTCATTTTATTAAACACTGGCAAAAAATTACACCTACCTATTAGAAGTATGAAATATGAAACAGTGCTAATAAATGAAAAAGAAATCTTTCACCTTATTAATCAAATTCATCAAGGCAACATACCGCCCACGTTTGCAGATTTTGATATGGACATTCATGACCGCATGACAACATGGGGGTTATTTATGATTGGTTTTGTGGTGCTGATGTTGGTTGTTGTGGGTTTGATGAAATGACGGTAAAACACCATGGTTAATTTTCGCTTGCCCCTATATCTATATCCCACTCAACGCTCTCTTGTGATACAATTCTTTATGCTTGTCGTTTGTATCGGGGCGACTTATTGTTTTTGGTATGTGTTATCTGATGTTGGTAGTTGGTTTATCAATGGGGTTATTTTATTATCAGGTTTGTTTTGGTTGTTTTTTCTGATTATCTTTTTAAAAAATTTAATCATCAAAAAGCCCATGCTTATCATTGATAAAGACTATATCATTGGACGGGGTATTTTTAATGATAAATTCATAGAGTTTGATGACATTGCGGATTTGTCGTTACACATTCAAGAAAATCACCGTTCTGGACTTCTGGTGTATCGCATGGACATCAGCTTAAAGACGGGCGATAATGAACATTTGGCATTAACCACTTGCCGTTATGAGCAAACACTCATCAATGAAAAAGAGATTTTTGCACTCATCAAGCAAATTCATAAAGGCACAACCGTGCCACGTTATGAGCCGTTTTATATCGGCAATGACGAACGCATGACATCAACCGCCAAAGTATATTGGACGGTTATGGCGATTGGGGCGGTGTGGGTTATGTACGAGATATATACACTATAACAAAAATCCGCCCAACCTTGATTGAGCGGATTTTTATCATCTTGCAAATTAGCTTTGATAAGTTTGATTAACTTTGACGATAATTTGGAGCTTCTTTGGTAATCTGCACATCATGAACGTGCGACTCTTTCATACCTGCCGATGTTACCTTAATAAACTGTGGCTTAGTTCGTAGCTCTTCGATGGTCGCACAGCCTGTATAGCCCATGGACGAACGCAGACCGCCAGCGAGCTGATTGATGATGCCTGTTACCGAGCCTTTGTATGGCACACGCCCTTCAATGCCTTCTGGAACAAGTTTTTCCACGCCTTCTTTGGCATCTTGAAAATAACGGTCAGATGAACCATTTTGTCCGCTCATCGCCCCAAGCGACCCCATGCCACGATATGCCTTATAGTAGCGACCTTGATACAGCTCCATCTCCCCAGGGGCTTCTTCTGTCCCTGCTAAGAGTCCGCCCACCATGATACAGCTTGCCCCTGCCGCCAAAGCCTTTGCCATGTCGCCAGAAAAACGGATACCACCGTCAGCGATGAGCGGAATACGCTCTTGTAAGGCACTTGCCACGTTGTCAATGGCACTAATCTGTGGCACGCCAATGCCTGCAATGATACGAGTGGTACAGATAGAGCCAGGCCCGATACCCACTTTGACAGCGTCCGCCCCAGCGTCAAGCAGGGCGAGGGCGGCATCGCCTGTGGCAATGTTACCGCCAATGACTTGGATATGGGGGTATTTTTTCTTGACAAAGGCGACTTTATCAATCACGCCACGACTATGCCCGTGAGCGGTATCCACCACAATCACGTCCACGTTCGCTTCCACCAACGCTTCCACACGGGCTTCGGTGTCCGCCCCTGTACCGACTGCCGCCCCCACACGCAAGCGACCTTGGGCGTCTTTGGCGGCGTTCGGGTTGTTTTCGGCTTTGCTAAAATCATTGACAGTAATCAGCCCTTTTAGGCGAAATTCATCATCAATCACAATCACTTTTTCAATACGGTGCGTGTGCAGTAAGCGTTTGATGTTCTCGGTAGATTCGCCTTCTTTGACGGTAACGAGCTTGTCTTTTGGGGTCATCACGTTTTTGACAGGTTGGTCAAGATTGGTCTCAAAACGCAAATCACGGTGCGTTACAATCCCCACCACTTGACGGTTGTCGTCCACCACAGGCACGCCTGAGATGTTGTTTTCGTGCGTGATACGAAGTAGCTCACCCACGCTTGTGTCAGGGCTTACGGTAATGGGGTCGGCAACGGTGCCTGCTTCAAATTTTTTGACATGGCGGACACGGCTGGCTTGACGGGAGATGTCCATATTTTTGTGGATAATACCCATACCGCCAAGCTGTGCCATGGCGATTGCCATTTTTGATTCGGTAACGGTGTCCATTGCCGCCGATAGGATTGGCAAGTTTAGGTTAATCTCACGGGTCAGGCGAGTGGATAGGCTCACATCTTTGGGTAACACTTCTGAATAAGCAGGTAGTAGCAATACATCATCAAAGGTCAGTGCTTCATAACTTAGTCTTAACATAACAGCCCCTTATGGCAAAAAATGAATAAAAATACACATCAAAAAACCGAAAAAGGCTAAGCAGTCATCTGCCTAGCCTTTGGATATACGGTTGCTTGTTCGTTTTAGTGGATATACGGTTGCTTGTTCGTTTTAGCATTGTGTATCGGTTTGTGCGTGTAAAATTAGCGGTGCATTATACGCCAGATTATCCGATTTGGCAAATATTTTTTGTGAATTATTGTATTAATCCATATTTATCAAAGAGTTATAAAATAAAGTTGAGAGTAGGACGACTTATCATATAAAATACCCTATCAAACACAACAATCAACATTTGCCCTAGGAGAACCCATGAAATACCTTGTTCTACTTTGTCCATTACTGCTGACCGCCTGTGCCACGCCAACAGCGACCCCCACCGAACCCATCGCCACCGATACGGCAGAGCCAGATTCATCCACCCTGCCAAAACTTGCCATGCCCATCAGACACTGCACCATGGAATACATTCCCGTCTGTGCCACGCTTGAACAAAACGGACAACGCTTTGAAAAAACCTTTGGCAATCGTTGTGCCGCCCACACCTTTATCCCCGATGACACCAAGGTAATAGATGTGCGTGATGGCGACTGCGACCCAAGCAGACAGCCTGTGATTCGGTTTAATCGTTGATGGTGGTTAAGGCTATCAGTCTCAAGAACTGCATCCCATAAAAAGACACATCCTTTGATGGCATTACTACACAAGGTGTGCTTAGCACGCCCCCACATCCAAACATCATTGCATTTGTAGTAATTTTAAAGTTTATTGGATATCTCCCATCGCAAGCCCTGCCATATATGAATTTTATATAAATACGGAGAAAATATAATGAAATTTATTATTGTAGCAATATTAATGACTTCATTGTTATCTTGCGGTTATGATAAAACTGAACATCATGTCATTTCGGAAATTAATGTTGCCAGTACAGACGAATACGACCATTATGTCATACAAAAAATAAATGACGTCGCAATAAATGGTGTCATTGATGATAACGAAAAAACGAAAAGGTTATTGTTGGACTTGGTGCCAGAAGCAAATCGCATGAATGATAAGAATGAAAAGTACAAAGCATTATTGCAAATATATGCATTAACAGATGTTCATAAAGCCATAGATTTTATTGATGAAGTTCTTAGGGATAACCCCGATCATTGGCTACTTATTTATAAATGCCAACTCATGAAAATCAATGATTACGACAATGATAAGGTAACAAATTGCTTTTCTCATATTGCCAAAAAAGCAAAAGAAGAAATTAAGAAAAATAACTATAACAAAAAAGACAACCCAAAAGAAATATTATCTTACTATCTGGCTGAAATAAACGCTGGAAATGTGGCGTATATTCAAAAATCAAAAGATTTATTAGATGAAATACCGGACCCAAAAAAGAAAGACGAGCTGTATCAAATTTTTAATAGCCAAATAGATATTGAAAATTAAGGTTTTTATTATTCGGTTTTATGCATTAAAATCACCCACAGACAATGACATAAATTAATATCACTAAATAATAAACCACTACACCCCCCAACACATTTATCAATAGCCCCATCGCCCAACCAACCATTATCGCCAACAGCCATATCATTTCATTTCTTTGAGTGCGTTTGGCTTTATAAAACCGCCAAGACAAAGGCGTGGCGATAAATGCAATAACAAACCCTACCAACATATGAGCAGTTGGCATGACACAGCGTTGTATTCCAGCATCATCGATAAAGCAGTTAGAGCCAAATAAAGTACCACCAAACCAAAACACCCAAAACCCCACCATAAAAAACAGCACGGCAAAAATACCGTCAGCGACCTTTTTGGCTTCTTTGGCAAAGACAATATAAGCAGTCATCACAAACATCATCACACCCAACACCATCAGTCCGCCAAATGTCATCACATCATTTGCCAAAAATGCACTACCACCCGCCAATAACAAGGCGATGATATAGGTAATAATTTGTTTATAAATGGGTTTTGTCATGATTTATTTGTGAGTGATAGTTAAGCATAGGGGTACGTAATACGCACCTTTTACCATATAACCAAATAACCTAAACTGGATAATCATGCAAGGGTAAATTGCAATTTACCTCTACAAGTCTATCCAAAATTATCATCAATTAGTTGAACATAGGGTGCGTAATACGCACCCTACCAAACTGCTGTACTTGCGGCATCGCTAGGGCGAATCCACTTGTCATCAGCAAGCTCTGATGGAGCTGGTGGTGTGGTCTGTCCCCATAGATATAGGGACAGCATTTGCTCTGCGTAGTTGCCATACACATTTAAAGTTGCCATAATTGACTCCGTTATTAAGAAAAACTAAAGAATTTTACCACAATGGGTGATAGGGTACAAAAAATACGTATCTTCAACAGTGTTATCGTGAAATCTAGTCTCAATGGTTTTGATGGATAAAAAATGATGTTTTGATAAATGTTCTTTGGAAACCAAACTTCGACTCCAGCCGCTATAATAAAAAACCCCATTTTTTTCTTGACTTAAAACTTCTTGATAATTAAGAAGCTTGCAACAATCTTTGGGGTAAATACGAACTCTATCAATGGAGTGTCTCACCATAAAATCCACATCTTTATTATAATGTTCTTTTGTATAAATGGGTGGTTGTTTATCCCAACGATAGACTTGGGCATTATTATTTTTAATAAAATCATAAATATTTTTATTTTTTGATTCTTTGTCATCACCAAAATAAAAATCATTTAAATCATCAAATTGATACACTTGATAAGGATAGCAGATATCATTAGTAACCTTGTCAGGTGTGCCGTCTGCGTGATAAGTTAATCCACATTTGAATTGGTATTCATTACCTGCTAGCTTATTGCGATATAGTTTAGGTTTTTCCATCTCAGATTCATAAGCATTATAATCTGCACGAAACGCATAATCAGTTTTTTTCTGCCAATACTGCACCATGGCTTTTTCATACAGCTCACCTTTGGATAAGGGTTTGTCAGGTTTGCAAGCGAGTAATTTGTCGTATCTTGCTTTTGTCTCTTCTTTGGTTTCTTGTGGTGGAGAATAGGGTTTTTTCTCACAGCTAGTTATTGCAAGAGTGATAGCAATCATTCCTATAAGATGGTGAGATTTTAGCATGATTCTACCTAAGCTCATTTATATTAATGTTGGTTGTAGGGGCTACATTAATGGGATGAACAATAGCCTGCACCGTTATACCCATAAACATAATTGCTACCCATCTCTTCATCTTTGATTATCATGGATGATAAAAACCATCCAAGTTATACCTTGTGAATTTAATAGTAGCATTGGAATGCTTAGGTTTGATTTAATGATAAATAGTGTTGCCTTGTTTGTTTGGATTCGTTTGCAGTGCATAGGGTTAAATGTTGTTTGGCTAACCACCGGCAGTATTGGTGATTCTGTCCCCACAAAAGCAATCACTACTTCCATTATTGCTTAATTGGTTGCTTGGTTGCCTCTGCCTCATTAGTTGAACGTAGGGTGCGTAATACGCACCCTACCAAACTCAAAAATAATCTAAATTCTCCGCCAGCTTGTCCCTGCCCTGCTGTCTTCTAGCTCCACGCCTTTTTCTTTTAGCTCGGCACGGATTTGGTCGGCAAGGGCAAAATCCTTATCGGCTTTGGCTTGTTTGCGTTTATCAATCATCGCCAAAATCTCACTTTCAGAAATGCTCTCATCGCCAATTTGGGCTTGCAAAAAGGCTTGGGGGGCGGTTTGGGCGATATTTAGCACGCTTGCTAAGGTCTTTAATATCACGGCAAATTGTAGCCCACTTGCTGTGTCGCCTGCCTTGACCGCTTTATTTATCTCGCCTGCAATCTCAAACAAGATACTCACCGCTTGGGCGGTGTTAAAGTCGTCATTCATCGCACGCACAAAGGCTTGCCCGTACTCGCTTCCCCACGCTGTCTCGTCCGTGCCTACCACATCAAACGGTTTTAGGGCGTGATATAGGCGTGATAAGGCGGTATGGCTTTCTTTTAGGGCGGTATCAGAGAAGTTAATCGGACTACGATAATGGCTAGATAGGATAAAAAAGCGAATGGTCTCGGCATGAAAATCCTGCAACACTTCACGAATGGTAAAGAAGTTGTTTAAGGATTTGCTCATTTTTTCGCCGTCCACATTGACAAAACCAACGTGTAGCCAGTTGTTGGCGTAGGGTTTGCCTGTCGCCCCTTCGCTTTGGGCAATCTCGTTTTCATGGTGCGGAAACTGCAAATCATGCCCACCGCCATGAATGTCAAAGCTCTCGCCCAAACAGCAGGTACTCATCGCACTGCACTCAATGTGCCAACCAGGGCGACCCAAGCCCCACGGACTTTGCCAATGCGGTTCGGACGGTTTGGCGGATTTCCACAGCACAAAATCAAAAGGATTGTCCTTATCGTCCACCGTCTCCACCCTTGCCCCTGCTTGCATATCGGCAAGTTTGCGTTTGGATAGCTTGCCATAGTCGGGGAAATTTGCCACCTTATAATACACATCGCCACTTGCCCCTTGATAGGCTAAGTCTTTGGACTCTAAGGTATTTATCATATCCAGCATCTGCGGAATGTGGTCGGTTGCTTTGGGTTCGCTGGTCGGACGTAAGCACCCCAAACGGTCGGCATCTTCGTGCATGGCACTAATAAAACGCTCGGTCAGCTCGCCAATGGTTTCGCCGTTTTCGTTTGCTCGTTTGATGATTTTGTCGTCAATGTCGGTGATGTTGCGGACGTAGTTCACCTCAAAATAACGAGACAACCAACGATAAATCACGTCAAAACTCACCATGACCCGAGCGTGTCCGATATGACAATAATCGTACACCGTCATGCCACAGACGTACATACCCACTTTGCCGTCATGGATAGGAACAAACCGCTCTTTTTGTGCCGATAGGGTGTTATAAAGGTGTAAATCGCTCATGGTGTGCCTTTTGGGTAACTGGTGTAAATAAAAGTCTTTATCATAGCAGAATTTGGGGGAAAGTGCTATAATTTACCAAAAATTAACCAAGGTCATCACATGAGATATTTACCATTGGCATTACTTGGCTATGCCATGTGTGCATCGGCAGTCAATGTCTATAACCCAAATGATTTATCCGATATCAAGACCTTGGATAATGTCAAAGACGTTGTGTTATATGGCGTACATTTTGACCATGTGCTACTGCAAAATACAGAACCCTGCATGAAGCCTACTGCTGATTTTGAATTTGTAGAATGCCCAAACCACCAAGGACTTGCTCGGGTTGGTAATTATGTCCAGACCCCTTTTGGTCAAGCCCCCTACCCTTTGGGCATGATAGACAAAGACGGCAAATTATTGCTAGATAATATTTACCACGAAATCCATACTCCCAAAATCTTACAAGACATCGCCACCGATGTCAGCTCCCAGTCTTTTGTCATTACCACCTTAGACCTTGACGGCTTAGACGAGTTAAAGGCAGACGATGAGTCTGATATTGCAATGGTCATTGATAAAAGAATGCAATACGCCTTGGTTGATAGCAAAGGCAGAATGATTGTGCCATTTGGGCGTTATGATAACATCATCAATGGATATGATGATGTATTTACTGTCGAAAAAGACGGGCTGTATGGCGTGATAGACGCGCACGGTCATGAAATCATCACACCCATGTATGACAACCCAGTCATGTTTTATCAAGGGTTTTCAGGTTTATATAAAAATGGCAAATATGGCATCATCAATTTAAATAATCAAACCGTGATTGATTTTAAATACAACGTCATTTATATGGTTAAAAGTGACAGTGGCGATATGTTTTTTAATGCAGTGATGGGCAACACGTCTTATTTATACAACAGTCAAGGCGAAAAAATTTTTGAATTAACCTACCCCGATGAGCATGAGATTTTTAGGGATGACATTAATGTATTTCAAGGAAAGGATTTTTTTATCATCGCTCCTGATTTTTATCAATCAAGTAGTCAAGTAGGGCTAATAGACACCACTGGCAACGTGATATTGCCTTTTGAATATGACGTTATTTATTCATTTTTGACAGGTCTTGCATCCGACCTTGATATGGATGATGACCCACGATACATCAAAGCCATTAAAAAAGACGGGGTTTATTTTTATGACGCCACAGGCAAACTCATCAAGCACACTCACCCTTGACATTTATGGGTGTTATTAGGGCGTACCTACCATTGATAACCGTATTTATAAAATGCGATGAATATTTGACTTTAAAAAGCACCACAAAAAATACCCCAAATCGCTTTGGGGTATTTGCCGTCTTTTACCTTATCACAAAAGATTAGTAAGTCTCATCCGTCTCAACGATGGTAATCTCGTTACTGGCGGGCTTTTCTGACTTAGGCTCGGGTTTGGGTTCAGGTTCAGGTTTAGGCTCGGTTTTAGGTTCGGCTGTTGGCTTGGACTCTGTTTGAGCTTGCAAATCCGCTTTTGGCTCTGTCTTGGGCTCTGCTTTGGGTTCCACGGTTTGTGGCACGCCACTTGGGACATCTTCGGGCTGTAAAATGGCTTCTTCGGGTGTGGGAACTTGGGGCAGTGGTGGTAGCTCCACAGGGCGGATTTGTACCGTTGGGGCGGGGATGATGTCACTTGATTCTTGACCGATGCGGGCGGTTTCACGTTTGGCATTGGCTTGGTTTTGGCGATTCATCGAACGCACCGCTGTCGCCATGGTCTCAGACGCCAGTGCGATGACGGGCGTATTGTTATCAATGGCAAGTGCTTCGCCATCCACTTGGAATACAAAATCCCCCACCAGACGATTGCCACCCATGAGACTCACGTCTTTTTCGATGGCTTGTTCTTCTAGGCTTGTCACGCCTGCCCCGCTAAATGTCTTATTGGCAGTCTCAATCTCTTGGCTGGGCAGGACAACATGAAGCTGTCCACGGCACTCGCCACCGACTTCGCTGATGTTTTGTAAGTCTATGTCTAGCCCCGACAGGCGTGCCTTTAACTGCAATGACAGCTCATCACTCGCCCCATTGCCCAGTCCACGCACAGATGCGGTATAAAGCTCATCACGCACAAGGCTGACGACACGGTTTTTTAGGCTGATGTCATCACAGACCACGGCAGGACGGTCGACCACTTCGGGGGTGGCAACTTCAATGTCTGCCTGTGCCTGTGGCTCGGGGCTGTCTTTTTTGGTGCAACCGACCATGCCAGTCAATGCAAGGGCAACGGCAGACACACAGGCTAAATGGTTAAACGTTTTCATGGCTTATCTCAAATTTGGTTTAAAATTTACTTATAAAATAACTTTAAAAAGTGGTCGCCACTTGATACAATGACGCCCAACAAGGCGGTATCATCAAGGCAAAACTTAGCCATTATAACACGCCAAACCCATTTGCCAAATTATTTTTTATCATGAATCAGCCCATCCCCCACCCCCATTTTAATGACCGTAATTTTAATGACATCGCCGACCATTTTGCCAAAAAAGTCTATGGCGGTCTAAAGGGTCAAATCCGCCTTGCCGTGTTGGAGCGGGATTTATCCGAGCATTTACCCGACCGTCCGCTTCGGGTGCTGGACGTAGGGGCAGGACTTGCCCAGATTAGCCTAAACCTTGCCACACGTCATGATGTAACTATCAGCGACATATCCGATGAGATGATACAAAAAGCCCGAGCCACCGCTTGTGAGCTTAACGTTTTGCCCCGCTTTATCGTGGCTCCTTATCAAGAACTCACACACCTTTTAAAAGGACAAAAATTTGACCTAATCCTATGCCATGCCGTCCTAGAATGGCTGGGCGAACCTGCCAAGATTATGGCGTTTTTTGATGAGTTTTTAGCCGATGATGGTTATTTGTCGTTGTGCTTTTATAATCCTGCCAGCATGATTTATCGTAACCTTATCATGGGTAATTTTTATCAATTAGCACGCCCCAAACCTGCCGACAACAAAAGCCTAACCCCAAACAACCCAGTCGCTTATGACACGGTCAAGTCATGGCTTGATGACAGGGGCTATACCACCCTTTGCCAGTCGGGGATACGGGTATTCTCTGATTATGCCCCACTCAAACGTGGCGGACACAATAACCCTGATGATGTCGTGGCGATGGAGCTTAACTATTCCCAAACCCACCCTTTTTGGCAAATGGGACGGTATTTACATATTTTGGCGAAAAGATAGGAGCTAAAAACACTTACTCTTTTTCCTTTGAAAAAACATCTTTTTCCAAAAAGACATCACCCTGCTCATAAGGATTTTCATGCTCCTTAACCGCTTGCAAATCCCGAATGTTCTTTTGAATGGTAATCACGGCAAAGAGCGACAAGGTAAACGCCATAAAATAATAACCCTTCTCGCTAAGTAGCAAAGTGGCGTTCCATAGCCCCACCGTCATGAGCAGTACCGCAAGCCCCAACGCCAGCCAACTAATGCCATAATAAATGCCCGATACAGGGATATTTTCTGCTTTATCACGAATGGTCTTTTGTAGGCTAATCGCCGCATACAGCCCCAATGCCAACACCGCAAAATAATAGCCCTTTTCGTTTAACATCATCTCAGCATTCCACAGACCGACCAAAAAGCCAAGCACACCCACACCCAGCACCGCCCAAGATGCACCGACATAAGCCGATGTTGGTTTATTAATGATTTGCATGGTTTTTTCCTTTTTAATTTGAATTTTAAAATTCATATATTAATTCATTAAATTGACTGTAATATAGCAAATTCTTTTTATATTGACAAGCGTACTTTGGACGGTCAATATGACTAATATTTAGGCAAATTATCTCTCATTTTATCAGAAAAACACCCAATCGCCTTGCAATTTGCCACGCCTGCCACCATAACAGGCTGACATTATAAGAATTTATTTGGAGTTTATCATGTCTGATAACCAAACCTTACCCCTACTTGCCGTGCGTGATGTCGTGGTCTATCCGCACATGCAAATTGCCCTATTTGTGGGGCGTGAGCAGTCCATTAACGCCATACAGCTTGCCGATGAGAGCTTTGATGGTCATCTGCTTGTGGTCTCACAAAAAGACTCGCTGTCAGAAGAGATTAACACCGACAATCTCTACCGCTTTGGCACGGTGTGCAGGGTCATTAGCACCATGCCCCACGACGCTGACGAAAACTGCCTAAAAGTACTCATCGAAGGACAGACTCGTGCCGAAGTGGCAGGCGTTGATATTGATGAGACACATAACGCTTTTGTGGCGGTGTTTCATGAACAGGCTGTTACCGACACGCTCAGCGATGATGACAAAGACGCTCACAAAAAGGTATTGATGGATTTCTTTGCCAACTTTGCCGAAGAAAACTTACGCAACGGGCGTGAGATTACCCGTGTGGCAGGCAAGATTAGCGACTTGACCGAACTCATGTACTTTATCGCCACTCGGGTGTCCATGCCCCTTGACAAGAAACAAACATTGCTTGAAAATGGCGACATCATGGATTATTACCACACGCTGACCGAGTTTTTTGTGAGCAATCATGCCGAGCAGTCGCTTGAAAATGAACTCCAAGAAACCGTGCGTAAGCAAATGGAAAATAATCATCGTGAGTATTTTTTAAATGAAAAAATGAAAGCGATTAAATCCGAGCTGTCCGATTTAAATGACGGAACAGACGAAGAAGATGGCGAGCTTGAAAAACGCCTAAAAGAAGCTGACTTGCCTGACGATGTCCGCAAAAAAGCCGAAACCGAATTTAAAAAGTTAAAGCAAATGCCCCCAAGCTCATCAGAGGCATCTGTCGTGCGTGGCTATGTGGAGTGGATACTAGACACTCCATGGAAAAAAGCAAGCAAGGTGTCTATTGACCTAAATAAAGCCAAAGAAACCCTAGACAAAGACCACTACGGACTAGATGATGTCAAAGACCGCATTGTTGAGTACCTAGCAGTGCAATCTCGTGTCAAAAAACTGCGTGGCCCTATCCTATGCCTAGTCGGGCCGCCAGGGGTTGGTAAAACATCGCTTGGCGAGAGCATCGCTCGTGCCACAGGACGTAAGTTTGTGCGTATGGCGTTGGGCGGGGTGCGTGATGAAGCTGAGATTCGTGGGCATAGACGTACCTATATCGGAGCGATGCCGGGCAAAATCGTGCAGTCCTTGGCAAAAGTAGAAGTGAAAAATCCGCTGTTTTTGCTTGATGAGATTGACAAAATGGCACAGGACTATCGTGGCGACCCTGCGTCTGCCTTGCTAGAAGTGCTTGACCCGTCTCAAAACAACAGCTTTAATGACCATTATCTTGACTTGGATTTGGATTTGTCGGAGGTGATGTTTATCTGTACTGCCAACAGCATGAACATACCGCCAGCCCTGCTTGACCGTATGGAAGTCATTCGCTTGCCCGGCTACACCGAAGACGAAAAAATGAACATCGCCCAAAATTATCTTACCCCCAAAGCCCTAGAACAAAACGGGCTTGGTAAAGATGAGCTGGATATTACCGATGATGCGGTGCTTAGCATTATCCGCCACTACACTCGTGAAGCAGGCGTGCGTAATTTGGAGCGTGAGATTAACAAAATCAGCCGTAAAGCGGTGCGTTCGCAAGTTGAGACTTATGGCATTAAGCCCAAAAAAGGCACAAAAATTGAGCCGTTATCGGTAACGGACGACAACATCGCTGATTATCTGGGTGTTAAGCCCTTTGACTTTGGGCTTGCCGAAAAAGAGCCAGAGATTGGGCGGATTACAGGGCTTGCGTGGACTTCGGTAGGCGGTGAGCTACTGACCATTGAGACCGCCACCATGCAGGGCAAGGGCGAGCTTGTCTTTACAGGGTCGCTTGGCGATGTCATGAAAGAGTCTATCCGTGCCGCCATGAGCGTGGTGCGAGCAGGGGGCGAACGCTTTGGTATCAGCTATGATAAGTTTAAAGACACCGACATTCATGTGCATATGCCCGAAGGTGCCACGCCAAAAGACGGCCCGTCCGCAGGTATCGCTCTGACCACCGCTTTGGTATCCGCCTTTACAGGCATTGCCATTCGTGCCGACATCGCCATGACGGGGGAAGTTACCTTGCGTGGTAAGGTGCTAAAAATCGGCGGTCTAAAAGAAAAACTGCTCGCCGCTCATCGTGGCGGTATCAAGCACGTGCTTATCCCCAAAGCCAACGAGCCTGACCTTGCCGACATTCCTGACAACGTCAAAGAAGGCTTGACCATTCAAGCGGTTGAGACCATTGATGAAGTCCTAAAAGTCGCCCTAGTCGCCCCACTTATGCCATTAAAGCCGAGCGTGGTCGTTAAGGCGGACGAGCAGACGTTAAGAAGCTGATTAAAAAGAAGCCTTAAAACACCCCAAAACCCTGTCCATTGGCAGGGTTTTTTGTGGGTACATTTTGGCTTGTCTCTTATCCCAAAATCCGCTAAGATAGGGAGGATTTCTCTTATTTTTTCCTAACTTATCTTAATTGGCGATAACCATGAAAAAACTTCTAACCCCCCTTATCATCACCCTATCCCTTTTACCCTTATCTGCTTTGGCGTGTGAAATGCCAAAGGTAACGGGGTATGATGGAGCTGGTTGTTTGCAAGACGGATTGGCGGTTGCAAAAAATAACAGCAAATACGGTTTTATTGACAAAACAGGCAAAGTGGTTATTCCTGTTCAATATGATTATGCTCGCAGTTTTTCAGAAGGCTTGGCACTCGTAGAACAAAATAATAAATATGGCTTTATTGACAAAACAGGTAAAGTGGTTATTCCCATTCAATATGATGATGCTTGGTCTTTTGCAGAAGGATTGGCAAATGTAAAGCAAAACGGCAAATGGGGTTTTATTGACAAAACAGGTGAAGTGGTTATTCCCATTCAATATGATGATGCTTGGGATTTTTCAGAAGGATTGGCAGGCATAGGGCAAAACGGTAAATGGGGTTTTATTGATAAAACAGGTCAAATCATTATTCCCATGCATTATGATAATGTTTTGAGCTTTTCAGAAGGATTGGCAAATGTAGAACAAGAAGGCAAATGGGGACATATTGACAAAACAGGCAGGGTGGTTGTGCCTATTCAATATGACTATATCGGGGAATTTTTAGAAGGTTTGGCAATCGCACAACAAAATTACAAGAGAGGATATATTGATAACACAGGCAATATTGTTATTCCTATTCAATATGATTATGCTTGGGATTTTAAAAATGGCAAAGCCCCAGTGAGACTAAATGGCGAAATCTTTCATATAGACAAAACAGGCAAACGCATTGATTAAAAGGATAAAATTATGAAAAAACTTCTAACCCCCCTTCTCATCGCCCTATCTCTTTTGCCCTTATCCGCTTTGGCGTGTGAAAGACCACAGGTGGTGGGGTATGATGTTGGTTGCTTGCAGGGTGGTTTGGCGACAGTATGGCAACAGGGCGAACAAGGTGTTGCTGATAAAACAGGTAACGTGGTTATCCCTGCTCAATATGATTTTGTCGGCTATTTTTCAGAAGACTTAGCAATCATAGAACAAAATAATAAATATGGCTATATTGATAAAACAGGCAAAATCGTTATTCCTATTCAATATGATGATGCTTGGCATTTTTCAGAAGGTTTGGCAAGCGTTAAACAAAATGACAAATGGGGATTTATTGATAAAACAGACGAAGTGATTGTCCCCTTTAAATATCAGATTGCTGGTCTTTTTGTTAATGGTTTGGCTGTTGTAGAATTAGATAACAAATATGGCTTTATTGATAAAACAGGCAAAATAGCCATACCTTTTCAATACGACTACGTTTCTTGGGGATTTGAAAATGGCAAAGCCGAAGTCTCATTAAACGGCGAAACCTTTTATGTCGACAAAACAGGCAAACGCATTAACTAACTAAGGATAAAATCATGAAACAACTTCTAAACCCCCTTATCATCGCCCTATCTCTTTTGCCCTTATCTGCTTTGGCGTGTGAAACGCCAAAGGTATCAGGGTATGATTTTGTTGATTGTTTAAAAGATAATTTGGCAATCGTAGAACAAAATGGCAAATACGGTTTTATTGATAAAACAGGTAAAGTGGTTACCCCTGTTCAATATGATTATGTTTGGAGCTTTTCAGAGGGCTTGGCAAGTGTGGAGCAAAACGGCAAATGGGGGTTTATTGATAAAACAGGAAAAATAGTTATTCCCATGCAATATGATTTTGTTTGGAATTTTTCAGAAGGTTTGGCAAGAGTGGAGCAAAATGATAAATACGGTTATATTGATAAAACAGGTGATGTGATTATTCCCATTCAATATGATTTTATTGAAAGATTTACAGAGAACGTGGCAAGAGCAAGACAAAACGGTAAATATGGGGTTATTGACACAGCAGGAAAAATAATCCTTCCCTTTGAGTATGATTTTATTTGGCATTTTTCAGAAGGTTTGGCATTCGTACAAAAAAATGAAAAATTGGGAGCTGCTAATAAAACAGGCAGAATTGTTATTCCCATTCAATACGATTTTGCTGACAGATTTGCAGAAGATTTGGCAAAAGTAAAACAAAATAATAAATGGGGATATATTGATAAAACAGGCAAAGTGGTTATTCCCTTTCAATATGATTGGGCATGGGATTTTTCAGACGGTTTGGCAGGAGTAAAACAGAATGGCAAATGGGGTTTTATAGATAAGTCAGGAAACATGGTCATGCCTGCTATCTATGATATGGTTCAAAGTTTTGAAAATGGCAATACCTTAGTAATACTAAACGGCGAAGCGTTTTATATAGACAAAACAGGCAAACGCCTAGACTAGTCCCCCAAGCGGTTTTGTGATGATTTTCCCCAAATCGCTAAATTTCTAGTATAATAACCCGTTTTAAGTTTTAACATCACTTTTAAGAGCCGTCATGACTATCCAATCCCTACTTCACACCCACCTACAAACCGCCATGATAAACGCAGGGGCAGATACAGGTACTGACCCCGTCATCAAGCAATCAGGCAAGCCCCAATTTGGCGACTACCAAGCCAATGGCGTGATGAGCGTTGCCAAAAAACTTGGCACCAACCCACGAGAATTTGCCCAAAAAGTGCTTGATGAGTTGGCAAACAGCCAAGCCTTAGACGGCATTGCCGACAAATTAGAAATCGCAGGGCCGGGCTTTATCAACATCTTTCTTGACAAAGAATTTCTTGCCAAGTCTGCCCACACCGCCCGCACGTCCGACCGCTTGGGCATTACGTCCGACCACACCGAGACGGTTGTCATTGATTATTCATCGCCAAACGTTGCCAAAGAGATGCACGTTGGGCATTTGCGTTCTACCATTATTGGCGACAGCTCGGTGCGTGTGCTTGAATTTTTGGGCGACACCGTCATTCGTGCCAACCATGTGGGCGACTGGGGAACGCAGTTTGGTATGCTCATCGCCTACCTTGAAAAAATGCAAAACGAAAACGCCTCCGACATGGAGCTATCCGACCTAGAAGCCTTTTATCGTGATGCCAAAGCGACTTATGACAATGATGAAGCCTTTGCCGAAAAAGCTCGTGGCTATGTGGTCAAGCTCCAAAGTGGCGATGAGTATTGTCTTGCCATGTGGCAAAAACTCGTTGCCATTACCATGAGCCAAAACCAAGCCAGTTACGAACGCCTAAACGTAACCCTAACAGACAAAGACATCATGGGCGAAAGCCTATATAACCCCATGCTCCCCGACATCGTCAAAACCCTAAAAGAAAAAGGCGTGGCGGTAGAAGATGACGGAGCGACCGTGGTGTATCTGCCTGAATTTAAAAACAAAGAAGGCGAGCCATTGGGTATCATCATTCAGAAAAAAGACGGCGGATTTTTGTACACCACCACCGACATCGCCGCCGCAAGCTACCGCTATCACACTTTGCACGCTGACCGTGCCATTGTCTATTCTGACACTCGTCAAGCCCAGCACATGGCACAGGCGTGGGCGATTGCACGGCTTGGCGGATTTGTGCCTGATACGTTCAAATTAGAACATCACAATTTTGGCATGATGCTTGGCAAAGACGGCAAACCGTTCAAAACTCGCACAGGCGGTACGGTCAAACTTGCCGACCTGCTTGATGAGGCGGTTGCCCGTGCCACCGTCTTGATAGACAGCAAAAACCCAGACGTAACTGCCGATGAGCGGACGGCACTCATTGATGCGGTTGCCATTGGGGCGGTCAAATATGCCGACCTATCCAAGCACCGCACGACCGATTATGTGTTTGATTGGGACAGTATGCTCAACTTTGAAGGCAACACCGCCCCTTATATGCAGTACGCTTACACCCGTGTGCGTTCTATTTTTGCCAAAGCAGGGGTAAATCCTGACACGCTAACTGGCGAGATTGTCATCACGGACGATAAAGAGCGAGCGTTGGCGGTCAAATTATTGCAATTTGAAGAAGCCCTACGCCAAGTCGCCAAAGACGGTACGCCCCATGTGTTGTGTGGCTATCTGTATGAATTAGCAGGAATTTTTTCATCGTTTTATGAAGCCTGCCCGATACTGTCGGCAGATGACGACATCAAAAACAGCCGTCTGCAATTGGCGGATTTGACCGCCAAGACCTTAAAAACGGGGTTGGATTTACTCGGTATTAAGACGGTTGAGAAAATGTAATTGATAAAATCACGATTGCCATTGGGATTGTCCTAATGGCGATTTTTTAAATTGGGAAAACCATGTTTGACAAATTTGGCAATATTATACTCAATTCACATCAAAATTATACAAAAAACCGTTCACCCTGAGCTTGTCGAAGGGTAACGGTTTTTCCTTATCATGTGGTTCGACAAGCTCACCACGAACGGAAAACCTTTGTTGCATTTTGAATAGAATTTGCTATAGCACCGACAATTTAGACATTACCGCCCTGCCCCATTGGTCATTTGGCGACAGTCCACAAATGGCGGATGAGCTTATAGGGCTTGTCCTAGACGGCAAAAAGCGAGCTACTTGCACCGCCCTGCATTGGCATTTGGACGAGCCAGTTTGCCCTGTTGGTAGCCTGCAAGTCATCACAGACGGACAAAACCGCCCACGCTGTGTTATCCAAAACACCGCCCAATTCATCATTCGCTTTTGTGATGTGGATGAAAAGTTGGCACGTCAAGAAGGTGAAGGGGATTTGTCGCTTGATTTTTGGCGGACGGCTCATCAAGAATTTTTTGAGCGGTTTGGGGTATTTGATGATAAAATGTGGCTGTTGTTTGAGACTTTTGATGTCATAGAAATCCTTGATTAGCCATTGCAAAATCATGCAATCATGCTATGATAATAAATCATTTATTATCCGCTTATCATGAATACGCCCACTTTAACGCTATCACGCCGTTATCATTTATTACGCCAAAGAAATGACACATGGCGATTATTAACCGCCAAACGTGCTCCTATTATTTTGGCATGTGCCGAACAATTATTCATGAGCCAAAATCAAACGCCCACCATGGATATGGCGGTGCAGTTATTAACCAATTGCTTTAATGAATTTATTCATGACAAGGAATTGATTGATAAAGACCCACGCACATTAGCCAAACAAGAATGGAGAGATTGGCTAAAACGTGGCTTAATCATAGAAAGAGATAATGAAGTTTTTGCAACCGATGCCCTGCAAAAAGCCATTTATTTTATCAAAGGCTTAGAAGATGATACCGTCATGACTTCTACGGCGTCAAGATTACAAACCGTCCAATCAGAAATAGAAAAAGCCTATATTCGCCTAAATCCCAATCAACAAGAAAGAGAACAATATCTCAAAAAACAAATAGACCTATTACATCAAGAATTAGCCAATGTTAAAAACGGCGATTTTGAATTATTAGATACGCATTCATCCAAAGAAATGCTCCAAAATATCTATGAACTTGCCATGAGTCTATATCATGATTTTCGCCGTGTGGAAGATTCTTATCGGCAAATGGATAAAGAACTAAGAGAAAAAGTCATTCGTGAACAATATCATCGTGGGCAGGTAATTCACACGTTATTGGATTATCATGATGAACTAATTAGCACGCCAGAAGGTCGGGTATTTCAAGGATTTAATCATGCTCTGCAACACAATCATATTGACGAACTCAATCATCAAATAAAACAACTGGTAGCATATAGCATTAGCCAAGATAGCCTAACACCCACTCAATTATTCAATTTATCCACGCTAATTAGCTCTTTAAATAAAGAAGCCAGTCAAGTCATTCGTGCCAAACAAAATATGGAAAAAGACGTTAGAAGTTTTATCCAAACAGACTTGGCAACCGAACATCACAGGGTCGGCGATTTATTAAATCAAATATTTAAAGAAGCTCTCAATATAGATTGGCAAGATAATAGCATCAAACACACGCCAAGTCATCTACCACCCATTGCCATTGAGTTAAATAAAATTGCCAGTATTGAGCGTTTTTTAATTCATGAATATAAAACAGATGACAATCATCAATTAAATCTAGATAATCAAAGCATTGATTTAAACAGCGTAGATTCATCATTTTGGCAAGCCTTGGACGGATTAGACAGGCAAGATTGGTTTGATAAAACCAAAGCCTTATTATCCCAATCAGATAAGCCCTTATCCATTGCTGATTTACACCAACAATTACCCATACCTGATAATTACGATTTAGAAGCGATTGCTTTATGGATTGAAATGGCGTGTCGCACATCATCCATATCGGACACTTATGAATATATTATTCTAAAACGCAATACAAATCATGATGAATTATGGCAATTTAAAGTACCTGTTATCGCCTTGCAAAAGCACCATTTTGATGAATTATCATTAGATGATATTTAAAAAAGGATTATTATGGATACGCAATTTCTTTATGATACCAACCAAACCTTAAAAAATGCCATCCAAGATTTATTAAAACATGGCTATATAGAAAAACATCAAAAGCCCAATATTTATCAACAGCTATTTGGCAATATAGACTTTATCAATGCTTATTTGTCCATCATGGATTTATCAATGCACATTGACGATATTCGTGGTGTTATTTATGTTGGTGTCTATCAAAAAATTTATGATATCATTATTGATGATACGACAAATCATGAAACTCATGATGAAAATAACCATGATGACAATCCAGTTAATAATAGACATAGCCCAATATCGTCTTATGATGAAATGTGGTCGCACCCTTTTATTCGCCGTCAAAGATTAACCTTGCACCAGTCTTTATTAATGGCGATTTTAAGAAAAAAATTTGTGGAAATAGAAAGTCAAAGCGGTGTTGGTACAAATACAGTTTGGGCAGATTTTGATGACCTAAAAAACCAATATTTTTCTTATATTATCCATAGTGGCAGTGAAAAAAGTGATGATGATTCTTTAAAACGCTTATTATCCCAATTAAAAGACTATGGCATTATTGGCGATATGGACGAACAAGGCAAAATTATCATTCGCCCCCTAATCGCCCATTTGGCAAATCCTGAAAATCTTGGTCAATTTTTAATGCAATTAAAAAATCTAAATGGAGCATATGATGAATAATGGCAGTTATTTTTTACATCAAATAGATGTCTATAATTGGGGCGGTTTTTATGGATTGCACACCGCTCATATTGATAAAGAAGGCACGGCGATTATTGGGCAAACAGGCAGTGGCAAAACCACACTCATTGATGCCTTGATGACTTTATTAGTTGCCAAGCCTTATTACAATCTTGCGTCCACAGGCGGACATGAGAGCGATAGGGATTTGATGAGTTATATTCGTGGCATTGCCAATCCAGATGATAAAGACGACACCAATCGCACAGGCAAAACCATAACAGCAATTCGTGCTTATTTTTATCCCATTAAGACAGATTTATCAACACAAATTTATCAGCAAGAGTTATTTGGCGATAATACTTTTGTTAGTCAAAACCAACCAAAAAATACCGTCCAACTAACTGCCATTTTTTGGATAGACAGTAATAGCAATCATGCCAAAGACAGAAATGATTTATGGATATTTTCTCATGATGATTTTTCTTTAAAAGACTACATTCAAGAATTTCATCAAAGTGGCAAACGTGGCTTTAAGGCATGGATTAAAAATCATGACAATATTCATGTATTTGACAGCAAAAGCAGTTATTTATCAAAAGTCCAAAACTTTTTTGATGTATCAGACAATGCCTTTAAATTATTAAATCGCACCGTGGGCTTAAAGCAATTAAACAGCATTGATGAGATATTTCGTGAATTGGTATTAGACGATGAGTCTTTATTTGAAAAGGCTAATGACATCATCACGCAATTTGATGATTTAAGTCAAATACGCCAAGATGTACAAACCGCCAAAAAACAACAACAATCTTTATTGCCACTTAGAAATCTACAAAAACAGTGGCAAGAAAATGACAATCAAATAACGCACATTAATGCTTTGATTGATTATTTGCCCATTTGGTATAACTATCACGCTCATGGTATTTATGATAACATTCAAAAAGAACTAAAAATAGATAATGAGCAATTAAAAATAACACTAAATCACGCCGAACAAGAAAAAGAAAATACCAAACAACAAAAAGAGTTATTGCAGAGCCAATATTATCAAAAAGGCGGTAATGACATTACTCATCTAAAAAGACAGATAGAGCAAACCAAAAAAGACCTTGATAAAACTTCTAAATATCATAAGCAATATCTCTCGCTTATTCGTTATTTTGGTTTGACTTATCAAGACAGCCAACAAGACTTTTTGAAAAATAAAGAGCAATTAGCCAATATCCAAGAACAAATTCGTCAAAACATTGACAATACAACCCAAGAATTGCATGAAATCGGTGCAAAAAGACACTCTCATCAAAATGACATCACAAACATCAACGCACAATTAAATGAAGCCAAAAAACAAACATCTAATATTCCCTTAGAATTTATCAAATTTAAAGAGAGCCTTGCCGAGCATTTAAATATCGCTTGTGATGAATTGTATTATTTGGCAGAATTGATAGAAGTGCAAGACAAAGCATGGCAAGGGGCGATTGAGCGAGCCATAGGCAGTCATCGCCTAAGATTATTTGTGCCAGAACATCTCACACAATCAGCATTGGCATGGGTAAATCATCGCCAAAACCGCTTGCACGTGCGTTTATTTAGTGCCACAAATACACCCACTCACAAAGAGATATTTCATGACAGCTTTATTTATAAATTAACCATTAAAGACAACCATTTGTCATTATCAGTATTTCATGTATTGACTGACATTGATAGGCATTGTGTGAATGATACCAATGCCCTGCAACATACCCCACACGCCATGACCAAAGAAGGCTTGATGTCCAATAAAAAACATTATTTTGACAAACAAGACCAAAAATCCCTAAAAGATGATTGGCTAACAGGATTTGATAATAAAAATTTGGTTCATCAATTAAGCACTAAATTAAAACAATCAACTGATGAATACAAAATAGCCGATCAACAATATCAGAATTTATCCGATGCAATCAAAGAATTAAATGATAAAGAGCGAAGCATTATATTATTAAAAGACATGGCATTTGATGATATTGATGTTATTTCATTATCAAACACACTTAATAATCTCAATCGTCATTATCAAGAATTAACCAAACCCGATAGCGATTTGGCAAAATTAATTAGACAAATTGATGACTTAGACCATGAAATTAACAACCAAGAAAATCTAATTACAGACATCACGGTAGAGTTAAAAGAAAATGAAAAAGACATCAAAAAATACACCCAAGAGATT
Organism: Moraxella sp. K1664; assembly: GCF_039693965.1. NCBI lineage: Bacteria > Pseudomonadati > Pseudomonadota > Gammaproteobacteria > Moraxellales > Moraxellaceae > Moraxella > Moraxella sp. K1664. Next base: position 107,113 of record NZ_CP155576.1, read on the forward strand.
GATAAAATTAGCCATTTCTTTAATAACATCAATATGAAAGAAATCATCACTCACAAAAACTTTATCACCTTAAAAGAGTATTGCCCGCCAATCAATAAAGACAATATTCACAATATTGACAAGGAAAGATTGGCATCTTATGAAAAACTAAATCATCAAAAAGACGATTATCAACGCCAAAAAAATGAATATGAAAAAAGCATTGTCTCACAAATGGGAAAAGCCAAAAATGCAGATACAGGCAGTCTTAGCGAATGTGGCACACAGATGATTGATTTGCCTGAGTATTTGACACGGCTTGATTATTTAGAAAGCGAAGGCTTGCCCACTCAGGAGAAAAAGTTTAATGAATATCTGGTATCGTCATCTACCGACAGCGTAGGACAATTATTAAAAGCCATTGAATATCAAGTTGGCGACATCAAAGAGCGTATTGACAAATTAAATCATGTATTAAAAAGTGTGGATTTTGATAAAAATAAATATTTAAGATTAAATACTAAGCCTGTTATTCATCAGTCTTTATTAGAATTTGAGCAAGCCAAAAAGAAATTGGAAGGTTTTTATTTAAACATCAAAACTGATAATACCGAAGGGCATTATTTAGCCCTAAAACAGCTCATTGATTTATTAAGTCAAGCCGTGGATAAAAAACACACGTTATCGGCACGCTCTTTATTGGATGCACGGTTTAGATTGCAGTTTTCTATTTCGGTCATGTCCAGAATGGATGATACTGAATTGAGCAGTTTTGTTGGCTCACAGCGTGGCAGTGGCGGTGAAAAAGAAATCATCGCCAGTTATGTTTTAACCGCATCTTTAAGTTATGCTCTAAACCCAAAAGGCATGAGCCTACCTACATTCTCCACCATTATTTTGGATGAAGCCTTTTCAAAAAGCTCGCAAGTGGTTGCAGGGCGTATTGTGAATGCAATTTGGGCATTTGGCTTACATCCTTTATTTGTTACACCAAATAAAGAAATGCGACTATTAAGACAATATACCAAAAGTGCGATATTGGTACACAGATTGGGTAAATATGCCAGTATTCAAAGTTATTCTTGGGAGCGATTACAACAAGAAGCCGATAAAATAAATCAGGAAAAACAATCATGACACGTTTAAAAAGCCCTGATGATATTATCAATATTCTGCACAAAGATTGGCAAAATAAATCCAAAAGAATAGACGGACTATTAAATCATCATTATCCCATAACCATCAAGATTGGTACGCCAACCGCCAATGATTTAAAAAATCATTTGGCTATGGTGCGTGAGCATTTTATCATATGGCATAATTTTGAAAAAGAAATCTTAAATCATGGCAATATCGCACTTATTTGGCAAAATAAAAAATATCAATCCTTAGGCAATGTAGATTATCCTGATTATCTACAACTTAATTCTTATCAAGACTGGCTTTTTTTATTAAAAACAAGACAGACAGAAACCGCCAAACAATTATCATGGGTAATTGATTTATTAGAACACGAATATATCAAACATCATTTATCTAAACATGATGATTTAACCTTTCATCAATTAACCTTAATCATCACTTCTGATAAATACTATGATGAATCCGTGGACACCATGGTTAGCATTATTATTTTAGCAAAATATCTTGACAAACATATCATGGCAGGATATTCATTAAGAAGTTTTGACATCAATACCATTATCAATCGTTGTGCAGAATCCGAAAAACATTATCTTTACAAAAGTCATTTTGACAGTAAATTTTTTGAGCGTTATACTTATCTATTTGAGCAATTATTGGAATTAAGATTTGCCAATGAAGTAAAAAGCGTGGGTCTTGCCCATTTTTTGGGCGTGGATAATAACACCCATTGGCTGTTATTATCCGAATGCTGTGATGAGCCTTTGTATTTGCCATTTTCACAGATTTATGCTCCCCACCATGAATTAGACCCTGATAAAATTATTTGCGATAATATTTTAATCGTTGAAAATAAACACAGTCTAAAACAATTGCCAACACTAAAAAATACATTGGTGATATTAGGAGCAGGCAATAATCTATCATGGTTAAAAAATAAATCATGGCAACACAAAAAACTCTATTATTGGGGCGATATAGACACATGGGGCATGGCGATATTGGCAAAAGCACAAACTTACCAATCTCATATTACACCCATATTAATGAATCACGATATATTAAATGCCCATCGCCATAAAATCGTTCCCGAACCAAAAAGCATAGAAAATATACCAACAGGATTAAATGATGTACAGTTGGCATTATTTCATCATCTCAAAAACAATCAAATACGCCTTGAACAAGAATTTATTGAGCTTGATTATGTACGCTCTACAATGATAGAATTGGGACTGCATCTTAGGGCGTGTTAAACATTGATAACATTCTTATAAAATAAGATGAACATTGAACGCTTTTATCAATTTTTGCATGAAAAATAGCTATCCGACCACTTAACTGTGTGATTTTAAGATTTTTTACTTAATTTTTAAAATTAAGTGGTCGGATTGTTTTTCATAATAAAATTTGTCTGATAGAATGACTATCAACCTGCGTTTTTTCCTTGAAAAACGTGCGATTCCCCTGCTTTTTTAAACAGGCATTTTTCATTGCAAATACCAATATTCAACACGCCCTATTTAAATAGTTGAGACAATTTATGACAAACAAAAACGCCAATCAAGAACCCCAAACCCTAAATAAAGTCCGTGCCGACAAATGGCTATGGGCGGCACGATTTTTTCGCACTCGCACCCTTGCCAAAGAAGCGATAGAAGGCGGAAAAGTCCACATGAACGGTCAAAAAATCAAAACAAGCAAAGAGCTACAAGTGGGCGACACCCTAACCATTCGCCAAGGTCATGCCAGCGTCCAAGAACAAAAAACCATTGTTATCAAAGCCTTATCGGACAATCGGGGCAATGCCACCATTGCCCAAACGCTGTACGATGAGACAGACGAGAGCATTGCCACCCGAGAGTTTTTTGCCGAGCAACGCAAATTACAAAACCTTGCCAGACCGTCCACCAAGCCTGATAAAAAACAGCGTCGGGACATTGAGAGATTTAAAAATAATTGGTGAAGATTATGCGTAGGAATGTAGCAAAGGAATAGTATAGGATAGATTACCCCATTCTCAACTATATAGATGCTTGATTTATCAAGGGCGAATTGCAATTCACCCCTACAACTTACAAAATAATTAACTAATAAATCAATAGAATTACAATTTTAAGTTAGGATTGGGGCATATATTACAAAAAGAGAATTGCCAAATTTTGGGCAAAAAAATGACTTCATCAGCACATCTTCGGCACACTTTGGGATTACTACCGTTGCTACCTTCCGGTCCTGGCGGGGTTCATAAATCAAAGTTGCGAAGCTACCGATGAAGCCGAGAGTAATTATACATGAATTTTTAAAAAATGCAAGAAAATTTTCTGGATTTTATCAGTTTAAAAACACTCAAACTCCACAAATAATTTTAAAAAATAAATCCACACTATTTGTTAAATAAAAGCAATAATCAGATACAAATTAGCACAACAATCAAGAATAAACTGTATTACAATAAGTTTGTTTTTTATGTTATATTCTATCACGGAGTCACTCATGCGTGCATTCACACTACCTTTACTGCTCGGTCTGGCACTGGCAGGCACTCACGCCCACGCCCAAAGCTACAACCAAATCAGCTTTAATGTCGAGACTGCTAAAACTATCGCCAACGATGAGCTGACTGCCACGCTCACTAAATCAGCGGACAACGCCAATGCCAAAACGTTGGCAAATACCTTAAACACCACCGCCAACAAAGCCCTAGCCATCGCCCAAAAATACCCCAATGTCAAAGTCACCACAGGTCGCCATCACACCTACCCACGCTATGACAACAAAGGCAAAATCAATGGCTTTACAGGCTCATCATCAGTCAACATCCAAAGCCAAAACTTCGAAGAAGCCAGTGAACTCATCGCTGAGCTACAAGGCTTTATGACGCTTAGCAGTCTTGATTTTGGCGTGTCCGAAGCTACCCAAAAGGCGGTAGAAAATGAACTCAAAGCCCAAACCATCCAAAAATTCACCGATGAAGCCAAAACCATCAGCACCGCCTTTGGGGCGAGCGATTATAGAATTGTAAAAGTGAATTTGAATAATGCTGGCGGTCGTTTTAGTGTCAGTCCCATGATGTATGCTGCGGCTGCAGCACCCGAAAGCTCGGTCTCTGCCCAAAGTTATGAAGGCGGTGAAAGTCGTCTTAATTATGAAGCCCAAGGCGTGATTGAGTTGGTTAAATAATATTCATCAGTTTAGGATGGGCATGCCTTAGTCCAGTCAAAAAAACCACCAAATGCCTTGTTTGGTGGTTTTTTGATTTTTTAATATAATGTTAATATCTTATCACGCCAATGCATTTTCCCATGTCGGGATGACCGCTTGCATGAGTGGTTTTAACAGTTTGGCATTACAGGCAAAGACCGAACCTGTACGCATGGCGTTGTTTGCCCCTTTGTGGTCAACCACCACCGCTCTGGCTTCACTGGCAATCAGCTCGCCTGCACACACGTCCCACGGCTTGATACTCATCTCAAAATAGCCATCAAAACGCCCTGCCGCCACATAGCACAAATCCAATGCCGCCGACCCTGTGCGACGAACCTGTCCGCCCTGCTCACAAATCACCGCCAAACTGGTAAAGTGCTGACGGATAAAGCTCGTGCGAGTCTCGCCCGTCATACGCTCGTAAGGGTGTCCTGTGGTGAACAGTCCGCCTGCTATCGTGGTACGCTCTGAGACCGACAGACGACGCTGGTTCAATCTCGCCCCACGTCCACGACTGGCAGTAAACAGCTCATCACGCACAGGGTCATAGACCACGCCATGTTCGGTCACGCCTTTATGTTGAATGCCGATAGACACACAAAAATGCGGTACGCCATGCACGAAGTTCTGTGTGCCATCTAGTGGGTCAATGACAAAGCACCAATCAGCGTCCGCCCCTTTGCCTTCTTGTAAACCAAACTCTTCGCCCAAAAATGAGTGCTTAGGATAGCTTTCTTTTAACAAAGAAATGGTCAGCTCTTCGGCATAACGGTCAATCTTCGTTACCAAGCCATCAAGCCCTTTGGACTCAACACCCAAATCAATACGATGACGGTTCTCATGAGCCTTTAAAATCTCATAACCGACTTTTTTCGCCACTTCGGACGCAATCACCACCATAGGTTCCATAACACACCTTACAAACGTTTATTGAATTTAAATAATGCTTTTGCATTCATCATGCAAAGACGACCATTATAGCCCAAAATGGGCAAAATTGCGACCAAAATTTGCCACTTGCCAAATTAACCTAGTAACTTGGTTCTGGTATCACAGGCTCACCAGAGAGCAGTTCATGAGCCAAATCCACGGCAGGCACATCGACCGTATCAGGTATTGGCATGACAGGTGTCTCATCTAGCACCCTTTGACCCTGCCCATCCACCATAAAATACTCATCATCCCTGCGAACCAATGCCGTGCCATTTTTAAAAAACCCCACATCATCATATTTGAGTGGCACCACCAGCAGTCCTTGATGATTGATAAAACCAAACTTATCTCGGTATTTTACCTTTGCCAGCTGATTATCAAATTCGCCAATCTCATCAAACATGAGTGGCACGATGATAATCCCCCTATCGTCCATCATGCCGTATTTGCCGTTTTGGGCGACTTTTATTAGCCCGTCCCAGACACATTCAAGACTATCATGCTCGGTACTATCTTTGGGCATGATACATTCATGAGCCATTGCCGTGTGGCTCACTCCCAAAACAAACATCAGAAACATTACAGGGAATTTAATCATTGGCATGGATAATCGTGTCATGGAAAATGGCGTCAGTCAATCAAGCAATCATCAATAAATTTTATCAAACTTTATTCATCAATGCCACTTATTAGCATTCATTGCCATTTGTCACTGCCAAATCCATGTCTGTTTTTCCTTAATTTGCCCTATTTTATCATTTTATGTTATAATTTCATATTTTTTTATGATAGATAACCCACCATAAAACGCTCATTTTGGTCAAGATTTGCAATCCAGACCCGCTTTGCAAATCTTTGCTTATCACAGTTTTATGTAGAGTTTTGGGGCATGTAAAGTTTTAAGGTTTTTTATGAATTACAAACGCATTATCATGATTGCATTGGCATATGTCGGTGTGGTTACAGGGGCAGGACTGTCATCTGGTCAAGAAGTTTTTCAGTACTTTGTCAATTTTGGTACAATTGGTTTGGTTGGTGTGGTGCTTGTTGGCATTTTACACGCCATTTTTGGGCGGATTATTTTGACACTCGGCTCATACTACCGAGCTCGTGAACACAGTGCGGTTTTAGAGCGAATTACGGGCAAATTGGTGTACCGCCTGTTGGATATTTCACTGATTTTGAGTGGATTTGTGCTGGGCTTTGTGATGATTGCAGGGGCTGGGGCGAATCTAAACCAAGAGTTTGGTCTGCCCACATGGGTTGGGGCATTGCTCTGCTCGGTGTTGGTCGTCGTTGTGAGTATGATGAACTTTGAACGTGTTACCCAAGCCATTGGTGTATTTACGCCCATCATTGTGGGAATTATTGTGTTGCTTGCCATTTATACATTTTGGGGAAAATCTTATGATTGGGTAGCCTTAGATGGTTTTGCCAAAACCTTGCCAAAGGCTCTGCCAAATATTTGGGTGTCAGTCGTCAACTACTATGCCATTTGTATCATGGCAGCGGCGGCGATGTCCTTTGTGCTGGGCGGTAATGAGATGTATGTTGGCGAGGCGGGGCGAGGCGGACTGATTGGTGGAGCTATTATTGGCGTGATTACCACTTGCACCGCCTTTATCTTACTTGCCAACATTGAGCTTGCCAGTCAAGTTGCCATTCCCATGCAAGCCTTAGTCGCCCAAATCCATCCCATCTTTGGCACATTCATGTCAATCATCATTTTTGGCATGATTTTTAATACCGCCATCAGTTTGTATTATTCACTGGCAAAACGTTTTTCAGGAGCGGATGATGTTCGCTTTAAAAAGCTCATGGTCATCTTTGTGGCGGTCGGTTTTGGGCTAAGTTTTGCAGGCTTTAAAACACTCGTGGCGACTGTATTTCCGATTTTGGGCTATATTGGCATGCTCATGCTGTTGGTCTTGACAACCACTTGGATAAAAAATCGCCACATCATCAAAGAAGAACGCCTACGTCGCCGTCAAATCTTTGACCTTATGGTACAAAAACACGATGATGACCAACATTTTGACAAAACCCATCAAAAACACTTGGATGGTCTGATTGACAAATCAGTGCTGGATAATGATGATTTACGTCAACAAATGCGTGATATGGCAAAAGAGCATTTAGACGATAAGAGATGATTGGGTTTTGTGGTTTTTTAAAAGATGATATTTTGTCAGGGTAAATATGATTTGCCCCGACAAATCTATTTTGGGCGTGGGTAATTAACAATGCCAGATACTTTAACTACCATTGCATTGCACCTAATTCATAAAAGTCCCACCACATAGGCTTCCACTCTCCATTGACATAGTTACATTTTGGGCAAGTGGCTTGAATGGTGTAGCAACTGCTACCATCTGCATTAACCGACTTCTTTTTGAATTTCGCAATTTCCATCATTGCTTTGCTATCGCATTTAATACACACGCTCAATCTTAAAACCCTTTACAGGTTTTTCAGGACAGTTCATTTATTCACACCTTTGTAAAACAAATTGATTGGATTGCTATTTTATACAAAATTTTTAAATCAATCTATCTTTTTGGTTTATTCAACCACTCCAAAATCCCTGTCCCATCTAGCCCACATTCCGCCAACTGCTCTTCATGACTGCCATGGGCAACAAACACATCATCAATACCAATTTGCACAAGAGAACCACCATAGCCCACACTTACCAAGTACTCGCCCACCGCAGAGCCTGCCCCACCCATACGCTGATGCTCCTCTACTGTGATAAAATGCGTAACGCCCTGCCCGATAAGCTCATCTATCAGCTCATTGTCAAGCGGTTTGACCCACCGCATGTCCACCACCGTCATGGGCGTGTCTGTCGTTTGGGCGAATGTTTGACTTGCTGACAGAGTGTCATGTAGGCGTGTACCAAAGGCAAGCATGGCGATTTTTTTGTCTGATGCTTTTTTATCTTTGGCGATAAAACCGTCTGATTGCCATACCACCCTCGCCCGACCAATGGCGAAACTCTCATCACTGTCCTTGATAATCTGTCGCCCCACACCCACACCCCTGGGATAGCGAATGGCACTTGTGCCTTGATAGGCATAACAAGCACTAAGCAAATGATAGCATTCATGTTCATCGCTTGGAGCAGCAATGACAACATTTGGCACACAACGCAAATACGCCAAATCAAACACGCCTGCATGAGTTGCACCATCTTCGCCCACAAGTCCCGCTCGGTCTATGGCAAAAGTTACATCCAGATTTTGTAAGGCAATGTCATGAATGAATTGGTCATAGCCACGTTGTAAAAAGGTAGAATAAATCGCCACCACAGGCTTTAATCCACCTGTCGCCATACCCCCTGCTAAGGTTACGGCATGCTGTTCGGCTATTGCCACATCAAAAAATTTATCAGGATAAGCCTTGGCAAATGCCACCATCCCCGAACCCTCACTCATGGCAGGGGTAATGGCAACCATGCACTCGTCTGTGCCGTTATCCATAAGCCACCGCCCAAATACGTCCGAGTACTTTTGGGGTTTTGAGGCAGGGTCTGTTTTATCAGTTTTTGGCGGCTCGTTTTTGGGTAATTTACCAATGGCATGATAGGTAATGGGGTCAGCCTCAGCAGGCAAAAAGCCCTTACCCTTAACCGTATGCACATGAATCAGCACCGCCCCTTTTAACTGTTTGGTGCGCCGAAATACTTGTAAAAGTTTTGGCAAATCATGTCCATCAAAGGGCCCAAGATAGGTAAAACCAATCGCCTTAAATAGGTTATCAGGGAAAATATGGTCATGCACTTTTTCAGCGATTTTATCAGACAAGGGCATGGGCGGGGCATTTTTACCAAAGAGATTGCCAATGTTTTGCACAAGATTGCCACCGAGTTTGGCAGGGATTTTTTCTAGGGTTTCTTTTGCCCCATTTGCCATGTGTATATAATGGCGAACCCGCCTGTCATCAGGGCTAATCTCACGCTTTATCATCAAGATATTGCCATGCTTATCAATGTCAAAAGCCAGCCCACGTTGCCATAAACGTGCCAAATGGCGACTAAATCCGCCAATGGCTTGCGAGATTGACATGTCATTATCGTTTAGCACCACCGTCAAATCAGCATTTTGCTGAACAGCGTCATTCATCGCCTCAAACGCCATGCCCCCTGTCATCGCCCCGTCTCCGATGACCGCCACCACTTTGCGGTTTTCGCCCTTGATACGGCTCGCAAGGCTCATGCCAAGCCCTGCCGATATGGACGTGGAGCTATGTCCCACGCCAAAGGTGTCGTACTCACTCTCACCTCGCTCAGGAAATGCCGTCAAACCGCCTTTGGCACGGATATGCAAAAGCTCATCACGCCGACCTGTCAACACTTTATGGGCATACGCTTGATGCCCCACATCCCACACAAGTTTATCATAAGGTGTGTCATAAATGGCATGCAAAACAACCGTCAGCTCTACCACACCCAAATTTGCCCCAAAATGTCCACCACTTTGACCGACCGAATAGAGCAAATATTCACGGAGTTCGTCCGATAATTGGCACAGCTTATCGGTGCTTAACGTCTTTAAATCTTTGGGTAAATTCACTTTATCCAAAAGTGGTGTCGTTGGGCGAGAGATGGGCAGGTGCGTAAAGGTGCGTGGGGTGTGAACAGAGGTTGGCATAAGGCTAGTGTTCCAGATTTTGATTTTTCAAAAGTCATCTTTGCAAAGTTATGTTAAATCATGACAAATTTGGGGTATAATGCCAAACTTGATGATGGCAAAGCCAAACTTAAACTTAAATGAGTGGCTTATTTTACAAGATAGCCTTTTAATTTGCCATAGCAGCACCATTTAATTCACAAATTATTCACAATTTATTCACAAGTTAATCAGGGCGTGCCAACATTGATGACACAATAAGGACAGCACGCCCCATCATTGTACGTTTTGGGGAAAATTTTGTATCAATTTATCAGCAAAGCCAACTTGCCTACCGTGCATGGCGATTTTATCATTCATGCGTTTGAAAATGAACACGGTCAAGAACACGTCTTACTAAGTGTCGGCTTGCCGTCCACCGACCCCGACAAAATCCCACTCATTCGCATTCATTCTGAATGTCTGACGGGGGACGCTTTTGGCTCGTTAAAATGCGACTGTGGCCCTCAGCTTAATACCGCCATGCAAATGATACAAGCCCACGGATGTGGGGCGATACTCTATCTGCGTCAAGAGGGGCGTGGCATTGGGCTTGTGAATAAAATCCGTGCCTACGCTCTACAAGACCAAGGACATGATACGCTAGATGCCAATCTCATGCTTAATCTGCCAGCGGATGCTCGCACTTATGAGATGTGTGAGGTTATGCTAAAACACGTTGGCATTACCAAAGCCAAACTTTTGACCAATAATCCTAACAAACTTGCCTATTTGCAAGAACTGGGGATTGATGTGGTGGAGCGAGTGCCGTTACTGGTGGGTGTCAATCCATTTAATGCCGAATATTTGGCGATTAAAGGGGCAAGAATGGGGCATTTTATCCCCACGCATGTAAAGCCTATCTAAGCCAATGCTTGACACCGCCATGTGATGAACAAACACCACGCCTGCCCAAACTTTTAGAACACGTGCCGTCATTACAAATGGCGGTACATTGATTGTCATAACCATAATGCTTACTTGATGAAGCATCTTCTACTTTATTTTTTTGGGTGTGATAATAATGGTCTCTTTGATGGTTTTCTTTTTTATTTAAAAACACATAACCAAAAAATACAGACAATATTACAATAATAGCCAATGGCTTATTTTTGATGCTTTGCCAATATGCTCCGATGGCAAAGAAAATGAGCATTAAAAAATAAATCATTTATTTGTCCTGTTCATCATCTTTATTGACATAATAAGTGTATTTGTATTTTCCTTCTTTTTTGTGCTGTTCGGCGATAAATGCAATCTCTGCCTCATCACCCTTGATATAAGGCGTTTCCATGTCAGAAAAACTTGATAATAACTCTATCTGCTTTAATTCCAAATTTAAAATGGTTTTATTCCAATATTTTTCAATTTGAGAAATTCTATCCAGCTTTGATATGATGTCATCGAGTTGCTTTTTTAAGTCATCTACCTTTTGTTTGTGAATATTCATGTCTCGCTCAAAACTTAGATAATTATCTTTCATATTTTTAATGGTTTGGCTTTGGGCATATACCGCCTCCTCTGCGGCAATATAAGCACGCACCCGCTCTGGGCTGTTTCTGTCTTTGTTGGCAAAATCATTGACAATCTCTTGCAATTCAAGCAATTTTTTATTGGCCTCCTGCATTCTTTTATGCCTTGCTTCGCTGTCCTCTCCTTTACTTTGATACAATCTTTCTGCCTCAAAATACAGCTCCTCAACCTGCTTTTTTTCTATGTTAAGCTGCTCTCTTTGCGGTGTACTCTCTTGTAAAAACTGCTCTTTTTGGTTACAGGCTTCTTTGAGTGCTTTTTCTATTCTTTGTTTTTTGTCCTTAACCACTTTGTTTTGGTATTCATAGTTTTGAGCTTCTTTGGCATAGCGTTCATAATGGGATTTTTCACCATTTTTTAGTGCTTTCATGTGATTTTCTTCATCTAACATGGCTTGTCTTTTTTGCTCTCTTTTTTTGATATTATCTTGCTCTCGCTCTTCTAAGGTTTTTGCATAGCGAATGGCGATATTTTCAAAAGTTTGTGGCATTGGCATATGAGCCATATGACTGCTTTTTTCACTCTCTGGCAGATAATCATCATAGTTGCCATCGACATAACTTGACCACGCCTCTTGTAATCTGGAAGAATAATACATTTTTAAAGATTTTGGCTGCAACAATTTAGATAAAATCAAAATAACCCCCACCAATATCAAAAATCCATCAACAGCATATTGAGTATTTTTAAAGGCAGGTTCTTGTTTGAATTTATTAATGGCATTTTCACGAAAAATAGGACTGTCTTTTACCATTAAAATGCCAAAACTTTTTAATGTTTGCTCATCATTATTGACAATTGCGGTTTCTAGTTTTAATTTGTCATTTTCAAAATTTGTTTTTAATTCATCAAGATGTGTATTTGCCTCATCAATCTCTTGTTGAATGCTTTGTGCCACAGGGCCTTTGCCGTATTTTGAACCTTTTTTACCTGCAATCTCATTTTGTAATTTATCGTGCAATTTTTGAATGTAGGTTTGCTGTTCATTAATTTTCTCTTCAATTTTTCCCATCGTTTCATCTTTGGCTTGATTGATGCTATTTTGATATTGGATTGCCATCTCATTTTCAATGTCAGTTTTAAACACAAGCTGCGTCAAAAAAGGTGCGGTGATAATAAGCGATGTGATGACAATGCCCAAGCGTGCCATAAAAACAAAATAAGGTTTGTATTTTTCCCAAAAATTGGGAACATAATCTTCACCGTCTAAGGTTTTGGCATGTTCTTCGGTCATCATGTCTTGGGTTACCATGGTGCGGTCAAAAAACCAAAACAGCATAAAGATAAACGACCCAAGTACCACACCCCCCAAATAAGGATTGTCAGGTGTAAAGGTACTGCCAAAATGACCCCAAGCAAAACCCTCTGATAGAGCCGCCAAAAAAACAATCACCGAGATGACCGTCAGGTAATTTGCACCCCCTGCTGTTAATAAATTACCTTGATAAATCTTAAAGGTCAAAAAATACCAAATCTGCTTAAACATGCCAATACCAATCCAAATAGACCATATAAATAAAATGATAAAAATATGAATGCGTTTATTTTATAAACAGTTAATCAACCACTTTAAACGACTGCGTGCCAAACTCAGCACCCCCCACCCCAACTCGGATATGATAAATGCCTTTTAGGGTATTGGCGGCAAAAAACCAACAAGCATCTAGCTGATTTTGGGTGGCGTAAATTTGTCTGGCAAATTTGGCGGTATTTGAGCTTGTTTGTACGCTGCTGGTTAATTGATTATTGTCATTTTGTCCTGCATTGCCTGTAAAGCTTGCATGAACTGGCATGGTAAATAGCTCGCTGACTTCATAAGTTTGAGAGCCATTGACAGGGGTAACCGCCCAACACAGCATGTCATTTTTCTTTAAGGATAGATTCATATGACCTTTGGGTTTGCCTGTTTTTTGATTGATGACTTGCACATACAGTCTGGGCTCTTGTGCCTGCTCATATCTTTCAAGTCGTCTGCCCAATTCTTGTTCTAGCCTTTGTCTTTCTAACCGCTGTCGTCTTAACTCTTCATAATAATACGCATCTTGGGCATTTTCATATCTGGCACGACTCGCCCCTTGCTCATAAGCACCGAATAAGTTGGGGATATACATGGCATGGGCGGTGAGAGTGGATAATAATAAAGTTGATAAAGTGAGTTTGGATAGGGTTTTCATAGGGTTTCCTTATTTTTGATGAGTATTATTTGGATTGATACATTGAGCAAATATTTTTCGTAAGGTAATAATTGACAGTACCAGGGATTATTTCATCCCAAGAATCAGAAGAATAGGTATTGATATGTCGTTTTGCTCCATTGACCGCAATGCCTGATGCATTATAAAAATGAACTTCACTATTAAATACCTTATTGCGATTACAGTCTATATAATACAAATGCACACTTTCTTTGTATTTGTTACCACTTTCTTCTAATGTCTGTAATGTTGGATACACTGCTTTTACCCAAGCAGTGATGTAGTAATTGACTTTATCAGAGTTATTAAAATAATAACCTTGAATGCTATCAAAATCAATATAATTTGTTTCGTTATCTGCTACGCTATTTGCATTAGCATTTATCCAATTCACCGCCACCGCCATTTGACTGCTTGCCAAAATAAAACCTGCTAACATTAACTTTTTCATAAAAGCTCCTAAATAAAAAATTTTAAAAATCAATAACAAAACCCATAACTATTGTCAGAGATTTGCCATTGTCTACCATTTTGGTCTATGCCATTGGTATTAAATAACATACCGCCAGCAACATAAATATCATTGATTTTAATAATACTGGCTTGACCCCTATCCCACCAAATCACCGCATAATGACTAAACATGTCATAATTGCCAAAAAAGGGATTGCCTGTGGCTTGATTTAACTCTTGACCTGTATAAATCTGCGTCTGCACCTGATAGGATTTTGACCAGCTATAATTGGTCATATATTTGGCACAGATATTTTTAATCTCATAAGCATGGGCATTATTTATCAAAAATAATGCCGTTAATGCTAAGAAAAATTTTTTCATAAAATCTCCTTAAAGATTGGTAATTAAATCTAATTGCATGGGATGAATGACAGTTGCAGGACAAGTAACACCATTTATTTTTAAATGCCTCTCTGACAAAATGATTTTTTTATAGCCATGACTACCGATACTACCGAAAGTACTGTCGGATAAGCCATAGCCAACTTTATTGATAAGCTTATATTCTATCTTAGCCGCCATCTCATCATCATCCAGTTTTCTAGTGGAAAATATTGGGGTGATAAAATATGGCTTTGGAAATTGCCAAAACCCACCACCAAGATCACGACCCAAAACAATCTGATAGTCATATTTTGCCATGTCTACCGCCTTACCATCTTTGCTAGATTTGATAACATACGACATGCCATCATTAAAAAAATAGTAATATAAATATTGTTGATTGTCCGAGCAGTCAAAAGAAATAATGCCCTCTACATTGTGATACCTTATTATCACTTGACCATTATTTAAATATAAAAATAAGACGAATAGCAATAGAAAAATACCGCCAATTATCGTACCAATTATATTTCTCATATTAATAAATCTCGTTTAGCTTACTATGATTAAAAACAAAACTATTATTAATCACCATGGATGGGCAACACGCAGGGTCTTCGTGTTCGCTGTAATATTTGGATTGAGTATTAATCACACCATCATGAGCTACCCTAATACTTAAATCAATACCTAGCGTACGAATATCACCATAAAGATACTGATTATTACCAACTCCTAAATATACCGCTAATTCTGATGACTTGGTTGTCATATGACAATTTGCCACTTCGCAATAACGAAGTGCCACTACCGCATCTTTGATACCATCATTATTAACATCGGCATAAGTAATATCCTGACTTTCTAATTTATGACTATACCCATCATAACTGGCACTGTCTCTATCTAAAAATAATAAAGATTTTTTAACCGTATCATTGATTAAATCATTTAAATGATAGCCATTTTGACTGCTTTGCTGATTTTGATAATAAGCAGGTCCAACATTTTTAGGTTCAGGTGGTGTAACCACGGTATTTAACTGCGTTTTTAGATATTCTGCCCGCTCATTTAGTTGTAACACTTCACAAAGATAGCGATAAGTCTTTGCCAAATCTTTATCACTGCTTTGGGCGTTGCCATAAGCGGTACAGTCGGCTTCTCTTTGTTTGTTAATGGCTCGCTGCTCATTTCGCAAAAAATCTCGGGTGCTTGGGTGTAAGCTGTTCCATACCGTATTAATATTGGCAACGGCATCATCATAACGATTTTTTGCTTCTGCTAAGATGGCTTTTGGGTCTGGTTGTATCTCTTCACCAAAATCAGCTGTCTGAACCCTATCAGAAGCAAAATCAAATGTTGGCGTGTAAGAGCTTTGAAATGTTGGTGTGTAAGAGCTTTGATCGCTTTGATAAATTTGCTCTTGACTGCTTATGGTATCTTCTTGTGTATTGGTTGCACCATTAGTCAATATAGTCAACACTAAAACACTAGCCAATCCTAAAACTAGGATAAAAATACCGATTGCAACCATCCAAACCCAAAAGTAATCTTTTTCATAGTCGCCATCATAATCGCCCATGTCATTACTTCTTGGGTCAGCCCCAAAACGATTTCCTCCTTTTGTTGGCCGCCAAAAGCAAATGATGAGAAACATAAATGGTATTAACATCCACCAACCACGACGATCACAATCGTGCAGTCTTTTTGTGCCGATAAATAACAAAAAATAATTAAGCAACATCTCTATTATTCTCACATCAGAGCCAGCAGTAACGACTAGCATCATCACCCATAACAATAAGGTGGGAATAGACAATAAAATATAAGTCGTCCGTCTCATTCGCCCATGCAACGACCAAAATGATGGTTTATTTACCGTACTTTTTGTTTTATGGTAATGGCTGTGTTTTTGCCCATTATCTGAATGATGGTGGCGTGTATTTTGATGGGTGTTAGTATTTGTATTTGTATAATCATACTGCTTTTGTGTATTTGTGCGATTGTTATTTTTGGCGTTATCTTTTTGATTTTTTTGACGGCTTTGACCGCCCGTATCATCATAAAACGATGAATAATGATTACCAGAGTTTTGATTAGCAGTTTGGTTTTGGGTGTTTTGATGTTGATTATTTTGTGTTTGATGAATTCTTTCTTGCTCGGCTATCCATCTGTCATGCTCTGCTCGCTTAATTGGGTCTGATAAAACTTCATATGCCTTATTGATAACTTGCATAATCTTTTGGGCATTTGGGTTGTTGGGGTTTTTGTCAGGGTGATATTTTTGGGCAAGGGCTTTATAGGCAGCCTTAATCACCGCAATGTCAGCATTTCTAGCAACATTTAGATTGTCATAATGCGTGCGAAATTTTTTCATAAACTGCCTCAATAGGTCTCCTAACCACATGACTAAAAACAACCAAAAATAACGCCCTAAAACCAAACATCATATTTTGATGACCAGACATCATCAATTGACTGGTGATAAACTTTTATATATCTTATCGGCAATGTGATGGTTTAAGATGCGTTATTCATCCATACAGGATTTTATTTGCCAAAAAATTTCTGATATGTTACAATAATTTACTAAAAAGTTAAACCAACCCACACTCTACATCTGACAACTGCCAGTATGCTTCTTCTATTTATTTTATAAGGTTTTCTATGATTGACTTTGACACCATTCGTGAACTTCGTGAAGAACGTCATTGGACACAAGAACAAATGGCAGAAAAATTGGGGCTAACCCGCAATGGTTATGCTAAGATAGAGACAGGAAAAAGTACGCCTAGCCTAGAACGCTTAGATGAAATTGCAAGCCTATTTGGTGTTAAATTTGAACTGTTAAAACTTGACAGCAAAAGCGTGGTTTATCAAATCGGTGAGAATTATCACGGCAATAACAATTATTATAACAACAACGAAAAACTACAAGAACAGATTCATCAGTTGCACAACGACATAGAAAAGTTAAGACTAATCATCGCCCATAAAGATGAATTATTAAACCAAAAAGATGAGTACATCAAAATCTTAAAACACCTTGCAAAAGCTGATGATGAACTGCCAGAACTATAATATTTTATTTATAAAAATAAAAAACCATGAATAATTATCATAAACACCCCAAAAACCTGCCGTTTTGAAATTCTATAACCTTTACTTTATGTCATGATGTGCTTAGAATGTTCATGTTAATCATCATCAATCCTTTATTAATATCATCTAAGGAGCATATCATGACTTGCACCATTCACCCCAACCACGACCACGTTCACGGTAAAGACTGTGGACATACTGCCATTGTTCATGACGACCATGTGGATTATCTGCATGATGGACATTTGCACCATCAGCATGGCGACCACGTGGACGAACACGTCCTAGAAGTCAGCGAGCAAAACCCTGCCGAGTGCAACCAAGCTCACCACTGCACGGGTCACGTTCATGGCGAAGGCTGTGGACATGAAGCCGTGCCACATGGCGACCACATTTGCTATATCGTGAACGGACGTTTGCACTATCAGCATGGCGACCACTGCGATGACCACGGTGCGGTAGAGATTGTTGCTTGATATTATCACGCACGAAAAAACCCAAAAGCATGAGACTTTTGGGTTTTTGTTTTATCAATCAAATGATAAAATAGCCTAGCGATTAGGCATTGCCTTCGGCTTGGGCTTGGCTTTGTAGGAACGCTTGGTCAAAATTGACAGGAGCAAGCAGAAGTTGTGGGAAGCTACCACGAGCGATGATGTCGCTGATGACCTCACGAGCATAAGGGAACAGCACGTTCGGGCAGTAGGCGTTCAATAGATGTGGCATGTCCGCCTCTGGGATATTGCGTAGCAAGAAAATACCTGCTTGTTGTACCTCAGCGATGAATGCGGTGCTACCTGCATTTTTGGCGGTAACGCTCACGGTCAATACCACTTCTTTGTGGTCTTCGTCTAGGTCAGAGCTGGTGGTGGTCAGACCGATGTCCAGCTCAGGTTGCCACTCTTTGGTGAACACTTCGGCACTTGGAACTTCAAGTGAGATGTCTTTGACATAGATACGCTCTAAACCCAGTTGTGGGGCGGTTTGTTCGTCAGCCATGATAGCCTCCTCTGATTTAAAATTAAACTTACATTAAAACTAAATTAAACCATTTAGGCACTTAACATCTCGTCAAGTTTACCTTCTCTGTCTAGTTTGTTTAGGTTATCAAAACCGCCGATAAAGGTGTCGCCAATAAAAATCTTTGGCACGGTGCGGTAATGATTGGTCTTAACGGCAACTTCTTCAAGCTCTGTCTCGCTCATCTTGGTTACGTCAAACTCAGTGTACATCACGCCCTTATGTTCTAGCAGTCGCTTGGCGTTAATGCAATAGGGGCAGGTTTGTTTGACATAAATGGTTACAGGTTTCATAATTACTCTAAATGTTGTGTATTGCCATTATATAATGACGGATTTGGCGATTTCAAGGGGTTATTTTTTGGTTGTTTTTACGCCAACCAGTGGCAAGCCTTGTGCTTGATAATTGGCAATACCCCCTTCTAGTCGCATGGCATTGGGCTTGGCAACCAGTTGCACCGCCATGCCTGCCTGCATACCGATATCACAGATAAAGACAATGGGGGCGGTCATCGCTTGTAACTCGGACAGATGATTTTTTAGCTCGGTAAAAGGAATGTTGCGAGAGCCTGCGATGTGCCCTGTGGCAAATTTATTGGCAGGGCGAATATCAATCAACGTCGCATTGTCGTTATTGACCAGTAGCCCCAACGCTTGGGGGGCGATTTTTTTACCGCTACGTTTACTCTCAATACTAAAAAACATGATGGCAAGGACAAAGAGTAGCCCGAATAAAAACGGGTGATTGCCCATAAACTCAAACCAACGCTCCATGACTGCTCCAAAATTTCAAAAGCTGATATTATACCTGTTATTTGTCATAAATGCACTTATTTTGGGCTATTTTATCACACTTGCCCCTTGCCTGGCTTCTGCGACCAGCCCATTAAAGCTCTCCACACGCCGAGACAGCACCGCCCCGTCCGCCACCGCCTGCCAAAACGCACAGCCTTTGGCGTTGGGGGCATGGCTACAATCTCGAAATTGGCACGCCCCATGCAAATCATTTAACTCATCAAACCCCTTTAAAATATCATCTGCCGACAAATGCCAAATGCCATATTCACGAATACCAGGAGTGTCAATAATCCCGCCTTGGGTCAAATCACTCACATCATAGGCGAGAAGGCGACTGGTGGTCGTGGTGTGCTGACCCAACTGCGAGCCTACCGAGATGATGTTCGTGGACTGCTCGGCATGGGGCAGGATTTGGTTGATTAGGCTTGATTTACCCACCCCTGACTGCCCTGCAAAAATGGCAAGTTTGCCTGTGATGTGCGACATCAGGGTATCTAACCCCGTCCTGTCCATGCTTGAACTTTGGATAACATCAAAGCCGTATCGCTCCCCAAGTGCTTGATATTCTTGATAAATCTGCACCACATCGGGGTGTTCATCTAACAAATCCGCCTTATTTAGCACAAGCAGGGGCGTAACGCCCGCCAGTCGTGCCACAAGAATATAACGGTCAATCAGCCCTGTGGCAGGCTTTGGTAAAGGAGCAAAAATAATCGCCAAAATCGCCACGTTACTGGCGACAGGCTTGACTTTATGATAACGGTCAGGGCGAGTGATTAGGGTCGTGCGTGGCAGTAGCTGTTCAATGCGTCCTGTACCTGCAACATCATCAATGCTAAACTTGACCGTATCGCCTGTGGTCAGCATGGGCAAATTGGTGCGAACATGACACCGCCATATCTGCCCGAGTGCCAACGCTGTCTGTGGCATGATGTCAGGCAAGGCGGTGATTTGCACATCTAACTGTTTGCCAAAATGCGACACCACCACCCCTGTGGCAAAAGTGCCGTCATCGATGATGGTTTCTTGGTTTTTTTGGATTTGGCGAGTTTGGTTTTTGGTGAGTTTGCGTTTACGGATAAGGGACATGATGATTTTTGGGAAAAATTTCACACATTTTAGCCCAAAACCGCCCAAAAATAAATGACTTTATCCCAAATGGTGTGGTTGGGTTTGGCAGATTGGGTTGATTTAAAAGGCGATTTTATTTTAAAACACCTTTAAACCATAATGATAATTTTAACCTACCCACACCCCATAAGCATATTTTATCAGCCCCAGTGCAATCGCCCACATCACCACACCAATGAGCGTGTCTAGCATTTGCCATGTTTTGGGCTTACTAAATAACGGTATCAGTAGCCTTGCCCCATAGCCCAAACCAAAGAACCACACCCCTGACGCTCCAACCGCTCCCAGCAAGAATAACTGTTTTTGGTCGGCGGTCAAAGGGGATGCGATACTCCCGACAAGCACTAACGTGTCCAGATAAACATGGGGGTTTAGTAGGGTCAGTGCCAAGGTGATGCCCACGCTCTGCTTGATGCTCTTGCCACCGCCATCTTCATCACTTTCAGCCGACACCATAAGATTTGCCCCACCCTGCCAAGCTGATTTGAACGCACGCAAGCCATACCAAAATAAAAACAGCACGCCAACCACGGCAAGGCTCAGCAAGGCAGTCTTGCTCTGTCCGATGAGCGTGCCAAATCCCAGTACGCCTGCACTTATCAGCACCGCATCGCACAAAAAGCAGGTCAGACACACCCAAAAAACGTGCCGTTTTGAACCGCACCCCAAAAGTTAGACACACTAACCTTTGGGGTGCTTTTTATGGCAAAATACACAACCGACTTTAAACTGTCTGTGATTGGGTATTATCTTAATCATCATGGCTACAAACAAACCGCCAAACACTTTAATCTAAACCACACAACCGTAGAGCTATGGGTTAAACTCTATCAAGCACATGGCATTGATGGCATAAAAAGACGACACACAAAGGCTGTCTATGACACAGATTTTAAGCTTAATGCCGTTCAAGCCATACAACAGGGCAAATCGCTTACACAACTTGCCATAGAGCTTAATCTGCCACAACCTTCTTTACTGTCAACTTGGTTAAAGTCCTACCAAGCCTTTGGTATAATGGGACTAATACCCAAACCCAAAGGCAAAAAAGCAATGTCAAACAAACACAACGCTAATAAAACCAAATCAACTTGGAAAACCAAACAAGACCACGAAAAAAGTGTGGATGATTTGCTTGATGAACTTGCCTATCTTAGAGCAGAGAATGACTATCTAAAAAAGCTAGATGCCTTAATTCGTCAAAAGGAACAATCAGTACAAACAAAGAACAAGTCCTGATCATCCAAGAATTAAGGCATAAGCACAAACTTGCTGACTTATTGGCAGTGTCAAACTTGCCAAGAAGTGTGTTTTATTACCACATTCGTCAAAGTACAAAGCCTGACAAAGACCTTGACTTAAAAGAACACATTAACCACATCTACCACCAACACAAGGGCAGGTATGGTTATCGTAGAATCACATCAGAGCTTAACAATCAGCTTGCCCAAAAAGGCATGGTCATTAATCATAAACGAGTGCAACGACTGATGGCTAAACTTGGACTCAAAGCATTGGTTCGTCGTCAACGTAAGTTTAATACTTACAAAGGCACAATGGGCAAAGATACCATTCAGGACAATATACTCAAAAGAGACTTTAAAGCAGACAAACCCAATCAAAAGTGGGCAACAGACATCACAGAGTTTAAAGTACAAGACAAGGCAAATGATGGCAGTGTCATTCAAAGAAAACTCTACCTATCGCCCATCATCGACTTGTTTAATGGTGAGATTGTCAGTTATACGATGAAGGACAGACCAACGTATGAGTTGGTCAAAGAGATGTTAAATGATGCCCTATCCAAGCTAAGCCAAGAAAAGATGGATGACAAACCCATCATTCATTCAGACCAAGGCTGGCACTATCAAATGCACCAGTATCAACAAACCCTAAAAGAACAAGGCTTAACCCAAAGCATGTCAAGAAAAGGCAATTGTTTGGATAATGCTGTGATAGAGAGCTTCTTTGGTACGCTAAAACAAGAGATATTTTATGAGACAACCACATTTACATCAACAGATGAACTTAAACAAGTGATTGATGAGTACATACACTACTACAATCATGATAGAATAAAGAGCAAATTAAAAGGACTAAGTCCTGTTAAGTACAGAAACTTAGTCCAATTAGGGTTAATACAACCACTTGCAACAACCTAACCTTTAATCTTATGTCTAAGATTTGGGGGTCGGTTCATTTTAGCAGTCCTTGTTTTAGAACATGGGCGTTTTGAGCTCCGATAGCCACAATCAACCCAAATGACACCCAAAATCCATGAAAAATATGCGTAAACATCATTCCCTTCCCAGTCAGCACAAAAAAACCGCCCAAAAGGACGGTTTTTCAAATAATGGCGGAAGCTGAGAGATTCGAACTCTCGGTGGGCTATGAACCCACGCCGGTTTTCAAGACCGGTGCATTCAACCGCTCTGCCAAGCTTCCATGGGTGCGTATTATAGCTAAATTTTTAAATAATGCAAGCCTTTTTTGTAAATTTTTAAAAATATTTTTAAAAAGCATTCAACCCTAGAAAAATACTTTTGGTTCACGTCTGGGCGTGCTAATCTCTTCTAAGCTAATCTCATCAGCTGTACGGCAGTTGTTCTGTGGGCGAAAAATGTCTCGTGCCAACGCCACCATCTCATAAATCGTCCGCCGTGAATGCACCCAGTTATTACTCCAATCCGTCCAATCAGGGGCGATGGCAAGGGGCGCGATGATGGGGGCGGTGGCAATGCCAGCCCTTGCAAATTGTCGCCTTGCTCGTGCCATGTGGTAGCGGTCGGTGATGAGATAGACGCTTTTGGGCAGTTCGTGATGGCTCATGAGTTTGGCGGTAAAGGTGGCATTCTCGCAGGTGTTCATGCTGGCGTTGTCGCTCACGATGACCGCTTCGGGGTGGACGGTTTTTATGTGTTCTCGTAGCCACGGCGACTCAGCTCCGCTTGTGATGATGGGCAGGGGCGTTTGTGCGTACAATGTAATGACAGTATCAGCACGGCTTTGGCTATAATGATTTAGCACAATCACGCCATCTTTTTTGGTAAGTCCGCCCCCCAGTACCGTCATGGCGGTGGGATTGTGGGCGGTGTCTAGGGTAATTTTGCTAAACACATCAAGGGCAAATACCCCCACATTGGCAAAAATGGGCGTAAAAATAGATACGGCAGTCAGTCCACCGACCACTACTGCCGTCTTGACCGTCCGCCAAATCCACCGCCCTATGCTCATCAGTCCACCCACACAGGCTCACGCGCCAAGGTTATGCCAAACTTGTCCTGCACGGCATTCACGATAAAATCCTGAGCCGTGCGAATGTCGTCTTGTGTGGCGGTGTATTGGGCGTGGTTGGTTAGCACAAGGGCTTGCTTGTCGTGTGTCAAAATCGGAGCGACTCCCTTGCCCTTTAAGCCTGCCTTGTCAATGAGCCACCCTGCGGGGATTTTGATAATATCGTCATTGACAGGATAACTTGGCAAATCGGCAAATTGTTCTTTTAGGGCGGTAAACTCGCTCATGGGGATAATCGGATTTTGAAAAAACGAGCCACAATTTGCCAAAACGGCAGGGTTTGGCAGTTTGCTGTTGCGAATGTCAATGACTGCATGAAATACGTCAATGGGGTGGGGGGTGTCTCGTCCGTTTTTGTTGGCAAGCTCTTGTGCCAAACTTGCCAAATCGCCATAGTTGGTTAAGGTTTTGGGGATTTTGTGAAGCGTGAATACCACATGGCTAATCAAATACCGCCCTGCATTGTCCTTAAAAAAACTGTGGCGATAATCAAACTTGCAAGCGGTGTTGTCAAACTCGCATTTTTGACCGTCCGTCAAATCGTAAGCGATGACTTTTGTAATAAAATCAGAGACTTGCACGCCATAGGCTCCGATATTTTGTACAGGACACGCCCCCACAAGCCCCGGAATCAGGGCAAGATTTTCAAGCCCAAAATAGCCCTTGTCTAGGCAAGTTTTGATAAAATCGTGCCAATTTTCTCCGCAAGCGACTTGCAAGGTTATACGCTCATCATCTTCTTGCAAAATCTCAATGCCTTGTATCTTGGGCAATAAGACAAGGGCGTTTAGCACACTTGGCAAAATCACGTTACTGCCGTAGGACAGCACAAACAGCGGTAAATCATGGCGTTTGGCAAAGGCTATGGCGGTCGTGATGTCATCGCCAAGCGTGTCAATATCATCCAAAATCATCGCATGGCGAGCGGTGCAGGACAGTGCCATGGTGTTGTTGTGCGATAGGTCGTGGTTATTTAGAATGTTAGCCATGTTATTTTCCGCCCTGCCAAAGGTCTAGCCATGCACGGCTGACACGCTCAATATGCCCAAACATCGCCCGAAAGTCGCTCACATCGCCATAATATGGGTCGGCAACTTCTTGTTTGGTAAATTTATCAAACAGCATAACTTGGGCGGTGGCATCGGACGGCATCACCTTTTTGATATTGGCTAAGTTGTTGTTATCCATCGCAAAAATTATGTCAAACTTATAAAAATCCTGCGTGGATAGCTGTCTTGCTCTAAGAGAAGTTAAGTCAAAATCAAGCGTACCGCCAACGTCTATCGCTCGTGGGTCGGGGCGTTCGCCTGTGTGGTAATTTGCCGTACCTGCTGAGTCAAAACGAATGGCAAGTCCTTGATTTTTGGCAAGTTTTGTCATGACGGCTTCGGCAGACGGGCTTCGGCAAATGTTGCCAAGGCAAACAAAAAGAACGGATTTTGGGGTGGTCATGATGATAGCCATTGTAGTAGATGGTTGCTTAGATGGTTATTTGGATGAGCCGAGATAATCACTGGACATGAGTGGTGTTACAAGTTATTTTATCACAAATTACAGATGACCCATAGAACACCTGTAATTTGTCTTTATTCTGCTTTATGCTTATTAAATTATGGACTGGGTTTGTGTGATTGATGAACAAACCAAATAAAAGTGGATTGTTTTGTTGTTTATTTCATCTTGACTTCATGGCTATCAATACCTTTGGCGGTCATCAACATGTCATCAAGCCCATCGATTTGCAATGTGCGAATGGGAAAAGGAATGTTGATATTCTCCTCATCAAAGACATATTTGATGCGTTCTAGCAGGTCGCATTGCACCGCCCACCAGTCGTTATTATTTGTCCATACATACATGATAAGATTCACCGAACTGTCAGCAAGTTCCGTTACACGCACGATGGGTTCGGGGTCTTTTAATACCAATTCATGCTCATCTGCAACTTGTATCATAAGATGGCGTGCGGTCTTGATGTCACTGTCATAACCGATACCAACAGGCACTTCCACACGGCGGTTGGGCAGAGATGAATAGTTGATACTTGCTGATGTCATGATGTCGCCATTAGGGATGATGACTTCATGGTTGTTGGGCGTGCGTATGCGAGTATTTACCAGTGTAATCTCCTGCACCGTGCCTGTCTGCCCGCCCACTTCCACATAGTCGCCACGACGAAACGGATGAAACACCACAATTAACACGCCTGCCGCTAGGTTGGACACCTGGTCTTTTAAGGACACACCGATGGCAACTGTCATGGCACCAAGTACCGCCACAAAGGATGTGGTGCTAATACCAAGCTGGTTTAGGGATGCCAAGATGACCGCTGCCAGCATGACTCCATAAAGCAAATTGCCCAAAAAGCTAACCGCCGTGCCGTCCATCGAGCTACGCACCATGGCACGTTTGGCAAGATTAACAATGCGTTTGCCAATCCACTTGCCTACATAAAAGATAATAATGGCAAGCACGGCTTTGATGGCAAATTCAGCAGAGTTGGCGATAAGTGTGCGAGTATCCACCGTAATACCGAGCAATTCTAGGGTATAATCACTGGCGGTCTCTACGGTTTTGGTCGTACCCGTAACAACCTCTCGGGTAGTCTCCGCCACCATCTCGCCTGTTTTTGATGCGGTGCTTTCTAGGCGTTCGGCGGACTGTTCGGCACTATTTTTCAGTTCGTCAAGAATCGGATCGGGGGTTTGTTTTGTCATAATTTAGAGTTTATCAAAATTGTGTTAATTGGTTACTTCAATTTTATCACTATATCGCCATGTACGAATGATTCTAATCTCGCTAAGCTTACCCATCTCTTCATCAAAATGACCATAAGGAGCAGATTGACGAACCGATTGCTTGGCAGCTTCGTCTAATATGGCAGAACCTGACGATTCAAGCAGACGAATCGCTTTGACATAACCATCGGGTGAGATAATCACCATCAAACGAACATCGCCCATGATATTATTGCGACGTGCTTCATTAGGATAATATCGATTGGCGATACGCTCAACATGGCGACGAAAATTTTCCAAATATCCTGCCGCAACCCCATGTGTGGTTGCATTGCTATTAACCGTGTGAATGTTGGATTTGGATGAAAAAACTTGCTGTTTTTGAGACAGTTGAGCTTCAAGTGTACGAATTTTTTTACGAATACGTTCTTCTTGGGACTCCAAATCGTTTTGATTTTTTTTGGTATTGTTGTCATTTTGGTTGTTTACATAGCGGACAGACAGTGTGGTACGTAGATAATTTTCTTGGTAGGCCTCTTGACGGCTTTGTTTTTGCAGGTTAATAATGTCTTGGGTCTCCTCCATGTCATCACTGACATCAGGACTGATCATGGTTGTTTCTTGGCGTAACTGCTGACGCACCTCTCCGCCACCCTCTTGACTGGCATTTGCCACAAAACGTGCTTCTTTGTTTTTCTCTTTATTATCACTTAAAACCGTCGCCACTTCTTGTGCCATCTCATTGGGCAACACATCTGCATTAAAACTCACCCCAAAAATCACAAAGACATGTACCGCCACTGCAATAACGGTCGCCATGGGAATGTCTGGATTTTTATCTTGTAGAATATGGCTTAGAAAATCAGGCAAGCTAGGCACAGGTTTTCTCTTAAATCAAAATGGTTGATATTCTATCTTAATTTGATAAAATTAACAAGTTGGCGATGGGCATTTTTTCATCTTAAATTCTTAAATCTTGTCCAATAACGAATAAAAAAGATGACAAAACTAAAAAATCCTGTTATAATTGTTAGGTATTGGTGACGTGGCTGAGCGGTTGAAAGCGCACGCCTGGAAAGTGTGTATACGTTAATAGCGTATCGAGAGTTCGAATCTCTCCGTCACCGCCATATTGTAAGCCCTGAATCTCATCAGGGCTTTTTACTCATCTGTGTCGCATCTAGCAGTTTGGCATCTGCCAGTTCTAGCTTATGAATGTATCTTTCAAACCAAAATGGAACAAATGGCAAAACAGAAGCCACAAGTCCGATGACAAAAACTTTTAATGACCAGCCCTTTACCTGACACGCCAAAAGTAGCAGCACAATAAACAACACAAACATCACCCCATGGAACATGCCTGCATATAATACCAAAAATGGCTTGCCCATCATGTACTTTAAAGGCATGGCAATCCCCAAAAGCAGGATGAAGGATACCCCCTCCAAAAAACTCACCAAACGCAATAACTTTGTCATGATTTTTCCTGATTTAAAAAGCGTTATTCATCAATAATAAAATAAAACAAATGATAAAACAAAACAAATGATAAAACAAAACACCGAACGAGCGGTGTTTTGTGTTGGTATCTTACAACTTAGGGCGTGCCTTATTGTGCAGTACAGCTTACCTCAGCTGTGCCGTGTACGCCTGGATAACTAAATATTGCCATGTCGCCTTTTTCATGCCATTCGCCACCATGACCGAAGATGCCAGTATTTGAGACGTAACGTGAGCCTGACCCTCTCGTTGCAGCATTTAGAGTAGTGGTCGCACCTTGCAAGGTCAGTTCAACTTGGTTGTCATTGGGATAGTATAAAGATGGGGTCATGCCGTTCTCACACGAGAAAACCTTGGAAAATGGTTGATAATCTGGCAAAACAACCGCTGATGTGGCAGTTTGGTTAAGTGTTTTGGCGTTGTTACAGCCTGTTAGTGCAAGAGCAACAGCCGTTAGTACTAATGCAAGTTTTTTCATGACAGCTCCTTAGAAGCGTGGTTAAAATAAAAAAGAAAATTAAAAATTAAAAATTAATTCAACCATTGTACGCAAAAATTGGATAAAATACAAGGTAATATTGTTGCAATTATTTCTCTTTTATTGATAGCAGTTTAATTTGTGTTTTATCTGTATCTAATTCAAAATATTTACTGTCGATGGCTTTGATAATTTCTTGAATATTTTGATAGCCAAAAATTCTAGGATTCAAATCTGGGTTTCTTTTAGCAATCTCAATTGCTAAAAGATTGATAGAAGTCCACTCATTTAAACCACGATAATCTATTATCACATCATGAACGATTTTTAGCACCTTGGCGAAACTGGGTTTTTTCCTTAAATCTCTTTCCAAACTAAAAATAAACCCTTGTAAGTATTAGGGTTGAAGTTTTTAAAAATCTACAAAAATCAGGGTTTGGAAAGAAGTCTCTTACAAATTTTTGTGAACCTTCTAGTTTTATCTCAAACAAATCTAATGCCTGCAATAATCCTGATAGTTTGGCACGCCTATAAGTTCTTGTATCAAAATCAGGCTTAATGGTTGCCAAGTGATTGCCTAGCGTAGATAAATTTGCCCAACCATCATCATCCGCAACATCTTTGATGGATTTATAAATAAGTTGCAAAGTTGGCTCGTCTACCTCAACTTGTTGATTAGGCATGGTTGTTGGTTTTTGATTAATATCACTAGACGATTGTTTAGTGCTGTCTTTTGGCGGTGTATTTGCGTTGTCTGCTGTTTTATTTTTTTCATCAGTAGTGATGAATTTTCCTTATTATCAAGTATTTCATTGGTATCATTTTCCACATAGTTTTGAGTTAGATTTTCTATATAAATAAATTTGTCGCACGCATTGATAAAAGCACTTGGTGTTTGGGTTTTGCCAAATCCATAAACCGTCAAGCCACTTTCACGAATACGACTGGCAAGCGGAGTAAAATCGCTGTCGCTTGATATAATACAAAAGCCATCTAATTGATTGCCATACAGCAAATCCATGGCATTGATGATCAGCATCATGTCCGTGGCATCTTTGCCTTTGGTGTAGGCAAACTGCTGAATGGGTGTAATGGCATGCGATAGCGAAACATCACGCCAAACGTGTAGGCGATTGGTTGGCTTGCCGTTTTCATTAATCTCGCTACTCCAATCGCCATAGACACGCTTGACGATTGGCACGCCATATTTGGCAATCTCTTGTAGTACAAGCCCTATGGTCTTGTGAGATGTATTATCTGCATCAATGAGTACCGCCAACTTTTTCATATCACTCACTCACCCAAGCCCCATCTCTCCACACCAACGCAAACTTGGTCGCCTTACCGTCCTTTTCTGAGCCAACATATTGCTCGGCATTTTTGCGAGACCATCTTAAAATAGTCGGATTGCCGTCATTGTCAGCTGTGGGGGCGGATAGTAGATAGTGGAATTTGGGATCAAGCTCGCCTTGTATGGCTTGCAATTCTGCCACTTTGGGCGGACGAGTTTCACGGATTTTGGGGAACTTGCTCGCTGCCAAAAACAGCCCAGCCGCTCCTTCTCGCAAGATATAATGGTCATCAAACCGTACTGAACGTAAATGTGGCATTAAAATGGGCGTCATGCGTGGCGGTGCAGGTTGTCCGTCTTTTTGGACTTTACGGGTGTTGTCGCATTTTTGGCAAGCAAAATACGCCCCAAATCGCCCCGTTTTTAGCTCCATTTGCCCATCGCATTTGTCGCAGTCAATGGTTGGTGCGTCATTGCCTTTGTGGGTTTCAAACACGCCTTTTTCTAGCAAATACCCATCGCAATCGGGGTTATTACCACAAACATGCAACTTTAATCCCCCATCCACGATATAGCCGTCCATTGCCGTGTGGCATTTTGGGCAACGCTTTTTTTCTAATAACGACAAAATCTCGTCCGACTCATCGTCTGCCGTCTGATTGGCAAAGGCTTCTACCGCCATGAGATTTTTTGTGCCTTTACAGCGTTCTTTTGGCGGTAAGTTATAGCCTGTACAGCCCAAAAACACGCCCGTACCGCCTGTACGAATCTGCATGGGGCGACCGCACAAATCGCAATGCACATCAGGGACATCGGTGGGGTCGTTGGGTTTCATGCCGTCTTTGGCTTTGGCGGTTTCTAATTTGCCCTTAAAATCGCCATAAAATTCATCCAGCACCGCCTTATAATCCACATCGCCCTCTGCCACATGGTCAAGTTTGTTTTCCAAATTGGCGGTAAAAGTGTAATCCATTAAATCAGGGAAACTGCCTGTCAAGCGGTCGGTTACAATGTCGCCCATTTTTTCGGCAAATAGGCGTTTGTTTTCGGTGCGGACATAGCCACGCTCTTGAATGGTGGAGATGATAGACGCATAGGTAGACGGTCGCCCAATGCCACGTTTTTCAAGCTCTTTGACAAGGCTGGCTTCGGTATAGCGAGCTGGCGGTTTGGTAAAGTGCTGGCTTGGGATAATCTCGTTTACCCCCAAACTCTCACCCACTTTGACATCAGGCAGTAGCACGTCATCGCTTTTGGCAGGGGGCTGGGCTTTGGTGTAGCCGTCAAAGGTCATGACACGCCCTTTTGCCTTTAATTCCACATTGCCAGACGACACGGTCAAGGTCATGGATAGGTACTGGGCAGGGGGCATTTGACACGCCACAAACTGTCGCCAAATCAGCTCATAAAGCCTTTGGGCATCTCGCTCCATGTCTTTTAGATGAGCGGACAAGACTGCCACATCAGACGGACGAATGGCTTCGTGGGCTTCTTGGGCGTTTTGTTTGTTGCCATAGACGTTGGGCGATTTTGGCAAATATTGACTGCCGTAATTGGTTTCAATGTACGTTCGTACACTTGATAAAGCGTCCGCACTCAAAAACGTGCTGTCGGTACGCATATAAGTGATATAGCCTGCTTCGTACAGGCGTTGGGCGAGCATCATCGTTTTTTTGACGTTAAAGCCAAGGCGTGTGCTTGCCGACTGCTGTAAGGTGGACGTGATAAAGGGAGCGGACGGCTTGGACTGGGTGGGCTTTTGCTCACGGTCGGACACGATAAAGGGGTTATTATTTAAAATATCAACCACCGCCATAGCTTCTTTCTCATTGGCAAGGCTTAACTCTTTGCCATTTTGGCGGACGGCTTCTAGATAAATGTTTTCTTTTGAACTGCTTAATGTATCGGCATGAATTTGCCAATATTCGGTGGGCGTAAAGGCACGAATCTCACGCTCTTTTTCTACGACAAGGCGAGTGGCAACCGACTGCACACGCCCTGCCGACAAGCCACGAGCGACCTTTGCCCACAGTAGGGGCGACACCATAAAACCAACCACACGGTCAAGAAAACGGCGTGCTTGCTGGGCGTTTACACGGTTGTAATTTAAGCTACTGGGGTGCTTAAAGGCTTCGGTAATGGCGGATTTGGTAATCTCGTTAAACACCACACGGCTGTATTTGCTGTCCGCTCCGCCGATGACTTCCTTTAAATGCCACGCAATCGCCTCCCCCTCACGGTCTAAGTCCGTTGCCAGATAAATGGTGTCCGCCTCTTTGGCAAGGGCTTTTAACTCTTTGATGACTTTGGTTTTGTTGGGCAAAATCTCATAATGAGCCTGCCAGCCGTTCTCAGGATTGACCCCCATACGGCGAACCAGAGCGTTATACGCCTTTTGTTCACGAGACAGTCCCGACTCGTCCGCTTTTTCGGCTTTGCCCGTCCCTGACACAGGCAAATCACGCACATGACCCACGCTAGACCGCACGATATAGCCCGAGCCTAGATATTTGTTAATGGTTTTGGCTTTGGCAGGGGATTCCACGATAACTAGGGCTTTGCCTTTGCCTGACACGGGGGTGTCCGCCATGTCGTCCTTGGTGGTTTTGGTCGTTTTTTTGGCGGGTGCTTTTGTGGCTTTGACGGTATTTTTGGTGCGTGTGCTGGGTTTTTTGGGAAGTGCCATGAGTTGCCTATTTGTCTTATAATGTTAAAATGTTCACTTTATAAGGGGGCTTTGGCATTTTGTCAATAGTTTGGTAAAATATTTTAACAATTTTATATACAAGTGGTCGCTTAGTGGGACGATTTTGGGGTATTGATATTTTGCACGCTTTGCAAAAAAGTTTTGAGTGCGAGCAAATCCTGCTCCATGATTGCCATCGCTTGCTCGTCTTTGATGGCAAAACTTTTGGCGTATTTTTCATCGTACCAGTAAATGGTTATGCTATTGGCTTTGGTGGTCAGTCCTTGGATATAGGACAGTAGTGGCTCGGGGGGCATGCCCACACTGACAGGCACACCATCTTCGTTTTGCCAGTCACCCCCTGTCCACAGCAGGCGTTTGGCAGGCAACTGCCAGCTGTCATCGATGACGGTGTACTGGGCTATCATGCCGTGATTGCCTATCTGTTTATCTTGCCTGCTCTCTTTGTACTGCCTTAGCCAATCAGGCGTGGCAACCAGTTTGGGGTGCAAGTCTATCTTGCGAGCAAACATTCGCATGTCGCCCACTCGCACTTCACTCATCTTTGGCTTTAAGCCCATGATGTTGCCAAGCACAAACAGCACGGCAACGATGACGACAATGACCCCAATACTCACAACTGGCTACTTATTTCTTTTTACTCATTTCTTAGCTTTGGCACTAAGCTCAATCAAGCGTTGCATGCCCGCAATCAGCTCTTCGTCATTAAACGGCTTGTAGATAAAGCCCCTTGCCCCGATTTGCAAGGCTTGTAGTGCTGTCATGCGGTCAGAGAGTGCCGAGACGACCAAAATACTCACGCCCGTTCCTTTGCCCACGATACGCTTGATGCATTCAAGCCCATCCATCTGTGGCATGGTCAAATCCATGGTGATAAAATCAGGACGAAATTCATCAAATTTTAACACCGCATCCACACCGTTATTGGCAGTCGCCACAATCTCAATGTCACTGCCTGCAAAACAACGCTCAATGCGGTTACGAATAATATTAGAATCATCAACAATCATCAGACGATAAGCCATCATGTACTCCAAAAATCAATAGATTAAAAAATCAACAATATCACGCCCTTGTGGCGTGTTTTTATAAAAAATCAATCCACAACTCACCGACCGATGAGTTGTGGCTATGGGGCGTATCAAAAGTGTAACACGCCAACTGGGTTATAGTGCATCAAAGTTAATGATGATTTTCGTGTTCAGTCCCGGCTG
The DNA here is from genome assembly GCF_039693965.1 of Moraxella sp. K1664. Taxonomy (NCBI): domain Bacteria; kingdom Pseudomonadati; phylum Pseudomonadota; class Gammaproteobacteria; order Moraxellales; family Moraxellaceae; genus Moraxella; species Moraxella sp. K1664. The sequence goes on from NZ_CP155576.1 coordinate 140,885, forward strand.
ACTCTCCACGTTAATCTTACCATTGACTTCTTTGACCCACTCACGCACGATGTCCATGCCCACACCACGCCCACTGTCTTCATCCACACCATTGGCGGTTGAGACACCAGAGCGGAACATGAGAGCATATAGACGGCTGTCGGGCAGGCTTGATGCTTGTTCGGCACTCATGAGATTCATCTCAACGGCTTTTTGACGCAGTTTTTGCAAATCCACGCCTGCCCCATCGTCAATCATACTCATGCGTAGCTGATTGCCGTATTTTAGGAGCATTAACGTGATTTTACCCACGTCACTTTTGCCTGCCTGTACACGCACATCAGGGGTCTCAATGCCATGCACGATGGCATTTTTGAGCAGTTGAATGCCCACATCTTGGCAGAATTTTTTGAGCTTTTCGGTCATGTGAATGTCTTCAAAGCCTGTTAAGTTTACCTTAACTTTCTTGCCTTGACGTTCGGCGATTTGGTCGGCATAGTCGCTAAAATATTCATGGAGTCGCTCACGCTCGCTCGATGAAAAAGGCTTGGCGACATCTTCTTGTACGACCACATCATTGCTTGTAGTCACAGGCTCTGGGGCAATCTCTTTGGCAACGCTACTGATGCGTTGTAGTAATTTCTCTACAAATTGGTTCAAATCCAAAATTTCATTTAGGATGACCGTAAAGCCCAAAAAGTCCTGACCCGATACCGTTGATTGGTTACGGATAAACGCCAGATTTTCTTCGCCTTGCTCGGCAAGACGCACAAAGCTACCCATCTTAATGGCAGATGCTTCGCCTTTTAGGCTGTGCATTTTTCTAAACAGGGCTTGGGCTTTATTGTGTAGCTGACCTTCAACTCTTAGAATCTCGTTCATCTCGCTCACACGCTCATAGGTGTTGTTGATAAACTGATTTAGCACGTTGATGTCCACGTTTAGAATATGCCCGATCATCTCAATCTGACGGTCGTGCTGAGCTTTTTCACTCTCCAAAGTTTTTTCAAGCAATACAGAATCGGTTACATCAACGACACTCACAAAGATTTCTTCGACTTCGTCGTTTTCGCTCTCTTGAACACGCAAGAAGCTAAACGACAGGTATTTGACCACCGTATCGCCCTGCTCGTTCGTGACGTTTACTTTGATTTGTCGCAGTGGATTCAAATCCCCAATCAAATCCGACACCACCCAAGGGTTGTAGAGCTGTTCAACAAACAACTTGGCCGCTTCAACATCATCACGCCCCACCATGCCTTGTAACAAGTCGGTCAATGTGATGCCAGCGATGTCCTTACGCCCCAAGATGACTTCTAGATTCTTAGAGTGAGCATCCGAGATGACAAAGTTTTTATCAATCAAGAACAGACCTTCTTGTACCGTACCTAGAATATTGGTTGTTTGACGTTGAGCTATCGCAAGTTTCTCATCCGCTTGCAACAACTGACGAAGCGAACCAAATATGATAGCCAAGAATAGCAAAAATGCAAGAGAGATGCCACCAATCTGTACCATTTTAAGTTGATTGGCACTATTTTGAATCAAGCCATTTCGATAGCTGGTAAAGTCAGCTGTCTCCGCTTGTAGTGCACTGCTATACAACCGAGTATAATCCACCAAATAATCACTGGTTTGCTTTGCAATAACACCATTTTTTGATTCCTTAGCAAAACTATCTAGTAAACCCAAATATGGCGTCCAAATTACCTCAATATCCGTCAAAACTTTTTGCAAATAAGCAGAATCTATTGCCTTGACTGTCACTTCTTGACCTAAGGCATCTGTAACTGTACCTCCTGATTTTAATGCTGTCAAAACCTGAGTAAATTCTTGGGTCTCTGCTTTTAATGCATCAAGCTGATAAATGGCTGTTTGTGACAACAACTCAACAGGAATATTATCTTGAACCACAGATAATTGTTGGTCTTGTTGGGCAACACTTTGTGCTTGTGCGGTTTGCAAATGCAGATTTAAATCCAACAAGTTTCTAGCCAAACGTTGAACCAAAACCGTTTGTTGGGCAGAAAGCTCCAATTCTTTTGTCGCATCTGCAATTCTTTGTGACATAAAGAAGGTATAACCCGACAAAATGATGACAAGTGCAAAAAAAGCCACTGACAGCAAAACCAAGGATCGATACTTGGCAACACCTAATTTTTGAGACGCTAATATGGTATCTTGAGACATGATTTCCTCCTACTGAACTTCTTGGTAAGGCACTTGGATTACCCTATATTCCATGCGATAATCAATGCCATTTAAAGGACTCACATCTGCTGCTAGATTCGATGCCAACCGTAATGCCACCTTTGCCTGATTTGTTGCGTCATTGAGCACGGTTGCTGTCATGCGATCCGCCTTAATAGCATCCAAAGCCTCGCTTGTTGCATCAATGCCAAAAATAGGTAGATTTATCTGCCTTTCTGACAAGGCTCCAGAAGCCCCCAATGCCATAGCATCATTATTTGCCAATATTATCTCCACACGCCCAAAAGCAGGACTTAACGCCCACCGAGAAACGGTTTCCTTAGCTATTTCTTTGTTAAACATGGCGTGTTCATGAAACACAGATTCAACTGGAATGCCTAGTTCGGGATAACTTTCCATGGTGCTGATTGCCCACTTGGTGCGAGCCTGAGCTCCTGCATGCCCAACCAAACCCTCCAACATAGCAAACTGAATCTTGCCATCTTTATTTTTATCCCAATCAGGATTTTCTTTCCACAACTCAAGTACTTTCAATCCTTGCAAAACACCTGCCTGCGTGGCATCACCATCCACAAAGTAGGCATTCTGGCATTTGGCAAGTGCCTTATCCCCTGGATTGCGGTTAAAGAAAACCAATGCCACTTGATTACAATACTTGCCAATAATAGCTCCGCCTTGATTGACATCAGCCAAATTTATCACTAACGCTTTTGCACCTTGACTAATCATTTCTTCAATCTGCTGATTTTGCACATCTTGATTGTCATTGGCGTTATTCAAAAATGCTGTCACTGAAGGCTGGTTTTTTACCTCTACTTCATAAGCCTCATAAAAAGCTTTAAAGAAAGAGTTTTGAGTATTGCTGATTGTCAGACCCACGGTTGATTGCGGATAATTGCTCATCTGCACCTGATTCATTGAATTTGAGCAAGCCCCCAACAAGACTGCACTTACTAGTAACCACAAATAAGTTAACTTCATTACAAACACCTTTACAATCTAATAAAGAAAAAATCATACTAATCTAAAAACATATTAAGGGGTATTGAACTTTTGTATTTGCAATGAAAAATGAGAAAATCGCACGTTTTTCAAGGAAGAATACAGATTGATAGTCATTCCATCAATCAAGTTTTTGATAATGAAAAACAAGATTTAGCCATTTCTATTCTATGCAAAAACATTATTTATTTCTACAATATTTCTAAATTTTAAATTGCGTTATAAATGTTCAACGTGCCTTAATAAATCAACTGCTTATATAAACTTGGGAACGAGATATATTATTTACCGTGATATTGACCATCGAGCTCTACCAAGCGAGCAGTTGTCTTATTCATGGCGTGCATGATTTGCCCGAGCAGAACCTGCTGTTTGGTAACCACAATCAAAATCATGGGCTGATTGACATTTGGCACCGCACTAATCATAATTTTGCCATTTTCAGCATCCAAAATCACCGAACGACACCCAGTCAGCTGAGCCTCGGCAGTTAAGGCTTGTACCAGTGCCAAGATGGATGAACCGACTGCTGAGAGTTTATTGCCATCATAGTTTTTTTGAAAGATAGATGATACTTCAAAACCATCGGTCGATGCCAGTAATACACCATCTACGCCTGTGGTAGAATGCACCAACTCATGAAGCACTTCTTTTGAAAGTGCCACAAATTGCTCAGCAGGCTTGACACGATTAGAATCCAATTTAAAAGGACTAAGGCTCATCGATTTTCTCCTAATTTTTTATTTATAAATAAAGTGGGAATACCCAAATACATCAAGACTGTTCTAGGCTAGCGATGATACTCTCAACGAGCAACAAGACATCTTCACGTTTACGCATGTCCACAGGGAATAGTGGTAAGTTACGCCCAATGCTCGCTAGATAATCACGATAAATGGAGAATTCACGCTCGGGCATTTTGTCCACTTGACTGATACCCAGCACGATACGACCATCATAAATGCCATCAAAGGTCTTTAAATAGTGTGCTAAATCCGCCACAGGATCAGGCGCCGAATGATCAATCAAAATCACCACGCCCAAAGCACCTTGGGATAGGATGGGCCAGATGAAGTTAAAACGCTCCTGCCCCGGGGTGCCGTACAGACCGATGCTTGCCCCGCCATCAATGGTCAGCTCGCCATAGTCCATGCCGACTGTAGTCAAAAGCTTGGCGTTGGTATCAAGGTCGGTATTCATGACCTCGGTTGAGACCACAGGAATGTCAGAGAGACTAGAGATGGCTTGGGTCTTACCTGCACCCATAGGGCCACTAAATACGATTTTAAGACGTTGCATAAGTGCTACCTAAATAACTATATTAAATATAAATAACATGAAAATGTAAATAATGATAAATTTATTGTATGATAAAAATACAAACATTGCAATTAGGACATGTCATCACAACCCCAGTTTACGACGCAGACGTGACAAGAAACCGATTTTCTCTTGTTGTTCGGCGGTTTTTGGCTCAGGTCTTGGTTCAGGCTCGCTCACAGGTGTAGGAGCTGTGACTGTCACTGGTGCCACGGTCGATGTCTGCATGATGGTCGCATTCACGTTTTGGTAGTTATCATCCATCAAATGCTGAGAAAGCAGTAGCGAGACAATCACTTTTTGGACGATAGGACGACCTAGTCCCGTGCGTGCCACAATCTCATCTACCGTGCGTGCTGTATCTTCTAAGGCAACCATTGTCCGCAAGATAATGCGTCTGTCGGCATTATTATCAGGCTTTGCCCATGAACGAAGCTGATAGCGGGCATTGCCATCGATGAGTGGTAATAACATCTCAGCATTCGCCCATGCCATCTGATACAGCCACTGATTCATGTCTATGGCTTGCTTAGGCTCGCCTGCCACACCGCCATACACACGCAGTCGCCATGTCGTCATGTCTGCCACTTTGGCACTTTTTAGCCATACCAGCTGGCGCACCCCATCAATAACAGCCAACACCTCTCCATCTTGGGTCAGCTCAAACAGCGATTTGGGGCGAGCGTGCAACGTCTTAATCAAGTCTATCATGTCATCTAACTTTGATGTGGTAGACTGTGGCGATTGTGCTGTGTAAGCAGTTTGGGCTGACTGGCTGGTTTGATTCTCCTGATTGGTTTGGGTGCTTGTTTTGTCAGGCTTACCAGACGTGCTTGATTTTTGATAAGGCAGACCCTTTAATACATCCACTTTTTCATGAAGCCAGTCATTTAAGGCATTGATTTGTTTTAGGGGTAATACCAGTGAGTCGCCAACGATACCACCATCACCTGTCAGGTTGCGACTGACGTATAAGATGGGTGTGCGTGGGTGCAATTCTATTAGTTTTTGTACGCTGGCAGAATGTTTAAAATCTTGATTGATGACATATAAATCCACATCATCAACCTGAGCAGATACCCAATCCAAATCCACATCCAAGCGTAATAAAACACGCAGATAACCCTTAAAAGTAATTTGGTCGGCAGGGCTGATACCAACCATGGCAATACGCATCGTATTTTTGCTATCAGTACTCGTCATGATTTACTCTCAACCAAAGCAATTGCTTGGAGATTATTAGTCTAAATTGCCTAACGCCATTGTCCTGATATTTTTTGATAAAGAAAATATCTGCTTAATTTTATAAGTAACCCGATACACCATAAATCAATATTTGATTTATGTTTTTCTTTTATCCCAATATCACATTTAATTAATACGACCATTGGTGATAATTGTTGATTTTAAATAAAATTTTAAAAATTCGGTCAGAAAATTTTAAAATTTAATAAAATACCATTATCTAATATCATGTTAAAAAATTTGGTATGGCAGTTAGAATGAGTGCTTTATTTTTTATTTAAAATGATGTCGCTTCATGATACAAATGAGAGTAATTATCGATAAGTTATAAAATTTATCAAAAATTCGTTATCGCTATTGATTAGCATTTGATAAAAAATTAATTTTAATCAATAAATTACCAAAATCAGGCACATTTAACGGCTATTTTGACATGATATCACGCCAAAACATTAATTTTAAATAATAACAGAGATAAAACAGCAAATTTAGGTTGTTAATTTGCTGATTATATTTTATAACATAATTTGGTTTACGGCTATACCAAACAGTAAAAATATTTTACCATTGAGCAATATTTTTATACCCATAAAAATATTATGGGTATAAATTAAGTATGTTTTGTGTATTATTTGGGCAAATTGATGATTTTATGGACACATTTATCCATTTTATCAATTTGATGAAATGTTATTATTTAACATTTTAAATGTCATGCATTAATAACATTTATTTAAATTCGACACGCCCCCACATCGCCATTGACCACCACAGTCGCCCCTGTCAAGGCAAATAAGCCCTTGATTTGTTCGGTGGCGTTATCGGTGGCAAGGGTCATGATGTCGCCTTGGCACGCTTTTTTTAGTACTTCGGCTTTGGCGGATGTTTGGGCTTGATTTAAAATCTCAGGGTCGTTATCCACCACGCCAAACAGCCCTGTTTTCCAGTCATAGACCTGTATGTCATCAAGGAACACCTCAAACACCTGCGATGGCGGGAGTATTACCGTGATGTTGGCGTGTGGGGCGACTTTTGGGTCGGTCTGGGGGTCAAAGGTAACTTGCACGTTGTCCGCCGTGATTTTACCCAAATCCACGCCTGCCAAAACCCGCCCACGAGCAACAAACAGCCCCTTTTGTTCGTCCTGCCATAGCTTGTACCAATTGCCTTCTTTTTGGGCAGTGATGACCGTGTCCACGCCAAAAGCAACGGTATTTAGGCGAGCCATTTTTTGGATTTCGGTAACAACACCGTCTCGGCTAATGGCGGATACGGCAGGCTCTTCGGTCAATTTTAACGTCCAAAAAACTGCCAAAAATGCAATCATTGCCATGACCGCCACGATACAAAATAGGGTGAATTTATTGGCTTTTTTGGATTTTGGGGTTGATATGCTCATGTGTCTCCTTAAGATTGGATGGAGTAAAATGAAAGAGAAAGATTGATAAGTTGGATCATCATAGCACTTTATGGGAATAAATTTTTAAAATTTTTATAAAAAGACTTGCACAGTTACCAAAGTTTACTTTAATATAATACGTTTTTACTAAATTTAAGATTTGGGATTGTTTAACCAAGAGATATTGTAAAAAATTTGGATGCGTAAGAGCAATGTATTCGCTCAAAAAATCAATGCGTTTACAGGGCAAATGTGATTTACCCCTACAAATCTGCCCAAAGCATGACAATCCACAATACCAAACACCAATCAGCGAGAATTTTATGAAAGCCAGTCAATTCACCCTAGCCACCCTTCGCAACACCCCAAGCGATGCCGACATCATCTCTGCCCAGCTTATGATAAAAGCAGGACTCATTCGCAAACTTGCCTCAGGCTTGTATGTGTGGATGCCAACAGGCTTGCGTGTGCTAAAACGAGTGGAAAAAATCGTCCGTGAAGAGATGGAACGCATCAGTGCCCAAGAGCTACTTATGCCCGTCACCCAACCTGGCGAACTGTGGCAAGAGAGTGGGCGTTGGGAAGATTATGGGGCGGAGCTACTTCGCTTTAAAGACCGCCATAGCCGTGATTTTGTGCTAGGACCTACCCACGAAGAAGTCATCACCGACATCGCTCGTGGCGAATTAAAAAGCTACAAACAGCTCCCTGCCACTTATTATCAAATCCAAACCAAATTCCGTGATGAGATTCGCCCACGTTTTGGGGTGATGAGAGCAAGGGAATTTACCATGAAAGACGCCTATTCTTTTCATATTGATAAAGACAGCCTTGCCAAGACTTATCAAGACTTTTATGAAGCCTACACTCGCATTTTTACCCGTTTGGGGCTTGATTTTAGGGCGGTGCAAGCGGACACGGGGTCTATTGGCGGATTTGCCAGTCATGAATTTCACGTCCTAGCCGACAGCGGAGAAGACGACATCGCATTTAGCACCGAGTCGGATTATTCAGCCAACGTAGAGCTTGCCGAAGCCGTCTGCACCGCCACACGCCAGTCCCCAAGTGAGCCACGCACGGACGTAGATACGCCAAATATGCCCACTTGTGAAGAAGTGGCAGAGCATTTGGGCATTGAGCTATCACGCACGGTAAAAACGCTCATCGTCAAAGGCTCGTATTCAGAAGACACGCCCGATATGCCAAAACTTGTCGCCCTTGTCCTGCGTGGCGACCACACCCTAAACGAGCTAAAAGCGGAGAAGTTGCCCCAAATCAAAGCACCGCTAGAAATGGCAAGCGAAGATGAGATGAAAGAAGCAGGTCTCATCAAAGGCTATATCAGCGTGGACTTGGCAAAATATGGCATACCTGTCATCGCTGATAGAAGTGCGTCCGTCATGGCGGATTTTGTGAGTGGGGCAAATGTGGCAGACAAACACACCACAGGCATGAACTGGGAGCGTGATGCAGTCTATGCAGACGTTGCCGACATTCGCAACGTGGTGGACGGCGACCCAAGCCCTGACGGCAAAGGCGTGCTACAAATCAAGCGTGGCATTGAAGTCGGACACATCTTTCAGCTTGGCGATAAATACTCGCACGCCCTAAACTGTGCCGTCCTTGGTAAAGAAGGCAAGCCTGTTACGCTCATGATGGGCTGTTATGGCATTGGCGTGAGCCGTATCATCTCGGCAAGCCTAGAACAAAACCACGATGATAAGGGCATTTTGTGGGCGGACACGCCAGACCCTGCCGACAACATCGCCCCATTCTATGTGGCGGTCGTCCCCATGAAATCCAAAGACGGCTCGGCAGAAGCCAAAGCAGACGAGCTGTACAACACCCTAAAAGACAAAGGCGTAAACGTCCTATTAGACGACAGAGACGAGCGGGCGGGCGTGAAATTTGCCGATTTGGAGCTTATTGGTATCCCACACCGCATTGTCGTGTCCGAGCGTAACCTTGCTGAGGGCAAATACGAATACGCCAAGCGTGGGTGTGATGATAAGGAGCTGTTGGGGCTTGATGAAGTGCTTGCGAAGTTTTGATTTTTTGCTTTAACTTTTAAAAAGACAAGCCGTGTGGTTTGTCTTTTTTTCATTCATGTTTATCCATAACAGCTCTTGATTTTTTAAATCACTTTGCGTAAGATAAAGTTTTTTTATCAGGAGACATCATGGAACGCCGTCAATTTTTACAACTTAGCTTAGGAACCGCTCTTGCCATGAGCCTACCCAAATTTGGCATGGCACACCCCCTACCCTTAGATTTGCCCACCACTTTACAAGACAATCCCCTACTACACTTTGACGGCTTGCCCAACTTTGGGGCGGTTGAGATTTCGCACATCACGCCTGCCATTGACTTTTTATTAAAACACAACAAAGACGTGGTCAAGCGTGTCTGTGCCCAAAAAAGTATCACATGGGACAACTTCTACGCCCCGATAGAAGATGCCCAAAACAAACTAGACCGTGTGTGGGGCGTGGTCGCTCATCTGCATTCGGTCAAAAACTCAGATGCCCTGCGAGCGGTATATCAGGACATCACCAAAAGCACAAGCGACTATGAGTCGTGGTTTGGTATGTATCGCCCTTTATATGAAGGCTTTAAAAAACTTGCCAAAAGCGATGAGTTCAAAACCTACACCCAAGCCCAACAAAAAGCGATAAACGATGCCTTGCTGGATTTTAAACTATCAGGCGTGGCATTGACAGGCGACAAAGCCAAACGCTATACCCAAGTGGTTGCTCGCTTGTCCGAACTATCTACCCAATTTAGCAACAACGTACTAGATGCCGACATGGGCTGGGAGCTTGTCATTGACGACAAAGCCAAACTATCAGGACTTAGCGACATCGCCCTACAAAAAGCAGAACAATCCGCCAAATCCAAAGACAAAACGGGCTACCGTTTTGGACTAGACGTGCCAAGCTATCTGGCAATCACCACCTATGCTGATGACAGAGAGCTACGCAAGCAAATGTACGAAGCCTATCGCACTCGTGCATCCGACAAAGGTCAAAATGCAGGCAAATGGGACAACACCCCCATCATCAACGAACTTATTGATTTGCGGTTGGAGCTTGCCCAGCTACTTGGCTACAAAAACTACGCCCAATATGTGCTTGCCAAACGCATGGCAAAAGACACCGATGAAGTATTGGGCTTTTTAAAAGATTTGCTTGCCAAAACTCGCCCCACCGCCAAAAAACAAATGCAGGACTTACAAAAATACGGACGTGATATTGGTGTATTGGGTCAAGATGATAAGATTGAGCCGTGGGATTTTGCTTATTTGTCTGAAAAACAAAAGCAAGCACTTTATAACATTGACAAAGAAGCCCTGCGGGTGTATTTCCCTGTGGATAAAGTGTTAAACGGCATGTTTGAAGTAACTCGCCGTCTGTTTGGCGTGGACGTGCGTGAAAAAACAGGCGTGTCCTTGCCCCACCCCGACACTCGCTTTTTTGAGCTGTATCAAGACGGCAAACACATCGCATCATTTTATCTGGATTTATTTGCTCGTGAAAACAAGCGTGGCGGTGCGTGGCATAGCACAGCGATTGGGCATTTTAAAAAATCCACTGGCGACACCCAAAAACCTGTCTCCATGCTCGTGTGCAACTTTGGCGGAGCAACCAGCGACAAACCTGCCTTGCTACTACATAGCGAAGTAGAAACGCTGTTTCATGAGTTTGGGCATGGCTTACATCACATGCTCACACAGGTGGACGTGCTTGCCCTGTCGGGTACTCGTGTGCCAAGAGATGCCGTGGAGTTCCCAAGCCAAATGCTAGAAAACTGGACATGGGATAAAGACGTGCTTGCCCTTATCTCGGCTCATTATGAGACAGGCGAACCTATTCCTATGGACATGGTTCAAAAAATGCAAACCGCCAAAAACTACCTATCGGCGACTTCTATCGTCCGTCAGTTAGAGTACGCCCTATTTGATTTTCGTTTGCACGTTGAGCATAAGCAAGGCGACAAAAAAACACTTTCTCGTCTGCGTGATGACATCCGCCAAAACGTCTCGGTACTCGGTGAACCTGACTGGGTGCGGATGGCTCACAGTTTTAACCATATTTTTTCAGGCGGTTATTCGGCAGGGTATTATAGCTATCTGTGGTCGGAAGTGCTGGCAAGCGATGCCTTTACTCGCTTTGACAAAGAAGGACTGCTTAAACGACAAACAGGGCAAGATTTTGTCAATGCCATTTTATCCCAAGGCGGTGCGGATGAGCCGATGAAGCTGTTTGAGCAGTTTATGGGTCGCAAACCCCAAAACGATGCTCTGTTAAAGGCTCGTGGGATTGGTTGATTAGGGCATGCCTACCCTTTATAACACTATTTGCAATTCAGAAATATTTTAGAGATAAATTAACCGTTTTTGCATGAAAAATGGCTAAATCTTGTTTTTCTTCGTCAAAAACTTGCTTGATAGAATAACTATCAAGCAAGTTTTTTCCTTGAAAAACGTGCGATTTTTCTCATTTTTCATTGCAAATACAAAAGATAGGCACACCCTAATAAATAAACCCTGTCATTACAGGGTTTATTTTTTACTTTTATTTTATTGACGAATAAGCCGTCTAATCCGCCCCTTATCCGCATTAAATACCCGTACAGGGTTAATGTCAATCCCACCACGTCTTGTATAATTCGCCAACACTTTTAAAGAGGTCGGCTTAAAATACATCATCATATCGGCAAATATCCGCTCCACGCATTGCTCATGAAAGCCGTTATGCTGTCTAAATGACAAAATGTATTTTAAAAATTCGCCAAAATCCAATGCGTATTCGCTTGTCATCTCAATTTGCACCGTCCCCCAGTCAGGCTGATTGGTAACAGGGCAATTTGAACGTAAAAGATTGCTATAAAATTGATAGGCTTTTAATTCGCCTTTTTTGGCATTTTTTAAAAACTTGCTATCAATATCATCGCTTAAAATGACTTCATCAGATAAATGATTTAATACATCATCAATACAAATGCCAATAGGTTTTACGATAGCTAATTCATCGCTATTTAAATCAATAATCTCAACGTCCACATTCGCACCAACACAAGCGGATAAATCTTTTTGTAGCGTGATTTTTAATTCATCAATACTGCTAAATTTAGTAAAGTTTAGGCTATTCAGATAGAGCTTTAATGATTTGGATTCTACGATATTTGGCGAATTGGCAGGAATGGCAAAACGAGCCATTGCCACTTGTGAAATACCAATCGGATTTAGCCATGACAATTCAAAGGCTTGCCAAATATCCACGCCTTTTTTAAATTCGTCATGGTAATTATTAAAATCAAATCCCACGTCTTTTAAAATCTCATCTCGTCCGATTTGCCGAGAAATGGGATATAAAATAGTGGGGTCATAAGTTTTTGAATAGGTGGTGCTTTCGCCCAGTACGCCGTGAATGCTCATATTTTACCTTTTTTATTTGATTTATATTAGACTTCCTGCAAAACCCCAAATTAAGGAAAACCGTTCGTGGTGAGCCTGTCGAACCATGACGGTTTTCCGCCACCCTTCGACAAGCTCAGGGCGAACGGAAAACTAGTTTTACAGGAAGTTTATTAAACTAAGAAAGCCGAATTCTTTTACCGTCTTTTAATATTTTATATGCCACGCCATAAAACACCGCACAAAATACCAAAATCGCCAATAACGAATAACCGACATTCACATCAGAATGCCCCAATATGCCATAACGAAAGGCATTGACCATATAAACAATGGGATTTAGTAGGGATAAATTTTGCCAAAATGGCGATAAGTTTTCTAAGGAATAAAACACCCCACCCAAATAAGTCAAAGGCGTTAAAATAAAACTTGGCACAATAGAAATATCATCAAACGAGCGAGCAAATACCGCATTGATAAATCCGCCCAATGAAAATAATACGGACGTGCCAATAATGGTAATCAGCATGATTGGCAAACTGCTAATCGTTAATTTAGTAAAAAATAACGCCACAATACTCACAATCAAGGCAATGGCAAGCCCACGAAATACGCCACCGCCCACATAGCCCAATAATATGGCGTGCTTGGATATGGGAGAGACGAGCATTTCATCAATACTGCCATGAAATTTGGTGCTAAAAAATGATGATACGACATTAGAATAACTGTTGGTAATGACCGACATCATAATGAGACCTGGCACGATAAACTGCATATAGCTCACCCCGCCCATTTCTCCGACACGAGAGCCAATCATTTGCCCGAATATCACAAAATACAGCGTCATGGTAATAACAGGCGGTAATAAGGTTTGGGGCCAAATACGAACAATGCGTTTGATTTCTTTAAATAATAGGGTATTAAAAGCGGTTAATTGATTATTCATAATTTTCCCCATTATTTAATTTATTCTCACCTTTCATCTTGCCTTTATGAAAATGGCTATCCACCACACCCATAAATAATTCTTCTAGGCGGTTGGCTTTATTTCTCATGCTGACAATTTGGATATTTAGATGATTTAATTGGGTAAATACATCATTTAAATGTTGGGTTTTATTTAATGTGATTTCTAAGGTTTTATTATCCACTAAATGAATATGGCTGATATTATTAAGAGCTGGTGCATTTTTTAATTCATCTTTTAAATCAAAGACAAAGGTTTCTAAGGATAACTGCGTAAGCAATGATTTCATCTCAGTGTTAATTAAAATCTCGCCATGATTTAATATGGCGATATATTTACATAACTGTTCGGCTTCTTCTAAATAATGGGTCGTCAAAATAATACTTGTGCCTTCGTCTTTATTGATACGCTCCATAAAATCCCACATAGAACGGCGTAATTCAATATCCACCCCTGCGGTCGGCTCGTCTAATATCAAAAGCCTAGGGCGGTGCATTAAGGCACGGGCAATCATCAGACGGCGTTTCATACCGCCAGAGAGCGAACGAGCCTTGGTATCTTTCTTATCCCACAGTCCCAATTCTTTTAATAAAAATTCGGCTCGTGGCAGAGCGTCTTTCTTTTTTATGCCATAATAACCCGCTTGAATGATAAGAATATCCAAGCATTTTTCAAATTGGTTAAAGTTAAATTCTTGGGGGACAACGCCCAAATGAGATTTGGCAAGGCTTGGATTTTTGTGTAAATCCACACCAAAAATCTCCACCGTGCCGTCTGTTTGGGGAAATAAGGAGCTGATGATACCAATCATCGTGGATTTACCCGCCCCATTTGCCCCAAGCAAGGCAAAAAATTTGCCCTGTGGCACGGTCAAATCCACGCCTTTTAGGGCGGTAAAGCCATTGGGGTAGGTTTTTTTAAGGTTGGTTATTTTTAAGGCTGGTGTGGTCATGATTTGATTTTTTAAAAATTTTATAATTAAATTAGGACAAATAACAAAAAGACAAATTCACTTTTTAAATAAGTTAATTTATTTAAATCAATACAAGTTAATTAAAAGAAATTGCTTACGTCTGTGATATAAAAATCACCGTCATTATCCGCTTGATAGAGCTTTTTGCCATTTACTTCTATTGCTGTCAGACAACCGTCCCCATATGCCCATGTGTCAATGCAAATAATACCGTTTTGAAATAACACCTGTCCGTCTCGCTGTTCGGTATGCCCGCAAATCACGGTTTTGCCCGAGACATGACCGACATGGTCGCTTTCCAATTTACGCCAGCGTAGGGCATAATCATTTTGTTTGTCCATTGGCAAATATGGGTGAATGGACGCATGACAAAAGATAAAATCGTCCGTTTCATGATAATCCACGGTGTTATTTAAAAAACCCACATAATTAAATGGCAAATGTAAACACTCTGATCGCATGGGCATTAAACAAAAAGATTGCAAGGTTTTATCGCCACCGACTTTTAGCCAAAATTCAAAATCATCTTTGTATTTTAACCCTGCCAGCATAATCAGCTCATGATTACCCATGATAAAGACCGTTTGGCATTTGTTGGGCAAATCCATTAATATATCCAGCACGCCTTTGCTGTCATCGCCACGATTGACATAATCGCCCAAAAATATCAATGTGTCGTCAAGGGTCGGCTGTATGCCGTCTATCAGCGTGGCTAGGGCAACCCTACTGCCGTGAATGTCGCCAATGGCGAAAATTCTTGTCATGATTTACCTTTTAATCAAAAACATAAAATATAAAAACGCCAAATAGCCTAAGCGGTTATCCGCCTAAGCCATTGGAATAATCAGATGAATTATTGCGATTGGGCGATGATATAATCAACCGCGTTTTTCACTTCATCATCAGAGATGTCTGCACCACCACGAGCAGGCATGGCGTTAAAGCCGTTAATGGCGTGGTCATACAAAGTCGCCTTGCCTTTGGCGAGACGTGGTGCCCAGTCAGCCGTACCAATCTTTGGCGAACCCACCAAACCTGTATCATGACACGTGGCACAGATGGCGTTATAGAGCATATCGCCTGGTCTTGCCTCGCCCTCCACCGCAGGAGCTAGCACGGTGATATTAATATCACATTCTTCGCCGTCAAAACAGACTTTACCCACAGGGGCGATACGAGCCACCAGTTGTGGAGACATGGCGATGAGTTTTTTGACCTGAGCACTGTCTTCTGGAATGGTTTCAGTACTATTTGCATGGCTGGTCATCACGCCAGAGATTGCCATCAACATGGCAAAAGATAAAGTTACAATTTTTTTCATTGTCTTATCTCATTTAGCCTTGAATAATCTTGTTATTCTGGGTTTGGAAAATTTACCCTACTATTATAAGGGAAAACAGGGGTAAATTGCCACGTTTTTTATGTAATTTGTAAAAAATTAGCAAGATTTTTTGGTATTTTTACAAAAACATGGTAATTTTGAGAAAAATCTGCTAAAATATCGCCCTTAAATGTGCCTGTAGCTCAGTTGGATAGAGTGTTGGCCTCCGAAGCCAAAGGTCGTGGGTTCAATTCCCGCCAGGCACGCCAATTTAGGAACTCCCAAAGGTGTGCATTTTCAGGCTCTAACTCTAATTTTGCTTGATACAAAGTATCTGCCTTATCTAGTCCCATATACTCCGCAAGCCTAATGATTGTTTCATCATTGGGCTTTCTTTTATCCCCTGTTTTGTAGTTTTTGAATGCTGATAATCTTTGCTGTGTTAGCCCTAAGATTTCCGCTAATGCTGTTTGATTGCCTGCTTTTTTTGTTGCATTATCAAAAAGTTGTGAAATCATAAAAATTCCCCTTGACTTTAAACCCATTTGGGTGTACCATATCAATAAACCCAGATGGGTTTTAAAATTTCTTATCATTACACCCATTTGGGTTTAAACCCCTTTGGGTATATAGATAAGATTATACCCCTAACCGCCAATTTTGGCAATATTAACAATGTGGAGTTAATTTCATGAAAAACGTTAGATTTGAATTTGTTGTCTACATCGCAGATGATTCCGATAACAGTCTTGTTGCCTATTCTTTGAATACCATTGAGCAAGTCCAATTTGCATTAGAAATCAAAGACGACCGCAGGTTACAAGAATTTTTAGAACTTTTTGGTGAACCTGAAATTTTTTAATTCGGAGTTAAAACATGACAACATTTTCACAATTCATCAAAGAGTCAGAAACGCATTCACTGTTTCAGACAACCAAGTATGATGTAAAGGTTGTTGGCTTTAAACACCCTTATATGTCAAAGTACTGTCTTGTCCATGTTTTTTCTAAAACTAGGACTCTTGACGGTCTTATCATCGAAAAAGATTTGATAGCAGACGCAAAGTCATGTACTGCATTGCTTAGGGTTGTTAAAACTGTAAAAGCCGTGAAAGGCAATGATTTTTCTCATTACATGGATGAGCTTTGCTATCTTTATAAAAATTATTTGGCAGAACAATCCAATCCAAACGAAAAGCCCCAATCAGACGAACAAGACGGCACCGTCGTTGTCGTGATTGCAAAAGACAATAAAGCCCCTGCCAAAGTCGGATTTCATCCGTCTTTGGCTAGTTTACCAGTTTGTCACCCATCCACATCGCCCCTTTTGGGGCGGGGTGGCTCTTTTATTTTCGCTTCCGCTCTCCCTTTTCGTCAAAAATCCCATACTTTCGGCGTTGGCGTTGGCGGTGTTCCCGCTCTTGCTTTGTTGCCTCCCTAAATTCTGGGCGGATAATTTTAAGCGGTTTTTGCTTACTTTTACGCTGTGTCAATCGCTTGGCAAGCGTTTTAAAGAATATACCAATCACAAGCCCCACAACGGCACCAATGACAAGATACAGGGCATGGATTTAACGGTACTTTGATTAAACAGTTCTGATTGGTAAGGCTCTTGGGTGCTGTTGCTGGTCTCGGATTCCACATAAATCCGTTTATCGCTAAGCTCTTGGAACTCTTTCCAATCTTGGCTTTGATTACTTTCACTCATGGTAATACTCTATGGTTTGGAGTCGCACTCTTATTATAGCAGTATTACCGCCTTTTTTAATAGGTGCATTATGGACTTTGATGATGATTTTGATGATTTTGATGGTTGGCTTTGTATCGCTTGCTCTGCTTCCATTCCTGAAAATAGCGAATTTGAACTTTGCGACGACTGCAAAGAACATCATTTAGAAGAAATTTACGGCGATCAAACGCCATGTAGATTCTGTGGCGAACCGCTCGGTCATTTAGAATTTTATGATGATTTTCATGTTGAGTGTTGGCACCCTTAATCATCAATCCTTTTAATCATTAATTTTGCTTTTTAAATTAATGATTAAAAGGATTTACGGGGGTTTGGGGGTGTAGCCCCCAAGTGTTAAGAATACACCCTATGTTTAGTACGTTACTCCGCACTGGATGCGTTAGGGATTGCAGCGAAAATATCTTTTAAACAAAGGATATATTTTTCTTAGATAAATTTCATTTCTCGGTAGAAAGAATGAAATTTTGCTTAGGAAAATAATACTTTGGCTTAAAAGGATTGAAGCGAAAAGCCCGACCCGCAGGGGAACGCCCAAAGACAAAAAGCACAAATACCGCTTATTTTGTTCCCACAACACACTAAGAGTAGCGAAAATACCAAACGAAAAACCCAAAGACAAGATAAAAAAAGACAAGACAAAAAAGACAAGATAAAACCCAATACCCAAATTTTTGGGTTTACGCCTTATGTAATACGGCGTAAACAAAACTAACCACCGTACAGGACTTTGCACCGTACGTTACAAACAAGACGTTTTAATGTGGAAAAACAAATGAACTCATCAATACTAGAAACAATATCAACCGTGCAAGAACAAACGATATTAATAGGCGGTGAAACACACCTTTTGCCCCTGCGTGTACCAACAAAAGGCGAATATGTGGTTATTGATGCCCTTAATATTGTCTGCTCCGTGGAAACATTTACAAATAAGCAAATGTATGAGCTTGGCACGACTGCCAAAGACTTGTTCAGATTGGACTTGGACAATGAGCAAAAAGAACATCTAAATGACATGGTCATCTCTGCCATGGCTCTGGACTTATCAAATATATTTGGCGATATGTTCGGCATTATCATCCCGAAAAATGCCGGCATACATTATTACAAAAACGGTTATACCGTTTATTCCCCCGAAAATGAAATTTTATTAAATATCGGTATCGGTGGGCAAAATGAAACGGTATTTTTGGGCTTAACTGGCATGGGCTGTAAGCTCGCTGATGAAGGTTGGGAATTAAGACTACATCATTGGCTTGATAACGTGGCGACCGACGGAAAAATATCACGCATTGACTTAGCCCATGATGACTTCAAGGGCGAATACAGTAGCTTTGATTGGGCAAATGAACAAGAATCCAATGATATGTTCCCACTGCCCAAAACTCGTAACCGCCCTGCATGCACCATAGCTGGCGAATTTAAGCATGGCGACCCACAAAACAAGGGTTTAACCCTGTATGTTGGCTCTCGCAAAAATGGCAAGGTCATACGCTGTTACGAAAAAGGCAAACAGCTTGGCGATACAAGCTCGCCTTGGTTCCGCTCGGAGCTTGAAATCCACGCTAAAAAAAGGCTAATACCTTTTGATATTCTGCTACACCCTACTGAATATTTTTGTGGTGCTTACCCTTATTGCCTTGATTTGATTGAACTTGCAAAAAAGAATAAGGGCGACCACACGCCCCAAATTGTGGATAAATTTGAATCAATTAAGCAAGAATCACAAATCAGTCTGCACCGTGCCATAGATATTATTAGGCACCAGTTTGGCAAATACATCAAAGTCTTTGGTGAGATATTTACCAATACATACATGAACGCACAAAAAACCCCTGATTTTCAAAAGATTTTTTCAAAGATTTGCACAAAAAAGGACAAGGATTATTACCCCAAACGTCTAAAACTTTGTGCCAATTACTACAATCCAAATTCAAAATATGCTGACTTGGATAAGATTTTGAACCACGTTAAGGCACCGCCCAAAACCAAACAAACCGACCTTGAAAAGGAATTGTTTGATATATGGGGCATTATAACTACGCCAATGTGGGCAAGCCCATAAAAAATCCTATTTTTTAGCGTTAAAAATAGGTCATTAGCAACTAACGCACAAAAGGAAAACAACCATGTTAAACCCTATCATCCTTGGGGCTAAACGCTCCAAAGGCACCCTAGACAACGGCAATACATACGATTCAACCAAAATCTATGTACAAACCGCCATGAAACCGTCACCTGACCAAGTGGGCTTTTCTGTCTCTGAATTTAACTGGGGCGATAGCTCCAATTATGACAATCTAAAAAACGTCAAATTCCCTGCCGAAGCTAATATCACTTATGAGATGGTTACCAACGGCAAAAGCAATCAAGTGATTGTTACAGACGTTCAAATTTTAAAACCAACACCAAAGGTTTAAGGATTTGCAATGGCTTATATTTGTGCCGAATTGGATGAAACATCCGCCAATGTCGATGGCTTCGCCTATTCTGGTGGCAATGTAGTTAATTGTAAAACTTGGGTGGTTTCGCAATCACCACTCAACGACTTGGCTATCACTGGTTCGCAATCGCTTGAACTCTCTTTTACGATTGCATCACTGCTAATAATAGTCAAGGCTTATAAGATTGCTAGAAAGTCGTTAAACTCAATTTAAGGAAATCGTTATGTCTAAAACTTACGACGAAAAAGGCAATGAACTTGTTGCTAAAACCCAAAAACAAGGCTTGATGAGCAGTGTTGTCCCTGCTTCTGTCCTTGGCTCTGTTGCTGTCATGGCAACTTCTGCCAATGCTGCAACTCTTGACTTGTCTTCTCTAACTACTGAGCTTCAAAGCGTTCAAACTGCCGTTGTCGGTGTTATCGCTGTTGCCATTACAATTGGTATCGCCATTGTCGGTTGGAAATGGGCTAAGCGTGCTTTATTCTCTGTCTAATCAGATTTTTTAGCACAATCACACTTGGGGACGCCTGAGTGTGATTTTCTAAAAAATTTCAAGGGGTAAAATATGCTTACAAGTTTTTTAGGCGATATTGTCAATCAGTTAAGATTCGTACTTTTTGCCATTGTTGGTATGACCGCTGTTGTCTTGACTTTATTTCTTACATTATTGTCTTACAAAAAATATCGTGAAGCCATGTTTATTCTTTATCCAAAGGCCACAGAAGATTTCATCCAATGGCAAAAAGAAAATGGCGATGACTTTGATAACATTAATGATTCTGCCCAGGCTTACATTAATGCCAAAAATGTCGCTGCTAAATTTGAAATGATGCATGGCAAAGAATACAGAAAAAACAACAATACTTTGAAGGTCGTATGGCTTATGAATACTTTCAAAGACAAATCAAAGCACACGATAAAATTCGCTCCATGCCCATACAACCTGTTTATTATTCCGCCATTGACAAAATGGGCTACCGTGGATTTGATGATGATTTTATTTTTGGATGATTCAAAATGCTAATGAGTGCCGAACCCCATGTGCTAAATTGGATATTTCCAATCGTTACTACCATGATTTTCTATTTATTGGTTAAATAAAAGGAATCCCCATGCTACAAATAATCATCCGCATATTCTTACTATACTTACCCGCCATCCTTTTTTGGCTCGCTGTCATTGCTGGATTATTTGGCTATGAACTATAATCGCCCAATCATCATTACACTGCTTGCTGTGCTGTCGCTTTGTGTCAGTACGTTAGCTCGTGCCGAACCTGCACCAGTGCTACCAACAACACCGCCCCCTGCAAATGACCCAATCTATCCAACCCCAACAAATCCGCCCCCTGGCGGATTGCCGACCACTGCCCCTAATGACCCAAAACCCCCATCAAAAAAACCCCCATCAAAATGGGGAAAAGTAAAAGACAATCTAAAAAAAATTGCCAAGCCAAATCCCTATGAAATTGGGGTTGAGCTTGGCATAATGGGACTTGGTGCATTAGTTGATCATCTGCTTGACCCTGCCAACAACGCCCCCCAAAAATACCCAGTCAATGGCTGTGGTCATAGCCACATGTATGGGGATATACGCATGGGCAAGGGCAAGCCCTTCGACTGGTATCCTAGCTTGGTTTGCGAAGATCGTGGACAAACCTACACAGTCCTTTATAAATCACCCTTGGGTAAGATTGGCACCTCATATAGAATGCAGTGTGCTAATGGCTTTGAGTTTTTCAACGTTTGCTATGACTACGATGTGATAAAACCACAACCCCAGCCACAACCACAGCCAAGCCCAAATCCTGCTCCTGCTCCTGCTCCTGCGGTTGAGCCACAGCCAAGCCCGTCGCCTAGTCCTGCACCTGAGCCACAGCCAAAGCCTAGCCCACAGCCAAGCCCGTCGCCTAGTCCTGCACCACAGCCAAGCCCACAGCCAAGCCCACAGCCAAGCCCGTCGCCTAACGATAAGCCCCAAGACGAAACCAAACCCTTTGAACTCCCAGAATTTTGTAAATGGGCTTCATGGTTTTGTGAAGGTGATTTAGATAAAAAAGATACTGACATTGATATTGATGAAATGCCAATACCCACAAACTCGATAAACATTAGTTTTGGTGGTTCATGCCCTACCCCCAAAATTTTTCATTTTCCATTGGTGGTCGCTCCATGGTATTTTCTATGTCTTTTGATTCACTTTGTAAAATTGCAACTTCATTTGGCGGCATTGTTAAAATCATATCAACAATCATCGCCGCTTATATTCTGACGGGTATTAAATCATGAGATTTGCTGGCTTATCATCCCTTTTATCAAGGGTCTTGGACTCTTGGGGTTCAGGATTGTTAAAAAACGTTTTAGCGGGTGCTGGTCTTACATTTGGCAGTACTGTTGTAATGACTTCACTGGTTAATAGTTATGTTGCTCGCATTCGTTCAGATATTAATTTGATTCCTGATACTGTTCTTTCTTTTATGTCCATGTCTCAAATGGATTATGCTTTTTCGGTTATTTTATCCGCTCTTGTTTCTCGTGCTGCCATGAACTCAGCCGGCATTTTTCTTAAAAAGAAATAAAGGGCGGTGAGCGACGACAACGACGTCAGGAGGCGGAGAAGCGAACCGCACGCCAAATCATTTAACTTAATTTGTGGTGAATTATGATTACTTTAATTACTGGAACGCCCGGCTCTGGCAAAACCTTGTTTGCTGTTACAAAGATTTTACAATACGTTAAACAAAATCAAAAATTACTTGAACAAGGCAAAGAACCCCGCATGATTTACGCCAATATAGACGGCTTAAACATAGATGGGGTAGAACCCGCCCCCATTGACTGGCGTGATACACCAGACGGTTCTGTGATATTTTATGATGAGATACAACAGCTAGAACCCTACAAAAAATCTCGTTATGATAATGAGATTTGTGATGCCCTGCAAATACACCGTCACACGGGGCATGATATTTTTGGCATTACTCAATTTCCTGTATTGCTACATCCCAATTTTAGGGCGGTTGTTGGCATGCACCATCATTTACATCGGGGGTGGGGTCTATCATCAGCGACCATTTTTAATTGGGCTTATTGTGTTGATTCCCCAAATGCTCCAAGCAATAAAAAGTTAGCCGAACACACCGAACGCTTTAATTATGATAAAAGCGTTTATAAGTACTATAAATCAGCAACCATTCACACCCACAAAAAACGCATTCCCAAAAACTTATTTTTTATTATTTTGGGTGTGGTTTTATTTGGCTATTTTGCTGTCAAAATGCTATTTTTTAATGATAACTTTTTTTCTAAAATTTATGGCAATTCTACCAAAAAAACACAGCAAGATGATGCCATCAATTCAACATTTTCATTATCAACCGATAATCAAAACAGTTCACAAAGTGAATCAATCACTCAAAATAATGATAAACATCATCAAGATGAATTACACAACCGTCGCTTGTTTTTATACCAAAGGGATTTACCAGAAGATTACATCATCAGACGTCAAGACCCCATGTTACAAGTAAGGGGTGTTATGAAAATGGGTAATGATTGCATCGCATACAATTCTTATGGCGACCGCATGACATTACCAATCAATGAATGTCTAGATTACATCAATAATGGCAAAGTTTATCGCTCTAACACAAATAGCTTTACCAATAATGCTGATTTTGATGCAACTCAAACCCAATCTGAAAATAGCTCTTGACTTATACCCCAATGGGTTATATAATATCATCAAATTAGGAGCTACAAATGCAGTTATTGACCTTTATTGAAACCAATATTTTTACAAAAGCCATTAAAGAATTATTTGATGATGATGAATATCGCAAGATTCAAAATGAGCTGTTAAATGACCCACAAAAAGGGGATTTAATTCAAGGTACTGGTGGACTTAGAAAGATTCGTTTTGGTCGTAACAGTGGCAAGAGTAGCGGTGTTAGAATCTTATATTATTATACAGATGAATTTGGTCGCATTTATCTGTTTGCGGTTTATCCAAAATCCGTCAAAGATAATATTACTAATGCTGAAAAAGCGGTTTTTAAAACCCTTATCACCATACTAAAACAGGAGCTTAAAAATGGATAAGCAACTATTTGATGACATCGTCGCTTCTATGAATGAAGCCATTGCCATTACAAAGGGCGAAATTGCCCCAAGTCGTACATTCACCTATGAACGCCCAAACATCAAAGACATTCGGGCAAAAACAGGGCTATCACAAACCCAGTTCGCCCAGAAGCTACATATTAGCCCTAAAACGCTTAGAAACTGGGAACAGGGCATTAGAACACCAACAGGCCCAGCCATTACCCTAATTAGATTGCTTGACAAAAACCCTGATTTAATTAGCATGGCTTAACTTATTCTGTTTTGCGGTGTAATGTCGCACCGTAAAACAGGTTAAATCTATGAATTTTGAAAAGCTATCTGATATCATCAAATACTATCAGACTTATCATTTAACAAAGTATAAATACACCTATCGGCTTGCACTGCTTGCCCCATTTGATGATTACCCATTATCCACGCTCCGCCGTGCTGATGTCAAAAAATGGGCGTTACAACGCCAACAGCAGGTATCCAATGCGACCGTAAATAAAGAAATTGCCTTTTGTCGTGCTGCGATAAATCGGGCTTCTACTGACTTTGAAGTCACCTTAAACAACCCATTTACCAATGTCAAATACATTGAATCTGATACAATCCCTAATTATCTGACTTATCAAGAGTACGAACGCTTACTAAGTGCAAGTCTTGAATTTGATAATACAGATTTACATGATTTCATCATCTTGCTTGTCATGACTGGATGTCGCCAGTCCGAAGTTTTAACGCTTAAATGGGCAAATGTACACTTGGATAAACACCAATTTATCGTAAGAAATACGCTAAGTAAATCAAGACGTACCATGTACAAATATTTGAATGATTCCGCTTATCAGGTGCTAAAAAACCGCCTTGCCAATAAACAAGGCGATTATGTTTTTACCAATCCCAAAACGGGCGAAAATATCAAATCATTCAACAAGGGTTGGCAACTCTGTAAAAAGCGTGCTGGCATTAACTGCCGTATGCATGATTTACGCCACACTTACGCAAGCTGGCTTGTTCAAAAAGGCGTACCAATTTATACAGTCAAAGAGTTATTAGGTCATGGCGACATATCAAGCACTCAACGCTATGCACATCTGGACTACTCTACCAAGCTACAAGCCGTCGATTTAATCGGCTAATCTTAACAAAAAAACTTATCTCCAATTTATCCACAAATACCCGTGGATAAATTGGGGTTAAAAATTTAACAATTTTTAACCAACTCTCCGAAGCTGAAGGTCGTGGGTTCAATTCCCGCCAGGCACGCCATTTATTTATCATAAAAAACACGCCCAAAAGCGTGTTTTTTTGTGTTTAGCCTTTTAGCTCAATAATCTCTACCCAATAGCCGTCTGGGTCTTTGATAAAGGCGATGTCTTTCATGCTACCGTCTTCGGGGCGTTTTTGGAATACGACATTATTCTCATCAAACCACGCTACCGCCTCTGCCAAATCAGGCACGGCAAAGCAAATATGTCCAAAGCCTCTGGGGTCGCTGTTGCCGTCATGATAGCTAAAATCAGCATCATTTTCGGTGCCGTAGTTGTGCGTAAGTTCTAGAATACCGCGTTGGCGAGAGACATAAGCGGTCAGGTTCTCTGTGGCAGGCAAATTCTCACGCTCATCTTTGGTCAATTTTGCCAAAAAATATAGGTCAAATTTGGCATCAGGGAATTGACTGTGGCGTAATAGGGTCATTCCAAGCACGCCAGTATAGAATTCTAGTGATTTGGTAGGGTCTTTGATACGTAGCATGGTGTGATTAAAAGTAAAGTTCTCAGATGCTGTTGGAATGTCTTTGACACCATCAGCGGTCAAGGCTTGGTCAGGCTGGGGTATGAAAGTCATTAATTTCTCCATTTAGGTTGATATTTGATTGACATTTAATCGATAAAACACTTAGTTGGGATAAGGCAACAAGATTTTGCCACATCGGTAGATTTTAATAAACCTATTGATAAAATCATTCAAAAAAGTTCACTTTACCAGTGGCAACATCATACTCTGCACCGACAATGGTCAATCGTCCGCCATTGACCATATCCTCCAAACTGCGTGAGCCTGATTTTAATTGGCTAACCGACAGTCTTACATTGGCACGCACAGCACGGTCAATAAACTCATCCATATCTATCTCGTTGCCATCTGCGGTTAATATCTCATGTAGATTGTATACACTGGGGCGGATTCTGTCAACAATGGATTGTAAATTGGGCGAATAATACTGCTCAGGGTTGATGAGTGTTTCCACGCATGCTGTTACCGCACCACAGTGGCTATGTCCAAGCACAACAACAAGTTCGGTACCGAATTTTTCAGCAGCAAACTCTACCGAACCGATCTGACTTGGGGCAACCACATTACCCGCCACTCGGATCACAAACATTTCGCCCAATTTTTGATCAAAAATCAACTCCACAGGCACACGAGCATCCGAACATCCTAAGATAATCGCTGATGGTAACTGCTCTTCTACCAATATGGGCGGGGGTTGGTAATGTTCTTTGGCGTTTTTGATTTTTTCAATATAACGCAAATTGCCCGCTTTTAATTGTGCTAACACCGCTTGGGCGTTTAAATTTTTCATTCCAACTCCTTGTTAGCTCTGCCATATGCTCATCACTCATCACCTGGAATGGCAGATGTGTCTACACCAGACATGGATGGTGCTGGTGCCAAATCAGCAATATTTGCACTTTGGACAGGCTGTTCAGGCTTAGGCTCAGCTTGTTGTGGCTTGGTCTCGCTGCTTGTACTCGGCTTAGACTGCTCTGGTATCTCTTTGGGGATGATGGTTGGTGGCATTTTGGGCTGTTCGCCAACATCAGGCTTGCCAGATTTTGCATTGGGCTTGGTATTTGGCTTGGCTTCTTCGCCAAAATCAGCAATATTCTCTTCTTTAACTGCCTTAGGCTTGACCGTCTCTTGACTGCTCTCTTCTTTTGGTGCTTCGGCAGGGATTTCTTTTTTGGTGGGTTGTAATTTTACCGAACGGGGTGCTTCTTCAGAAAAATCCACAAACGTCTCTGGACGTTCATAGTTATCCACCATGCTCACATAGCGACCCATTTCTTCAGGCATGGGTGTCACGCTTTTTGGCAGTCCAAAATCTATCACTCTTATCGTCCCCAATGCTTCTTGGGTGCTACCCATGATGCCATAGGTTAGGATATAACGTTGTTCGTTATTGGCATTATGATAGCGAAAATAAGCAAATTTTTCACGGTCGCTCCGCCCTTTGAGATATTCGGTAATAATCTCATTTTGAGCCACGTCCATCACTTGCACCGTCCAACGTTTTTTGTTATCTTCAAAAAACTTCTTGCCTTTAAACTCAGCAGGATAATTACGCAAATCTCGCACCACCGTCGCAAAATCAATGGGTGGCACTTCCTTGGAGAGTTCATTTAAATTGTCAATGGTCACCGGCAAAGCAAAGTCCTCTGCAACCGCTTGGGTTTTTTGACGCTCTTTGGCAGTCGCTGGCGTGCCATGGGAGAGCGACATTAAGAACCACAATATCAACATGATGCCTGCCATGACAAGCCACATCACCGTCTGTCTTCTGGACTTTTTGTTAATCATCGATACACTTTGGGTCATGGTTTTGCCTTGTTATGTAAATTAATTAAAAACAATAATTAGGGCGTGCCTGCCTTTGGTATTTGCAATGAAAAAATACCTGTTTAAAAAAGCAGGGGAATCGCACGTTTTCAAGGAAAAGTCCGCAGTTGATATTAAAATATCAACAAGGGCTGTGACTTCGAGCCACAATCCGACCACTTAATTTTAAAAATGAAATAAACAAATCTTAAAATCACACAGTTAAGTAGTCGGATAGCCATTTTTCATGCAAAAATTGATTTAAAATGTTAAGTTTTTACCTTATCTTATAAAAATGTTATCAACGGCAAGCACGCCCTAAATACTTCACACTCAACCTAAAATAGCAACTTATTGATTGTCTCATAATTATTTTTTGGATTGTAGGGGCAAATCATATTCGCCCTTGATAAATCAAGCACTTATATCAAGTTGAGAATGGAGCAATAGTTATGATAAATACCCATCAATGCCATCTAACACTTGTTCGAGCAGTACCATCTCAAAATCCTTGGTGACAAACGCCTTACCCAACGTCTCCAACAACACCAAGCGGATGGAGCCATTTTGCACCTTTTTATCATGCCCCATCAGGTTGAGTGCCACTGCTGGGTCAATGGCTGGCGGACATACTGGCAAATCAAACGTCCTAAGCAGTGCCACCACACGCACCACATCATCACGACCAATCAGTCCCAGCTTATGCGACATCGCCAATGCTTGTACCATGCCCACCCCCACCGCTTCGCCATGGAGCCAGTTGCCATAGCCCATGTGGGTCTCGATAACATGACCAAAGGTATGACCAAAATTCAATAAAGCACGCACGCCTGATTCACGCTCGTCGCTGGCGACAATTTGAGCTTTATAATCACAGCAACGATATACCATTTCACCGAGTATGTTGGCATCTCTAGCGTTGATTTTGGTGGCATTGGTTTCAAGCCAATCCAAAAAATCTTTATCAAAAATCAGGGCGTATTTTACCACTTCTGCCAGTCCTGCTGCAAACTCTCTTTTGGGCAATGTCTCAAATGTCGTCATATCCGCCAGTACGCACACGGGTTGCCAAAATGCCCCAATCATATTCTTGCCAAGTGGATGATTGATGCCCGTCTTGCCACCTACGGACGAGTCCACCTGTGCCAATAACGTGGTCGGCACCTGAATAAAATTCACGCCACGCATAAAACTTGCCGCCGCAAAGCCTGTCATGTCACCAATCACTCCGCCACCCAAGGCGATGAGCGTACAATCTCGGGCAAAATGATTTTTCATTAACGCATCATAAATAGCATTGACATGCTCTTGGTTTTTGTACTGTTCACCGTCAGGCAGAATACAGCTCGCCACCGTCAAACCTGTCGCCATCAAACACTCGCTAAAATCAGTCAAATACAAAGGAGCAACTGTACTGTTGGTAACAATAAGCACCTGCTTACCCTTGATAAAAGGCAAAATAGGGCCTGCCAAATCTATCTGACCTGTGGGGCTGGCACCGATAAAAATGGGGTAATCATGGCTCTGGGTATGAACGCTAAGCGTACTGGCAATGTGTGTCATGGGTACTTACTACTGAGTGATGATGGAAAAATAAGGGTGGATTAAAACAAACAAATCAAGCTAATTTATATGACACTCGATTTACTCTCAATATCTTTGGCATAAGCAATTAGGATGTCTAATATCTCATTCATCATTTGTTTAGGATAAGCACGTCCTGTTGCAACAGTGATGTCCGCCACTTCTTTGTATAAAGGAGCCCGCCTTTGGTAAAGCATCTCCAAGACCGCTCTGGGGTTGTCATTTTTTAACAAAGGGCGATTTTTATCTTTTTTGGTGCGATGAATTTGGGTGTCCACACTGGCATCCAAAAATATCACCAAACCACGTTGCAGATACTCACGGTTGCACTCACGCTCTACCACGCCACCACCTGTGGCTAGCACAATATCTGGCATGGCAGACAGCTCGTCCATGGCATGGCTTTCTCGCTCACGAAAGCCCGACTCTCCTTCTTTGGCAAAAATCCAAGGAATATCCGCCCCTGCCTTTTCGCTGATATACCAATCTGCATCCAAAAAGGGTCGTTTTAGATGTTTGGCAAGCAGTTTACCAATGGTTGTCTTGCCTGCCCCCATGGGTCCCACCAAAAAGATGGATGGCAATAGATGGGCATAGTGATGAATGGGTCTTTCAACCAAAACTTCTTCAATCACTGCCGTTTCTTCTACATTCATAATGATGTCGCTAAAAATAAATGCTTTATCATACAAGGTTTGGGCGATTATGGCTAGTGATTTTTTGTGAACGCAAAATAAAAAGCAGACCAATCGCCTGCTTTTTATTTAAATCATCAAGATTAGTAGCGACTAACGCCATCATTGACGATGCGTGGTGTAACAAAGATAAGGAGCTCTTCTTTGTTGTTAAGTCTAACGTCATTTCTAAACAAACGACCCACCCCTGGTAAATCACCCAAGAAAGGCACTTTATTTTGGTTGTTACCAATGGTGTTCTTAAAGACACCGCCCAGCACCACAGTCTGACCATCTTCTAAGATGACATTAGTTTTTATCTCATCTGTATTAAGAATTGGCACGCCCAATACCCTACTACCAGAGTCTGCCGAATTGGTGATTTCTAGGTCTAGACCAATCTTCCCCTCTGGGGTGATATTTGGTGTGGCAGATAGCACTAAGGCTGCTTCTTTGAAACTGACGCTCGTTGCACCGCTGGCTGCTGCCTCTTGATAAGGAATCTCTACCCCAGATGATATTTTTGCCGTTTGCTTGTCGGTTGTTAAGACCTTTGGTGAAGAGATGAGTTCCCCTTTATTATCCGCTTGCATCGCTGATAATTCCAAGCCCAGTGCATAGTTATCAATGTTTAAAAGTCCCAACGATATGCCGCTTGTCGCTGTAACACCCAAATCAACAGCAAAGTTACCAAAGCGTGATTCGGTATTTGAAGAAGACAAACCATTCATGCCACGAATGTCAAACTTGTTACCAGTTCTATTAAAACCCCATCTAACACCCAACTGTTTGGAGAACGAATCCGAAGCATTCACAATGCGAGCTTCAATCATTACCTGCTTGACAGGAATATCAATGGTTTCAATCAATTGGCGTACATTATTAATGCTTCGTGCTGTATCATTAATAATGATGGTGTTAGTGCGAGCGTCAAAGGTGGCATTACCACGTGGGCTAAGCAGTGAATTGTGATTGTTAGCCGAACCAATTGTGCTACTTGCACTGCCCACTCTGCCTATCAATTCATGGATATCCTCTGCTTTGGCATAATTTAGGCGAATGTATTCTTGACGAATGGGTTCTAATTCATCCACTCTTCTGGCATCTTCTAACTCTTTGATTTCTGCAGCAGCTATCTCGTTAGCAGGTGCCACCAAAATCACATTGCCATTTTTACGCTGACCTAAACCCTTGCTTTTTAGGATGATATCCAAAGCTTGATCCCATGGCACATTCATCAGTCGTAGCGTAATATTGCCCTGTACATTGTCATTGGCAACAATATTCAAATAACCCTGATTGCCACTGGCGTTATCATTCACAAACTTAGCCAGCACATCCAAAACAGTACGCACTGAGACATCCTGAAACTCCATAGACAGGGGCTCACCGGTATAAACCTTCTCTTCTAAGGTAGGCTCACGCAACATCTTAGGTGGTAGCACTGATACATTTAAGGTGGAACCTGACTGATACGCTTGGTATTCAAAGTCCCCTGTCATGTTGATGGTAATCACACCGTTTTGACCTTGGTTGGTTGCATTAACATCTGCAACCAATCCATTGCCAGCAATACGTCTTAATAGATGGCGTGGAATGGTCGTGCCAGTGGTGCGAATCACCAATTTGTTGCCTTGGCGTTGTACATCTACAGGAATAGATTCATTGGTCAAGCTGACAACAACATCGCCACCTTGAGCATTACCTGTATAATTAAATGCCGAAATGCCTTCATAATTTGTCGCCAAAGAAGAGCTGGTCGGTGCAAGTAGCGGATTAACCCTTACTGTCATTGGCTGATTAGGTGCTGGGGCAACAGATGGATTTACCACCACTTGATTGCCCTGCTTGACATTTACAAGGAGATTATTGCCTTCAATGGTGCTGGTATAGCTTGCCTGTTCTTTTAAATCAATCATCAAGCGTGTCATCGAACCATTATTTAGTGCAGTTACTTCATTGACCACACCACGGTTGATTGGCATGCTTCTTGGCAATCCACCACTGCTGACTTGGTTAAAATCAAGTGTCAGTTGTTTGCCACCTGCCTGCTGGTAGGCAACAGGGGTTACAGGCTGACCATCAAAAGCAACCTTAATTTGTGTGGTGTCAGCACTGATTTGGTTGGCTGATAAACCTTGAATGGCTAAAGCGTGTGCCTCAATCGCCATAAAACTGATTGCCAACGCAGAGTAAGCAAAGGCGGATTTTTTGGTTAAAAAATTCATTATTTTGTCCTCAGAATAAATCTAGTTGGCTCTGTTAATTTGGTGACACCAACGGAGTGGTTTTTTCAACGTATTGCTCATCAACATCTTTGACAATCTCAATAAGATTGATTTGCGTTGCTGTAATCTCAGCAATGCGACCATGGTTTTTGCCCAAATAATTGTTTTTTTGAACATCATGAACCATACCATCTGGTGTTTGTACCAATCCAAATTCCTGTCCATTGGGAGCGGTTACTTTGCCACGATAGGTCAGTTCGGTCAATTCATAAGACTCAAGTGGCTCTTTCGTCCGATTCTCATCTGGTTTCACCGAAGGTGCCTGTTCTCTGACTTGCTGGCGTTCGCGCAGGCTTTTTGCCACGAAAGGACTAGGCTCACTTTGAGCAGCATAAGCAAAATCTTCAATGTGAAGTGGCTCTGGTGGTGGCTCAATGGCTTGCGGTCCTTGACTGCGAATTTTTTGCATCTCAGACTCAGCAATACTAATGCGATCAGTACAACCCGTCATTAATAATAATGCCAGCAATAAACCAACACCGACCTTAGAAGAATTATTTATCATCATTGACCTCCTTCGGTTGTTGCATTCAAATCCACGCCTTTGGAGCGATAAGTCTTAGTTTGCAACACCAGTTGTAACTCGGGCATTCTATCAAGCGATGGCTGTGGGTTTTTAATTTCAAAATCATGCATGGTGATGATTCGTGGCAATGCCGCAATACCACTCACAAACGAGCCAAATTGATGGTAATCACCCAAACCAATGATTTGAATCGGCTGTTCAATGAAAAACTCTTGCTCCACCTCGGCCTGCACTGAGATGTCTTGGAATCGCACACCGCTACCACTGCCCACCATGTTAATACCATCCACCAATTCAGGCACACGAGTATCGGTGGGTAGCTGTGCTAGTAAGTCAGCAAAGTCAGTTTTCATTTGTGCCACTTGCTCTTCATAAGCTTGCAAATGGCGAGCTTTGGATTCTTTTTCTTTATACTGATCTAGCAATACTGATTGCTGTGCTTCTGCCGCTTTGATCTCATCAAGCTTTTTGGAGACCAACATAAACCAAGCAAGTGCCAAGATAAATACCACCAACATCGCCAAGATAAAGATCTTGACCGGCATTGGAGCAGAGCCATAGTTTTGACCATTTAAGGAATTAACCTCCGCCATAAACTTCTTGGAATCAAAAGCAGGCTTTTTAGGCTTAGAACCTGCTTTTTTACCCTTGGCTTTTGCTTTGGATTTACCCAAGCCACCCAAGCCTTTTGGCTTTGATAAATTTGGCTTGCCAAGTTTAATTTTTTTCTTGCCACTCTCCTCTGGGGTAGCAGCCGCATCGGTAGCTGGTTTGGATTTTTTAAAAGGTGATTTCATGATTGACCTCCTACTTGGGTACTACCATCTGTAGGTGTAGGTTGTGCATTTTGAGTATTAGGAGCATCAGTCGCTTCTGTATCCACGGTGGTGTTATTAGTAGGTGCAGATGGCGGTGTTGTCTCACTTGTGGTTGAAGGTGTTTGAGCTGGGGCATTATCAACACCAATCACTGACACCTCGGGCATCTCTTGGTTGTCCATGCCTTGGCTATCCACAGTGACAGGTGGCAAAGCAACGTCTTCACCAGCTGAATCAGTAGCTTCATCTTTGGCTTCTTGATATTGAATCTTGGTGGTTGCCACGAATTCTACATAGCTATCCTCAGGATAGACAGAACGGGCACCTGCATTAGCCACTTGCTGAGAAGGTGTACCTTGATACGCTTGTATGCCACTCTTAATACTCACTACCGCCGAACCATCTAACCACTCACTGGCATTTAGATTACGCACTAGGTTTGCCACAACGTTGGGGTTGGCAGCAAAACCTGTCAATCTAATAACATCACCTTCACGCTTAATGTTATTTAAATACATGGTATCTCTTGGGATGGCTCGGGCAATGTTGTCCCACACACGTACGGGAACCGAACGGCGACCCTGCAAATCTTGAATGACTTTCATCTGAGCCAACATTTGCTCGCGTTGAGCTTCCAAATCTTCAATCGATTTTAGGGCGACATCAAGCTGAGCGTTGGCATCTTCAATACGTTTATTGGCATTTTGTTGATTGGTTAAATCTCTATTTAAAATAGACAAAACCAAAATCGTCGCTAAAATGGCAAGTCCAGCGGTGGCAGCAGCTAAAAGATTAAACTCTTTATTTCTACGCTCACGCTGTTCTTTACGCCATGGTAATAAGTTAATGCGTGCCATCAGTCAAACCCCCTTAAAGCCAATCCACACGCTGCCATCAGGCTTGGTGCATCTTTTTGGAGCATAACGGTATCAATGCGTGAGTCAATGGACATGCCCTCAAAAGGATTTGCCACCGACACCATGCCCCCAACACGTTGTTGCACCATCTGTGCCAATCCTGGCAATGCCGAAGTACCACCACACAAAATGATGTGATCAACATTGTTGTATTCGCTAGATGAGAAATAAAATTGCAATGAACGGCTGATTTGTTGGACGATATTTTCCATAAAAGGCATCAGCACACCCTCATGATAATCAGCAGGCAAAGTATGTTCGTGCTTGCCAATGGTGGCATCATGATAAGGAATGCTATAACGTGACTGAATCTCTTCGGTCAGCTGAGCTCCACCAAAACCTTGCTCACGGTTATAGATGAACTCACCGTCTTTGGCGATATATAGCGTGGACTGCTTATGCCCCAAATCAATGAGTGCCACCACCTGTGGGTCATTAGGCAGGTTATCCACCATCAAACTAAACGCACGCTCAATGGCATGGGACTCAATGTCCATCACTTTGGCTGTCAAGCCACCCATCAAGAGAGCCTCAACACGCTGTTCCACGTTCTCAGAACGGGAAGCGGCAAGCAAAACTCGCACCAAATTCGGGTCGGTCGCCGAAGGCCCTAGCACCTCAAAATCCATATTCACCTCTGCTAGTGGATATGGAATATACTGCTCAGCATCTAGCTTGATTTGTGCCTCACGGTCAGCATCAGACATGTTTGTTTCCATGTCAATGATTTTGGTGATGACCGCCGAGCCTGACACTGCCGTTGCAGCATCTTTGGCACCAGCACCAGAGCGACGCACCAAACGAGCGATGGCCTCGCCCACTTCTTCGTTATTGACAATATTTTTATCAACAACCCAGCCCGGCTCTAATGGCTCAACGCCATAAGACTTCAAATGAAGTCTTCCTTGTTGCTTTGTTAGTTCAACAAGTTTAACGGAAGTGGTACTGACATCTAAGCCGAGAAGATGCCGACCCTTAGGAGAAAAAGATAGTCCCACAGACTTTATCCTTATATTTTTGATGCCAACCGAACAAAAACAGCATCGTTTCGGTTATAATAGTGGCTTTTGAAAGTACAGTGCGTTACTGTTTTACACCAATGATGCCAACTTCACAGTTTTATTTACCAGTTTTGTTGGAAATCTGCTATACTTAGCTGTAATTTTAACATGAATTTTTCAAAATTAACATGCTTTGTAACGCATTCTTTACACAAAGAATATGATACAACATTTTGACAACAATTTTAACCACCTAGAAACGCTATGTCTCAAAAAAATTCTGCCGTTCGTCTGATTTCTTACCTAAAAAACCTAATTTTGGCAATTTTTGCTCTAATTTTTATCTTAGTGCTAACTTTTCCAATTGGGTTTTATGGCATGGCAATGTATCTTGAACCGAGCTTGCCAAACATCAAAGAATTAAAAACCATGCCCCTAGAAATGCCCCTACAAATCTACACCGCAGACAACAAACTCATCGGGCAGTATGGCAACAGGTATTCACTGCCTGTGGCATATGAAGACATTCCTGAGACCATGATTCAAGCGTTTTTGGCGGCAGAAGACGACACCTTTTTTGAACATACTGGCATTAGCGTCAAGGGGCTTGGGCGTGCCATTACTGAGATGATTTCAACCACGGATGGACAAACGGGCGGCTCTAGCATCACTCAGCAGGTTGCCAAAAACTACTTTTTAAGTCCTGAACAGACCTTTGAACGCAAACTCAATGAGATGTTCATCGCCCGAAAAATCGAAAACGAACTCAACAAACAAGAAATCATGACCTTATATGTCAATAAGATTTATTTAGGTCAAGGGGCATATGGCATCCGTGCTGCTGCCAAACGTTATTATAGCAAATCGCTAGATAACCTAACCGTGGCAGAGATGGCGATGCTGGCAGGCTTGCCCAAAGCCCCATCCGACTTTAATCCTGTCATTAACCCCAAACGTGCCTTAGAGCGACGCAACTGGATTATCGGGCGAATGCTTGCCGAAGGTTACATCACCAAAGCCGAGCACGACGAAGCACTGTCTGCTGACATCGGGCTAAACATGTATCAAGAGCGGTTGGATGTCAATTTGCCTTATATCGCTGAGATGGCACGCTCCGCCTTGGTTGAACGCTATGGCACGCAAGTCATGGACAGTGGCTGGCGAGTGCAACTGACCATTGATAGTACCGACCAAATCAAAGCAAGGCAATCCATTTTAAATGGCACTTATGGTCACAACGCTTCTGCCAATACCACTTATCGTGGTGTTGAAGCATTGACAGGCAACTTAGCCAATTTTAAACCCTTTACATTTAGAGATGGTGAGCGATTTCGTGATATGCTCCCCGCCAAAGTGGTAGAAGTCAAAAACGGTCAAATCCGAGCCGAGCTCCAATCAGGCGAGACCGTGCGTGTCATCATGAACATGCATTACGCTGACAGCAGAGTCGGGGGCAAGCGTCGTGGCTTTGGCACCAATTTGGTCGCTGGTGATAGAAAAGAGCTAAAACCCGCCATTGAAGTGGGTAACATCATCAGAGTCAGCAAACAAGGCAACAGCTGGTATGTGACTCAACCGCCACGCACCCAAGGGGCATTGGTGGCGATGAACCCCCAAAATGGTGCCTTAGAAGCCGTGGTTGGTGGTTTTCACTTTAACCAAAGTAAATTTAACCGTGCCACCCAAGGTTATCGCCAACCGGGCTCCATCATCAAGCCATTGGTCTATGCCGCCACTTTTGAGAACACCAAACTAAGCCCCAGCGACATCATTTCAAATGACCCCATCGTTATCGGCAACTGGCGACCCAAAAATGCTGGCGGGGGTGCAGGCGGTGCTGTCTCCATCTCTAACGCTTTGGCACGCTCACTTAACCTACCTTCCATCCGCATGATGCAACGAGCAGGGGTTGAGCCCACCCGTGAGATGTTGTCTTATTTCAGCCTAGAAAAAGACCGTCTGCCACAATCTTTGGCATTGGCACTAGGGGCAACCGATGCCACACCCTTACAAATGGCAACCGCTTATGCCACATTTGCCAATGGCGGTCATCGCATTCAACCTTATATCATCGAACGCATTTATAATTTTCACAACGAAACCATTTTCCAAGCCAATCCCGTCCAAGCCTGTGCCGTATGCTTTAACAAAGAACTAAGCAAGGTAAATACTCGCCTGCTAGATGGCTTTGGTCATACAGAAAATGACAAATCAGTCCAAGACAAAGACGACAACACCGACAGCCAATCCAATCAAAAAGAACAAGACCCACCACAAAGTGCCGACCGCACCAAAGCTCTAATCGCCCGTGCCAATGCCGCCAAAAAAGAATTGCAATCACGTCAAGACGACCATCGCAACGAACACCCAACTTTGGATGCCGCCCCCATCTTTGACCGCCTAAACCCCAAACAAGCCATTCAGTACGGCATCTCAGAGCAAGCCCCACGCATCCTATCGGTGCGTACCACTCGATACATGAGTAGCATGTTAAAAGACGTGATGACAAGTGGCACCGGCAGAAGGGGCAACTTTCGCTCTGACTTAGGGGGCAAGACAGGCACCACCAACCAAGCCAAAGACGTGTGGTTTGCGGGCATTCAACGCAATCATGTGGCAGTGGTTTGGCTGGGCTATGATGAGCCAGCATCACTTGGTTCAGGTGCCTTTGGTGGCACACTTGCCATGCCGATTTGGACTGATTTTATGAGACACCAACTAAGGGGCGAACCCATCAAATGGGTGGATGATGGCAATATCGCCAAAAGCAAAAAGACCGAGCAAAAAGTCATCAGCATCACCGATGACAACGAAGCCGAAGCCATCGAAGAGATTGCCCAAGACGAACTAGAAAGAGAAGAGCTGGCACGAGAAGAAGCCGAGCAAGCCCTTGCCGATGAGTTCTTAGGCACAGACATTGCCGAAAGCTCTGGCGATGAGATTATCCCCGAAGGCGACGGCGAGCCTGTCAATGACTAGCCTACCCCAAACAAAAACACGGCTTATCTCTTGAACCGACCCCCAAATCTTAGACATAAGATTAAAGGTTAGGTTGTTGCAAGTGGTTGTATTAACCCTAATTGGACTAAGTTTCTGTACTTAACAGGACTTAGTCCTTTTAATTTGCTCTTTATTCTATCATGATTGTAGTAGTGTATGTACTCATCAATCACTTGTTTAAGTTCATCTGTTGATGTAAATGTGGTTGTCTCATAAAATATCTCTTGTTTTAGCGTACCAAAGAAGCTCTCTATCACAGCATTATCCAAACAATTGCCTTTTCTTGACATGCTTTGGGTTAAGCCTTGTTCTTTTAGGGTTTGTTGATACTGGTGCATTTGATAGTGCCAGCCTTGGTCTGAATGAATGATGGGTTTGTCATCCATCTTTTCTTGGCTTAGCTTGGATAGGGCATCATTTAACATCTCTTTGACCAACTCATACGTTGGTCTGTCCTTCATCGTATAACTGACAATCTCACCATTAAACAAGTCGATGATGGGCGATAGGTAGAGTTTTCTTTGAATGACACTGCCATCATTTGCCTTGTCTTGTACTTTAAACTCTGTGATGTCTGTTGCCCACTTTTGATTGGGTTTGTCTGCTTTAAAGTCTCTTTTGAGTATATTGTCCTGAATGGTATCTTTGCCCATTGTGCCTTTGTAAGTATTAAACTTACGTTGACGACGAACCAATGCTTTGAGTCCAAGTTTAGCCATCAGTCGTTGCACTCGTTTATGATTAATGACCATGCCTTTTTGGGCAAGCTGATTGTTAAGCTCTGATGTGATTCTACGATAACCATACCTGCCCTTGTGTTGGTGGTAGATGTGGTTAATGTGTTCTTTTAAGTCAAGGTCTTTGTCAGGCTTTGTACTTTGACGAATGTGGTAATAAAACACACTTCTTGGCAAGTTTGACACTGCCAATAAGTCAGCAAGTTTGTGCTTATGCCTTAATTCTTGGATGATCAGGACTTGTTCTTTGTTTGTACTGATTGTTCCTTTTGACGAATTAAGGCATCTAGCTTTTTTAGATAGTCATTCTCTGCTCTAAGATAGGCAAGTTCATCAAGCAAATCATCCACACTTTTTTCGTGGTCTTGTTTGGTTTTCCAAGTTGATTTGGTTTTATTAGCGTTGTGTTTGTTTGACATTGCTTTTTTGCCTTTGGGTTTGGGTATTAGTCCCATTATACCAAAGGCTTGGTAGGACTTTAACCAAGTTGACAGTAAAGAAGGTTGTGGCAGATTAAGCTCTATGGCAAGTTGTGTAAGCGATTTGCCCTGTTGTATGGCTTGAACGGCATTAAGCTTAAAATCTGTGTCATAGACAGCCTTTGTGTGTCGTCTTTTTATGCCATCAATGCCATGTGCTTGATAGAGTTTAACCCATAGCTCTACGGTTGTGTGGTTTAGATTAAAGTGTTTGGCGGTTTGTTTGTAGCCATGATGATTAAGATAATACCCAATCACAGACAGTTTAAAGTCGGTTGTGTATTTTGCCATAAAAAGCACCCCAAAGGTTAGTGTGTCTAACTTTTGGGGTGCGGTTCAATATTTTCGCCCTTTTTTATGTTTTTGGTTTCATGGAGTGCGTGCCACACATCTTTGATTGATAGTTATTGTAAATTGATAAAATAATATTTATAATCAAGGTTGGAAAGGCTTTGGTTATATTATTATTGACCCAACTAATGGAACGGGGGATTATCTCATTGATGGTGTGGCGAATGGGGGGGGTTTGCTTTTGTTGTTGGTTTAATGATAGGTGTTCTTATACAGACGATTTTAATAGGAATACAAAGTAAGCTGTTTGTAGGAATTAGCGGTGCTGCAATTGCAGAGCTAACGATGGTATTAGCCCCAGTTGTTATTATGTTAACTATTTTAGTTGGTTTAATTTTAATTAATGATGATAAGAACCATACAGGATTAATCTGCTTAGGTGCTGGTATTAGTGCTGGAGTGGGAACAACAGCAGTTCTCGATTCACTGTTTTTAAGTAAAGTTTTGTATTCTGGGGCTCTTGGGGGTGCAATAGGTACAGGTTCTGGGCTTCTCGGAATAGGTTCTTGCTTTTAATAAGGTTTGTATACTATGACAACAAATGTTAAATTTTTATTACTACTTATTGTAACAATTATTATGCTCTATTGCATGTATACAGGTATGGGTGCACACTCTTACTTTTTCCTTATATACCCTATATTATCAATACTAATACTTTTTTTAGCAAGAAAATTAAAATAGATGCAGAGTGTGAGTCTAGTAAATCTTTAGCATTAACAAAAAAATGCTTTTGAGTTATTAATAAATTAAACAAACACATTTCTGACTTGTAATAAAGAGATTATTATTAATACATCTATTGCTATTGGTATTGGAGTTGCTATATTTGTATCTGTTAGTAGTATTGAAGTGGGTACAGTAGGTACAGGTACTCCAGTTGCTGTTTTAGTAGCAAGTTTTCTTGCAAGTTTAATACCTTCTACAGCACTAGCAGCAAATAATGAAGAATGCGAAGCAAAAATTCAATGCCCAAAGGCTAGTAAATTTCATCTAAAGACAATTGATGTATTTGGCTTCGAACATCAATACAAGGAAGAGTATGGTTTAAGTCCTGTTTCACATTTTGATATATGTGCATGCAAAGATGGTGCAATTGTTTTTGCTTCACCAGCAGGAACCTGCAATAAATCTGGGGCAACATATATCCCTAGCTACGAAAGATGGCAAAATCCAGTTGTATCATGGGAAAATAATTAATGATAAGATTTATTGAGATATCAGTATTACTATCAGTTGATGACTATGTCAATTTACAAAAAATTGACATGAATTCATTAAGAAATTTTTCAACTATTCGGCTTTCACGGAACAAAGAAATCTATATTTGTAAAACTCATAAATTAGATATAGATTTCAATTTATATACAAACATGTATAGTCTAAATGATCTAATTTATAACTATTTATTAGAATTTAATAAAATTAGCGAAATTTCACATTTATTTAAAAATTGGTCTAGTCTTTATATTATTTACGATAACGATTCTAATGAATATGAGTTAATAAATTTGGATAATAAAACCATAAAAAAACTCGCTGAATTAGGGTTAGCCATACAAACACATATTAATAATTTTGAATAACCTTAATAAATTTTAAACCCCACCACTTCCAAAAAAGGCTTATAAAAATCGGATTTGGTGGGGTCTAGCATTTGATTGATATAGTTATTACAAATTAATAAAATAATATTTATAATCAAGGTTTGAAATGCTTTGGTTATATCATTACTGATACAACAACTGGTATGGGTGCTTATATGATTAGTGGTAGGTTTAATGGTGGGGACATAACTCTGCTAACTGGATTACAAAAAGTTTTTCAATTTCTTGGTTGGGGAAATGCTTTCAAAAGCCTACTAGCAATCATTTCTGGAACGCCTTCTGCATTTTTAGGAAGCTTAGCTAGAGCATTTTTGCAACTTCATTTCTACTTGGAGTAATTAAGTTAGCATCTAACTGCAAATCAACCTTATTATCTGAAATTACTTTAATAGGTATGACAGTTTTAACTTTAGTTATCATAGGGAGTTGGTTTTATTTGCTGCTCCCGCTCTAGTAGTTCTACTTAGTATGTTCACTGTAGGATACGTTAATTCACAGTTAGTATCTAACGTAGTTAATACTAGAGTCTGCAAAGAAGGGTAATTCAATGAAAAATTACGGTGAAACAAGTATCAGAAAAGGTTTTTGGATAGAAGCTCTTCTATGGGGTATATCCGTGGTATTAGGATTAGTTTTTGGGATTACTCATATAATATTACTGTTTGTTTTTGGAATTATTCTAATAATGTTGCAAAATATGAAAAATGGTAAGTTAAGTAAGGCTGGAGTTTTTACTATTTTAATCTCTTTTTTCCTAGGTATTATACAATTTTATAAAACTAAATTATGAATCGGAATCTAACTTTTTTCCTACTCAGACTAATTCAATCTGGATTTGATAAGGACGATGATGCAAGCTGGCGTACAAAGCTACTTTGCCATTAACCAAGCCCAAGATACTATCACCACCAAACAACACAGTAAGATATGACTAGACTAATTTAAACCCCACCACTTCCAAAAAAGGCTTATAAAAATCGGATTTGGTGGGGTCTAGCATTTGATTGATAGTTATTGTAAATTGATAAAATAATATTTATAATCAAGGTTGGAAAGGCTCTGGTTATATCATTATTGACCCACAGACTGGCTCAGGGGCTTATCTCATTGACGGTGGTGCAATTGGAGCATTTATAGCTTTCTTCTTAGGTGATACTTTTGCTGAGCTGTATCAGGAGCTGTAAACAATTTATCTTGTAGAGAAATGCCATGAACAATATAAACAATTTGGATTATATCTTACTAATTATTTCTTCATTAATAGTTTCGTATTTTATTTTACTGAAATATAAGGATTATCATCAGAGCTTAAAGATTAAATATTATTTTCATTTTACCAATCTCATTTATTCGTTTTGTGGCATATTGTCTTTCTATTTGGCGTTGGAAATGTACAATCAGGCATTTATTCAATATAAAATTGAAGGATTAATGAAGCTATTTATCATAACAATTATTTCAGCAGTTGTTATGCCTATTATCTGGAAATCTAATATGCGTAAATATATGAAATAGCCAGTAAAAAGGGCGATGATGCAAGCTGGCGTACAAAGCTATTTTGCAATTAACCAAGCCCAAGATGTGATTGCTAAACAACATGGCAATGTGTTAAAATCCCCCTTTATGGCGTATGGTAGCTTTGCGACTTATATTCACCCAAATAAACGCTATGGTATTATTTTCGGGGGAAGTTTTAAGGGCATGATGATGGATATTGACCAATTAATGTATCAAGCGGTAAGTCGTGATAATGATAACAATGAGTTAAAAGGCTTTATCCAAAGTCAGGGGGTTGCTATCATCTATAACAATTGGAGGTAATGTCTTGGACTGGCATATATTTGGTAACGTCCTAACCAATTTAGACTGGATTTATATCATTCCATCAGCATTATTGCTTATAGCATTAGACATTAATAGAACTAGATACAAAAGCAATCCTTATGTTTGTATAATGTTAGTATTTATTTGGTTTATAACATTAGCTACTTTAGCAAATATATATCCTGTTTAATAATGAACTTTATGTGTTATAGTCAGATTATCCCAAAACTTAGCCTATCTAGCGGTGTGATGACGGATATCCGTGATAATGTGGCGGTGGGTCGTACTATGGCACTTGAAAAGACGATTAACTATAAGGGCTGGAAAGGCTCTGGTTATATTATCATTGACCCACAGACTGGGAGTGGGGCTTATTTAATTGATGGGGGTAATAATGGGGGGGGTGGGCTGCTTTATATAATGCATTGGGTATATTATTACAATTCTTTTCATATGTTGCAGATTTTTCCTCAAAGCTACTTCAAATAGCACAATACTCCAATGAGTTGAAAGGTGCAATTAGTGTTTTAGATGATGTTTTAGGAAAATATTTTGTTGTAGCACGATTTACCCAAACCATAGGTGGTATATTACTTGCTGAGTCGTAGAAAACCATAGGCTTTTGATATATGCTAATTATTATTATCATAGCAACAATCTTTTGTATCTATTCATTAAAATCTTACATTATTCAAAATATACTTAGTATGTTATTATGGGAGAGAATAGATATCTATGATTTGACAAAAGAAATTGTATTAACTGAAAGATTAAC
Organism: Moraxella sp. K1664; assembly: GCF_039693965.1. Taxonomy (NCBI): domain Bacteria; kingdom Pseudomonadati; phylum Pseudomonadota; class Gammaproteobacteria; order Moraxellales; family Moraxellaceae; genus Moraxella; species Moraxella sp. K1664. The sequence goes on from NZ_CP155576.1 coordinate 185,207, forward strand.
GCTAAAATCGGGGGTTATGGAGTTTTTTGAGCCTTGTGTTAGTTTTAATCTTGTATACAAAGGTCATGAGATTAATGAAAAATTAATTTTTCATAAAAATATAAACACAACAACACATAGACAAAGAGAAAATTTCTTACAAAGAATAGAATATATAACATTGTATATAAACCCTAGAAAACCTACTCAGTACTATATTGTTAAGCCAGAAACACAAATTCATTTTTTGTTACTTGGTGGTATGTTATATATTTTTGCATGGATACTAAATGCAATGGAAATATAGTATAATAATACAATTCTTTATAACTATATAATTTATATAAATTAATTTTTTATGTTTTTTTTACATAAACCCCACCCTAACCAAAAAGGTTTATAAAATTCGGTCTTGGTGGGGTCTGACAGTTCATCGGCGATTTTATTTGCAAACTCATCGGTACTAGCCCCAACAGGGGCATAACTGCCCAACTCTGGCAAATTCACCAGTTTTGATAAACCAATTTTAATTGGCAGAATGGCAAAAATTTTGTATAATAAAAAAAACAATTGTATGCACTTATGAAATTTAAAACCATTCTCTCATCAAACGGCATTCACCGCCTACACCATACTTTTTTTATCCCCAAAGGCGACATCAACGCCACCTTGCTTATCGTGCATGGTATGAGTGAGCATAGTGGACGATATGCTGATTTTGCTCAGTTTTTAGCCAATCATGGTATTTTGGTCGCCACTTACGACCAACTTGGGCATGGGCAGACGGTCAAGGACAAATACGAGCTTGGTTTTATTGATGAAAAACACCCCGTCCAAGCCCTGTGCAAAGACGTGGTCATCATGGCGGACAAATTAAAAGACAAGGCACGCACGCTGACCGACCGCCCCACCCCCCATTACATCATGGGACATTCTATGGGGTCATTTATCGTGCGGACGGTGTTGACCCACCACGCCACGAGCTTTGACGGGGCGATTATCATGGGGACGGGCAACAGCTTTGGGCTTATCAACCGCTTTGCCCTAACCACACTTGGGGTGATGAATTATGTGAATCCAAAACGCCCCAACGTCCGCTTTGCCACACTCCTAAACCACTATCTACTCTCGCAAATCCGCTCGCCCATATCGGCATCGCCTTTTGCGTGGCTGACCGAAAACACCGATAGCATCAAAGCCTTTGAAGCCGACCCCTTATGCGGTTTTGCGTTTAGCAATAATGGCTTTGTCGCCTTGCAAGCCCTTATCAAAAAAGCCACATCGCCCACATGGTACGCCCACACGCCCAAAGATTTTCGCATTTTGCTCATAAGCGGTAAAGACGACCCAGTCGGACGCATGGGGCAGGACATTGATGAACTACAAAACGAACTCATCAAAGCAGGGCAAAACGTCCGCACGCACCTATATCCCAATATGCGACACGAGCCACTGCATGAGACGGATAAAGATAGGGTGTATGGGGATATTTTGGGGTGGATAAAAAATCATATCATTGATAAAAACAATCAAAAATCTCAATAAAATCAGCTTAAATTATGCTAGAATAAAGCGTTATTTACTTCACTTAGGAAATTGTTATGTCTTTACAAAACATCATTGAAACCGCCTTTGACAACCGTGCCAACTTTGGGGCGAGCGACTGCCCTGCTGATGTGCGTTCTGCCGTTGAAGAAGTGCTTGCAGGCTTGGATAATGGTTCACTTCGTGTTGCCGAAAAAATTGACGGCGAATGGGTGGTTCATCAATGGGTCAAAAAAGCGGTACTGCTGTCCTTTAAAATCAATGACAACAAGCCGATTGAGTCTTGCGATTTACGCTTTTTTGACAAAGTGGACACCAAATTTACCGATTGGATAGAAGAAGATTTCAAAAACGCTGGCGTGCGTGTCGTTCCCCCTGCCGTGGCTCGTAAAGGCTCATTCATCGCCAAAAACGTGGTGCTCATGCCGTCTTATACCAACATCGGTGCGTATGTGGACGAAGGGACGATGGTGGATACTTGGGCGACCGTTGGCTCATGTGCCCAAATCGGTAAAAACGTCCACCTATCAGGCGGTGTGGGTATCGGTGGCGTGCTAGAACCCCTACAAGCAAACCCCACCATTATCGAAGATAACTGCTTTATTGGTGCTCGCTCTGAAATCGTGGAAGGCGTGATTGTCGAAGAAGGCTCGGTCATCTCTATGGGTGTGTATATCGGTCAATCCACCAAAATCTACGACCGTGAAACAGGCGAGATTCACTACGGACGTGTGCCAGCAGGTTCGGTTGTTGTACCAGGTAACTTGCCAAGTCCATGCGGAAAATACAGCCTATACGCCGCCATTATCGTTAAAAAAGTAGATGCTCAAACTCGTGCCAAGACCAGCCTAAATGACTTATTGCGTACTGAGTGATTTAAATAGCACGACCGTCTTTTTAAAACAAACCCCAAGAAGATGTTTGGGGTTTGTTTTTGTATTGGCGGTGTTTTTAGGGTTTATCAAAAAACACACTCCTAATCCGCAAAAACATCACGACCGCCAAGACAAGCCCCGCCACGACCACCACGCCTTTACTAATGGGAGCGATAAACTCTGCCACTTGTTCATAGTTCGCCCCAAGCACATAGCCGGCATACGCCAACAGAGTCGTCCAAATGGCAGAACCTAATGTCGTCAGCACCAAAAACGGCAACATCGGCATACGGTTCATGCCGGCAGGGATAGAGATGAGCGAGCGAATGGCGGGTATCATTCGCCCAAAAAATACCACCGCCTTGCCGTGTTTGTTAAACCAATGGGTCGCATTGGTGATGTCGGACGGCTTGATGAGTAGGTATTTGCCGTACTTTTCGGTCAGAGTGTACAGGCGTTTTTCATCAAACACCGTCCCTAGATAGTACAGTGGCAACGCCCCAAGCACCGACCCTGCCGTCCCTGCGATGATGACAGCAATGATGTTCATGTTGCCTTGACCTGCCGAAAATCCCGCCATTGGCATGATAAGCTCGCTCGGTATGGGCGGAAAGACGTTTTCCAAAAACATCATCAGCGTAACCCCTGCCAGCCCAAGCCTATCCATAATCGCCAAAATCCACGCACTCATGCTATCCATGAATACTCCCAATCTTTAAAAAAAGGTCTTATCATAACAGAAAAAATACTTTGTTGGCAAAGGTAAATTTGATATAATGGACAACCAACCCTTTATTTATGATGAGAGCCTTATGACCACATTTACCGAACAAAAAAATGCCGTAACCCACATTGACGGTGCCTTGCATGACAATGCCAATCTGCGTATTGGGATTGCGGTAGGGCGGTTTAATGGTTTTTTGGTTGAAAGTTTGGTAGAAGGGGCGTTAGATGCTCTGCTACGTCATGGCGTGCTTGGCGAGAACATCACGGTGGTGCGTGTACCGGGGGCATTTGAGCTACCCTTGACCGCCAAACGCATGGCGGTAACGGGCAACTATGATGCCATTGTCGTGCTTGGGGCGATTATCCGTGGGGCGACACCGCATTTTGACATCGTGGCAAGCGAGTCTGCCAAAGGCTTATCGCACGTGGCTCTACATCATGACATTCCTGTGATTAATGGCATTTTGACGACCGAAAACATCGAGCAAACCATTGAACGTGCTGGCACCAAAGCAGGCAACAAAGGCTATGAAGCAGGTATGACCGCCATTGAAATGGTCAGCGTGTTAAAGGCTTTATAATCTCTATCATATCAATTTGGCATTGTTTTACATTAAAAATGTCGGGGCAAATTGCAACTTGCCCCAAATCATAAAACAATGCCCCATTTTTTTATTTTCCCATTAAAAGATGATTTTAATGCAGTATTATTTTAAGGCTAAATATGACCACACCCAACCCCCAAAACGACCAATTTGACATCAACGAAACTGGCTACAAAACCAGCTACACCGCCATTCGCAAGGCTCGCCGTTTTGCCGTGCAGGGTTTGTACGAATGGCTGATGACCGATTATCGTTTTGCCACCCAAAGCCGTGATTTATTAGGCGGTAATGAGCCACATACCATTGTCGCTCGCACTCGTAGCGAAAACGCCATGCACACCGTGCATTTGGGCTATTATCATGAGCTGATGCGTGAGATTCCGATGAAAGCAGGCGAGCTGATTGTGGATATCGCTCGTTATCTTGACCGCAGTTTTGACCGCCTTGATATGATTGAGCGAGCGATATTGCTGATTGGGGCGTATGAATTAAAATACAGCTTGCATATTCCCTATAAAGTGGTGCTTGATGAAGCCATGCAATTAAATACCCATTTTGGGGCAACCGATGCCCATAAATTTATCAATGCCATTTTGGATAGATATGCCAAAGACGTGCGAGAATTGGAATATCAAGCCAACAAAGCTGAGAAAAAAGCCAAAAAAGAAAGTGAATAATGAAAAGGGCGGATAATGAACCGCACCCCAAAAGTTAGACACACTAACCTTTGGGGTGCTTTTTATGGCAAAATACACAACCGACTTTAAACTGTCTGTGATTGGGTATTATCTTAATCATCATGGCTACAAACAAACCGCCAAACACTTTAATCTAAACCACACAACCGTAGAGCTATGGGTTAAACTCTATCAAGCACATGGCATTGATGGCATAAAAAGACGACACACAAAGGCTGTCTATGACACAGATTTTAAGCTTAATGCCGTTCAAGCCATACAACAGGGCAAATCGCTTACACAACTTGCCATAGAGCTTAATCTGCCACAACCTTCTTTACTGTCAACTTGGTTAAAGTCCTACCAAGCCTTTGGTATAATGGGACTAATACCCAAACCCAAAGGCAAAAAAGCAATGTCAAACAAACACAACGCTAATAAAACCAAATCAACTTGGAAAACCAAACAAGACCACGAAAAAAGTGTGGATGATTTGCTTGATGAACTTGCCTATCTTAGAGCAGAGAATGACTATCTAAAAAAGCTAGATGCCTTAATTCGTCAAAAGGAACAATCAGTACAAACAAAGAACAAGTCCTGATCATCCAAGAATTAAGGCATAAGCACAAACTTGCTGACTTATTGGCAGTGTCAAACTTGCCAAGAAGTGTGTTTTATTACCACATTCGTCAAAGTACAAAGCCTGACAAAGACCTTGACTTAAAAGAACACATTAACCACATCTACCACCAACACAAGGGCAGGTATGGTTATCGTAGAATCACATCAGAGCTTAACAATCAGCTTGCCCAAAAAGGCATGGTCATTAATCATAAACGAGTGCAACGACTGATGGCTAAACTTGGACTCAAAGCATTGGTTCGTCGTCAACGTAAGTTTAATACTTACAAAGGCACAATGGGCAAAGATACCATTCAGGACAATATACTCAAAAGAGACTTTAAAGCAGACAAACCCAATCAAAAGTGGGCAACAGACATCACAGAGTTTAAAGTACAAGACAAGGCAAATGATGGCAGTGTCATTCAAAGAAAACTCTACCTATCGCCCATCATCGACTTGTTTAATGGTGAGATTGTCAGTTATACGATGAAGGACAGACCAACGTATGAGTTGGTCAAAGAGATGTTAAATGATGCCCTATCCAAGCTAAGCCAAGAAAAGATGGATGACAAACCCATCATTCATTCAGACCAAGGCTGGCACTATCAAATGCACCAGTATCAACAAACCCTAAAAGAACAAGGCTTAACCCAAAGCATGTCAAGAAAAGGCAATTGTTTGGATAATGCTGTGATAGAGAGCTTCTTTGGTACGCTAAAACAAGAGATATTTTATGAGACAACCACATTTACATCAACAGATGAACTTAAACAAGTGATTGATGAGTACATACACTACTACAATCATGATAGAATAAAGAGCAAATTAAAAGGACTAAGTCCTGTTAAGTACAGAAACTTAGTCCAATTAGGGTTAATACAACCACTTGCAACAACCTAACCTTTAATCTTATGTCTAAGATTTGGGGGTCGGTTCAATAATTCTGCCCTTTTTTAAAACCATCAAACGGATTGACGCATGTCCGAATTTTCCCTAATCTACACCCATTTTAAACACGCCACCACACGCCATGCCAATACCGTTTTGGGCATTGGCGATGATTGTGCGGTAAGCCACATTCCGCCAAATAGCCAGCTTGTCAGCTGTGTGGATACGCTCGTGGCAGGACGGCATTTTGTTCATGAGACCGACCCGCACGCCATTGCCTACAAGTCGGTGGCGGTCAATCTGTCCGACCTTGCCAGCATGGGGGCAGCACCTTACGCCATTTTGGTGGGATTGTCTTTACCAAAAGCCATGGCGAATGATGATTTTTGTCAAGCGTTTGCAGAGGGTTTGGCGGCGGCTTGCACACCGTTTGGGGTAGAGCTGATTGGGGGCGATACCACAGGCTCGCCCGTTTTGGCGATTTCGGTTACGGCTTTGGGTTTTGTTCCGTCAAGCCAAGCAATCACACGGCAAGGGGCGTGCGTGGGCGATATGGTGTGCGTAAGTGGCACGGTGGGGCTTGCAAGCCTTGCCTTGCATGGGATTTTGGACGATTTGAACGCAGACGGACACGCCAACCGACCGCCAGACAGTCTGCCCCACGACCTACGCCAAGCCATGCAATACCCTGCCCCACAGGTGGCACTTGGGGAGCGACTTATCGGCTTTGCAACTAGCATGATTGACATCTCGGACGGCTTGGGGCAGGATTTGGGGCATATTTTGACGGCAAGTGGTGTGGGGGCGGTGATTGACCTTGATGCCATACCAAGCCATGCCCTGCTCGATGCCTTGCCCCACGCCCAAAAATGGCAACATCAAATCAATGGGGGCGATGATTATCAGTTGTGCTTTACCATGCCTTCTGCTAAACTTGATTTATTTAAAACCCAAAATCCTGATATGGCTATTTATCCGATTGGGCAAATTGTGGCGGATAAGGGATTGGTGTTTTTACATGATAAAAAACAAGTGGATTTATTGGTAAAAGGGTGGGAGCATTTTTGATGAATGCTTGTTAATTAAAAAGGCGTTAATCATGAATAAATTTATTTTGGTGGTTTTATTATCTTGTGGTTTATGCAATCAAGCATTTGCCAATAATCAATCTTTTCAAAAATTTATCCCCAAGGGATTTAAATTAACCGAAACACATTGCCAAGCTGATTTTAATAAAGACGGCAAAAAAGATTGCGTGTTACTCATCAAAGACACTAAAAAATCAGCATGGGAAAAAACATACTCTGGCGATATGGTGGATAGAAATCGGCGTGGGATTGTTATTTTATTTAAAACCAATCAAGGCTACCAAAAAGTTTTGGAAAATAAAGCATTATTTGCGTCCGAAAATGAAGATGGTGGCGTATATTTTGCCCCAGAATTGGAGATTGAAGCCGAAGGGAATAAACTTATCTTTTATTACGGTCATGGACGATATGGTAGTTGGCAATATCTTTTTGATTATCGCACCATTGATAATGATAAAGACTTTTATTTGATTGGCTATGATTTATCATCTAATCATGGTCCTTATATTGAATATACGCACAGTGTTAATTTTTTAACACACAAATTCCGCCATCAAGAAAATATGAATACTAACCAAGAAAATGATGTGCCAAATTTTAAAACAACTTGGCATACTTTGTCCAAAGCACCCATTCAAAAATTAAGCCAAATTGATGATATTGATGATGTGGGTTCTCGTTTGAGCGAAATACTTTATCATATCAAAACTCAATAAATAAGACCATAGAATGAGCCAAGCCACCAACCACAAACCCGACATTCGTAAATCAAACCCTTGTCCGCCCTGCCCGACCACCGCCACCACCTTTGAAAAATGCGTATATTGGCTGGGGATTGGCTTGGGTTCTGGTCTGCCCAAAAAAGCTGCTGGCACTTGGGGGACGGTAGGCGGAGTTATTATTGCCTTACCCATGCTTTTATTGGGGGTTTGGGGGTTTTTAATAATTACCATTATTGGTTGTCTGATTGGCAGTTATATTTGTGGCAAAACGTCTGATTTGATGAACACCCACGATGACCCGCATATCGTCTTTGATGAATGGGTAGGAATGTGGATTGCGTTATTGCCGATTTCCTACGATAAATTCTATGATTTTGGAGCAATCATAGAACATTATTATGGTTTTAAAATGTATGATATAACAAGCGATTATTTTATTGATGTTTGGGGTTATTTGATTATTCCATTTATTTTATTTCGCTTTTTTGATATTATCAAACCTTTTCCCATCAAATGGGTGGATAAAAATGTCTCTGGCGGATTTGGGATATTGATTGATGACATATTGGCAGGGGTGATGTCGGCGGTGGTATTTGTGGTTGTGATTTTATGAATTACCACCAAGATTAATTTGAGTATATTATTGATAAATGGCATTTCAAGCGGTTGTATAAATTTATCTGACTTTATGTTTTTCCACATTCCATGTTATAATAATTTTACCTATTTTAGTAAGGATTTACCATGTTAAACATCATCATTCTAGCAGGTGGCAAAGGCACTCGCATGAAGTCCGCCAACCCCAAAGTCTTGCAACCCTTAGCAGGCAAGCCCTTATTGGCACACGTCTTGGCAACCGCCAAACAGGTAAATAGCCAAAAAAATATCGTGATCTATGGGTTTGAAGGGCAAAAGGTCAAGGACGCATTTGCTCATGAAACGATTGAATGGGTGGAGCAAGCCGAGCAATTGGGTACAGGTCATGCTGTTGCCATGACGTTGCCGGTGTTGCCAACGGACGGTAAAAGTCTGATTTTATCAGGCGATGTGCCTTTGATTGGCGTGGATACCTTACAAAAGCTGGTAAATAGCCAAAGCCCATTTGCCATGCTGACCATGAATCTGGATAATCCGTTTGGACTTGGGCGAATTATTCGCAAAAATAGCCAAGTGGTTGCCATTGTGGAAGAAAAAGACGCCACAGACGCTCAAAAAGAGATTCAAGAAATTAATAGCGGTGTGTATTGTGTTGCTAATGAAATTTTACATAAATATTTAAAAAATCTAAATAATGACAATGCACAAGGCGAATATTATCTGACCGATATTGTCAAAATGGCGGTTGATGACGGCATTGATATTGATACGGTATCGCCCACATTCCAGTTTGAAATTGAAGGGGTGAATGACCGTGTACAACTTGCCCAATTAGAACGCACTTGGCAACAACATCAAGCCGAGCTGTTGATGAAACAAGGCGTGCATATCATTGACCCAAGCCGTTTTGATTTGCGTGGTACGCTGACGGTGGGGAAAGATGTGCAGATTGATATCAATGTGATTTTTGAAGGCGATTGTCAAATTGGCGATAATGTGCAAATCGGTGCAGGCTGTGTGATTAAAAACACAACCATTGCAAGTGGCACAGTCGTTGCTCCATATAGTATGTTTGATCATGCAACCGTTGGCGAAAATAACCAAATCGGACCTTTTGCCAGATTGCGTCCAAAGGCGGTAACGGCTGATGATGTGCATATTGGCAACTTTGTGGAGCTTAAAAACACGCAAATGGCAACAGGGGCAAAAGCCAATCATCTGGCATATTTGGGCGATAGCACCATTGGGCAAAAAACCAACATCGGAGCAGGAACCATTACCGCTAACTATGACGGCGTGAATAAATTTAAAACCGTCATCGGCGATGAAGTGCGAGTTGGTTCAAATGCGGTACTGGTTGCCCCTGTCAAGATTGGGGCAAATGCCACGATTGGGGCAGGGTCGGTAATTACCAAAGATTGTGCGGAAAATAAATTAGTGGTCGCTCGTGGCAAGCAAGTTACCATTGAAAATTGGGTCAGACCTGAAAAAGAGAAAAAATAAAATTTATGATAAAAAACACGGCTCAGAGTGAACCGCACCCCAAAAGTTAGACACACTAACCTTTGGGGTGCTTTTTATGGCAAAATACACAACCGACTTTAAACTGTCTGTGATTGGGTATTATCTTAATCATCATGGCTACAAACAAACCGCCAAACACTTTAATCTAAACCACACAACCGTAGAGCTATGGGTTAAACTCTATCAAGCACATGGCATTGATGGCATAAAAAGACGACACACAAAGGCTGTCTATGACACAGATTTTAAGCTTAATGCCGTTCAAGCCATACAACAGGGCAAATCGCTTACACAACTTGCCATAGAGCTTAATCTGCCACAACCTTCTTTACTGTCAACTTGGTTAAAGTCCTACCAAGCCTTTGGTATAATGGGACTAATACCCAAACCCAAAGGCAAAAAAGCAATGTCAAACAAACACAACGCTAATAAAACCAAATCAACTTGGAAAACCAAACAAGACCACGAAAAAAGTGTGGATGATTTGCTTGATGAACTTGCCTATCTTAGAGCAGAGAATGACTATCTAAAAAAGCTAGATGCCTTAATTCGTCAAAAGGAACAATCAGTACAAACAAAGAACAAGTCCTGATCATCCAAGAATTAAGGCATAAGCACAAACTTGCTGACTTATTGGCAGTGTCAAACTTGCCAAGAAGTGTGTTTTATTACCACATTCGTCAAAGTACAAAGCCTGACAAAGACCTTGACTTAAAAGAACACATTAACCACATCTACCACCAACACAAGGGCAGGTATGGTTATCGTAGAATCACATCAGAGCTTAACAATCAGCTTGCCCAAAAAGGCATGGTCATTAATCATAAACGAGTGCAACGACTGATGGCTAAACTTGGACTCAAAGCATTGGTTCGTCGTCAACGTAAGTTTAATACTTACAAAGGCACAATGGGCAAAGATACCATTCAGGACAATATACTCAAAAGAGACTTTAAAGCAGACAAACCCAATCAAAAGTGGGCAACAGACATCACAGAGTTTAAAGTACAAGACAAGGCAAATGATGGCAGTGTCATTCAAAGAAAACTCTACCTATCGCCCATCATCGACTTGTTTAATGGTGAGATTGTCAGTTATACGATGAAGGACAGACCAACGTATGAGTTGGTCAAAGAGATGTTAAATGATGCCCTATCCAAGCTAAGCCAAGAAAAGATGGATGACAAACCCATCATTCATTCAGACCAAGGCTGGCACTATCAAATGCACCAGTATCAACAAACCCTAAAAGAACAAGGCTTAACCCAAAGCATGTCAAGAAAAGGCAATTGTTTGGATAATGCTGTGATAGAGAGCTTCTTTGGTACGCTAAAACAAGAGATATTTTATGAGACAACCACATTTACATCAACAGATGAACTTAAACAAGTGATTGATGAGTACATACACTACTACAATCATGATAGAATAAAGAGCAAATTAAAAGGACTAAGTCCTGTTAAGTACAGAAACTTAGTCCAATTAGGGTTAATACAACCACTTGCAACAACCTAACCTTTAATCTTATGTCTAAGATTTGGGGGTCGGTTCAATATCCGCCCCTTTTTTTTAATCAAAAACATCCACTCGTCTCACCACGCTCTGCCTTTGCCAATTTCTCTTCGGCTAGGGCTTTTGAGCTACGCACAGGCGGTGGGCAGTCTTCGCCATAGTATTGGCGGTCGGCAAAGTAGCTTGAACGCACCATAGGATTTGCCCAGATGTTAAAAAAGCCCAATTTTTTGCCGTATTCGGTATAACGGGCAAACTCATCGGGGTGGACGTATCTGTCCACAGGAGCGTGGTTTTTGCTTGGGGCTAGGTATTGCCCGATGGTGATGATGTCCACGTCATGAGCTTTTAGGTCGTCAAGCAGGGCATAGACTTCTTCTTCGGTCTCGCCAAGCCCCACCATAAATCCGCATTTGGTGGCGACATCGGGACGGCGTGCTTTGTATTCTTTTAGTAAGTTTAGTGAGTGCTGATAGTCCGAGCCGGGGCGAAATGCCTTGTATAGGCGTGGCACGGTCTCAATGTTGTGGTTAAAGACATCGGGGGCGGTCTCGGCAAGTAGGTCAATGGCGATTTTTTCACGTCCACGAAAATCAGGCACAAGAATTTCAATCAAACAGTTGGGGCTTAGGGCTTTGGATTCTTGGATAACTTCCACAAAATGCCCCGCTCCGCCGTCTTTTAGGTCGTCTCTGTCCACGCTTGTGATGACGGCATATTTTAGCCCAAGCCCAAGTATTGTCTCGGCGGTGTGGCGTGGCTCGTCCACGTCTAGGGGGTTGGGTCTGCCATGAGCGACTTCACAAAACGGGCAACGGCGTGTACAAATGTCGCCCATAATCATAAAGGTCGCTGTCCCGTCTCCAAAACATTGGGGTAGGTTGGGGCAGGCGGCTTCTTCGCAGACGGTGTAGAGTTTTTGTTTGCGTAGCGTGCCTTTGATACGCTCCACTTCGGCAGGGCTGGATAATTTGACACGAATCCAGTCGGGCTTTTTGGGGGCTTCAACGGTGGGAATGACCTTAATGGGAATGCGAGCGACTTTGTCATAGCCACGCAGTTTTTCGCCTTGAACGGCTTTTTTTGGGGCAGGTTTTGGGCTTGGGGTGTAAGTTTGGACGGTCATGGCTTGCCTATTTTTATAAAAATATGAAAATAAATTGGGATATTTTACCTTATTTCAAGGTAAAAAGCGATGACAAAAATCAAGGCGTGGGGGTAGGGTTGTCGCCATAAACCCTTGTCGTTGATAGGGTTTTGTCATTTTTAAAGGCGGTCTGGGTATGGTATGAGCGTGGATTGGCAATGATGGATTGATTTGTTAAAATGGGTGTAAAAATTTGGGTGAGTTAAAGCTGTTTTTAAAAATAAAATAACCATTTGTCAAACTTGGTTATTTTAGAATTATGGTTATTTTAAAATACTTGCAAATTGTAAATGGTGTTATCAAGGTTTAATGAATTCTAATTATTTAAAATTAAAATAAAAAGGTAAGTTCATGGATTTATTTAATGATATTTTTGACAATCAACCGCCAAATCAATTACCCATAGACCAATTAATCAAAAACGGTAACTTTATGAATACCGACTTTACCGCTTATCTGCACGATGACGGTAAGGGCGTGGTTATTGTGGTGCCATTTGGCAGATTGTATTATTCGCCATGTTATTTTGATAAAAAATTCTGTGATGACCATTTGGCTTATTTATTGGCAGATGGCAATATCAACTGGCAACAAGACACCATTTATATGTATGGTAAAACGCACCCAATTCCCCGCCTGTCGGCATGGTATGGCGATAAGGATTGCCCTTATGCATATTCGGGCATTAGCCTTATGCCAAATGCTTGGACGGATGAGCTACTTACCATCAATCAGGTGTTATTTGATGTTTGCAAAAGGCGATTTAATAGCGTGCTGTTAAATCATTATCGTACTGGCGATGATTATATCAGCTGGCATAGCGATGATGAGTCGGAGCTTGGGGCAAATCCTTTGATAGCGTCGGTAAGTTTTGGGCAGACCAGACGATTTTTATTAAGGCTTAAAGACAATCATGCGGTAAAATTAGAATTGCCTTTATATCATGGCAGTCTGCTTGTTATGGCAGGGCAGATTCAGCACCATTGGCAACACGGCATACCCAAGCAAAAGCGAGCGCAGGGCAGTCGGGTGAATCTGACGTTTAGGAATATCAAAATACGCCAATAACCCAATGCTCCACGTGTCGCCTAAGCCCAAATCATACCCAATGCCAAACCTTGAAAAATGGGTGGTATTTTTTAAATAAATATTGGCTATGGCAGAGAATTTTTTGAATTTGGGTGGATTTTAGGGTATGATAAAGGGGAGAAATTTAGGCGCAAACGCCTTTTAAATCAACGTCTAGGCACTTGATAATTATTGTAATAATGAAAATCATTGTCAAGCACTTATGACCTACTATCATGGAGAATTGCTATGTCGCAAATGCTAACCGAATACAGAGCCCACGTCGCCGAGCGCGAAGCCTTAGGCGTACCCCCACAGCCATTGACCGATGCCCAAACTGCCGATTTGGTAGAACTCTTAAAAAACCCGCCAGCAGGTGAAGAAGACTACTTGGTGGATTTGCTTGAAAACCGTGTGCCAGCAGGGGTTGACCAAGCTGCCTATGTCAAAGCCGCCTTTTTAAACGCCATTGTTAAAGGTGAAGCGACTTCTCCACTGGTTACCAAAGAGCGTGCGGTGTATCTATTAGGCACGATGCTTGGTGGTTATAACGTAGCACCACTCGTTGAGCTACTTGATGATGCCGAGCTTGGTGGATTGGCGGCAGAAGCCTTGAAAAAGACCCTGTTGGTATTTGATGCGTTCCATGACGTAGAAGAAAAAGCCAAAGCAGGTAATGCCAACGCCAAAGCGGTACTAGAATCATGGGCAGAAGCGGAGTGGTTTACAAGCCGTCCTGACGTGCCAAGCGAGATGACCATTACTGTCTTTAAAGTAACTGGCGAGACCAACACAGACGACCTATCTCCTGCCCAAGATGCGTGGAGCCGTCCTGACATTCCACTACACGCCAACGCCATGCTAAAAAATGAGCGTGATGGCATTCGCCCAGAAAAAAATGGCGAAGTTGGTCCCTTGACCCAAATCAAAGAATTGATTGCTAAGGGCAATCCTGTTGCCTATGTGGGCGATGTTGTGGGTACAGGTTCTAGCCGTAAATCAGCGACCAACTCTGTGCTATGGTTCTTTGGTGATGACATTCCACACATTCCAAACAAGCGTGACGGCGGTGTGTGCCTAGGCGGTAAAATCGCTCCGATTTTCTTTAACACCATGGAAGATGCTGGGGCATTGCCTGTTGAGATTGACGTTACCGACATGAACATGGGCGATAAAGTTACCCTAAAAATCGACCACGCCACCGCAACCGTTACCGCATTCAAAGACGGCAACCAAATTGCCGAATCCAAACTAAAAACTCCTGTACTACTAGATGAAGTGCGTGCTGGCGGTCGTATCAACCTTATCATCGGTCGTAACTTGACAGGTAAGGCTCGTGAGTCGCTAGGTCTTGAACCGTCCACCTTGTTCCGCACCCCAGAGCAACCTGCCGACACAGGCAAGGGCTTTACACTTGCCCAAAAAATGGTCGGTCGTGCGTGTGGTCTGCCAGAAGGTCAAGGCATTCGCCCTGGCACCTACTGCGAACCTAAGATGACCACTGTGGGTTCACAAGATACCACAGGTCCGATGACTCGTGATGAGCTAAAAGACTTGGCGTGCCTAGGCTTTAGCTCCGACCTTGTGATGCAGTCATTCTGTCATACTGCTGCCTATCCTAAGCCGATTGACGTGGTAACGCACCACACTCTGCCTGACTTTATCATGAACCGTGGCGGTGTGAGCTTACGTCCAGGGGACGGTGTGATTCACTCATGGCTAAACCGTATGCTACTGCCTGATACTGTGGGTACTGGTGGCGACTCGCACACTCGTTTCCCAATCGGTATCTCATTCCCAGCAGGTTCGGGTTTGGTGGCGTTCGCTGCTGCAACTGGTGTGATGCCACTGGATATGCCTGAGTCTGTTTTGGTTAAATTTAAAGGCAAAATGCAACCTGGCATTACTTTGCGTGATTTGGTACACGCCATTCCTTACTATGCCATTCAAGAAGGCGATTTGACCGTTGAGAAAAAGGGTAAGAAAAACATTTTCTCTGGTCGTATCCTAGAGATTGACTTGACCGAAATGGAAAATGACTTGACCGTTGAGCAAGCGTTTGAATTGTCTGATGCGTCTGCTGAACGCAGTGCAGCAGGTTGTGCGATTACCGTATCAGAAGAAAAAGTTGCCGAGTACCTACGCTCAAACATCGTCATGCTAAAATGGATGATTGCCGAGGGCTATGGCGATGCTCGTACATTGGCTCGCCGTGCTGAGAACATGCAAAAATGGCTAGACAACCCAAGCCTGCTAAAAGCCGATGCTGATGCCGAATACACCAAAGTGTATGAAATTGACCTTGCCGACATCAAAGAGCCAATCCTATGCTGTCCAAACGACCCTGATGATGCCAAATTGCTATCAGAAGTCGCTGGCGATAAGATTGATGAAGTGTTTATCGGTTCGTGCATGACCAACATCGGACATTTCCGTGCCGCAGGCAAACTATTGCAAGAAGTGCCAGCAGGTAGCCTAACCACTCGTTTGTGGATTGCACCACCGACCAAAATGGACGAACGCCAGCTGATGGACGAAGGTTATTACAACACCTACGCCCAAGCAGGTGCCAGAACCGAAATGCCAGGTTGCTCGCTATGCATGGGTAACCAAGCTCGTATCGCACCAAACTGTACTGCCGTCTCGACATCTACTCGTAACTTCCCGAACCGTCTGGGTCAAGGAGCCAACGTGTACCTAGCGTCTGCCGAGCTTGCATCAGTAGCATCGGTACTTGGTAAACTGCCAACCGTTGAAGAGTACATGGCGTATGCAGGCAAACTTGAATCCATGGAAGCTGAAGTTTATAATTACCTAAACTTCGACCAAATGGCTGAGTACACCGAAAAATCAGACAAAATCAGCGTGGCACAACTTGCTTAATCTGATTTGATAAAGCACCATAGCACATACCAGTCCCCAAAGGCACTTAGCTTTTGGGGACTATTTTGTGACAAGTTAATGGCGAAAAAACCAACAAACCTTTTATAGTAACATATACACGATAATTTAAAAACAGGAAAACCCAATGACTATAGAATTATCAAGCCTACCCCCTGCCGTACAAGCATGGGTAGCTACCTTACTTTTGATGAAGACATTCGCCTAACCAAATCGCATGACAGCCTGATTATTCAAGAGCCGCTTTTTGACATGGCACGCATGAAGCACGCCATTGACGACTACGAAACTAAAGAGCAGGCGTTGCAAAATGGATTGACTCTACCACAAGGCAAAAACGAAACCGAACTGCTTGCTTGGCTAGATGAAAATATCCCCACCCATTTGCCAAATGCCGATAAATTGGCTTATTTTTAACACAATAAAATCCCCAAAATCCCACAAAATTTGTTAAAATAAGCGATTTTTGCAAATTATACACACCATGCCAAACCCCACCCCTTTACGCAACACCTTTATTCCCACCACCGACCCGTCCGCAGGCTTGCGTTTGACGGAGATTTTTTACTCCTTGCAGGGCGAAGCCTTGGCAATGGGTTTGCCGACCATTTTTATTCGTCTGACAGGTTGTCCGCTCCGCTGCGTCTATTGCGACACGACTTATTCCTTTACAGGGGGCGAGCGTTGGGGGCTTGATGCGATTTTGGAGCATATCAAACAGTATCCTTGCAAACGCATTTGCCTAACAGGGGGCGAACCGCTTGCCCAGCCCAACGCCATTGCCTTGATGAAATTACTCCTTGATAACGGCTATGAGATTTCATTGGAAACGGCAGGGGCGTTGTCGGTCAAGGACGTGCCAATAGCGGTGTCAAAAGTCATGGATTTAAAAAGCCCATCATCAGGCGAAGTGGATAAAAATCTGTGGGAAAATCTAAATTATCTCACCGACAACGACCAAATCAAAATTGTCATCGCTGACCGTGCCGATTATGATTGGGCAAAAGACGTTTTGCAAAAATATGAGCTTGATAAAAAATGCGGTGTGGTGTGGTTTTCGCCCATGTTTAATATAGACGAGCGTAAATCGGACGTGCCAAATTTGGCGGTAGAGCTTGCCGAATGGATTTTGGCGGACGGCTTGCCTGTACGTTTTCAATTACAACTGCACAAAATCATCTGGGCGGACGCTAAGGGCAAATAAAACAAAAGCCGATAATCAACATCGGCTTTTATCTCATCTCAATCTAATCAATCGCACACACCGCCAAATCCTTGATGATGAGTTGCAAACTCTGATTACCCTGCCACTCGTTAATGTCTAGGGTAAACAAAATATGCACCGCACTTGCCCGATAATCCCATTCGTCCACGTCATAATTAAACCAAATGGCATCTATCGGATACTGCACGCCATCGGCTCGCAACGTCAGTTTTAAATGCTTGTCTTTTAAAATGCGAAAATTAACCACTTCAAAGACCCCATCAAAGGCAGGGGGCAAAAAGCCATTACCCCACACGCTGACATTTTTTAGAGCATGGACAAAGGCCAGACTAAAATCAGGAGGGATGAGCGTGCCATCGGTGTATTTTAATTCGCTAAATAGCTCATCATCAAAGCCGTCCACCACTTTCAAAAATTCTGCCTTAAACCGCTCAAAATCCCGCTTATGAATGGTCAAGCCTGCCGCCATCGCATGACCGCCAAAGTGCAAAATCAGCTCAGGATTTGCCATCGCCACCGTCTCAATGGCATCACGAATATGCACGCCTGCGATAGACCGCCCCGAGCCTTTGATTAGGTCGTCATCACCCACTTTATCAGCATCGGCAGGGGCAAAGACAATGGTCGGACGGTATAACTGTTCTTTGATACGTCCTGCCACGATACCAATCACGCCTTGGTGCCAGTTGTCTTGATACAGGCAAATGGCTTTGGCAACACATTTGGGCTTATCATCAGATTCATCGGATAAGTGTAGCTCATCAATGATACTGCTGGCTTCATCACGCATTTGCGTTTCTATGGCACGGCGTGAGTGATTAAGACGGTTCAGCTCTATCGCCAAACGGTGTGCTTCGCCAAAATCATCAGTCAGTAGGCACTCCACCCCTGTTCGCATATTATCCATACGCCCTGCGGCGTTAATGCGTGGGGCAATGGCAAAACCAAAATCATCTGCCGTAATCTTACGCACGTCTCGCCCCGCCTGCTCCAAGAGTGCCAAAATCCCCACACAGCACCGCCCTTCCCGAATGGCGTTAAGTCCATGTGTTACCAAAATACGGTTATTTTGGTCAAGATGACCCACGTCCGCTATCGTCCCTAATGCCACAAGGTCAAGATATTTGGCGACTTGTGTGGTGGATTTGCCCATCTCACGGCGGATTTTGGCGACACGTCCCATGACATAGAACGCCACACCCACGCCCACGAGCCACTTACTGCCGAACTCACAGCCGACTTGATTGGGGTTGATGACCGCACTTGCCTTAGGTGAACTCGTTGTTGTCAGGTGATGGTCGGTAATGACAACATCAATGCCCAATTCTTTGGCTTTGGCAACCCCATCATGGCTAGATATGCCATTATCTACCGTAATGATAAGTTTTGGGTCAAATTCATCTGCACCATGTGCCACGATTTCGGGGGTTAGCCCATAACCGAATTTAAAGCGGTCAGGCACCAAAAACTGCACGTCCGCTCCCATCTCACGCAAACACCGCACCATGAGCGTGGTCGATGTCGCCCCATCGCAGTCAAAATCACCCACAATGAGTATGCGTTTATTCTCATCAATGGCACGACTGATGATATCCGCCCCCACGTCAAGTCCCAATAAATCACTCGCAGGCAGGAGCTTTGCCACAGACATGTCCATCTCATCAATACTGCCAATCTGTCGTGACACAAGTAGTCGCCCGAGCGTCTCACCAAACATCGCGGTTAGCTCATCAGGCACATCACCTTGATGACGTGGGACAAGTGTCAGGTGCTTAGGGGTAAACCGTCCGACTTTATCAAAGGCACGCTCAAAATCCTGCACACTCGTGTTGGTCAGGTGCGACAAATTGGCATTGGCAAACTTTTGCGTACTTGTCACTTGGGCAGGCTTGGGTAGGCTTGGCGATGGATAGCCATCAAAAGGACTGTCATCGTCTTGGCGATTTTGCGTACTCATTACTTACTCTCTTTTTCTTTTGCATTTGTCTTTGTGGTTATTTTAGCACAGTTTTTTAACACAGTTTTGCCAAAACTTGCCCAAAGTCAAAAACTTGTCCCAAATCATGAATATAAATTTACATACTGATACATTTTGTTAGCAACTTTATTACAATACAATCATCAGGCTGTGGTATGATTTGTTTTATTATCAGTTTTTATTACATTTTGGAGCTTATCATGAATTTTAGCGAACTTAGTACAGACACATTGGTTGTCAAGGATGTCAGTGGACTTGACCTAGACAAGATAGAACGTGAATGCAAAGAACTTGCCAAATCTCGTGCCAAAGTCTCAGCAGGCGTTGCCATTGTTCCCATTCCTTTTTTAGATGTGGCGGTTGATGTTGGCATGCTAAGAAAACTTTTACCCCAAATCACCGAACGTTTTGGTCTAGAAGACAAAGACACCGCTTCGGCTCGTGAAAAAAATATCAAAGAAAAAGTGCTTCGTGTGGGCGGATTGGTTGCCACTCGTGGTATCGTTAATAAAACTGTACAAGGCTTTGGCGGTCGTATGATTGGCAAACAAGTCGCCAAATATGTCCCCCTAGGCGGTCAAATCGTCGCAGGTACGGTAGGTTATATGATTTTTACCAGAATTGCCTTTGACCACATTGAACGTTGCCACAAAATTGCCAAAGAAGCACAGCAACAGCAAAATCAACAACAAACCCAACAACAGAGCCAGTCTAAACAAGAAGGCACTCAGCAAGACAAACAAGACAGAACAGACACAACGATTTGATTAAAGCATTGGTTTAAAACATTGATTTAAAACATAAAGCAAGGTCTCTCCTTGCTTTTTTGACAAAACCGCCATCAAAATCCATCAAAAAATGACAAGCATTAACGCCATTCTCACTGTGTTTATCTACTTTACCATTTGCTTTACTTACCGCCCATTTTAGCCATTGTAATAATAATCACTTTTACTATTTACAACTTTTTGGCATTTTTTAATAAAGATTTTGTATTTTGGTCTCATAAATCACCTGCTTTGGTTTGAGAAAATTTGCCAAAAAGTATAAAATATACACCAATTTTGTCGTCGTGTTATTTTGATGGGACATTTTGGTAATCTTATTTTTATGACCATTTATCAGCTCATCATAGGGACAACTGCCCAAAAAGTCTCGTCAAGCCAAACCATTTTATCATAACCAAACACAACTAAGGTATCGCCATGACATTTGTAGTAACTGATAACTGCATTCTTTGCAAATACACCGATTGCGTTGAGGTTTGCCCTGTGGACTGTTTTTATGAAGGTCCAAACTTTTTGGTCATCAATCCTGATGAGTGCATTGACTGTGCTTTGTGCGAACCTGAATGCCCTGCCAACGCCATTTTTTCAGAAGATGAAGTACCAGCAGGTCAAGAAGCGTTCATCCAAATCAACGAAGAACTCGCCAACGAATGGGCAAACATCACCGAGAAAAAAGACGCCCTACCCGACCATGAAAAATGGGACGGCGTAGCAGGCAAAATCCAGTATTTAGAACGCTAATTTTTAAAAATCACTCACAAACCCACGAGACATCATGACCCACACCACGCCCCCTTTTGATTTGTCCGCCTTGCCTACCGACAAGCCCTTGACCATTGGCATTGTCGCAGGGGAAGTGTCGGGCGACGCATTGGGGGCGGATTTTATGGCAAAAATGAATGCCATTTATCCGAGCATTCGCTGGGTTGGCGTGGGCGGTGAGATGATGACCAAGGCAGGGCTTGACTCTCTTATTGACATGAACCGCCTATCGGTCATGGGCATCGGTGAAGTCGTCAAGCATTTGCCGGATTTATTGCTTGCCAAAAAAGAGATTTTGGATGAGTTTTTATCCATTGGCATTGATATTTTTGTGGGCATTGACGCCCCTGATTTTAATTTACGCCTTGCCAAAAGTCTCAAACAAAAATCGGTCATCAAGCCCATTTTTTGTGTGCAATACGTCAGCCCGAGCGTGTGGGCGTGGCGTGAAGGGCGTATCACGGGCATTAAATCTGCCACCGATTTGGTGCTGTGTCTATTCCCTTTTGAGACGGCGGTCTATGACAAGCATGGACACCCTGCGGTGTGCGTGGGACATCCCTTGCTTGACAAGATACGCCCTGATGAGCGGTCAGGGCGTGAGATTTATGGCGAGTTTCTAAGCGATTATAGTCCGCTATTTCCCGAACTTGCTCGCCTGCAACATAGCCCTGCTCGCCCCATCTGCGTGATGGCAGGCTCTCGCACCAGTGAGATTAACGCCATTTTACCCCTGCTTATTGGGGCAATGGATAGACTGGACAAGGCGGGCGACCACGCCTTTATCCTACCTGTGGTGAGCCACGAACACGCTCATCTGGTCAAATCGCTCATCAAAGAGCAAGCGGTACATCTGCTGGATAAATGCCACATCATCTTTCCCCAAACCGCCAAAGACGGTCAAGCAGGGCGACTGCCGACCACGCTCTCACTGTCTCAAAATGTGATGAGCGCCTGTGAGCTGACCATCTTAGCGTCAGGTACGGCAACCCTAGAAGCTCTGCTACTGCACCGCCCCATGGTCGTGGTATATAAAGTCAATGTCCTAACCTACGCCATCGCCAAGCAACTGGTCAAAACCCCCCATGTCGCCCTGCCCAACATCCTATCCCACAACCAAACAGGGCAAGCTGTCGTGCCAGAGCTTATCCAAGATGACGCAAATGCCGACAACATCGCCCGTCATGCTCTGGACGTACTGGCAAATCCTAGCGAACAAATCGCCAAACTTACTCGCACCACGACCCAACTTCGCACCGACAGTCGCCATGATGTTGCCGTTAGTGTACTTATGCACTTTTTTAATCAAAAAAATGTGTTATAATATACGCCAACATCAAAAATTGTTTGTTGGGCTTGATTGATATTCATTCAAATATCCATTCACACCAAAAGCCTTGCAATTTTTGAAATTTTTCTAGGGCGTGCCTGCCTTTTGTATTTGCAATGAAAAATGAGAAAAATCGCCCGTTTTTCAAGGAAAAAACTTGCTTGATAGTTATTTTATCAAGCAAGTTTTTGACGCAGAAAAACAAGATTTAGCCATTTTTCATGCAAAAACATCGTTTTCTTTCTATAAATGCTCTAAAATATGAATTGTGTTATAAAGGGCAGGCACGCCCTACATAATAAACAATAATTCACCAAAATCTACGCAACTTGGGATTTTGGTCGTTTTTATTTGTCTTTTACCATCATTTATCAATTAATACCCAAGAAAGGTGCCTTATGACCACGACCGACAAAACCAAAGAAGCCAAAGCCCTAACCCGTGAAGAGAAAAAACGCCAAACCCGTCAAGCTTTCTATAATGCCGTGCTTGACCTATGCATGATGGGGCAAGGGTTTAGCTCTATCAGCCTACGTCAGGTAACCCGTGAAGTGGGCGTGGTGCCAACCGCCTTTTATCGTCATTTTGATGACATGGAAGAGTTGGGCAAATCATTGGTAGAAGACGAACTGGGTGATGCTCTATCAACCCTGCGTGAGCATATGCAGTTTGGCAAAAAACGCACCTTTGAACGCCAAATCGCCAAAAGCGTGCAACTATTTTTTAAAGCGGTGGACGCTCAGCCACGCTACTGGCAATTCATCGCTGCCGAGCGTTTTGGTGGTTCAGAAGCGGTTCGCCGTGCCATCAGCGAACAAATCAAAACCTTTGCCAAGGTCATGAGTGAAGACCTAGCCCTACAACCCTCTTTTGAACATGTCAGTGCCAGCGACCGTTATTTGCTTGCCGAGATTGGGGTAAACTTAAGTTTCTCATGGATTATCGACTGGCTAGATTTGACCTATGCCCCCGAGCTTGAAGACGATGAAGAGACCAAGCCTGTTGATAGCGACCTAGAACAAGCCAAAGAGGCCATGCTGTTGCATTGCACTCGCCAAATGCAAATGATTCTCTACGGTGCCTATAACTGGAAATCTACCGAAGAGACAGTGTTGGATGAAAATGTAAAATAAATCAACTCCACACCAAAAGCTGATAGCCTAAAAGCCGATAATCTAGACTTAGTTATCGGCTTTTTTATATGCCAAAATCATCTGTGCCAACTCATCATCAGCAAAAAAGTAAGCAGGCGGTACATCTAAGGCTTTGGCAATGTTATTTAATGTGGTCAAATCAGGCAAATGCACACCCTTTTCATAGCGATTAATGCGTGAGCTTGCCACAAATTCATCCAAACCAATGGCGATGCCTAACTGCTCTTGGGTAAGATTTTTAGCCTTGCGAGCCACCTTAAAACGCCGTGTAAATATCTGTTGCAAACTCATAACTTTTACCCTAGATTAAAAAGTTACGAATTTCGTATATTTTACTTGATTTTTTACTACGAATATCGTAGTATTAATCACGTTCTTTCCCATCAATAGGAGTTTTTATGAAAAAACTTATGCAGATTGCTTTGCTCAGTGGCGGTCTATTTTAGCAATAACCGCTTTTGCTGGCTGGTCATCATTTAACTACGCAAACACCCATAATAAGGTTTTTGCCATACCTAGTGGTAATATTGTCTGTGGCGGTGATAATATTACCAGTTCTGGCAACGCCCTTACTTGCTACATTCAAAACGTTGCCAAAAAACCTGCAAAATGCAGTGAAGGCGTTGGATTGGAATTTACCTTAAACCAAACTGGCAAAGGCAAACTTCAATGCACCAATCATGAATTTGAGCCTGAAAACGAAGCAGAAGATATTACAAAGATTATCCCTTATGGTTCGTCAATCAACGGCAACGGTTGGACTTGCACTAGCCAAACCACAGGCATGAGATGTGTGAATAAATCAGGGCACGGTTTTCAGTTAAGCAAAAGCAAACAAACCTTGTTTTAATTTCCAAACAAAAAACCGATTAATTCACTTAATCGGTTTTTTATCGTTTAATTCAACCAAACTCAATCAATCGGCGGAGTATAAGTACCATTTTTAATATCATCTTTGATACGCTCGGCTTCTGCCAGCACTTGCGATAATAAGGCTTGCACGTTTTCAAGCGTGGCGATTGGGCTTAGTGTGGTCATCTTTAACGACTGCACATTTTGACGGCTATCAATCACACGGGTTACGCCGATGTTGGCTTCCCCACGGGCAAACAGCTCGTCCGCTACATTTTGATTTAGGCTATCAATAAACTCATCAGGATAGCCAGTTGGCACAACACGGAACAAGACAGACGCAAATTGTGGCTCAACAAGTAGCTCCAAGCCGTCCGTGTTACGGATATAATCCGCCACTTCTTTTGTCAAATTTACCCCGTGGTCAATCATTGAACCGTACAGCTCTTCGCCCAACGCCTCCACCGTGAACCATAATTTTAACGCATCAAATCGGCGAGTGGTCTGCAAAGACTTTGACACCAAGTTTGGCACGCCATGCTCTTCGTCATAAGCTGAGTTTAAATACTCGGCTTCATAGTGCATAAAGCGGTAATTTTGCTCGTCTTTTAACAAGAACGCACCGCAAGAAATGCTTTGGAAATAGTGCTTATGAAAATCAAGCGTAACCGAATCGGTCAGCTCAATGCCGTCTAGCATAGAGCGGTAATCGTTGGATAGCAATAACGCCCCACCCCACGCCGCATCAACGTGTAGCCACGCTCCGAATTTGTCGCACAAGGCACGGATTGTCTTGATGTCATCAATCGCCCCTGCGTCAGTCGTCCCTGCCGTTGCCACCACACACGCCACGATGTTGCCTTTGGCGTACAAGTCCGCCATGATGTCGGCTAGGGCGTTGGTATCCATTTGGGCATTGTCATTGACAGGCACGGTAACGACTGAGGCAAAGCCCATGCCCATCATCGCCATGTTTTTTTGTACGGAGAAATGAGCATTTTCTGAGCATAGCACTTTGACTTTTTTCATCGCATCAGGCGGAATGCCATCACGCTGTACCGACCACGCTTTGCCGTTGTCGTCTTGATAATTTTTGCTAATCGCCCAATCACGAGCCAGTAGCACGCCCATAAGATTAGACTGTGTACCGCCTGATGTGAACACGCCTGCCTGCCCTGCCCCATAGCCGACCTTTTGGCGTAACCAGTCAATGAGCTGAACTTCCATGAGCGAGCCTGCAGGCGACTGATCCCATGAGTCCATTGATTGGTTGGTGGCGTTGATGAGTACTTCGGCAATTTGTGAAGTTACCATGGTAGGACAATGCAAATGAGCGAGCGAATGGGGGTGATGAACTTTTAGACTTTTGTTTAAAAACAGCTCCACAAGGCGGTCAAGCGATTTTTGTACGCCCAAACCTTCTTTTTGCGGATTAAAGCTGATTTGCGAACGAAGCTCTTTAATGCTACCGCCTGTGTACATTTTGTCGTTTTTAAGCCATGCCGTTACCGCTTTGACAGCGTCCGTCATCGCACGTTCATAATCGGCGATTGACTGGCTATCATTGCAAAGTAGGGCTTGGCGGTGTTGTTCAAAAGTTGGCATGGCTACATCCTATAAAGTAAAAAATGCTTTATTTTAGCATATTTGCATCATTTAATACACCTTATTATTTTCGGTTAATTCATTGATTTTTTGCACCACCTGATAGCCCACTTCATCATTTATTTCAAAAAACCGCTTGGCACAAGCAATCTTAAACCGCTCTTCCCACTTCAGTTTATCAACCACCACCCCATCTTGAATGGATTTATCGCCTGTATTTTTGGTCTCAGCAATAAAATAAACCTGCTCGCCATTTTTATTGATGACAACCGCCCAATCAGGATTATAATTACCGATTAGTGTTGGGATTTTAAATTTTTTGGGTAATTTAAAGTAAAATGCCACTTGCTCATCATAATTCTCACAATCGGTTGCAAATTGATGTTCAGTTTTTGAATCCAAATCCAACACGCCATTATAAATGGTTTTTTCCATTTTATTGATATAAAAAGTGTATTGATTGGCATAAATTTTATAAGTCTCAAACAGATTTTGTTCATAAACTTCATCTAATTTTTGATAATAAATGCCGTTTTTCATCAAATCATACAGTTCATTATTGATGATTTCTGCCACAATTTCAATAAAGCGTTGTGGGTTATTTTTTACTTCATCAATCCGCCCAGATTGTTTTAAAATCTCAACCAAAGTTTGACGAGTTAATCCCGTCTTATTTTGCAATGTCTTTAAGATATCAGGTATGGCAATTTTTTTGTCCAAATACTGATAATCAGAATAAATTTCTTCTGCCTGTACGCCCGTTTCACTATTTTGAATGAGTCTTGCTTTTTTGATTTCAATTTTTGGTTTGGTAATGACTGGCATTTTATTTAATGCTTGGCCTGCCAGTTTAATCAATTCATCACTATCAAATGCAACACGATATTTGGTTTTTTGGCGAATACGCTCCCAAATTTGTAAAAATAGTGGGTCGGTAAACGCATCAAAACGATAAGTTACCGTGCGTTCATTTTTAGCGTCTTTGATATTAGATTTTTCAAATTTAATACCACAATCATCAATATATTCCTGCTGTAAACTGCTGGCAAATTGCTCATAGCTTTCATTGGGAATCACGGTCAAAATATTAACCTGTTCATCATAAATTCGTTCGCCTTTTTGATTCACAGGCAAACGAAGTCCACGCCCAATTTCTTGGCGTTTTTTGATTTGTGAAGTTGTTTCATTTAAAGTACAAATCTGAAAAACATTGGGATTATCCCAACCTTCTTTTAATGCCGAATGGCTAAAAATAAATCGCACAGGCTCATCAAGCGACAATAACCGCTCTTTATCCCTCATAATCAATTCATAAGCATTGTTATCATCTTTGGTTGTGCCGTTACTATTTTTGGCATTGCCTTTTTTGTCTTGGCTAAAATAGCCATTATGTACGCCACTTGCTGATTGTTTGGTTTCTAATTCATACAATTCTTCAAACCACTCATAAAACTTACCAATTTCACCTTGTGCATTGGTGCGATAATTTTCCACTTTATCAATAAAAAAATAGCGACAATACTTTAATGCCTAATGGATTTAACTGCTTTTCACGCTGCAGATGTGTTTTAATCGTGGCGTGAATTTGCTGTTTCATCATATCATCTTTAAGATAATCCAAATTTACGCCACAGGCAATTTCTATACCATTAGAAAATCTAACTATTTTGTTTTCTAAATCAATGCCTGTAACCATAAATCCTTGATAGTTGGGATTTTGTTTTGATAGTTTATATAAATCATGATTTTTGTCATTGGTTGTTACAGTAACAACTTTTCTTTTCAATTCTTTATTTTCATTAACATCAATAAGTATTTTTGCTTTTAATCCGCCTTTATTGATGACTTCTTTTAATTCAATAAAAGCATTATTTTTATCCTGCGACACCACAGAATTGACGACAATTTGTTTTACCAAATTCTTTTCAAATGCTTGTACAGGATTTAGGCTATACACTTTATTGATAATTTCTTTATGCGTTGCCGAATATCCAACCGCAAATAATGGATTTAAATTTTCAATGGCATTTTTGCGTTTATCACTGCTGATATTTTGTGGTTCATCAATAATAATGATTGGGTTTGTTGCTTGGATTAACTCCATTAACACGCCATTTTCTCGCTGTTGATTGATGATGTTGCTTTCTTTTTCAAAAGATTGAATATTCATCACCAAAATTTCAATATGTGTGCTTGTCGCAAAATGTTTTAATGCATTGGTTTTTTGACCGCTATATTCGCCATAATGATAAATTGGCGAATTAAATTCATCTTTAAAATAGGCTTTTGTGCTATTTAAAGTTTGCAATACACCTTCACGAATGGCAACACTTGGCACAACAATGATAAATTTTCGCCAGCCATAGCGTTGATAAAGCTCAAAAATGGTATTTAAATAAACAAAAGTTTTGCCCGTACCCGTTTCCATTTCTACGCTAAAATACAAATTATCCAACTTATCAGACAAAGAAAGCTGATTTTGTGTTTGGATATTTTTTAAATTATTAAAAATATCATCTTTGGATAATGATAATTCATTGGCAATCACACGCACATTGTCTTTATCCGATAAGCTAAAATCATCTTGATGATGCGTGATTTCGCCTTGAAATAAATCCACGATACTATCAATCGCCTGTTTTTGATAATCTAAATGCTCATATTGAATTTGCATTAACTATTCCCCCAATAATTAAATACTTTCAAAATTTAGTCCAGCATCTTTAAATTGCAAAATCACATTGGATTTTTCACTGTCATTTAAAAATGCTTTGTCCAATACAACGGTTTTGGCAGGTTTTTTATCAATAATGGCATTAAACTTATCTTGGGATAATGAATTTAGCACAATGGCGTACGATTTATTTTCACAAGTTAGCCAATAAACACCCTTTTCAAAGTGAATATCTGCCGTTAATTTTAATCCCATCTTTAATAGCAATTCATAGACAATATCCATCTCATTGGCATTATCTTTTAGGAGATCAATATACATTTCTAATTGCTTGGCAATATCATCATCGTCAATTTGCCACGCTTTAAAATTACTATCACTTAGTTTAAATACCTTAAATCCTATATCAAGGGCTTTATCAGGATTTTCGGCTTTGATTTTTGCCCCTGCACGGCGAATGCGTTCTTTGGAGATATCGCTAATGGTTTTAAATCCAGCTTTATAGGCTTCGCTTTTTTCATCGGTTAATTCTGGTAATTGCACCATTATAAACTGACGATTACCGTTATCTTCTGAGTTTAATTGCATGACAGCGTGGGCGGTGGTTGCCGAACCTGCGAAAAAGTCTAGGGTTATATCGTCCTTTTTGGTTGTTAAAAATAGAATATTTTTAATTAATTTTACAGGTTTTGGTGTATCAAAATAACTTTCTCCATTAAATAATTTTCTTAATTCTTGGCTCGCTTCTTGGTTATGTCCAACATCATTATATTTCCAGATAGAAGTTGCTTTTAATCCGTCTTGAACTTCGCTTAAAAATCTTTTAATTCTTGGAACATTTCCGCCATTTTCTCCAAACCAAATACGATTATCGGCAACCATTTCTAAGAATTTGCTTTCCGAAACTCGCCAACTTCTGCCACTTGGCGGATTATGTTTAGTACCGTTTGGTGTGGTAATTGTATAAATACCGCTTGACTGAACATCTTTTCTTAATAAATCACCAGAAGTCCAAGCACCCCTTGTATCATTATCAATATTTTTATACCTTGAATTTAACTCATCTGTTCTTGGCAATAATGCAATATTTAAAAATTCTGCATTTTTTGCATAACATAAGATATGGTCGTGATTTTCGGAAAAATATTTAGCATCATTTTGCGGACTAAATTTTTTCTCCCAAATAATATTACTAATAAAATTCTCCCCACCAAAAATCTCATCACATAATAATTTTAATTGAGCCTGTTCATTATCATCAATACTAATAAAAATCACGCCATCATCAGAAAGTAAAGTATGAGCCAAATGCAAACGGGGCAACATCATATTCAGCCAATTAGAATGATAATGCCCATTGTCTTTGCTATTCTTTTTAAAGGATTTTAATAATTCGCCATTGATATTTCTATCGCCTGTGGCAATTTCATACTCTTTTTTGCTTTGGCTAAAATCATCGTGATAAATAAAGTCATTGCCCGTATTATAAGGCGGGTCAATGTATATCATTTTGATTTTGCCTGCATAGGATTTTTGTAATATTTTTAGGGCTTCTAAATTATCACTTTCAATAAAAATGTTTTGTGTGGTATCAAAATCCACGCTCTCGGCAGGACAAGGGGCTAATGTATTATTTGTGGGACGTTGCAGGGCTTGATAGGCGGTTGATTTTCCCGCCCAATTTAAGCCGTAGCGTTCGTTTTGGGCAGGGTGGTCGCCCAGTAGGGTTTTGAGTTTTTCTAGGTCTAGGGTATTTTCGGAAAATATTTCGGGGAGAATTTGGCGAAGTTTGGTTAATTTTTCACCAAAAAAGTCGGTATTATGGGCAGTTTTTAGGCTGTTGGTTGGTTGGTTGGTTGGTTGGTTGGTTGGTTGGTTGGTTGGTTGGTTGGTTGGTTGGTTGGTTGGTTGGTTGGTTGGTTGGTTGGTTGGTTGGTTGGTTGGTTGGTTGGTTGGTTGGTTGGTTGGTTGGTTGGTTGGTTGGTTGGTTGGTTGGTTGGTTGGTTGGTTGGTTGGTTGGTTGGTTCATTTTGCGATTTTCCATAGCAAGTGTCAAGTAAAATTTTTTATTTTAACAAATTTTTTGATAAACATAAAGCCAGTTTTTGGCAAAAATAAAGGCGTACCATTTAGCACGCCTTTATTTTTAAATGACAATTAACGCCTAGCCACGAACCGCTTTTACCGCTTCGCCCACCGCCTTTTTAAAGCGAGTGATGACCTGCTCACACTCTTCACGAGTAATGGTAATCGGACACAATAAACGCACCACCGTACCACCACGACCACCACGCTCCAACAACAGCTTATTATCAAAGCACGCTTTTTGGATAGCGACCGCAAGCTCACTGTCGGCAGGGTATGACCCCATATGGTCGGCGGATTTACGCTCGTCCACAATCTCAATACCAGTCATCAAGCCACGTCCACGCACATGACCGATACAGGGGAATTCTTGTGCCACTTTACGCAGTTCATCACGCAAAAACTCGCCTTGAATGCGTGAGTTTTCGGCAAGGTTGTTGTTGGTGATTTGTTCTAGGACATTATAGCCTGCCGCCATGGCTAGCTGATTGCCACGGAAAGTACCTGTATGACCTGCTGGCGACCATGCATCAAATTTTTTGTTAATGGCAAGCACGGCAAGGGGCAGACCACCGCCCACCGCCTTAGACATGACGACCACATCAGGGACAATCTCGGCGTGTTCAAAGGCGAACATCTTGCCAGAGCGAGCAAATCCTGCTTGCACTTCGTCCAAAATCAGCACGATGTCGTGGCGGGCGGTAACTTCACGAATCTTTTGGAGCCATTTTTTGGGAGCAGGGACAACACCACCTTCGCCCTGAATGGCTTCTAGGATAACGGCAGCAGGCTTGACCACGCCACTTTCTACATCTTCGATGAAGTTTTCAAAATAATAAGTCAAAGCGTCCACGCCTGCCTCACCGCCAAGCCCTAGCGGACAGCGGTATTCGTGTGGATAAGGCATAAACTGCACGCCCGCCATGAGATTACCCACTTTTTCTTTGGCGGATAGGTTGCCTGTCATGGCAAGCGAGCCGTGCGTCATGCCGTGATAACCGCCAGAGAATGCGATGACATTATCACGCCCTGTATAGGTTTTGGCAAGCTTGATGGCAGCTTCTGTACCGTCAGCCCCTGTTGGACCGCAAAACTGCAAGACAAAATCTTTTGGAAAAAATGACAACAATTTTTCGGTGAATGCATCTTTGATTGGCGTAGTGATGTCAAGGGTATGCAGTGGCAAACCGCTTTCTAGCACGTCTTTGATGGCATTGATGGTGGCAGGGTGATTGTGTCCTAGGGCTAGCGTACCTGCTCCTGCTAGGCAGTCAAGGTATTCGTTGCCTTCTACGTCAGTAACCCAGCATCCTTGTGCTTTGGCGATTGCTAATGGAAGTTTGCGAGGGTAGCTACGGACATTTGACTCCATCTGGTTTTGACGAGTCAAGTAGTAGTCGTTGGTTGCACCGTCTTTGGGGGCTGTTGGGGCATGATTTACAGAATGAACGCTCATATCGGATTACCATCTCAGATAAGGGTTAAAAGAAAAACCTATGAATACAATCTCAATCTTATCAATCACATATGAAAATTTGATGACTGTATCCCTAAACCCAAACCCAATTTATCAACTAAAATTTGGGTTTAACAAGGTCATGACGTTCGGCGCGTGGTTCAATGAACGATAAAGTAAAAATGAAACATCCATTGCACACCAGTTTTGCAAGAGTAATCATAGACAATGATTTGACCGCTTGCACGGCAATAATACTTTTAAATTTAACAGAACAAATGTAAACTTATTAAAAATTTAAAAGTGGCAAAAAGTGGCAAAAAGTGGCAAAAAGTGGCAAAAAGTGGCAAAAAGTGGCAAAAAGTGGCAAAAAGTGGCAAATTATAGCACATGTTCAAAATTTGACAACTAAAATTTCATTTTGCTGCCGATTTAAGTTATTGTATCATGGTTTTTTAGGACAAAACAAAAAGTTACCGATAACCAACATTTGCATACATGATGAGAATTTTTTAAATTTCCTTTAAAATTTTGCAAAAGTCAAGTTGCCAATGACCTTATTTCTAATTAAGTTACAAAAAACCCCCAAAATCCTTTGCAAAATCTGCCAAATGGGTGTATAACTATATCTTTGCCAACCACTCTTTATTGTAAGGATTTTTCATGACTTTATCCCTTAACAAAGACAAAATCCGCTTTTTGCTCTTAGAAGGCGTGCATGACAACGCCCTAAAAGTGCTAAACGAAGCTGGCTACACCAACATCGAATACATCAAGACCGCCCTTGATGAAGATGAACTCATCGAAAAAATCAAAGACGCCCATTTCATCGGTATCCGCTCACGCACCCAGCTCACTCGCAAGGTGCTAGAATCTGCCGAAAAACTCATCTGCATTGGCTGTTTTTGTATCGGCACCAACCAAGTGGATTTGGACGCTGCCTTAGAGCTGGGCATTCCTGTCTTTAACGCCCCCTACTCTAATACCCGCTCGGTTGCCGAGCTGGTGCTTGCCGAGACCATCATGCTCATGCGTGGCATTCCTGAGAAAAATGCGGTCGTCCATCGTGGTGGCTGGAACAAATCTGCCAAAGACAGCTATGAAGTGCGTGGCAAGACCATGGGTATCGTGGGCTATGGTTCTATCGGCTCACAGCTATCCGTACTGTGCGAAGGACTGGGCATGAAAGTCATCTATCATGACGTGCTGACCAAATTACCACTGGGTAATGCCGTGCAAGTGGGCAGTTTTGATGAACTCCTAGAAAAAGCTGATGTGGTAACCCTGCACGTCCCTGACCTGCCTAGCACCCGTAATATGATGACCGCTCGTGAGTTTGGCAAGATGAAAGACGGCTCGTTCTTTATCAACGCTGCTCGTGGCGGGTGTGTGAATATTGACGACTTAGCCGCCGCCCTAGAAAGCGGTAAGATACTCGGGGCTGCCATTGACGTATTCCCCAAAGAACCAAAATCAGCCGATGAAGAGTTCATCTCGCCCTTGCGTGCCTTTGAGAACGTCATTCTCACTCCCCATGTCGGCGGTTCTACCCAAGAAGCCCAAGCCAACATCGGTCTAGAAGTCGCTGACAAATTCGTCCGCTACTCTGACATGGGCGACACCACCAGTGCAGTGAACTTCCCCAACGTCTCCATTCCATTCACGGACAAGAGCCACCGCCTGCTACACATTCACCAAAACGTCCCTGGTGTACTCTCGCAGGTCAACGCCTCCTTTGCGGACGCTGGCATCAACATCACCGCCCAGTCAATGATGACTCGTGGCGATGTCGGCTATCTGGTCATGGACGTGGACGACAACGACTCTGCCAAAGCCCTAGAACGTCTGCGTGCCATTCCCCAGACCATTAAGGTGCGTGTGTTGTTTTGATTGTGCATTCTAAATAACCCAAAATAAAACCACTCGTGATGAGTGGTTTTATTTGTTTATGGCTCTCTGCACGATATTGGCGTATATTTATCTTTCCAACCAGCTGATCTTTCTTCTAACATGCATGACCACTGTCCGTCTGCACTACGCACCATAGATATTTTTGACCCTGTTAGTGCCTTATAAGACTGCTTACCAAATTCGGCGGTTAGTTTATTAAACCTACCTCCATTGACATCAATACTGGCAATATACACCAAGTTGGATGCAGGGTCTTCGGTCATGCCGATATACTCATAATCATCATCACTTTTTGCAACATCTGGATCTAATGTTGGCAATCTCCCATCTGACAAAATGGAGTCAATGATGGTACGTGCCGCATTGATCTCATAATGTACACGGTTCACCTGAGCTTTGGCGATGTAGTCTTGATACATGGGCAGGGCAATCGCCGCCAACGTCCCGATGATTGCCACCACAATCATCAGCTCAATGAGCGCAAATCCAGCTTGTTGTAATGTTGGGTTGTTTTTCATGGCAGTTTCACAAATAAAATAATATTTGATATAATTAAAGCAATTTTCGTACCAACTTAATACACCATGAAACCATTCGCTTCTCTCGTCAAAGCCAAAGCAAAAGCCAGTTTTATTCATTTTCTTGTTTGCCTGACTATCTTTTTACTGTTATTGGCGTGGGTGTGGTTTTTTGCCTACCCTGATTTTTATTTTACGATGGCAGGGGCAGTGCAGGGTCTCACTTTGGTGTTTTTGGTGGACGTAGTACTAGGGCCTCTGCTGTCTTTTTTGGTGTATAATCCTGCCAAATCCAAAAAAGAAATCATCTCTGACTTTGTCATCATTGGAGCGGTACAGCTTGGGGCATTGATTTATGGTACTTATACATTATACCAAGAAAAACCCTCTGCTGTCATTGTCTATCCTAACAGTACCGCCTCGGTCATCGGTCATCGTGAGCTGGCAGATTTTGAGTTGGGTGATTTATCCGCCTATGGCAAACTTGGCAAATTACCCATCGCCATCTATCACCCTATCAACAAAGATAAGCCCTACACCACCCTTCATGCCATGCCAGATGTTATCCAAAGCACGGACATCGCCACACGCAAAACCTTAGCCATAAGCGATGACGACACCCAAGCCTTACAAGACATCGAATCCAAATACGGTAAAGTCTATATCATTAGTCTGATGGCAAAATATAATGGAGCTTATATCGCTCTTGATGAGAATTACACATTTGTTGCCAAATTTGGTGAAAAACCCATTTCATGATTGCGGAGTTGCCTTATATCCACCGACTTTAGGCGGTGGTTTTACAGCAACGGAGGATAAAAAAATCCCCATCTGGGGATTTTTTGGTTCATCATTCTTTGACTTTGAGATGTACCCATGATACATCTTGCCATTGGATATAGGGGTGAATAGGTTGTCTACTGATAATCGGTGGCATATGATCGCCCACCACAATCACCTCCACGCCTTTCATACTCGGCTTGGCCAGTAACTCCCCAAGCCCATCAAAATACTGAGCGTTTAGACGAAAATTGTTACAAATATCCCCCTTAGGGATGCCATATTTATCACAATCAAATCTAGGATTTACCATGTCTTTTTCGGCAAACGGCGAATGACTGGTTAGTGTTAGCCAATAATAAAATAGCTTATCATTGGTAGCAAATTCCTGCTCTACCACATCAAACAACTCACTATCACAGATACCATTAAAAGGCGAACAATGCTTACGGTCATTGTACTGCTCGGAAAAAACCAACTTCTTAAAACCCATATGACGGTATAAAATATCACGCTCATAGATACCACTAAACCCTGCGTGCATACCCACTGTCTGATAACCTTGTGCAGATAGGCGTTGGGGTAGGCAACCCTCAAAGGGCGTATCATCCAACTTCCTAAACCCATAGCCACCCTCCACATCAAGCTGACACAGCTCTCTGAGCTCTCCCTCTACGGTCGCCCCCGAAAACCCAAAATACCCCGTATCCACAAACTCAAAATGCTCGCTACGGTCGTACAGTCCTGCCAATATGTCTTTTTGAGCCTCGCTGTCTCGTGCCACACCCCATGACTCCGCCACGACAAACAGCATCTTGTTTGGCAAGTTGCGTGGTACATCACCGATATCCACACCCTTATCGCCTGTTACCTTATCGCTGTTTTCGGCAGTTACAATAGGACGGCTAATAGGAATGGTAACACCTTGTTTATCTACCCCAAGATGATGGGAGATGTAGGCGATGTCAGTTGGCATCATCTCTGGTATTTTACCAAAATGCTCCGCAAACTCACTACCTACCATCCACTGATATCGCTTATACTGGCTGTGAATATAAAAAAAGTCTGATTGGGCAAACCGCTCCGCCTGAGCATGAGTGGCGTATCTATACTCATTAAATTTATGGTATGCCAATCCACCGATAACCGCCCAAAACAGCACCAGCACAAACGATGATTTTTTGACAAACCATTTTTTTGATAAATAAATCATGGCGACAGGTATGATTACCATACAGACCATCACAAGCCCTGCCAGTAGCATATAGCGAGCAGGGGCATTGACCAAAAATGGGGCAAGCGAGATGGCAGCAGCCATATCCAAAAAAGGAAACAGTTGCATCGCCATCATCATCGCATCAATGAGAGCCACAATAATAAAGGCAAACACCCCCAACCACTTTGCCACACGATAGGGTAATGCCCATAGCACACAGACTGGCAGATAGTCCACATTGATAAGCGGACGAGCAATGCCTGTCAAATACGCCCCAAGCAAAAACAGCACATTAGGGAGCAGTACAAAAATAAGTGCCAACCCCAGACCATACCAGTCAAGCCTTAGCTGATAGTCATGAGTGAGCCAATCGGGATATTTTTTAGCAGAATTCTTTTTTATGGTCATAGAACAATTACCGTTAAATTTGCATTTATAGATCAAATCCTCTATAATTCATGCATTGTGCAATAATATTGGGGAAAACTCGCTTGGTATCCTGGGAGCAAAACCCGCAAGCTAGGTTGAGATAACTCCTTTACCAAACTAGTTTGGTGCTTTATACTACCATGTCTAAAACTTACATTGGGATTGATATCGCCAAAAACACATTTGATGCCTGCTTTATTACCCATAACACTTGGCAAAACTGTACATTCACAAATAACCAACAGGGTTTTATAGAGCTAACATTGTGGATTCAAGCACATCATTATAACACATCTACCTTACATTTGATTATTGAGGCAACGGGGGCTTATTGGGAAAAATTAGCTCATTGGGCAATCTCTCATCATCATAAGGTAAGTATTGTCAACCCCTTATATATTCATGCATACGCCAAAAGCCTAGGCATACGCACCAAGACAGATAAGCAGGATGCCATTCTCTTGGCACGCTATGGTGCAAAAGAAAATCCACCTTTATGGCAGCCTAAATCAGACAACGAAATAAAACTGACTGCCCTTCTAAAACAACGTGAACACCACAAACGGCAACTCATCAAAGAACGCACTCGACAGGAAGCTCTGTCTATTTATGTGAAATCGTATACTGATGACAACATTCGTCATTGGAGCGACAGCATCACACAGCTCGATCATCAAATTTGGCAACTCATCAATTGCACGCCCGAGCTAAATCACCGTGCCAGCCTACTTGCCACAATACCTGGAATTGGCAAAAAGACACTGCCACATCTACTGGTTGCCATTGGAGATGGTTCATTATTTCAAAGTGCCAAACATCTAGCAAGCTATGCTGGGCTTGCCCCTCGTCATCATCAATCAGGCATTAGTATTCACAAGCAGTCTTCCATTGGATTTAGTGGACAAAAAGAACTACGTTCAGCCCTTTTTATGCCCGCTGTCATAGTCAGCTTTGGTCGATATCCCGCTTTTCAAAAGTTCGTCAAACGCATGGAACAAAAAGGCAAAACCAAAAAACAAATTATTATCGCCATCATGCGCAAATTACTCACCATCAGCTATGCCGTTATTCGCCAAAATCGCCCTTTTGACAAACGCATTCATGAATAACATTTATTGGTATCCTAGCTGCTATCGCACTACCTGCTTACCAAGACTATATCTCAAAGTCTCAAACTACCCGTGTTTCTGGTGAGCTAGCTGCCGGTAAAACTGCTGTAGACGCTGCTCTATTTGAAGGTAAAACTCCTGTACTAAATGAAGCATCTAGCACCTCAAAAGAAAATATTGGCCTGACTAGCTCAGAAAATAGCACAAACCCACGTTCCAATCTAATGGCTTCTGTTGAACTAACTGGTTTTGCTAACGATGGTGCAGGTACTATTTCTGCTACCCTGGGTAACAAAGCTAATAAAGACATCGCCAAAACTGTTATTACACAAGAACGTACTACTGACGGTGTATGGACTTGCAAAATCGATGGTTCTGCAGCAGCTAAATACAAAGAGAAGTTCAACCCAACTGGTTGTACAAAGAAATAATCTAATCTTAGATTGCAAAACACCACTCCTTTATGGGGTGGTGTTTTACGTAAATACATCATCAGCACCCACTATTAACACCTCTTAAAAGAGCGATTAACATCAAATATAAGAAAAACCGCCACTCAAAGAACCGTTGGCGTACCAGCTAGGTTACACATTCAAGTCTAACCACACTCAATTCATATCAAAATCATACAAAAACCGTTCGCCCATGAACCGACCCCCAAATCTTAGAC
The DNA here is from genome assembly GCF_039693965.1 of Moraxella sp. K1664. Lineage (NCBI taxonomy): Bacteria > Pseudomonadati > Pseudomonadota > Gammaproteobacteria > Moraxellales > Moraxellaceae > Moraxella > Moraxella sp. K1664. Next base: position 224,227 of record NZ_CP155576.1, read on the forward strand.
ATAAGATTAAAGGTTAGGTTGTTGCAAGTGGTTGTATTAACCCTAATTGGACTAAGTTTCTGTACTTAACAGGACTTAGTCCTTTTAATTTGCTCTTTATTCTATCATGATTGTAGTAGTGTATGTACTCATCAATCACTTGTTTAAGTTCATCTGTTGATGTAAATGTGGTTGTCTCATAAAATATCTCTTGTTTTAGCGTACCAAAGAAGCTCTCTATCACAGCATTATCCAAACAATTGCCTTTTCTTGACATGCTTTGGGTTAAGCCTTGTTCTTTTAGGGTTTGTTGATACTGGTGCATTTGATAGTGCCAGCCTTGGTCTGAATGAATGATGGGTTTGTCATCCATCTTTTCTTGGCTTAGCTTGGATAGGGCATCATTTAACATCTCTTTGACCAACTCATACGTTGGTCTGTCCTTCATCGTATAACTGACAATCTCACCATTAAACAAGTCGATGATGGGCGATAGGTAGAGTTTTCTTTGAATGACACTGCCATCATTTGCCTTGTCTTGTACTTTAAACTCTGTGATGTCTGTTGCCCACTTTTGATTGGGTTTGTCTGCTTTAAAGTCTCTTTTGAGTATATTGTCCTGAATGGTATCTTTGCCCATTGTGCCTTTGTAAGTATTAAACTTACGTTGACGACGAACCAATGCTTTGAGTCCAAGTTTAGCCATCAGTCGTTGCACTCGTTTATGATTAATGACCATGCCTTTTTGGGCAAGCTGATTGTTAAGCTCTGATGTGATTCTACGATAACCATACCTGCCCTTGTGTTGGTGGTAGATGTGGTTAATGTGTTCTTTTAAGTCAAGGTCTTTGTCAGGCTTTGTACTTTGACGAATGTGGTAATAAAACACACTTCTTGGCAAGTTTGACACTGCCAATAAGTCAGCAAGTTTGTGCTTATGCCTTAATTCTTGGATGATCAGGACTTGTTCTTTGTTTGTACTGATTGTTCCTTTTGACGAATTAAGGCATCTAGCTTTTTTAGATAGTCATTCTCTGCTCTAAGATAGGCAAGTTCATCAAGCAAATCATCCACACTTTTTTCGTGGTCTTGTTTGGTTTTCCAAGTTGATTTGGTTTTATTAGCGTTGTGTTTGTTTGACATTGCTTTTTTGCCTTTGGGTTTGGGTATTAGTCCCATTATACCAAAGGCTTGGTAGGACTTTAACCAAGTTGACAGTAAAGAAGGTTGTGGCAGATTAAGCTCTATGGCAAGTTGTGTAAGCGATTTGCCCTGTTGTATGGCTTGAACGGCATTAAGCTTAAAATCTGTGTCATAGACAGCCTTTGTGTGTCGTCTTTTTATGCCATCAATGCCATGTGCTTGATAGAGTTTAACCCATAGCTCTACGGTTGTGTGGTTTAGATTAAAGTGTTTGGCGGTTTGTTTGTAGCCATGATGATTAAGATAATACCCAATCACAGACAGTTTAAAGTCGGTTGTGTATTTTGCCATAAAAAGCACCCCAAAGGTTAGTGTGTCTAACTTTTGGGGTGCGGTTCACCATCATGGACTTATTTAATGGTGAGATTGTCAGTTATGCGACAAAGGATAGACCAACATACGCATTGGTCAAAGAGATGTTAAATGATGCTTTATTAAAGTTAGGTGGTGCAGATAGGTATGATAAGAACAGTAAGAACAATGAAAATAACAAGCTCATCATTCATTCAGACCAAGGCTGGCACTATCAAATGCACCAGTATCAACAAACCCTAAAAGAACAAGGCTTAACCCAAAGCATGTCAAGAAAAGGCAATTGTTTGGATAATGCTGTGATAGAGAGCTTCTTTGGTACGCTAAAACAAGAGATATTTTATGAGACAACCACATTTACATCAACAGATGAACTTAAACAAGTGATTGATGAGTACATACACTACTACAATCATGATAGAATAAAGAGCAAATTAAAAGGACTAAGTCCTGTTAAGTACAGAAACTTAGTCCAATTAGGGTTAATACAACCACTTGCAACAACCTAACCTTTAATCTTATGTCTAAGATTTGGGGGTCGGTTCAATTGGGTGGTTTTTTGTTTAAATGAATAACTAAATTATGGACTAGAAGTAGCAGCACCTACTGTACAACCAGCTGGTGCAAATTTATCCTTCCAACCTGGGGCACTACCTGCAGCAACTGTACAAGACCAGTTACCATTTGCGTCACGAGTTTGAGCGACAGTTGCACCTTTGATGTCGTTGTTAGCGTTACGACCTAGGGTACCAGTTAGGGTAACAGTGTTCGCATTAACATTCAATGTCAAGCCACCTGCACCTGAAGCCAATAGGTTTGAACGGGCGTTGTCAGAATTAGGACCAGTAGTTAGACCAATGTTTTCTTTGGTAGTGGTAGAATCACCCTTCAATATTGGCTCTTTACCTTCAAATAGGGCGGCGTCAATTGCAGTTTTACCAGCAGCTAGCTCGCCTACCACACGAGTCGTTTGAGACTTAGAGATGTAGTCTTGGTAAGCAGGTAGTGCGATTGCAGCTAGGATACCAATACTTTATCATCCCATGTATAGCAATCCCATTCATTATCAGCTATAATGACATCTCACCCCTCCTTTTTTTTGGCTTATGGTAAGATACGATGAGTGCAGTATACATCAACCCCTACACAGACTTTGGCTTTAAAAGATTATTTGGCAGTGAAGCAAGCAAACCTTTTTTGATGGATTTTTTAAACAGCATTTTACCACCCCATCATCAGATTGCTGAGCTGGCATTTAAAAATACCGAACAATTGGGTTTAACACAAAATGACCGCAAAGCAATCTATGATATTTATTGCCACAGCACCACAGGCGAGCAGTTTATTGTGGAATTGCAACGCATCAAACAAGAATTCTTTAAAGATCGTACCTTATACTATGCCACCTTCCCCATTACCGAACAAGCCAAAAAAGGCAAAGACTGGGGATATCAGCTAAGTGCTGTATATTGCATCAGCATTTTGGACTTTTATTTAGACATCATCTCTTCTGATGTGATACACACCATACAGCTAAAAAATCAGCACAATCAGGTGTTTTATGATAAATTAACATTCATCTATCTTGAGATGCCAAGTTTTAACAAAACCCAAAATGAACTGACAACCCATCTGGATAAATGGTTATTTTACCTAAAAAACCTCAAGGACTTACAAATGATACCCAATGTTTTTAAAAATGACACTTTATTTCAACAAGCCTTTGAACAAGCCAAAATTGCAAACATGAACCGAGAAGAATGGGCAAGATATGAACACAGCCTAAAAACTTACCGAGACAATACAGCAGCAGATGCTTATTTGGCCAAAGTGTCCTGGCAAGAGGGGCGAGATGTGGGGTTGAAACAGGGAATGAAACAGGGAATGAAACAGGGAATGGAAAAAGGCATGGAAAAAGGCATGGAACAAGCCACGCTAAGCACCGCCAAAAACTTAAAAACCCTAGGGCTGTCCATGGATGTCATCATCCAAGCAACAGGACTAAATGAAGAGATCATCAATCAATTATAAACAAATATTGGTATCCTAGCTGCAATCGCTCTACCTGCTTACCAAGACTATATCTCTAAGTCTCAAACTACTCGTGTGGTAGGCGAGCTAGCTGCTGGTAAAACTGCTGTGGATGCTGCACTGTTTGAGGGTAAAGAACCAGTTCTAGAACCAGGAAACACTGCAACTTCTAAAGAAGACATTGGTTTGACTGCTGCTGGCACTGGTGGTGGTAAAGGTACCCCACGTTCTAATTTGATGTCAGATGTTGTATTGAATGGTTTCTCATCAACTAGTTCAGCAGGTAGTATCACCGCTACTTTAGGCAATCGTGCAAATAAAGACATTGTTGGTACGACCATCGCACAAAATCGTGATGCACACGGCGTATGGACTTGTACAATTGATGGTAAAGCTGCTCAAGGCTGGAAACCAAAATTCGTACCAACAGGTTGCAAATAATAATTAGGGGCTGAACTAGATTAAGTTCAAATTTCACACCATCTTCTCAATACTCTAAGCTGATTAGATGGTGTACCATAGTTAAAACGAAACTCACATTCTTTAATAAAAAGATGAAAGTTTTTCTTATCAATGCCGTTGTATTTTCTCAGCATTCTCTTGGCTTGCGACCAGAAGTTTTCAATGCCATTAATGTGATTTAAGCGATTTTGTTTATCTATAAACTCTGTTGAGTGATTAACCCTAAAATGCTTAAAATCACTTACATCAAGGGCATTATAACTTCGGTAGCTGTCTGTATAAACTTGCGCTTAAGGCTTGATTTTACTGGCTATGATAGGCTTACGGACGCCACCAAAGTAACTCTCATCAAGCTCTATCTCTCCATCAAATAAGGTTTGAGCTGCAAGATTGAGATTGTATTCTATCACAAGTCTGATTTTGTGGTAAAATAATATAGCTGTGTTAGCGTGAATACCAAGTAAATCACTGGCTGTTCTAGCAGTAACTTGTGCTACGAAAAATTCAAGCAATTTAATTTGTACTTTTTTGCTTAGTTTACAACGAGTTATCTTCATAAAACTAGTATAGCATAGTTGCTAATCTAGTTCAGCCCCAATAATTATCTATAGTAATAAAATTTAGAGTATTGTTCAAAACCTATACCTAAGCTATAATATCCATTATACCACAACAACCAAAGACCAACCAAACTATGTTAGCCTTAGACCATTGCCCAAAATGTCAATCCAATCATGTTGTTAAGGCAGGATTTGCCTATGGCAAGCAAAGATACAGATGTAAAGGTTGCAAGCATCATTTTACCGTGCTTCACAAAAGCACTAAAAAAGATGAAAGCATCAGAAAACTTGCCATTGATATGTATCTTGAAGGCTTGGGCTTTCGTGCCATTGGTCGTGTACTTGGTATAGGACATAGCACTGTATATTATTGGATAAAAGAGCTTGGTATTAAACATCAAGACAACTACAATGACAGTTTAAACCAAAACAATGAATCAACTGACATTGTAGAACTTGATGAAATTCACAGTTATGCTAAGTTAAAAAAAACAAAGTCTGGACTTGGATTGCTATCAGTAGAGATACCAAGCAAGTCTTAGGCTTTGTTTGTGGTAAAAGGGATACCAAAACTTTTAAAAGACTGTATAACAAGCTAAAAATAGGCAACATCAACCTGTTTTGTTCTGACTACTGGAAATCTTATCAAGAAGTTATTCCAAAGCATAAACATCTACAAAGCAAGAAACAAACCTTTACTATTGAAGCTATAACAGCAGAATACGCCATTATCTAGCAAGGTTTAAGCGTAGAACTAAGTGTTATTCTAAATGCTCAAAGATGATAGAGAATTCTCTGTACCTGCTGTTTGCTAAGTGGAATGGTAGGTTGAGTTATGTATAGTTTTTGAACAATGCCATATTTTTGAATATCTCAACAAACACCACCTTTTTGAGTGGTGTTTTTTATTAAAACAAAAGTTGTTAACTAGGAGATGATTTTATTTAGTACAGCCAGTTGGGATAAATTTTTCTTTCCAACCAGTACCAGCACCAGTTATTTTACAGTTCCAAGTACCATCTACATTGCGGTTTTGAATGATTACTGTACCATGAATATCTTTGTTTGCACGATTACCCAAGGTACCTTCGATTGTGCCAGCACCAGTAGCAAAATTACCACCACCAATTGCAACCTTTGATAACAAATTAGAACGTGCAGCCCCACCAGTAGTAGTTAAACCTATATCTTCTTGTGAAACAGTTGGAGTACCACCTAATACTGGCGTTTTACCCTCAAACAGTGCAGCATCCACAGCAGTTTTACCAGCAGCTAGCTCGCCTACCACACGAGTAGTTTGAGACTTAGAGATATAGTCTTGGTAAGCAGGTAGAGCGATTGCAGCTAGGATACCAATACTTTATCATCCCATGTATAGCAATCCCATTCATTATCAGCTATAATGACATCTCACCCCTCCTTTTTTTTGGCTTATGGTAAGATACGATGAGTGCAGTATACATCAACCCCTACACAGACTTTGGCTTTAAAAGATTATTTGGCAGTGAAGCAAGCAAACCTTTTTTGATGGATTTTTTAAACAGCATTTTACCACCCCATCATCAGATTGCTGAGCTGGCATTTAAAAATACCGAACAATTGGGTTTAACACAAAATGACCGCAAAGCAATCTATGATATTTATTGCCACAGCACCACAGGCGAGCAGTTTATTGTGGAATTGCAACGCATCAAACAAGAATTCTTTAAAGATCGTACCTTATACTATGCCACCTTCCCCATTACCGAACAAGCCAAAAAAGGCAAAGACTGGGGATATCAGCTAAGTGCTGTATATTGCATCAGCATTTTGGACTTTTATTTAGACATCATCTCTTCTGATGTGATACACACCATACAACTAAAGAATCAGCACAATCAGGTGTTTTATGATAAATTAACATTCATCTATCTTGAGATGCCAAGTTTTAACAAAACCCAAAATGAACTGACAACCCATCTGGATAAATGGTTATTTTACCTAAAAAACCTCAAGGACTTACAAATGATACCCAATGTTTTTAAAGATGACACTTTATTTCAACAAGCCTTTGAACAAGCCAAAATTGCAAACATGAACCGAGAAGAATGGGCAAGATATGAACACAGCCTAAAAACTTACCGAGACAATACAGCAGCAGATGCTTATTTGGCCAAAGTGTCCTGGCAGGAGGGGCGAGATGTGGGGTTGAAACAAGGCATAGAAAAAGGCATAGAAAAAGGCATAGAAAAAGCCACGCTAAGCACCGCCAAAAACTTAAAAACCCTAGGGCTGTCCACAGATGTCATCATCCAAGCAACAGGGCTAAATGAAGAGATCATCAATCAATTATAAACAAATATTGGTATCCTAGCTGCAATCGCTCTACCTGCTTACCAAGACTACATCTCTAAGTCTCAAACTACTCGTGTAGTAGGCGAGCTAGCTGCTGGTAAAACTGCTGTGGATGCTGCTTTGTTTGAGGGTAAAACTCCCAAACTAGGTAATGTTGCTAACGACACTGAAGAAGACATCGGCCTTACCACTACTGGCGGTACCGCTCGTTCTAACTTGATGTCTGCTGTTAATATCGGTGGTGCCGCATTTGCAACTGGTGCTGGCACTCTAGAAGCTACTTTGGGTAACCGTGCCAATAAAGACATCGCTGGTGCTGTCATTACTCAATCTCGTGATGCACAAGGTGTATGGACCTGCACCATTAACGGTTCTGACGCTCCAGGTTGGAAATCTAAGTTCATCCCAACTGGTTGTACAAGTAACTAATAACAAATCCAACTTTGGGCTACCAAACACCACTCCTTATGGGGTGGTGTTTTTTAACATGAAGATATAATATTTACAATAAATATACAAAAATAAGAAAATACTTGTCTATTTTTTATCTAAAATAATCAATCACAATTATTATCCATTTCTTTTTATTCTTGTTTTAAAAGATACTTAAGTCATGCTAAATAATTTTAATAAATTTGTCGCCTCGTCGGTATCAATGGCGTATTTGGCTGTATTAAGTTGGGCGACAGCTTACGCTTATGGTTGGGGTCAAACAGCATATCATGGCTACCCATGGTGGCATGTGGTGCAAGGCGGTAGCATGATTGCCAGAAGTTTGGCTTATGTCTGTGTGGTATCCATGGTTCTTGTTATCGGCTATTTGATCGGATATCAGGCGTTTAAGTTTATTAAGAGATTTTTTGAGCTACTACATGTCTCTTGGGGTGCATCTCATTTGGGGTTTGTCAAAATTTTTATTTTATTGGCGATCGTATCAACACCCATCATGTTGCTACTGTATTTTTATGTTGGTATTTTGTCGTCATACCGTCTGATGGGAAGTGTACTTTCTATTTTAGCCATTTCTTTAGTTTGCCATAAGTTCGGACGAGCAATCTCTTTTTCTATTCGTCTTAGGGAGTTGATGAGTAACGAAAAATATTATCAGATTTTTATGGCTTTTATTTTTGTGTATGTGGTCGTTTCTGCGTTTTCGATAGGGTATTTGCGTTCAGCCTTTTTTACGGGTTATGATATTATTGAAGTAGAGAATCGCCCTTATTATATCTTGGTGGCAAACGGTGATGAAGGGTTTATCTTGGGTGAGAACATCAAGCATAACAGTCATTTTATCTTTTTTGATCGCAAAACTTTAAATCATTACACCATACACATCACACCATCTCCTTACCTACCCTATAAAAACCAACTATCAGCACAAACATATCACCAAGAATAAGCAATATTTGACAATTTGTATGGTAAATTCTATTCAAAGCACAACAAAGGTTTTCCGTTCGTGGTAAGCTGCCCGCCCATAACGGAGAACCGCTTCACCCGCAGGCAGGCTTAGAGCGAACGGTTTTTGTATGATTTTGATATGAATTGAGTGTGGTTAGACTTGAATATGCAACCTGAGCTGGTACGCCAACGGTTCTTTGAGTGGCGGTTTTTCTTATATTTGATGTTAATCGCTCTTTTAAGAGGTGTTAATAGTGGTTGCTGATGATGTATTTACGTAAAACTAAAACACCACCCCATAAAGGAGTGGTGTTTATTATCTAAACCCAAGCTAGATATTACTTAGTAGTGCAGCCAGCAGGAGTGAACTTAGGTTTGTACTTAGGAGCAGTATTACCGTCTACTTCACAAGTCCATACGCCATCAGTGGTACGCTTTTGAGAGATAACAGTTTTAGCGATGTCTTTGTTAGCATTACCACCCAAAGTTGCAGAAATAGAACCTTCACCATTATTAGCAAAACCTTCTAGGTTAACAGATTCCATTAGGTTAGAACGTGGGGTAGCACTATTTTCAGAAGTCGTTAGACCAATATTTTCTTTTGAAGTGCTAGATGCTTCACTTAGTACAGGAGTTTTACCCTCAAACAAAGCAGCATCCACAGCAGTTTTACCAGCAGCCAGCTCGCCTACCACACGAGTCGTTTGAGACTTAGAGATGTAGTCTTGGTAAGCAGGTAGTGCGATGGCAGCTAGGATACCAATAATGGCGATTACAATCATCAATTCGATAAGGGTGAAACCTTTTTGAGCGTTCATAATGAACTCCTTCGTTCATAGGGGCGATATTGCCCAGTTTATTTAGGTTAACTGATTAGCAACTTTAAACATATTTGCTAACCTTATACTCATACTGTTGCATTGTCTGTGCCAACTTTTTGGCGGATTTGGGCTGTTTTTGGAAAAAATAGGCAAAATTGAGAAAATTTTAGAAATTTTGTCTAAAAAATAGTCAGATTTTTTGCTATTTTTTAAAATTGATTAAAATATGTACAAATTTTTTTCTCTTTTGCCAAAAAAATTTTTAAAAATTTTTAAAAATTTGATGTCTGTCAGGTAATTTTGGGTGACAATTTTTGTCAGTTTTGGATTTTCTGACATTTTTTGGCAGGTTGGACTGACATTTTAGCAGAGATGTCAATTTTTGGCATGGACAAAATTTTTACCTGTCAAAAATTGTTGCCAAAATTTGTCACCTTGGCTGATTTTTGGCACAAATAGACACTGACATGGTATTAATGTGTTGTATGTGACGATTTTTGTCAGTGTTGACAAGGGAGACCGGTGGAGACGATGTGATGTGGTGCGATTATTATCAATCAATAAATTACCATTTTAAGCTCAGATTGGCACATCTATCATGCTTATCAAAAAGCCCCGAACACGTTCGGGGCTTTTGTGGATATAGAGCAGATTAGTACTTTTGGTCTTCGGGGGCTTGCTGTTCGGCAGTGGCAGTGTTGTCTGTTACTGTATCGGTGGCGGTGCTGGCAGCTCCTGTCACAGCATCAGCGGTGGCGGTGGCGGCATCAGAGACCACGCCTGCGGCAGCTTCGGCGGTATTTTTGGCATTTTCTACGCCATTATTTGCCACGTCATGAGCGACATCAGAGACGCCTTCAGCGGTCGCGTTGGCGGCAGCTTCGGCCTCGGCGGCCACAGTGTCAGCAGCGGCTTTGGCGTTATTGGCGGTGTCGGTGGCAGCAGACTGAGCCGTCTCAGCAGCTTTGTCGGTGGTCTCTTTGCTACATGCAGTCAGAGCAAGGGCAGCGACAAGCGTGGTTAGGATTAATTTTTTCATAAAAGCACTCCAAAGGAAGTATGTATTAGTATGGCAGTACATCTTTAAAAGTGATAAAAACACCAAAATTTAAAGATGCCTTAAACTCCAACATAGTTTAGCAGAATGGTGGTATTTGGCAAGGGCAAACATAAAAAATGCAACAAAAATTAACAAAGGTTTTTGTTGCATTTTATCATTTTTATTAACAATCAGACGCCTATCAAGGTGTATCCAGTGCAGTGATGGCGGGCAAAGGCTTGCCTTCGACAAACTCCAAGAACGCCCCACCCCCTGTGGACAGATAATCCACGCCATCTGCCACACCATATTTATCAATGGCGGCTAAGGTATCGCCACCGCCTGCGATACTAAACCCATCGCTGTCTGCCACCGCTTGACAGATGATGGCAGTACCTTGACCGAATGCATCCACTTCAAACACGCCCACAGGCCCATTAAATAGGATGGTCTTGGCGGATTTGATGTGCTCGCCCAGCTTGCTCGCTGACTCTGGAGCGATGTCTAGTATCATGTCATGCTCGCCAATCTCATCCACCGATTTGACGGTGGCAGTCGCATGAGTCAGCGAACCCAAAAAGTCATCAAAATCAATCTCGCCTTTGTCCGCGACCACGACATGAGTGGGTAGTAGGATGTTTGTTTTGGCCATGATGTCACGAGCGGTATCCACAAGGTCGGCTTCATATAGGGAGGCACCGACATTTTTGCCACTCGCCACCAAAAAGGTGTTGGCGATACCACCACCGACTAGGATACTATCGCATAGCTTAGCTAGGCTGTTTAGCACGTCAAGTTTGGTGGACACCTTTGAGCCACCCACGATAGATAAGACGGGCTTGGCAGGGTTGTCTAGGGCTTTGGATAGAGCATCAAGCTCGGCAGAGAGTAAGTTACCTGCACACACAAGCTTACCGTCTGCGATACACGCACGAATCACCCCTTCGGTGGACGCTTGGGCTCGGTGAGCGGTGCCAAAGGCGTCCATGACAAAGATGTCGCATAAGTCGGCGTATTGCTTGGACAGCTCGGGGCTGTTTTTCTTCTCGCCGACATTAAAGCGGACGTTTTCAAGTAATACCACCTCGCCTGCCTGCACCGACACGCCATTATCCAAATAATCGGTGGAGAACGCCACATTCACGCCCAGTTTGTCCGCCAAATAGTCAGCAATCGGAGCCAATGAATATTTGCTCTCGCTCTCGCCTTCAGTGGGTCTGCCTAAGTGTGAACAGACAATCACGCCCGCCCCTTTATCAAGGCAGGCTTTAATGGTGGGTAGGGAGGCTTGCAGGCGGACATCGCTCGTGATGATACCATCTTTGATGGGTACGTTTAAATCTTCACGGATAAGGACGGTCTTGCCCGATACGTCTAAGTCAGAGAGATAAGTAATGCTCATGGGTCTTCCTTTTGGTCATGATATAAATGGTGACATAAAGTAACGCTATTTTAGCATAATTTTTTGGATTTTCTCAATGTTATCATGACAGAAAATGATGGTATTTTTTATAATGATGTCATTTTTTAAAAACCATCAATTCCATGTTTCTAGGTAGCGACGCCATGCTTGGCATTTGGCTGTGACCATCTCGGGGCTGTGGTGCAGGATGTCCGTGGTCACAGCGACATAATCAATGGGTATCTCACCGACCTTTTGACGAAGCTCGTCCATGCTATTTAGACTTATCCCGCCAATCAGACACAGGGGCAGACCCACGCCATTGGCACGCATCAACGTCTCGGCACTGACTGTTTTGGCAAGCGGTCTTGCCATAGAACCAAACATCGCCCCCATCGCCCCGTAGCTCGCCCCTTGTTTTTTGGCTTCTCTAAACAGTGCCACGTCGCCATGACAACTTTGACCAACATACACATCATCGCCAAGCAGTTCACGCACCATGCGAACATTGCCCGAACTGGTCAAGTGTAGCCCTGTATTAAAATGCACCGCCAATTCCAAGTTTTCATTGATGACCGTGGGAATGTCATATTTATCCGCCAAACTAATGAGAATCTCCGTCTCTTGATAGAGTGTAATCAAATCAAAAACATGGGCGGTCTGCTGACGGCGGATTTGTAGTAGGGACACCACGCCTGTATCAAAGATGCGTTCTAACTTATCACTTAGGGTGTGAATGTCATCGTCGTTGGTCAGTAGATAGAGCTTGGGGGCGGTCATGGGTCATCCTTGGGAGTGGGATTGGTTGGTATCGGTACCATATTGGTATCGACACTATATTATAGTCATTTTGTCAAGATAACAAACAAAAAAGACCCAATGGTCGGGTCTTTTTTGTTTACCATCAATAGGGCAATCAATAACGATAAGCCAACTGAGTTAGGATGTCCTCGGCATCGTCCCAACGGCTGTTAGAAGCACTGGCACCGAGTAGCACGACAACAGCAGGACGGTTATTGACATGTGTCTCCATCACATAGCAATAGCCCGCCTCACGGATAAAACCTGTCTTTGACACACCAATCGGATGCCCGCCTGCACGGATGAGACGGCTGGTGTTTTGGGCTTTGTAAGTGCGTGCACCCGAGTTATAGTTATTGACATAAAAGTCATAGTTTGGGGCAGTTGAGAAGTTACGTACGGTCTGATAACGTGGGTCAGAGTTCACCGCACGCATCATCTTCACTAGGTCGTTCGCTGATGAGCGGTTGCGTGGGTCTAGACCTGATGAGTCTGAATAACTGGTGCTGTTCATGCCTAAGCTTTTGGCTTTTTGGTTCATCGCCCAAATAAAGTTGTCATAGCCACCAGGGTAAGTACGGGCGAGAGCTTTGGCGGCGGGGTTTTCTGACTTCATGAGCATCAAAAGCATGAACTCGCTACGACTCATGCGGTCGCCTGAACGTAGGTTGGAACTTGCCTTTTTGGCAGCGATAAAATCTGACGGTTCAATGACAATCTCTTCACGCATGTCAAGCCCTGCATCCATCAGCACCATCGCTGTCATGACCTTGGTTACTGATGCAATAGAACGTACGGCATCGGCATTTTTTTGGTAGATGGGCTGACCAGTCTGTAAATCCACCACGATGGCAGCAGCAGAGCGAGTGCTGACTGGCAACTGCTCAGCATAGCCACTGCCATAAGTTGAAGACTGCCCATACGACTGTATGGGGAATGGCTGAGAGACGGTCGTACCAGCAGGCATGGGCGTTCTGGTGACCTGAGTGTTGGTGTAGCCTTGGTTGTAGGTGTTGGTGGGGGTTGTATTGGTGTTGCCATATGTACGAGTTTGCTGGACAGTGGTCGTTGCAGGTGGGACTGATGGAATCTCTTGGACTTTTACCGCTTGCATATTTTGGGCATCGCCCTTGCCGATATAGATGGTCTTTTGCTGACTGTTATCAACCAAAAAGGCATGGGCAGACACTGTCATCATGGAGATGGCAGACAGGCTTAGCACGCAGGTTAGGTGCTTGGGGCTGACTTTTTTAAAATTAACTTGCTTCATAAGTTCCACTCTCGGCTCATTGATGGGGTTGCAGGATTGATTTTCTTGGGCGACAACCTTGTTTACAAGAAAATGCCTAAGCCACTTGCATTGACATCAACAAACCGTCACATCAATGACATCGGCAACACTGGCTTTTGCGAAACGGACAAATACATTTAGACCGTCTCATCGTTTTTATTCTAACATAACAAGACCACTTTTTTATGTTAAAAATCAAAGTTTTTGGGTAAATTTGTAAGCAAATTTAACACATTTTTGCCCCCGCCTTTGCCCTGCCACACCATCCTTATTGGCGTAATAATCAGGCAAGTATTTTGCAACATTTTTGCAAAAAATCATCTGGCTTGGGCAACATTCATGGCAATTTTTTGTTAAAAAAGTTGCTAAACAAATTGCTAGATGAAGGTTTAATTGTTAAAATTGTTAAACCGTACAGACAATAACCAAACATCAATCTTAACCCAAATCAATGAAACCGTTGCAATTTTTGAGCCATTTTGGATGATTTTTTGGATGATTTTTTGGATTTGAGTGTTTAATTGTACATAAGACAAACAATCCTGATGTGATTTAGACAGATTCCACTCCAATCTCAACTTTATATCAGCGGTTGATTTGTCTGATTTGTCCGATTTATCAAGGGCGAATTGTAATTTACACACAATAAATTTTAACATTACCACAAATATAATGATGTTTGGGTGTAGGGCATGGTAAATATCAAGCTGGTCGGGTGCACCCCATAACCCGAAAAATAATCATTGAAAAATCAATAAGTTGTAACTTTAAGTTAAGATCAAAGTAGTTAAGTTTTATTTAAGATAAGGTGGGCAAAATGACAATAAAAGTACTCATCGTGGATGACCACGAACTTGTCCGCACAGGCATCAGTCGTATGCTTGGGGACGACCCCGAGATTGAAGTTGTGGGCGAAGCAGGCTGTGGCGAGACGGCAGTGGCAATGACTCGTAAGCTCGCTCCTGATGTGGTGCTCCTTGATGTTAATATGCCCAACATCGGTGGCGTGGAAGCAACTCGACGTATCAAACAGCTGGATGAATGCATCAAGGTGGTGGTGGTGTCTAGCTTGGTCGCTGAGCCTTATCCATCCATGCTTTTAAAGGCAGGGGTGGATGGCTACATTACCAAAGGCACGCCCATTGGCGAGATGATAGTCGCCATCAAAAAGGTCAAAGCAGGGGGGAAGTATTTTAGTCATGAGATTGCTGATGTGCTTGCCCAAAATATGCTTGACAAAAAAACCAACCCCTTTGATGGCTTGTCCGAGCGTGAAAAGCAGGTCGCCATGATGGTGGCAAACTGCCAAAGTGCCAGTCAGATTGCCGACAGCTTATTTGTGAGTGTCAAAACCGTAAACACTTACCGTTATCGCATTTTTGAAAAATTGGGCGTGGACTCTGATGTCAAGCTCACTCACCTTGCCATACGTCACGGACTGGTCAATACATGAGTCCATCTCCCATCAGACAAACCAAAACATGGGTACGAAGACTGTGGTTTTTGTCCGCCAACGTCCATGAAGAAGCTCTCATCTCCACGATGCGTGTGCGTCAAGTTGGGCTTACCTACGCCGCTTACCGCTTTGTCATCGCCAATTTTTTACTGATGGCAAATTTTTTGTTAAGCCGTGATGGCGTGGGTCTGCCCACACAACCTGACTTTGTAGAACAGATGCTATTTGGCATTTATGTTATTGTGGCGTTGGTGCTATTATGTGCTTTTTTTGGGGTAAAAAAACGATTAAGGCTACAACTGTTGGCAGGCTTTGTGATAGATGTTGTTTTTTTGACCTTATTTGCACTCTACGGTAAAATCAATGATTTTCAAATAACCCTGCTATACATGGTCGTCGTCGCTGCAAGCTATATGTTGCTGTCTTTATCCCGAGCGACTGTCATCACACTCATGACCATCTCAGCACTCATCTATCAGCAGTTTTTTGTTTTTTTCTTTAAGACAGCAGCGATTGAAAAAAACCTACTGACCATCAATGACAGTCTGCTGTTGTCGGTGAGTTTGGTGGCGGTAGGATTTTTAAGTTGGTCCATCTCTCAGCGACTTGCCAAAGCCGAACAGTCGCTTCTTGACCATGCTGATGAAGTAGAAAAACTTCACACCATCAATCAAGCCGTCGTCAAAAACATGGTCAATGGCGTGCTGGTGTTAGACCCCAAATGCAATATCGTCATGATAAATAATGCCGCTCAACGTCTTTTGCACCTGCCCATTGATGATAACGCCTGCGACAGCCCCGCCAAAATCATCGAGCTGTCTCGCATCATCATCAAACAACACCCCAAAATCATCGGCTGGTATCGCTCACTGGCTCCCAACCAGTCATCTGAACTTATCTACGACCTACCGCCCAAAATCCATAATCATGCTCATATCAATCAAACACACCTTAGCGATAAGTTACGCATCAGTTCCAGACCCCTGCTTGAACATGGTCAAATTCTCATCATCGAAGATCTAAGCCGTGAACAAAGTCACGCCCAACAGCTAAAACTTGCAAGCTTAGGTCAGCTCTCTGCCAGCATCGCCCATGAAATCAGAAACCCCCTCGCCGCCATCAGCCAAGCCAGTCAGCTACTCATGGAAGATGTGCGTGATGATGATGTCAATGCTGAGTTTTATGAGATGATTTACCAACAGACCAAGCGGGTCAATTCTATCATCTCAGATGTGCTAAGCCTGTCTCGCCAAGAGATGCCCAACCAGTCGCCCCTAGACGCCCCAAATTGGGTACGGCAGTTTTTGGCGGAGCAGTATCCACACGAATTCATCATCGTAACAGGCGACACCGCCAAGCCCATCTTGTTCTATTTTGATGCCAATCAGCTAGAACAAGTCATGACAAATCTCGTCAATAATGCCTTGTACCACACCATTCATCAATTCCATGATAATGATGTGGAGATACGCCTAACCAAAACCAAAACAGGGGCATTTATTGACGTGCTAGACCATGGCGAAGGCGTGAGTGAGAAGGATTTGACCAATCTTTTTAATCCCTTTTTTACCACCAGTAAAAAAGGCACAGGACTGGGACTTTATCTGTCACAATCATTTAGCGAGGCCAATAACGCCAAAATCCGCTATTTTAGAGAGAATGATAAAAGCTGTTTTCGTCTGATTGTCTCTAATACGCCTGTTGCTTAGCGTATGGTTTTGGGGCATTGGGTGCATAAATATTCATCCAAACATTCACATTTTTGCTGATAATTTTGCCAAGAATTTGCTAAATATTGGGTTTTGTGTAAAAATCCTATATAATAATCCACATCTAAGTTATTGGAAACATTCATGCAAGATAAGCCGCTCGCCCTAGTTATTGATGATGAAGCTGACCTATGTCGCCTGATGCAAATCACCCTAAACAAGATGGGCATAGATACGCACGTTGCTTATGATGTGGCAAGTGCCAAAGGTTTTTTGGCAGACAATCACTATGATTTTTGTCTCACCGACCTTGCCCTACCCGATGGTTCTGGTATGGAAATTGTGGAGCTTATCACCAAAACCACCACAACACCCGTAGCAGTCATCACCGCCCATGGCGATGTAAATGTTGCCATTGAAGCGATGAAAATTGGTGCATTTGACTTTGTCAATAAACCACTGGACTTACCACGCTTACGCCAACTTGCCAAATCTGCCTTAAAGGCTAATGAATCCATCATTCAAGACACCAAAAGCATCACAGCACAAGAAAACAACAACCCAAAACAAGATACCAACACCATCATACCATCTAACCCATTGACAGGCAATTTGCTTGCACCCACAGAAAATAATACTCAAATCAACCAAGATGGGCGTCAAAGAACCATAAAAAACACCACCAAAAAAACCACCGCTGTCAGCGATGATGATATTTTTGGCGGTCGGCTCATTGGTGAATCTCGCCCCATGAAACAGCTGCGTTCTACCATCAAAAAATTAGCCCGCTCACAGGCACCAGTATTTTTATGGGGAGGTTCGGGTACGGGCAAAGAAGTGGTTTCACGACTCATCCATGACCTAAGCGGTCGCCGTAATGGCAACTTTGTCCCCGTCAACTGTGGTGCGATACCATCTGAATTGATGGAGAGTGAATTTTTTGGTCATAAAAAGGGCAGTTTTACAGGGGCAACGTCGGATAAAATTGGGCTGTTTCAGCAGGCAGATGGTGGCACACTGTTTTTGGATGAAGTGGCAGATTTGCCACTTGTCATGCAGGTCAAGCTACTTCGTGCCATTCAAGAAAAAACCGTGCGTGCCATCGGTGACACCAAAGAGGTGCCTGTGGATATCCGTATTGTCTGTGCCACGCATAAAGATTTGGCGGATTTGGTACAAAAAGGGGCATTCCGTCAAGATTTGTTCTATCGTATTAATGTCATCGAGGTCAAGTTGCCTGCCCTAAATGACCGCCGTGATGACATTCCCATGCTTGCCAAGCATTTTTTGGAGATGATTGCCAAAGATTGGGGGCTTGACAATCTTAGCCTAACCGATGATGCCATAGACATGCTGACATATCATAACTTCAAAGGCAATGTACGTGAGCTTAGAAACATCTTAGAGCGTGCCGTTACCATGAGTGATGGCGATGAGATTGATGCCCATCATCTCATGCTTGATGACATGGCAAATGTATCAGATGATAACACCTCATCATCTGATTTTGACACACAAGATGATGACGCCATCACGCCCTACACGTCTAAACCCTTAGTGAACACAGTCAGCCCTACCATGACCAAAGCATCGCCCTACCATGACCAGAGACCGATCTATACCGCCAATACCATCATCAAAGAAAACAAAGAAACCAAGTCCGTCACCCAAGGTCTAAACATCATCGCCTCTGCCAACTATGGCACACCCTTATCTGTCCCAAAACCCCAAAACTCCAACCCATCTAAAACACATGATGACAGTCAAGCCTCTGATAAGTTGGATTTGTCAGATGAAGATTTGGTAAACAGCAACCTACCCAGTCAAGGGCTAGAAGCTTATTTGCTTGATCAAGAACGCCAAATCATCTGCACCGCCTTACAGCAGGCAGGGGGTAACAAAACCCAAGCTGCCAAACTGCTTGGCATGACCTTTCGTTCTCTACGTTATCGCATGAAAAAACTGGACATTGATGATGGTGATGATGAATGACCTCTGAAAATCCAGCATTAAAAAAGGAGTGTATGCCCCTTTTTTTAAGTGCTATCTTTTTAAGTCATCTCTTAAAATCCACCCACAGGTGCAAAGTCCACTCCTGTTTCTAATTTTGCCCCATCCATCAAAATAAGTGCTTGTGACAGCCACGCATCGCTTGGTATTGCCATCATGGTTGATGCCAATTCATCAGAATCATCAAATGCCACATCAGGCACAACCCCCACCCCATCAATACGCTGACCATCAGCGGTCAGATAGTGGGCGGTGGTCATCTTAACCGCTTGTCCATCGCCTATGGGAATAACCGACTGTACCGAACCTTTGCCATAGCTCGTCTCACCGACTATCAAGGCTCGTTTTTGCGACTGCAAGCTACTGGCTAACACTTCGGCAGCCGATGCCGAGTAGCGGTTTTGTAGTATCATCACTGGCAAATCAATGAGCAGTGGCGAGCCTTCAGTTCTTAGCTCTCGCTCTACCCCCTGTCGCCCTGCCACTTGCACCAATGTCTGGTTACGCATAAACAGCGATGCCACCGCCCCTGCCGACTCTAAGACCCCACCGGGGTTGTTTCGTACGTCCAATATCACCCCTGTGATTGGCACGCCCGCCTGCCCCAAACTCTCCAAAATCTGCTGACGGGTGTTGTTTTGAAACACGGGCAGTTTAATGATAACCACACCCCCAACGATGGCAGTCTCTACATTGCTTTTTAACACTTCATTACGCTGAGCGGTAAGTCGTCTTTTGCTACGCCCCGCATGAGACACCACAATATCCACCTGTGTGCCAGCAATGCCATTTAATAACTGTTTGACATCATTTTCACTGTGACTCTCATCCAGTTTGGTCTCACCCACTTGGTGTAGATAGTCTCCCACTTTTACGCCAGCACGTTTGGCAGATGAGTCTTCATGAACACTGGTAATGACCCAATGACTCTCATCATCCTGCCATACCGCTGACAGCCCGATGTTCGCCACGTTGCCTGCGGTGAATGATTGTAGATTGGCAAAGGCGTCTTTATCCAAGAACTCCGCATGGCTGTCTAGCCCTGTCAGCATGCCACTCATGGCATTTTCAAAGAGCTTCTCATCGCTGACTTCTTCGACATAGTCACGACGCACCAAATCCACCACCGACACAAAGGTTTTTAGGGTGTTTGGCGACACCGCCCCCAGTGGCACACGCCCCTGATGTAGCCCTTCTATGCCATGTAGTGTATTGGGCTTACTCTCTAAGGCATCAAGTGTTGGGCTTGTCGGGTCTTGGGCATCCGTCTGCTCGCCTGTCTCTGCTTCAACATCCAGACCGCTGTCAGCTTGCACATCATCGCCAAAGCCGAGTAGATTTGCCACTTTATTGATGGGCGTGCTGATAAGATGAGACGGCTTGGCATGGCTGATTGACACGCTCAGCGATAATACCATCATACTCACCAGTAAGGTTGTGGTCAGTTTCATACATCCACCAATAGGCTCTCACCCGTCATCTCGGCAGGTTTTTGCATACCCATCAGGTGCAAAATAGTCGGAGCGACATCACACAGTCGTCCGCCTGTCCGCACGCTCACCTGTTTGTCGCCCACATAGATAAACGGCACAAATTCGGTCGTGTGCTGAGTATGCACCTGTCCGCTTTCGTAGTCTTGCATTTGCTCGCAGTTGCCGTGGTCGGCGGTGATGAGCAGATGACCGTTCATCTCACGCACCGCACCGACTATCTCGCCAATACAGGTATCCACCGCTTCTACCGCCTTGACCGCCGCATCAAACACGCCCGTATGCCCCACCATGTCGCCATTGGCGTAGTTGATGATGACCACGTCAAACTCGCCTGATAATATCGCTTCTTTTAGCTTGTCAGTTACTTCAAAAGCACTCATCTCGGGCTTTCCATCATAGGTTTTGACATCAGGGCTATTTACCAAAATGCGTTTTTCGCCGTCATACAGCTCTTCACGCCCGCCACTAAAAAAGAAAGTAACGTGAGCGTATTTTTCGGTTTCGGCAATGCGAAGCTGGGTTTTGCCATGATTTTGTAAATACTCACCCAGTGTATTGCTAAGGCTCGTTGGCTGATAAGCAACCGCTGTTGTAGGATTGTTTGCCAATTGGTCTGAATATTTGGTCATCATGACAAAGGCGGATAATTTAGGTGTCATCTTGCGTTTAAAGCCGTCAAAATCGCCATCAACAAAGACCTGACTCATCTGTCTGGCACGGTCTGCACGAAAATTGACAAAAATCACACCGTCATTATCTGCTATCACACCATTATCATCAATGATTGTCGCCTGTACAAATTCATCCGTCTCATCTGCTGCATAAGCAAGCTCTATGGCATGGCTGGCACTGTCCGCTTCACGCACCGCCTTGGCTTGGGTCATCAGGTCGTACGCCTGCTCCACCCTATCCCACCGCTTATCCCTATCCATGGCAAAAAAGCGTCCGATACAGCTTGCGATTTTGGCTTCGACATCAAACTCTTGGCTAAGATTTGCCAAATACTGCTCCAAATCCGCCACATAGCCGTCTGCCGATTTTGGTGGGGTGTCTCGCCCGTCCAAAAACGCATGAACGAACACTTGGCTTGCCCCCTGCTCTACGGCAAGTTTGGCGGTCGCCTTAATGTGGTCAATATGAGCATGAACCCCGCCATCAGAGAGCAAGCCCAAAACATGCACCGCCCCTTCGTTGTCTATCGTGTCCTTGACCGCTTTGATGAGCACGTCATTATTAAAAAATTCGCCCGAGCTGATGTCGTTCATGATACGGGTAGAATCTTGGTACAAAATCCGTCCTGCCCCCAAATTCATATGCCCAACCTCTGAATTGCCAAATTGACCATCAGGTAATCCAACATCCTGCCCTGAACCTGAGATAAGACCATGTGGACAGCTTGCCATGAGTGCATCCAAATTGGGTTTCTTGGCGGCATAGACAGCATTGTCTCGTGGGTCTTCTCGGTGTCCAACACCATCTAAAATCATCAAAACATAAGGGATTTTTTTCATGATAACGCCTTTTTATAAATCAAAAATAATGAAGTAAAAACAATAAAACATTGCCCATTTTAGCATAAAATCGCCCTTTTCGGCACGGTAAAAACCATTTAAATCTTGAAATTTTTATAAAATCATCGTATAATAAAAGTACTGAAACACTCGCCAGTTGAGAATACACCTGAGCCGATAATCACACTTACAGGGTAATGACTGTTTGCTGTGGTGTGTATGCCCGCATCATCTGATGTATCGGGAAACCTAAAACAGCAAAGATTTACCCGCCTTGAACTACTTGGTTCATGGGCAACACTTGACAGCGGTGTTTCGGTTTTTTATTTTTATACTTTTAAAATATTGATTTTAAACAAAAATATTTTTAATATTAAAATTTTTATCATTTTTTAAAAAATTTCTTGACAAGTTGTCAAAAATCTATATAATACGCAATCACTTGATACGACAAGTTATTCCCCAATAGCTCAGTCGGTAGAGCATCGGACTGTTAATCCGTGTGTCCCTGGTTCGAGCCCAGGTTGGGGAGCCATATTTAAAAACCCTTTTCTGTTTTGGAAAAGGGTTTTTGCTTTTTCGCTTTTGGTTATGTCATTATTTGCTTGATATCATGGGCATGATGATAAAAACCACACCATCATGCCCACACCCCATCCCATCACCAATCATTTGCGATTGCTTGGCACTGCCATCGCCCTTGACGGATATCTTGATACTTAGCCATGTCTGTCTTTGCCGTCTTGCTGGGTTGGTTTGATACCCAATGATACCGATAGATTTTATCATCTTTGGCATAAAATTCAGATGAATGCTCAGGCTTAACCGTATAATAATCACCATCTACATGATAATCAAACACATCCAAATCCCACCCATGCGACTCATCATCACTCATTAGGATGTCTATTTGGTTAAACCCATTTAACAGGATAAAATTAGGGTCGTTTAATTTTTCCACAATGGGATTGCCGTTATCATCAAAATACTCATCAATAAAATCAAGCTCGCTCTCATCACGACTAAGATACGCTCGCCCTACTGTCTCATCCACCCCATCTTGTATGAAATAAATCCGCCCATTATCAGCCATCAACTTATAACTAAAACTTTGGCTAAATCGCTCTCGTTTGGTGCTATACATGACAATGATGTCATTATGACCGCTCGGAACAGCATTTTGCCATGCATACCTCTCTTGGTACTTCCCACCATCTTTACCCACTTCATTCATGTCAGCATAAAACTTCAAGGTATTGACATCATTACCATGACACAAATAAGCATGACCACCAGAGACGTAATTTGGCTCATCATCATTAATTTGCAATAAAAAACCATCTTCATCACTTCGCCCCTTGATATGAAGACGTGTGCCGTCTTGATAACGATTATGCCTACTCATCACGGCAAATACAGAAGGCTTGTCCATCTCAATAGACATCACATCACCCACGAGCCGATAACCGCCAAACGCTACCATGCCCATCGCACTTATCATCACACGCTGATTGGGCAAAAGACACATCATGCTCTGATTGGCTTGTTTGTCGTGTTTTAAACAGCCAATCAGCTCATCAGCATTTGGGTAACTGTTTGCATGAACACAAACACTCATAAACATCATCAAGCAAAGCAACCATCTCATCGAAGCACCCCTACAACCCCAACATCTTAGTTATCACGCTATAATGGTCTTCAAACATCATACGCCCGTCAAGCTCGCCAAGCGGTAGCCAAAACGCCCGACTGGCATCATCGCCCCCTGCCACATCGGGGAGCTTATCGCCTGTCAGTTCAAAATAAAACACCGTTGTTACCGTCCGTCCACGAGCCGAACGGTTCGGAGCGTCAAAGGCATGGCTTGCTTTTAGAGTGCTTGGGCTGATGATAAGCCCAGTCTCTTCTTGTAATTCACGTAACGCACAGTCAAGCAGGCTTTCATCTTTATCCAAAAATCCGCCCGCCAACGCATACAGCCCACGCCCATACTCGCCCCCACGCTCAATGAGTAGCACATGACCTGCCTGCACCGCCAAAGCGTCCGCCGTAACAAACACAGGTGGATACGGAGCGGACTGCCATGCTTTTTGATAATCTAAGACATGGCGGTATTCACGTTGCAGATGAGTAAAATCGTCCGTTTGGGCAAATTTTTGTAAAAAAGCCACGCTCGGGGCAGGCATTTTATCTTGCCAATCATCGCCATTTTTTAGACGTTCATCTAAAAAATACGCCCGTCTTAGCGGTGTGGCAGACAAATTTTCAAAACTGGGCAACTCAACAAAACCCCAATCAGGAAATAACGACAAATAATACGAACTGTCATCCTTGGTATGCCCGATGATACCAATCTTGGCAGGTTCGTTTTGGGTGATAAACGAGACCGCTTGTTGGACGTTTTGGAGCCATTTGTGGTCATTATAGAGCGTGTCATCAATGGGCATACAAATGATACGCTCGCTGTCGGCTGTGTCATTATCAAAGGCTTTTAAAATCATGCTTTCACGTTCATCAAAGCTAAACGGATTTTTGATGGTGCGTGGGCTATTTGCCGAACCGATGAGCATGATGACGGTTTTGGCACGGTTTAGGGCTTCACGCACGACAAATTCATGCCCATGATGAAACGGCTGAAACCGCCCGATAAATACCAAATAATCAAATTGAGCCATGTTAAATCTCATTATTTAAAAAATTAGACTTGATAAAAGCGATTATGTTACCATAAAAGCATAGATTTATCTTTATTATTGAGTTTTTACCATGAGCGATTTACAAAACGAACCTTTAAGCAGTAACATCATCATCACGCCCAACGCCCAAGACTATCTGGCGGAACTGCTTGCCAAACAAGAAGTGGACGGCATTGGCGTGCGTATTTTTGTGGAACACGCAGGCACGCCCCGAGCCGAGTGCTGTATGAGCTACTGCCAGCCCGATGAGATTGATGAAGACGATTTGCAAATTCCTTATGACAAATTTGTCGCTCACATTGACGCACCGAGCATTCCTTATCTGCATGATGCGGTGATTGACTATAACAAAGACCGTTTTGGCGGTCAGCTTACATTTAGAGCCCCCAACTCAAAAGTCCCCCAAGTGGGCGAAAATGCCAGCATTGAAGAACGGATTACTTATGTGCTACAAGCCGAGATTAACCCCCAACTTGCCAGCCATGGCGGTCATGTGGAGCTTTTGGAAGTTATCGAAGATGATGCAGGCAAAACCGCCGTGCTAAAATTCGGCGGTGGCTGTCAAGGGTGCAGTGCGGTGGACGTTACCTTGCGTCAAGGCGTGGAAGTTCAGCTAAAACAACAAATTCCCGAGCTGACCCAAGTCATTGACGAAACCGACCACACTAAGACGGAAAATGCGTATTATAAATGATTGGTTAAAAAAGATAAAAGGGCATGAATTGAACCGACCCCCAAATCTTAGACATAAGATTAAAGGTTAGGTTGTTGCAAGTGGTTGTATTAACCCTAATTGGACTAAGTTTCTGTACTTAACAGGACTTAGTCCTTTTAATTTGCTCTTTATTCTATCATGATTGTAGTAGTGTATGTACTCATCAATCACTTGTTTAAGTTCATCTGTTGATGTAAATGTGGTTGTCTCATAAAATATCTCTTGTTTTAGCGTACCAAAGAAGCTCTCTATCACAGCATTATCCAAACAATTGCCTTTTCTTGACATGCTTTGGGTTAAGCCTTGTTCTTTTAGGGTTTGTTGATACTGGTGCATTTGATAGTGCCAGCCTTGGTCTGAATGAATGATGGGTTTGTCATCCATCTTTTCTTGGCTTAGCTTGGATAGGGCATCATTTAACATCTCTTTGACCAACTCATACGTTGGTCTGTCCTTCATCGTATAACTGACAATCTCACCATTAAACAAGTCGATGATGGGCGATAGGTAGAGTTTTCTTTGAATGACACTGCCATCATTTGCCTTGTCTTGTACTTTAAACTCTGTGATGTCTGTTGCCCACTTTTGATTGGGTTTGTCTGCTTTAAAGTCTCTTTTGAGTATATTGTCCTGAATGGTATCTTTGCCCATTGTGCCTTTGTAAGTATTAAACTTACGTTGACGACGAACCAATGCTTTGAGTCCAAGTTTAGCCATCAGTCGTTGCACTCGTTTATGATTAATGACCATGCCTTTTTGGGCAAGCTGATTGTTAAGCTCTGATGTGATTCTACGATAACCATACCTGCCCTTGTGTTGGTGGTAGATGTGGTTAATGTGTTCTTTTAAGTCAAGGTCTTTGTCAGGCTTTGTACTTTGACGAATGTGGTAAT
Source organism: Moraxella sp. K1664 (assembly GCF_039693965.1). Lineage (NCBI taxonomy): Bacteria > Pseudomonadati > Pseudomonadota > Gammaproteobacteria > Moraxellales > Moraxellaceae > Moraxella > Moraxella sp. K1664. Next base: position 250,346 of record NZ_CP155576.1, read on the forward strand.
AAAACACACTTCTTGGCAAGTTTGACACTGCCAATAAGTCAGCAAGTTTGTGCTTATGCCTTAATTCTTGGATGATCAGGACTTGTTCTTTGTTTGTACTGATTGTTCCTTTTGACGAATTAAGGCATCTAGCTTTTTTAGATAGTCATTCTCTGCTCTAAGATAGGCAAGTTCATCAAGCAAATCATCCACACTTTTTTCGTGGTCTTGTTTGGTTTTCCAAGTTGATTTGGTTTTATTAGCGTTGTGTTTGTTTGACATTGCTTTTTTGCCTTTGGGTTTGGGTATTAGTCCCATTATACCAAAGGCTTGGTAGGACTTTAACCAAGTTGACAGTAAAGAAGGTTGTGGCAGATTAAGCTCTATGGCAAGTTGTGTAAGCGATTTGCCCTGTTGTATGGCTTGAACGGCATTAAGCTTAAAATCTGTGTCATAGACAGCCTTTGTGTGTCGTCTTTTTATGCCATCAATGCCATGTGCTTGATAGAGTTTAACCCATAGCTCTACGGTTGTGTGGTTTAGATTAAAGTGTTTGGCGGTTTGTTTGTAGCCATGATGATTAAGATAATACCCAATCACAGACAGTTTAAAGTCGGTTGTGTATTTTGCCATAAAAAGCACCCCAAAGGTTAGTGTGTCTAACTTTTGGGGTGCGGTTCAGAATTTGCCCTTTTTATAATCATTTAACTTCAAAATACGCCAATAGACGTAAGGTGCGTAATACGCACCAATAAGATTTCTATTTAAAAAGGTGCGTGGGACGCACCTTACCCCCCTACTACACACCCCCAAATACCCAAATTTTAAAAAATAAAAATAGATTATGTTAAATAAATACACCCAAAAAAACGGCAACTTATCATTGCCGTTTTTTGCTTTAATGGTCGCTTGGCACTTTATCCATGTCAATATCAGGATTTTTGGTTAAGTGAATGATGGATAAAATCAACCCACCCCAAACGATAGACAAAGCCACCACCATGACTGCTAATGCGGTACCGTTCATGCGTTTTCTCCTTCTATGGATTTGTGCTGATGATGTGTGGCGTGGGCAGGTGCTTTGGTCAATAGGAACGAACCCACCGCAAACACTGCCACCACACCCCAACCAAAGATAAGTTGAGTTGCCAAATCATAACTGTCATAGCCCTTGGTAACGAGTGAGAACACACTTAGCACCAACGCCACGATGAGCGAAATGGGCGTAACAATGGTCAGCATAAATGCCCAGCCCTTACCCACTTTCACGCTAGAAATGGCGTTAATGTGGTTGATGAGCTTATCCATGACAGGACGGTTAAACCACGTTACCCAAATGATAGACAAAATCGCCCCTGTTACCACGCCGATATTATTGGCAAAATGGTCAATCACGTCCACAAAGGTAATCGCCGTTTTGGTAGAAAACAGGGCAAGTGAGATGAGAGCTGATACACCACCGACCACGCTAACTGCTTTTTTATGCGACCAGCCGAATTTGTCCTTGACCGCTGAGATTGGCACTTGTAAGATACTTGCCATGGACGTAACGCCCGCCACAAACAGCGAACCAAAAAACAAGATGCCGATGAGCGTACCAGCGTCGCCCATGCTAGAGATGATTTTTGGAAAAGCGATGAATGCCAAACCGATACCGCCCGACACCACTTCTGATACAGGCACGCCTGATTGCACCGCCATAAAGCCCAGTACCGAGAAAATCCCGATACCTGCCATGACTTCAAACGATGAGTTAGCAAAACCCACCACCAATCCTGAGCCTGTCAGGTTGGCATTTTTCTTTAAATAAGATGAGTACGTTACCATAATCCCAAAGCCGATAGACATTGAGAAAAAGACGTGCCCGTAAGCGGCAAGCCAGACCTTAGGGTCAGCCATTTTTTCCCAATTGGGGGTAAAAAAGGCATTTAACCCTTCGGAGGCACCGTTTAGTCGCACTGCTTGCACCACCATTATGGTAAACATGACCACCAATAGCGGAATACAGATTTTGTTGACAAGCTCCACGCCTTTTCGGATACCGCCATACATGATGAACAGCACCAATGCCCATACGATGGCCACCCCGATAAACAGACTAGGCACAATGCCAAAATCTAGTCCCGAGCCATTTTGCAGATAATGCTCAAAGAAAAACGTCTGCGGGTCATCGCCCCACTGTTGCCCAAAGGCATATAGGGTGTATTGCCCTGCCCATGACAACACGGACGCATAATAAATCCCGATGACCGTACACACCAGCACCTGCCACCAGCCCACGATTTCTTTTGATTTAATCATTCGCCGATAAGCCGTGGGTGGGGCTCCGTGGTATTTTTGCCCTGCGACATAATCCAAAAATAGCAAGGGAAACCCTGCGGTTGCCAAGGCAATCAAGTAAGGGATGAAAAACGCCCCACCGCCATTTTCATAAGACACATAAGGGAAACGCCAAATGTTGCCCAAGCCTACTGCCGACCCAATCGCCGCCAAAATAAAGCCTGAGCGTGCCGACCAACTTTCTCGTTGTGTGGACATAATTGCTCCTTTTTTAATGTTTTGGCAACTCCTTTTAATGGGGAATTTACCCATTGTCATCTGTCATGCCAAATCTGTTAAATTTTGTAAAAATATTTTGTCCTGCATAGTTTGATTGAATCAATTAAAAAAGTCAAATAAATAAAAAAATAAAAACCCATAACGAAATATTATGGGTTGATGATAACATTTGTAAACTTAAATCAGCGAATCAGTCCACGCTTGCTGTTTTGTAGCGACTCGATAAACAACGCCACTTTTGGCTCATCCGCCACCCAAGTGGACAGCTCAGCAATCACGTCCGCCTTGATTTTACCAGAACGAAACATCACGTCATAGGCTCTATCTAGCGTCTCAATGGTTTCTTTGCTCCACCCTTTTCGTCTCATGCCTTCTTTGTTTAGCCCATGCACTGTGGATGGGTTGCCCGATACGGTGGTAAAGGCACACACGTCCTTTAAAATCAGGCTCGCCCCGCCAATCATCGCATAGTCATCAATCCGACAGAACTGATGTACACCCGTCTGCCCACCGACAATCACATAATTACCAATATGAGCATGACCTGCCACGCCCACATTATTGGCAAGCACGTTGTGGTCGCCCACCATGCAATCATGAGCGATGTGAGTGTTTACCATAAATAGGTTGTGGTTGCCGATTTTGGTCAAATTACCGCCGTCTGCCGTGCCACGATGAAAGGTACAAGACTCCCGAATGGTATTGTCATCGCCCACTTCTAGGTAAGTGGTTTCGCCTTTAAATTTTAAATCCTGCGGAATCTCACCGATGCTGGCAAATTGAAAAATGGTGTTACGCTTGCCAATGGTTGTATTATCGCCCACGATGACGTGCGATTTTAAAATGGTGTCTTCGCCAATCACGGTATTTTTACCCACGATACAATACGCCCCAATCACAGCGGTTGGGTGTATGACAGCACTGGGGTCAATGATGGCGGTTGGGTGTATGTTCATGACGCTATCCACATTAGTCCAGCTTTTGACGGGCAATCATAATCTCGGCACTACACGCTAATTTGCCATCCACATGAGCGGTGCATTCAAATTTATAAATCTCACGTTTGGCGGTAACGAGCTTAGAGCGAATCACGAGCGTATCGCCTGTGCTGACGAGCTTTTTAAAACGCACTTTATCCACGCCTGCAAACAGATACAGATAGCCGTCTTCGGACGATTGCCCTGCACTGACAAACCCCAAAATGCCCGACAACTGTGCCATGGCTTCCACCATCAGCACCCCTGGCATGACAGGATTATCAGGAAAATGACCGTTGAACAGCTCTTCGTTAATCGTGATGTTTTTGTAGCCCGTAATCCAATTATCCGCCGACACTGCCGTAACACGGTCGATGAGCATAAAAGGATAACGGTGGGGCAGATACCGTTTGATGACGGAATAGCCAAATGGTAAGGTCAAGTTTTGAGCCGTTAAGCGTTCGTGGTCGCCATCGGTCATCAGTTCTAGGTCTAGGGTAGAATTTGTCATGGATATATCCATTTAAATAAAAATTTACTTTTGTCCGCTTTGGCGAAACTTGACCGCCGCACGTCGCCAGTCATTGCTCGGCATGGCGGTAGTGCCTGATGAGTACGAGCCTGCTTCTTTGATAGAGCCTGTGACCATCGTCATGCCAGTTAGCGTGACATTGTCGGTAATGTGCAAATGCCCTGCTATCCCCACCGCACCACCAATGATACAGTTCGCCCCAATGTGCGTACTGCCGGCAATGCCTGTCATGGCAGCAATCGCCGTGCCACGCCCGATATGGACGTTATGAGCAATCTGCACCAAATTATCAATAATCACATCATCGCCAATCACGGTATCACCCACCGCACCCCTATCAATACAAGTGTTGGCACCGATACGCACACGATGACCGATAACGACACGCCCAAGCTGATGAATTTTTTGCCAAGCCAGCCCGTCCGCCCCCACTTTTGGGGCAAAACCAAAACCGTCTGCACCGATACTGGCATGAGCATGAATCTCTACATCATCGCCAATCACACAGTGGTGAGCAACACTAACGTGCGAGCCAATCTCACAGTCATCGCCGATTTGTACAAAATCGCCAATGACGGCATACGCCCCAATTTTGGCATTTTTGCCGATGATGGCACTAGGCGAGATGATGGCGGTGGAGTGAATGCCGTTATCGCTTTGATAGTCAAATAACCCACTCACGGATGCATACGCCAAATAGGCATCTTTGACAAGAATCACGGTGGTATCAGGCAGGGCGGGTAATTTGTCAGCAAATCGCTCTGATACGAGCACCACGCCTGCACGAGTTCCCACCAAATCAGACAAATAGCCTGCCTTTGCCAAAAACGCCAAGCTGTCCTTATCGGCACCTGCCAAATCCGCCACACGACTAACCGACACATGGCGATGTGCCAAGGCGTCTTTATTTAATACCGTTTGGCAACGCTCAATGGCACGGATAAGTTTGTCCAAATCAATCATGATTAGAATACGCTACCGATTTGGAATTGGACGTTTTCTACTTGGTCGCCTTCTTTTTCATTTAACGGTTTGGCATAACTGATGGAAATCGGTCCAATCGGGGTGTACCATGTCACGCCCGCTCCCACACTATAACGCAACTCTTTATCCTGCTCGATGTAGGTTAGGTTGTCATTGGCAACCCCAAGCTGGGTTAAGTTGATTTTTTCGCTGTCAAGATTGGTGGTGTCAAATGCCTGACCAGCATCAAAGAAAATCACAGGACGCACTTGGTCTGCCCAGTCACCTTTAAACGGCACCGGCAAAATCAGCTCTGCCCCAAAGGTCGCCAACGCATTACCACCCACTTCTTCACCGCGGTAATTACGAGCATCTGTCGCCCACGCATAAGAGCGAGACAATGGCCCTAATGATGATGCTTCAAAGCCACGCACCGAGCCATAACCACCTGCATAGAAGTTTTCATAAAATGGCAAATTATTACCATAACCCAAGCGTGCATGACCACGGAGTACCGTGCCTTTCCATAGTGGATAATAGGCGTTTAGGCGGTAGTTTACCTTTTGGAAAGTCTGGTCGCCAAAACCCAAATTGACATCCACATTATGACTTACCCCCTTGGTAGGGAATACGGGCTTGTCAAGGCTAGAATAACTCCATCCAAGCACCCCGCCATAGGTGGTGTAGTCATTGGTAAAACTTGTGCCATCACTATCAATGTCTGCCCGACCACCATCTTCTAACAGCTGTTTGACATTGGCAACACCCATATAACGTCCGCCACGCACTTTGGTTTTATCAACGGTAAAACCACCACTGATACGCTGCTTTTCATCAATCGGATAGCCATAAATCAAACTACCGCCATAGGAGTCAAGCACATAGTTGGAAATGTTTTTACTGTCATATTTGGTCTTGCGGTAGTAGGCATTGACACTTTGAGAGACGCCATTGACGGTAAAATAGGGGTCGGTCATGCCCAGACTATAATTATCACGGGTTTCCGAACGGCTAAATGACATATTAGCACGGTTACCTGTTCCCATAAAGTTGGACTGCGACAAATCCACTTGGAACGTCATACCGCCACTTTGTGAGTACCCTGCGGCGATGGTGGATGAGCCTGATGGCTGTTCTTCGACCGTATAATTAATGTCCACTTGGTCAGGACTGTTTGGTACAGGTCTCACGTCCACTTTGACGTCTTTAAAGAAACCCGTTCTCATCAGTCTGGCACGGGAGAGCTGAATTTTTTGGTTGGATGCGAGCGCCCCTTCGAGCTGACGCATTTCACGGCGTAGCACTTCGTCTTTGGTTTTTAGGTTGCCGGTAAAGTTGATGCGACGAACATAGACAGGACGTACAGGGTCAATATAATAATCCACACCTACTGTCAAGGCTTCATCATCAATCCTTGGCACAGGGCGGATTTGGGCATAATAATAGCCATCATCGCCGAACTTATTGGAAATCTCGGCGGTGGTCTCATCGAGCTCTTTTTGTGAATAGGTATTGCCCTGCTTGAATTTGACCAGCTCATTTAGCTCATCGGTATGATAGGTGGTATTACCCAAAAATTGAATGTCGCCAAACTTATACTGCTGACCTTCATTAATGGTCGTTTCAATAAAGACTTTTTGTTTCTCGTCATCGATGTTTAGGGTGGCATTGTCCACGCTCACTCGCACAAAACCATCGTTGAGATATTTGGCTTTGACATTTTCTAGGCTGGCATTGAGCTTTTCTTGGCTATAACGGTCGGCTTTGGACAGTGGGTTCCATTTTTTGTCCTTGACCACGAACTCATCTTTTAACTCTTCGTCGCTAAAATGGGTATTACCAATGATGTTAATGTCTACCACACGAGCAGGTTTGCCTTCGACAAAATTAATGTCCAGCTTGACACGGTTGCCGTCCAGTTTGGTTTGCTTGACTTCAATGTCAGCATTATAATAACCCTGTGAGATGTACTGATTTTCAAGCTCACTCTCTAAGATGGCAACGGTTGCCTGTTTTAGTACGCTACCCACCGCAAGCCCCGTACTCTCCAAGCCCTGCTTTAAGCCATCATCAGGAATGAGTTTATTACCATCAAAGTTTAGCTCAGCGATAATCGGACGCTCCACGACATGAAACACCACACGCCCACCATCAACATCTGCCTGCACGTTTGAGAACTGCTCGGTGGCATACAAGGCACGAATGCTGTCCGCCAACGCATCTGATGTCAATGCCTGACCCACACCCAAAGGCAGTGCCACTTGCAAACTTTGGGGGGTCACTCGGCTAAGACCACTAAACTCAATGGCACTGACAGCATCATCGGCATGAGCCGTAGTGACCATGACCATCATCACAGACGCGGTTAAGGTTTTTGTCAAAAAAGAAGTACGCATAACAGGTTCACTCAAAGTCGTTCAACTCATCAGCAACAACACCAAAATAATGATAAAATACAAGTGTGCATTGATGATGATTGAATATGGCAAATGTTAATTAATCAAAAATATGGTGTAAGTTAAGCCAAAAAATCAATTTTGGCAAGTAAAATTGTCAAATTTTTAAAAATTTTCTTTAAATATTGCCCAATTATTACCAAAAATCATGCTTAGCGTTTATTGGCATTTCTATTGCCCTACCAAGTGGTTAGATTTTCGCCCTAACCGAACATTCGTGAGATGTCATTACCAATGGCTAGCACCATCATGCCAAACAGTAATAACATACCCATTTGCAAGCCTGCCATTTGTAGTCGTTCACTCATGGGCTTACCCACTATCAATTCATAAGTATAAAACACCAAATGCCCACCGTCCAGCACAGGTATCGGCAACAGATTTAGCACGGCAAGCGACAGACTAATCAGCCCTGCGGTAGATAGCACCTGCTCCCAGCCCATTTGGATACTGTCTTTGGATACTTCGGCAATGGTAATCGGGCCCGATAGGTTGTCAAGCCCTATCAGCCCTGTAATCATCTTGCCCATAGACTTAATAGTCATCACGGACAAATCATAAGTTTTGATAAAGGATTTTTGTAAAGCCTGTATGGGCGTATGGTTTACCGTCATTTTGTAATCATCGGGAACGGTAATTTTGGTCTCTTGCACCCTTGCCCCGATTTGCCCAACCGTGCGATTATCCACCTTGACCGCTTTTGGCATGACCTTGATGTCCATGTTTTGCCCGTCTCGGACAACGCCAAACGTGAGCGATTTTTCGGGATTATTTTGGATAATCTCGGTGGCGGTCAGCCAGTCTTTTATCTCTTTGCCGTCAATGTGGCTAATCCTATCGCCTGCTTTTAGCCCCATTAACGCCCCTGCTCCGTCAGCAGCCAGCGAGCCTATCACAGGCGGTATGACAGGTCGCCAAGGTAATGTGCCAAGGGCGGTAAGCGGGTCTTTACCCTTGTCCGCCCCTTGCATAAAGTCATTGACCTGCACGCTATATTTGCCCTTATCGGTCGCCACAACCACCGCCCCACGCTCGCCCATGCGGTCAGCTAAGGCAAAATTCACACTCTCCCACGTGGGCGTATTTTTGCCGTCAATGGCGTGTATCGTCTCGCCCACCACAAGTCCGCTCGCTTGGGCAGGGCTATCGCTCACAATCCGTCCGATTTTGGTCGATAACTGCTCGCTTGGTTGTAAAAACAGCACAAAAAACAGCCCAATGGCGATGATAAAATTCATCAACGGCCCTGCGATGACAATGGCGATTTTCTTTAAGGGGTGCTGATTGTTAAATGCCAAATGTCGCTCATGCTCGGCAACGTCCCCTTCTCGCTCGTCCAGCATTTTGACATATCCGCCAAGCGGTATCGCACAAATGCGATAATCTATGCCTGTTTTGGGACTTGTCCAGCCAAACAGCCGAGTACCAAAACCGATAGAATAAGTCAAAACCTTAACTCCGCACAGCCGTGCCACGATATAATGCCCCCACTCGTGCAAGGCGACAAGGGGCGTAAGGACAAGCAAGGCGGATAAAAATAAATATAAAGCGGTCATGCTTTTTGGGTTCTCTTAGTTTTTTGTTTTGCCAACAAATTGGTTTGGGCGAATAAATTGCCCCTACAATACCTTCAAAAATTTTTAAATGGTAATTTTAATCAATATAAAGATTTGGTTTTAAAATTTTGGATAATTGGGTAAATTTGGGCGAATAAATTGCCCCTACGCATTTAAATTTAAAAATACATTAGACTTCTTTCCAAACCCCGATTTTTGTGGATTTTTAAAAACTTCAACCCCAATACTTATAAAGGTTTATTTTTAGTTTGGAAAGAGATTTATTTTAATTCAAATGTAAAAAACCATTAAAATCAATCCATTAACTTTCTTAAATAAACGTCCGTCCTATCTCGCACCCGTTTATCTAACGCCAAAATCTCGTCAAGCTCATCAAAATGTCTGCCAAATTGTACCCCCAATTCATCATCATGTAACACACGCTCCACCGTGTCGGCGATGTCGGTTAGGCGAATGCGACCATCCAAAAATGCCGATACCGCCACTTCATTAGACGCATTTAAGGCAACACATGCCCCAGTACCTGTCCGTATGGCATGACGGGCAAGGTCTAGGGATTTGAATTTGTTCTTATCGGGGCGGGTAAATTCTAAGGCGGATATGTCAAATAAGCTCAATGATTTCACGCCGCCATCCATGCGATTAGGGTATCCCAAAGCATGGGCAATGGGTACTCTCATGTCAGGTGAACTAAGTTGTGCCAAAATAGAGCCGTCCACATATTCCACCATAGAGTGAATGATGCTTTGGGGGTGAATGGCAATGTCAATCTGAGCGTCAGATAGGTTAAACAAATGACAAGCCTCAATCAGCTCCAAGCCCTTATTCATCATGGTGTTAGAATCCACCGTGATTTTGCTCCCCATGTTCCAGTTGGGGTGCGACACCGCTTGGGCGACTGTGGCGTTTTTCATGTCATCATAAGATTTGTGCAAAAATCCACCACCGCTTGCCGTCAGCCACAGTTTTTTTATGCCAAATTCACTGCGATGAATGGCGGTGTTGTCGTCCTGCACCGCCTTTGGCAAACATTGAAAAATGGCGTTATGCTCACTGTCAATGGGCAAAATCGTGGCGTTGTGCGTGCGTGCGGTGTTCATGACCAACTCGCCTGCCATGACAAGGCTTTCTTTGTTGGCAAGTAGTACCGTCTGCCCTGCTTTGACTGCCGATAAGGTAGAGCCAAGCCCTGCCGAACCGACAATGCCTGCTACGACCTTGCCCGCCCCTTTGTCGCTTGCCAACTCCGCCAAGCCGTCTTGACCGCCGACCACGTCAATCATAAGATTTGCCGATTTTAAGCGTTTGGCAAATTCGTCCACCTTATCAGACGGCACGCCAACACGGCTTGGGCGAAACTCCACGCATAGCTCAAATAATTTATCCAAGCGACCAAAGCCCGACAAGGCATACACACCCAACCCTGCGTGGCGTGCGATGTCAAGCGTGCTGTCGCCGATTGAGCCTGTTGCTCCAAGCACGGTCAATGGCGTTGTCAATGCCGTCATCACAAAAGCCCCTTTAAATCACCAAGTGCAGGCAATACGCCCAAATACACAAGTACCAACACCCCAAGTGCAAACACAGGTGTGGCAGACAGCAGACTGTCAATACGGTCAAGCACCCCACCATGCCCAGGCAAAATGCTGCCAGAGTCCTTAATCCCCGCTCGTCTCTTTAACATCGATTCAAATAAGTCGCCCAGCACACTTGCCAACACCGTAAGCCCCGACAAGCCCAAAAAGGCAATGAGTGCCACCGTACCAAGCTCTAATCCAAAGCCCACACCCATCGCCACAAAACTTGCGGTAATGATGCCACCGATGAAACCCTCTATGGATTTATTGGGTGAGACGTTGGGTGCAAGTTTACGTTTGCCAAATTTGCGTCCGATAAAATACGCCCCACTGTCGGCACACCACACAAGCAAAAATACATACATAAGCCACCAAGGCGATACTTGCCATAAGCTGTATATGGCGGTAATACTGGCGGTCAAAATGATGATACCCATCAAAAACAGACGTTTACCGTACCATTTTTCCTGGGCAGGATACACACGCACCCATTTGGTCGCCATCAGCCATATCCCAAAGGAGAGTAACCACCACACCGCCCATGTCTGCCAAATAAAGATACTTATCATCGTTATCGCTAGGGATAACATGATAAATAAGACAGGCTGTTTGAGTTTGGGCATGAGTTTTGTCCACTCATGGGAGGCAATGAGTGTGCCTATGGTCAAAAGTGGCAAAAACAAAAAGGGTTGGCGACTGGTGAACATCGCCACACCCACGATAATCACAAGTACGATTGCTGTTTTTATTCGTTGCCACATTTAAGGTTTTCCAGTTTTAATAATCTCAAAAGTAATATAACACTCATAAGGTGCGTATTACACACCGCCATTGGCATTGTGCTTTAAATGGTGCGTGATATGCACCTTATACTTAAAACTCAAACCACCATTTTTATCAAATAACGCATATAAAATAACGAAAACACCAATGCCACAATAGAAAAATACACCGCCCATTTCGCCTTTTGGTTGGCATTTTCTAATTGCTCGTTTGAAAATTGTCCATTGGTACAATAAAATTTTACCACTTTTTTTAAAAATAAATTCACAAGCCAAAACAATCAATAACGCCACAGAAATCCAAATCGCCCCTTCTTTTCTTAATAGCATTACCAGTACTTGTTTATCAATTACCATTAACATAAAAAACAGAATAATTAATGGCACACTAATGGGTAATTTAAATAAATAACGGTAAGTTTTTTGCAATTTATTCATAAAAATTTCCTTTTAAGCTTTATCACTTCACTCAATGGTGCATAATACGCACCTACGCTCTATGAATAATTTATCAATCTTGCCAAATTACCAAATAACCCGCCACCATCAAGCTGATAATATAAATAATCCAACCTATTTTATTAAAAATACTTAATTGATTTTGATTAAAATTTTGTTTTAAAAACCATTTATCAAGAAAGGCATAAATACCAAATAACAAAACCGCCCAAATCACACCCAAGACAATAATAAACAATGTATTATATTTTGGAATGGCAATAAATACACAAAATGACATGCTAAAAAATGCCGATTAAATGCCTTTATTTTTATCCAAAAAGTCGTATTTAAATAGGTTTTTCATTGCTATTTTATTCTTGATTTTTATTAAACTTCCTGCAAAACTAGTTTTCCGTTCGCCCTGAGCTATGCCTGCGGGTGGCGGAAAACCGTTATGGTTTGACAAGCTCACCACGAACGATTTTCTTTAATTTAGGGTTTTGCAGGAAGTCTATTTAATTGTCATTATTCTGAACTTGCTCACTGGTTTTACCAAAACGTCTTTCACGATTGCCAAAGTCTTGTATCATCCTATCTAGCTCATCTGTCCCAAAATCAGGCCATAACGTGCTGGTAAAAAATAGCTCAGCATAAGCCAATTGCCACAACAAAAAGTTAGAAATACGCCATTCGCCCCCCGTACGAATGAGCATGTCCACGCATGGTACATCAGAGAGTGCGACATGCTGTCCGATAAGGTCTGCATTGATGTCATTTGGGGCAAGATTTCCATTTTGTACTTGTATGGCAAGTTTTTGACACGCCAAGGCGATGTCCCATTGTCCGCCGTAGCTGATGGCGATGACAAGCGTCATTTTGTCAAAATGGGCGGTTTGGGTTTCAGCATCTGCCATCAGAGCTTGTAAGTTGGGATTTAATATTGATCTGTTGCCGATAAATCTTAGGCGAATTTGGTATTTGTTCATGCGTGGCAGTTGCTCATGGATGGTGTTTTCAAGCAATTGCATGAGTAAATCCACCTCTGGCTGTGGTCTTGCCCAGTTTTCAGATGAAAAAGCAAACACCGTCAAAACTTTAATGCCCCGTGCCAAACAATGCTCTACAATGGGGTCAAGTGCATCTTTGCCCTTGATATGCCCTGCCCCTGCCTGCAAAGCGTGAGCCTTGCCATAGCGGTTGTTACCGTCCATGATAATGGCGATGTGTTGGGGCAGGTTTAAAATGGGGGGTAATGGGGCATTTGGCATGATAGATAGGCGGATTGGTCAATGGTAAATGATACAAATAGGGCGAATGGCTCGCCCTATATAGGGCGTGCTGAACCTTTGCAACACAATTTAACGTTTAAAATATTTTAGAGATAAAACACTGTTTTTGCATGAAAAATGGTTAAATCTTGTTTTTCATCGTCAAATTCCTTGTTGATATTTTAATATCAACTGCGGACTTTTCCTTGAAAAACGTGCGATTTCCCCTATTTTTCATTGCAAATATAAAGGGTAGGCACGCCCTAAAAAGACATAACTTAGACTTCCATAAGCTCGCTTTCTTTTTTGGCAAGGCGAGTGTCGATTGCTTTGATAAAGTCATCGGTCAGCTTTTGAATGTCGGTCTCGGCACGGCGTTCGTCATCTTCGCTGGCTTCTTTGTCTTTGACGAGTTTTTTGATGTCGCCTAGCATATCACGGCGGATATTACGCACCGACACACGGGCAGACTCGGCATCAGAGCGAGCCAATTTTTGCATATCCTTACGAGTCTCTTCGGTCAAAGCTGGCATTGGCACACGAATCACGTCTGCGGTCATGGGGTTAAGCCCCAAATCCGCTTCACGGATTGCCTTGTCCACCGCTTGCACCATAGAGCGGTCAAAGGGCTGTACAAGTAGGGTACGGCTGTCTTCTACGTTCACGCTTGCCACTTGGTTTAGGGGCATATCCGAGCCATAGTAGCTGACCATAACGCCCGACAAGATACCAGGGTGAGCTCGTCCTGTACGCAGTTTGGCAAACGCACTTTCTAGGGCTTCAAGGGCTTTTTCCATACGGGCTTTGCCGTCTGTTTTGATTTGGTTAATCATAAGGGTTTCCTATTTGCAATATTTACTAAACATTGATTTTGTTACATTAGGGCGAATTGCAATTCGCCCCTACCAATCGGCATAATAAGCAAGATTTAACAGTTTTTAAAGTTAATTTTAAATTCAATAAAAATTGGGCTCTGGTTCAAAAAGTATGCTACAAGGAAAACCGTTCGTGGTGAGCTTGGGAAACCTAACGGTTTTCCTGCCCTTCGACAAGCTCAGGGCGAACGGAAAACCTAGTTCAGCATACTTTTTAGACTACTACCAAAAATTGAATTAATGATACACTCGTGTACCTTCTTTTTCGCCCATAACGACATTTAATAGAGCATTGGGTTTATTCATGTCAAACACTTGCAACGGCACGTTGTGTTCACGGCATAGGGCAATGGCGGTCAAATCCATAACGCCCAATTTGTCTTCTAGGGCTTTGTCAAAGGTTAGGCTGTCGTATTTGACCGCATCGGCATGAACGCTTGGGTCTTTATCATACACGCCGTCCACTTTGGTTGCCTTTAAGATGAGACCTGCTTCAATCTCAATCCCACGCAAACACGCCGCCGTATCGGTGGTAAAAAACGGATTGCCCGTACCTGCCACAAAAATGCACACTTCGCCATTATTTAGGTGGCGAATGGCTTCACGACTAGAATACGGCTCGCCAATGGTGGCGATGTTAAGAGCGGACATAAGACGGCATTTGATATTACGACGGACTAGGGCATCACGCATGGCAAGCCCGTTCATCACGGTGGCAAGCATACCCATTTGGTCGCCTGTAACTCGTCCGACAAGCCCTTCTTTTTGGAGGGTGCTACCACGATACAAGTTACCACCGCCAACGACAATCCCCACTTGCACGCCAAGCCCACGCAAATGGGCGATAGACAAGCTCATCTGGTCAAGAATGGACGCATCAATGCCCATGTCTTTACCCCCTGCTAGGGCTTCGCCTGAGAGTTTGAGTAGGATACGAGAGAATTTTGGATTTTTGTCGTTGGGGTTGTTAATGTCTGACATGGCACACCTATTATAATTTAAATACAAATTAAGTAATTTTATCACATTTTGCCAAATATTGTAAAATTAAAAAAGGCGAAACCCTGTCCGCCTTTTTTAATTTTAAATTTGTCTTTAATTCACTTTTTAATGAACCCACTTTTAATTCACCTTAGTCAATTCCATACTAATGACTTTGCCGTCATTGGTTTGGCTGACTTTGACTGGTAGATAATTTAGGCTGGGGGCAAGCCAAAAGCTCGTGGCACGCCCTTTGTCATCGTGCACACGGTCAATGCGAATGGCGTCATAAGTACCCGCAGGAACGGTGATTTTGCTACTGCCCGAACGTCTAAATCTGGTGGCTTCTATTTCATTTTTCTTAACCAAATGATAATTTCCACTAAACTTACCGTTAATCAGTTCTTGACGGATTTGGGTTTCTAAACTCAAATCATCATAGGCTTGTCCGTTCATTCTAAGCGTGGTGGATTTGCCTTTATACGTGCTAACCACGGATTTGGCGGAGTTATTAAACTTGATATTATGAGTGCGTCCCACGCCCAACACTCGCACCGACATATTGGAGCTAGATGGTACGATTCTGCCGTTGGATAGGCTAAAACTTGCCGACTGGTTTACACTTGCCACGCCTGCGGCACTGGCTTTTACATGATAGTGGTAATCATCTCCATTTTTAATTAAGGTGCGTGTTGCTGTGCCCTTTTTGTCATCTGCTTTTAGTACATAAGTGGCAGAAAATCCTGATAAATCAGACGCATTTGCAGATAAAGTTGCCCCTGCCAAGATAGCGGTTGTAATAGTGGTGGTTTTTAGGAAATTTTTAAAAATCGTCATGATTACTCGCTTTACATTAAAATTAAGAACATGGGGGTATTATTGACATTTTTTGTTACAAATTCAAGGGCGGTGGCGTGATGATTTGTAGCATTTTGTGAGAGCAATCTCAAACCATATTTTATTTGCCATTATCATAAAGCAAACTAGGGCGTGTTGAACCTTTATAACACAATTAAATTTAGAAATATCTTAGGCAAAATCAATCGTTTTTGCATGAAAAATGGCTAAATCTTGTTTTTCATCGTCAAAAACTTGTCTGATAGAATAACTATCAGCCTGCGTCTTTTCCTTGAAAAACGTGCGATTTTCCTCATTTTTCATTGCAAATACAAAAGGCAGGCACGCCCTAATCATTATACATATTTTGTTACATTTTATGTTATCATATAACTTTTAAAATTTTGTTATTTTTGTGGTCTTTTAGGTGCATTCTCATGCTAAAATCAATCATTAAATACACCGCCTTATTTTTCGCCTTTATCTTTGCGGTTGTGCTGTGCTTTTATCTATATCTTATAAGCGGGTCTACCAAACAAGGCGACATCACTTGGCATTCTTGCTATCGCCCTGCTTATCTATCGTGGTTTGTATTGCCACCATCGCCACGCTTACAATGTGCGACCGTCGATGTGCCTGTGGATTATACCAAGCCCAATGGCAAAACCTTTGCCATACCGCTCACACGTTTGCCTGCTAAGGGCAATCCCATTGGCGAGCTGTTGCTCTTAAACGGCGGGCCGGGCGGTCATAGCCTTGACATGAGTATGACGTTGTTTGATGAGTATGGGCAGACAGTTAAGGATAATTTTAACGTATTGGGCTACGCTCCCCGTGGGGTTGCCCCGTCTACCCCTGCCATAGACTGCGGTGGCGTGGACGAGACGGACGAGCAGGGCAACACCAACGCCAAAGCCTATATGGACGCTTGCATACAGCACACAGGGGCGGACATTTTGCCCTTTATCAGCTCAAAAGAAGTCGTCAAAGACCTAGACAGCATTCGCACCCAGCTGGGCGTGGACGTGTGGAGCATGGTGGGCTATTCGTACGGCACAAAACTTGTCGCCAAATATGCCGAGTATTACCCCACACGCTTGCGAGCAGGCGTGGCGGACGGGGTGGTGGATACGAGCGAGACCTTGTTTACCATTTTAAAAAATCAGTACAAAGGCTCCCAAATCGCCTTTGATGCCTTTATCAAAACCTGCCAAGACCACTGTATTTTTGACAAGTCCCAAGACCCAAGCACCGCTTTTATCAACAAATTAGCCGAGATTTCTGCCAAAAACCTAACCGACAAAAATGGCGATAAAATAGACAGCCAAAGTATCCTAGCCATTATCAACGAAAACATCAACGACAGCACCTACTGGGCGGACATGATGACGATGCTTGGCGAGCTTGACAGGGGCGAGACGGGCGAGTTTAACACTCAGTTACTCATCTCCGAGTTTGGCGAAAAAGGGTTTAGTAAAGATGCTCTATCCCTTATCAACTGTGCCGACTCCGCCCCCAAACTTAGCCGAGACGAGTACATCAAACAAGCCAAAATCATCGATGAACAGGCTCGTTATGATGATATTAAAAAGCGTTCTGATGATGATTATCTGGACGCTTGCTACTATTGGCAATGGCAAGCGACCGATGATTTGGATGAAAACCTTATCACAAACGACACGCCAAACCTGCTTTTTGTCGCCCAAAAATATGACCTTGCCACACCACTTGCCAATGCGGTCAATATGGCAAAACGCTTTGATGATACGCTCATCTACACGCCAAATCACGGTCATACTGTGAGCCTATCGGGCATGAATGCGTGCGTGGACGGCTATGTGGTAAAGTACCTGCTTGATCCAAAAATGACGTTTGATAAAAAAGTGATACTGTGTGAGTAGGGGTTTATGGATTTTAAAATTGCGACAAATCTATGATATGTGGACGTAGGGACGTGCTGAACACGTCCTTTAATAACACCAATTCTACAAAACCTGTGGCAAATATCAAGTTCATTGATTGTATCTTGGATAATTTTTCAAAATTTATCTTGAAAAATTTGCCCCCTAACACCATTTTTACAAACAATCTGGTTTTGCCAGTATCCCTAACAAGTTAATGGAGAAATTTTATGCCAATCCGTCCTTTACATGACCGCATTGTCGTTCGCCGTACCGAAGAAGAGCAAAAAACCGCAGGCGGTATCCTACTCCCTGGTTCTGCCCAAGAAAAGCCCCAACAAGGCGAAGTGATTGCCGTGGGCAACGGTCAGCTTACTGATAATGGCGTTCGTCCCTTAGATGTTAAAGTGGGCGATAAAGTGCTATTTGGTCAATATGCAGGTCAAACCGTCAAAGTAGACGGCGAAGAGTTGCTCATCATGAAAGAATCTGATGTGTTGGGTGTGCTTGAATAATCCAACTATTTGCAATGATTATGTAGGGGCGTGTTGAACACGCCCGTGTAAAAAAACACGTCCTATATTCAAAAACCCATTACCATTTTAATTTAAAAATCTAAGAGAGAATAAACATGGCAAAAGATGTAAAATTTGGCGTATCCGCCCGTGAAAAAATGATTGACGGTGTCAATATCCTAGCAGATGCCGTAAAAGTTACCCTAGGTCCAAAAGGTCGTAACGTGGTGATTGACAAATCTTTTGGAGCACCAACCATCACTAAAGACGGTGTGAGCGTGGCAAAAGAGATTGAGCTTGAAGACAAATTTGAAAATATGGGAGCTCAGCTTGTCCGTGAAGTGGCTTCAAAAACCAATGACGTGGCAGGGGACGGCACGACTACCGCCACCGTACTTGCCCAAGCTATCCTAGTAGAGGGCATGAAAACTGTCGCTGCTGGCATGAACCCTATGGATTTAAAACGTGGTATTGACAAGGCGACTCGTGTTGCCGTTGAGCAAATCCACGCCCTGTCTACCCCTGCCGATGACTTTAAAGCGATAGCTCAGGTGGGTTCAATTTCAGCCAACTCCGATACCAAGATTGGCGAGCTTATCTCAGAAGCGATGAAAACTGTCGGCAAGCAAGGCGTGATTACCGTAGAAGAGGGTTCAGGCTTTGAAGACACCCTAGAAGTGGTTGAGGGTATGCAGTTTGACCGTGGCTATATCAGCCCTTACTTTGCCAACAAGCAAGACAGCTTGACCTGCGAATTTGACAATCCCTTTATCCTACTTGTGGACAAAAAGATTGCCAATATCCGTGAGATTGTGCCACTACTAGAACAAGTCATGCAAACCAGCCGTCCGCTACTTATCATCGCCGAAGACGTGGAAAATGAAGCGTTGGCAACTTTGGTGGTAAACAACTTGCGTGGCGGTCTAAAAACCTGTGCCGTTAAAGCCCCCGGGTTTGGCGACAGACGTAAAGCCATGCTCCAAGACATCGCCATTTTGACAGGCGGTATTGTGATTTCAGAAGAAGTGGGTCTAAGCCTAGAAACTGCAACTTTGGAACACTTAGGCACAGCCAAGAAAACCACCGTTGGTAAAGAAAACACCGTGATTGTGGACGGAGCAGGCGACAAGGCTCAAATTGACAGCCGTGTTGAATCTATCAAACGTCAAATCGAAGAATCTACGTCTGACTACGACAAAGAAAAACTGCAAGAACGTGTTGCCAAACTCTCTGGCGGTGTGGCGGTCATTAAAGTCGGTGCTGCCACCGAAACCGAAATGAAAGAGAAAAAAGACCGTGTTGATGACGCTCTACACGCCACCCGTGCGGCGGTAGAAGAAGGCATCGTACCAGGGGGTGGTGTTGCCTTAGTGCGTGCATTGTCTGCATTGGCTGAACTAAAAGGCGAAAATGACGACCAAAACGCAGGCATCAATATCCTACGCCGTGCCATGGAAGCTCCACTTCGCCAAATCGTAACCAACGCTGGCGATGAAGCGTCTGTGATTGTCAATGAAGTCAAAAACGGCTCTGGCAACTACGGCTACAACGCTGCCACAGGTCAGTATGGCGATATGCTAGAAATGGGCATTCTTGACCCTGCCAAGGTAACTCGCTCCGCCCTAGAACACGCCGCCAGCGTGGCAGGTCTTATGCTCACCACCGAGGTGATGATTACCGACAAACCTGCCCCAGAAGCCCCTAATATGGGTGCTAGCATGGGCGGTATGGGTGGCATGGGCGGCATGATGTAATCGCCTAGCCATTATCAGCTACTTAGCTATCCAAAAAATCCTGTCGTTATGGCAGGATTTTTTATGGACAAATCTTTGATAAATGTCAAAACCTACACTTATCCACAGGGCGTTTTATTCTTGATGTCCTGTGAAACATTTTGTGATAACTGTCTAATCTGACAAAATTTAAGCAAATTTATACTTATAACTTATTGATTTTAAATGTATTATTTTTTATAAAATTATGTATAAATTTCAACCAATCAACCATAACCACCCATCATTACAGTGTTTTTACACAAAATTACAAAGTTATCCACAGGATTATCCACAGCTTTTGGGGATAAATTTTTGGCAGATTTAGTCATAAAAAATGACAAGCAAAAACAATCACTTGTCAATTTTTTGATGGTATTTGCTTTATCCTGTCTGTGAAACCTTGACTTTTTGTCTATTTTGCCCTGTCTGATTTCAAACCATCTCGCCTGCCACGTCCGCCATGTCACACGCATGAATGCCAAACATCGCCCCATCAGCGAGCCTATCACCCATCAGAGCGTGCCACACCACCACGTCATGCACATTCATGTCTGCTCCAACAAGCATACCTGCCAGCACATCCCCCATGCCTGCGGTTGCCATAAAGGCATTACCGAATGGGCAAACTTGCACCCTTGTGCCGTCAAAACTTAGCGTATTTGCCCCTTTGATAACCCATTGTCCGCCATACCGCTCATGCAGGCGATATAGCGTGCCTAGCTTGTCATTATCCACGTCCGCCACACTCACGCCAAGCAGACGTGCCGACTCTGCCGAATGGGGCGTGCAGATGACATGATTGGGCAGTTTGCACGGATTTTTTGCCAAAAAGTACAACGCATCAGCGTCCAGCACCATCCTATCAAAGGCATGATGAACCACCCTATCCATAACTTTATCAAAAATCATCTCTGCCCACGCATCACGCCCAAGCCCCATACCAAACGCCACACGGTCAAACCCTGCCAAGCTCTCCACGCTCATCTCATCAATGTCCGCCACCATGACATTAGGCGAGCGGGTCAGCATGGCACTGTGGTGCGTGGCATGACAGATTGCCGTAACTCGCCCTGCCCCCATGCTCATCGCCATCTGGCTTGCCATGATGACCGCCCCACCCATACGCCGATGACCACCCACGACCGCCACCGTACCAAAGTCGCCTTTGTGGGCGGTGCTTTGGCGTGTGGGCGGTTTTGGTTTATCCGACAGATACGCCACCGCCAACAGCTCATCATCAGGCGGTATCAAAGGCAGATTAACAACTTGCCCCACAAAGTCCTTTGCCACCCCAACAAACAATCCCATTTTTAGCCCCATGATACACAAGGTCATGTTCACGTCCGCACACACAGGCAAAGGAATACCCCTATCAGGGTGCAGACCGCTTGGCACGTCAAGGGCGATTTTGGTGCCTGTTTGGGCGTTAAAGGCGTGAATGATGTCTTGATGTGCTTTGTCAAGCTCTCTGTCTAGCCCATTACCAAACAACGCATCCAGATGAATCACTTTTTCAAATTTTCGAATGACACCACCCACATCATCATGCATTGGCACGCCTATACATAGCGACCTAGCACGGACAGCGTCCACGCTTTTTGGTGGATTTGGAGCGATGATTTGTACATTAAAATGCTCATTATCCAGTCTATCTGCCAGATATTTTGCCGTCAGGTAGCCATCTCCGCCATTGTTGCCCACACCACACCATGCGATGATGTCGGCTTGGGAGATGTTGTTTTTATTGATAAAATCAATGACTTGCAAACACAGTGCAAGACTTGCTTGTTTCATCAGACCAAACGAGCTGTTACCATCTGCAAACCAGCGATTCTCCCAGTCTTTGACAGCTTTGGCGGTGTAAATAGACGTGGTCATCAGCTCTTCCTATATTTGTAGTGACACCAATCGGCGAAAATCCTGCTCTGACACCATACGATGATGAATGGTTACTCGGTGCGTTATCTCAAACGGCACGACAACACGAAACGTCATCGTCACCCTTCGCCCCATCGCCGCCACATCCGACAGATACGCCTGCCATACCTGCCTATCCACCCCATCATACATGCCCAGATACCACACATCATCAGGAGCATGGGCGGACAGCTCATGTATCGGGATGGCACGCATTTTATCCATCCATAGGCACACTGCCCACACCACGCCCACCATGGCATACTGCCACCACGGCACATCCATTACCGCCATCAGTAATAGCGTGATGATAAGCACGCCAGCCTTGATGGGCAAGTCATGAGCGACCTGTGTGATGGCGGTATCAATAAACATCAGAGCGACTGGGTGTGTCTAAGTGCTTTTATCTTATCGATGAGCGAGCCTATCTCAACATCATCAGGGCTTGCCTGCCCCAAAAAAAACAACAACAAATCAGGGTCTTCATGTTCTAAGAGTCGCTCAAAAGCAAGCTGTTCTTGCTCATCGGCGGTGAGATAGTGGCTTTTGACATAAGGGTCAATATAAAAATCAAGCTCCTTTAAGCCACGGCGAGCTTGATAGATAATACGGCGTTGGTGCAAGGTCGGTTCTAAATCGGGTGTGGTCATGAGTTGCCTTTTGGTGTCTTTAAATCAAAATCATCACAAATCAGCAAGATTTGCAAATGTGGTTATTTTTGCATAAAATAGGTAAATTTTCAATGAAAAACGCTCATGAACACCACGCCTGCCACCACGCCCACCACCCCCAAAATCGTCTTTTTTGACATCGATGACACGCTCTACATCAAATACGAAAATCGCATTTTAGACAGCACCAAAACCGCCCTGCACGCCCTAAAAGAGCGTGGTATCATGGTCGCCATCGCCACAGGGCGTGGTCTGTGCGTGTTCCCGCCTTGTATTAATGAGCTTATCGACGAGATTGGCATTGACATTTTTGTGACGATTAACGGGCAGTATAACGAGTATCAGGGTAAATGCCTGACCCATTTTCCCTTGACGCACGCTCAACTGACCCACACCACCACCTACCTACATAGCGAGCGTATCGCCCATGGCTACATGACCCGTGATGAGATTGTCACGGTCAGCCCCGATGAATACATGGTGCAAGCCCTGACATCGCTACACATCCCCTATCGTGTGACAGAGTCGTTTGACATGAGCACACCCGTCTATCAAATGCTGGCATTTTATGAAAATAACCACACCGCCCAGCTCTCATCTGTCCTAAGGGGCGACCTAAAAACCGTACGCTGGCACGTCTTTGGCGTGGACATCCTAGACGTCCACGGCTCAAAGGCTCGGGGTATTCGCTCGGTGCTAGACGCACTGGGTCTGTCCATGGCGGACGCTGTCGCCTTTGGTGATGGGCTAAATGACATCGAAATGCTCTCATCAGTCGGCTTTGGCGTGGCAATGGGTAACGCTCACCCCGGCCTAAAAGCTGTGGCGGATTATGTCTGTCCACGCCATGATGACGATGGGATACTTAGGGGGCTTATGGCTTTGGGGATGATTTAGGGCACATCTAATGCATTGGTAGATTTTATCATTGGTAGGGTTTTTAAGCTTGGCAAGCATTGATGATTTTATAAATTTTTTAAAGCATCTCCATTCTCAACTTTTATATAAGTGATTGGTTTATCAAGGGCGAATATGATTCATCCCTACAACTCAAAAACCCAAAAAATAATTATGGAACAATCAATAAGTTACCATTTTAAGTTAAAAATGAAGTAAGCATTGTTTTATTTTATTTTAAAAAATCTCCATAAAGGCAAATTAAGCTAATTCACCACCACCGCACTCGCCCCGATTTTATCGGCAATGGGTTTTAGTTTGCCCACTTTATCCGTGGTAAAAATCGGCAAGCCACCCATAACATAATCCGCTTTTGGTTTATCCATAATCACAATCGCCTTTTGAATGCCGTCTAGGCTTACGATGATACGAGATTGCGAACCATGTTTTATCATTAGGTCATGACTGGGTAGTAGCCTACCAAGTTCACGTTTAAAATCATCAATACTGGCAGTCTTTTTGGCAAAATAGGGCTTAGCTAAGGCGATGATAAATAGCCCGATAAAGAGTGCAATAAGTCCAATAAAAAGCTGTGTTTGCGTTCATTTTTACCTACCTTAGATACACCACATTATCAGGCAATTCATTGCCACTTAAATCATCACAGGGGAAATATTGATTCAAAAGTCGCCCAATCTCATCAATAAGCCACCCCAAGCCGTCCGCCATGTCGCCTTTTTTAAAATAAGTGAGCGTATTTTGGCATAGATTTTGCCAGTCATCGCAGGCATACGTATCAATGCCACGGTCAGCAATGATTTCAAGGTCATGCTCGCACAGATTGACATAAATCAGCACGCCCGTATTGTGAGCGGTGTCCCATACGCCATATTCGCCAAAGAGCTGTAAGGCACGCCCACGACAGTCATTATCATAAGCGATACCAATCGGCAGATGATTTTCAATGATAAGGCGTATCTCGCCACGATGACCTTTTTCGGCTCGGGCGATACGCTCGGCAAGGGCAATTTTGAGTTCGGCAGTGAGCCAGCGATTGTGCAAAAATGGCACAAAAATGAGCTGGCGAAACAGGCGTGCTGAGCTTTTTTGGGGAATGTGTCTCATATTTTTATCCTTCTTTTTCAATCATTTACCAAGAGCCACCTGCTCCGCCACCGCCAAATCCGCCACCACCCCCACCGAAGCCACCAGAGCCAAACCCACCGCCCCCAAAGCCCCCGCCAGAGCCACCAAATCCGCCACCGCCGACATAAGTGCCACCGCCACGCCGTCCGCCATTTGAAAACACGCCAAGAATGAGCAATATCCAAAGCAAAATGCCTGCTCCAATGGCGGTCAGTAGCCCCACGCCAAACAAAGTCGCCAGTAGCACAAAACCGCCTGTGGACACGCTTGCCCCCAAAAACCGCCCCAAAGCACCGCTTAACACCGTACCAAAAAACATGGCAAAAATAAAAAACGGCACCACGCTAATCTCTTCATCGGCACTTATCTGCTGTGCGTCCGCTCGGGCAAGGGTCTCGGGGTCGGCTCGTAGCCGTTCGTCAATGCGTGCAATCCCTGCCGATATGCCTTGGGCGTATGCCCCTGTCTTAAAACTGGGTGTGATGTCTTCACGGATAATGCGGTTCAAACTGGCATCGGGCAACACGCCTTCCACGCCATAGCCCGTAACGATGTGCAATTTGCGGTCGTTAATCGCCACCGCCATTAAAATGCCTTCATCGGTGTCTTTTTGCCCAAGTTGCCAACGGTTCGCCACATTGATAGCATAATCAAAAATATCCATGCCGTCTGTGGTCGGCACGATGACCACCGCCATTTGAGCCAAGCCATCATCATAAATTCGTCTTAGCTGAGTCTCCAAATGAGCCTTTTCGCTGGCGGTCAAAATATGGGCTTCATCAACAACGGGATTGTTTAAAATCAGCTTGTCATGAGCAACCGCAGGGGCGGTGGATTGGCGTGGTGTGGCTGTCGTTTGGCTGTTTGCTTGGGCTTGATTTTGGGATTGTTGGGCTTGATTTTTGGCTTTATTTAATTCATTTAAAACAATCAAATTCTCCACCGCTTGCCCTTCGCTCTGAGCATCAGCGGTTGCTATGGCGGTGTTTTGGGCGTTGGGAGCGGTAGCGGTTGCCGTGTTGTTGGCAAAAGCAGGTACACCGACCCCAAGCACCACACTCATGCCAAGCGTGGCAAATAATGAACGATAACGGGTTGTGATTGGGGTCATGGGTTGCCTTTTTATGATAATCTTAATCTTAATGAATGTTTAGCTCTGGTTTGCAAAGTATGCTAAACAGAAAACCGTTCGTGGTGAGCTTGTCGAACCATAACGGTTTTCCGCCACCCGCAGGCATAGCTCAGATACCATGATACCCCACCTAAGTCAATGGTTTTTTAAGTATCTGGTATCTAGTATCTTACAAACTAACTTAAAGATACTTGTTGCTCAAAGGATGTTTGGGTTTTGATAACACCAAAACAGATATGTACCAATTTACGCATACAAGCACATAAGGCTTGCATTTTGGTTTTACCGTTTTGTTGTAATCGTTCATAAAATGCCTTAATGGTGCTATTATAACGAATGGCACTCATTGCAGACATATACAGCTTAGCACGCAAAGAGACTTGCCCTTGTTTGGACAGTTTGGTTGCTCCCTTAAAGACACCTGACTGTCTTTGTTTGGGTATTAAGCCTAAAAACGAAGCCATCTGTGAGGCTTTTTTAAATTGTTTGGTATGTATTAAGCATACCACTTCTTTGGCAATAACAGAACCAATACCGTCAATGGTTTCAAGTAAGGTTTTGTCTTGCTTTAAACTTGGGTGTTTGTCAACAAAGTCATCAATGTCTTTGGTGAGTTTGGCAATTTCCTCTTGAAGGACACTGATGACTGTTTGCATGGATGCTTTAACCAAATCGGGCAGATTGGGTGATAAGAGCAACTCTTGTCGGTTTTGCTCTCGTTGCAAATCTTCTTTGAGTGCTTCTAAGCGAGCCAATAGAGCTTTTAGCTGTTTGGCTTCAATGCTAGGTGCTACCCAAACCTCAGGCTTGTGGCTATAACCATACCTTGATAAAATAATGCTGTCTTTTTTATCAGTTTTATGGATTACCCCCAAACTGTCTGCAAATTTGCGGACATAGTTAGGATTGACAATGCTTTGCTTGATATTATTATCATCAAGAAACTCACTTAGGTGTTCATGATAAACCCCTGTTGCTTCTAGGATGATGTGTAGCTCATCAAGATGATTGCTGACATTGGTTTTTAACCAAGCAAGCAGTAAATCAAAGCCTGCTTTGTTGTTGTTAAAAACCTTGGTTTTTACTTTATTTGTGCTTGGGTTTATAAATGCAACATCAAACTTTGCTTTGCTGATGTCTATGCCAATATAGTGTATCATCTGTCTCTTGCCTTGTTTATGCAGTGTCTGTTTTAATAAACGCACTTAGATACCATTCAGAGTTAAGATGACAAGCAAAGGACACCATCTGAGCACCAGTGTTAAGACACTAAGGGCGAACCCGTGTTCTCTTTGCTTGTATAACCCAACAACATTCTAGCAGATAATCTAGGTTTGGTGTTGGGTTGATACAAGGGCGAACGGAAAACCTAATTCAGCATACTTTTTGAGCCACCACCGAATATTTTTATAAAGGGAATAAGGGTAAATTGCAATTTACCCCTACAAAACATGCAAGGTTATTGAGCCGTGGCGGTTGCCGAGCCTGTATTTGCCCCTGCTGTTGCCGAACCTGTATTGGCATTATTGCTATTATTGCCAAAATTGACCGTTGGGGCGGTGCTAATGGCTTGCTCATTTTCCACGCTAAAATTGGCTTTGGTTTGCATTCCAAACACTTTGGCGGTTAGGTTGGTTGGGAACTGGCGAACCGTTGTGTTATAGCCCTGCACGCTTTGGATATAGTTGTTACGAGCGACCGTAATGCGGTTTTCGGTGCCTTCTAGCTGGGCTTGTAAGTCTTGGAACATACCGTCCGCTTTGAGCTGTGGGTAATTTTCGGTTACCATCATCAGCCGTGATAAGGCAGATGTCATGCCCGCCTGAGCTTCTTGATATTGCTTCATGGCGTTGGGGTCGTTTAGGGTCTCAGGGGTGAGCTGAACGCTACCGACACGAGAGCGAGCTTGGGCGACTTCGGTCAACACTTCTTTTTCGTGTTCGGCATAACGCTCCACCACCGCCACAAGGTTTGGCACAAGGTCGGCACGGCGTTGGTACTGGTTCACCACTTCCGACCATTTGGCGTTGGTGTCTTCGTCTAGGGCTTGCAAGTTGTTATAACCACAACCTGATAGAGTTAGGGTGCTGGCAAGCAGGGCTGATGTGATGAGTTTTTTCATAAATTGCCTTTTGAATATAAAATAAAAAGTTATGCTTATAATAAAGATTTGTCCGTCAAATGCAAGTAAAAAAATGTAGCTTGTCTTTAAATAATTGGGATTTACAAGATAAATAATTGGAATTTACAAGGTTTTTTGCCATCATTTTATATTAAATCTATCTTAAAAATAACAACAAAAAACTTAATAAAACCAAAAAATTGTAAAAAACATTAAAAAATTGTAGATTTTTTTAAAAAAGTATGGCAAATTGTGAACACTTAAATTTTTATTCAACGCATCCTAGCTTGACTTAAAATGTTTATTGATGGCTTTGGATTTTTAGAAAACTTCCTGCAAAACTAGTTTTCCGTTCGCCCTGAGCCTGTCGAAGGGTAGCGGAAAACCGTTATGGTTCGACAAGCTCACCACGAACGGTTTTCTTTAATTTGGGGTTTTGCAGGAAATCTAGATATGGACAAATTGCTTGCGGTTTGTTTTGCCAAATCAATCGGTTAAGCTTGGAGTTGATTTTACTTTTTATTTGTCATGATTGCAAACGCATAGGGAGCGATGACTATGAATGAGATTGTTAATTGGCTAAACGGGATTATTTGGAGTCCTGCCTTGATTTATCTGTGTCTTGGGGCAGGGCTATTTTATTCCATTATGACCCGTTTTGTACAGTTACGACTGTTTGGCGAGATGATACGCCTTGTATTTAGCAAAACCAAAAGCGATGACGGGATTTCGTCCTTTCAGGCATTTGTGGTGGCACTTGCCAACCGTGTGGGCGTGGGTAACATTGCAGGGGTGGCGGCTGCCATCGGCTTTGGTGGCCCATCGGCGGTATTTTGGATGTGGGTGGTGGCATTTTTGGGAGCGTCCACCGCTTACGCTGAGAGTACGTTATCACAAATCTACAAAGAGCGAGACCCCATCACAGGGCAATACCGTGGTGGCCCTGCCTATTATTTTGAAAAAGGCTTGGGACAAAAATGGTACGCCATACTCTTTGCGGTGGCGATGATTATCTCGTGTGGCGTGTTTTTGCCAGGGGTGCAGGCTAATGGTGTCGCTAGTGCAGTAACTCGCATCACAGGCGAAGGCAATTTGGTCAATTTCTTGGGGCTAGAAGTCGGTACGCTACGCATTGCCGTCATGGCGGTTGTTGTGGTTGCGGTGGGCGTGATTATCCTAGGCGGTATCAAGCGTATTGCAAGCTTTGCTGAGATTGTCGTGCCATTTATGGCGGTCGGCTACATTGTGCTTGCCCTGCTTATCATGGTCATGAACCTTGACAAAATTCCTGCGGTCTTTGGGCTTATCATGGGCGATATCTTCAACCCAATGGCAGGTTTTGGAGCGGCGATTGGCTGGGGTGTCAAGCGTGGCGTTTATTCCAACGAAGCTGGTCAAGGTACAGGTCCACACCACTCAGGGGCTGCCGAAGTAGACCACCCATCTCAGCAAGGTCTTGTACAGGCGTTCTCTGTTTATGTGGATACGCTTATTGTGTGTACGGCAACTGCCTTTATGATTTTGACCATGGGAACGTACAACGTCCAAGGCACGCTTGAAACAGGGCAGTTCATCGTCCAAAATATCGATGCTGGCGTTGAGATTGGCACACCTGCCTTTACTCAGATGGCACTCGAGACGACTTTTGGGGCGTTTGGTAACTACTTTATTGCTGTTGCCATTTTCTTTTTTGCCTTTACCACGATTTTGGCGTACTACCACATCGCCGAGATTAATGTGGTATATCTGTCAAGATTCATCGGTAAGCAAGCTCAAAAAACAGGGCTGATGATTGCCAAAGTCATCATTCTTATCATGGTGGGCTACGGTGCGTTGAACAGTGCTGGGGCTATCTGGGCATGGGGCGATGTGGGCGTGGGTATGACTGCGTGGCTGAACATCATCGGTATCTTGATTATGTTCTTTATGGGGTCTCGGGTTACCATGCGAATGCTTGCCGACTATGAAGCACAGCGTAAATCGGGTCAGCGTATCACCTTTGATCCTGCCAAATTTGGTATCAAAAACGCCACATTTTGGGAAGAGCGTCTGCGTCAAAATGACAGACAAGACAGCTAACATCCATACAAACAAAACCGCTCAACTTGGGCGGTTTTGTCGTTTTATGGCAATCTTACAGACTTAGCCTTAATTATGATAAAATTTGGACTGCATTCTATCTCATTGACAAATATGTTTAAACTGCTTTATGCCATTTTCCGCGTATTATCATTATCGGTCATTGCTTTATTTTTACTGATTTTTAAATCAATACTAGATACCTTGTTAATTATCAAATCTTTTATTTTAAAACACAAGGATAAAAAACCCATGTTGCCACTTGACATCAATCATGCCATGCAAGAAACACCACCTGCTCCACAGGCGGTTATGATACAAAAGAACAATCATGGCGAGCAAAAACCGCCTTTTGAAAGTTATTATCCTGCAACCGATGTGCAAGCAGTACCCCCACACATCATCGCAAGCTATCGCCATAAAGTACCGTCTAGACTGATTGACATTTGGCAAACGACAGGTTTTGGCAAATACGGTGATGGACTGATTGAATTTATCAACCCCCAAGACTACGAAGAAAACTTATGGCGATGGCTAGACAGCGAACAAGAAAACTATACCCCATTTGCAATCAATGCCTTTGGCGACATGTTTTATTATCGCCGTTTAAGCGATGTTGGTGATGAAGATGTGTGCTTGCTAGATATCCAATATCGCAAATGCGAAGTGTTAGACTGGGATTTTGATGATTTTCTTGACGAGACTCTAACCGATGATGACTTTCGCCAAGAGTGGCTAAGGCTGGATTTGTTTTTGTCCGCCCAAAAACGCCACGGCAATTTGCAAAATGGCGAAGTTTATATGTTTACGCCCATTATCGCTCTGGGCAATCCTACCAATAATGTAGAACTTCTTGATAAAGGGCTGGCAGTGGTTTATCAAATGCTGGTGCTTGAAATGGGCAAGGACATGTATCAATAGTAAATTCATCACTTCTTATAAATAATTGATATATAGTAACATTTTTACCGCTATTTATTGCTATAAAGTTACGAGATGTCTTTTTTATGGGTTAAACGGGTAACATACAGGCAAAATTTGGGCTATAATGCCATTTAGCATTTTAATGCACGACTGTTTATTCCCTTAATTCATCTCATAGGACACACCATGTTAAAGCCTACTCTTGCCATCAGCGTACTTGCCTTAGCTCTGTCTGCTTGTACCACCACACTCATGGGCACGCTCATCATGACCACCATCACGGGCACGACCACCATCATCACGACCACGCACATTGGGGCTATGCTGGCAGTAGCGTACCACCAGAGAACTGGGGCGACATCGAAGTAAACCGCCTATGTAAAACAGGTTAAGAACAATCACCCATCAACATCGACACCGTGGTTAAGCCACGCCCTGATGGCGACGGCAACTTTAACTTAGCGCCTAACTACACCGCCAGCGACTTTGAGGTGGTCAATAACGGTCACACCATCTCTTTTAATGCCAAAGACGACAAAAACACCCTAAATGTGAATGACGTGGACTATAAGTTACTACAATTTCACTACCACGTGCCTAGTGAACACACCGTGATGAATGCGTTTTATCCATTAGAGATTCACTTTGTTCATCAAAATGCCAATGGCGGTCTGGCAGTGATTGGTGTATTGGTAGAAAAGGGGGCAACCAACATCAACCTTGGCAAAATCCTAACCGACCTACCCACAGATGGCAAATACACAGGCACATTATCATCCTTTAATGTCGCCACCATCATGCCCACCAACAGCCCCACCTATGCTTACAACGGCTCACTAACCACCCCACCTTGCTCAGAGCAAGTGCAGTGGCTACTAAAAGCCAAGCCAATCACTGCTGACAGCGAACAGCTAAATACCCTTGCCAAGCTCTACAACGGCAACAACCGCCCTGTACAGCCCCAAGGCGACCGCACGGTTCATATCGTAGAATAACAACTGCAGGGCAATCGCACTACAAAATTTTACATGAAATTGATTAAAAATCAAGCAAATTTAGTATTTATAGTTAATTTTATCTAAATATATTTTTAATAAATTATTCAAAATATAATTGGTTTGGTGAGTTTTTAAATAATTTGTGTCTAAAAATTGCCAATTTCTTCAAAAACATAATTTTATTTGCTAAAAATTAAATATAGTGCGATTGCCCTGATAACAATTGGCAAAATGATTGGCAATACTCGCCAAACATGCTACAATACAAACGCCCGAGTTTTTACTTGGGCGTTTTTAATTTATCATTGTTCAAGAACATCGTCATGACTCATCACGCCCCACATCGTCCTTTTGCCCCTACCATCATCTCGGCTGATTTTAAGACTTATCCTGCTGATTTCATTGTCAAGGAGCTGATGGCTGTTGATTTTAGTGGGCAAGGCGAGCATTTGTGGGTGCATGTCTGCAAAGTCGGCATGAATACCGCCTTTGTCGCCAAACTCTTGGCGGACTGGGCAGGCATTCTTATGCGTGATGTTGGCTACTCGGGACTAAAAGACCGCCACGCCCAGACGTATCAATGGTTTAGCCTAAGATTGCCCAAGCGTACTCTGCCTGCGGGAAGGTTTGATGAGTTTATCAAAAACCATTTAAAAGAGAGCGAAGACCTAACGCTCATCGCTCATCGCTGGCATGACAAAAAACTCCACCGTGGCACGCACAAAGCCAATGCCTTTACCATCACGCTAAGACAAGTGGCAGGCGAGACATCCGCCATCAATGCACAGCTTACTCACATCAAACAGGCAGGCGTGCCTAACTATTTTGGTGAGCAACGCTTTGGGCATGATGGCGATAACATCAACCAAGCCAAAGCCTTTTTTGAAAAAATACTCTCATCTGCCAAGCCTTATAAACCCTTTAAAAAAGACATGGACAAGCACAGCCTATATGTGTCATCCGCCAGAAGCATGCTGTTTAATGCCTTACTTAGTGAGCGAGTACGGCTTGGCAGTTGGGATAAGGCGGTGGCAGGCGATGTGTTTAACCTAGACGGGACGGGTTCTATTTTTTGTGCCGACATTGACGATGAGATCATTAGACGAGTATCAGAGCAGGACATTCACCCCACCGCCCCACTGTTTGGGGTGGGCGAGCCAAAAAATACCGATGAGAGCCTACGCATTTATCAGGCAGTATTGGCACAAGATGAATATGAACTCATCAAAAACGGACTGTTAAAAGTCGGGGTCAAACTTGCCCAACGTCCCCTACGCCTAAGGGTTCATGAGTTAAACTGGCGATGGCATGATGGCAGTCTAACGCTAGACTTTGAGTTACCCACTGGCAGTTTTGCCACCAGCGTGCTGTTTGCCTTATGTGAGAATTTGACTAAAAATCATTAAAACCGCTCCCACACTCCCACCTGCTCCGCCTTAGGCGTGGCGACTTGTCCAAGTTTTCGCCATGGCATGTTTGCCCCATGAAAATCCGACCCTACCGACACCATGAGTCCATGCTCTGCCACACATCTATCTATCATCGCTCGGGTGGATATAGGCTCGCTAGGGCTAGGCAACTCAATCGCCTGACCGCCCAGCATAGCAAAATCAGCGATGAGCTTACGCACACGAGTGGCGGACAAATCATAGCGAGCGGGGTGAGCCAGCACCGAAATCCCACCACATTCATGGATTAGCTCTATGGTCTGACCCATGGTTAAGCTATCAATGGCAACATAAGCTGGCTTATCATCTGCTAAATATTTATCAAAAGCATCTTGCACCGTCCGCACCACACCCAGCTCAAATAATACTTGTCCAATATGAGCTCGCCCCACCGCTTTGGCATTGCCTTTTGCCTTATCCAATACCGCTTGCCATAATACCTGCTCATCAATGTGAGCAAAATCCGCCATGTCTGTCAATATCCCTGCCATCTTTACCACAATGGCATGACCACGAGTTTCCCGAGAGTTTTGTAAATGGTTAAGTTTTTGATTTAATCGCTCTTTATCCTTAAAATTAAGGGCGACCACATGAATGGTCTTGGTTGTGGATTTATTTTTGCCATAGCCACCATTCATCTGATGATGGCAACTAATCTCCACCCCATCAATCAAACGCATGCCCAGCTCATCCGCCGTCTGCCGTGCTTCATCAATGCCAGCGGTGGTGTCGTGGTCGGTCAAGGCAAAAACTTCGATACCCGTCTCATGAGCCAACTTGACCACATGAGCAGGGGAGAATGTCCCATCGGAGCAGGTACTGTGGCTGTGTAAGTCCACTTTTATCATAGATTATCCATTTTATTTTGCTGTTTATTTTACCATCAAATAAAACAAAACCCCACCAATGGCAGGGTTTACACAAAGAACATGCTACTTATTGTGTTGTTGTGATTTTAGGTAGCTATTCACATCAATGCGTGTTTTGACCTGCGGGGCGGTCTGTGGCTGAGCCTGTGCTTGAACCGACTGGGGGGCTTGCTGTGGCTGAGCCTGCTGTGCTTGTTGCTGACTCTCTAAGGCACTGACATGACCTGCCGGAGCAGTTTGTAGGTTCTGAATCGGGGCTTGTTGTATGGTCACTTTTGGACGGTCATCCAAGGTCAAACCCGTAGCAATGACCGTGACATGAATCTCATCGCCCATGCTCTCATCTTGGACATAGCCATAGAAGATATTACCTTCTTCTAGGTCAGCAATCGATGACAATGCTTCGGCAATCTCTTCAGGTTCACTCATCATCAGCTCAGCGGCGGTAATGTTCACCAACAACCCCTTGGCATTTTCAAGGCGAATGTCATCAAGCAGTGGCGAGCGAATGGCTTTCTCGGCAGCTTGTCTGGCACGGTCATCACCACTGGCACGACCGATACCCATCATCGCATAGCCTTTGGCAGTCATCGCAGTACGCACGTCTCTAAAATCGGTGTTAATCACCACATTATCCGCCGTATCCACGATTTGTACCAAGCCACTTACCGCGTGCAGAAGCACATCATCGGCTTTTTTAAGGGCATCTGTAAAAGAGATTTGCTTATAAATCTTTAACAGCTTTTGGTTGGGAATGGTGATGATGGCATCAACCAACTCTGTCAGCTGACTAACGCCATCTTTGGCAGACTTCATGCGTTTTTTGCCTTCAAAGTCAAAGGGCGTGGTCACCACAGCAACGGTCAAAATACCCATCTCTTTGGCAATGCGAGCCACCACAGGAGCAGCACCTGTACCTGTGCCACCGCCCATGCCTGCGGTAATAAACACCATGTTGTAGCCATCTAACATTGAGCGGATTTCATCTTCGTCTTCTTCGGCGTAACGGCGACCTTCTTCGGGGTTGCCACCTGCACCCAGACCTTCTGAACCAAGCTGAATCTTATGTGGCACGGTCAAATTATCAAGGGCAGTACGGTCAGTATTGGCAGCAACAAACGTCACGCCATTAATACCTTCTTGCACCATATGTTCCACGGCATTACCGCCACCACCGCCCACACCAAACACGATAAAACGAGCTTTACCGTAATTTACTTGACCATCATCTGTGTCAAGACCATATTTAGACATTTGTTTCTCCGAATTCTTTTATCATAGTGACATAGAAAATATTTTGACATTATAACACCAATTCACCCCATATTAAATAGTAGGGTGAGTGATTGGCTTGAAATAAGCCTTTAATGGACAACGGTTGGAAGTTTTATAACAATTCTTTTAACTTATCAAGCCATGATTGACATCTTTTTCCGATACGCCCAAACAATCCAAGCCCGTCCATCTCACCAAATTGCCCACGCTCATCACGAGCATACTGCTCACTTTGATAATACATGAGTGCCCCCAAAATGCTGTGCAACTTAGGGTCGGACAGGTGTGTTTTTAATAAACCAATATTTTCATCACTCATCATCTGTGTGTGTACTGACACTTTGGTGTTAATGTCCATTTGACGTACGCTCACGCCAAACTGCCTTTCTATCAAGCTGGGCAAATCTCTCATGTCCGCCCCACCGCCAGCCAACACCACGCCCATGTCCATGAACTGGTCTAGCCCCCTGTCGGTCAGCTCATCAAAAATCTCATGTAGCAGTGCCAGATAGCGTGCTTCAATAACACTGGCAAGTTTGTACAAATGCACGGTCAGCTCACTGTCATGATGGCGTTTTTTAAGTGTGATAAAATCGCTTTTGCTTTGCTTGGTGGCGTTCGCTGAGCCGTGATGTTTCTTTAAAGATTCGGCTTCAAGCAAGGTCAGCCCAAGCGTGCTGGCGATGTCCATGTCCACCAGTTGCCCACCCACAGGCAGACAGCGACTATATAACAATACGCCTTCTTGATACAAACACACCTTGGTCAGTGCCGCACCGATGTCAATAAAGCACACGCCACGCTGTTTTTCATCAGCACTTAGGGCATACTCACTGCTGGTTACCCCATCAAAAAACATGGGGTGGACTTCCAAGCTGTTAGATGTCAGCAAATCCTTGATTTGGGCGTAGAACATGCTAGGCACGCTGATGAGATGATAGCTTGCTGTCAATTTGCTGGCGAGCATACCCACCACTTCTTTGGCATCTTGGTCATCATTGAGCCAAAAACGTTGCTGGCACAGCTGAACTTCTTTATGCTCTTTTTGACCCAATCTTGCCTTGGCTTCATTTAAAATATCTCGGACATCATCATGCGTTATCTTACGCCCAAGTTTACCCCCACCTGTGGGCTGTTGTC
The DNA here is from genome assembly GCF_039693965.1 of Moraxella sp. K1664. Lineage (NCBI taxonomy): Bacteria > Pseudomonadati > Pseudomonadota > Gammaproteobacteria > Moraxellales > Moraxellaceae > Moraxella > Moraxella sp. K1664. The sequence continues at coordinate 286,959 of NZ_CP155576.1, forward strand.
CTGTGATGATTTTGTCATGAATGCCATTTTCGCCTTTCATGGAAGGACTGGCAAAGGACAGACCCACATAAGAAACTTGCACGCCTGCCATGTCAATGGCTTCACGCACAGATTTATGGATGGCACTGAGCAAATGCTCCCGATTGACGATTTGACCACCAAAAAAAGCGTCCGTTTTGGCAATGCCCAAGCCCATGACCTGAGTTTTTTTGTGATGCACGTCAAAATAGCCCACAATGGTATAAACCGCCGTGGAACTAAGATGAATCACCGCATGAATGTCAGAATCGGGTATCATATATCAAATTGGGGAAATTTCCCGCCCTAAAAAACAAGTAAAATAGATTGCCAAAACACTTGCCTTAAAAATCTATCAAAAAATCAAAATAAATCAAATCTTAAAAACACAAAGTTAAATATACCCCAAATCAGCCTTTACTTTTTATTTCGCCACGCAATGGAAAACCCATTTTTATAACGCAAATCCACCGACTGCATCTCGTCAATGCGGTCGACAAATCGCTCTTTTAACACCACTGACAAATGATACAATTTTTGCTCGGTATTTTCATTATCCACGACCACCCGAAGCCCATTATGAAAACGAATAACCCAAGTGTTACGGGGTGTCAAAATCAAATCATTCACCGTTAGACCAAGGGGGGTAAACCGTTCATTGACATAACGCATTTTGTGCATGATGGTATTGACATCAGCGACCGACCCATACAAAGTCACCAAGTCGGCATTCATCAGCTCGCTTTTGTTGGCAGGCTTAAACACCACACCATTAGCATCCAACAAATCCTGACTGCCAAAATTAGCGATGGGCTTGCGTGGCACAACTTCTACCACAATGCCACGATACCAATCTCGCTTGACCGTGGCGTACTCCACCCATGATAACGCCATCAACTCATCATGGATTTGGTGTAAATTGCCACCAAAAAAAGGGAAATCACCCAAAGGCAAAACCGCCCCAGTCAGCGACTCACGCTCAAAGGCATTTAGGTTTGATGACTCCACATAAATGGGCTTGGCAGGGCTTTTGCCGATGGTTTGCACGGTAAAAAAACCGATGGCAAACAGCAGGACAAGTGTCACTAAGGCAGATTGCCATGATTTTGACAAATGTTTGTCATCATGCTCTGCACGCTCATGATTGATGCGGTCTACTGCCATCTCTGCCACGGTCACACTCACTAAAAAGCTTATTTATCATCAAAATCTGCCAGTCATGTATTTTTGTATTTGACAAATTTTAATCAAATAAGGCTAAAATTTGTGTATTTTACCTTATTTTAATGTGCTTTGAAAGTAAAATTCATCGCTAGGTAGCTGTTTTTATATGAAGTCACTATTTATCTCGTTGTTTGTATTGCCTAACAAGATTATCATTGCAAGGTTTGTGCCAAAATCTTCACACACAAATCCGCAAATTCAATCCCTGCCTGCTTGGCTGCCATTGGCACAAGACTGTGGTCAGTCATACCTGGCACGGTGTTGATTTCTAGGACATATAGCTTGCCGTCATCGGATTTTAAGAAATCCACCCGAGACCAGCCACGACCACCCATGGCAGAAAAGGCACGTTTGGCAAGCTCGCCCATTTCACGCTCTTGCTCAGGCGTCAAGTCAGACGGGCATTGATATACCGTGTCATCACGCAGGTATTTGGCTTCATAGTCATAAAACTTGCCCTTGGGGATAATGCGAATGCTTGGCAACACGTCATCGCCAAGTAGTGAACAAGCGTACTCACCCCCTGTAATCGCCTTTTCCGCCAAAATCTCGCCATGATACTGTTTAAGCTTTGGGTACGCCTTTGCCAAACCACCCGCCTCTTCTATCATCATCACGCCCACGCTAGAACCCTCAGAAGCAGGCTTGACAAATAACGGCAAGCCAAACTCACGCTCCACCGTTTCAAAATCACTATCATCATGCAAAACCACATAAGGCACGTTTGGCAAGCCTAGCGACTGCCATACCAAACGGCAACGAAATTTATCCATGGCAATGGCGGATGCTAGCACGCCACAGCCTGTATAAGGAATCTTAAAGCCGTCAAGCACGCCTTGCAAACTGCCGTCTTCGCCAAAAGTGCCATGTAGCACGTTGAACACACGGTCATACTCACGCAATTTTGAAATGTCGGTCTCTTGTGGGTCAAAATGATGAGCGTCCACGCCTTTTGACAGCAGGGCATTTAGCACCGCCCTGCCACTATTTAAAGACACTTCACGCTCGGCACTAAAACCACCGCAAACCACGGCAACTTTACCAAATTTTGTTACATCGTTCATATATTTAATTCTCTAATTAAAGTGCAAATTGCACAAAGTTATTGCTGGTTAATTATCAAACCAATTTTCAATCATCAAACCGTCAATATATTTAAAATCGTCCACATTGCGAGTTACCAAAATGGCGTTATTGGCTAGGGCAATGGACGCAATTTGACTGTCGGCAAAAGACAAAGTTTTGCCTTTTGCTCGGCATTCGGCACGGATTTTGGCGTGAATGTCGGCACATTCTTGGGTGTAGTGGTACATCGGTAAAGATAAAACATTATTAAAAAGAAAGGCAGAAATTCGCTCTTTCTTTTTAATTTCTTCGGCTTTAATATTATGCAAGCCATATAACAATTCATGCCAAACCGTAATTGCTAAAATCAACTGTTTATTTCTATCTTTGGCACATCGCTCAAATGTTTGCACAACGTTAATTTCAGGTTGTTTTTTGGTTAATTCTGAAAAAATATTATTATCAGGCAAAATTAACTGTTTCATTCAAAACTCACTTCTCGCCCAATATCATTTCTATCCTTGGTATCTGCCCAAGAATTATCATCATCCAAAAACATCTCACTTTTGTCATGCCAATTTTGCCACAATTCAAAAAAGTTTTGATTGGCATTCATTTCGTCTTTTTCAATTTCTGATTGAAATACATTTATCCAATCAATCATTTTTTGTTGGCGATTGATTGGTAATGATTGTATATAACCAATAACTTGATTGATATTTTGAATAGGCTGTGTTTGCATATTCACCCCCTATAAATATAAATTATTATCTCTCAGTTCCAAACAAATCTGCCCCACATTACCCGCCCCTTGCGTGATAAGTAGGTCATTGGCGTGTAGGGTAACTTTTAGCACTTGGGCGATTTGTTCTTTGTCATTGACACTTAGCACAATCGGCTCAACCTGCCCACGCTCACGCAGTGAACGAGCCAAATCGTTGCTACTCGCCCCCTTAATCGGCTCTTCGCCAGCACTGTACACATCAAGTAAAATCAGCTTATCCACCTGCGATAACACATTGACAAACTCACTAAAGCAGTCCCGTGTACGGCTGTAACGGTGTGGCTGAAACATCATCACCAAACGGCGGTCAGGGTAGCTTTGGCGTGCCGCCTTAATGGTCGCTTGCACTTCGGCAGGGTGATGACCGTAGTCATCAACGAGCAGGATATTTCCCCCGTCATGGCTTACGTCCGCTTGCTGTTCAAAGCGTCTGCCCACGCCTGCAAATTTACCCACCGCACGCACAATCGCCTCATCGTCCACGCCTTCATCGGTGGCTAGCGTAATCGCCCCCAAGGCATTTAGCACATTATGCTCACCGGGGATATTTAAGGTCAAGCGAAGCGGTTCACGGTCTTTGCGTAGCACGGTAAAATGCGTGCGAGTACCGTCCACCACCACGTCCACCGCTTGCACGTCATTATGCTCTTTAAAGCCAAAGGTCAGCACAGGGCGAGCAATGTCATCAATCATGCCGTATAGCTCATCGTCATCGCCACACACCACCGCCAATCCATAAAACGGCATATTATGCAAAAACTGAATGTAGGCTTGTTTTAGCTTGTCAAAACTACCGCCATAAGTATCCATGTGGTCTTCGTCAATGTTGGTAACAATGCTCGCCATAGGACGCAAACTCAAAAATGACGCATCAGACTCGTCCGCTTCCGCCACAAGGTATCGGCTACTGCCCAAAGACGCATTTTTGCCAGACGCATTCAATTTACCGCCAATCACATAAGTCGGGTCAAGCCCCGCTTCGGTCAGCATCATGGTAAGCAGACTTGTGGTCGTGGTTTTGCCGTGAGCCCCTGCCACCGCAATGCTATGGCGGTATCGCATAAGTTCGCCCAACATATCGGCACGGCGAACCACGGGCAGTCGGGCTTGCAGAGCGGTTTGAATCTCGGGGTTGGTTTTATCAATGGCGGACGACACCACCAGCACGTCAGCATTTTTGATATTGGATGAATCATGCCCGATAAACACCGTAATGCCTAGGCTCTCTAAACGCTTGGTAACCACGCTTTCTTTAATGTCCGAGCCTGTAACCGTATAGCCTTGGTTGGCAAGCACTTCGGCAATACCGCACATACCTGCCCCACCGATACCAACAAAATGCACGGTGTTAATCCGTCTCATTTCTGGGATTTCAATGAGTTGTTTGGGCAGGGTTTTGACGTTGGTTGAATTTGGCATAACTTTTTCTCTTTTTAGGTGTTAAATGGGTTGAATAAATGATTTTTTTAAATATCATCAACAATACGCCAAGTAATTTGAACTGGTTTCATGTCCTGATAAGATATTGCTTTAACTTTACCAAAATAAGTAAAATCATCTCTGTTGGCTTCACGATAAAATAGATTGATTGATGTTTTTGGGTTTAACAATTCTTGTATTTGAGATTGTCCCATTTTGGCATTGCTTTTTGCAAACCAGTATATTTCATCATCAGATAAAAACTTATTATCATAGTCATGACCCGTTCTGCCTTCTATGCCAATATTTACAAATAGATAATAGGCATTTTCAAACTTAAAATATCCAGTTGTATAAACCCCGCCCCGATGACCATTTTCATCTTTTGGCACGCCAATCAAATCCAAAACATCACTTCTTTTGTATTTTTTATTTAATTGAAAATTAGCAGTCATTTTTTAATCCATTTATACAAATAACGTAGATACCAATCAAAACCGATACATATAAACCGCATGGTTAATAATCTCACCATTGACGTTTTCATTATTGGCAATGATACCACAAAACTCAAATCCTAATCGCTCGGCAACTTGTCGGCTTGGGGTATTATGCTCGCCTGCCTTAATGTCCACCACGTCCATGCCATAGGTATGTTTGGCAATGTCCATAATCGCACGCACGGCAAGGGTCATAATACCACGCCCTTGATACTCTTGGTGTAGCCAATAGCCAATTTCCGCCTTTTTTAGATGATGATAAATGTTATTTAAACTCACCGCCCCGATGATTTTATCATCATAAATAATATGAGTATGAATGGCTTTATCATCGGCATATTGGTGTAAGGCAAATTTGACAAATTCACGATAGCTATTTTCGCTAAAATTATTCGCCCACGGGAGCCATTTACCCAAATAATCTTTTTGAGCATTGACAATATCATTCATTTGATTGGCAAATGATGAATGCACCAAGGTTAGGCTTAATGTGTCGTTGATTTTATGGTAAAACATTTTAATGTCCAATTAACCAAACTGAACACTTTTTTGATTGGTCATTACTTTGGCAATGGCACTGGCGATTAAATCGTTCAAACTTATCTCATTATTTTCTTTATCCAATTTGGCACGGGCTTTTTCAGCCACCAAAAAGGCTTGTTTGATATGCTCTACGCCACCGCCATTTGTCATTGCCATTTCAAGAAATAATTCAATATCTTCATGGCTTTGCATATAATCAACTGGGTCAAATTTTTTTAATTCACTCACTTTCATTGTCAATCTCCGATGATAACAATTTGGCTTTTTTAATATCATCTTGCTGGCTATCTTTATCGCCACCACACAGCAAAATAACTACCACGTTGCCACGAATAACATAATACACACGATAACCTGCCCCGTCATGAAATCTTAATTCATGAACACCACCACCGACTGAATTAATGTCGCCAAAAAATCCTTCATTTTCAATACGAAAAAGACGTTCAGCAATTTGCATTTTTACACGTCTGTTGCGTAATTTGCTTAACCAACGGTCAAATACAGGCGTACTAACAACCTGATAAGGAGTTAATGGGGTATCACTCATGCCTTAACCGCACGCTCCACAATATCCGCCACTTGTATGGTCGTATCTGTTTTAGCAAAGGCTCGGGCGTTATTTGCCATATCTAGGCATTTTTGGCGGTCAAGATTGCCTAGAATCTCGGCAAGTTTTTCGCCCGACAGCTCGTTTTGGGGCAACAAAATCCCTGCCCCATGCTCGGTTAGGCTCTTGGCATTGGCGGTTTGGTGGTCGTCCACAGCGTGCGGTAGCGGAATAAAAATCGGAGCAACACCCACACTGGCAATCTCCGTTACCGTCAAAGCCCCTGCCCGACAAATAATCACGTCCGCCCAACTGTACGCCTGTGCCATGTCATCAATAAACGGCATGACTTCAAACACATGACGGCTCGTGTCAATCCCTGCTTGCGAATAAGCAACCAACATGGCGTTGTGGTTGTCCTTACCGCATTGGTGTCGTACGGTTAGGGGCTTGTCCGACAGTTTTAAGAGTTCCACCACCGCTTCGTTAATGGCTTTCGCCCCAAGCGAACCGCCCACCACCAGCACCTTTAAAGGCGATGTGTCCGCCACGTCATAACGCTCGCTTGGCGGTGTGGTATTGATAATCGCATTGCGTACAGGGTTGCCCACCGTGATGAGCCTGTCGCCCATGCCACTAAATGCCCCGTCAAAGGCTTGTAGCACTTTTGCCGAATGGGGAGCTAGGGTCTTGTTACTCATGCCTGCAATGGCGTTTTGCTCGTGAATGATGAGCGGTTTGCCTGATAATTTGCTCGCCAATCCCCCCGGTACAGTAACATACCCGCCAAAGCCGATAACCACATCTATGTTGTTGTTTTTGATGATGTTTTTGCTTGCCATGACCGCTTTAAATAGCATAAAAGGGAGCTTAATCGCCCGAGCCAATCCCTTACCCCGAAGCCCCTGCATATCAATATGGTGCATGGTGTAGCCGTGTTTGGCGACAAGCTCGTTTTCCATGCCATTTGGCGTGCCAAGCCAATGCACCACCGCCCCACGAGTTGTCAGCTCGTCCGCCACCGCCAACGCAGGAAAAACGTGTCCGCCTGTACCTGCCGCCATAATCAATACATTCATCGTTATTCTCTAATTTAAAATTCAACCCCCTATTTTGTAACAAAATGGGGGAAATTACAAGGGGAAAATGAGTGGGTGGGGGAATTTTTCTACTATCTAATAGGGCATGTTGAACCTTTATAACACAACTTAAAATTTAGACATATTATGGAAATAAAATGATGTTTTTTGCATGAAAAACAGGAGATTTTTCTCATTTTCCATTACAAACACCAAAGGCAGGCACGCCCTAACTAATGCATTAATTTTACAGATTGTTATTTAAAATACAAATCATAAATGCATTATCATAACAAAACACTTATCACACCACCAAAATCACACGCTCTATTTTTATCCATCACAAACCATCATAAAAAATTTTGATAAACCCTGCCATTATCCGATATAATAGACGGCTTAAAATCCAAGCCATCCTAGCTCTAAACCCAATCATGAAAAAAATACTACAAAATCAAAAAATCGCCGAGTTCATCAGCCAAATGCCCATCATCAAACGTCTGTTTTTTAGCGTGTTTGGCACGATGGTACTTGGGTTTTTGTTTTTGTCTTTGTTATCGTACAACACCCTAGACCCCGCATGGTCGCATGTCGGCACACGAGAGCAAATCACCAACGTCGGTGGTCGTCTTGGGGCTTGGGTCGCGGATATTTTACATGTGTTTTTTGGTCATGGAGCATGGTGGCTGGTGCCGGTCATGGTCTACGAACTGGCACTTTTGTGGTGGCGACAGTCGCAGGTCATGTGGCAACTTCGGGTGCTTGCGTATGGCTTTTTGCTTGTTTGTATCAGTGGATTGCTGGCAAGCTACGGGGTGGTAGGTGAGCATAACGCTGGGCTGACGACGGGGGGTGTGGTCGGTTTTGAGTTGTATCAAGGCTTGGTGTTTCAATTTGGCAACATCGTCAGCGTCCTATTTTTACTTATCATCACCGCCATCGTAATGACGTTGGTCTTTGAAGTGCGTCCTGCGTTGCTATTTGGTTATTTCATGAATTGGCTGGACAACAATAAGTCCCCCACTCACACCAAGCCCACCGAGCCATCTGGGGACAATGATGCACTCTTTGAAGTCATAGAAAATGACACGCCTGCACACACGTCCACTCACCTACCCAATGATAACTTATCAGAGTTTTTACAGACATCAGGATTGCGTGATGAGATATTGGCAAACATCCAACAGGACAAACAAGACCAAGAACCGCAAGCAAGTCGTGTGGAGATTCATGCTGATGAAGTGGTGCTAAAAGTGGACAATCTTACGCTAGATGTTAATCAGCCAAGCAGTCAGCCATCGGATGATTTTTACAAAAATCATACAAAGCCGTTAGAATCCATGAATGACGATGAACTCATTGACATCTTAAATCATGATTCTGATGATATTACTAAGACCCCACCCAAAAGTAAACTCACCATCATCAACACGGCTGACAACACCAGCACGTTTGATACACTTCCATCACAACCACCATCAGTCAAACCAACTGAAAGTGGTAACACCAACAAGACCCATCACGGCGATGTGACAGATTTTGATGTGGCACTTGACGATGAAGATGAGATTGATTTTGTTTATCAAAATAGCCAAACCAATCAAACCAAACACATCAGCCGTGATGACGTGTTCGCTGATGATTGGGCGGATTTGTCCGAGAGCCTACTGGGCTTGGGGGGCACCAATGACAAGTCCCTTGATGATAACGAAAACAACAAGGATGATAAAGCAAATGCCAAAAGCGAAGACGGCTTGAATGACAAGACAGAGCATGTAACATCAAGGCATACAACAGACGACACAACTCCCCCGCTACACCCTGATAACTTTACCCCCAAAAGACCCTTGCCTGTGGCACAGACCCCAAAACAGGCACATTTTAAAGGCACTAAGGACACGGACATAAGCACGGACAAAGACGTGGACACGTCAGCTCCGCCACGCTCACGAGCGATGGACACGCTCACCCATCGCATGAGCCTATCGCCCATCCCTGAGCTGTCCATTCTAGACAAACCCGATGCAAATAAGCAGCCCAGCTATACCGAGCGAGAGCTACAACAGTTATCTGAGCTTTTGGAGATTAAATTAAGAGAGTTTAACATCAAAGCAAGTGTGGTCAGTGCCATGGTCGGACCCGTGGTAACTCGCTTTGAAGTGGAACTGGCGGCAGGGATTAAAGCAAGCCGAGTCACAGGAGCGGCACAGGATTTGGCACGGTCGCTTTCTATGGCGAGCCTGCGTGTGGTCGAAGTCATACCAGGCAAGCCTTATATCGGCATTGAAGTGCCCAACAAAAAGCGGGAGATGGTGCGACTCATCGAACTGCTAGATACGCCTGATTATAAAAACCCTGACAAGCAAATCGGTGTCGCCATCGGCAAAGATATCGGCGGTAAGGTGGTCATTGCCGACCTTGCCAAAGCCCCACACATGCTCGTGGCGGGTACGACAGGCTCGGGCAAGTCAGTTTTTGTAAACTCCATCTTACTCTCCATGCTCTTTAAATACACCCCTGATGAGCTAAAACTGGTCATGATTGACCCCAAACAGCTAGAACTTGCCAACTATGGTGACATACCACACCTGCTTACCCCTGTGATTACCGACATGACTGAGGCGACCGCTGCTCTGACGTGGTGTGTGAGCGAGATGGAACGGCGTTATCAGCTCATGAGCTTACTGCGTGTGCGTAAAATCTCGGAGTTTAACAAAAAAGTGGTACAAGCTGAGATGTCAGGCGAGCCGATATTTGACCCGCTATGGCGAGCGGACGAAAATGTCAGCATCAAGACCGCCCCCAAGCTCAAGTCTTTGCCACTCATCGTCATCGTGGCGGATGAATTTGCCGATATGATTATGCAACTGGGCAAAACTGCCGAAGAGCCGATTGTTCGCCTTGCCCAAAAGGCTCGCGCCGCTGGCATTCATCTGGTGCTTGCCACTCAGCGTCCGACGGTGAATGTCGTCACAGGTCTGATTAAGGCGAATATCCCGTCCCGTGTCGCCCTACGAGTGAACTCAAAAGTGGACAGTCGTACCATCATCGAAGAAGGTGGGGCTGAGAACATGCTGGGCAATGGCGACATGATGTTCATCGGGCCAGGCGAGAACACTCCACGCCGTGTACATGGGGCATATGTTGATGATGATGAGGTTAACCGTGTCTGCGATGCGTGGCGTGAGCGTGGCAGTCCTGACTATATTGACCTGTCAAACAGCTACACCTTTGAAGGCGAAGGGTCGGGTGATGGACTGGGTAAGGGCGGTGATGATGAATATTATCATCAAGCGGTGACTTTTGTTATGGAAAGCCGTAAAGTCTCCATATCCAGTATTCAGCGTAAGCTGGGCATTGGCTACAACCGTGCTGCTCGTATCGTGGACATGATGGAAGAGGCAGGATTGGTCAGCCCAATGGATAATGGTGGTAAACGGCAGATTTTGATGTGATAAGATGACAATCTGCCTTGATTGTCATACAAAAAAGAGCCTAGACATAGGCTCTTTTAATAGCACTTACGGTAGCTTTCACCAATTACGTAGCACTAGGTAGCTGACACCAGCCCCATTCCAAAAATGATGAGAGATAACCCAACAAGAGCTATCGCAGCATCGGCACAATGGGGCTTTTGATATTATACCCTTATTTTAAGTGATAACAAATAATCATTTAGGGTGCGTCCCTGCTCTCATTGCTAATCCAGACACTTAAAAAGAGAGTAAACCTAAATTTACTCTCTTAATGGATTAATCTGCCTAATTAGCCCTTAACAGCTTTACCTTTTAATTGCATAAAGGCTTGCTCTACACGTTCGCTGTGGTCACGGATTTTTTGTTCTACTTGGGCGAACTGTTCTTTTAGGTATTCATCAACTTCATGCAAGCGGTTGGCAAATTCGGTGCGTTTTAGCTCCATGGATTTGGCTTTTAGGGCGTGCCATTCTTCCACGGTATTGGTAAAGGCGTCGTATTCGGCAGTGATTTTATCTTTAAACATCATGAGCTTATCATCTAATGACAAATCCCCACCTGCAATGCGAGCTTCGGCACGTTTAAACTGCATGGTGACTTCGGCGTGCTTGATGGTTAGGTCATCGACCGTTTTTAGCTCTTTGGCAAGACCGATTTTGGATAAGCCTGCGATGAGCCATTTGGTTGGGTCGTATTGCCACCATTTGACCCCGTTACGATAGTCGTATTGGAAATAATGATGGTAGTTGTGATAGCCTTCGCCCCAAGTAAAAATCGCCAAAATCGGGTTGTCACGGGCGGTGTTTTCATCGGTATAAGGGCGTGTGCCGAACATGTGGCACAACGAGTTGATAAAAAAGGTAAAATGATGAGTCAGCACCATACGCAGTAGTCCCACGATGATAAACGCCCCGAGCATATCGCCAATGATAAGCCCGACAGCACTTAGGATGATAACATTGGTCAGTAGCACCCACAGTCCATAATGCTCATGTTGGTGTACCAGTACCTTATCTTTTTTTAGGTCGGGGATGTTTTTATAGTCGTATTGACCGCTCGGGTATTTTTTTAACATCCACTGCATGTGACTAAACCAAAAACCACGACGTGCCGAGTAGGGGTCGTCATATTCATCATCGACATGGCGGTGATGGACACGGTGTCCTGAACACCAGTCAAAGGCAGAGCTTTGTACCGCCAAGGTCGCCCCGATGAGCAAAAAATACTTGACAACAGGGTGAGCTTCATAGGATTTATGGGCAAATAAGCGATGATAGCCTGCGGTGATGGACAGTCCCGTCCACGCCATAAACAACGAAAAGGCAATCCACAGAGCAGGACTGGTGTCGTGCGTCCACAGATACCACGGCACCAAAATCAAGGCGAGCAAGGGCGTGCTGATGAGAAAAACAGCAGGCACCCAGTTAATGGGGGGATTTTCAAAATCTTGAGGGTTGTGTTTGGCAGTCATGGTGTTTTCCTGTGTTGCCTGTTTTGGTGTACTATTATACATGAATTTGTTAAGAATGTGAACGCCCATGCACAAAAATTTATTAAAAATGAACATTTGTTAATCAATAAGAAGTGATTGTTTTTTAATAATTTTTTATCAAAATTTTGGGAATGAATGGTGTGTGGCAGGATGGATGGTTTTAAAATATTTCACAATGTTTAAAATTTTGTTATAATTGAGAAGATTTTACATTTTTTGCCCACTCAGGGAATAAAGACATGAGCAGTCGTAAAGAACAGTTTGAGCACCGAGAACGGCAGATTTTGGCGACTGCTGAACAGTTGTTATTAGAATCAGGCGATTATGATTTGACCTTGGACAGTTTGGCACGCCATTTGGATTTGGCAAAGGGGACGTTGTACAAGCATTTTGTGAGTAAGGATGAGCTACTGTTACGACTGCTCATAGAGTACGAAAAACGCCTGTATGAGATGAACGCCATTGATGATGGGGCGGGGGCGGGCGTGGCTCGTATGGTGTTACAACTGCTTTTGCGTCCACAGCGAGCGATGATGTTTCACCACCTAGAAGACAAATTGTCATCGACCGCGTCAGGGCTAAACCGCCTGTTCGGTGAGTTGTATAAGATTCGCCGTGAACGCATGAAACGCATTTATGAGATTGCCGAGCGGTATCTGTCCGAACAGAACAGCACCATGGCGACCCGAGATTTTTTGGCAAGTATTTGGGCATTGGGGCAAGGTGGGGCAGGGCTGTTAAATTCCAGCTTTTATCAGCGTTATCTGGGCGACAGAGACACCTTAAAATATGCCTTTGTTGTGCAAATGCTGGACTTACCAAAACTTTACGCCCAAGACATTACCAAAGATGCTGTCAAAAATACCGACAAAGACACCAACCAAGACATTGCGGTCAAGTCATTGCCACAGACAGATGACGAGACGGACATCGCTCCCGCTAGCGATGAGCAAACCCCTGCCATTACCCCCAAGCTGATTAAGCCATTGACACCGCCTTTGGTGTGATGTCATTGGATTTATTACCTTATTATTGCATTGCATTTACCCCTAATTTTCGGTACAATCATTCATCACCAATAACCACACGACAATTAAGGATTAATGCATGCTCACCATTCTCACCGCCAACCAAAAAGGGGGCTGTGGCAAGACATCAATCAGTCTGACCCTTGCTGTCGCCTTGGCTCATGAAGGCTATCGGGTCGCCATTGCAGACGCTGACCCCCAAAAATCTGCCTTGCGTTTTTTAAAATATCGCCCCGATGATGTCACGCCCATTATGGGCATTGACTGGCGAGACAGTGACGACATTGGCGATTTGCCCAAAAAGATAAACAAAGCTAAGCCCGATGTTCTCATCATCGACGCCCCAGGGGCAGTGGCAGGCGAGCGTGCCGAACGGCTTATTGGCGAGTGTGATTTAATGTTTGTGCCAGTGTTGCCGTCCTTTTTTGACATAGACAGTACCAAGCGATTTTTAAAAAATATCGCCGACATCAAGCGAATCAGAAAAGGCAAAGTGGATGTTCATCTCATCGCCAACCGCATACGTCCACAGCTCATGGATGGGGGCATACCAAGCGACAAACTGTTGGCGATATTTGATGAGATAGGGCAACGCCCTTTGGCTTATATCAGTGAGAAAAGTGCCTACACTCAGCTTGCTGATGACGCCCTGACCATCTTTGACAAAACACAAAAGCCCTACCAAGACGCCAAAGGACAATGGCAACCGATATTAGCACTCATCAAAAATAAGCTCTCAGACAACGGCAAATGTGCAGACATGAGTACGGACGGCAGTTGGTTTTAGGTTTATTTGCCCTTTTTAATATTGGTTATTTGAATTTATCCCACAAAAAAATCCCGCCATAAGACGGGATTTTTATAATTAACCAAAGAATTATACATCTTCTTCTTTGTACTGTGGTACAGGTTTTTTGAAGCCACCTGTCTTGATACCAAGCCAGATAAAGCCCAAGAACGCCCAGAACAGACCCACACCAAAGGTTGTGCTGTCCACTTCTAGCCACATCAAGAAAATACTGATAAAGCCAATCACAGGCACCACGACATAGCTGATGATTTGTTTGGGTGTATTAACCATCTTATCACGCACCGCATAGCGGAAAATGACCGATAGGTTTACAAAGCTAAATGCCGTCAATGCACCAAAGCTGATTAGGTTTACCACCGTCTCCAAACTAATAAAGCCTGCGGTCAAAGCCACACCGCCAGCAATCAGAATGTTATTGACAGGGGTCAAGAATTTGGGGCTTAGCTGACCGAAGATTTTGTTGCTAATCACGCCATCACGACCCATCACATACATAAGACGAGACACACCAGCGTGAGCCGAGATACCAGACGCCATCACCGTTACAATAGCAAAGCCTAACACAATCGCTTGGAACGCTGAACCGCCCACCAATAGCAGGATTTCGGCTTGGGTTTCGTCCACCGCCTCAAAGTACAGCTCAGGGTTACTTGGCAAATAAGTTTGCATGAAGTAAGCACTAACAACAAACACCGCACCTGCGATTAGGGTAGTCAAAATCATCGCTTTTGGCAGGGTATTTTTGACGTCTTTGGTCTCTTCGGCAAGGCTAGAAATCGAGTCAAAACCTGTAAACGAGAAACACAAAATGGTCGCACCTGTAATCAAAGCTCCCACCGAAGTCATCTCACTCCAAAACGGCTTTAAGCTCCACAGCTCATAGATGTCTTCTGGGTTGGTGTTGGCGGCGTATTGTGCCATTTGCAATTTGCTATAAATCAGATAGGTAAAGACGGCAATCACAAGCAGTTGCACCGCCACAATCCAACTGTTAAAGTAGGCAACGGTTTTTGAACCAAAGATATTAACCAGAGTCATCAGCCCCGTCAGACCAATCACCCACACCCAGTGGTTCACCGCAGGGAATAGGGCTTCAAGATACAGCACGGCAAGGATAATGTTTACCATCGGCGAGAGCAGATAATCCAGCCAGCTTGACCAGCCGACCATAAAGCCCATAGACGGGTTAATCGCTCTTTGTGTATAAGTGTAAGCTGAACCTGATGACGGATAGGCACGAATCATATGCCCATAGCTGATTGACGTGAGCAAAATGGCGAATAGTGCAAAAAGATAAGACATCGGCACGTGTCCACCACTATCACGGGAGACCATACCAAAAGTATCAAGCAAAGTCATCGGCTGAATATAAGCCAAACCAATGATGATGACGTGCCATAGACCAAGATTTCGCCGCAATTTTGCAGCTTGGGTAGTAACAGGTGTACTCAACGTAGAGTCCTCCAAAAAGCGTGCGTAAAACCGTAAACGCAAAACAGAGAAAAGGCGTTGGGGGTGCTAATACTGTTATCAAACGTACTTTTGGCAGATAAAATCTGTTAGCGGGCGTGTTTGAGATTTGATTAAGCTATCAACTCCGAGTTAAAAAACTGATTGACCGAAATGGCAATCTCTTTACAAATTTTTACAGACGTAAAAAAACGGCTAATTTTACCCCAAAAATTGACCCATGCCAATCAATTTTTTAAAAATCCAGCCATATTTAACAAGATTTTTGTAACATTGATGAGTTTTTAATCAAAAAAATCCCAATAAAAAATAAGGCTTTATTCTTCATCAAGATTATTCAAAAACATATGAAAGGTTAAAGCAGCCTGACTTGGACATTTTATAATACATTTGAAAAATTGGGCGGATTGGGCGGATTGGAAAATTGGAAAATTGGAAAATTGGAAAAATTACCCATTGCCAAAAAGGGAATGCAAAAACACCCCCTTTTTTGTTTATGTTAAACACCCTACCCGTCCAACGACTCCGCCAAAATCACGCCACCGTCTTTTTTGGTAATCACCACCGTGCCAGAACGTGGGGTTTTGCCCCCTGCCACCGCCCCAAACGTGCCTTCGGGGTGCTGAATGTTGATAAACAACGCCTTGCAATCAGGAGTCATGGTAATGCCTGTTACTTCGCACCCTTTTGGCCCGACAAAAAAGCGTTTTAGCGTGTCGGGCGTGGCTTTTGCCCCCATGTGGGTGGTTTTACCTGTGGTTGTGGAAAGAGTTGCCCCGTCTCCAATGTGGTTGGGCAGACTTGCCAGTAGCATACAGTTGGTCGTTTTGGTGTACGCTCCGTCATCGGTCTGAATCCACAGCACGCCACGGGGGTCAAAAAACAGCCCGTCAGGGGATGATAGGTCATTCTCGGCGGTCAAGCCTGATAGGTTTTGCTCGTGTTTGTCATGCGGGGACGCAAACAGATAAATGTCCCAGACAAACTTATCGCCCACGCCCCCTGCCGTCTCGGCAAAGCGAATGATATGCCCGTGCTGATTGCCCTTGCCGTCATAGCTTCTGGGGTTGGCTCCGTTCACGTCTTCTTCTTTACGCTTAGAATTGTTGGTCAAAGTTACATAAATCTCACGAGTTATGGGACTTACCGACACCCATTCAGGTCTGTCCATTTTGGTCGCCCCCACCCTATCGCCTGCCATACGAGCAAACACAGCAATCTCGGCATCGCTCTCAAAGTCGGCAAGCATGGGATTTTTCTTAGACAGCTCACGCCACTGCCCCGTGCCGTCATCGTGAAACACCGCCACAAACAGCGTGCCTTTATCCAGATATTTATCGCCCACCGCAAGCCCACCGCCCACATCGGCATTTGTCCATTTGGCATCGGAGACAAATTTATAAATGTACTCGCCCCGAGCGTCATCGCCCATATAAAACACAAGCGGTTCGCCTTCGTTTGGTGGGGCAAAGGCACAGTTTTCATGAGCAAACCGCCCCAAACTTGTGCGTTTGACTGCTTTGGCTTTTGGATTAAAGGGGTCAATCTCGGTAATATAGCCAAAAGTGTTAAAGGTGTGGCGATAATCGTCCGTGGCGGTTTTGCCTGCCTTGGCGGTGATATCCCAATGGTCAAACTCGCCTGCCTGCCCGTCTTTTGGCGTGTGCCAACTGTACGCAGGGTCGCCTATCGTGTCTTCTTTTAAGCCATATCGGGCAAGGCGTTTGTCGTTTTTGTCGCCGATGATACCCTTATCCGCCCCACGAGCGAACACGTTCAAAAAATTCTCTTCGGTCGTCAAATACGTCCCCCAAGGCGAAAGCCCCGCCCCACATTGGTTGTTGATACCCACGCTTGATAAGCCTTGTGGGTCAAGGCGTGTTTTGACAAATTCACTGCCCTTTGCCACGCCCGACAGTCGGGTTGGCGTGCCACTGGTGTAGCGTTTGTTAAAGGGTGAATCCTTGATGAGCTCATAGCCTGTGGGCGTGCGTTTGATTTCCACCACCGACACGCCATGAGCGTGAATCTCACGGCGAACGTCATTGGCAAGTCGTCTTTTTTGAAAAATCTTGGGGGCGGTGTCGTCTTGGTTGGAGTAATTTTCAATGGGATTTAGGTTTGAATTGGTGTATTCGTGGTTCATGGCAAGCAGTCCACGCTCGGACACATCGGGGGCGTAACTGCCATTTTTTAAGCCAAAAAACCACATTCCGTCATGGTTGTCGCCCATGCGGTATTTAAAAGATTTGCCCACCACCATGCGGTCGTCCGTCCACTCGCCAAGCCCGCTCACAATGGGCGTTCCCATGGGCAAAATCAGCTCGGCATGATAGCCGTCCGCCACAATCATGTTGCCCCCTGTGTAGTGGGGTACGGCGGTGAATTTTAAGGCGGTTGGACGTGTTAGGGATTTGCCCGTCCCACTAGTTGCCAATTTTGTCCCTGCCCCTGTAGCACAGCCCATAAGGGGCAATGAGCCAAAGAAACTTGCGGTCATCAGCCCCGCCCCACCCTTTAAAATAGAGCGTCTTTTGATGAGCATATTGGCAAATTCAGGATTGTCGGTGGGATTTGAGTCTTCAATGATTTCGTCATCGTGGTCTAGGTCGGTATTGCTGTGCAATGGCATGGCGTACTCCAAAGGTTATCAAAGTACGCATAGGATAAGGGGTTTTTATGACGGTTTTGTGAAAATTTACCAAAAAATAAGGCGGACAAACCGCCTTACTCCGCTTATTTTACCAAATTTTCAATAAATTCAATAAAATCCACCGCAATGGTCGTGCCACATTGCTCATCAATCTCACGCACGCACGTTGGCGATGTTACGTTAATCTCGGTAATTTTTGCTCCTATTAGGTCAAGCCCCACAAAATACAAGCCTTTTTCCACCAACACGGGGGCGACTTTTTCGGCAACGGCTCGTTCGGCGTCTGTCAGTGGCATGGCAACACCACGACCGCCCGCCGCCAGATTGCCCCGAGTCTCGCCCCCTTGTGGAATACGAGCCAAGCAGAACGGCACAACCTTACCACCGACTATCAGCACTCGCTTATCGCCGTCTTTAATCTCAGGCAGGTATTTTTGAGCCATGATTGGCAAGGTTCCCAGTTGGGTGAGCATCTCCAACGTTGAACCGATATTTGGGCTGTCTGCCGTCAAACGAAAAATCCCCATACCGCCCATGCCGTCAAGCGGTTTGACAATCACGTCTTTATGCTCGTCAATAAATGAGCGAATATGCAACTGCCTAGCAGTAACAATGGTCGGACTCATCAGCTCGCTAAACTGCGTGGCAAAGAGCTTTTCGTTGCACGCACGCACCGAACTTGGGTCATTTGCCACCAACACGCCTGCACGCTTGGCGTATTCCAACAGGTGCAGAGCGTATAAAAAATTCATGTCAAAAGGCGGGTCTTTACGCATCAAAATCACGTCAAATTCTGTGGCTTTGACGGTTGTTTTTTGGCTAAGTTGATAAAAATCATCAGGATTTTTAAAGACTTCCACGTCCTGCTTATCCACACACAGCTCGCCCTTGTCAAGCCACAAATCATGAATGCCACAATACGCCAAGCCATGCCCACGCTCGGCTATCGCCCACATCATCGCAAGGGAGGTGTCTTTTTTGTAGTTAATGGTGGCAATATCGTCCATGACGATAAGAAAGTTGAGTTTTTTCATTAGATTTTCCAGTTTAAAAAATGGTTAAAAATGTTTAAAAATACCACGCCACTCCGTCAACGCACAGACATTGCCATGCTTGTTGGCTTTGGCGATGTGGCGAGTGTCGGCACTCACAAACGTGATGTTGCGATTGATTGCCATTGCTTGATAAATGCTGTCATACATGGACGGATAGCCACTTTTGGTATTGCCGTCTTGGCAAATTTTGGTCGCCAGTTGCCAGTCGTCAAAGTCAGGCACTTGTAACACCAAATTGGTCGCCCGATAATCCGCCAGCAACGCCAATATCTCATTTAACTCAATGTGCAATCGCACACAAACCGAGATAACTTCATAATCAAAAAGTGTCGGAGCAACGATTAAAATATCGTGAGCAATGCAATAATCCAAAAGGTCAAAAGCCAGCGGACTGTCGTGTTCAGCGTGTAGCAGTTTGACAAAAACATTGGCATCAATCACCACACTATCAGCAAAATGAGATTTCACACCTGTCCACCTTGTCGCAACTGATAAATCATATCTGTGGTAGAAATGCCGTCAGGTGCGTTAGCGGATTGGCGTAGCGTTTGCATTTTTTTAAGCAGTTTTTCCTTGTTGATTTGATAAATTTGTTTGGCAAGCACTTCGCTAACAAACTCTGATTGCTCATCAAAAAGCACAAGTTCGTCCAACTGCTTGGCAATGCTTTCATCAATCACAAACGTTCTCTCAACCACTGCCATAACACCCCCTATACGCCATATTGCTCACGGTAGGCTTGCATTTTTGCCAAATGCTCAGTCTCGCCTTTATCTTGCAAAAAGCCAATAATATCATCAATATCCACCAAGGCAAACACAGGCACGCCAAAATCATCTTTAATCTGCTGAACCGCCGAACGCTCGTCCTGCCCACGCTCTTTGCGGTCAAGGGCGATGACAATCCCTGCAAGGCTCGCTCCTGCACCCTTTAAAATCTCAACCACTTCACGCACAGCCGTCCCTGCGGTCATGACATCGTCAATCACCCACACCGATTTGCCCGACAAGTCCGCTCCGACAAGGTTGCCCCCTTCGCCATGCGTTTTGGCTTCTTTGCGGTTATAGCCCCAAGCGGTATCAATGCCATGCGAACGCCACAAGGTCTGAGCCGTGGTCGCCACAAACGGAATGCCCTTATATGCCGCCCCAAAAATCGTGGGATTATCGCCCAACTGTTTTGCCAAAATATCGGCATAGCCATTTGAGAGCATATCCAACGCCTTACCGCTTGACAGTAGCCCTGCATTAAAAAAATAGGGACTAACACGCCCTGATTTTAGGGTAAATTCGCCAAATTTTAAAACGCCATAATCAAGCAGTAGCTGAATAAATTCGTTTTTGTTAAACATAAAAATCTCCGATAAATAATCTCTATTGTACTCTGTTTTTGACAAATTTCCCAAATTTTTTACAATAAAAAACGCACCGAATAGTGCGTTTTTTATCATCAAAGAGTGATTAACCTTGGGCGGCAGCTTGAGCGGCAGCAACTTCAGCAGCGAAGTCTTCTTGCTTTTTCTCAATGCCTTCGCCAACTTCTAGGCGTTTGAAGCTGATGACAGTGGCGTTTTCGGCTTTTAGGACATCGCCAACTTTTTTGTCGTTGTCAATGACATATGGCTGATTTACCAAAGTCACTTCATTTAGATACTTTTGAACACCGCCAGTAATCATTTTCTCGATAACCGCTTCTGGCTTGCCCGACTCTTTGGCTTTGGCTTCGATGATGTCTTTTTCACGAGCTAGGATGTCAGCAGGCACGCTCTCTTCGTTTACCGCCAGTGGGTTAAAGGCAGCAACTTGCATGGCAACAGCTTTGCCAAGCTCTTCAGAACCGCCTTCATAAGACACCACAACACCGATACGCAGACCGTGACGGTAAGCGGCTAGGTTGGCACCTTCGATGACTTCGGCACGGCGAACTTGTACGTTCTCACCGATTTTTTGTACTAGGGCAACACGAGCTTCTTCTACGCTCACGCCATCTTCATAAGACAGTGCAGAGATAGCAGTCACGTCAGTGGTGTTGTTTGCTAGGGCAAGTTCAGCGACTTTGTTGGCAAATGCGGTAAAGTTTTCGTCTTTGGCAACGAAGTCAGTTTGGCAGTTTACTTCTAGCAGTAGTGCCTTGCCAGCGGTTTGGGCGATGATGATGGCACCGTCAGCGGCGATGTTGCCTGCTTTTTTGGCAGCTTTGGCTTGACCTGATTTGCGTAGGTTATCAATGGCAAGTTCGATGTCACCGCCAGCTTCTTCTAGGGCTTTTTTACATTCCATCATGCCAAGACCAGTACGGTCACGGAGTTCTTTTACGGTTTTTGCAGATACTTGAGACATGGTTTTTACCTTTTATTTGCTGATGATTGAATTTAAAATACAATGACCCATACATACAGTAAGTCATTAATTGGAGCGTATCGAGTATTTGACAATCCATGTCGCTTTATCATTGACATGTGCAAATAACACAACACACCCCAATATCAAATCAGTAGTTATTTACTACTTGACCTGCTTGGTCGATTTTATCTTCAACATCGGCAGTAGCGTTATTGCGACTGGCTTGTTTTTCAGGATCTAACTCATCGCCCTTACCTTGGGTTTTGGCATATTCTTTACCAGCGATGATGGCATCAGCCATGGCAGTGGCATATAGAGTAACGGCACGGATGGCATCGTCATTGGCTGCGATGACATAATCTACGTTATCAGGGTTTGAGTTGGTATCAACCACGCCAATCACAGGAATGCCTAGGTTTTTGGCTTCTTTGATGGCAATGGCTTCATGATCAACGTCAATCACAAAAATCGCATCAGGCAGACCATTCATGTCTTTGATACCACCCAAAGCACGCTCTAATTTTTCCATGTCACGAGTACGCTCTAGGGCTTCACGCTTAGTTAGCTTAGCAAAGGTGCCATCTTCGGCTTGCTTTTCTAACTCTTTTAGACGAGTGATGGATTGGCGAATGGTTTTCCAGTTGGTCAATGTACCACCCAACCAGCGATGGTCGATATATGGCATGCCCGCACGTTGTGCTTGCTCACGGATGGCTTGACCTGCGGCACGCTTGGTGCCAACAAATAGAATTTTGTTACGGTTAGCAGCTTGTTGGTTAGCAAAAGTTAGGGCTTCGTTGAATTGCTTAACAGTGTGTTCAAGATTGATGATATGAATGCCGTTACGTGCACCAAAGATGTATTGGTTCATCTTAGGGTTCCAGTAGCGGGTTTGGTGACCGAAGTGAGCACCAGCTTCTAACAAGTCACGCATGGCGATTTGAGTAGGATTTGACATGATGTGTCCTTAAAGTTTGGGTTATGCCTCCACGAATGAGCCTTGCCGAATTTGTCTTATAAAGCCTATAAAGATTTTGAATAAAACAAACACCCCGACAAGCCAAAAGCAAGTCCTGCAAAAAGTATATTTAGGACTTTAATTCGTGTGTGTCATTAAAGTTAAAGTAAAATGCTTAAAAAAGCCACTCATTATAGCATAGATTGGTATCCCTGACAATAAAATCCGCCCACCTGCAACACACTTTTTAAAAAGTTATTTGCTTGATGGGCGGATTCATGATAAAGACAATGAATTAGTTGCTATAACCAACACAGATGCCAATCACGCCATCATGCTCGTGCCAATGAAAAGGAATGACATAAGTACGCTTATCTTTGGGCAAAAAGTTTGCACTTGGCGCCCCATCAACAATCTTAGGTGGCGAGATGATAAAATCAGAGCCAAATTCTGTACGTGCATTACCTGATACGGTATTTGCCACCTCACCGATGAGGTCTTTTAATAGTGCCAATGAGTTCTCAGGTTCACCCAACGTGATAAGTAGGTCACGAAGCAGTGGGGTCTCTGCACTCACGTACACACAGCCAGTTAAAGGACCTGTGATGGTGATAATACCACTGTAATCATAGGCAAGCGGTGTGGCGTTGCTGTTTAGATATGGAGTGTCTACATCGGTTAGTTTTTCACCAACTTGGTCAAAAAATGCCATAACCGAGCTGATAAAAATATTTAATTTTTCTGCTTTCATAAATACTTCTCAAAGTGTCATGCCATACCTTGTTTAAGGTTATATCTATCAACTCATCAATGAAATGATGCTTAAAATCTGTTTGATTTTAATGGCACTAATACAAATAAAATATTTTATTTATATCAAAGCAATAGAAAAACGCTTAAACATTCAAGTAAAGCAAACAAAAAGTCTTATCAACTTTTTAAAATTATAAATCACCGACGGATATTATCCGCCGAATACCAATCAATCGTGCATGAGTTCATCAAGTGCTGCAACCAGTTCTTCATCAGAAAATGGCTTACACAAAAAGCCACTGGCACCCAGTGATAATGCTTGAATGCCTGTGGCTTTATCAGAGAGTGCTGAAACCACCAAAATACGCACCCCATCATCCAAAGCAACCAACTTCTCAATACATTCCAAACCATCCATCTGTGGCATGGTCAAGTCCATGGTTACAACATCGGGTTTATGTAGTTGAAATTTTTCAACGGCATCTGCACCATTAGATGCTGTGGCAACCAACATGAATGTTTCGTTATTGTAAGCACGCTGAATACGATTTCTGATGATATTTGAATCATCAACAACCATTAATTTATACATATAAACTCCATTAGAATGCCCATAAGCCTGCTCATGATACAGCACTTATGGGTTTTCGACTACTAAAATTAATTACATGGGCAGTTTAATCACAAAGCGACAGAATTGACCTTCTTCACTTTGAACATTAATCTTGCCACCAAACTCTTTGACACGGTCTTTGACAATGTCTAACCCCACACCTCGCCCTGCATCTTCATCAGCTTGGTCTTTGGTGCTAAACCCTGAGGAAAACAGTATGTTTAATAAGCGACTCTTCTCAAAGGCGTGCACTTCATCTTTGGTATAAGCACCTTTGGCTATGATACGCTGACGAATGGCCTCATAATCAATGCCTTTACCATCATCCTCTATGCTAAAAATAAAGTCGCTATTGTCATCGCCTGCATGAGTTTTTATCATCACTTTGACAGTGCCTATCTCATCTTTTCCATTTTGAACACGAGCAGCGGGTGAGTCAATACCATGCACGATGGCGTTACGAAGTAGTTGAACAGACAATTCTTTGGTTACGGTTTTTAGGCGTGCAGGAATATTTTGACCTTCCAGTCCTTGGGTATCTAGCTGTACAAGTTTGCCCTGACGCTCAGCGATGTCTTGGGCAAACTGCTCTAAATACACACCCAACTCTTCTTTGGCATTCACAGTTTCTTGCTGCTCTGTTGTCTGAGTTGTCTCACTTCTTAGATAATCCTCTTGGGTCTTAGCACCAACCTCTTGATGTCCGTGATTCATCATGTTACGTGCTGCTGTGTTAATACGCTCACCCAGACCAGTAATGGTATTAGATAAGCTCAACAACTCATCCAAATGTACGGTCAATGGCAAGAAGTCATTACCTGAGAGTGTTGCTTGGTTTTGCAATGCGTGCAGTTTATTTTCTGCCTCTGATGCAATCTTAGTAAAACTGTGCAACTTTAATGCTGACGCCTCACCTTTTAAGCTGTGCATTTCACGATATAGCGATTTGGTTTTATTTTGTAGTTCAAATTGCGAGCTGCCTGGGTTTTTTAGCGTGTTATTCATCTTTTCAATATGCTTGTGCGTATTGTCAATGAATTCGCCAATAACCGTAGGATTTACGTTCAAAATGGTGGTCAGCATCTCAATCTGCATGTCATTTTGGGCACGTTCTTGTTCTAGACGTTGTTCCAGACGCACCGCATCAGAGATGTCATTGACGTTCACCAAAATACGGGCGATGCTTTTGCCTTCGTATACCCGAGAGAATTTAAAGTCAAGATAGCGGTTCTCATTTGTGCCATTTTCACCCTCGCGCTGAATCATGACCTTATTCAAAGGGTTCAAGCTGTCCACAAGTTTCTCTTTAACACGTGGGTTATATAGCTGGTCAATGAATTTTTGTGTGGTATCAAGGTCTTTATCAGAGATGCGATTGCGAAGAACGGTGGTTAAGTTCTCACCGCCTAAGCGTTTAGTACCGATAATGTCGGTCAGAGCTTTTGAGTGCTGCTGACCGATGTTTAGGTCTCTGTCAAGCAGGAACAGACCTGTGTTTACCGTCTGCATAATCTCTGTGGTCTCTTGACGTGCCGCTTCGGTTTCGGCATCCGATTGACGTAGACGTCTTAATACAATCAGAATAAACACAGCAAAGTACACCAAAATCGCACCCACCCCAATGATCTGAATGATACGAATATTACCAGCTTGGGTCTCAGTAGCACGTGTTACATCATAAGTTAATTCATGCAAAGCATCATTCATCGTCAAAGATGAAATTTTGGCTTGCTCACCTGCCAAACGCAATGGTGTACTAGAATCTGCGGTGATGTCGCCTGCCACCGCCAAATATGCCTCTACCCTAGGTTTTAGAGCATTCCACTGTTCACGTACTATCGCCAACTGGGCGACGGCCTCTGAATCCGTTAGCTTTGGCAATTGGTGAGTTCCACCACGAGAGTCATGATAGATGCCAGCATGCTCAATGGCACTTAGGATTGATTCAATGGATTTTGACGTTTCATCCAGACGAGACAATACCGTTTTCATGTGAGGAGATGTGATGTCCTCGCCATAGCTTAACTGCATGTCAAAAATGTCTTTAATGAGCGACTGCGTGTCGTTGGCAGCCCAGTGTGTGGCGTCCTCCAAAATAGCGTTACGTTCTAGTACGTTTGAGGCATAAAATGTAAACGCAAGCAGAATAAAAATCAATGCCATAAAAAGCGACATCGAGATGATCAGACCCCGATAACGCCCTGTGGCTGGCGTGGTATTTTGAGACATGAATACTCCCAACTAGAAGTGACTGACGCTTTTATTACAATTCTAACTGTATTTTGGATATTTTTAGTATGAGACAAAATACCAAAACATAAAAGCATCTATAAAGTTTGCCCAAGTTTTATCATCACACAAAAACCATCTCATTCACCGCCGAATGACCCCCATCAGCCATGATGATTGGTTACAAGTGTTACGTATTTACTACAAAATTTGGAATAATATCCAACATTATAACACAATTATCATCAAAAAATCGTTAGTTTGCATAAAATTATCATCAAGAATATCAATTAAGCTTAGCAAATTTGCCAACAATTACTTTGTAAGGTACACAAACATCACTGAACACGCTTCACCCATGCACCACTGCCATCCACACGACTGTCATTTTTGATTTTATCACGCAAGGCGGCGGCGGCATCTTGATTTTTTTCTGATCCAACCAACACTCGCACGCCACGACTGGTCTGACTGGTACTGACCGTATAGCCAGCATCTCGGTATTTTTTGGCAAGCTCATCGGCTTTGGTTTGGTTGTTTGCCAGTGACACTTGCACGCCATAGCGAGCATTGCTGTCGCCATCACTGCCCCTTTGGCGGGCTTCTTTTAGGCGTTTGTCAGCATTGGCGGCAGCCCGCTCTTTGGCTTCACGCTCTTTGGCTTCACGCTCTAGGCGTGCCACTTGTGCTTTTGATGGGATTTTGATGGTTTTGCCGAGTGGCAAAGGGTCATCTCTTTCCATGTTGTTGGCTTGGGCAAGGGCAGAAACAGGCACGCCGTACTGACGAGACAGTTTAATCAAGCCATCACCACGCACCACTTTATGCTGTCCATTGTTGGTTTTTTGTGGGGTTTCATCATAGGCTTTTTTGGCTTGTTCTTTTTTCTCTTTCTCGGCTTTTTCGTCCTGTGCTTTTTGGGCTTTTAGCTTATCAGCCTTGGCTTTTTCGTCTTTTTCACGCTGTTCTT
Source organism: Moraxella sp. K1664 (assembly GCF_039693965.1). Taxonomy (NCBI): domain Bacteria; kingdom Pseudomonadati; phylum Pseudomonadota; class Gammaproteobacteria; order Moraxellales; family Moraxellaceae; genus Moraxella; species Moraxella sp. K1664. The sequence continues at coordinate 313,991 of NZ_CP155576.1, forward strand.
GCTCTTTTTTGGCTTTTAGCTCTTTTTCTTTGGCAAGTTTTTCCAAACGTTCACGCTCCGCCTGTGCCTTGGCAGCGGCAATGGCTTCGGGGCGTGTCTCCACCGTCAAAGTATCGGCAGGCGTGGCTGTGGCTAAGGCTTTTTGTTCAGCGGTCGCTTTGTCAAGAGCCAGTTGTTGGGCTTTTTCTTGGGCTTCGATGAGTGCCATGGCTTGCCTTTCTTGGGCAAGCGTGCGAGCTTCTCGGGCTTGCTGTTTGGCGGTCAAAAGCTTGCTCTCGGTCGCCATGTCCACGGTCAAAGGCTCAACGGTTGGGCGAGCCACACCGTCATCAAGAGTGGTCGCCACGTTGTCTGTTTGGGGGGTGGTCTCGGCAGTTTGTACGTTTTGGGCGGTGTCACTTTGCCCTTGATTGACGGCATATAAAATCACACCACCGCCCAAAACCAAACTTAATCCTAATAATAACTGTTTTGAAATCATCGTCTTATCACGTCTGTTAGCAATGTTTTTATTTTACCATAAAAGACAATAAAGCCAATCGGATTTATCCTGATTTTACAATTTTCTTATAAAGTGCGTGGGTCGTTCGCCAGCCCTAGTGCAATGAGGCTCTCGCCTATCGTGTGAAACGAGCCAAAGCACAAAATCACATCATCATGACCTGCCTGTGTCTCTACACTTGCCACCGCTTGGGCAATGCTGTCATGGGCATAAACGGTGCTGTTTGGCAAATGCGTGGCGATTTTGGTGTATAGCTCGTCCACTGCCACGGCTCGCACATTGTCAATCTTGCCAATATGCCATGCACAAATGGGCAAATCAAACGTGCTAATAAACGCCAGCACGTCATCAATGTCTTTATCGGCAAGCATAGAAAAGACAAAATGTAATTTGGCAGTCGGGCGATTGGTTTTAATAGTTTGCCAAAATGGGATAAATAAATCCATTAAAAACTGTATGCCGTGCGTATTATGCCCAACGTCAAAAATCCATTGTTTGTTATTTATCATTCTTTTGTCAAATCGCCCTGATAATTTGACATTTTTTAAGCCGTTTTCAATATCATTTATCCCAATAGTTAATTTGCTTGCCAATATCGCACTGATGGCATTACTGGCATTTATCAGAGCGATATTTGGCTTTGGCAAATCTAATGTCATCGCCCCATTGACATAAGTCCAATGTTTATCATGTGCTTGATAAATAAAGCCTTTGTCATAATGATAGCATTTGGCGTTTTTGTCATGGATAATTTGAGATACACTATTTGGCATATCATGCTCGCCATAGATGACGGGCATATCATCACGGATAATCCCTGCTTTTTCAAAACCGATTTTTTCTCTATCATCGCCCAGCCACTCAATATGGTCAATGCCGATATTAGTAATCACGCCAATATCAGGGTTAATGATATTAACCACATCAAGTCGTCCACCCAAGCCAATCTCCAATACCCAAACATCGCACTTTAATTCTTTAAAAATCCAAAATGCCGATAATGTCGTCATTTCAAAAAATGATAAAGAGACATGGCAGTCCGTGCGTGCTTTTTCACATTTGCCAAAGGCTTTTATCAACAATTCATCATCAATCTGCACCCCATCCACTTTGATACGTTCATTAAAATTTATCAAATGGGGTGATTGATATAAGGCGGTTTTATAGCCTGCTTGGGTACAAATATCACCAATCAAAGCCGTCGTTGAGCCTTTGCCATTAGTGCCTGCAACCGTGAACACATAAGGACGCTGTGGCAAGTTATCTTTTAAAACACCCAACGCTTGGGCAACAGGTAACACACGGTCAAGCCCCATGTCAATGGCGGAGACGTGAATGTTGCCCATATAATTGAGCCACTCGGAGATGGTTTGGGGAAGTGCTGTATGATTCATGGTGATTTAAAAAAAGTTGGTGAAAGTTATTTTCTGATGATGCGTTCTATGGCTTTTTGGGTGGCATCATGATGATCTTGTGCTTTTGGTGTAAATAGATAGCTTTGATAATAAGAAAGAAGTATTTGGCTCATGTCATCATTATTGATTTTATCATAAAAAGTATATTGCTTACTGACAATACTTTGACCCACAGGGGTTTCATAAAATGCTATCATGGCATTGATTTCATCTTGGGTATAATGCTCTTTAAAAATCGCCATTAAATTTTGTGATAATAACTCTTTAAATTGCTCATGATGCTTTAAATCATGGGCAATATTTTTGCCATGATTTTTAATGACTAATGTCAGCTCATCATATTGTGAGAGTGTTATATCAGGATATGTTTCTTCAATATTTATCATCAGATTTGTGTGGCTTAAAGACATCAGATGATCAACAAAAATCTCTGTGGTTTTTTCTTGTATTTGTGTTAATGACATAAGCCTTCTGATAGATTCATCACTTGGTATATTGGCATAAGCCATTGATGATAAAAATAACATCATGATGATAAAAATACGCATAAAATTTTCCTTGTATTATTCAATAAAAATACCAAAACCCCTTTATAGAGTTTTGGTATTATAGCATGATTTATCAACCCACATTCGGCAATTTCATCATCTTGGTAAGCAGTCGATACACGGTAGCCACAAGCTCATGGCGGTGTACCACCATATCCACCGTGCCTTTATCTAGCAAAAATTCGGCACGTTGGAACGGCTCATCAAGCACTTCACGCACGGTTTGCTCAATCACACGTTTACCTGCAAAACCAATCATCGCACGAGGCTCGGCAATATGCACATCGCCCAACATGGCAAGGCTTGCGGTTACCCCACCATAGACAGGGTTGGTTAGCACCACGATATACGGCACGCCAGCCAAACGCAAACGTTCGATGACCGCAGACGTGCGAGCCATTTGCATGAGTGATAATAAGCCTTCTTGCATTCTCGCCCCACCGCTAGACGCAAAGCAGACCAAGGGTTTACGCTCGGCAAGGGCTTTTTCGCCCGCCATGACAAACCTATCGCCCACCACCGAGCCCATAGAACCGCCCATGAATTTAAAATCAAACGCACAAGCAATCAGCTCCAAATTCTTGATTTTGCCATTCATGACAATCAAGGCCTCACTCTCGCCTGTGGTCTTTTGGGCTTCGCTCATACGCAAAGGGTAAGGCTTGGAGTCTGTAAATTTTAACGGGTCGCCTGCTTGGTAGTTTTGCCCAAGCTCACCTGTGATACTGTCAAAAAACCACTCCAACCGCTTGCGAGCCGACATCGTCAAATGGTGGTCGCAGTCGGGGCAGACGTATTGATTAAAAATCAAGCTGGTGTTGGTCGTTAGCGTGTGGCAATTTGGGCATTCGGTAGACGGCTCGGTCTCCACCGCAGACGGCTGAACGACACGGTCTTGCTTAATGGATGGTACAGGGCGATTTAGCCACGTGGTTGGCATGGAGATTTGGGTGTTAGTCATATTTTTTCTACATTCACATTCATATAGGTATAGTTTACAGTTGTTTTAATCATTTGGCAAATCATTTTTTAAAGCTCATCAATGGCTTGGCGTAATTCGCCCATTTTTGCCAAAATTTGACGAATGGCAAGCTCCAATTTATCTTTATCATCACCCACATCAGCAAAATGACGCACAAGCTCACTGCCAACAATTACCCCATCTGCACATGTCGCCACTGCTTTGGCACTCTTGCCATCTCGTATGCCAAAACCTACGCACACAGGCAGGTCAGTGTCCGCCTTAATCGCCCTAACCTGCTTGCCCACATCGTCAATATCTGGTGCGTTTGAGCCTGTTACACCTTTGACTGACACATAATAGATAAATCCTGAACCATGTTCTAGCACCGCTTTTCGGCGTGTCAGCTCGGTGGTCGGAGCCAGCAAAAAGATTTGGTTCATGCCATGCTCGGTTAGAGCTTTGGTAAAATCACCTGTTTCATTATTTACCACTTCATTGGGCGGTAAATCCACCATCAATAGACCGTCCACGCCATTGGCTTGGCACAGTTTTAAAAATTCGCCATAGCCGATAATTTCAATGGGATTTAAGTAGCCCATAAGTAGCACAGGCGTTGTGGTGTTGGTTTTACGAAACTGTCCCACCATTTCAATCGCCCCGCGTGTACTTGTACCGCCCACCAACGCTCGCTCGCCAGCTAGGGCAATGGTTTGACCGTCCGCCATGGGGTCGGAAAACGGCAAGCCAATCTCAATCACGTCCGCCCCATGAGCGACAAGGCGGTGCATCAAGTCCACCGTAACGCTTGGGGTCGGGTCGCCTGCCATGATATAGGGGATTAGGGCTTTTTTGTTTTGCTGTTTTAGGGTAGCAAAGGTTTTGGAAATTCGGGTCATAAGTTTGTTTCCATTTAAAGTTACTTTGGTAAATTGTGGGTTATTGATTATAACCCATTTTGAGCCAATTCAATATTCATCACCACTTCGGCTTTGTCTTTAAAAGTGATACGAATTGGATTAGTCTCTGGCTCTAAATCTTTTAATTGCTTATAGGTTGTTTTATTGATGTCCAATGTTTTGGAAATTACACAAACATCATCATACTCTTCAAAACATTTATCAGGATTTTGTACATCAAAAAACTTAATACTATAATGTTCTCCTTTATAATTACTAAATCTGAGTTTATAGTCATTGGTTACCATTGTTTGACTGTTCTCAAACACGCCGTGATAAGCTCTTTTATAAAAACCAACACCATATGAAATGACTGTATAACCAATAAAGAAAAAAGCAAAAATAACCCTTAATCCATTTATTGACTCTCTTTTATTTTTGAAATTTTCATTATTTTCCATATCTATTTTCACATATTTATACATAATAAACACTATAAAATTAAAAGAAAAGGGTAAAATAATATTGTTTAATATTGCAATATATCCTTCAGAAATATTTAAAGTATTTACAATAAAAAAATATCCAAACATTAAAATAAAACACACACCTAGCAAAATATCAAATTTTGATAGTTTTTTAAAAAATTCTCTGTCTGTGTTATTTTCGCTCATTTTATTTCTCTAACAATAATCTATCACGCACCACCATTAACGCAAATCCCAATAAATTTAAGCCTTGCCAATTTAAGGGGTTATGGCTTTTTTGTTTTGCTGTTTTAGGGTAGCAAAGGTTTTGGAAATTCGGGTCATAGGTTTACTCACAAATAATAAATAAGTTGTTAAATTTAGTTTAACACAGTAAAGTAAAATTTGGTTGATAATGATTAAAATGGCTATTTTACAATCTCAATGCCCACCAATAAAGCACTTTCTATACTGACAAAAAATCCCACATAAAAAGCAATTGGCAAATACAGAAATATTATCAATAAACTCATAAAAATCGCAGATGATTTATTCATCATCTTAGCAAATGATTGATATAGATAAATCAGCATAATGCCAAGAGCTATCAATAATCCTGCCGTCATCAATAACGCTAAGACATCAAGCCATATCGTCTCTTTGCCATAATATATCGCCACCAATCCCATGATATAGCTTAGGGTAAATACCCACCATAAAGGGGCAGATATGGCAATCATCATCAATGGCAAACGCATTGGCTTGATTGTCATGATTGAACCTGCAATTTCATCAATATCCTTGCCTTTGGTTTAAAGGTTAATTGCAATGGATTGTCTTTATTTGATGAATTTAAATGTTGTAAATCATCATAAGTCTTGCCGTTAATTCTTAATTTATAAGCATAACGGCATTTTTGGTATTTAGGATTACAAGAATCAGGGTTGTTTTTATCATCAAAAACCAAATAATAAATCTTTTCGCCACGATAAAGTTCATAATAAAAACGATAACTATCGCTTATCACGGTTTGATGATTTTCAAAAAGTGGATAATAAATATCATCCGTCAAATCAGCAAACAACATCAAAAATATTACAGGACACGCCAATACCGCCAATAAATCTTTAAAATCTTCCCATAATGTCTCATTGCCTTTTTTAAGCTGTGTCAATGAAAAATAAGCCCCAGCTGGCAATAGAATAAGCATTATCAGACTGGTTGACATTCTGGATAAAACACCCCAATAGCCTTCTTGCACGCCCACATATGACCCGCCAAGCATGGCATACATTCCAAGTCCAAAGAATGCAAAAAATAAAATGGTCAAAATCTTTGGGACGGGTTTATTTTCTTCGGTCATGGTTGTGGTGTTTGGGTTTATTTTTAAAGTTTAAAGCAAGGTATCCCTTACCACCATTAACGCAAATCCCAATAAATTTAAGCCTTGCCAGTTATTGGGATTATGAATTTTTTCATTATCTTTGGCAAGTCCCACACCCCATATCTTATCCACGGGACTGGCTTCTACCAAGATACGATTACCTGTATTTAATAAAAAATCTTTTAATGCAGGATTTTGACTAAATTTAGCAATATTGCCTTGCACCACAATATCAAAGCGGTGTTCATTCCAAATTTTTTCATCAAAATGACTGACTTGCCTACCCAAATCTTTGGCTTGTTTGGGGTGTTTGGACGTTATGATTTTATGAAAGGTGTCTATATCGCCAAACAATTTTGCCTTTTGAGCCATCATATAATGCTCTGCCGTTAGATAGGTGATATTATCCAGTGAAAAAGGAGCGTCATACCACTGACTAAAACAGGCATTGTCAATTTGTCCATTTGCCTTTGGGGCATGCCCCCAAAAGTAAAGATATTTTAATTTAGCGTTGGCTTGGTATTGATTGATAAGCCAGTTTAAATCATAATGTTTCATATTGCTTAATCCAATTCTATCTCAAACCCAATTTTCTTTGCCAATTTTTTACCATTTTTATCAAAGGTTAGCCATTTGGCATCATCAAAATTTTGGGTTTGATAAGCAATGACACCGTCCGCAAAATCGCCACCGTTTTTTAAAAAGTATAGCCCAATTTCAAATAAAGATTTATCAAAAATTACATTTGGTTTTTGGGTTAATCTTTCAAGAAATTCCACAATCTCTGTGCGTGGGATTTTAATCTTTTTTCGCAAAACCCAATCAATTTCACAAAAAGTCATGATAGGCAAAACACAGGTAATTTGATTATTATCCAAATATTGATTGGCAATGGCGTTTTGGCGTGCGTCATCATTTAATAGATAACGCACCAAGACATTCGTATCCACTATAACAGTTTTAATCATTTAAGCCCCGCATGGCTCGCCCATATGCCCCTTCTACAATTCCTTCTTCAATTTCTTCATCAGAAAGGCGGTGTGTTACATAATGGGCAAACATTCCGCTTAGACTGTCGTTTTCTACTACTTTATTAACAGGCTCTTTTGGCATACTTTCAATAATTTTGACATCATTTTTTGAAAAATTATTTAATACTCTCAAAAAATTTTCCAAAACATTGTCATTAACTTCTATGGTATAAGTTCTCATCATATCTCCTAAATCTCAATCCCGTCAATACTCATCACTGTATGCAAATCCTTATCGCCACGCCCTGACAGGTTGATGATGATAGATTTGTCCTTGCCGAGTGTTTTGGCAAGTTTTAGTCCATAGGCGACTGCGTGCGAGCTTTCTAGGGCAGGGATAATGCCTTCGGTTTTGGTCAAAATACGAAAGGCTTCTAAGGCTTCATCGTCATTGATGACAGGGTAATTGACACGCCCAGCATCCTTTAAAAAGCTATGCTCGGGCCCCACACCAGGGTAGTCAAGCCCTGCCGATATGCTGTGCGTGTGCAAAATCTGACCGTCATCGTCCGCCATAAGGTAGGTGCGATTGCCGTGTAGCACGCCCACACGCCCTGCATTTAGGGGAGCGGAATGCTCGCCTGTGTCTATGCCGTGTCCGCCTGCTTCCACGCCATAAATCGCCACGTCATTGTCATTTAAAAACTCATAAAACAACCCCATGGCATTAGATCCACCGCCCACGCAAGCGACCAGTGCGTCAGGATTTTTGCCTTCTTTTTCAAGGTGTTGCATTTTGGCTTCACGCCCAATAATCGCCTGAAAATCACGCACCAGTACAGGATAAGGGTGCGGGCCTGCCACCGTGCCGATGACATAATAGGTGCTGTCCACGTTCGTTACCCAGTCTCGCATGGCTTCGTTCATCGCATCTTTTAGCGTGCGTGAGCCTGACGTTACCGCCACGACTTTCGCCCCCAAAAGTCGCATTCTATACACATTCATTTTTTGGCGTTCTACATCGTCCGCCCCCATATAGACCACGCATTCTAAGCTTAAGCGGGCAGCGATTGTTGCCGTTGCCACGCCATGCTGACCTGCCCCTGTCTCGGCGATGATACGTTTTTTGCCGACCATTTTGGCAAGTAGGGCTTGTCCGATTGTGTTATTGACTTTGTGAGCCCCTGTGTGGTTTAGGTCTTCTCGTTTTAGGTAGATTTTGGCTCCGCCTGTCTCGTCTGTTAAGCGTTTGGCAAAATAAAGCGGTGTGGGGCGACCGACATAATTGACCAAATCATCATGAAACTCCGCCCAAAATTCAGGGTTATTTTTGACGGATAAATAAATGCGTTCTAGCTCTTCTAACGCACTCATCAAGGTTTCGGACACAAAACGTCCGCCATGAATGCCAAAATGACCTGTGGCGTTGGGGTATTGGGTAAAGTCTGTCATAAGTTTTTGCCTTTTAAATTAAATTTTTACCAAATCACATCAATAGGAAATGCGTTTATTTCATCATCACAGCTAATTAAAATCAACTGTTCAATTTAAGCTTGAGCAACCAACATTCTATCAAATGGGTCTGCATGATTTAATGCGTATTCGCCTGATAATTTGGCGTGTCGCCAATTTACCGATAAAGGTTTAAAATCAGCGTTAATCATTAAAGTTTCAAAATTTTCTAATAAACTTCCTGCAAAACTAGGTTTTCCGTTCGCCCTTGTATCAACCCAACACCAAACCTAGATTATCTGCTAGAATGTTGTTGGGTTATACAAGCAAAGAGAACACGGGTTCGCCCTTAGTGTCTTAACACTGGTGCTCAGATGGTGTCCTTTGCTTGTCATCTTAACTCTGAATGGTATCTAAGTGCGTTTATTAAAACAGACACTGCATAAACAAGGCAAGAGACAGATGATACACTATATTGGCATAGACATCAGCAAAGCAAAGTTTGATGTTGCATTTATAAACCCAAGCACAAATAAAGTAAAAACCAAGGTTTTTAACAACAACAAAGCAGGCTTTGATTTACTGCTTGCTTGGTTAAAAACCAATGTCAGCAATCATCTTGATGAGCTACACATCATCCTAGAAGCAACAGGGGTTTATCATGAACACCTAAGTGAGTTTCTTGATGATAATAATATCAAGCAAAGCATTGTCAATCCTAACTATGTCCGCAAATTTGCAGACAGTTTGGGGGTAATCCATAAAACTGATAAAAAAGACAGCATTATTTTATCAAGGTATGGTTATAGCCACAAGCCTGAGGTTTGGGTAGCACCTAGCATTGAAGCCAAACAGCTAAAAGCTCTATTGGCTCGCTTAGAAGCACTCAAAGAAGATTTGCAACGAGAGCAAAACCGACAAGAGTTGCTCTTATCACCCAATCTGCCCGATTTGGTTAAAGCATCCATGCAAACAGTCATCAGTGTCCTTCAAGAGGAAATTGCCAAACTCACCAAAGACATTGATGACTTTGTTGACAAACAACCAAGTTTAAAGCAAGACAAAACCTTACTTGAAACCATTGACGGTATTGGTTCTGTTATTGCCAAAGAAGTGGTATGCTTAATACATACCAAACAATTTAAAAAAGCCTCACAGATGGCTTCGTTTTTAGGCTTAATACCCAAACAAAGACAGTCAGGTGTCTTTAAGGGAGCAACCAAACTGTCCAAACAAGGGCAAGTCTCTTTGCGTGCTAAGCTGTATATGTCTGCAATGAGTGCCATTCGTTATAATAGCACCATTAAGGCATTTTATGAACGATTACAACAAAACGGTAAAACCAAAATGCAAGCCTTATGTGCTTGTATGCGTAAATTGGTACATATCTGTTTTGGTGTTATCAAAACCCAAACATCCTTTGAGCAACAAGTATCTTTAAGTTAGTTTGTAAGATACTAGATACCAGATACTTAAAAAACCATTGACTTAGGTGGGGTATCATGGTATCTGAGCTATGCCTGCGGGTGGCGGAAAACCGTTATGGTTCGACAAGCTCACCACGAACGGTTTTCCTTAATTCAGGGTTTTGCAGGAAGTCTAATATTTTTTGAGCTTTGCCTAATTTGCCTTTTCGGTGTTTGGTCGCCATTTCCCAAACACTTGCCGAACTGACATAAATTTGATTATCATCATTGGTTAAAATATCAATGGCTGTTTTGGATAATTTTTCAGGTTCGGTATAATACCACAGTAAAATATGGGTATCTAACAAATATCGCTTTACCATTTTTCCAATTCGTCCTTATCCAAAGGCTCATAAAAAGCAGGGTCAGCTTTATAATCAGATAATCTACCTAATTGTTGTTGGCGTTTGCTGATTTTTGCTTTTGGCTGTTCATGGATTGAAAATGGCTCGTCCAAAAATACCACCATAACTTGACTGGGTTTATCAAATGGCGGTAATTCATTTAATGAAATTTTACCGCCTTGATAAGTGCCACTAATTGTATAATGCATAATTTTTCCTATAAATCCTTCACCACCGTCAATCCTGCAAAGGTCTGGGCGGTTGGCATGACTTCCAAGCGGTTGATGTTAATATGTTTGGGCTGATTGATAAGCCATAATACCATATTACTGATGTCTTCGGGGCGGATAAATTCCACATTTTCATAAACCTTGCCCGCTTTCTCATCATCGCCATGAAAACGCACGTTACTAAACTCTGTACCACCGCACAAACCCGGTTCAATGTTGGTAACTCGCACTTTTTTGCCAATCAAATCGGCTCGCAAATTTAGGCTAAACTGCGTAACAAATGCCTTAGTCGCCCCATAGACATTCGCCCCAAAATAGGGATAATTACCTGCCGTTGATGAGATATTGATGACATAGCCGTCATTTTTGGCAACCATAAATGGCAAAATCTCGTGCGTGATATTAACAAGCCCAAGCGTGTTGGTATTTATCATCGTTTGCCAATCGTTAATAGCCGTTTTATCAGCACTTTCTAACCCCAATGCCAATCCTGCATTATTGATAAGCACATCAATATTTGTCAAAATATCATTCGGCAGGGTTTGCAAAGCCGTTTTTGTGGCGGATATGTCGCCAATATCAAAGCATAGCGGAATAAAATTATCGCCAAGCTCGTTTTTTAACTCATCAAGTTTGTTTTGACGGCGACCTGTGCCAATGACGGTAAAGCCGTTTTTAATGCAATCAATGGCAATTTGTTTGCCAAAACCTGATGTTACGCCTGTGATTAAAATGTTCATGGGTTTTTCCTTGTGGATTAAATAAATGGATTGATAACTGTTATGGGAAAATTCGCAAAATCTTTTTCATTGCGAGTTACCAATATCATATCATGATGTTTGGCAATACTGGCAATCCAAGTGTCATTTTCCGCTCTGGGATTTGGGACATGAAAATTGGCACAAATCAAGCTAACATCATGGTCAATACTCAAAATCCTATCATGAAAATAAGGCATGACAAAATTATCAAACCAATCTTTTAAATGCTTACCTTGTATTGGGTCTTTCCTTGCTTTTAAAAGTACACCACGATATAATTCCATGATAACAATATCGCAAGTAAATAATTGATGTTTTGGCTTGTCTTTTATCCAATTCATCACACCAATATTGATTTTACCTGATTGTATTTTTTTAAGTTCTGAAATGACATTATTGTCCAATAAATACATCAGTCAAGCTCCACCCAACGGTTCTTACTGGCAATTGGCTCAACATCATCTATTTCAATATCCGCAACATCGACACCGTCATACATCATCGCCCATTCATATAGTGTCATGTTATCATCTGGTTCTTTTTTACCTTGAATGGCGTGGGCAATGATTTTACCATTATCAGCAAAATCAATTTGTCTGCCTTGAATCATGGCTTGTTGGACGATTGTGGGTAATGTGCTAATTTCTATAATCATAGCTTTCCTTTTGGTAAAACTTGCAAATCATATAAAATCCGAGCCTTATCTTTATAAGTAATGACCAATGTGTCATTGGATTTTATCTTTAACTTATCATAAGTGCTTTTATTGATTCTTACAATTTTAACATCATCTACGCCTTTTTTGTCGTCAAAACGCAGATAGTATTCATATCTCCCACGATTCTCTCTTTTTGTTAGGTCATATATGTCCGTTGTGGCAGTTTGTTTATGTTCAAATAATATATAATACCCGTTATCCGAAGCATAATACAATGTCATTAAAAACATAACAGGCAAAGATAATGCCATGAAAAGATTTGAGAAAAATCCCCACCAATCATCATAATGTTTTGGTTTTATCTTTTTAATGGCAACAAAGCCAAAAATGCCAAATATCAAAAGACTCACAAACAGCATATTAAGCGTTGTGATTACCGCCCAAGTCCCTTCGTGTAAATCAAACCCACCGTCAAAAAAATAGAAAAAATAGCGACGCCATTACACAATAGACAATAAGAATGGCAAGTGCCAAGGGACAGCTTATTTTCATGGAGCTTTATCATGTATGGTTAGTTGATATAAAATCTCTGCCTTTTCTTGATAAGTTAGGGTTAATGTGGCGTTGTCTTTTATTTTTAACGTATGATATGTTTTTGGGTTGATTTTAACACATTTTTTATCATCAAAATACAGATAATAATCATAAACACCTGCTCGTTTTTGTTGTTCAAAACGTTTTAGGTAATATTCATTGGTTGTTGTGGTTGCCTTTTTCTCAAAAATGGCATAATACAAAGGCTTAACGACAAATTGACCCATAAATAACGTGCCAAAAAATACCGCCAAAGCAATAATCACAAACCTGATATCAAGACTTACGCCTTTGTTTTTTGCTTGTATATAAGTATAAATAACGCTTGCATTGCCTGCAACACACATCGCAATGATAAATGTACAACCAATCATCGTCTCGGCAACGGCAAAATACCCTTCATTCCAATCAAAAAATGGGCGAATAACAAAATAAGCACCGCCCAATAACAGACCAAAAAATCCCAAATACAGCCCCGATGATATTTGACCTGTTTGGTTGTCCGTGTCTTTTGTCATTGATGTTTCACGCTTTGTAAAAATTGCCCCATTTTCTCCCCACATTTTACGCCCTTTTGTTTTTCAATACCACCGCTGACATCAAGCCCATATAGGCGATGAGCAAGCTCATTTTGGACGATACTGGCGACATTATCGGGGGTCAGTCCGCCTGCTAGGATAATGGGCAGGGGTGAGTTTGTGGGGATTTTTGCCCAGTCAAAGGCTTGCCCTGTACCGCCAAATTTGTCAGGGTGATAAGCGTCCAGTAGCACGCCACTTGCCCCATATGCCTTTAACTCATTGATTTGGCTTAATAAACTCTCTGCCGTATCGCTCTCTTGCACACGGATTGCCTTGTACCAGCGTTTTTTGGCAATATTAGCAAGCCTTTGGCAATCCTGCACCGTCTCATCGCCATGAAACTGCACGACATCAAACGGCACGGTATCTGTTAGGCGAATAAATTCATCGTCCGTCATATTAACCACCAGTGCCACCACGCTCACAAAGGGCGGTAAGCTCGCCACCAACGTGCGTGCCGTGTCAAAATCCACAAATCTCGGGCTTGGCGGATAAAACACCAGTCCCACCGCATTCACGCCAAGAGCGGTAGCGGTCTGCAAATCGTCCGTGCGAGTAAATCCGCAGAATTTGACGGCTAATTGTTTGGGGGTTTGTTGTGTCATGTCATCACAGGGTCATCAAAGGCATTTATCATGCTTTAAGGTATCATTAATCGGTAGAGATGTCCATAATTTACTAACAAAATCTCCATTATTTTTATAAAAAATTTAAAAAATCATGAATAATATCAATGATTTATTTTTATTTATAAAAAATACTGATAAAATATTAACCTTAGATGATAATTATCCATGAATACAGGGGGCAAAATGCCTTGTTTTTTTTATAAAACCTGTTATTATTGTTATCACTTATGAGTTAATGAGTTTTTTTGATAAAACAACTGATAAGCACCAACCCTTTATTTCATCAGTTTTTACCATAGGAATATGCCATGACTATCCAATCCGCCATTGCCAAAGTCGAGCAAAACTACGCTCATCAGCCAGAATTTATCCAAGCTGTCAAAGAAGTCGCCATGACCATTGAAAAAGTCTATGCCGACAACCCAAAATACGAAGCCCTACAAGTATTTGAACGCCTGTGCGAGCCTGACCGCATCATCAGCTTTCGTGTCAACTGGGAAAACGACAAAGGCGAAGTACAGGTAAACCGTGGCTGGCGTGTTCAATTTAGCAACGCCATTGGCCCATACAAAGGCGGTATCCGCTTTCACCCAACCGTAACCGAAGGCACATTAAAATTCTTAGGCTTTGAGCAGATTTTCAAAAACGCCTTGACAGGCTTGCCTATGGGCGGTGCTAAGGGTGGTTCTGACTTTGACCCCAAAGGTAAATCAGAAGCCGAAATCCGCCGTTTTTGCTATGCGTTCATGCGTGAATTGCACAAAAACATCGGCAAAGACATGGACGTACCTGCTGGCGACATCGGCGTGGGCGGTCGTGAAGTGAACTATATGTTTGCCATGTACAAAAACCTAACTCGTGAATTTGAGGGCGTATTAACTGGCAAAGGCGTGGGGCATGGCGGTTCGCTAATCCGTACCGAAGCGACAGGCTATGGCTTGGTGTATTTCCTTGACAATATGCTAAAAGCCAAAAACGACAGCCTAGAAGGCAAAACTGTCCTAGTATCAGGTGCAGGTAACGTGGCTCAATACGCCGCCGAAAAATGTCTACATTTGGGCGGAAAAGTCATCACCTTCTCCGACTCAAAAGGCACGTTGGTGGACAAAGACGGCTTTACCCAAGAGAAAATTGACTGGGTCAAAAACCACAAAGCAAATGGTAAAGCGTTGGCGGATTATGTGAGTGAATTTGGCGGTGAGTGGCTCGCAGGACAACGTCCTTGGCAGTTTGATGCAGACATTGCCCTACCATGTGCCACTCAAAACGAGGTCAGCGAAGATGATGCAAAAGCTTTGGTTGAACATGGTGTAAAATATGTTGCCGAAGGAGCGAACATGCCACTGACCGCCCTAGCCATTGATGTGGTGCGTGAACAT
Source organism: Moraxella sp. K1664 (assembly GCF_039693965.1). Lineage (NCBI taxonomy): Bacteria > Pseudomonadati > Pseudomonadota > Gammaproteobacteria > Moraxellales > Moraxellaceae > Moraxella > Moraxella sp. K1664. The sequence continues at coordinate 329,232 of NZ_CP155576.1, forward strand.
GGCATTGCCTACGCCCCTGGTAAAGCTGCCAATGCTGGTGGGGTTGCGGTATCTGGCTTAGAGATGAGTCAAAACTCGGTGCGTAAATACAAATCTTTTGAGGATTTGGACTTAGAATTACAAAAAATCATGAAAAACATTCATGAAAATGCCAAAACCGCTGGCGAAAAATACGGCACAACCGAAGGTGCTATTGACTATATGACAGGAGCAAATGTAGCAGGATTCATGCAGGTTGCCAATGCTCTTGTGGCGTATGGTTATCTATAATCATGTGTTAATCACAGCTTTATCAAGCAGCGCCAACAGACGCCCTAAGAATCATCTCGGGGCGTTTTCATCGTTTAAGACCCAAATCATCTTTATCCATCAGTACCAATAAGGCGTTGCACCGCTGTTTGTAAAAGCCAACACCGATTTGGATGGTTTTATCGCACCGAGAGATTTTAAGGGATGTGTCATAAATTTTACCCCCAATGGGATAAATTTTTGATATGATATGAATTTTTAGCAAAGACAGCAGAGAAATACATGAACTTAACCCAATTTTTAGCCGATTTACACTTTGACGACAACCAAATCAAAACCGACCCCGATAGCCTAGACAACTGGGGCAAGGACTGGACCAAATATTTTAGCCCTGCCCCATCTGCCATCATTTTTCCCAAAACAACCGAACAGGTTGCCCACATCGTCCGCCTTGCCAATACACACAATGTCTGCCTTGTGCCTAGTGGTGGACGCACAGGTTTATCAGCAGGGGCGGTGGCAAGTGCAGGCGAGGTGGTGGTAAGTTTTGATAAAATGAATGCCATTGGCACGTTTTATGAAGCTGACCAAATGGTGGAGGTGGAGGCTGGTGTTATTACCAAAGCCTTGCAAGAATTTGCCAACGCCAAAAACCTATACTATGCGGTGGATTTTGCCTCATCGGGGTCAAGCCAAATTGGGGGCAATATTGGCACGAACGCTGGCGGTATCAAGGTAATCCGCTATGGCATGACCCGTAACCAAATCCTAGGCTTGACGGTAGTAACGGGCAAGGGCGATATTTTGGAGCTCAATGGCGGTATGCTAAAAAATGCCACAGGCTATGATTTTCGTCATCTGTTCATCGGAGCAGAAGGTACGCTTGGCTTTGTAACCAAAGCCTTGATTAAACTTGAAAAACAACCTGTAAACTTAACCGCTATGGTACTTGGCGTGCCTGATTTTGGCTCGGTGGTAAAACTGCTTGATAAGTTTGGTAAGGCGTTAAATTTGACTGCGTTTGAATTTTTTGACAGCGTGGCAATTGACAAGGTATTGACCGCAGGACACGCCAAAGCCCCCTTTGAGATCCGTACGCCTTTTTATGTGCTTTTGGAATTTGAAGCGGTATCCGATGACGTGCTAGACACCGCCATGAATGTGTTTGAAAGTTGCACCGAAGACGGCTTGATAGAAGACGGCGTGATGAGCCAAAGCGTGGGGCAACTGCACGAGCTTTGGAAATTGCGTGAGAGCATTTCTGAGACGATTTCGGTGTTTACCCCTTATAAAAATGACGTATCGGTGCTGATTACGCACTTGGGCGATTTTATCAATGATATTGAGCAAATTGTCAAGGACAACTACCCTGATTTTGAGATTTGCTGGTTTGGGCATATTGGCGATGGCAATTTGCACCTAAATATCCTAAAACCTGACAACTTGACCAAAGACGACTTTTTTGCAAAATGCCAAACGGTCAATAAATACGTCTTTGAAACCGTCAAAAAATACAAAGGCTCAATATCTGCCGAACATGGCGTAGGCATGACCAAAAAACCCTATTTGGATTACACCCGCTCGCCCATTGAGATTGAATACATGAAAGCGGTAAAAGCGGTGTTTGACCCCAATGGGATTATGAACCGTGGTAAGGTGTTTGATATTTAGAACTTTTTAAATTTAAAAACCTATTTTAGAATTATCAAGATAAGTTTTATTTATAAATTATGAAAAAACTTCGCAAAACTTTATTTTCCGCCTTGACTTACCTTGTGATGTTTATCATCATCTACACGGCGGTCAATCTGTGGCGGTCGCCTGTCATGCCAGACGGCCCCAAACTTATCTATCAAAACAGCTCAAAACAAGTGGTGGATGTCGTGGCACAAAGCCATGATACCCCTGTACTCATCTACTTTTGGGGGTCATGGTGTGGGGTGTGTCGCACAACCGGCCCCAACGTCCAAACCCTGCACGCCAATGGTCATGACGTGCTAAGTGTGGCGGTATCATCAGGTAATGATGATGAACTGCTTGCGTATATGAACAAACATGGCTATGATTTTTATACCCTAAATGACCAACAAGGAGCGATATTTCATGAATGGGGCGGACAAGTAACGCCATCTTTTGTGATACTAGATGATGGTAAAGTTGCCCAAAGTTTTACAGGCATCGCACCGCTTTGGTTGTTAAGATTGCGGATGTGGTGGGCAGGATTATAAGGTGTACTTAGCTTTCTTAGCTTTGATGACATTTTACAAATCTTGATAAAAAATTGAGGATTTAGCCATTTTCATGGCAAATCCCAAAAACTCGCCATTACGCCCCGTCCATATTGATTAACTCTGCATGGTGTTGCCTTTGTTCTTGCCTGCCCCAAGCACCCAATTTAGTAGCATTGCCATAAAAGTCGCCGTACCGATACCCCCCAAATCAAATGAGCCAATCACCAAACCAAAATTACCCGTTCCCAAAATTACACTGACCGCACCCACCATCAGGTTTTTGTTATCGCTAAAATCCACTTTATTATCAATCCAAATCTTTGCCCCTGCAATGGTAATCAAACCAAATACAACAATGGACGCACCTGTCAAAACAGGCGTGGGAATGGTCTGGATTAATGCTCCAAATTTTGGTGACAACCCCAAACAAATGGCAAATACCCCTGCTACCACAAACACGAGCGTAGAGTATACCCGAGTAATCGCCATAACCCCAATGTTTTCACCATAAGTTGTCATACCAGTACCGCCCACGCCTGCCGAGAGTGCTGTTGCCACGCCATCGGCGACGAATGCCCTGCCAAGCTCGGGGGTCAAATTCTCGCCTGTCATCGCCCCCACCGCCTTGATGTGCCCCAAATTTTCTGCCACAAGGATAAACGCCACAGGCGCAATGATGAGCATGGCATTCATCTCAAAGATGGGGGCATAAAAATTTGGCACACCAAACCAACTTGCCTGCCCAATCACCCCAAAGTCAATCGGCTTACCAAATCCCATACCATTGGCGACAATGGCATAAATAACATAAGCCAACATCAACCCCAAAAGAAGCAATAAACGTTTGACAAACCCCCTAGCAAAGACCGCAATGCCACTCATACAAAGCACAGTGATAAGCGTCATGGCAAGTTCAAAAGGTTTGCCTGCCACAGATGACACCGTAACAGGGGCAAGGTTTAGCCCGATAATCATAACCACCGCTCCTGTAACCACAGGAGGCATGAGTTTTTCAATCCAGCGTGTCCCTGTTGCCATGACGATAAAACCAATCAAAGCATAAACCACACCGCAAGCGATGATGCCACCTAATGCCACGCCCAAATTAGGGTTTGTTCCACTGCCTGTGGCGTGGGCAGTTGCTGCTGCCACAACCCCAATAAAAGCAAAGGACGAGCCCAAATAGCTTGGCACTCGCCCACCTGTCATGATAAAAAATAAAATGGTACAAATCCCGCTCATCATAATGGCAAGATTGGCATCAAAGCCCATTAAAATAGGGGCAAGCACCGTCGCCCCAAACATGGCAAGGACATGCTGAATGCCAAGCATGGCGGTCTGAACAGGGGGTAGGTATTCATTTGTTGCAACAGCACTTGTGGCGATGTCGCCTTTGTAGGGGGTAAATTTGGGAAATAATGACATGGCTGACCTTATTGTTTTAAATCATTTTAAATTGTTTTAAATTGTCTTAATTTAAATAACCCCTTTCAATATGACGATTGAAGATGGGGTTTGGATTTTATGAGACGCAACCAGCTAAGAGCAGGTACACTCTATTCATGCAAAAACACGTGTTTTTTTAAAATATTTAACATGTAAATTGCGTCATAACAGGCAGTTACGTTTTGGTGTTATCATGATTTTGTTATTTTTTTTGGATGAGTAAATCCGTCTCAGACAGACGCCATCGTCCCTTTTTTTTGCTTACCGAACGACCTTTTAGAGCAGCATTCCCCAAAAGTTTGTGCATAGAATGACTAGAATGGGCATGACAAATGGCACATGCCAACCCATCGGCTGCATCTGCCTGCGGTACAACATCAAGGGCAAGCAAGCGACACACCATGGCCGTTACTTGTTCTTTGTCCGCCGCCCCATAACCACAGACCGCCTGTTTGATTTGGCGAGCGGTATATTCTGAGACGGTCAAACCCTGTGCACTCAAAGAGGCAATCGCCGCCCCACGAGCCTGCCCAAGCTTTAAAGCACTGTCAGGATTTGTCGCCATAAACACCTGTTCAATGGCGGAATGTATCGGTTCATCGTAATATTTTTGATAATGCTGGACAATCCTTGTGATGCCATCAAAAATCTGACCAATACGCACAGGCATGTCCATACTGTCAGTACGTATTGTTCCTGCATCCATGAATGTCAAGCCATCACCCACTGAACGCACGATGCCGTAACCTGTCATGCGAGAGCCGGGGTCTATGCCAATGATAAGTGTCATATTAATGTGGTTTGCCCAGATAAATGTTAAAAATTGTTACCTTTGCCATCAAAAAGTTGGCGTTGGTGTAAATATTTGGTATTATAAACCATTTTTTGCCAAATTTCTAAATTTATGAACTGATAAGGAAAATATATGGGCGTTATTGTGGGCATTGCTTTGGTGTGGTTCATCATTGAGATGTTGATTTGGTATCTGCTGGCTCAGTTTATGAGTGGTTGGCTTATTTTTTTGTGGTTTGTTGTGGCGTTTTTTATCGGTCTGACGCTCATCAAAAAAGCCGCCAGTACTCTAAACCCCATGGCCAAGCAGATGAAAAGTGGCGTTATCCCCAACCCTGCCAATCAACCGCCAGAGTCTGCCATCACCAAATCGGTTGCGATGGGCATTGCAGGAATTTTATTTGTTCTGCCGGGCATCTTAACCGACATTGGGGCGTTTTTGCTCTTATTACCTGCCATTCAAAAAATGCTGACAGCCAAAGCCAAAAACTACGCCATGAACAACCAAGACAAAATGATGGCAATGATGGCAAAACAGATGGGGGGTCAAAATCCCTTTGGTGGCATGGGGGGTGTGAACCCCAATAACCCATTTGGGCAGAAAAACCCCTTTGGTACTGGCGGTTTTGGGGGTAATTATGGCAACTCTGGCACTACCATTGACGGACAAGCCAAAACAGTTAAAAAATCAGCCAATGATGACTAAGCTAAAATCACAAACAATCGCTCAATAACATTGGGCGATTGTTTATTTTTATGATTTTAAGTTGGGGGTCGCTTATAAATATCAATCGGTACTTTATAGGGCTTGCCTGCCATCTCTTGCACCAGTTTCGGCACAAGATAGCCCGATAATTTTTCCAAAAGTTGCCAATAAATCTGTATCGCTCTGTCTATCGGCAAATCAAAATGAGCCGACCCTGCCACTTTGTCCAAAACATGCAAATAATACGGCATCACACCAATACCAAATAAAGCATGACTTAATTGGCACAATGTCTCTACATTATCATTAACCCCTTTTAATAATACGCTTTGATTAAGCAGTACCACACCATGATTTTTTAGAATTTGGCATTTTTGGGCAAGGGCATCGTCTATCTCATTGGGATGATTGATGTGTAGCACCATGATGATGTTTTTTGGGCAGTTTGCCAATATCTCAATCAGCTCATCATCAATACGGTTTGGCAATATCGCAGGCAGTCGGGTATGAATGCGAATGGTTTTAATATTATCAATATCAGACAATGCCCCAATCCATTCACTAAAACGGCGATTGTTAATATTTAATGGGTCGCCTCCGCTTAATAGCACTTCATTGATGTTTTTGTCATTGGCGATATAGTGGCAGATTTGGCGAATGTCTTGGCTGTTTGGCAAGTTCGCCCCATAATCAAAATGCTGACGAAAACAATAACGACAATGCACCGCACACGCCCCTGTTACCGTGATTAAGGCACGGCTTTGGTATTTGTGTAATAAGCCTTTCATTGGGTTGTGGGCATTCTCACCAAGTGGGTCAGCGGTATAGCCTGCCACAGGCAGACTCTCGGCAATGTCAGGCAGGATTTGGCGTAATAATGGGTCGTTTGGGTCGCCCTTTTTCATCTTATTGATAAAGGCGTGTGGCACTCTTAGGGGGAATTTATTTGGGGTGTGTACCTGCTCTGGCAGGGGCAACTCTAACAGCTGATAAAGGCTTGCCACGTCGCTTACGGCACCTGACAGCTCTTTTTGCCAATTTGGCTCATTAAAAAAAATGTCGTTCATTTTTGACAAAACTTAGTGATATTGAGTATAATAGTGGGTTAGGTGCGTCATTATAACGCATTTTACTTTTTATTTTTATTTTTTAAGGTAATTTTCATGGCAAGTTTTTCTACCAACGATTTTAAAGCAGGCTTAAAAGTCATGCTTGACGGCAACCCCTGCTCTATCCTAGAAAACGAATACGTCAAACCTGGTAAAGGTCAAGCCTTTAACCGTGTCAAACTGCGTAACCTAAAAACTGGTAAAGTCCTAGAACAAACCTTCAAATCAGGCGACAGCCTAGAAGGGGCGGACGTGGTGGATACTGAGATGGAATATCTGTACAATGACGGCGAGTTTTGGCATTTCATGCACCCTGAGACCTTTGAGCAAATGCAAGCCGACAAAAACGCCATGGGCGACTCAGCACAATGGCTAAAAGAAAACTCAAACGCCCGTTGCACCATTACCTTGTTTAACGGCTCACCGCTGTCAGTAACTCCGCCAAACTTCGTGGAGCTTGAAATCGTGGAAACCGACCCTGGTGTGCGTGGCGACACATCAGGCGGTGGCGGTAAGCCTGCCAAACTAGAAACAGGGGCGGTCGTGCGTGTGCCACTGTTTGTTCAACAAAATGAAGTGGTTAAAGTAGATACCCGTACTGGCGAATATCTGTCTCGTGTGTGATGGTGTGATGAATGCCAAAAAACAGTCCATATATATGAACCGCACCCCAAAAGTTAGACACACTAACCTTTGGGGTGCTTTTTATGGCAAAATACACAACCGACTTTAAACTGTCTGTGATTGGGTATTATCTTAATCATCATGGCTACAAACAAACCGCCAAACACTTTAATCTAAACCACACAACCGTAGAGCTATGGGTTAAACTCTATCAAGCACATGGCATTGATGGCATAAAAAGACGACACACAAAGGCTGTCTATGACACAGATTTTAAGCTTAATGCCGTTCAAGCCATACAACAGGGCAAATCGCTTACACAACTTGCCATAGAGCTTAATCTGCCACAACCTTCTTTACTGTCAACTTGGTTAAAGTCCTACCAAGCCTTTGGTATAATGGGACTAATACCCAAACCCAAAGGCAAAAAAGCAATGTCAAACAAACACAACGCTAATAAAACCAAATCAACTTGGAAAACCAAACAAGACCACGAAAAAAGTGTGGATGATTTGCTTGATGAACTTGCCTATCTTAGAGCAGAGAATGACTATCTAAAAAAGCTAGATGCCTTAATTCGTCAAAAGGAACAATCAGTACAAACAAAGAACAAGTCCTGATCATCCAAGAATTAAGGCATAAGCACAAACTTGCTGACTTATTGGCAGTGTCAAACTTGCCAAGAAGTGTGTTTTATTACCACATTCGTCAAAGTACAAAGCCTGACAAAGACCTTGACTTAAAAGAACACATTAACCACATCTACCACCAACACAAGGGCAGGTATGGTTATCGTAGAATCACATCAGAGCTTAACAATCAGCTTGCCCAAAAAGGCATGGTCATTAATCATAAACGAGTGCAACGACTGATGGCTAAACTTGGACTCAAAGCATTGGTTCGTCGTCAACGTAAGTTTAATACTTACAAAGGCACAATGGGCAAAGATACCATTCAGGACAATATACTCAAAAGAGACTTTAAAGCAGACAAACCCAATCAAAAGTGGGCAACAGACATCACAGAGTTTAAAGTACAAGACAAGGCAAATGATGGCAGTGTCATTCAAAGAAAACTCTACCTATCGCCCATCATCGACTTGTTTAATGGTGAGATTGTCAGTTATACGATGAAGGACAGACCAACGTATGAGTTGGTCAAAGAGATGTTAAATGATGCCCTATCCAAGCTAAGCCAAGAAAAGATGGATGACAAACCCATCATTCATTCAGACCAAGGCTGGCACTATCAAATGCACCAGTATCAACAAACCCTAAAAGAACAAGGCTTAACCCAAAGCATGTCAAGAAAAGGCAATTGTTTGGATAATGCTGTGATAGAGAGCTTCTTTGGTACGCTAAAACAAGAGATATTTTATGAGACAACCACATTTACATCAACAGATGAACTTAAACAAGTGATTGATGAGTACATACACTACTACAATCATGATAGAATAAAGAGCAAATTAAAAGGACTAAGTCCTGTTAAGTACAGAAACTTAGTCCAATTAGGGTTAATACAACCACTTGCAACAACCTAACCTTTAATCTTATGTCTAAGATTTGGGGGTCGGTTCAATATGGGCTGTTTTTTTGTGCTGATTTAGGTATGAAAAAACCCAACCTTCAAGCGTGAAAGTTGGGTGTGGAGAAAAGCACGATATTTTAAAAGTCAGTTGGCTCATCAGCCAAATCAGTAAGTAAAGTTCACGCCAACACGGAAATCACGACCTGCCCCAGGTAAGGTATCTATGGAAGCACGCTGAGTGTGTGGGCGATAGTTTTTATTAAAGACATTATTCACCGCAAAGTTTACATTCACCTTATCATTACCATAAGGCTTCCAGTTGGCATAGATGTCACTGACATTATAGCCTTCACGGTTAAGTTTGCTAACTTCACCACTTATGATGGATGTGTCTTTGGCATCTACCCCTTCAACCAATGTGTGTCTCACACCAAGCTCTACACTGGGGTTTGGCAGGCGATAGGCGACATCTGCTGTCCATGTACGACCTGTACGCACGGCATATTCAGGATTGCCACTAAATTTGACATTGTGCATGGTTGGTTTGCTGTGAGCAACGCCAGCACGCGCACGCCACGCACCATCGGCATAACCTACGCCCAGCTCATAGCCGTGGTTGGTCTGATGACCTTGGTTGCCAAGCGTTGGTACTTTAATAGGCTTACCATTAGCATCTGTTGTACCATGACGAGTTATATCAGCGGTCGCTCTGGCATTATCCACACGCTGCCAAAAATAACTGCCAAAGGCGGTATATGGTCCATTATTATAGTTAAAACCGATCTCGGTATTGCGTGCTTTTTCTGCTTTTGCATTGTCATCAATACTAATCACACCACCACGATAACCACGGCTTAGGATAGCATCAGCAAAGCGTGGGCTACGAGTGGCATAGATTAGGTTACCGCTGACGCTAAGATTAGGATTGACATCATAAATCACCCCAAAGCTTGGGTTGATGTCGGTTTTTCCAACCTTTTTACCGTCCATGGCTTTAAAGTCAAAACGGTCAACACGCACGCCTGTATTGATGGTAAAGTCATTGATTTGGTTAACCGCTTCTAGATAAATGCCAGCATCGGTTTTTTCTTGATGCACCACACCAGGTTTGAGACTTCTGGGCGGTACGGCTTCTTGATGGCGATAGTTGATGCCATATTTTAATAAAGTATGGTCAACACCAAAGCCTTTTAATAGACTGTGATTAAATTCTTTATCAAAATTAATATTAGCCCCTGTGGCTACCACATGCATGTTTGATGGTGTATCAACATTATCTATTATCTCTTTGGGCACATCTTTGGTGATATAGGTATTACCTTGATCGCTAGAAGAGTTGCGTCCATGTTCTAACTTATAGACATTGGCAGTAACTTCATTTGCAAAACCAAGGTTTTTACCTGTCCATTCAAGGTTAGTTAACTTCTGGTAGGTTTCACGCTGAGTTGGGTTGTTCCTATCTAAATCAGCCACCAATTTACCATTGGCATCAACCACATTATACTTTTTACCATCTGGTGTTTTACTGCCAAGTGTGTAACCCTTGCCTGCATATTTGTTATCTAACTCTGCCTGAAGCTCAGTTTCGGTACGGGTTTTATCATCTTTTTTTATATCTAGCGTCAAGGCACGATTGGCGAAGTCAAACTCTTCACGCACACCACGAATGCCTTTATGAACTTCATTTAGATGGCTGACCACAAATCGATGATCGCCAGCAGTTAGCCCTGCCTTGACAAGGTAACTGGATTTATCCAAGGCACTTCTTGTAACCACATCATTGCCCAACAGATTGGTGTACCCTTTACCGCCTTTATAGTCGCTGTCATCTACTTTGTTATAAGAGACAAGGGCATCTACCTGACCAAATCCTGTCTGTGCTTTACCAAAGGCACTGCCATGATAAGAATGACCTTTGTTGGTTGATAAGCCTGCACCAACTTTAAAGCCATAATCTTTGTCGCTGTTTCTTAAAAGCTCATCAGCATCTAAGGTTTTGGTAACAATCGCACCGTTGGTTGCCCCAATGCCTGCACTGGCAAAGCCTGCCCCTTTTTGTACCGAAACAACTTTGACCATCTGGGGGTCTAGCATAAAGCGACCTTGGTGGTAGTGTAATTGACCATCCTGGTAAGCGTTGTCAATTTTTAGGTCAATGGCATTATGACCCATGCCACGAATGCTGACAAATTGAGAAGTACCATTACCACCACCAAAACCGATGGCAGGTTCATCTTGCAACAGGCTACGCAAATCTGTGGCGGTGCTTTCGTCTTTTTCTCGTAAGGTAACAACATTGGTTTTAATTTTCGCACCTTGGCGGTCAGTGCTAATCACCTCGTGTTCTAGGCGAACCGTCGGCCCCACGTTCGTGGTATTTGCCATGGCAACGGTCGCTGTCATCGTGCCAATGACGGCAAAGGTCAAATGGCGTAGTGCAAAGGTCTTTTGTGTCATAAAATCACCATAAGTATCAAAAAGGAGTGAGACTCACATCGTACATCAGTGTGTGAGCATCAGCGTTGGTAAGAGACTGGTAATAATATTAACACGATTATTTTAAAAAGTAAATAATATTTCTTATTATTTGTATAATTAATATTATTTAATAACAGGACTTTTTTAAGACATGATGACAAATAGAAAAGCTCGCATCTTGCAAGCCTTATGGATTGGTTGGAGAATGCTTATCTGATGATTGGCATCTTATCATCAACCATTCATACAGTCGTCAAAAAATGTCTGAACAACTTTCCCCGTCAACGTCTGCCCCAAAAATGGCGTGTTCTTGCCTGCTGATAGCATGCTGTCTTTGGTTACCGTCCATGCTTGATTTGGGTCAATGAGTACCGCCCCACCAATGCGCTCATAATCTGTAATGCCTGCGATTTTGGCAGGATTTAGGCAGATTTTTTCTACCAACTGCTCAGTACTTAACACGCCATCTGCCACCAGTTTCACCCCCAATGACACAAAAGTATCAAAGTTACTAATCCCTGCTTGGCATTGGGCAAAGGGGGCTTGTTTGGCACTGCTTGACAGTGGTTCATGATGAGAACAGATGGCATCAATCGTACCGTCTTGAAGACCCTTGATAAGAGCTTGTTGGTCAGTATTGCTACGCAAAGGAGGCAGCACATAAGCATGGGCGTTATAACCCTCAATGTCATCATCGGTCAGGTGTAACTGGTGCATCGCCACATCACAGGTAATGGGCAAGCCCTTTTGTTTGGCATGACGGATTAGCTCTACCGATGTGCGACAAGTGATTTGGCTAAAATGTGCATGAATGCCTGTCTCTTCGGTCATCAAAATTTGCTTAGACAGTGCAATGGTCTCAGCCAGCCACGGAATGCCTTGCAATCCATGAAAAGAAGCAATGTAGCCATCATGTGCCACACCCCCTGCCGATAAACTGGGTTCATCAGGGTAGAAAAAGACTTTGATGTCAAAGGTCGCTGCATATTCTAAACAGCGTAACAATACCAAATCACTCTCAAAACCTGCCGCTGTATTGCTCACGCCGATAGCACCGCCTTGTTTTAGTCCCGCCAGATTGGCAGGTTGTTTGCCCTCTAAGCCTGCACTCAATGCCCCCAAAACATGCAAGTAAATGCCACCGTCTGCCCATGCTTTTTGTTTGAGACCCTTTAACAAAGAACCGTTTTCTAGCACAGGGCTGGTATCAGGTGGCATGACCACATGCAAAAAGCCATTTTGGCGTGCCGCTCGCCCCTCGCTTGCCAATGTGCCGTGCGACTGATGCCCCGGTTCTCGCAATCTGGCACACAGATCAACAAGGGGCGGTAATAGCCATTTGCCATCTGTGCTTATGCCTTTGAGTTGGGCGGTGTCAAATCGCCAGTTGGGGGGAAGTAGATTTTTCATCGCATTCTCTTGATTTGCTTGATTTGCTTGATTTGGGATATGGGGCATCATCAGCACCTAGTAGCCTTGTTCGTTTAGTATTCGGTAGTGATCACAGCCTGACTGATATCCATTATCACAGGCTTGACCAAAGTAGCGTTTGGCGGTGCTTTTATTTTGGCTCACACCTTGACCATTGTAATACATCGCGCCCAGATTATATTGAGCCTCTGCAAACCCTTGATGGGCGGCTTTGGTGTACCATTCCACCGCCTTTTGATAATCTTGACGCACGCCTTGACCTTGTCTATACATTCCGCCCAGATTATTTTGGGCTGCTGCATACCCTTGACCTGCGGCTTTGGTATTCCATTCAAATGCTTTGGCATGGTTACCTTGCTCATAATACTCATCAGCCAAATCAGATTGAGCCGCTGCATCGCCATTTTGGGCTTGGCGTGTCAAAGTTGCCATATCCGCCGCCGACACCGACACCGACACCAACACACCCATGGCTAACGCTGTGAATTTTGTTAACATGACTTTATCCTTATAAAAAGTAAAAAATAAAAATCCATCTTAGTTGTAAGGTTTAAAATAGCCTGCTTGTCGTTGCCCTGCCATCGCCAATGCCATCACTGCCATACGCACCGCAATGCCGTTATTGACCTGTTTTAAAATCACCGATTGCCCACCGTCTGCCACGCTTGATGCAATCTCCACACCACGGTTCATAGGGCCTGGGTGCATGATGATAGCATTGGGCTTGGCAAGTTTTAGCCGTTGTTCGGTGATGCCATACATTTTAAAATATTCAGAAGTTGATGGCAAAAGTGGTGAGCCGATGCGTTCATTTTGAATGCGTAAGCCAATAATCACATCAGCATCCGCCACGCCTTTATCAATGTCATCAAATACTAAGACGCCATAGCGTTCAATGCCTTTTGGTAACAAAGTCTTGGGGGCGATGACACGAATATCACGCACCCCCAAAGTCGTCAAAGCCGAAATGTCCGAACGAGCCACACGGCTGTGCTTGATGTCGCCAACAATCGCCACAGAAAGTTCATCAAAGGGCTTATCTGCTTCACGGTAAATGGTGAGCATGTCAAGCATCGCCTGCGTGGGGTGGGCGTGCCAGCCGTCGCCTGCGTTGATGATGGCAACATTGGGGGTAACCTCGGTCGCCATATAATGGGCCGCCCCACTGGCAGAATGACGCACCACAAACATATCGGCGCTCATCGCCTCCAAATTCCAAAGGGTATCACGCAAAGTCTCGCCCTTGTTGGTGCTTGAACGCGCGATGTCAAGGTTTAGCACATTAGCACCCAAGCGTTTTTGGGCAGCCTCAAAAGTGGTGCGGGTGCGGGTGGAATTTTCAAAAAACAGATTCATCACCGTCTTGCCTGACAGCTCATCGGTGTTAATGAGCCTGCCATCTTCATCAAAATAGCCCATCGCCTTATCAATGATACTTTCAAGCTGGCTTTTATTTAACCCCTCCACACCGATAAAATGGCGGATGCCAGTATCATCATTGGGGATAAGCTGTGGACGGACAAGGGTTTGATTTAGGCGGGCGGTGGTGGCGGTCATGGGTTTTCCTTGGGTGCATGCTTGTGATGCGTGCTTGTGCCGTGGCAAAATAAAAACAAATTAAGACATTTTAACAAATTTTGGTAGATTTGGGAATGGTTCTTGATGATATTTTTGGGTGCAAATCAAGCAACAAAAAGGCGGGAGCGGCTAAACACACAGAGATGGGGTGTTGGTTTGGATGGTTTTTTAGTCATTTAAATGGCAAACTTCATTTCACAATTTAACGTTGCCGATGAATGTTGCCAAATTTGTTGTTCGCCATTAAAAATACGAAAGGTTTCTAGGTGTTGCATGGGGTTTTTCCAAATCAACCATTTAATTACTTATATTTAATCAACTACTTAATAATTTTCTAAATGTCAAACTCATTCTGGGTGTTGTGGTATTATCCATAGGAATGGCGTGCAACCAATCTTCTTGCACTTTATCGTCCATATACAGCAAACTGCCTTTTGTTAATAAATAACGGTATTCATTGTTTTTATTTGTTTTTTGACGATAAACAATTTCTCGTTCCGCCCCAAGACTGATGATAACCACGCCTGTATTTTCATACATTTGGCTTATATCATCAGAATGAAACCCCATTTCATTCTGCCCATTTTTATAATAATTGATTAAACAATTATTGGGTAAAAAGCCAAATTTATCCGCTATTTGTTCAATAATGGGTAATGACCAATCAGGCATGGTTGTTTTTGGATAGGATAAATTGGAATATTCATAAGCCACGCCAAAACTTGCCGTTTTTCGCACCGACAGACGATTATCCCAATTGGTTGTATTTTCAATCAATTCAAATAAATCTTGGGGATTGACAATAAAATTTGGCATAAATGTAATATTGGGTTCATTAAGGGCATTCATATTAACACCTAAAATAATTTATAAATAAATTTATTATACCACACCCCAAAAAAATCACACTCTTCTTAATGCCTTATTTTCCCACCAATTATCATTCACAAAACCGTCCGTATATTTCTCGCCCATTTTTGGCACGTCAATGGCAAGGTTATGTTCTTTGGCACTTTTGACCGCATTATCAATGGATTCATACCACGGATTTCGCCCCAAACTGAACACGCCCCAGTGCATTGGCACCATTTTTTTGGCATTTAAATCAAGGCTTGCCCGCACCGATTGATGAGCAAACATATGCGTTTTTGGCCAGCCTGCGTTGGCAGCGTCAATCTCCATAAAGGCGATGTCAAATTCGCCATATTTTTTGCCAATGTCGGAAAAATGCTCGGCATAACCCGTGTCGCCACTCCAATACAGCCGTTTGCTCCCTTCAAAGACAAAAGACGCCCACAATGTTTTGTTGTGGTCATTCGTCCAGCGTGATGAGTAGTGCTGAGTCGGCTCGGCGGTGAGTTTGATTTTGCCAATTTGCGTGCTGTCGCCCCAACCCAGTTCGGTGATTTTTTCAGACGGCACTCCCCAAGATTCTAGCCTTGCCCCCACGCCAAGCGGTACGACAAACCGCTCTGCCTTATCCGCCAAATGGCGAATGGTTGTGGCTTCCAAATGGTCATAATGGTCGTGGGTAATCAGCACAACGTCAATGGCAGGCAGGTTTTGGCGTGTGATTGGGGCTTCTTGAAAGCGTGGGGCGATGAGCGGTAGATTTAAGGGGTTGGCGTTGTCAAACACAGGGTCGGTCAAAAAGCGTACGCCGTCCAGCTCCAAAATGGCGGACGCATGACCGAGCCAATAATAGGCAAAGTTTTCAGGCTGGCCAAAAGTCGCCTGATTTAAATCCACCATAGGCAAACGAGCCTTTGGCGTGTAACCGTCAAACCGCACAAAACCGCCTTGCCCTGTGGCTTTGTCGGGATAATAGGGCAAATCGGTGGTATAAAGGTTCACAAATTGCCCGTTTTTGTAATAGGGCAAATGAGCAAAACGGCTCTCATCGGGCAATCCGCCCAAATTGCGATAGAGCATCACGCCCAAAATGGCGATGATAAGCGTGAGTACACCCAAAGTGATTAGGGTGAATTTAAGCAGGCGTTTTAAAATGGGGTGTTTAACAGTCGGTTTCATCGGTTTGGCAAATAAAACAAACCATTAGGGAATGGGTTGTCCTAATGGTTTGGTTGGAAAATGGATATTATACAAGGTTTTAGATATTAAGGGAAATTGAGAATGGTTATGGGTGGGTATAAGGTGGGGTTATGGTTGAAGCTAATACCAAAATTTATACACTTGAAAAATAATAATGTCAACACCATCTTAACAAAATTACCAAACACATTTTTGGAGATTAAATCTCTTGCGAAACCAAAAAAGATTGGGCTAGACCCCCTGTTTTTTGAGTATTTTTCTAAATTTAAAAACCTGGACTTGATTTTTATCAGGGCGAATTGCAATTTGCCCTTACGAGACTATAATCATAAATTATAATTATCAATAATTTATGATTTTAAGTTGATGATAAGCGGGGTTTTAATTACTATTTACTAGGATTTGTAATGGTAAAAATTAATCATTCTGCAAAAGAAACTAATTTATCCTTTTATTACCAAACCCTTGTTGGTTTGGATAAATGTTTTGAATTAAAAGAAGATGAAGTCATCTATTTTGAAAAAGATGGTGATGTGAGTTTTGTTGATAAAAATGGACTAAACTCTGCAAATATAGAAGTGAAGCATTATTCTGATAATTTAACAGATAATCATGAAAACTTTTGGAAAACACTCAAAAACTGGCTATCTCCTAATTTTCAGCATCATCAATATCGTTTTCTGATTTTACACACCTCTCAATCTTATGGAGAAAAAAAATGCTTTTAAAAGATTGGAATAGTCAAAGCAATGACAATCGTTTTGTTATTTTGCAAAATATTGTATCAAAAAGAAAAAATGATAAACGCACTAAAGAAACCAGTTCGGTATCACAATATCAACAACAAGTAATGAATGATGAGGATAATTTAAAAGCAATTATCCCTAAAATTATTATTAATGCAGAAATGGAAAATAGGGAGGATTTGATTACTAAAATATGCAGAGAAAGACTAAATCTTATTCGAGAAGAATACCAGTTACCATATTTAAGTGACCTTGTGGGTTTTGTATATAAAAAATCAAATAATAGCAATGATTGGTCTATCTGTTATAATGATTTTCAAACGGAAATTTTTCAATTAACAGAAAGATACTCAAAAATACTTAGCTTCCCAGAGTTTTTAAACAATGAAGCAGATAATGATCAAATAGCTAAACATCAACAACATTTATTTGTAAGAAAAATCAAAGATATTGACTATGATGAAGTATTACCAGAAGCTATTGGGAATTATATTGAGTTTTTAAATGCTTTAAATATAAAGATGAAAGACAGCCCTACTTATCTAGATTATACAACGAGCTACCGCACCTCTCTTGTTTCAAGTTTATATACTCATTGTCGTATGGCTAAAAGAGAAAAAATTCACCCACAAACATTTTATGACAAAACAATGGTAGATAAACCTTTTTCTCATCAAGGTACAGTGCCTGATTTGGTTTATAAAAATGGTTTGATTCACGAAATTATGAATGATGCAGAATTGAAAAAAGACAATACTCAAATAGACTTAAAATGGGATACCAAATAATGAATATGATTGATGCTATTTACCATATTCAATATAATCCATTTAAATATGGAGAGTATATTTATCGTTTTTATAGTAATTTACCAGAATATCAGAACAACATACTCTTATTACCTTTAATCATTCCATTATGCATCCATTCAAAATATACGAATAAAATCACTGGTTCAAATAAAAGAAGTTCATTATTAACCATTTTTGAAAACAAAAAAGAACTTTATGATTTGCAAGAAAGGATAGATGCTTTGCAGATGTTGTCAAGACAGAGCTTGCAATATTGTTTAGGAAAAGAATTGCTATATTTAAATATTGATGAATTAAATATTTATGCCAATAATTTGGATAAAAAAACTGTAAAAAAATTCAATCCAGATTCCAAAATAGCAGAAAGACTTGCTTTATTATTTGGAAAATATTCAGTAGATGAAATTTATTCATATTTGGGAGTGAAATTATGAGAATGATGATATGTGAAATTGGTGTTTTGGATAAAGATGGTAATATTCATCGTGTTCCATTACAAGAAGGTTTAAATATTATTACAGGCAAATCTTCAACGGGCAAAAGTGCGTTGATTGAAATTGTGGACTATTGTTTTGGTAGTAGTGAATACACAATTCCTGTAGGCGTAATTACAGATAATGCAAAAATTTATTATATTTATATTAAAACCAACCAATGTTATTATGTTTTAGCAAGGAATTCTGAAAATATTAGAGAGTGTTATTTTGTGAAAGAGCAGGAATATCATCAAAATATCAATAATGATTATTTTTATGAAAAACAATCAATGACATTAACACACTATCTCAATACATTAAATGATGAATTTATTGGTATTAAAGACGTTGAGGAATCTGAAATTGCAAAAGAAATACGGGGTAAGGCTTTGCCAAGACCTACTATTCGCAGTTTTACTTCTTTTATGTTTCAACATCAAAATTTAATTGCCAATAAACACGCTTTATTTTATCGCTTTGATGAAAAAGAAAAGCGAGAGCAAGTAATGGAGCACATTAAAATATTTTTGGGATTTGCTGACCAGCAATATTTTTTAATTGCTCAAAATTTTGAGCGTGTCAAAAATGAATTAAAATTACTAAATAGAGAAAAAGAACAATTGGATAAATTTATCAAAGATAATTTACCAAATTTGGAAAATAAAATACAATTATTAAAAGGTATTTTGTTTTTGGATAACTTACCTAATTCTTTCCCAGAGTTTAAATTTGGTATCACACCTACCGATGATTTTAAATCAGAGGTAAATCTAATCATCAAATATGATAATATCAATCATCATACCGAAATATTGTCTCAACGCTACGGTGAGTTAAGGGTAAGGCTTGGTGAGCTGGATATAAAACATCAAAGTTTATGTATTAAAAGAGATAAAATAAATCGCTCCTTAACATTGGAAAATAAACTTACTAATGATTTAATATATAATCAGCATATTGATGATATTCAAAAATCGGAATGCCCATTTTGTCATACAACCAATATTAGCTTGACAGAGCAAGCAAAACAACTACAGCAAGCAATTGATGTGGTATCAAGAAATATTGTTAAAAATAAGGCACTTCAAAATGAATTGCAAACACATCTTGACAAAACAGAAAAAGAGATTAAAGAATGCAGAAAAGAAATAGAAGTTATAAAAGCAGAAATGTCAAAAATAGGACAAAATAATCAATCGGTGCAAAAATTTAAAGAATTATTTGATATTGCAGTAAGTCTTAAAAACGATATATTTTATCTTTTGGATAAAACATCATCTAATAATGATGTGGAATTAACAAATAAAATTGATGGTTTGAATAAAGAATTAAAAAATTATCAAGAACAAAAGAAAGCGTATAATATTGAAGCTGAAATTAAGCAGGCGGACATTCAAGTCAGTCAAATTATGCGTGAAATTGGACAACATTTTAATTTTGAGGACTCTTATACGCCGATAAATTTAAAGTTTTCTTTTGAAAATTTTGATTTGTATCACCAAAAATCAAAGAATGAAAAAGTTTACCTGCGTTCAATGGGTAGTGGTGCAAATTGGCTATACAGTCATTTAACCTTATTTTTAGCATTACACCAATATTTTGTGGAATTAGATAATTCAAAATCATTAGATTTATTTTCAAACAACTCTAAATGTTTGATTCCTTCAATTTTAATGATTGACCAGCCAACCCAAGTATATTTTCCAAATTTTAAATATGATACATCTGATAATTTTAATGCAGATGACATTAAAATTTTGGAACAACAACTTAATACCAATTTTAACGCAGAAAAGTTTGATGATGATATTAAACAAGTTGAAAATATTTTTAAACAACTGGCAATTTATTGCGATAAATTACAGAAAAAATATGGCTATTCACCACAAATCATTGTTACCGACCACGCAGATGATTTGAATTTAGGTAAGTTTGATTTTGAGGGGTTTGTAAAAGAACGGTGGCGAAATCGTGGGTTTATTTACCCAACTGAATAATCAGCACCCATAATTTTTGATAAAAAACACCGTTTATTTTGCAATAAACGGTGTTTCCCTTATCCTAAAATTACCCCTTCAAACTCGCCATATCAATCACAAAACGATATTTCACATCGCTTTTTTGCATACGTTCATAAGCGGTGTTAATGTCCTGCATATTTATCATTTCCACATCTGGCACGATATTATGCTCGGCACAACCCAAAACTGCGTAACCCACACCGCCTTATCACCCCTTGCCAAGGGCTATAAAATCCGTGTCTTATCAAGCCTTTGCACCGCACCGACAGAGCTTATCCATGGTATCGCCCTAGAAGCATTAAAAGACCGTGATTGGATTGATGTGGTTTAAATTTATAATAAAAAACACCGCCTAACAATATCGCTGGGCGGTGTTTTTTATTATCAAACCAATTACAAATCAAAAGTTTGAATCAAATTCACGTGCAAACGTACGTCCACATTGCCACGCACAGCATTTGAATAAGGGCAAACGGCATGAGCCTTTTCAATCAAGGTTTTCGCCTGCTCTTCGCTTAGACCTTTTACGGTGATGGTGATGTCCAAATCCAAACCAAATGCACCGTCCGCCTTTTGACCGATACCGACCGCCACAGTGGTGCTAGATTGCTCGGGCTTGATGCCTAGCGTTGGGGCGACATGATTCATCGCACTGTCAAAGCAGGCGGCATAGCCCATGGCAAAAAGCTGTTCTGGGTTGGTGCCGACTTTACCGCTTTCGTTTTGAAAGCCGACCAAATCAAAGCCGATTGAGCCGTCATCTACTTGGGTGCGACCGTCTCGTCCGCCTGTGGCTGTGGCTGTGGCTGTGGCTGATGTGTGATAAAAAATTTTCATAAGATTGCTCCTTAAAAGCATGGTTATTAACTTGATGAAATTATTATAGTACAAAATTAAATTGTGTACAATATATTTTTATAAAATTTATCAAAAATCCCTAAAATAAATGCTAACTGTTTAATTTTGAAACGATTTTTTTTAGCGTATCAACTTCATCATCGGATAAATTCAGCTGTTCTGCCATCTTATAAGGAATCGCTACCGCTTGATTTTCCATGGCTTGCCCCTGTTCGGTTAGAGTGATTTTGACACTGCGTTCGTCATTGACACAGCGAACTCGGTCAATCAACCCTTTGCTTTGTAAACGTTTTAGAAGTGGGGTAAGCGTACCGCTATCTAGGTGCAACTGCTCGCCAATCTCGCCCACGCTCATCGCATCAGACTCCCATAACACGAGCATGACCAAATACTGCGGATAAGTCAGATCAAGCTCTTGCAAAAATGGCGTATAACGGCGTGTGATTTCTTTGGAGATGGTATAGAGTGGAAAGCAGAGCTGATTACAAAGTCTTAGTTGGTCGTGCATGATTAATTTTCCAAATAAATTTGGGCGGATAATAGCATAAAATCAAATTGTACACAACTATATTTATCCAACTGTTACATTAGACTTTTGCTTGTCCTTCATTATTTTTTAAGTATTTTCAACTTGGCAAAATCCTTACGATAAATGGCAATCTTGCCCATTTTCACGCCTGCCAATCTACCCTAAAATACGCTTGTTTTTACCAATCCACAGTGAGACATTTTATGTTTAAAAAATTAACCCTATCCGCCCTAGCTCTAAGTGTAAGCATTTCTGCCTTTGCCCTAGACAGCTATCAGCATATCCGCAACGCCACCGCCAAGATTGAGTACGCAGGGCAGACCTTTTTGGTAGACCCATTTTTTGCCAAAAAAGGCTCAATGGCAGGCTTTGACGGCACTTATAATAGTCATTTGCAGTCGCCGATGATTGAGTTGCCCATGCCCATCAAGGACATTATAAAGGGCGTGGATGCGGTCATCGTAACGCACACGCACGAAGACCATTGGGACGAAACCGCCCAACAGGCGATTCCTAAGCATTTGCCGATTTTTGTACAACACGAAGACGATGCCAAACTTATCCGCTCACAAGGCTTTAAAAATGTAACGGTTTTGCACGACAAGGCGACCTTTGGCGGTGTGGAACTGCACAAAACAGGCGGAAGTCATGGCACAGAAGCGATTTATGCCAATCCCCAGCTTGCCAGCTTGCTCGGCGAAGCAATGGGCGTGGTCATCAAAAAAGACGGACACCTCACCACCTACATCATGGGCGACACCGTCTGGACTGCCGAAGTCAATAAAGCCCTGCACAAACACACGCCAAAATATCTGGTCATGAACACAGGTTACGCTCGTATTAACGGCATATCCGACAGTATCATCATGGGCGTGGATGACGTGCTAAAAGCCACGCAAGTCGCCCCCAATGCCCACATCATCACCGTGCATATGGACACCACCAACCATAATTCGGTCAGTCGTGAAGATATGCGTAAATTTGTGATTGGCGAAAAAATCGCCGATAAAGTCAGCATCCCAAAAGATGGGGAAGTGATTAGGCTAAAATAACTCAAAAAAACACCGTTTTTTAAACGGTGTTTTCTTTTATGGCTCATTTCCCTTCAAAATACGCCATTTTATCTCTATAAAACGAGCCTAGATAATAGGTATTATCCACCGCAAGCACGGTCGAAACCCCACTAAAATCGGCAGTATATTTGCCTTGATAAAGTGGCTTTACCGCCAAATTATCAGGACTGATGGTCGTAACATGAAAATCTTTTAGGCAATCGTAAGTCGTCGTTTGACCGCAGTTTTGGGTTCTTGACCCTGCGGTAATAAGCTTGTCGCCATGCCAATGCAAATTGTCAAACACGCCATAATCAAGCTGTGCGGTCGCCACGATTTTAGCAGGGTTGGTGTTCGTTAATTTACTCATGTTTTTCATGTGGGCGACATAGATGTGCTTTTCGTCCTTGGATAGCTCAATGCCGTTATTACCGCTAAACTCTGAGCCTTGTAATTTTTCAAATTTTTGCGTGGAGGGTGTCCAGCGATAAACCGCCCCTGTAATCTTGCCTGCAATCATCTCAGTTAAATCATGCTCAGGGTGCATCATCACGGTAACATAAATCGAGCCGTCCGAACCTGATACCACCGCATTGCCCGCCAAATATCTGCCCTGAGAGTCGGTCGGCATTGGCACGTTACCTAGCCATGTGATTGTTGGTGTGGCGGTATTGGCGTTCACTTCAAACACTTCAATGGTCTCGTGCGTGATATTTTTGTCAAAGCCGTTGTGATTGACCGCATACAGAAGCGATTTGCCACCGCCAATATCTCGAATGCTCACCCCATGAATTTGCATTTCATCGGCATGGGGCTGTGGCTTGCTGTTTTTAAACTCATGAGACACCGCGGACGCTTTGGGAGCAATCAATCGCTGGGCGGTCTTGGTTTGGCTGTCCACCAAATACAATCCACTATGGTGCGTCATGCCACTGGCAATCAGCCATTTGGTATTGGGGATTTGCACCAAATCTTCGGGGCTTTTTAGGTCGTTGATAAAGTGCAGATTTTCCACCGTTTTAGCATGGGAAAGATGAACACTTTGCCCTGCCTGTTTGACCGCTTGGCTCGTTTGGTGTGCCAGTTTGTCAATCGGCGTACACGCCACGCCAAATGTGGCAAGGGATAGGGCGATGAGTGTGATTTTAAATGTTGTCATGATTGTTCTCGTTGATGAATTGGTATCATTATATCTTTTTTAAAATAAAAAGGAATGGCGATAAATGGGAATTTAATTTTTAAAAATGGAAAATAAACTTCCTGCAAAACCAGTTTTCCGTTCGCCCCAAGCTTGCCTGCGGGTAGGAAAACCATTAGAACGGTTTTCTTTAATTTGGGGTTTTGCAGGAAGTCTAATAAATCACTTTAACCAAAGAATTATAAATCCCATGCTCTACCGCTTTCTTGTCCGAATATTCACCAACCCAAACACAGGTTTGGTAACTAAGGCGTGATACGCTTTTTCGTCAATCCGTCCGTTTTTGCACAAAACATCAAGATAATCATCATTATCCTGCAAACGAAAATCCATTCGCTCAAAGCCATTTTTCACATAAAACGCTTGGCGTTTGACCCGTTGGGCGTGGTTGTCCGCTTCTGTGTTATCAGCCGTTTCAATGTCTAGCACAATGGTTTTGCCTGCTTTTTTGCGTTCAATGAGTGCCAAAATTTGCGAGCCGTAGCCTTTGGAATGCTGGCGTTCGTCCACCGCCAAATACAGCACAAAGGTTGCTTTTTTGTCGTTAATCAAATACACAAATCCGACAAATTCGCCCTTATCCAGCACCGCCCAAAAATCCACATCAGACCGCACCGACATCAGCACAAGTAGCGGTATGGGAAAACGTGCTTTATCAGGAAATACCGCATGATACAGCCGTTTAAAATCAGCAAAATATGGCGTAAATGGACGGATGTTTTTAACAGTTAAAGTCATATTTGTACCCTAGCTCCAATGTCTCTTAATTCTGAAAATTTCTCTACAAATCTTGGCATATCATCAATGCTCATCGCAAACGCCCACAGATAGGTAATGACCGCATAAACGTGTCCTGCCTGCACCGATTTGTTTGCCAAAATCGCCAAAGTTATCCCAAACAGCACCGCAAGCGACACACCAATCACAAAAAAACTTATCGCTTCACGGTTGGAAATACCAATGCGGATTTTTGACAATAAATCATAATGGCGAACCAGCTCGCCTGCTTGTCCACGCTCAATCAGATTGCCTTCGTTTTCTATGTGGTTGTTCAATTTAAAATAAAGTCGGTCATTCATCTTGGTGTATTTTGGCAAAATCATCATAAATATCAACAAAATAGCCAACGAAATCACCCCAGACCAAAACTCAATGATGATAAGCATGACCACCGAACCGACAATATTAAATCCTGCGGTAATCAGCACAGGCAAATGCGTCTCAAAAAAGTCCACAAATTGCCGTGCCAAATTGGCGTGGGCGATAGCACTGGACGTTGTGCCTTTTTGTTTTTGGTTCAAAATGGCAGGCACGGCAAGACTGGCATAAATCCGCACAAACGCCCGTGTGTCCACCGCTCGCCGTGCCGACCCCACCGCCCACATCACAAAGACGATGAATGCATACGCCAACGCCTTAACAGTATCGCCAGAAAGCACCGCATTGACCGCAAAACTGCCCACCAATGGATACAGCACAAACAAAAGATTCTCGGTTGCCACAAGGGCAAATGTTAGCAAATGTTAGCGTTAATTTTTTGTGGTTGGTGCGTGCAATGTGTTTTAAGGTCTAAACCGCAGTTGTCATTGGTTACTCCAAATACTTGGCAAGTACGCCTTGTAAGTCTTTTAATTCATTTAATAAAAATGCCACTCTCCGAACGCCAAATTCAGCGATTGCCTTGTTTTCTTGGGCGAGTAAATCGGCAATAATCGGCTCGGCAAAGGCTCGCCCTTTATCGGTAAAATGCAACACCTTTTGGCGTTTGTCTGTATCGCAAGGCTGGCTTATCAACAGACCGTCTTTGATAAATTTTTGGCATAGCGTATTGACCGTTTGTTTGGCGATAAGCTGTTTTTGGGCAATGTGCGACTGACTGCACGCACCGTCCACCCACAGTGTGTAGAGTATGCCAAGCTCGTTGTCGTTTACATTGTGCTTTTTGGCAAATTGAGCATAATCATTCATCATTTGCACAGCGACATCGGCGATTTGGTCTATTTGATTGGGGGTTAATGTATTCATAAAAATAGTCCGAATATTGACTAAGTGGCGTATTTTAGTCAATTTTCGGACGATTTGCAAGGGAATTTTGATTTTAATAAAATAAAAACACCGCTCACATTTTGCAAACGGTGTTTTCATCATCAACGCTTTATCATCACATCTTGCCAATTTGGATTGCGTTTGATTTCATCTAACATTTTGCCTGCATTGACATCATTTTTTAAATGATACATAAACCAAGCGGTCATATAGCCGTCTGCTTTAAACAGCATATCGCCGTGGTCGGTGTTTTTTCTGCGAGCGAAAACCGCCCATTGACCGTTTGGGATTTTGTGATGATTTTCTTGTAGCGATGATAAAGGGGCGATACCGCTATCGGGCTTGCCATTGCCTGCATCAAACAAGCCTGTGCCTGAAACGGCAAAATACGGCACACGGATTTTGCTGATGTCATAATCCCATTTTAAGCCGTTTGCCAACGCCAATTTGGTCGCACTGGAAGTATAAACCGCTTTAAATTGGTGTGAATTGGCAAAACGGGTTGCCCCATTGATTGCCCCCACACCGCCTTGCGAATGACCGCTAATGCCTGCGTTTTTGGTATCCAATTTATTGAAAAATATTGAATTTTTATCGCTGTTTAAGTTATCTAGCACCGCAAGCGATTGACTTGATGACAATCCGCTCCAACTTTCTTTATCATCATTGCCAATCACAACAAAACCAAAGCTTGCCAAATGCTCAAACACCGCTTCGTATTTGTAATACGGCACGCCTGTACCATTGGCGAACACCACAACGGGCAATTTACCATTGATTTGATTGATGTTTTGTGGATACCAGATTTTGTGTTCTTTAAAATAATTTTCGCCACTTGGCACGGTTTGCGAGACAACAGCAAATTGCCCCATTTGCGTGTATTTGGCTTCAATCGGCATTAAGCCTTGTATTTCTTGGGTGTAGCTGACATTAACCACAGGCATACGCTCCCATTTTTCTTTTACGGCGGAGCAGGCGATTAAAGAGACTGCCGTCAAGCTGACAAGCAAAGCGGTTTTTAAAAATTTCATCAAATTTTATCCTAAAAATCAAAACATAACAGGGACTTATTTGAATGCTATTTTAGCCGATTTGTTGCCAAAAGACGAGAAAGTCGCCCAAACTGCGACAAAACGGCAAATTTGTGGCAGTTTTAAAAATCATCTTGATTTTGTTAAAATATCCCTAAATTTGTCCAATCATTTGTTTTGCAATGAAAAATACACTCAACACCCACATCAAAGATTATATCGCCCAATCCTTGATTTTGTTATTAAAACAAAAACCATTTGATGAAATTAAAATCAATGAAATTTGCCAAAAAGCAGGGGTAAACCGCTCATCGTTTTATCGCAATTTTGCCAATAAAGAACAGGCGATTGTGTTTTATTTACAGCTTAATATGTTGCCTGCGTTTTTGGCTCGTCAGCCTTTTACTCGCAACAAGGATATTTTTGTGGCGATATTCCACAGCATTAACGATATGGGCGAAGTTGTGGATTTGTTGTATGTCAATGATTTATCGCACATATTTTTGCAATACATTAAGGATTGTTGCGGGGCAAAACCTGTTTTTGATGATGAGGAAGCCTATCGCACCAGTTTGATTATGGGACTGGTGTTTGGCTCACTTGATGAATGGATACGGCGTGGGCGTGTGCAAACGCCTGATGATATGGCAGATAAAATTGGCGAGCATTTAAAACGGATTGGGGAAAATTGGGACGCATTGTCCGATGAACACCAGCCTGCCAGTACCGAATGAATTGACTTAATGGCTTGTATTTTTAACAAAACATGGGATAATATCGTTTTATTTTAATAAAGGTTTTTTATGAAAACAATCACCCTATTAGGTATCGCCATGACCACCCTAACCTTAACCGCTTGCACCACAACCAATCAAGCCCAAAGCCCTGCTGTCGGTATGGCAAATCCTGCGTCCGAATTTTGTACCAAACAAGGTGGAAAAACCGAAATCCGCAAAAATGCAGACGGCTCAGAATATGGCGTATGCCATTTGCCAAATGGTCAAGTGGTAGAAGAGTGGGAATTTTTCCGCCAACATCAAAAGTAATTTTTGTAATAAAAACACCGTCCAAATGGACGGTGTTTTCTCGTTTAATCTTTCTTTTTGGTAGAAAAATTAAATATCCGATAAATGGGGCAAAAGTTGATAAATGCGGTCAAAACAAACACCGCCCCAATATAGCCCCACACCCCAATCACGCCCATGAACGCCAAAGCCACAAGCAACGCCCCAACCACCAAGCGTAAGATACGGTCAATGCTGTGTAGATTACTTTTCATGATTTTCTCCTAAATGATTTTGGACAAAACAATTGATAAATTAAGACGACACACGATTATAAGGCAACAAGGCAAGCACTCTTGCCATACCACAAAAGCCCGTAACCCCTGCAAATAGTAGCCCTGCCCCGACAAATCCACTCACGCCATAAAACACAGGCGACACAAGCGAGCCTAGCACCACACCAAACAGTATCAGCACCCCTGCCACGATTTGCACTTGCCTTAATAAGACTAATGGGCTGTGTGCGGTCAATGACAGTTGGTAGCCCTGCCTTTTGCCACGCCTGCAAACCGCCGTCCATGATATAAGCGGTGCAATTTGACGTATAAGCGGTGATTTTGTCGGCATTTTGGGCGGTTCTCATGCCTGATAGACAGTGAAAAATCACGATATTTTCGATATTTTCGCCATTTTGACCGCCTTGTGGATTGGCATTGTTGGCGACTTGGTTGGCGATACTGTCTTTATCAAGGCTGTCAATCGGCACGCACACCGCCCCACCAATGTGCATTCGGGCAAATTCATCAGGCGAGCGAATGTCAATGAGTGTCGCCCCCTTGGCGAGTTTTTGGGCGACTTCGTTTGGGCTGATTGTTTGGGGTTTGGGCATGGTTTTTGCTCCTTAGGGACAAAAAATTTCCTTTAAAACCATGATGATACGAGCAACCCTGTCATCACAAATCCGATAATACAAGGTCTGAGACTGCCTGCGATAACTTACCAGTCCTTCATCTCGCATTTTTGCCAAATGCTGGGAGAGTGCCGACTGACTAAGCGTGGTCATCGCATTGATTTGTCCGACACTCATCTCGCCATGCTCTATCAGCAGGCACAGGATTTGCAGGCGGTTTTCGTTTGCCAAAATGCGTAAAAAGTCGCTCGCTTGTTTGGCTTGCTCGGGGAATGTTGCATTGGATACAGTATCATTCATAGTTTAGATTTCTCTAATTTAGTTAATTCTAATATAAAATTTTGCCAAGGTCAAGCGTGTATTTTAAAATAAGCCGTTATTTTTGCCAATAAAAAACACCGCCCATTTTGAACCGACCCCCAAATCTTAGACATAAGATTAAAGGTTAGGTTGTTGCAAGTGGTTGTATTAACCCTAATTGGACTAAGTTTCTGTACTTAACAGGACTTAGTCCTTTTAATTTGCTCTTTATTCTATCATGATTGTAGTAGTGTATGTACTCATCAATCACTTGTTTAAGTTCATCTGTTGATGTAAATGTGGTTGTCTCATAAAATATCTCTTGTTTTAGCGTACCAAAGAAGCTCTCTATCACAGCATTATCCAAACAATTGCCTTTTCTTGACATGCTTTGGGTTAAGCCTTGTTCTTTTAGGGTTTGTTGATACTGGTGCATTTGATAGTGCCAGCCTTGGTCTGAATGAATGATGGGTTTGTCATCCATCTTTTCTTGGCTTAGCTTGGATAGGGCATCATTTAACATCTCTTTGACCAACTCATACGTTGGTCTGTCCTTCATCGTATAACTGACAATCTCACCATTAAACAAGTCGATGATGGGCGATAGGTAGAGTTTTCTTTGAATGACACTGCCATCATTTGCCTTGTCTTGTACTTTAAACTCTGTGATGTCTGTTGCCCACTTTTGATTGGGTTTGTCTGCTTTAAAGTCTCTTTTGAGTATATTGTCCTGAATGGTATCTTTGCCCATTGTGCCTTTGTAAGTATTAAACTTACGTTGACGACGAACCAATGCTTTGAGTCCAAGTTTAGCCATCAGTCGTTGCACTCGTTTATGATTAATGACCATGCCTTTTTGGGCAAGCTGATTGTTAAGCTCTGATGTGATTCTACGATAACCATACCTGCCCTTGTGTTGGTGGTAGATGTGGTTAATGTGTTCTTTTAAGTCAAGGTCTTTGTCAGGCTTTGTACTTTGACGAATGTGGTAATAAAACACACTTCTTGGCAAGTTTGACACTGCCAATAAGTCAGCAAGTTTGTGCTTATGCCTTAATTCTTGGATGATCAGGACTTGTTCTTTGTTTGTACTGATTGTTCCTTTTGACGAATTAAGGCATCTAGCTTTTTTAGATAGTCATTCTCTGCTCTAAGATAGGCAAGTTCATCAAGCAAATCATCCACACTTTTTTCGTGGTCTTGTTTGGTTTTCCAAGTTGATTTGGTTTTATTAGCGTTGTGTTTGTTTGACATTGCTTTTTTGCCTTTGGGTTTGGGTATTAGTCCCATTATACCAAAGGCTTGGTAGGACTTTAACCAAGTTGACAGTAAAGAAGGTTGTGGCAGATTAAGCTCTATGGCAAGTTGTGTAAGCGATTTGCCCTGTTGTATGGCTTGAACGGCATTAAGCTTAAAATCTGTGTCATAGACAGCCTTTGTGTGTCGTCTTTTTATGCCATCAATGCCATGTGCTTGATAGAGTTTAACCCATAGCTCTACGGTTGTGTGGTTTAGATTAAAGTGTTTGGCGGTTTGTTTGTAGCCATGATGATTAAGATAATACCCAATCACAGACAGTTTAAAGTCGGTTGTGTATTTTGCCATAAAAAGCACCCCAAAGGTTAGTGTGTCTAACTTTTGGGGTGCGGTTCAATTTGAGCGATGTTTTCTTTACGCTAATTTTTACAAAGGCTTATGAATCTTAAAGCCGCCGTCCACCAAAATCTCAGCCCCTGTGATGAATTTGACTTCATCGCTTGCCAAAAACAGCGTGGTATGTGCCACATCAAGCGGGTTGCCCATGCGTCCAAGCTGATTAAAGCTGGCGATTTCTGCCAATTTTTCATCGCTGGAATACTGCTTTGCCATAGGGGTCAAAATCGGACCGGGCGATACGGAATTGACACGGATATTGTATTTGCCAAGACGTGAAGCCATGGCACGGGTCAAGGCGTCGACCGCCCCTTTGGACGCCGAATACGAAATGCCCGCAATGCCTTTGCCTGCCACGTGTACGCCTAGGGTATTGATATTGACAATCGAGCTGATGTCGTTTTTCTTCATATAAGGCACAACGGCACAAATCCCCAAAATGCCCCTTCGGCATTGACTTTCATCACTTTTTGCCATTCTTCCAAAGACGCATCTTCGTATTTCCAGTCTTTACCGCCAATGGCAGCGTTATTGACCAAAATATCAATTTTGCCGAATTTCGCCACAACTTCTTGGGTAACTTTTGTCCAAGACTGCTCGTCTGCGATGTCGTGGACAATGCCCAACGCCACATCGCCATACTCGCCTTGAATGTCGGCAACCAAATCTTTAATCGCCTGCTCTTGCACATCGGTAATAATCACGGTCGCACCTTCACGGGCAAACACCCGAGCGGTCGTCTCGCCCATGCCACTGGCGGCACCTGTGATAATGGCGACTTTATTGGTTAATCGTTTCATATTCAATCTCCTTAACTAATTGATTATTTATAAATTATTTTCTTAACCCATACTGATACGGCACGCCCAAATGCTCACGCAAAGTTGAACCTTCATAATCAGCATGATAAATCCCACGCTCCTGCAAAATCGGTACGACTTTTTCCACAAAATCTTGCACGCCTTTTTGGCTGTCGGGGGCGAGCGAAAAGCCGTCTGTTGCCCCTGCTTTGAACCAGTTTTCCATAAAGTCCGCCACATCGGTTGCCGTGCCGACCACCACAGGGTGGTAGTTAATCACGCCATTGGCAAGGGCTTCTTTGGGCGACATACCTTGTTTGATGAGTTCTACCGCTCGTGGCGAGCGTGGGTCGTGTGGGTGCGGTGTCGCCTGATTTTGCAAATGTTTTGGCAAAGGCTCATTCAAATTAAGCCCATGCAAATTCACGCCAATCATCGCCGACAAATAGCGAATTTGCCCATAAAATTCATCATCGCTCATGAAATCAATGAGCTTCATTCTGCGAGCCAACGCTTCTTCATACGTGTCGCCAATCGTGAACATAAATCCGCTAAACATATTGATGTCGTCAGCGTTTCTGCCGTGCTGTATCGCACTTTGTTTGAGTACATTGCGGTAGGCTCGTGCTTCGTCAATCGTAAACGGATTGGCATACACGCCACTGGCAAAACGCCCAGCCAGCTCCACCCCCTCTGGACTTGGGCCTGCCTGAAAAATCGGCGGTTGCCCCTGTGGTGTGGCAGGAATGGGCAATGCCCCTTTGACTTGGTAATGCTTGCCTTGGTAATGGGCAGGCTTGATTTGGCTCATGTCGGCAAACACGCCTGTGGCTTTGTCGGTGATGTAGGCATTTTCGCCAAACCCGCCCCACAAGGTTTGCACCGCTTCCACCATTTCGTGTGCCATTTCGTAGCGTGTGGTCGTATCAGGCAGGGGCTTGTCGCCAAAATTGTAGGCGGTCTCTCGTGTGCCTATGGTAACCGCATTCCAGCCGACACGCCCTTGGCTTAATGTGTCCAGCGTTTTTAATTGACGAGCCAAATTGTAGGGCAGGTTGTAAGTGGTGGAAAAAGTCGCCACCATGCCGATTTTTTGTGTGGCGTAGGCAACGGCAGAGAGCATAACCATGGGTTCAAGCGGAAAGGCAGGCGAACGGGTGGAAATGTCCGTGCCACCGCCCCCCCCACCAAAAGACGGGGTATCAGCGATAAAGAGCGTGTGGATTTTGCCTTTTTCGGCCGTTTTTGCCATTTGGGCATAAAAATCAATGTCGGTATAGGCACGCTCGTTGCTGTCGGCAAGTCGCCACGACTGGAACTCACCGCCATAACCTGAAACCAGTTGTAGGGCAAGTTTCATTTGTTTATTGGCATTGTCAAGATAATCAGCCATGTTATTTCTCTCTTATGGTTAGGGTATGGGGATATTATAGGTTTTTATTTTTAAAATTTGAATGGCGAAAAATGGGAAGTTGGTTTTCGTTTTTGGAAAGATAAATTTTTCAGGCTGCCTGAACACACAAACATCATTTCAATACCTATTGAAATGAAAAGCACGCCCTGCTATACTAACCGCCTATGAATATGAACACCGAACACGCCAGCAAACTGTTTGAAAGTCTTGCTTCGCCCACACGCCTTGCCATTTTCCAAGCCCTGACCGCCGAAGGGGGGCGTGGTATGGTGGCGGGCGATTTGGCAAAACAGCTCAATCTTGCCCCCAATAATCTGTCGTTTCACTTAAAAACTTTGGCAAACGCCAACCTTGTTTACAGTGAACAGCAGGGAAAATTTGTCCGTTATTTCGCCAATTTAGCGATGATGAACGGCTTGATTGAATTTTTATTGCATCGCTGTTGTGAAAACGCAAGCGGTGGCGATTGCGAAAAATTTTGCCAATCGTGTTAGCAAATTTTTTTGCCCATTCATTTCAATAACTCTTGAAATAAGGAACATACTATGCACCCAATCAGCATTTATCACAATCCCAAATGCGGTACTTCTCGCAACACGCTGGCTTTGATTCGCCATTTGGGCATTGAGCCGACCATTATTCATTATCTGGACACCCCGCCCGATGAACGCACATTACGCCAACTGATTGAACAAATGAACATCACGCCCAGAGAGCTTTTACGAAGCAATGTGCCTGAATATCAACAATTTCATTTGGACAACGAGGTGAGCGATAACGACATCATTAAGGCAATGCTGACCGCCCCCATTTTAATCAACCGCCCGATTGTCATCACCGAAAAAGGCGTGCGTTTGTGCCGTCCAAGCGAAGTGTTTTTGAGCATTTCACCTGTGGCATTGCACAGTGATTTTGTCAAAGAAGATGGCGAAATCATCCGCGTACAAGGGGCATAAAATGGGCATTTTTGAACGGTTTTTGAGTGTGTGGGTGGGTTTGGCGATTTTGCTTGGCGTGGGGCTGGGTATTTGGTTTACGCCTTATTTTCAATGGATTGCCACAATGCAGGTGGCTCAAATCAATTTGCCGATTGCGGTGCTGATTTGGCTGATGATTTATCCGATGATGATACAAATTGACTGGCTTGCCATTAAAAATATCCGCCACAATCCCAAAGGGCTGTGGCTGACTTTAACGGTGAATTGGTTGATTAAGCCTTTTACGATGGCACTTGTGGGCTGGTTGTTTTTTAAGGTGTTTTTTGCTGGCTGGGTAGATGAACAATCGGCAAGCGAGTACATTGCAGGTATGATTTTGCTTGGGGTTGCACCTTGTACGGCAATGGTTTTTGTTTGGTCTCAACTGGTCAAAGGCGACCCCAATTACACGCTGGTGCAAGTGTCTTTAAATGATGTGATTATGATTTTTGCCTTTGCCCCGATTGCAGGGCTACTTTTGGGTATGAACGACATCACAATCCCGTGGGACACGCTGTTTTTTAGCGTGTTGCTGTATTTGGTGTTGCCTTTGCTGGTTGGGCTTGCCACTCGCAAATCTTTGCAAGATGAACACAAAATTCGCCAATTCAGCCAGCGTTTTAAGCCTTTGTCTATCTTGGGATTGTTATTGACGGTGGTGCTGTTGTTTGCGTTTCAGGCACAAACCATTGTGGATAAGCCGATGATTATCCTGCTGATTGCCATTCCTTTATTGG
Source organism: Moraxella sp. K1664 (assembly GCF_039693965.1). Lineage (NCBI taxonomy): Bacteria > Pseudomonadati > Pseudomonadota > Gammaproteobacteria > Moraxellales > Moraxellaceae > Moraxella > Moraxella sp. K1664. Next base: position 364,022 of record NZ_CP155576.1, read on the forward strand.
TGCAGACTTACGGCATTTTTGCCTTGAGTGCGATTTGGGCAAAATGGCTTAAATTACCCCACGCCATTTCCGCCCCTGCTTGCTTAATCGGCACAAGCAATTTTTTTGAATTGGCGGTGGCGGTGGCGATTGCTTTATTTGGTTTAAATTCAGGGGCGGCATTGGCAACGGTGGTGGGCGTGTTGGTTGAAGTGCCTGTGATGTTGTCGCTGGTGTGGTGGATAAACCGAAAATCGCTGGAAAATAAAGGGGTGTAGGGTTTCAGGTTGCCTGAAAGTTATTTTGTAAAATTTAAAAATAAAAACACCGCTTGAACATCAATCCAAACGGTGTTTTAAATTAACTGACTTTTAATTCCGCCCAAGCCCTTTTGATGATTTCTTGACTGGCTTGTAATGCCAAAAATGCCAAAACAAACGCCACAATTAAATCAGGATATTTTGATTGAAAAAAATAAACTGCCATACCCGCTAAAATTACCGCCACATTACCAATCGCATCGTTTCGGGAACACACCCACACACTGCGGACATTGCTGTCGCCATCACGAAATTTTAATAATATCAACAATGCCGACACATTGACCAATAACGCCAAAAATCCCACAATGCTCATTTCAGAATAACTGGGCATTTCCCCATAAAACACACGATAAATGGTTGTCATTAAAATAAATAAACCAAAACCGCCCATCGTTAGCCCCTTAACCATAGATGCTTTGGCTCGGTAACTTAACGCCATTGGCAAAACAATCAAACTTATCAAATAATTGGCACTGTCGCCCAAGAAATCCAAACTGTCCGACAACAGCGAAGTTGAACCTGATTTAACCCCCATCACAATTTCCACAAAAAACATTGATAAATTTAATATCAAGACAATCCACAAGGCTTTTTTGTACTTGGGCGATTGATGAATGGGCTGATTTGAACCACAACAATTTTGGCACGCCATTTTTTTTGCTCCTGTTTTAAGATGAAATTTGCTATACTATAAACTCCGTAGTCATTACAGGGTCAAGCCAAAATGTCAAAATTTTTTAAAATAAAACAAGCCAGTGAACAAACAGGCGTACATTTGGAAACCATTCGTTATTATGAAAAACAAGGCTTAATCGCCCCTACACATCAACAAAACGGCTATCGTGTGTTTGATGAAAATCAGTTAGAACAATTACGCTTTATTAAAACTTGCCGTAATATCGGTCTTTCTTTAAGTAACATCAAAACGCTGTTGCAATTACAACAAACGCCTAACAAACAATGCAATGAAATCAATGCACTTGCCGAGCAACATTTGGCATATTTGGACGAACAAATCACAGAACTACAACAAGTTAAAACTTTTCTAATGCAATTTGTGGGTTGTGAAAATAAAACGGTTGATAAGTGTCAGATTATTCAAGGTATTAAAGAAAAAGAATAGCGGAATATTTTTTCAGGCAGCCTGAAACCTTTTTCCATTATGGGTTTGATTTTGACGGTGATGTTGCTGTTTGCCTTTCAAACCCAAACCATTATTGCCAATCCCTTGATTATTTTGCTGATTGCCATTCCCTTGCTGGCACAGACTTACGGCATTTTTGCCTTGGCTCACGTTTTGGCAAAATGGCTCAAATTACCACACGAAATTTCCGCCCCTGCGTGCTTGATTGGCACGAGTAATTTTTTTGAATTGGCGGTGGCGGTGGCGATTGCTTTATTTGGTTTAAATTCAGGGGCGGCATTGGCAACGGTGGTGGGCGTGTTGGTTGAAGTGCCTGTGATGTTGTCGCTGGTGTGGTGGATAAACCGAAAATCGCTGGAAAATAAAGGGGTGTAGGTTTTTAGGCTGCCTGAAAAATCCAATGCCGTCTTAAAATCACAAACCTTTAAGACGGCATAAAAAACACCGCTTTATCAAAAGCGGTGCTTTTGCCTTATTGCCCCTACTGTTTTAGCCAATCTTCCATCAGCTTAATTTCAGGCTCTTGGGCATTGATGATTTGCTTTGCCAAATCTTGCATTGCTTTATCTTTGCCGTATTCTAATTGCACTTTTGCCATATTGACCGCTCCCTTGTGGTGGGGAATCATCGCTTTGGCAAAGGCGACATCAGGGTCGGTCTCATAAATTGCCGTCATCATTTCGCCGTGTGAATTGTCCAAGGCATAGGCTTTGGCGTGTGGGGCGTTGGCGTTTTGGGTGGTCGTGTCTTTGCCATTCAGCCAGCCATTCATCAAGTCAATTTCGGCTTGTTGTCCATCAATAATCGCTTGGGCAAGCTTTCGCATTGTTTCGTCTTTGCCAAATTCAAGCTGTACTTTTGCCATCTCAACTGCTCCGATATGGTGCGGAATCATACCTTTGGCAAAAGCGGTATCAGCATCGGCAAGATTGCCCGCTTTGCTCATCTCATCGCCCATCTTGTTCATCATTGCAAGATAGGCTTGGGTATGGGGCGGAGCATTTTGAGTGTCCATCGCCATAGCAGAGTGGTTCATATTGGCGTGGTTCATCTCTGCGTGCCCGTTTTGGTTATTTGGGCTGTCGTGGGTGGTTTGGGTGTGGTTATTGTCGCCTACCATCGAGTGCGTCGGCACTTCGTTTTTGCCGTCGGCACAAGCGGTTAAAGTCGCCAAAACAACAGCGGCAACGACAAGATGTACGGCACGGTTTTTGATGAATGTCATTGGATTCTCCTTGTCAAAATGGGCATTGATAACATTGGGCAAATGACAGATTCGCCCAATGTCCATTTCACTATTTGGTTTTACGATTCACACGCACAGCCGTTGCAAGTGCAGTCATCACAAATGCACGGCTCGCCATTTTGGCAGTTGCATTTTGGATTGCAATTTTGCCCTGTGCAAGATTGGCAACCGCAGTGGGCGTTTGGGTTTTTGATGATGTCGTTCATAACAATTCTCCAAATTAAAGGTTGATTATCAAAACAAAAACCGTTTTTAAACCACTAAAAACATTGCTTTTTTGTTTTAATGAGCGTATTATAAAGTCTAACCTTATGTTAGGGTCAAGGGTTATTTTTACTTGATAACATTTTTTTACACACCACTCAATAAGGAACAACAATGAACATCGGACAAGCGTCTAAATCTACCCAACTTTCCGTCAAACAAATCCGTGATTATGAAAAAGCAGACTTATTAATTAACCCATCACGCAGTGAAGCAGGTTATCGGATTTATAACTCCAATGACATCGCTCGGCTAAAATTCATCGCCAAAGCCCGCAGCGTCGGTTTTTCGCTTGCACAGATTGGCGAGCTTTTGGCACTGCAAGACAATCCACACCGCACAAGTGCTCAGGTCAAAACGCTCACCGCCAGTCATATTGATTTTTTATCCAATAAAATCAAAGAATTAAAATCAATGCAACACACCCTGCAAGCGTGGAGCGATGCCTGCGGGGGCGATGACAATCCCGACTGCCCCATCTTAAAAGGCTTGAGCGATTTTTAACCACTATCAAAGCAGATGAATGCCATAGCTTGATAACAGCCGTGCATAACCATAAAAAACTTATTTCAAATTCGCCTGATAAAACTCGGTTAATTTATCAACCACTTGGCTGACACAATTATCTTGGTCGTATAAATCCATATGCCCAGCCCCTTTATCCAACAGCACATCGCCTTTGGCGTGGGTGCGTGTCAGGGCGATGACGGTTGCCCCTTGCATTTTGGCGATTTGGATTGCCGCCAAGCCGACCGAACTGGTTGCACCGCCCAGCACCACGACATCGCCTTTTTGCAGTTTGCCAAATTCCAACAGTCCGCCATAAGCGGTAACAAACGCCATCCAACTGGCGGACGCTTGCTCCATTGTCAGCGTGTCGGGGTGCTTGGCCACGGCGTGTTTGGGCATATTGACCAGCTCGCCATAAGTGCCGTATTCGGTAAACATAAAGGACGGAATGACGCTGACCTTATCGCCAATGGCAAATTCGCTCACGCCATTGCCAATCGCTGTTACCACGCCTGCCCCTTCGTAGCCCAAAATCGCAGGGAACACAGGGTCAATCACATACGCCCCTTCACGGTACATCATCTCGGCACGGTTTAAACCAATGGCGTGGATTTGGATTTGTACTTCATCGGCTTTGGGGGCGGGGATTTGTACGTCATTTGTACGTCAACGATTTGCAGGACATCAGGCGAACCTGTTTTGGTAAATTGAATTTGTTTGCTCATTTTTTTCTCTTTAAGTAAATATTGATTTAATCGTGGAAAAACACGGTTTCGCCTTGTGGGGCTCTGGGCTGACGAATGTCATTGGCTGGCGATTGGCTATCAGGTTTACCAAAAGACACGCCCACCATCAACTGATAATCATCAGATACGCCAAACTCTTCTCGTACCACATCAGGATACATCGCCAACAATAGCTGTGGCACGCTACCAAAACCACGAGCAGTCAAAGACAACATAAAGGTTTGTACAATCATACCCACATCCATTGCCGAAAACACATTGTCGCCAATTTTGGGCATAAAGAAAAAAGCACAATGCGGTGCACCATAAAAACGCACATTCTCTTCGGCAAAATTTTTACGACCTTCTTTATCGGCACGAGAGATATTAAAAGCATCGTACAGGCGTTTGTAGGCATCACGCATACGCTCTTCATATACGCCGACAAAATTGGCTTGGTCATAACCAAAATCAGGGTTTGGCGTGCCATTTCTAAACCGCTCAACCAATTTATCGGACAAACGAGCCAATGCATCACCCGACACAATATGAATTTGCCAAGGCTGGGCATTGACCGCAGACGGGGAACGCAAGGTATCATCAAGTACCGCACCAATGTCGGCTTTGGATAAAGTTTCGGGCAAAAACTCACGAATGGATTGGCGAGTTTGAACGGCGGTTGAAAAATCAAGCATAAATTACTCCAAATAAATGATTTTGTTTAGGACGTGTTAAATTTACATCTTATTTTATAAAATGTTATCAATGTTCAATACGTCCAAAGATAATGCCTATTTTAAAACAATATTAAATTTGTTAAAATAACATAAACAACAAAACTCTTTTGCTAAATTAGCATAAATAGTTTTGATAAGACAAAAAAACCGCTTTTATTTAAAAAACGGTGTTTTTTATTATGTAAAATTAGTATTCAAGTGGTGTGTATTCAACAGGTACCCAAGAATGAACCGACCCCCAAATCTTAGACATAAGATTAAAGGTTAGGTTGTTGCAAGTGGTTGTATTAACCCTAATTGGACTAAGTTTCTGTACTTAACAGGACTTAGTCCTTTTAATTTGCTCTTTATTCTATCATGATTGTAGTAGTGTATGTACTCATCAATCACTTGTTTAAGTTCATCTGTTGATGTAAATGTGGTTGTCTCATAAAATATCTCTTGTTTTAGCGTACCAAAGAAGCTCTCTATCACAGCATTATCCAAACAATTGCCTTTTCTTGACATGCTTTGGGTTAAGCCTTGTTCTTTTAGGGTTTGTTGATACTGGTGCATTTGATAGTGCCAGCCTTGGTCTGAATGAATGATGGGTTTGTCATCCATCTTTTCTTGGCTTAGCTTGGATAGGGCATCATTTAACATCTCTTTGACCAACTCATACGTTGGTCTGTCCTTCATCGTATAACTGACAATCTCACCATTAAACAAGTCGATGATGGGCGATAGGTAGAGTTTTCTTTGAATGACACTGCCATCATTTGCCTTGTCTTGTACTTTAAACTCTGTGATGTCTGTTGCCCACTTTTGATTGGGTTTGTCTGCTTTAAAGTCTCTTTTGAGTATATTGTCCTGAATGGTATCTTTGCCCATTGTGCCTTTGTAAGTATTAAACTTACGTTGACGACGAACCAATGCTTTGAGTCCAAGTTTAGCCATCAGTCGTTGCACTCGTTTATGATTAATGACCATGCCTTTTTGGGCAAGCTGATTGTTAAGCTCTGATGTGATTCTACGATAACCATACCTGCCCTTGTGTTGGTGGTAGATGTGGTTAATGTGTTCTTTTAAGTCAAGGTCTTTGTCAGGCTTTGTACTTTGACGAATGTGGTAATAAAACACACTTCTTGGCAAGTTTGACACTGCCAATAAGTCAGCAAGTTTGTGCTTATGCCTTAATTCTTGGATGATCAGGACTTGTTCTTTGTTTGTACTGATTGTTCCTTTTGACGAATTAAGGCATCTAGCTTTTTTAGATAGTCATTCTCTGCTCTAAGATAGGCAAGTTCATCAAGCAAATCATCCACACTTTTTTCGTGGTCTTGTTTGGTTTTCCAAGTTGATTTGGTTTTATTAGCGTTGTGTTTGTTTGACATTGCTTTTTTGCCTTTGGGTTTGGGTATTAGTCCCATTATACCAAAGGCTTGGTAGGACTTTAACCAAGTTGACAGTAAAGAAGGTTGTGGCAGATTAAGCTCTATGGCAAGTTGTGTAAGCGATTTGCCCTGTTGTATGGCTTGAACGGCATTAAGCTTAAAATCTGTGTCATAGACAGCCTTTGTGTGTCGTCTTTTTATGCCATCAATGCCATGTGCTTGATAGAGTTTAACCCATAGCTCTACGGTTGTGTGGTTTAGATTAAAGTGTTTGGCGGTTTGTTTGTAGCCATGATGATTAAGATAATACCCAATCACAGACAGTTTAAAGTCGGTTGTGTATTTTGCCATAAAAAGCACCCCAAAGGTTAGTGTGTCTAACTTTTGGGGTGCGGTTCAGAATAGCCCTTTTTCTCTTGGCGAATATGCCCAAGTCCTGGGAATGGCAAGTGAGCCCCTGCAATCCAAGTTTTGTTTTTGGCAAGTTTTGGAAACATCGCCAATCGGCTGGCACGAGCTGATTTTGCATTCACATCAAACTCGGCTGCCACACTTGGTTCAGGCAGTTGCAAGGCGTGGTTGTGCAACAAATCGCCCCACACAAACAATTTTTCGCCTTTTGATGAGACTTCCACACTGCTATGACCTGGGGTATGCCCTGTGGTTGGCACGGATTTGAAATTTGGGATAATTTCATCGCCCAAATTATAATATTTCACACGCCCTGCCGCCGCATAAGGAGCAACCGCATCTCGTGTCTATTGGGCATATTTTTGGGTATGCTCTGGCATTTGGCTGATAGGCGTGTCTAACCAAAAGGCTTTTTCTTGATTGGCAATATAAACGGTTGCATTTGGAAATTCCATTTTGCCATTGCGAGTTACGCCACTAAAATGGTCAAAATGCAAATGCGTTGGAATAATGGTATCCACCTGTTCAGGGCGATAGCCTGATTTAATCAAACTTTCGGCTAATTTACCCACTTTATCATCAAACACATCACCAGAACCTGCGTCAAGTAGCACCAAATTTTTGCCTGTGTTAATCAAATACCCCGTAACAGCCGTTTGTACGCCACCATCTGGAAGCATTGGACGAAATTGCCCTGAAATCAACTCATCTAATTGTTTTTTGGTTAATTTGGTAAACTGTTGATAAACAGGTGTACCAATGGACAAATAACCGTCATACAAAGCGGTAACTTCATAATCGCCAAGCATCATACGATAGTAGCCGTCCACTTGGGTGCGTTTTTGTGCTACGGCATTTTCTGTGGGTTGATAAACTGCGTGTGAATGCGAATGCGTACCGTGAGCCATTGCCACCGAGCTAAAAAGCGAGCCTGCAAGCAATAACGCCGTGCTGATTTTGGATAATGTTTTCATAAAAAACCTTATTAAAATAATGAATAATAGATAAAGCAAAATGCCCTATCCTGTGAAGTGAGCATATTGTAATGGCTTTTTAAATTTGTTAAAATAGCAACAATAACAAAACACCTATGCCAAAACCGCACAAATGAACCCCAAAAACACCACACTCCACGCCCTAGAAATTTTTTTAGCCGTAGCCCGTGAAAAAAACTTTTCCGAAGTCGCCCGCCAGTACGATGTGGCAAATTCGGTCATTTCTCGGCAAATCAAGCAGTTAGAAGACGATTTTGGGCAAACCTTATTTTACCGTAGCACAAGGGCGATGAGTTTGACGCAGGCGGGGGAAGTTTTTGCCACGCACGCCAAAGCGATTTTGGGCGAATTTTCCCATTTGACTGACAAATTAAACGATAAAAATCAAGAACCTAATGGCATTATCCACATCAACGCCCCTGTATTTTTTGGGCAAAAACACATCGTCCCACATTTGGGCGAACTTGCCAAACGCTATCCCAAATTGCAAATTCATTTAAGCCAAACCGATGATTTTATTGACCCTTATAGCCAAATCGCCGATATGATTGTGCGGGTTGCCGTGCCGACCGACAGCAATTTAAAGCAAAAAATCATCGCCCGCCAACGCCATTTTTTGCTGGCGTCCCCTGCGTATTTGGCGAAATTTGGCACGCCCAAAACGGTTGCTGATTTGGCAAATCATCAGGGGCTTTTTTATCGTGGGCAGTTGGGGTTATTGCGTTGGCGAGAAAAGGCAAGCCAACAAGTGATTAAGGTGCAAGAAAGTTTTGTAAGCAATAACGGCAACAGCCTGATTGAAATGGCAGTTGCTGGAAACGGCATTGTGGCGATGCCTGATTGGGCGGTGGTGGACGAAATCCGCTCGGGCAAACTTATTCCCATTTTGGCGGACACGCCCATTTCCAGCGACAATCAAGAGATTTGTGTTGCCATACTCACGCCACAAAGTGCTTATCGCCCTGTCAATGTACAGGCGGTTATGGATTTTTTAGTAGAAAAATGGAATCAGGGGGAAGATTGGCGGGTTTAATTTTTATAGCAAAAAACACCGCCTATCCCACGATAAACGGTGCATTCATTTAACTTAATGTTTGCCTAATTGCCCTTGCAATTTCATAGGCTAAATTCACAGGCACGGCATTGCCAATCATTTTATAAGCATCATTTAAATTTTGATAAATAAACACAAAATCATCAGGAAATCCCTGCACCCTTGCCACTTCTCTCACCGTCGTTCGCCGATATAAATGCTCTTTGCCTGCCACAAATTCAAATTTATCGGCTTCTACTTTTTGCATTTTGGGAGCATTAGGGTGTAATTGGCATTGTCGCCCAGACGCTTGCACCGTAAAACCTTGCTCATGCCACGCTTTGACACGATTTCTGCTCATAAACATAGGAGAAAAACCGCCAACAAAATATTCATTGTGATTGATTGCTTGGGGGTTTTTCTTATTATTATCCAAAGCAGGAATGGCGGTATCTTGCAAATCCCAAATAATGTCTTTTAATGTGATTTTATCTTTATCATTAATGGTTGAGCCAACTGGAAATTCAAAATCAATGTTTAAATCTTTACGAAAACCAATATAAAAAACCCGTTTTCGCTCTTGTGCCACGCCATAATCTTTGGCATTAACCATAGTTAAAGTAACATCATAACCACAATCATCAAACATTTTTAAAATATTTTGCACCGCTTGATTGTGGCGATTGGCAAGCATTCCACTCACATTTTCTGCCAAAAAGAATTTGGGCTGTTTGTTTTTTAAAATACGAATATAATCAAAAATAATTGACCACGAGCATCATCAATCCCACGCAACGCCCCAGCTTCCGACCACGATTGGCAAGGAGGCCCGCCAATAATTCCGTCAATATCATCAGGAAAATCGCTTTCTTTGATTTGACGAATATCGCCTTCTATTAGGTGTGTGTCGGGGTGATTGGCTTTAAAGGTCGCCCAAATGGCTTTGTCATACTCATTGGCAACAGGTATCTTAAACCCTGCTTTCTTAAAGCCCAAATCAAGCCCACCACAGCCACTAAATAAACTGATGATTTTCATAAGATATAGATAAATTATTTTTTAAAACGGATGAGTTTTGCTGGTTTTAACTGAGCCGGATTATTGGGGTTTTTGATAAGCACATCCACAATCTCAAATCCGTCAATCTGACCGATAAGCGACTCAATCATCGCCACATTGTCAAAACTTTGGTATTTTTGTTGATTGATGAGACACATAAAAATTAAACTCGCTATTATCGTCCCTTTGATAGACATAGTCAAACACTTTAAAGGGGCTGGCGATAGACCACATGCCACGCACTCGCAAATCAGTAATGCCAAGCGGGTCTATCCTTTTGACTTTGGCAAGCTCATTTGTGGGTGTAAATTCTATATTAGGAATACTCTTAACGCCAAGCGATATGGCATCTCGCACCCGTTCATAAACGGATTGGTCAGCACAATAATCATCGCCATAGACCATACACAGACTTTGCAAGCGGTTGTTTGGGGCAACACCAATCACATAAATAATGTCCTTTTCCTGCCAATCTGGCTCGCACGTTTTGCACGCTTGGGTAATTAGGGGAGAGCTGGCGTGCAGTTTATTTTTGGGGTATGAACTGTTTAGTGCCAATGTGGCGTTTTTGCCGATGACTTTCTTGACTTCTATGGCATCGCCGTGCTTTAAAATCATGTCGGGCGGATTATTTTGATTGCCAAGATAGCTAAATGTTTGGCTAAGTTTGATTAAGCGGTCGTTTTCATCGGTACTGTCTAGCGTATCGGCAAAAACGTCTTTTATCCACTCTTCTAATGCCCCGCCCATTTAGTTGGCACGATTTAGTCCGTGGCTTTGGCGGTGTAATTCACCCCCAAATGACGTAACAATGCGATAAATGGCGTTAATGATATTCACAGGCTCTCCCCTAATGCTTGTACCCACCCCACAACACGCCCCACCTGCTCATCATAATCACTCATTCTATGGTCGCCCCCGTCTTGGGCGATGACGTCCGCCCCACAGCTTTCAAAAAATGCTTGGGTGGCATAAGCGTCTAACAGCTCATCACCCATTTTTAATAGCACTTTGATTTTGTGGGGATTTTTGGCGGTCAAACGGTGCTTTTCAAACCATGCCAAATCCCCATAGCGAATCTGCCAGCCCCCTGTCGTGGTGTAGATGACGGTATCGTCTGTGAGCGTTTGCCCGTCAAAATTATCCTTTAAAAATCGCTGAAAACTGACATCAGGGCGTATACTCGGATTTAACAGCACCGCAGGCGTGCCTGTCATGTCGGACAAGAGTGTGGCAAAATATCCACCTAAGGACGAGCTGACAAGCACGGCATTAGGATTTTCTTTGATTAAATTCAATAGCTTAGCCACTACGTCATCAGGTGGACAATTCAAATCAGGGCGTAGGGTATCTATGCCAAACCCTTTGGCGTGGTTGGCAGTGATGACGGCTTTGGTGGCGTTGGGGTCGGAGTCTAGTCCATGCAGGTAAATGATGGTCATGGTCGTTTTATGGGTTGTCAAATAGGTGTTATAATGGGTATCGCAAAATGGTACGATGGGCAAATATATGATAAATAAATCAAACGCCATTGTATCAATTTTTATCAATTTTCGCTATAATTAACGCTTTTTACGCCTGACATTTGCCCTTTTTTATTAGCCACACTCGCCTGCCATGCAAAACGAACTTTTTATGATAGACAACCCCTGCATTGGCGTGTGTGCCATGAATAAAAAGGGCTACTGCTGAACCGACCCCCAAATCTTAGACATAAGATTAAAGGTTAGGTTGTTGCAAGTGGTTGTATTAACCCTAATTGGACTAAGTTTCTGTACTTAACAGGACTTAGTCCTTTTAATTTGCTCTTTATTCTATCATGATTGTAGTAGTGTATGTACTCATCAATCACTTGTTTAAGTTCATCTGTTGATGTAAATGTGGTTGTCTCATAAAATATCTCTTGTTTTAGCGTACCAAAGAAGCTCTCTATCACAGCATTATCCAAACAATTGCCTTTTCTTGACATGCTTTGGGTTAAGCCTTGTTCTTTTAGGGTTTGTTGATACTGGTGCATTTGATAGTGCCAGCCTTGGTCTGAATGAATGATGGGTTTGTCATCCATCTTTTCTTGGCTTAGCTTGGATAGGGCATCATTTAACATCTCTTTGACCAACTCATACGTTGGTCTGTCCTTCATCGTATAACTGACAATCTCACCATTAAACAAGTCGATGATGGGCGATAGGTAGAGTTTTCTTTGAATGACACTGCCATCATTTGCCTTGTCTTGTACTTTAAACTCGGTGATGTCTGTTGCCCACTTTTGATTGGGTTTGTCTGCTTTAAAGTCTCTTTTGAGTATATTGTCCTGAATGGTATCTTTGCCCATTGTGCCTTTGTAAGTATTAAACTTACGTTGACGACGAACCAATGCTTTGAGTCCAAGTTTAGCCATCAGTCGTTGCACTCGTTTATGATTAATGACCATGCCTTTTTGGGCAAGCTGATTGTTAAGCTCTGATGTGATTCTACGATAACCATACCTGCCCTTGTGTTGGTGGTAGATGTGGTTAATGTGTTCTTTTAAGTCAAGGTCTTTGTCAGGCTTTGTACTTTGACGAATGTGGTAATAAAACACACTTCTTGGCAAGTTTGACACTGCCAATAAGTCAGCAAGTTTGTGCTTATGCCTTAATTCTTGGATGATCAGGACTTGTTCTTTGTTTGTACTGATTGTTCCTTTTGACGAATTAAGGCATCTAGCTTTTTTAGATAGTCATTCTCTGCTCTAAGATAGGCAAGTTCATCAAGCAAATCATCCACACTTTTTTCGTGGTCTTGTTTGGTTTTCCAAGTTGATTTGGTTTTATTAGCGTTGTGTTTGTTTGACATTGCTTTTTTGCCTTTGGGTTTGGGTATTAGTCCCATTATACCAAAGGCTTGGTAGGACTTTAACCAAGTTGACAGTAAAGAAGGTTGTGGCAGATTAAGCCTATGGCAAGTTGTGTAAGCGATTTGCCCTGTTGTATGGCTTGAACGGCATTAAGCTTAAAATCTGTGTCATAGACAGCCTTTGTGTGTCGTCTTTTTATGCCATCAATGCCATGTGCTTGATAGAGTTTAACCCATAGCTCTACGGTTGTGTGGTTTAGATTAAAGTGTTTGGCGGTTTGTTTGTAGCCATGATGATTAAGATAATACCCAATCACAGACAGTTTAAAGTCGGTTGTGTATTTTGCCATAAAAAGCACCCCAAAGGTTAGTGTGTCTAACTTTTGGGGTGCGGTTCACTGCATGGGCTGTTTTAGAAATCGCACCGAACGCCAAACATGGCACATCATCAGCGATGGCGAGCGAGCCAAGATTTTAAAAAACCTTGGCAGGCGACGTCGCAACATCCACGCCCTACTTCGTCACAAACACCGCCAAACCCCAGTCAATTATGAGTTTGATTTTTATGGGCAGTTTGAGCAGTTAAGTTTTGATTTTTAAATCAGTATCGCCCTGTGGTTTTTATTTACCTTTTTTATTTATCTTTCTTAAATTTACCTTTTGCCTTTCTCATTTATCATGACAAATAAAGAGTAGCACGCCCTATTTATCCATTTATTTACCCAGCTTATTTGCCAACGTCATACACGCCTCATAGCGTCTATTAACATTGGTGGCGTACCAGTTGGTGTTTTTGTCCTGTTTCATCTTTGTACTGCTAATCACGACCTGTGGCATGATGGCATAGGTGGGGTCTTTTTTGTATTTGGCTTTAAACAGCTCGCTAACCCCTTGATACGTGGCGGTTTGCTCAAAACTTGCTTTTTTCTCTTTTTTCAAATCACTTCTGATTTGGGCGGGAGTGAGCGGTGTTTTGGCGGTGGCGAGCAGTTTGATGAGTGCCGTCTCGGTCTGTGATTTGGCACTGCTCACCGTGCCATTAGCATACAACAGCAAATCGCCATCAATGTCAAGGCTGATTCCTGTTAGGCTTGCCACACGTTTTTGAAAAGCGGAATTTCGACTCGAATACACGCCCGAATTATAATCAGCAAAGCGATACAACGGCTTATCATAGTCCGCCTGATACATCATCAAACGATGAATGCCGTAATACAGACCGCCATACTGTCCGTACATGTCAGCACGCAGGGTGCGGTCGTTCATGTTGGCTCGGCGGTGGCGTTTGGCGTAGTTGACATGCACCTGCATGGAACCTAAGGTGGTGATGGGATTTAGGCGTTCATCAAGGCTCTCGCCTGTGAGCTTAGTGAGATTATTCACGCCACTGACTTTATAGGTGCTGGTAAAGTAGTCAAACATCTGTTGGTACAGCTCATCTAGCTCTTTTTCGGTTTTTACCTTTTTGATTTGGCTCTCAAAGCTGTCATCCTTGGTCGGGCGAGTGGCGAGCATGGTGCGAAACACGCCAGCGAGCTGCTTGCCCAGTTTGTCTTCTAGCTTATCATCGATGGCACGCAAGGACGCTTGCCCGAGATTGGCAACGGCAGGATTAGCATGGAAGTTGGACTCTTGGTCGATGACCGCAACCACGGTGCAGATGTTCTCTTTGTCCTTGTGCAATTTTAGCTCGTCAAATATCGCCCCGATGTCGCCTGCCCAACTTGCCTTATCCTGTGAACGGTTGGGTAGCACTTTGGCAATCTCATCATTTGACAGGGTAGGCGTGTCGGGCGTCTCTTGGGTGCAGGCAGTCAGCAGGATGGCACCGCCAAACAGAGCGATGTATAAGGACAGATTTTTTAATAGTGGATTTTTCATAAAGTGATAAAAAACAATGACAAGCCAAAAAAACGGCTTATTGTAGCAAAATAATGCCCCAATAAACCTTGTTCAATATTAATGCCATGTGTGATTTTTGTATCACGAACTGCTGGTTACATATTCACCACCCACCAGTCGCATGAGCCCTTCTTGTTGGGTGGTGGCGACAAGCCTGCCATCTTGCCAAAACTGCCCGTGGTTTAGCCCCTTGGCGTGACTGGTCGTGTCGCTCCACATGTCATACAGCAGCCAGTCGCTGACATCAAAGGGGCGATGAAAATGCATGCTGTGGTCAATGCTCGCCACTTGCAAACCCTTGGTCATAAAGCTAAGTCCGTGCGACATCAGCCCCGTGCCAACCAAATAAAAGTCGGACGCAAAGGCAAGCAGGGCCTGATGAATGGCGACAGGCTGGTCTTGCAATCCATTGATACGAAGCCAATTGGCTTGGCGGGGTCGCATGGGCTGTGGATGAATGGGGTCTCGGGGCGTGACAGGGCGTATCTCGACATGGCGTTTACGCAGGTAGCGGGCTTTTAGGGCGTCGGGGATTTTGCCGACATGGGCGTCTTTTAGCTCCTGCTCACTTTGCAATGTGTCAGGATGCGGATATTCGGGCATGCTCTCTTGGTAATCCAGTCCACCTTCCATGGGCGAGAATGACGCGATCATGCTAAAAATAACCTGTTCGGTCGTGCCAAGCGTGGGGTCGTCAGGGTCGTTTGGCACGTTTTGTACCGCCACGACTTGCCGAGCCGATAGGCTTTTGCCATCACGCAGACGGCGGACTTGGTAGATGACTGGCAGGCGAATGTCGCCCCCACGCAAAAAATAACCATGAAAACTGTGACAAGGCTTGTCTATCTGGAGCGTCTTTGCCCCTGCCATCATCGCTTGGGCAAGCACCTGTCCACCAAACACCCTTGCCCCCACATAGTCAAAGCTTGGTGCTGAGAACACATCGGGCGTTATCTCGGTTAGGGTCAAAGTCGTCATCAAATCACGAATCAAACTATCATCAGGCGTATTTGGCATAATCATTCCACACATCTAAAATGGCTAAGGGAAAATGGTGCTGTTTTGTATTGATAAACATCAACAAACCACACCACTTATGTCAGGCGTACAAGTATAACAAAATTTTTGTCCATTTCTAGTTAAAAATGTTAAAATACCAAGGAATATTGTCAAATCATGGCACACATTATGCTAAAACTTCCTAATATCTCTCAGATTTTTTCTAAAAAACCAAATAACAGCCCAAAATCCACCAACGAAAACCAACAAGAACCCCCCAAAAGAGCAGAGAATAAGCCATCGGCGTATCGGCACTTGTCAGGCAAAGGCTTATCCTTGGCGGTCAAGGCACAGGTTTTGGGCGAAGTGCCAGAGCTTGATGATGACATTCCCACCTTTTATGTTCTAAGAGAATATTCACGCTCTAACAGTCTGCTCGTGGACATCAAGACCCGAGAGCTGGATTTGCCATCTGCCCTTGCCAGTACGACAGTGGGCAAAGACAGCGAAAGTGCGTCAGTCATCTTTTTAAAACACCGTCACGGCTCGGACAACGTACCATCGCCACGTTTAGAGCGTTTGGTCAAAGCCTGCCTAGACGACCCCACGTTGCGTGTGCGACTCATCCCTGTGACCATCCTATGGGGGCGAGCCCCAAGTAAAGAAGACAGTCTGTTTCGCCTACTGATGGCGGACGAGTGGAACACACCAAGCATTCCCAAACAGCTCTTTAACATCAGTGTGATGGGGCGTGATACGGTCGTACAGTTCGCCAGCCCCAAAGAACTACACACGCTCATCGAAGAGACCAAGCAGGCAGGCGAGAGCGACATTAACTCTGCCATCCTAACCCAAACCATCGCCACCCGTCTCAAAGGCTTTTTGGACAAACAAAGAACGAGCATCATCGGGCCTGACTTATCCGACAAACGCAACATCACCGGCAAAATCCTAGCATCGCCCGTGGTACAGACCGCCATCGAACAAGAATCCACCACCACTGGCAAATCCATCAACGAAGTCAAAAAAGAAGCGGCAGGCTACATCGGCGAGATAACAAGCGACTACTCACACTCAGTCGTGCGGTTTTTTGACCACTTTTTGACGTGGCTTTGGGAGCGACTCTATGACGGCGTGGAAGTGCGTCATTTTGAGCGGGTGCGTAAGCTTGCCCCCGACCACCAAATCATCTATGTGCCATGCCACCGTAGCCACATGGACTACCTACTCTTGTCTTATGTCATCTACAAACGGGGCTTGCGTATCCCTTACATCGCTGCAGGGGACAACCTAAATCTACCTATCGTGGGTGAGATTCTGCGAAATGGCGGGGCATTTTTTATGCGTCGTAGCTTCAAAGGCAATGCCTTATACAGCACGGTATTTAAAGAATACCTACACACACTCATGCAACGGGCTGTCCCCATTGAGTATTTCATCGAAGGTGGTCGCTCTCGCTCAGGTCGCCTACTACCACCCAAGCTCGGCATGCTTGCCATGACCGTAGGTAGTTATCTGCGTGACCCTGCTAAGCCCGTGGTCTTTGTCCCGACCTACATCAGCTACGAGCGGATTATGGAAGGGGCGACTTATGTGGGCGAGCTCAAAGGCAAACCCAAAGAGAGCGAGAACCTACTTAGTCTCATCAAGACCGCCCAAAAGATTGAACGGGTGTTTGGCACGGTACATCTGTCCTTTGGCGAACCGCTACACCTGACCCACTTTTTGGATAAATTTAACGTCAAAACTGGCAAAGACACCCTAGCGTTAGGCCCTGACGAGCAAGCGGACAACGACAAACAAACCCACGCCATGGTTACCAACATTGGCGTCAAAATCATGCAAAACATCAACAAATCAGCGGTCGTCAATCCCGTCTCCCTACTGGCACTCGTACTACTGTCCACCCCCAAATCCGCCCTTGATGAAGCCCAAGCGATGGAACAAATCGCCCTGTATCAGCGTATCGCCCAAGCCCTGCCCTATGACAGCGACACCTTTGTCACTGACATGAACCCCAAAGACATCTTGGCGTATGGCTTACAGTTAGAACTCATCGAACGCACGCCCCATGTGCTAGGCGACATGATAAAAGTGGCGGACAAACAAGCCCCCTTGCTTAGCTACTTTAAAAACAACATTCTGCACGTCTTTATCCTAGCCAGTTTTATCGCATCACTGGTGCAACGTAACGGACGCATGTACCGTGATAAGCTAGAAAACATCAGCGAGCTTTTGTACCCCTTTTTACAAACCGAGCTGTTTTTAAAACACCCACAGCGTAGCATTAAGGATACCATTGGCGAAATTTTGGACGTGCTTATCAAAGAAAATCTGGTTGTTGAATGGGATGGCGTACTCATCAGTGCCCCCGAGACCAACTCGCCTGCCTACCAACAGCTCATCGTGCTTGCCGACCCTGCCCAACAGAGCCTAGAACGCTACTTTATGGCGTTAACCCTATTATCCGAACAAGGCACGCACCGCCTAAACACCGAGCAAGTCGTCAATCTGTGCTACTTCCTAGGGCAAAGGGTGTCTGTGCTGTATGCCGATGATTTACCTGACATGTTTGACAAGGCGTTATTTACAAGCTTCTTAGACACGCTCGTCCGCATGGATTATGTGCAGATTGAGCCTGAGACGGGCATGATTGATTTTGATGAACGCATTGACAAAATCGCCGAACATGCCAAATACGTCCTAAACCCTGACATGATTGAGCTACTGCGTCACACCGCCCGCCTAAATGACGATGAGATTGACAGCGTCATGGATGAGATGAATAAAAAGCGTAAATTTGGACGTAAATAGCCAATTTATTGATTTACAAAATATTAAAATACACACTTCAATCTCAACCTAAAATGACAACTTATTGATTATTATGAAATTATTTTTTGGATTGTAGGGGCGAATCATATTCGCCCTTGATAAATCAATCACTTGCATAAAGTTGAGAATGGGGTAATATGTTAAAATATTTTTGCTGGATAAATACATGGGGTAAATGGTAATTTGCCCCATAAAAGACACACCGATTTAAAGCGTGCTGCCTAGACATACCCCAAACCCCATTTTAAGGAAAATCCCCATGGACATGAACGCCCTACCCACCATTGACCCCACCACCCTAGGCGACAACGTCCCACGCAGGCGTGGCAAAATTGCCCCACGCCTTGCCCGTGCCTTTTTGGACAAGGCAGGCTGGCGTATCACAGGCGAGATTCCCAATGTCTCACAGGTGGTACTGCTTGCCGTTCCCCATACGTCCAACATGGACGGTGTGTACGCCATTCCCACCCTGCTGGCTCTTGATGTGGACATCAAATTACTTGGCAAAAAACAGCTTTTTAAACTCCCCATTCTGTCGCACTTTTTAAGATGGGCGGGGGTCATCGCCATTGATAGGGATAAAAAAGGCTCGGTATTACAAGCCAACATCAACCGCTTTAAAACTGGCAAACCGCTCTTTTTGGGGCTGTCGCCTGAGGGCACTCGGGGCTACACTGATGAGTGGAAAACGGGCTTTTATTATCTGGCGGTGGGGGCAGGCGTGCCCATCTTGCCTGTGGCGATGGACTATAAAACCAAAGAGGTTCGCTTTATGTCCCTGTTTTATCCCACAGGCGATATTGAGGCGGATTTGCCAAAGATTTATGCTTATTATGATGGTGTGATGGGCAGACATGCAGACAACATGTCCGGGCCATTGCAAAGGCGGTCAAAACCCTGAGTATCTGCCCCTTAGCATGCCGTCAATATGTTGGCAATACCATCAAAAAATCTCAATACCCATTCTCCCATCTGCTTTTATACCATCTGCCCTCTTTGTGATATACCATCTGCCCTCTTTGTGATACCAAAAGTGATGCCAAAACAAAACGCCCCCAACTTGGGAGCGTTTTGGTGGATATGGGGTAATACGGTTTAGATGACGTTGATGCCTTGTTGGATAAAAATAAGGGTATTTTCATTACTGCCATCCCAATAAGCATTATAACCCTCAGGAGCTTTGCTGTTATCTTGGACAAACTTGCCCAACGATCTCTTTCCGTTATCACCCAAGTCAACTGTGTCTTGGCTGGTGCCTTTGATAAACAGACCTTTATAGGACTGACCATTGATGATGGTAGCAGTATCAGCATTATTTATCACATCAGATATCTTGACATTTAATTTATGCTTGCGTCCGCCCAAGTCAATCATTTCCATGCCAGCAATGCTACTTAGATTCTGTGTA
This sequence comes from Moraxella sp. K1664, assembly GCF_039693965.1. Lineage (NCBI taxonomy): Bacteria > Pseudomonadati > Pseudomonadota > Gammaproteobacteria > Moraxellales > Moraxellaceae > Moraxella > Moraxella sp. K1664. Next base: position 383,800 of record NZ_CP155576.1, read on the forward strand.
ATACCCTCACCGGTCATTTCCCAAAGATCATGACCTTTGCCGCCATCAAGAGAACTTCTAAGACCATCAACAGCCCCTCCTCGGACGATGTCATCACCCTCACCCAACTTAATGGTCGTGCCTGTAAAGGATGATTTACCAACCAAGCCCACCTCTAAGATGTCATTACCACTACCCATGTCCACACTACCTACACCTGCTTGTCTGATGTAGTTAAACTTGGCATAGTCATCGCCACCACCCATGTTGATATAGCTATTATTTTGCAGATACCTCTCATTTTGTACCAACACATCATCAGCAGATCCAAAATTAAATGTCCCGGCGGAAATAACTTTATTCACGTAGACGGTATGTGGGATGTCTTGTAGATTTGTTGTTGAAGCGACGGTCGTTCCCGTCTTAGATGTGGCAGTGCTAAAATAGTCTCGACCATCCAAAGAGTCAAAATAAAAGAAATGAGACATATCCTCTTTGCCCAGTGCATTGCCAGCTTCATCAATCACACCAAGACGTGCAAGTGGCACATCTTTCCCCTGATTACCAAATATTAATGCATCTTTTCCTGTTTCTGCTAACTTTTCTCCAAAGGGTAGAGTAAACTTACCTTTATCATCAGCATAAGTACCAACATCACCTTTTGAGTAACTGCCACTGTCATCTTTATCAATATAGACAAAGCTGTTTGCTTCTGCAATGCCTGTGATTTGATTGCCCGATTCAACACTGGTGATAATAGGAGCACGCACACTTTGGTCAAGAGTCATATCAAGACTTCCTAGGGTGCTGTTACTATCATAATCCTGATTAGGCTTAACACGAGCTTCAATCTTATATGACACACCTTGCCATACATCAGGTGCTGGTTTCAGATCAAAGGTTGCTTTACCTTCATTTGGATTATTACCATCTTTCCATTTACCATTGTTTAGCCTATACTCCCACTTCGCTCCATTTGGGATGTTGGAGACAATAACTTTTGGGTTATTGGTGTACTGATCACTATTACTACCCACCTGAGGGTTCTCTGAATAACTGTCTTTGTCTAGCCCTACAACTAGCTTGTCGTTATTCTTAATCACCGAAGATGTACTGTCTGTGGTAACGGTCGCACCTTTCGCATCTGACAGGGTTACTGTAAAGCCCTCTGTTTTTTCTACCATTTTGTCATCTTTGATCTTGACCTCGATGGTCTTCTCGGTTTCACCTGGGGCAAAGGTTAGCGTGCCAGAGGTTGGCTGATCATCAGCAAAATCACTATTATCGCCTGACACAGTGACAGGATTGTCGGTAGACCCTGTTAATGTCCATTTGACGGACGACTCTTTGTCGATGCCTTCTGTACGGGTAACCTTAAAGGTTACTGTGCCACCTTCGGTAACTTCGGTTTGTTCGGTAGTGATTGCCAACTTTGAAGGTATGGTAATCTTTCTTTCGGCTATCTCTGAGACGGTCTCGCTTTGGTTACCTGCTTTATCTTTGATGAGCACATTTGCGATTAAGTTAGTACCATCTTTTGGAGCTTTGACTTTTACCTCAACTTTACCTGCTTTGATGTGTTCGTCGGTTAATTCTGTTCCTTCGTCATCATTATTGTTGATCACCACAGTATCACCTGCTTTGGCATCGCCTGGCAGTCCAACGGTAATGGTGACGTTACCACTTGCATCAACCTCATCATCTGTGATCTTGCCATCATCGTTTTTGCCTATGGTTACCTCGGGCTTGGTAGGAGCTTGAGTGTCAATGACAATGGACAGTGCTTCACTGGGTTCGCTTGTGTTGCCTGCCGAGTCTGTCACTGCTACGCTGACTGTATGGTTACCATCTGGGATGGGCTGCTTTGGTGTTAGCGTGGTGGTGCCATTGTTTTTCGTCACTTCCGCTTCGACAGGTTTGCCATCAACCATTAGCACAGGCTCACCATCAGTAGGGGTTTTTACTGTGAATGATGGTTTGTTGTTTTTGGTGTTGTTGTCTGTATCAGACACACCTGTATCTGTCTGTGCTGTCATGTCAGGGGTCGCTGGCTTGGCAGGTGCAACGGTATCTGTACCCACATTACCTGCTTTGTCTTTGGCACCGATGGTGTTGTCAGCTGGGACTTTGCCTGCTGGGATGGTGAAGACACCCTTAGCATCAGAGACGATGGGCTTATCATTAGCATCAGTGATGGGTTTGCCAGCTTTATCGGTGATGGCAGTGTTAGGATCTGTTGTGCCTGTGACTGAGCCGTCATCTTGGCGAGTGCCTTTGACAGTTGGAGCAACAGTATCCACTGTGTAAGTTTCTGTGTCTGTGGCTGTGCCTGTTTTGCCATCTTTGCTTAGGTTAACTTTGGCAGTGGCGGTTTTGTTAGCATCTGCTTTGATGTCAGCAGATGGTACTTGGGCAGTATAGTTACCGTTAGTGCCTGGGGTTGCTTTGTATGGTTTGCCATTGACTGTGACTGTAACGTCTGTGACAGTTTCGCCATTTTGTGGGGTAACTTTGACAACAACAGGAACAGTCGCTTTGTCTGCTTCGGCTTTATTGACAATGTCATCGCCTGCCACGGTGATGGTGATGTCTTTGTCAGTAGTTGTTGGGGTGAAGGTGTTGCTGGGTGCATCTACATTACCTGTACCCACATTACCTGCTTTGTCTTTGGCACCGATGGTGTTGTCAGCTGGGACTTTGCCTGCTGGGATGGTGAAGACACCCTTAGCATCAGAGACGATGGGCTTATCATTAGCATCAGTGATGGGTTTGCCAGCTTTATCGGTGATGGCAGTGTTAGGATCTGTTGTGCCTGTGACTGAGCCGTCATCTTGGCGAGTGCCTTTGACAGTTGGAGCAACAGTATCCACTGTGTAAGTTTCTGTGTCTGTGGCTGTGCCTGTTTTGCCATCTTTGCTTAGGTTAACTTTGGCAGTGGCGGTTTTGTTAGCATCTGCTTTGATGTCAGCAGATGGTACTTGGGCAGTATAGTTACCGTTAGTGCCTGGGGTTGCTTTGTATGGTTTGCCATTGACTGTGACTGTAACGTCTGTGACAGTTTCGCCATTTTGTGGGGTAACTTTGACAACAACAGGAACAGTCGCTTTGTCTGCTTCGGCTTTATTGACAATGTCATCGCCTGCCACGGTGATGGTGATGTCTTTGTCAGTAGTTGTTGGGGTGAAGGTGTTGCTGGGTGCATCTACATTACCTGTACCCACATTACCTGCTTTGTCTTTGGCACCGATGGTGTTGTCAGCTGGGACTTTGCCTGCTGGGATGGTGAAGACACCCTTAGCATCAGAGACGATGGGCTTATCATTAGCATCAGTGATGGGTTTGCCAGCTTTATCGGTGATGGCAGTGTTAGGATCTGTTGTGCCTGTGACTGAGCCGTCATCTTGGCGAGTGCCTTTGACAGTTGGAGCAACAGTATCCACTGTGTAAGTTTCTGTGTCTGTGGCTGTGCCTGTTTTGCCATCTTTGCTTAGGTTAACTTTGGCAGTGGCGGTTTTGTTAGCATCTGCTTTGATGTCAGCAGATGGTACTTGGGCAGTATAGTTACCGTTAGTGCCTGGGGTTGCTTTGTATGGTTTGCCATTGACTGTGACTGTAACGTCTGTGACAGTTTCGCCATTTTGTGGGGTAACTTTGACAACAACAGGAACAGTCGCTTTGTCTGCTTCGGCTTTATTGACAATGTCATCGCCTGCCACGGTGATGGTGATGTCTTTGTCAGTAGTTGTTGGGGTGAAGGTGTTGCTGGGTGCATCTACATTACCTGTACCCACATTACCTGCTTTGTCTTTGGCACCGATGGTGTTGTCAGCTGGGACTTTGCCTGCTGGGATGGTGAAGACACCCTTAGCATCAGAGACGATGGGCTTATCATTAGCATCAGTGATGGGTTTGCCAGCTTTATCGGTGATGGCAGTGTTAGGATCTGTTGTGCCTGTGACTGAGCCGTCATCTTGGCGAGTGCCTTTGACAGTTGGAGCAACAGTATCCACTGTGTAAGTTTCTGTGTCTGTGGCTGTGCCTGTTTTGCCATCTTTGCTTAGGTTAACTTTGGCAGTGGCGGTTTTGTTAGCATCTGCTTTGATGTCAGCAGATGGTACTTGGGCAGTATAGTTACCGTTAGTGCCTGGGGTTGCTTTGTATGGTTTGCCATTGACTGTGACTGTAACGTCTGTGACAGTTTCGCCATTTTGTGGGGTAACTTTGACAACAACAGGAACAGTCGCTTTGTCTGCTTCGGCTTTATTGACAATGTCATCGCCTGCCACGGTGATGGTGATGTCTTTGTCAGTAGTTGTTGGGGTGAAGGTGTTGCTGGGTGCATCTACATTACCTGTACCCACATTACCTGCTTTGTCTTTGGCACCGATGGTGTTGTCAGCTGGGACTTTGCCTGCTGGGATGGTGAAGACACCCTTAGCATCAGAGACGATGGGCTTATCATTAGCATCAGTGATGGGTTTGCCAGCTTTATCGGTGATGGCAGTGTTAGGATCTGTTGTGCCTGTGACTGAGCCGTCATCTTGGCGAGTGCCTTTGACAGTTGGAGCAACAGTATCCACTGTGTAAGTTTCTGTGTCTGTGGCTGTGCCTGTTTTGCCATCTTTGCTTAGGTTAACTTTGGCAGTGGCGGTTTTGTTAGCATCTGCTTTGATGTCAGCAGATGGTACTTGGGCAGTATAGTTACCGTTAGTGCCTGGGGTTGCTTTGTATGGTTTGCCATTGACTGTGACTGTAACGTCTGTGACAGTTTCGCCATTTTGTGGGGTAACTTTGACAACAACAGGAACAGTCGCTTTGTCTGCTTCGGCTTTATTGACAATGTCATCGCCTGCCACGGTGATGGTGATGTCTTTGTCAGTAGTTGTTGGGGTGAAGGTGTTGCTGGGTGCATCTGCTACTGTAGCACTAGAATCACCACTCTTACCATTATTAGTGGTTTGATTGGCAGTCACATCAGAACCATCTTTAACTTTGTCAGCAGGTAGAGTGATGGTGCCATCGTCGTTAATGACAACGTTATCATCATCTGCCGTCCAGTTGCCATCTTTATCTTTGGTCACAGTAACGGTTTGCTCTTTGTCATCTTCATCCACATAGCTGATCTCAACTTTTGTGGCATCTTTTGTTGGCTTGACTGTTACAGAGCCATCAGGATTGGCAGTCACATCAGGTTCGGCGATGCCATCTTTGGCGGTGGCATCTGCTGGGTCGCTGATGCCCACTGGCGTGGTTTGTTGTGCGGTGACTTTTGAGCCATCTTTAACTTTATCAGCTGGAATGGTGATGCTGCCATCATTACCGATGACAACTTTATCATCATTTGATGTCCATTTGCCATTGTTATCTTTGGCGATGGTGGCAGTGTTTTGCTTGCCATCTTCGTCAGTGTAATTGATGGTGACTTTATTTGCTTTATCTGATGGCGTAACTGTCACAGAGCCATCATCGTTGGCATTAATTTCTGGTGATGCAGGTTTGGCAGGTGTGGTGCCATTTTGGTTGTTAACAACCACTGGTACTTTACCACTGTCTTTGGTGCCCACAGTTTGCTCAGCAGTGGCGGTTGAGCCATCTTTAACTTTATCAGCTGGAATGGTAATGCTGCCATCATTACCGATGACAACTTTATCATCATTTGATGTCCATTTGCCATTGTTATCTTTGGCGATGGTGGCAGTGTTTTGCTTGCCATCTTCGTCAGTGTAATTGATGGTGACTTTATTTGCTTTATCTGATGGCGTAACTGTCACAGAGCCATCATCGTTGGCATTAATTTTTGGTGTGGGTGTGGCATTATTTTGAGCGGTTGCTGTACCTTTATCGCTGTCTTTGGTGCCCACAGTTTGGTTGGCAGAGACTTCTGAGCCATCTTTTACGTTATTGTCAGGCAGAATGATGCTGCCATCATTACCGATGACAACTTTATCATCATTTGATGTCCATTTGCCATTGTTATCTTTGGCGATGGTGGCAGTGTTTTGCTTGCCATCTTCGTCAGTGTAATTGATGGTGACTTTATTTGCTTTATCTGATGGCGTAACTGTCACAGAGCCATCATCGTTGGCATTAATTTTGGGTTGTGGTACGCTTGTTTTTGCTCTGTCAGATGCAGGGACACTCTCTTCACGACCTGGATCGGTTTGTGTTGCACTAACATCAGAGCCGTCTGTCACATTGTCAGATGAAATGGTTACAGTGCCTTTGTCTTTGTCTAGGCTAACACCCTTTGGCAGACTTGCATCAGCCGTCCAAGCACCTTTGTCTTTGGCGATGGTAGCAGTGTTTTGCTTGCCGTCTGCATCGGTGTAGCTTACGACAACTTTTGAGCCATTGGTAGCGTCATCGCTTGGTTTGATGACAACATTACCAGCATCATCGCCTGTCTTGATGGCCTCTACAACAGGTTTGGCAGATAAAATATCACTCACACCTTTGCTGTTATTGGTTGTACCGACATCAGTGGTCTGTTTGGCGGTTACGTTGGTCTTAGAACCTATCGTATTTACAGGAATAACAACCTTACCAGTAGCAGGGTCAATAGTAACACTGTCATCTTTATTGTTATCTATCCAGGCACCAGCTTTGCCATCGCCATTGGTGTTTTTTGTAAATTTGGCAGTAGATACCGTCTGATCTGGTTTGGTATAGGTTACTTCAAGCTCTGTTGCACTCTCATGAGGGGTAACAACAACACCACCATCCATCGTTACAACCTCTGGATTGTGTAGCGTGGCTGTGGCTTCTGTATAATGTTCTTTTTTTGCACTGATGGTAAAATCAAGAAGCTCGCCCAATTTGATGCCATTTGCCTCCAAAAGCTGGGCGGTAATATTTACCTTACCATCTTTATCTGTAAGAACTGTCTTATTATTTGCATCTTTTAGTTCGGTGCCATTGACAGAGATGATGGCTTGCGATACATTCTGACCGTTGCTGGTTACGGTAAAGTTTAGTGCTTGTGTTGCACCTTGTGCAACTGTATCACTTTGTATGTTTTCAATGTTTAGTGGTTTTTCTTGGGCAGAGGCATTAGCATTATTGTTATTGTCGTTACCTTTATCATCTCTGCCAGAGACAACAGCAGCGATACCAGCCAATCCTGCGATACCCACAAGCCATGGCATGATGCCAAAGCGACTGCCTTCTTCTGCACCAATCCACCATGGGGCAGGATAGCCTTGACCGCCTAGAGCCTGACCTTCGATGTCACCGATGACAAGCTCGGTAACATAGTCCTGAGTTAGACCGGTATCTGGCACGTAGTAGTGGTATTGACCGCTTTCGGCTTGTCCGATGAGTGCTGATTTGTCATAGTCATAGAAGTTTTCGATGATTAGGTCGGACTCTTCGGCACTCTCTTCAAAAGAGACATGCAAATCTTTACCAACACGCTTGGTGACGATGTGGTCAGGACCACGACCTGTGGCATCGTTGATAAGCTCGTAGTTGGCATTACGATTGGCTTTGATGATGGTGGGTTGACCGTCTTTGGTGATGACCTTTGCTTCGGCAATGGTCTGAACGCTGTCATTAACTTTTACACTGATAGATTTCATAAATTATCCTTATACTAAACTACATGATGATTATTGTGACACAACAACAACACGGCGATTTTTATAACGCCCCGCTTGGGTATTGTTGGTTGCAATAGGTTGAGATTCGCCATGACCGATGGTAGATAGGCGAGATTTTTCAATGCCATGATTTTTTATCAACAAATGTTTGACTGTTTTGGCACGACGTTCAGAGAGTTTTTGATTATAACTGGCAGCACCTGTTGAGTCGGTATGCCCTTCAATGGTGGCATTGGTGCTAGGATGCTGTTTTAGAAAATTGGCAACTTCGCTAAGGTCTTTTTGAAAAGATGATTTGACATGACTTTTGTCATGGTCAAATTGGATGGTTAGATTTAAAGTATCAGATTCTGTCTCATAAGACTTATCCATCTGCACCGCATAAGACGACTGATTAGGCTGCACATTAGATGACCAAACAGATGATACATAGGAAGACTGGCTAGGCTGTACGTGTGTCTCTGCCCTTACAGGAATAATTACCAAAGAAGAGGCTTGGGGGGGGGGTTACTTGTTGCTGGCTGTATTGCACCGAAGCACAGTCATCAGGCTGTGGCAGACGACTAACCTGATGAGCCTGACGGCGTACCCCTTGGATGAGTTCATGAGCCCGATTGGCATTTATCTGCACCAGATTGGCTTTATGATTATTGCCAGCTTGTACCACAAATATTGTATCTGTTTTGGGCTCAGATGGGTGTGGATGGATTGGGCGGATAAATCGTTGGTTTTTTTTGCTTGTGGGAACAGCACTGATTTGGACATTGCCTGCACATGCCACACCAGATGTATAATGTCCATCTTGCAGGCTAGTTAGATAGCGGTCATTGATGGCAATGTTGGTGCTAGACTGCTCAGAAGATTCTGCATTGGCAAGCGGTCTGATGAAAACCACACCACCAGCATTATCATGCGTGGCTAGATTGGTAAACTCATCTACCGCGCCTTGACTTGACATCTTCCATGTAACTTGATTGCCTAAACGTACATCGGCATGCGCATGAATTGCCATCATCAGTGCCGAACCGATGAAGGCTAATTTTTTTAGTTGCATGGCAACTCCTCATAAACATAAATTATGGTAACTACTTGCATAATACATTTAAAACTCATTTGGTAGTAGTCTAAAAAGTATGCTGAACTAGTTTTTTCCATTCTCCCTGAGCCTGCCTACGGGTAGGAAAACCGTTAGGTTTCCCAAGCTCGCCGCGAACGGTTTTCTTTGTAGCATACTTTTTGAACCAAGCCAACTCATTTTTGTGTGGCATGCCTGTCATGATGCTTTTTAAATTAAACGGCAATACATCAACATCACGGCAGACTTTAGGCTCACAAAATGCCTTTTAAATCATGCTCATCATCTCATTTTGTGTCAATCAAACCTATCTTAGTTGTAAAATTATGCAAAAATACTGTCAAAAATTGTCATACCGCTGACAAAAAATGTCACAGATGTACATTTTAATACAGTTAAGCGTATCATGACACTTTAATCTCATGTCAGTTATGATAAGCTTTTCCAAAATTCACACAAAAGATAAGATTGACATTCATCATGTTGCAAAAATCATGCCAAGCAAAACAGTCGGATATAAACTGCTTGGACATCAGAATTTACTTGACTTATTACAGCTGTTTGATTTTATCAACTTATATCATTATAAAAATCAATAACATACCATTTCTTCAGTTATAAATAAAAGTTAACTACCAGCAAAATGTTTATTTATTGTTCATGATTTGGCAGTATGTTTTTACATAAGTTTACTTAAAAACATACATTTCGTCACAGTTTGAGTTGTTTATTGATTTTGACTTCCTCCCCTCCCTAAAGGGAGGGGATTCCTGCTCCCAGACGGCCAAGCCCGACCGCAAGAATGTTCCGACTGGCATTGATATCTCTATCATGCCGTGTGCCACACTTTGCACAAGTCCATTCTCTTATTCGCAAACCTGCTCTACCTTTCGGACTACTGGACATATCGCCACAGCACGAGCAAGTTTGGGTAGTGTATCGTTCATTCACGATTTCAAAACGACAACCTGCGTTCTCGCACTTATAGGTCAGTTGTCGTTTCAGTTCAAACCAACCTGCATCGTAAACCGACTTGGCTAGTTTGCCTTTTTTACTGTTAAATTGGGTGGTTTTTACATCACCAACCACGATTAGGGCGTTATTCTTAACTAGCCCTGTGGTGAATTTGTGTATGAGGTCTTGGCGTGTATTTTTAATTTTGGCATGGATTGCCTTGACACGCTGTTTGTTTTTGGCACGTTGAGCGGTAGCTAATGCTTTGGCATATTTGAGCGTTTGCTTGATTTGTAGCTTGTCGCCATTTGAGGCGGTGGCACTGTCTTTTAAGCCCAAATCAATGCCAACGCTACCTTTGCCACAAGGCTGTTTTGGGTATTCTTTGACGGTAATACACGCATACCAACGATTACGGCTGTCTTGCACCAGTTCGCAGGTGTTAATTTGGTATAGGCTAAGGTTGTAGCTGTCCCATAGGTCAATGATGAGCTTTTGCCCTTTAGCTAAACTAAGCTGTAGGGTTGATTTTAATCCTTTTTTGCCTGTTTGGCGGGTAGCGATGTGTTTAATGGCGGATTGTTTAAACGGTAGCCAGCCAAGCGATTTACGCTTGGCATTGGGGTTGTTGGTTCGCCATGATAGTTTGGCTTTTTTAAATTGCTTACGGCTTTTGGCGTGGGTTTCGTTAATGGCTTGGATAGTTTGCGAGTGTAAGCCAAGTAACTCACCGCTACCTTTGGTATATTCGTTTAGGTCATAGGCGGAAAAGAATTTGCCCGTCTTTTGTAGCTGCTTGTAACTCAAGTCATTCACGTAGTTCCATACGAAATTGACCGAACCACTTAGGCGGTTAAGTTGGTCTGTGTGTTTGTCTCGTATGCGTAGCTTGAGTGTTTTCATGGGTTTGTGTATAATGAGATAGGTATATTATATATTTGGTTTAATTTTAATGTCAAATGATTTAAGACGTGGTAGGCACGTTGTTTACAATATTCATGTGCATTTGGTCTTTGTGGCTAAATACCGCAGAAAAGTATTCACTAAAGAGATTTTAGACGATATGCAAGTTATCTTTGAGAAAGTTTGTTCAAAGTTTGAGGCACAATTAGTTGAGTTTGACGGTGAGAGCGACCATGTGCATTTATTGGTGGTTTATCCGCCTAAAGTGGCTATTTCTAGTCTAGTTAATAGTCTGAAAGGTGTTTCTAGTCGGTTATTGCGTAAAAAAGAATATCCGTCTATTAAAGAGCAGTTATGGGGTGATGCGTTGTGGTCGCCTAGCTATTTTGCAGGTAGTTGTGGCGGTGCCCCAATTGAGATTATCCGCCAGTACATTGAACAGCAGAATACACCGCACTAAATACCATCTGTATGTAAGCATAGCTACGGAGTTGCCTTATATCCACCGCCTGAAGTCGGTGGTTTTACGGCAACGAAGGATAAATAATAGGGCGTACCTACCATTTGATAACATTTTTATGAAATAAGATGAAAATTTAAAACTTTTATCTATTTTTGCATGAAAAATGGCTATCCGACCACTTAATTTAAAAAGTTAAGTTAAAATCTTAAAATTTACCCAGTTAAGTGGTCGGATTGTGGCTCGAAGTCAAAATCCTTGTTGATATTTCAATATCAACGGCGAACTTTTCCTTGAAAAACGTGCGATTCCCCTGCTTTTTTAAACAGGTGTTTTCCATTGCAAATACCAAAGGTAGGCACGTCCTAAAAACAGAGAAATCATCTGCTTTAAAAAACTTAATTCATGAATGTCATCAAGCATGTTTTGACAGCAGGCAAATCAACCCCAAAAAGCAAATGAATCAGTCATAAGTCATGGAGTAAACTAAGAAAACAAATGGTATGCAGACAGATACCGCAGAAGGGATGAAATGATGGGATATAGATAGAGTTACATCAAAAAACCCTTTGAAATAAGCATTTCAAAGGGTCAGATATGGAGCTCTTGGCGAGAATTGAACTCGCGACCTCTTCCTTACCAAGGAAGTGCTCTACCCCTGAGCTACAAGAGCAAATAGTTTTGCTAATAAATGGAGCGGGTGGCGGGAATCGAACCCGCACCATCAGCTTGGAAGGCTGAGGTTCTACCACTAAACCACACCCGCATGGGTATTTGGTAGGAAAATATGGTGGTGGGGGAAGGATTCGAACCTTCGAAGCTTTCGCGACAGAGTTACAGTCTGTTGGGTTTGACCGCTCCCCAACCCCACCAAGTGGTACAGGCATGTCTTTTAATGGTCTGTTAAAAGATTAAGCCCAATAAACGGGCTTGACCTGAAAGGTTTCTTAGGAGTGGTGCCGGCTGCCGGAATCGAACTGGCGACCTACTGATTACAAGTCAGTTGCTCTACCAACTGAGCTAAGCCGGCGGTGTTTCCTAAGTGGTGCGTATGATATCATAGTTTTTGATTTGTGCAAGTATTTTTTTAAAAATTTTTAAAATTATTTTATAAGTTGTTGTTTTTTATATTAATTGATTCTTGGTGGTGGGCTTGGCATTTTTATTGTTTGACATACAAATCATTCGCACGCCTGCCGATATTTTTGTATAATGGCACAGTCCTATTTTAAAAAGAGCATAAAATGACAACAGAGATGATTTTGAGCATTTGTCTTGGCATTGGCTTGGCGGCAAGCTCGGGCTTTCGGGTGTTTGTGCCGTTGTTTGGCATGTCGCTGGCAAGCTATTTTGGCATATTACCCTTAGGCGAGAGCTGGCTGTGGCTAGGCAGTACGACTGCCTTGGTGATTTTGGTGGTGGCGAGCATCGCTGAGTCCATGTCTTATTTAGTGCCATTTGTGGATAATTTGCTTGACACTATTGCCGTACCACTGGCAGGCATGGCAGGCAGTCTGACCGACATGAGTCCTGCGATGACATGGGCGCTCGCCATCGTGGCAGGGGGCGGAGCGGCAGCGACCAAAGACCACAACCGCCGGTGCCAGAGCCGTTTCAACCGCCACGACCGCTGGTGTCGCCAACCCCGTCATCGGACTGGCAGAGACTGGCACCGCCATTGGACTGTCGGCACTTGCCATATTCGCCCCTGTATTGGCAGGGGTGGTTGCGGTCGTGGGTATTGTAGTATTTATTTGGCTTGTCGTTAAACTCAAAAACCGCCATAAGGCAAGCGAATCGGTGTGATTTGGCAAAAACCATTTGCAATTTATCCTAAATTTTTGTAAATTATCCCAAACCCACTTTTTAAGGACAAAACCATGCCTGCCTTACGAGACGACATTGACCCACAAGGACTTTTGGAATATTCGGTGGTCTATACCGACCGAGCGTTGAACCATATGTCTACCGAATTTCAAAACGTGATGAGAGACTTATCCGCCACTTTAAAAGAGCTTTATCATGCCGATGGCGTGGCGATCATCCCCGGTTCTGGCACATCAGGCATGGAAGCGGTCGCCCGTCAGCTTGCCACGGACAAAGACGTGGCGATTGTGCGAAATGGTTGGTTTAGCTATCGCTGGACGCAGATTTTGGAAAAAGGACGTATCGCCAAATCCACGCACGTTTTTACCGCCCAAATCCACGGCAATCCTGCTATATTCGCTCCTGCCGACATTAACGAAGTTACCGCCCATATCCGCCAAAACCGCCCAAGCGTGGTGTTTGCTCCCCACGTTGAGACCGCTTCTGGCATGATGTTGTCAGACGACTATATCAAGGCACTGGGGCAAGCGGTGCATGACGTGGGCGGGATTTTGGTGATTGACTGTATCGCTTCGGGCTGTGTGTGGCTTGACATGAAAGCATTGGGCATTGATGTACTGCTCTGCGCCCCACAAAAAGGCTTGTCTAGCACGCCTTGCTGTGGGCTTGTCATGATGTCCGAGCGTGCCAAAGAGCTTGTTCAGAGTACTGAATCCACAAGTTTTGCCTTAGATTTAAAGGTGTGGGCGAACATCATGACCGCCTATGAAAATGGCGGACACGCCTATCACGCCACCATGCCCACAGACGGACTAAGACAGTTAAGAGACACACTAAAAGAATGCCAAGCGATAGGATTTGACAAACTCAAATCTGCCCAAATAGAGCTTGGGCAAGCCATTTTGCAAGTCTTAAATGACAAAGGGGTCATAAGCGTGGCGGACAAAGACAGTCAAGCGGTGGGGGTAATCGTCTGCCATGCCCCAAATGATGACGTACACAAAGGCGTGGCATTTGCCAAAGTCGGTGTACAAATCGCAGGGGGCGTACCGCTACAAGTGGGCGAGCCGTCTGATTATAAGAGTTTTAGAATTGGGCTGTTTGGGCTTGATAAATTGACCGATGTATCAGGCACGGTGGCACGATTTAAACAGGCGTGTGATGACGTTTTTTGATTTTCTTTGTTAATATGAAAAGCCCAATGTGATGTTGGGCTTTTTGTTTGTCTTATGCAATTATTCGGATTTCCCCACATCATTCGCCTTAACGAGCTTATCCGCCCAATCAAACAACTCATTCAAATCATAATCCCCACCATGACCCACACCCCAAGGTAGAGCAAAATCCACGTTCTTGCCCTGATTTTGTAAGGTGGTGGCGAGTATCACAGGCACGGCAAGGGACGTGTCGTTATCCTTTGCCCCATGACGGATACGCCAATACTAGGTGGGACTTTGGGCGATATAATTCATCGCATTCATCATTTTGACGGTTTGGGTATCCGCCATGCTCCCTTGTCCGTATTTTTTGCCAAAGGCGGTAAAATGCTGATTGTTTACGGTCTTATTGCCAAACAAATTATTCTCGCCACTGCTCAAATCTATCACATCAAAAGCAGGTACGCCCTAGCCACGCCCTAGGTAAGCCAGATAACCGTCAAAATCCGCCACATAAAAAGGATTGGCAGATTTTCTTTGTGCCAAAAAGTCAAATTCGGTCAAATCCGTGTCATTTTTAAAGGCGGTATTGGCAGAGTTATTTAAATGATAAATCACTTCATCTTTAAAGGTGCCGTTGCCATGGTTATCCAATGTTAATGCTTGTCCGTTATGCCCTGTTAGTTTTAACCCATTGATATAAATGGGAAAATTGGATTTTAATTCATTTGACCAAATTTTTTGCTCGTCCGTTAGGCTTGCCTTTATGCGTTCACGTTTGACGTTATAGTCCAGCATACCCACGCTCATTTTTTGATAATCAAACATACCATTAAATTGCCATTCATACGCCATGTCGGCATTTTCAAGATTGGTAATCGGAGCATAGGCGGACACGGCAAACACGCTGTCATCAGCATTTGTAATCGCCCCTGCCTTTTGTAGCTCGGCTTGATAGTCCGTGCTACCGCCACTTGCCCCCAAAAGTAGCGACATCGCCCCGCCTGCGGACGTGCCATTGGCGATAATGCGGTCAGCTCGCCCTGCCATGAGTGCGTCATTGGCTTTTAGGTAGGCAATGGCGGATTTTAAATCCACGATGACGGACGGGGCTTTGCCCGTGTAGTTGCCGTCCGTGCCAAGCGTCCGCCCCCTAGCCCCTGCACTTGCCACGACATAGCCACGCATGAGAGCGGTGGCAACACTACTGGTTCTTACTCTACCGTCTCGCCCTGCCCTACTCTCGGCAGTCATCGGCTTGGCGGGCATATATCCGCCCACGCCATTGGGGAAAAATATCGGGGCGGTGTCTGCCGTGTAGCCGTTGATAGTATCGCCTGTAAAATACACCTCAGGGATATAGATATTCATCACTTGATAATCAGGCTCGGTGGGGTTTGCCACATAGGGAATATTTTCAAAGGCACGCACGACAAGGCTTTGCCCGTCTTGGGTAATGGTCATGGTTTCATAATTATTAGGATTAAACGTTAAAGAGCTTGGCATGGTGGTTGTGGCGGGCTTATCTATATTTGCATTTTGGGAAATGGGTGTGGTGCAAGCGGACAGACCAAATAATACAGCAAATGATAAGGCGGATAATGGGATAAATTTTGGCATGAATCGTCTCAGTAAATAATAGATAATAAGAATTGTCATTATCATATAACTTCTTCAAAACAAATAAAAGCCCATGTACAAAAATAAAAATATTAGCAAAATTTGGCAAATTATTTATTTTTATAAATTTTAGGAATGAGTGTAGTATTATTGACCAACATCAAGGCTGGCTTTGTCATTTGTGTTTATTATGTTTCAAATCCACAAAACTTTTGCTGAATTCTTACTATAACGCTCGGTTATAAATTAATTTTATTTAAATAATCAATTTTTTGCAATATACAAATTTAGCAAAGCGTTTTAATATTAAATCCATAAAAAAAATGTGTATTTAGGCGTGTTGAACTTTTATATTTGCAATGAAAAATACCTGTTTAAAAAAGCAGGGGAATCGCACGTTTTTCAAGAAAAAAACGCAGATTGATAGTCATTCTATCAAGCAAGTTTTTGACGATGAAAAACAATCCGACCACTTAATTTTAAAAAATTGAGTTAAAATCTTGAAAATTTACCCGATTAAGTGGTCGGATAGCCATTTTTCATGCAAAAGCGATTGATTTATTTTTAAAATATTTTTAATTGTAAATTTGTTATAAAGGTTCGGCACGCCCCAGCCAATCCTTAGGGGATAGCCATGAAAAAATTAGGTTTGTCAATGATTACCGTCTCGTGCCTACTGGTCGTGTTGGCGGTTGTGTTTATCGGTCTGTTTATGCTGACCGAATACGCCCGAATCCCAAGCCAAAGCGAGCTTGTCGCCACAGATAAGGCAGAGCCTAGCACCGCCAGCACGCCTGCCACCGCACAGGAACTGCACGGAGCAACCACAGTGGAACACCTTGCCAGCATGACAAGTCTGGTCAGCGCTCGCCCTGATGAACCCATCAAACCCATCGCCATTCCTAAGATTGAGAGTCCTGAGATAGTCGCCTTAGGGCAAAAGCTGTGGTTTGACCCACGTCTATCCAAATCAGGCGGACTGTCGTGCAACTCTTGTCATAACCTTGCCATGGGTGGCACGGACAACATGCCAACGTCCATCGGACATAAATGGGCAGAAGGCCCGATTAACTCGCCAACCGTGCTAAATAGTGGCTTGGCGATTGCCCAATTTTGGGACGGACGAGCCAAAACTCTGCAAGAACAAGCCGGTGGCCCGATTGAAAACCCCCTTGAAATGGCGTCTACCCATGACCATGTGGTCAAGGTGCTAAACAGCATTCCTGCTTATCAAGATGAGTTTAAAGGGGCGTTTAGCGACTACACAGACGCCATCACCATTGAGCAGGTAACTCGTGCTTTGGCAAACTTTGAAGACACACTTGTTACGCCCAACAGTCGCTTTGATAAATGGCTCGCTGGCGATGACAATGCCATCAATGAGCAAGAATTGCGTGGTTATCAAACCTTTAAACAGTCAGGCTGTGTGGCGTGCCATAATGGCGAACTGCTTGGCGGTGGCTCATTCCAAAAATTTGGCGTATTTGAGCAGTACACCACCAAAAACCTAGCCGAAGGTCGCTTTGCGGTAACAGGCAAGCCCGAAGATAAAATGCTCTTTAAGGTGCCAACGCTTAGAAACATTGAGCTAACCTACCCCTACTTCCATGACGGTCAAGTCAATTCGCTCGAAGAAGCGGTGCAAATCATGGGTAAAATCCAGCTTAATAAAGAGTTTACGGACGCAGAGACAGCGGACATCGTGGCGTTCTTAAAAACACTCACAGGCGACCAGCCCAAGTTCCAATACCCACACCTACCACCGTCCAACCCCAACACCCCATTACCCAACCCATTTGGGAAATGATAAACAAAAAATAAGGCAGTCTGATGATTGCCTTATTTTTTATTACTTTAATGGCTTTTAAATTGCCCTTTTAAACAAATACACACAAAAACTTGCCCTAACATCAAACCTATCCTGTGCCTTTAACGCCATTTTGCGGTCAAGTTTGGCTTTATAGGTATAAGGGGTCATATCTATCAAATTATTTAGGCTTTGGTTATCAAGGCATAAATCAGCGTCTATTTGCCATTCATTGATTAGCCCAAATTCAGGGGCAAGTTCATCGATAAATTTGGCAGGATTATGCGGATTGACAGTGTCAAAGAGCTTCTCACGCATGGCGTGCAGGTGCATGGGAGCAGGGGTTGCCACAAGCAGATGACCGTTTGGTTTTAACACCCTTAACATCTCAGCCTTTGGCAAGGGGCTAAATAGACTCGTGCAAATATCCATGCTCCCGTCCGCCACAGGTAACACCGCCCCTGTACCGACCACCCAAGTGATGTGTTTGCCGATGTCGGTGTTTTTATAAGTTTTGGAGGCAGTGATAATGGCGGTTTTGGCGATGTCAAGCCCGATGACTTGGGCAGAGCGTGCCATGCGAGCGGTGTAATAGCCTTCGCCACAGCCGATGTCCAGCACCGATATTGGGGTAAGCTCATCGATGATTTGCCCGACTTTGTCCCTTAGCGGTTCATAAAATCCACCCGCCAAAAACCGTCTGCGAGCCTGCACCGATGTGGCGGTGTCGCCTGCGGTGTGGCTGTTTTTGTGTTGAACCACGTGCAAATTGACATAGCCGTCCTTGCTAATGTCATAGCTGTGGCGGTTTTGGCAGGCATAGGTTTTGCCGTGTAAGGTTAGGGGCGTGTGGCAGATTGGGCAAATTAAATTCATAACTATCACTTCGTTGCATTGTGTTAATTTTTATATAAAATTAACACAATGCAATCCAAACAAGATCTCCTTGGATAATGCAAGCATTCATTGTTTCAAACAAGCATTAAATATTTCATCAATTTCTTGTTTGCTCTTTGGATTATTCTTTGCACCCCTCTCTAAAGCTTCATTCCAAAAATCCAATAGGCTCATTCTTTCATCAACAAATTCTATCAACTCATTGTATTTTTGTTCAACACTTTCCCTTGTTATATTAACATTGTTTTTTTGCAAATCTTGGAACGTGGATTCTACCAAGAAATCATAATTATGCTTCTTACTAATACATAATTCATCTTTTTCCCAAAATAGGAAGTAAGGTAGAATTAAAAATGACTCTGAAAGATTTTTATTTTCTTTTCCTGCAATATTTAAATGAGCCTCACTGCGACATGCCAGAAGTTTAAAATGACCCATATCAAATTCATCCAGCATATCTTGATTAATAATAATTCTATTATCATATCCACTAATAGCATATTGAACTGTTCTAACAATTAAATTATTATTACTGTTTTCCTTGGTAAAATGATAAACACCAAAACTTGATTGATTCGGATAATTTATTATGCCTCCATTTTTACACCACTCTTTTTTAAAAATTTCAAAAAATAAATTATAACATCCATAACTTTCTGTTATAATTAAATCATTCCTATCAATATTTTTTGAAATATCATCAACATTGCCATGATTGATCAGATAAAAATTTTTCACCTCTAGGAGTTTCTTAAAACTATTCTTATCTTTTAAGGAATCACCAAAGAAAGTCTTTGACTCATTGAAAAATTTAAAATTATCCCAATTGTCACGGGGTTTCAACATTTCTGGCTCATCAAGCATTTGCAAAATAATGTCAAATGCTTGATGAGGAATGTGCTTCTTGATTGCTTCGGAGTTTGAAGATAATGCGGAGTATAAAGCTTTTTCTAAAAAATTATCACTGTATATGATATTTTCTAAAAAATCTTTTTTCCATTTATTTCTATCCAAGCCTAAGGCCTCTTTTGCATCAAAGCCATAAAAATCGAATGAGAAATCAAAATAATTTGTAAATATATCATCAACTTTTTGACCTTTAAAAAATGTTAATCCTCTTGAAGTTCCAAAATCTTCTAATGATTCAAAATTAGTTTTCAATAAATGTATGTAAAAATTAAATTCTTTACTCCAATAAAGATTTCCATCATTATAAACTTGATAATCATATTTTTTCTTATTAAATTTAAAATATGCAGAAGATGAAATTATGATTTGTTCTATTTTTGCAAAAATATCCAATACGCACAAATAATCAAAAGCAGGACTCTTGATAACATCATAATTTTTTTGAATATCCGAAATTATAGAATTAAAACCTTTATGTCGATTAAAAGACAATCCTGATTCATTAAATTTTTTCCCACGCCTATCAAGGTTAAGTCGCAACATTAACTTGGTGCCATACTCTCTTTTTACATGTTCGACTTCAGAAATACGCTCTACGAAACAATAACCTTGATTGCTTGATAGCGGCGAGTTCATCTCTATCTTATAAGAAGAATTATCCACGATACTGGTAGTTTCTATTAGAATCTTGTTATTTTCAGGCTTTCCGTCTTTTAATAACAAAAAGGCACTGTGCAATCCTATGCCGAACGCCCCAGAAGGTCTCATCCAAACTGGCATATCTTGAATTAGTCTTTTCTTTTCAATATTGCGACTAGAACCTGCAATTTTTTGCATATATTCCAAATCTTTTAAACTAATCCCTGTACCTCTATCGGTGATAGATAACTGCCATAGACTGCTATCAGAATTATTATCATCTGCAATTTTTATAAAATCAATATCTATAGGGTACTGCTCTAGTATCTTTTGAAAATCATCGTGAAAAGGATGTAAATTATCTGTTATCTTTAAATTATTTTTACGAACACCATGCTCTATCCATATTCTCAAATAGGTTGCATCTATTGCATTTTGGATAAGCTCTCGATAAATATTGGATTCACCACTATATAAGTTACTACCCTGCAATAACTCTGTTACATTCTTTTCATCCAGTTGAAATTTCATTGGTTTACCACTAAGTAATACCTTAGATGATTGCATCCGAACATCTAATTTTTGAATGGTTGGCAATAAACCAAATTTGCGATGTGGAACGATATTTTTCCATTGCGACATCTGGTTTTGCATTTCTTCTTTAATCCAACCAAACCAATTTTGAGTTTCAATAAAAGAATATTCATCAGGACATTCAGCCGTAATACTCACAGTTTGATTATCCAGTTGAAACTCTCGAATAGCAAGATGTTTATGGTAATGCGTTTCGCTTAACGTTGGTATGGCAACAGGCTGTTTTCTCATGACAGGACAAAAACGATTGTCATCTATATCAAATAAATCACCTAATCGTAACAAACATGCAACAAATCTCGGATGACAATTTTCGGTTCCCATGCCCGTTTGTCGATAAGGTAACTCGCTCATGACTTGCTCAAAGCTCGTACCATGAGCCAAACAAATTTGACCCAAATAACGATAGAGACGTTGGGGTAATAATTCGGTTCGTGGCGAATTAATATTTAGGTCTTTAAAAGGGTCTAAAGCAAACTGCTGTGAACGTTCAGGATGTTTTCGACGGTACCATTCAGCCATGAGTTGGCGATATTTTTCTGTACCTAGCATAGGATTGTCATACATAGCAAGTGCTTGTTGCCAGCCTTTTGTTTGCCATGTTTTGGCAAATTGATGCAAATCTTGAGCATTGTCATTGGCTAGCATATCCAGATATTCTATGAAATCCCTATTATGAATAGCCTCTTGGGCTTGTTGACCACTAAATAGCATACCAACATCATGCCAATAAGCCGACTCCAATAGTAACCAAGTATCTGTTGCGGATAATAAATGAATATTATCACCAAGCAGTCTCTCAATGTTTACCAAAATTTGATGTGAGTTCGATTCATTATGATTGCTAAAATGCGGATAGTAGCTGGCAATATTCTCTAGTGCCTTGCCTACCAATTTTTGATCAAACTCCCACTGAGCCAACAAGATACTTGTATTGCTATCTTTGTTGGTTTTGTTTTTTAGATGCTCAATAAAACCTGCACTCATATCATTACTCCTTAATCAATGCTCCCTTGTCGCCCGAAATTCCACTTCTGGATACCGCTCTTGCATAAGTTGCAGATTGACACGGCTTGGGGCAAGGTAGGTGAGATATCCGCCACCATCCACCGACAACTGGTCGTGGGCTTTTTTCTTGAATTTTTCAAAGGCGACTTTATCATCCGAGTGTACCCAACGCACGGTTGCGATACTAATCGGCTCAAAGGTGCATTGCACCTTATATTCTTCTAGCAAACGGTGTGCCACCACTTCAAATTGTAGCACGCCCACCGCCCCCAAAATCAGGTCGTTATTGATTTGGGGCATAAACACTTGGGTCGCTCCTTCCTCGCTAAGCTGTTGTAAGCCCTTTTGTAATTGCTTGGATTTCATCGGGTCTTTTAGCACCACACGGCGAAACAGCTCGGGGGCAAAGTGTGGAATGCCTGTAAAATTCAAGGTCTCGCCACTTGTGAAGCTATCGCCAATCTGTATCGTACCGTGATTGTGCAAGCCAATGATGTCGCCAGCATACGCTTCTTCTAAGGCTTCACGGTCGCCCGCTAGGAACATGAGTGCGTCCGACACTCGCACTTCTTTACCAATACGCACATGGTTCATTTTCATGCCACGCTCGTATTTGCCCGAACACACTCGCATAAAGGCGACACGGTCTCGGTGCTTGGGGTCCATGTTGGCTTGGATTTTAAAGACAAAGCCCGTAAAGGCAGGCTCGTCCGCTTTGACGGTACGTTCTACCGCCACATGGTCTTTTGGGGGAGGAGCGTATTGGGTCAGCACGTCCAAAATCATGTTTACGCCAAAGTTACCCAACGCCGTACCAAACAAGACAGGCGTTTGTCGTCCTGCCAAAAACTCGTCCACGTCCCAGTCTTCGTATGCCATTTGGGCAAGTTCAATGTTGTCCATAAACTCATCCCACAAAATCTGCCCAAGTCGTTCCTTGATGTCGGCATGGTCGTAACCGTCTCGGCTCTCGATATCCGTGATTTGTGAGCCAAAGCCTTTTTTATAAAAATAAGTCTTGTTATCCACAAAACTATATACGCCCACAAAATCCTGCCCCATGCCAATGGGATAGGCAAATGGCACGCATTTGATTTTTAGGACGCTTTCAATCTCATCAAGCAGGGCAAGCGGATTTTGGATTTCACGGTCAAGTTTATTGACAAATGAAATAATGGGCGTATCACGCATACGGCACACTTCCATGAGCTTAATCGTTCGCTCTTCCACGCCTTTGGCTCCGTCAATGACCATAAGAGCAGAATCCACAGCAGTCAGCGTGCGGTAAGTATCTTCTGAAAAGTCGGCGTGTCCGGGGGTGTCTAGTAGATTAACCACATGATTTTTATAGGGAAATTGCATGACCGATGTCGTGATAGAGATACCACGCTCCTGCTCCATGCTCATCCAGTCGCTCGTGGCGTGGCGGTCGGCTTTACGTCCACGCACCTCGCCTGCTACCTGAATTGCCTTGCCCCACAGTAGGAGCTTTTCGGTCATGGTGGTTTTACCTGCGTCGGGGTGCGATATGATAGCAAAAGTTCTGCGTTGGTTGATTTCTTGGGATAATTGGCTCATGGGAATTTCTTAATAAAATAAAACGGTTATTATACTTGAAAAGGGGGAAATGGGCAAAAACTAAACATTAAAAAACCGCCACAAGCGGTCAATCATAAGTCAATTTATCCACACTTGGCAATACAAAAGGTGGGTGGGTGCTAATATCCACCAGCACAATCACATCATTGTAGTGGCAATAATGCAGGATATATTCGCTCGTAAAATCGCCATTGGTTTGCTTTACATAGCACGGCACGCCCAAATGATAATGCCAAAGACAATATTTTTGGGCAAATTTGGCGTGCTGATGTTCTTTTTTGGTGTGGGGGTTGGGTGGGGCGGACGATTTATTGCGACCTTTTAAGTCTTTTAGACCGTTGGTTTGCACATGAATAGCAAAATCCAAAACCGCATTACGTAAGTCATCATCAAAACTTAAATAGTTATTTTCCAACCAATTGACAAAAACCACTTTCATACTACCGTCCTTTGCTCCGAGTGTTTGGATAGATTTTCTCTTAACCAAGCTGACAAGCCTTCTCTATCAAGCCCTTGCGGTAGTACCAAGCCATTTTTCAATGCCTCCTCTTTGCTTTCAAAACCTTTTAAGCGTTCTTTCATAACTTCCATATCAAAAACGAGTACATCATCTATGTGTTTTGGTATATCATTATCCAAAGTGGTTTTGATGGCATTTAAGATATAATCATTGACACTTACGCCTTGTTTTTCGGCGGTGGCGATGATGACTTCTTGTAGTTGTGGGGGTAGGTCTAGGGTAATCATCGTATCGTTTCTCTTGAAATTTTAATCATTATCCCAAATTCTGAGATTTTGTCAATATTGAAAAAGTGCTATAATCAATCGCCAATCCACAGGAAAAAAACCATGTCCGAATTTAACAAAACCAAAGGGCTAAAACGCATCATCAATACGCTGTCGTACTCCAAAGACGGCTTTAAGGTGGCTGTCAAAGAGCCTGCGATTTTTCAGCTCATTATTTTGCATTTGCCTTTAATGGGATTGGCATTATGGTTGGATTTTGCCTTGGCGGTTAAGATGATGCTCGTGGCAGGGTCGTTTTTGTCGCTCATTGTGGAATTTTTTAATACCGCCTTAGAAGCTGCCGTTGACCACACGTCCATGGAGCATCACCCCCTTGCTAAAATCGCCAAAGATGTCGGCTCGTCCGCTCAATCTCTGGCACTCATTTTGGTGGCAGTGCTGTGGGGCATGGCGGTGTTTGGATAAAACAAAAAGAGCAAAAACCATTTGCCCTTTTATCATTATTAATCATTAATCAACCCATCAGCCATCCGACTTTTTAACAAAAACCAACATCAGCCAGCCGATGATAAGTAGCGTTCCGCCCATTGGGGTTATCGCCCCAAGCCATCTAGGCATTCCCAGTGCCATCAAGTAGAGCGTGCCACTAAATATGACAATGCCTATTTGTAGGGTTATGGCAACCTTATGAATGCGATAGGTAGATACCGCCCCTAGCACGCCCAACGCCAATATCCCCAAGCCATGCACGAACAGATAAAGCGTGGCAGTCTGCCAAATATCAAGCTCGTAAGGCGTGGCGGTTTTCTTTAAGCCGTGAGCCCCAAACGCTCCAAGTGCTACCGCTGTCGCAAGGTTCACGCCTGCTACTTTTATCCAGTTTATCATTTGTTCGTCTGTTCGTTCTAATCAAAGAGCATGTTATCAATGGTCATCGCTTCACGGATTTTATCCATGGCGTTTTTCTCAATCTGACGCACCCGCTCGGCTGAGATGTTATAGACCGCCGCTAAGTCATGCAAAGTGGATTTTTGGTCGGCAAGCCAACGCTGAGTGATGATGTCCCGGGAACGCTCATCCAAGCCGTCCATCGCTTCTTTTAGGGCGGTGGTCGTATTCTCTTCCCAGTCGGCATCTTCGACCATCTCGGCAGGATTGACCCCATCTTCTAAAAAAAGCTGGGGAGCATAACGCCCATCTTCATCATCAGAGTCTTGTAGCTCAAAGGACGCATCATAACTGGTCAAGCGTGATTCCATTTCTAGGACTTGCTTGACCGTGACGTTTAGGTCTTTGGCGATGGCTTCGGCTTCTTCTAAGGTGAGCTGATTGCTTGATTTTTTAAGGCTACGCAAATTAAAAAACAGCTTGCGGTGGGCTTTGGTGGTGGCAACTTTGACAATCCGCCAATTTTTGATGACAAATTCATGAATCTCCGCCTTAATCCAATGCACCGCAAAGCTCACAAGGCGTACGCCCTTGGTAGGGTCAAAGCGTTTGACCGCTTTCATAAGCCCCAAATTACCTTCTTGAATCAAATCCGCCTGCGACAGACCATAACCTGAATAACTGCGTGCAATGTGTATCACAAACCGCAAATGACTCATGACCAGTAGCCGTGCCGCTTCCACGTCGCCATCTTGATAGTACCGCTCGGCAAGCTCTCGCTCTTCGTCGGGGGTTAGGATAGGAATCTGATGTACGGTATTGATGTACGCCCCCAAATTCACCCCTGGGGCGGTCAAATTGGTGGGCATGGCAGGCACCAAATCCTTGGTGGCGACATCATAGCGTGGTACGGCACTGGGGGCATGACTGGCAAGCACAGGGGCAAGGCTTGCCCTATCATGGGACTGCCCATCTGTTTCTAATTCATGCTCTGACTCATCCAATGCCAGCTCATCAGCGTCATCATCAATCTCATGAAAACCATCTAGTTCGTCTAATTCATCAGATAACAACTCATCAGACAGTATCTCATCAGAAAAACCGTCAAGCTCATCTAATCCATTATCCAGCTCATCTTCATCTAACGTATTAGATGACTTAAAATCACGCTCATCGGCATAATCACCGCCATAATCGTCAAAGTCATCAAAACCATCATAATCATAATTTTTGGGCATGTTTTCTTTCTACCAACAAATCATCAGTTTAAATATCGCCCCATTTTAAGCCGAAATCCGCCCAAATGCTAGCGGTTTTTACAGCTTTTTGTTAGGACGTGTGAACATTGATAACATTTATTAACATTTGGTGAAATTTTATGAATTTAAATTATTTTTGCATGAAAAATGGGCGATTCCCTTGCTTTTTAAATGAGTATTTTTCATGGCAAATACCAACACTCAACACATTCTAATCAAAAAGTGAAAGATGGTATCTGTTTGCCCATACGCCCACGTCTTGACCGTCAGCCCGTTTTTATGGCAATACGCCACAAGGTCGGTTTGTGAATTTTTATCGGTGGCAAGCAGATACAAGCCCCGCCCTGCCCCCACATCTCGCAAGGTTACTTTTGCCTTTAACAAAGGCATGGGGCAAGGCAGACGGCGTGCATCAAAAAAATGACTGACACACGCCACGTCATCGGCAGTTATCACATGCTCGGTCAAGGCAAAGTGCAAAGCATCCGTCATATTAACATCATCTGCCACATCAGCAGGCACAATGTCATCAATAAGGTCAAAAACAGCAGATAAATCGGTCATGGCAATCGCTCAAAAATGGGCTTAAAAAATGGCTCAAAAACAGCTTAGAATAACCCATCATGGGGACAAATCCATGCCTTTGCAAGATAACCATAGAGCAAATCCTAGTTTGGATAATGTCCGCATTATTTTTTATAAGCCAAATCGTTATGTTTCTTATGTCAATTTTTGGCATGGTGTAAAATAAAACAGACACCACTATAAACAAACCCACGTCGCTTAATAATTCATCTATTTACAAAAACCTTTAATAAAAATAACGCAGGTTCACTAAAATTCTGATAAGATAATGCATGATTTGGCAATTTCGCCAATATTTACTTTATTTGATAGGATACTCCATGAGTTTATTACAAAACATCATCACCCAAGTCGCCCAAAACGCCCTAACAGGTGGTCAAACCCAACAGCAAAACAGCGGGCTTGGTGGCATGCTAGGTAGCGTACTTGGCGGTCAATCCCAACAAAACAGCGGTTTGGGCGGTATGCTTGGGCAAGTGGTGGCAAGTCAGCTTGGCGGTGGTCAAGCCCAAGGCGGGCTAGGCGGTATGCTAGGCTCGCTCCTAGGCGGTGGACAGACTCGCCAAAACGTCCCTGCCAGTGACCTAGGCAGTGTGTTGGGTCAAGTGCTTGGCAGTCAGTCCGCCCAACAAAAAGGCGGGTTTAACAAAAATACTCTACTCCTTGCTCTTATCCCCATCGTACTGGGCTATATCCAAAAAAATGGCGGTCTGTCAGGCGTGCTTGCCAAATTCCAAGGCAACGGACTGGGCAATAAAGCCCGATCATGGGTAAACATCGACACCGATAATGACGGACTTGACGCCCAAGACGTGATGAGTCTGTTCGGTAAAGATGAGATTAACCGTGCCTGTCAGCAAACAGGAGCCAGCGAGACAGAAGTCTGCCAAGGCATTGCCGAGCTACTACCACAAGTAATGAACGACCTAACCCCCAATGGCGACCTAGCCACCGAAAACGAAGCCAATGCCGAGATTAGCCAGATTCTAAAACAACTGCAAGGTTAATCAGCACAATCCGCCATCAGCAGACTGCAAAAAGAGTGTTACTAAACACTCTTTTTTAACACCCTTAGCCTTAAACCTTAAATAACCACATCCGCCATCTTGATAATCTCATCATACCCAACAAACTTATCATTAATGTAGATACGCTCTATGTTGGGAACATGGGGTTTTTGGCTTGCTATGATACTGTTTGATTTGAAATAATCTTCAATAATAATGCCATCATCATTTTGCCTGACATCGATAAGCAGATGATTACCTTGTTTAATAAAGCCCAAATCAGACAACATCAGCCCCGAAATCTTTAAGATATCGAGCCCACCAACATCACGAATCGTGTCTAGACCATCGCCTTTGTGATACAGATAAGTATCATTGCCATAGCCACCGATAAGCAAGTCGTTATCGAGTCCGCCAATTAAGGTATCATGACCAAATCCACCGATTAGCGTGTCATTGCCACGACCGCCACTTAGGACATCATCCCCTGTCAGACCGTTGATGGTATTGGCTTTATCATCACCTGTGATGTCATCAGCACCGAGCTTGCCCACATATCGCTTACCACGAATGGTAGGATCGAGCGTAGGAGTGATGGGCAGGACAGGCTCTGGCATCACGATGGGTTCACTGCCTTTGATGGTAAAGCTGGCATTGGTGCTGACACTCTGACCGAAGCTGTCTGTCGCTGTCACGGTAATATCATGCATGCCAATCTCTGTGGTCGCAGGGTCTATGATAAGATGGTTGTTGTCAATGTAGACACCGCTCAAAGAATTTGTCGATAGCGAATAACTTAACGCATCACCATCGTTATCAACAAACAGCTTATCTAGACCTATCCGAATCATGGCATCATCTTGGCTTAGCACAAGCGGTAGAGTCAAGGCAGAGACGAGCGTTGGTCGCTCATTCACTCTTAGTGTGAAGCTGGTATTGGCATGCTCGCCCTTGGGGTCGGTAGCGGTCAATGTGATGTTAAACACCCCTTTATCAGGTGCTTTACCTGTCAGCATCTTCGTAGCAGGGTCAAAATGCAGCCCATCCGCCCCTTGGATGCTATACGTCAGCTCATCACCATCAGCATCGAAGAATACCTCGCCAAGACCGAGTGCGATGTCTCGCTCTGCCAACACCATCTGGTCAGAGACGGGATTATGAACGATGGGAGCGGTGTTCTTAACTTCTTTGGCGAGTATCATGCCCAGCAGAATGTCATCCGCATCGCCTTTCGCTACTGGCGTATCCTTGATGGTGATGGTTGCCCCAGCGTCTTTGACCGTGATGATGTACTCACTGCCTTTCTTATCCAGTCTATTGCCCTCATCATCAAAATAAATGTCTTTGAAGTTGGTATCAACCACCCATGTCTTGCCCGCCCAGTTTTTGCCATCTACAATCAACTGACCATTATTGTCCGCATCAATGATGGTTTTGCCATCTGCCTCTGTTTTGATGTCTTCTAGGTCAAACACATAAGTATCATTCCCTTTGCCACCAATTAGCCTATCTCGTCCTGTACCGCCTTTTAGCGTGTCATTCCCTTCGATGCTTGCATCTCTGTTGTCATCACCCCATAGGATGTCATCACCCTTACCACCATCTAGATAATCATTACCATACTGACCGATGACAAGGTCATCCCCTGCACCGCCATATAGAGTGTCATTGGCATGTTTTGATTCAAAAGCATGCTTATCATAACTTAGCTTCACTTCTTCATGTGGCGTGATGGTATAATCACCTTTGTCTGCATCTATCGTAAGTGTCCATTCAAAGGTTATGGGGTCTCTATAATAGGCACTTGGCTGTTTGTCCTGTATGTGCTTACCCTTGTCATATCTATGCTCGATGGACAAGGTATTGCCCTGTCTGAATACAGGTCTGCTATAAACACCACCCGGCACGAGCGGATGAATACCGCCACCGATGGTCATCTCATAGTCAATGCTTGACGAGTTAAATATGGTCTTGGACTTCGTGCCATACCTAATATGCCCATCACCCAATATCACATCATCACCGCCACCACCATAGATGATGTCACTGTCCGCCCCACCTTGTAGGAAGTCTTGGTTTGCACCACCATGAATCACATCATCACCTCGTCCGCCCAATGCCCAATCACCTTTTTTGTTGTTATGGGTGTTGTTGGGATTATTTGAGTCGGTATGTATCGGTGTTTTACCATTTGATTTATACTCATGATCCACCCAAATAATGTCATCGCCAATACCGCCTGCAATCAGGTCGTTACCCTCTCCACCGATGATTAAATCTTTATCGACACCGATAAGGTTACCTTCGCTGTCCTTTTCTGGTTTTGGTAGTCTTGTGCTATCTTCGGGTTCAAAGTCATAAAAGTTAGGCGAACCTGATATAACATCATTACCTGCCCCACCTCTGATAACATCCGCCATATCGCCACCGAATATCAGGTCATGCCCATCACCTGCATCGATGTTTAGGTATTTTCTGCCTGTGCCAAAGATGGTGTCAGTCTTGTTTGAACCATAGATATCAAGATAATCGGTGGGGAATCCGCCTGTGTAGATGTTAGAGAAGTATTTGTCATCTGCCTTGATGGTGTAGGTGCGATTTTTATCAATGTCTGCTTGACTGTCGCCTAAGATGATAGAAAGGGCTGAATATGTGGTGTCTCGCTTGGTGGAGGTAAGGAAGAAGTCTTTGATGGTAACTCGGTCAGCAGGAGAATCAGTAGAAGTAATTAATAAATCATTTACCCCTTTGATGGCAGTATATAGCACATTCCCTGCACTGTCTTTGGCTTCCCATATGCCTGATGAGCCTTGTTTTAGGACAAAGTCTGTGGGTAGGGGTTTGTTGTCAAAGAGAATACGTCCTTTGCCGTCGGCATCAAAGATGGTGTCGTGGGATTGGATGTGATAGGTGTCAAATCCGTCTCCGCCAAGCAAATTATCAGCACCTTCGCCACCGAGAGGGTGTCGTTGCCTGTGTCTCCGTCTAATACATCACTCTTTGAGCCACCATATAGCGTGTCATTGCCTGCACCACCATAAATTCGATAAGCATCATCAAAGAATTTTCTAGGGTCAATCACATCATTGGCTGGTTTGCCATCTGCATCACCCATAAACTCGGTAGGGTCAGGTGTTACCCAGTTTTGCAAATACTCAGGCACAAAGTTATCAAAGACATCTAACAATGGCTTAATTAACACAGGCCAGTTTTCCAAAGTTAATAACGCACCGTCTAATAAAAAGTTATCAATCTCACTGGTGTGAATGACCTGCTTGTCATTCCAATCAGGGTGGCTATTCATGGAGTTACTGGTGGTGGTTGCATAAAAAGATACCACATTAAACACGATATTGGCAGGATTAAATTTAATGGCTGGCACTTTACCCACAAAATCCAACATCGTATCAACCAGGGCGGTCATATCGGCGAAGATGTCAATAACGAGAGATTTACTAACATAGCCGTTATTGTTTTTGCTTTCATCGCCAAGTTTAACAAAACTCCCTCCAAGCCTATCAAATATTTGATACATTTTATTAACATCCACCACCTTAGCAATTTTTTGAAAAGCAGAAGACTCGGTATGAGCTTTTAAAATACCGATAAAATCTGAAAGAAAAAGCTGAGCCGAGCGAGCAGTCTCCTCTGTATTGCTTTGGCTAAAGCTATTAAAGCCAGACCAAATATTATTAACAGCACTGACAGTGCCTAAAAAACCATCGGTTTGGTGTTGGGTTGGAACTTGAATTTTAGACATAGTAGTCTCCTAGGGTTGGTTAAGATAATCGTATAAATAAAACTTTTTAAAGCCAAATATGTTATAGACTTCAATATATTGGACTTTTTTGCACACATCAGGCTCCACAGTTAAAAGCCCTTTGAAATCTTGAGAGAGTGGAAATCTTGACCACTCTTCGCTTTTGATTGTGGCTATGCCTTGTAATGGCAATATGTGCCTATCTATATGTGAGTTATTATTTATTTGAATAATGGTAGCATCAGAATTTCTTTCTTTTTTGTACCCACCACATAAGCACAAGCCTCTTTAAACTCGCCTTTTTCTGCTTTTGTTACTGCAATATAAGGAAAGATGACATAATCACCAAGCGTTCTTGAGCCTATTAGCAAGAGTGCAACAGCAAAGCAAATTCTACCAAATGTTTCGTTTGTCATTATAAAAAACTCTAAGTTATGTTTTTGGTGCTTGTTGGTTAAGATAATCGTATAAATAAAATTTTTTAAAGCCAAATATGTTATAGACTTCGACATATTGGACTTTTTTGCAGGTATTGGGTTCTACGGTTAAAAGACCTTTGTAGTTTTGACCAAGTGGAAATTTGAGCCATTCATCTCTTTTGATTGTAGCCAAAAACTGAATTGGCATTATATCTCTACTTTTGTATTCTTTGCCATCTATGCTAACGATAGTGGTATCAGAATGTTTTTCTTTTTTTGTACCTATCACATAAGCACAAGCCTCTTTAAACTCGCCTTTTTCTGCTTTTGTTACTGCAATATAAGGAAAGATGACATAATCACCAAGCATTCTTGAGCCTATTAGCAAGAGTGCAACAGCAAAGCAAATTCTACCAAATGTTTCGTTTGTCATTATAAAAAACTCTAAGTTATGTTTTTGGTGCTTGTTGGTTAAGATAATCGTATAAATAAAACTTTTTAAAGCCAAAGATGTTATAGACTTCAACATACTGGACTTTTTTGCAGGTGTTGGGCTCTATAACAACAAAAGATCTATGCTTGGCACGAATTGGAAAATTATTCCATTTGTCTCTATAAAAAAAAGATGCACCTGTGGTTGGAAATATATCGTATTCATCATAAAGTCGATTACTTAATTTAATAACAAACTGCTCAGCACTCCGTGTTGTTTTTTTCTTGTCAACCACATAAGCACAAGCCTCTTTAAACTCGCCTTTTTCTGCTTTTGTTACTGCAATATAAGGAAAGATGACATAATCACCAAGCGTTCTTGAGCCTATTAGCAAGAGTGCAACAGCAAAGCAAATTCTACCAAATGTTTCGTTTGTCATTATAAAAAACTCTAAGTTATGTTTTTGGTGCTTGTTGGTTAAGATAATCGTATAAATAAAATTTTTTAAAGCCAAAGATGTTATAGACTTCAACATATTGGACTTTTTTGCAGGTGTTGGGTTCCACAATCATGAAAGAATGATATTTTGTTCGAATTGGCAAATCACCTTTTTTATCTTCATTAAAAAAAACAGCACCTATTTTTGGCAGTATATCAAATTCTTTAAAATTATTATTTTCCAATTTAATAACAAACTGCTCAGCACTCCGTGTTGTTTTTTTCTTGTCAACCACATAAGCACAAGCCTCTTTAAACTCGCCTTTTTCTGCTTTTGTTACTGCAATATAAGGAAAGATGACATAATCACCAAGCGTTCTTGAGCCTATTAGCAAGAGTGCAACAGCAAAGCAAATTCTACCAAATGTTTCGTTTGTCATTATAAAAAACTCTAAGTTATGTTTTTGGTGCTTGTTGGTTAAGATAATCGTATAAATAAAACTTTTTAAAGCCAAAGATGTTATAGACTTCAACATATTGGACTTTTTTGCAGGTGGCTCGTAGGTTAGGTTTCGTTGTCTCAACAAACGATTGACGACAGATATCATAACACAACCACCATACAACTTATAATAATTATTAGTATCATTCAAATAAACAAAATGTATGGGTGATTTTTATTTAACTTCTGAGAGTAGATTGGAAAACGATATTTTTTCTATACATTTGTGGCAACGCCTTCCCACCAAACATCATCACACCCTTACCATCAGCATCAAAGATGGTGTCGTGGTCGGAGATGTGGTAGGTGTCGTAGCCTTGACCGCCTTCTAGGTAATCGTTACCTTTGCCACCGATTATAATGTCATGACCTGCACCACCGAATAGGAAGTTGTTGTTATCGCCTGTATCTTTGGCTTTGATGGTGTCATGACCAGTGCCACCGAAGATCACTTGGGTGTTGTCATTATAAGTATCAATATTGCCATGATGTCCATCTAGGCTGGTTTCATTAACACTGATGTTTTCAGCCAAATCTTGATAGTTGTATTTATTTTGGATAAACTTCCCTGTCATTTTATCCATCATGACCGACATCATCTCGGCTCGTTTTTCTAGGTAGATTGGTGTTAGACCATTAGGATTGGTTTTGGCATGATACAGGTCAAGCTCGCCATTTGGGTTGTGTTTGGTGTGGTCAATATCCATTAGGATAAATGGATTGAGATTGACAAGGGCGTAGCGGTAGGCAAGAGCGGTTTCATCATCACCTTGGCTTAGGGTAAATAGTTCTTCTGTATCTTCCAAGCCTTGTAAGATGTTCAATAACTTACCGCGATATTCCTTAAATAACGGATAACTACCCTCCATGTGTCTAATGAGCTCTTCTGCACCTGTGATGTTCTCGGCATCATCCTTGCCTGATACTGCCTTATAGAGCTTTTTATAAGATTTTAAAGCTTTGTCAAAATCCATGCTCTTATAGTCATCAGAGCCAAATAAGATGGCGGTATCTTCTGTGATGACAGATTGACCCTGTTCATTGACAAAGTTACCCAATATCATGGTGTTAAAAGCAATGACGGCGTTAAGCTCGGTGCCTGTTAGGTGTTGGAAGATGGTGGAGTAGGCAGTATCTGTAAAGTTGATGAAACTCTCCATTTCGTAGAGTTCTTTGCCAAAAACTTTCTCAAATCCTGTTGTAAATATTAGCTCACCAAAAGCATAACCAACTTTATAACTAACATCTGTCAAGACACCCGTAATAAATCCACGAGATAAAACACCCAATACACCTTTGGCTGATAAAGCAGGAACTTTTTGAGCCAAATCCTCAAGATATTTTAACCCATCAGATTTTATAATATTACTTAAGCTAATTAACCCTGCTTCTGCACCATAGACCGCCCCCGCCGTACCCTTAACAAAAGAATCTCCTGCAAATTTTGGTATTAAATTCATCACATCTTTTAGATAGTCTTGTTGACTACTTTCATCTTTGGGTAACTTCTCATCAATGGTACTATAAATAAGTTTGATATAATCATTGTATTTAAACAAGTTATCCATGCTATCATTAAAAAGTTTGCCATAACCTTGACCAACAAGTTTATCAAGTGTAGTCGTTAGGTCGTCTTGTTTGACATTGATATTAATGCCTTTGCTGTCAGCAAGTAGTTGCACTTCTGTTTTAAAATTAGCAACAACCTCTTTGAAATGT
Source organism: Moraxella sp. K1664 (assembly GCF_039693965.1). Taxonomy (NCBI): domain Bacteria; kingdom Pseudomonadati; phylum Pseudomonadota; class Gammaproteobacteria; order Moraxellales; family Moraxellaceae; genus Moraxella; species Moraxella sp. K1664. The sequence continues at coordinate 418,583 of NZ_CP155576.1, forward strand.
GCATTCATTTCTTTAAAATTAGAGTGTTTAGACAGATTGGAATTCTGAAAAGCATTCAGATGGGCTTGCAGTTGATCTGCTTTAATCGCCAGCATTTCAATTTGAATAATATCAGGATACCGATATTTAGTGTTTTCCACCATATTGGTATCACTCAAATACTTTAAAGAAGTTTCAAATGCAACTTGAGAAATTATCTTTGAAAAATTGCTAGAAGCAACCTCCCAAAGTGTTTCATAATAATTGTTATCATCATCGGTGATAGAGCCAAAGGAATGTTTTTCAAGAATTTTTCTTACTTCTTCAATATAGAAAGAATCAGCTAGACCAGTTAAATTACTCATAAAAATACCTCGTTAGGTTGGTTGAAAGAACTGTTTGATAAAATTAATAATATTTAAAATAAGTTTTTTACTCATTTTAAGCCATGAAATAAGTATAAGAACACTAATGACAGCAAACACAAAACAAAAATTCAAATAAAAGCTATCAATCCATATCACTATATTCATGGACATTCTAGCAGAAATTTCCAAGCTTTGAATTAGCAAAATAGTGCCAACAATCATTAGAACACAAAAAAACGCCAAAAACGAAACCCATAAATAAGATTTTAACAAATCGCATAAATTTCGGTATTCTTCTTTTACCTTAAACCGATTTATTCCACTCCAACCAATTGATCTATATAATAACATGTGTATCGATATAAAAATTAATGGAGCATTAATAAATCTAAAAAAATGAAATAAAAGGGCTGATTTGCCAAATTCAGAATCCAAAAATTCGGTTTCCGATTCATACATTGTATGCAAAATCTTGTCGCTTGACAACCCAATATCTAAGTCAAACAACTTCCTATCCACATTCAATGGTGGTAAATTGGTATTCCCTCTCACCCACTCCACAATCCCCATCACCCAATCAGGTTGCCACACCAGTGTCAAATCCTTAACCCATGCTGAGATAAAAAACACTTCAAATAAAAAGTATGACCCCAAAAACACCAATGCCCACCGTTGGATGGGTCGCATTGCAAGCTGTCCTGTTTCATTGAGATAAGCAACGACTTCTTGACGGTCGTCATCGTCTAGTTCATTTAGATGGGCATTGAGTTCTTGCTCTCGTTTGGCGGTGTGGGTTTTTGAAAAGAAAAGCTTAAACCAAAAGGGACAAAGTGCCATCATGGTACAGATAAATAGATAAAAGACAAAATTAAAGAACAGATTTTGTTGTAAGCTAAATCCTTGTAATTCAAAGCCTAAAAAGATAAACCCAACAAAGAACCAAAAACAGATGATAAGAGCATAATAAAACAGATTGTCTTCATACAGACGATTAGAGACAAGCCAGTCAGCAATGGTGTCGGTGTGGTGGGGCATGGGGTGTCATCCATGATAAGTTTGATAAAATATAGGGATTGTTTAGAGTGATTATGATAGCATTATGTAAATGAGATTGGTACTTATTTTTACGTTGGTTTACAAAATATCATGGTTAGGCAATATTTTGGTAGACTAAGTCATTGACTTCTCTGATGGCAGTATATAGCACATTGCCTGCACTGTCTTTGGCTTCCCATATGCCTGATGAGCCTTGTTTTAGGATAAAGTCTGTGGGTAGGGGTTTGCCATCAAAGAGAATACGTCCTTTGCCATCAGCATCAAAGATGGTGTCGTGGTCGGAGATGTGGTAGGTGTCGTAGCCTTGACCGCCTTCTAGGTAATCGTTACCTTTGCCACCGATTATAATGTCATGACCTGCACCACCGAATAGGAAGTTGTTGTTATCGCCTGTATCTTTGGCTTTGATGGTGTCATGACCAGTGCCACCGAAGATCACTTGGGTGTTGTCATTATAAGTATCAATATTGCCATGATGTCCATCTAGGCTGGTTTCATTAACACTGATGTTTTCAGCCAAATCTTGATAGTTGTATTTATTTTGGATAAACTTCCCTGTCATTTTATCCATCATGACCGACATCATCTCGGCTCGTTTTTCTAGGTAGATTGGTGTTAGACCATTAGGATTGGTTTTGGCATGATACAGGTCAAGCTCGCCATTTGGGTTGTGTTTGGTGTGGTCAATATCCATTAGGATAAATGGATTGAGATTGACAAGGGCGTAGCGGTAGGCAAGAGCGGTTTCATCATCACCTTGGCTTAGGGTAAATAGTTCTTCTGTATCTTCCAAGCCTTGTAAGATGTTCAATAACTTACCGCGATATTCCTTAAATAACGGATAACTACCCTCCATGTGTCTAATGAGCTCTTCTGCACCTGTGATGTTCTCGGCATCATCCTTGCCTGATACTGCCTTATAGAGCTTTTTATAAGATTTTAAAGCTTTGTCAAAATCCATGCTCTTATAGTCATCAGAGCCAAATAAGATGGCGGTATCTTCTGTGATGACAGATTGACCCTGTTCATTGACAAAGTTACCCAATATCATGGTGTTAAAAGCAATGACGGCGTTAAGCTCGGTGCCTGTTAGGTGTTGGAAGATGGTGGAGTACAGAGCCTCAAATTCGTCGGCGTAGATTTCGTAGGCGGTTTGACCATCGTAGAGATATTCAAACACATCATTCCAAATCCACTCACCAACTGCATAACCAGCCTTATAGGACATATCTGTCAAGATGCCCGTAAGCACGCCACGAGCGGCAATACTAACCAAATTTTTGGCACTTAGTACAGGTATTTTTGATAAAAGCCCAGAATCCAACCCATTGTTGATAAATCTGTCAGCAGGTCCAGCCAGTTGAGAACTATAGGTTATCCAATTCATAATGTAGTTGCTGACATTTTCGCTATCAGCAGTATTTACATCTTGAACTGACATTCTGACAAATTCTGTATAATTAAAAATTTTTCCCAATAAATCAAAAACATTTGCACTAACTTCTGTATGACCAAGTACTTTGTCAAAAATTGCCTTTGGGTCATCCGTTGGATTAATCCCTAAGTCTGGATAAGTTTTAGCTATATTCTTAATGCCATCATTAATGACTGACAGAGATTTTATGACTTCATTTTTTTGAGCCATTAACAGTTTCTTGCTTTCACCAAAATTTTTTTCTAATTGGCTGTTTATTTCTTGCAACATATGAATCTTACTCCATTTGTCGGTTGCAAGTTGTATGGCTCTATCGTAGCCATTTGGTAAATTTCTGGCAAATTTCTCCAAATCAAGATTTGCTTTTGCAGCATAGAATAATATACCCTCTCCAATGGCAGCAAAAGTAATTTTGGGTAACTGACTGGCAAGTATTGCAGCTTGCTCATCAGCTGTGGATTTTCCATCATTAAGCTCTGAACCAACCGTTCTATTGGCAACAGAGCTACGAAAAGCATCCAATAAATAGGAAGCAAAACCACCTTTTTGTTCAATAGCATTACTCATGAATTAACTCCTAAATAGATTAATAAAAGGACGAAATATTAAACACAACCACCTGTACGAAATATGCAAACCAAACACATAACACAGATAAAAAAGATTCCAACCAAAAACATCAAGCCAACCTAGTTTTCCTGAGATAATGGGCAAGATTCTCATATCAAAATTCATACCTACTATGATAGCCAATATGCCAAGTAACATTACAAAATTCATAAATAACACCAATGAAGAAACCCAAATAAATCCCCAGACTTCAGAACTGGCACGACGCATTAAGTGATCGCCACTTATCCAACCAAACATTTTCCAAAATACCAGACACAAGGAATATATGACAGGCACAAAAGAAATCAGCTTGATAAAGCTCATAAACATTGCTGACTTACCAAGTTCGGAATTTAAAAAAAGCTTACCATCTTGGTAATAATCATATAACAAGTTACTTTTTGTAATGAATGCATTAAAAGAAAAGAAACTACCTCCATTTGCGGATACAGACACCACTGTTGAATTAGACTTTACCCACTCTATGATAGCAAGCACCCAATCAGGTTGCCATATCAGTGTCATATCCTTTATCCAAGCAGACACAACAAACAGCTCAAACAAGGCATAACAGCCAACAAATAGCAATGCATAGCGTTGTTTGTTGGTGGGTAGGGTATGACCTTGCTCTTGTATCAAATCGCAGACAATTTCTTTTTCTTCATCGGTTAGCTTTTCTTCTATTTCTCGCTCTAAGGTATCTAGGTATCTTTTATATTTGTTGGCTTCATAGGTGTTACAAAATATGATGAGACTGGTTATCATCAGTAGGCACACAGTCAAATACCAAACAAAATTAAGCAATAGATTTTGGGTAGAGCTAAAACTGCCTATCTCAAAACCCAGACTAACGAAACCTACTATTACCCAAAAAATAATAATCAAGGTATAATAAAAAATATGAACTTCATATAAACGATTGGACATAATCCAATCTTTGATGGTGTCGTGAGAGTGGGGCATGGGGTGTCATCCATGATAAGTTTGATAAAATATAGGGATTGTTTAGAGTGATTATGATAGCATTATGTAAATGAGATTGGTACTTATTTTTACGTTGGTTTACAAAATATCATGGTTAGGCAATGTTTACAAGCCATCGATGTCTACGGTGTCGCTTTTATCAAAACACCTTTAAATACATGCATATTTTTAAATTGATGTCGGTGATTCTGTGTTATAATAAAACGAGAACTTCATCCAAGCCGTGCTTACAAGTCAGCTTTTGTGTCCAGCCATTAAATACATCAATTCCGATAATTATTGTCACACTCATAACACCGCTTTAATGTTTAGCATCTACTCATCATTTACCAACCCAACCACACCCATCCTGCCAAAGGCACGACCCCATGACAACCATTTTAGCCGATGAAAACATCGCCCATTTGGACGATTATTTTTGCCATGATAATACCACGCTTATCAAATTAAAAGGGCGTGAGATTGACCAATCCGCCATTGACAGGCATAATCCAACCGCCCTACTCATTCGCTCGGTAACGCCCATCAATGCCGACGCCATTGCCAATCCTAATAATATTAAATTTATCGGCTCGGCAACGATTGGTACAGACCATGTGGATAATGATTTTATCCAAAAACACCATATCCATTTTGCCAATGCCAAAGGGTCAAGCAAACATTCGGTTGCCCAATACGTCATTACCGCCCTTTTAAGAAAATTTCCCAATTTAATCCATAAAAAAATCACGCTGGGCATTATTGGCTTGGGTAATATCGGAGCAACGCTTGCCAAATACGCCAAAGACTTAAATTGGGAGATTTTGGGATATGACCCTTATTTGCCAACATCGGACATTAATAATGCAAGTTTTAATGAATTATTGGCAAATAGCGATATTATCTCTATTCATACGCCATTAACAAAAACGGGTGATTATCCCACTTATCAATTATTTAATCATTCTGTTTTTAAACAATTAAAAAACAACGCCATTTTAATCAATACCGCTCGGGGCGAGATTATCAATCAAGATGATTTATTATGGGCAATGACTAATAAAAATCTGAATGTAATACTAGACGTATTTCCTTTTGAGCCAACCATTGATAAGGCACTGCTTGATAACCTTGCCCTTGCCACGCCCCACATCGCAGGCTATACCTTAGACGGTAAGTTGCGTGGGACAGAAATGATTTATCAGGCGTTTTGTGAGTATTTTAATTTGCCTATTTTACAAAATATGGATAAGTTATTACCGCCCAATCATTACCATTGGCAAACATTAAAAAATGAATTATTAAAAGGCAATACCGATATCTTAAAAAGCTATTATGACATTTTAAAAGATGACAATGAGTTACGCCACATTTGCACCGATAACGTACATGGGGCGGATTTTGATAAATTAAGAAAAAACTATGACTTAAAAAGAGAATGGCTTTATGACTAATACCGATTACCGCCCAAGCATGACCTTAGATTTGGCAATGAGTAAAGCTGAGATGATTGGCGATATTCGTCAGTTTTTTAAAAATCGGGACGTATTAGAGATTACCACACCCATACTATCCAATCATGGCAATACCGATATTTTTATAGAAAGCGTGAGCGTTAATTTTAAACAAGCTGGCAAATTAAAAACAGGCTATCTACACACATCGCCAGAATTTGCCATGAAAAGAGTATTGGCGGATTATCAAATACCGATTTATCAAATTTGTCAGGTGTTTCGTGATAATGAAAAAGGGCATAAGCATAATATAGAATTTACCATGTTAGAATGGTATCGTCCGCATTTTAGTTTGGACGATTTGGCAAATGAATTAAATGCTCTCATCGGCGTGGCACTGCATAAAAATCTGCCCTTTAAAACCTATCGCTACACCCAAGCCTTTATGGATATGCTCGGCATTCACCCCTTTTCTGCCGACATTGAGACATTACAACAAACGGCATTAAAGCAGGGCATTAACCTAGATATGGGCGATGATAAGCAAGGTTGGCTGGATTTGTTATTTAGTCATGTGATAGAGCCGACTTTGGGATTTGATTTGCCGACACTCATCACCGATTATCCTGTGGCGACTGCGTCTTTGGCAAAAGTGGCGACAGACGTGGACGGACATGCCGTTGCCAAACGCTTTGAGCTATATATCAACGGCATAGAGATTGCCAATGCTTATGATGAGCTTGCCAGTGGCGATGAGCTGTATCGGCGATTTACGCAGGATAATATTGAGCGGGCAAAACTAGGCTTGCCAACCATGCCGATTGATACAAACCTAATCCGTGCGTGCGATGACTTACCGCCATGCAGTGGCATTGCGTTGGGGCTTGACCGTCTGTTTATGGTGCGTGAGAGACTGACTGACATCAGCGGGGCGGTGATAATGATGACGGATAGGGCATGACTATTCATCCAAATCCCCCAACTCATCTATCTCCCCCAGCCACTTCGCCTGCTCTTTGGTGGGTTCAAACTGCTCCCACAAGTCAGGGCGACGCTCTTTGGTGCGTTTGACTTGCTCTAAAAACCGCCATTTGGCAATGTTGGCATGATGACCTGAAAGCAGGACATCAGGGACTTTTTTATCCTTAAAAATCAAAGGCTTGGTATAGTGGGGGCAGTCTAGTAGCCCATCGACAAAGCTGTCTTCTAGGGCGGACTTGTCATCATTCATCACGCTTGGCAGACGGCGAATGATGCTATCCATCAGCACCATCGCTGGTAGCTCGCCCCCTGTCAGCACATAGTCGCCAATGGAAATCTCGCCATCGACATAGGCACTAAGTAGCCTTTCATCAATGCCTTCATAACGCCCACAGAGCAGTATCATGCCATCAAGCTGGCTACATTCTACCACCGTCTTTTCATCTAGGGTCTTGCCCTGTGGCGACAGATAGATGACAGGGCAGGTAGGATTATCCTTACCCACGCTCCCAAAATGCTCATCGGCTAAGGCTTTGGCGTGTAATATCGCCTGCTCCAACGGCTCGGCAAGCATGACCATGCCCGGCCCCCCGCCAAAGGGACGCTCGTCAATCCGCCGATAGTTGTCCGTGGTAAAATCTCTGGGGTTAATGGTGTGTATCACCACCTGCCCCCGCCCCACCGCACGTCCTGTAATGCCGTACTCTGTGGTCGCCCCGAACATCTCAGGCAAGATACTAATGACCGCAAAAAACATAACGCCTTACCCACCGAACTTTTTGGCAAAGCCGTCAAGCACACAAGACGGCACGAACTTTGAGACATCGCCACCGAGTTTTGCCACTTCTCGCACGAGCGTGGACGAGACGAACGAATACTCTTGGGCAGGGGTCAAAAACACCGCTTCAAAGCTCTCATCTAGGCTACGGTTCATGTTGGCAAGCCCAAATTCATACTCAAAATCACTCACCGCACGCAGTCCCCGAATTACCGCCACCGCATTTTGTTCTTTGACAAAATCCACCAGTAGCCCTTCAAAACCGACCACTGATACCCGTTCATTGTCCTTAAAAATTTCCTGTACCAGTGCCACTCGTTCATCAAAGCTAAATAACGGCTTTTTGTGATGAGCGAACGCCACCGAGATGATGACTTCATCAAAGATTTTTAAGGCACGATTGACAAGGTCAATGTGTCCGTTGGTAATGGGGTCAAAGGTGCCGGGGTATAGGGCTTTTTTTGGAGTCATGGCGTTTGATGATTTGGTAAATAAGTAAAAAGTGCTTATGGTAGCAAATTTTTGGCGGTTTTGGGGATTTTATTTTAAATTTTTATAAAAAAGAAAAAGCCGAACTGTTGTCCGACTTTTTGGTTTGCTTAACGTTTAGCAAAACCTTGCGATTGCAAATAATCTAACATAAACGGACGCACGTCCCCGCCAAAGGTCTCGGCGATTTGGGCCCTCCAGTCCAGCTCCAAACCACGACCGCCATAGTAGGCTTTAACTTCATCATTATAAGCGGATAACACGTCATCGCTAGGGGTTTGATAGGTATCAGTTGAGACGATGACATCTAGCGGTAGGCGTGGGCGTTGTGATTGGTTGATTTTAGAGTCCCAGTCAGGGTGTCCTAGACATAGCCCAAACAGTGGTACGACGTGTTTTGGCAGAGCCAACAACTCGCCTGCTCGCTGAATGTCGTTACGCAGTGAACCGATATAGACCCCGCCCAATCCTAGACTCTCTGCCGTTGCCAGCATATTTTGAGCCATGAGAGCCGAGTCAATCGCCCCGATAAGCATGACTTCTGTCCAGTCGGTATTGACATCGGCAAGGGCATGATGACGATAAGCGTCCATACAAAACACCAAATACTCGGCACAGTCTTCGACATAGCCATGCCCCAATCGCTTACCTTGGGCTAACAATTCGTTATATTTGTCTTCGCTTAGGTTGTTGGAGATTTGGCGAAATGCCGTCCGCTTTGCCTTATCACGCACACGCACCACGCTCACCGCTTGTAGGTAGCTTGATGTTGAGACGGCACGCCCTGCTTCTAAGATAGCAGTTAGCATTTCATCAGAGATTGGTTCACCGGTGTATTTACGTACCGAGCGGTGATTTAGCAAGGTTTCTAGGGTTGGTTTTGAGTCTAACATGGCAAATCCTATGATGATAAATTTGCCTTATCTTATCAAGTATTACCCCCAAAGGCAAATGCTGTTTTATTGGACAAATGTAACAGGGGCGTGGGTTTGTTTGTAATTATCCACCAAATCTCTTATAATGGGTAGGGCATGCCTACCCTTGATAACATTCTTATAAAATAAGGTAAAAATTTAACGCTTTAATCCATTTTTGCATGAAAAATGGCTAAATCTTGTTTTTCTACGTCAAAATCCTTGTTGATATTCTAATATCAACGGCGGACTTTTCCTTGAAAAACGTGCGATTTTTCCTATTTTTCATTGCAAATACCAAAGGCAGGCACGCCCTAGACAATATTGAGATATAAATATGGCAAAAAAACCGTCAAACCAAATCTGTGCCAACAAAAAAGCCCGCCACGAATACTTTATCGAAGAGACCTTTGAAGCAGGTCTATCACTTGAAGGCTGGGAAGTCAAATCAATACGAGCAGGCAAAATGGCAATCACGGACGCTTATGTGATTTTTAAAAATGGCGAAGCGTTCTTGTTCGGGGCTCACATTCAGCCCCTACTGACCAGCTCCACGCACATCAACCCTGACAATATCCGCACCCGCAAACTGCTTTTGCACCGCAAGCAGATTGATAAACTCTTTGGCATGGTCAATCAAAAAGGCTATGCGGTCGTCCCTTTGTCCTGCTACTGGAAAGGCAGTCGGGTCAAATGCGAAATCGCCCTAGCCAAAGGTAAAAAACTCCACGACAAACGAGCCACACTCAAAGAACGTGATTGGCAAATGGATAAAAAACGTGGCTTTAAGGCGGACATGAGATAAATAAAGGGCGTGTTGCCCTTTATTTGTGTTGGGCTGGTTGCTTTTTGACAATTTATGACAAGGTCTTTATAAGCACTAAAGTTGGCATGATGTTAGTAATGACTTGGTGGGTGTGACACATTATTTGCATTTGAACCTGCGAGCGTACACGCTCGCCTTAAATGCTCCACCTCTTGACTGCGAGCATAGGCATCAAGGATAAACTGCTGATTCACATAAGTTTCTGGTACCACAAGATGGGTGGCACTATGAACACCTGAACCGCCAGACAGATTTAACCCCATAATATTCTTGATATTCTCTAATGTTTTATCGGTATTTGCATCTCCAAAACCTCCCTTGCACCTAAAATTCCCACTTTGACATTCACACTCAGGCTTGTTATTGACATTACTAAAGAACTCATGTCCAATCAGTACATCCTCCATCTTAAAGATTGGGGGGCTACCAACCGATGATACAGTACTGGTATCGCCAGTGTACACAATCGCTCTTGGTATCGTCTGCCCATAGACCTGCCAATGAACCGTTCTATCACTATGCAAGTACAGCACCATAGGCTCGCCAGCAGTGTCAAGATGAACGTTAAAAGTCCCGTCTTTATTGGTTGTTTTGTGAGTCGAAGCACTATAAAGGCTTACATGGGCAGGCAGATTTAGCTCACTTAGTGCTTTACCAATATTCGATGAGTTATACGTTCTCACAACTGGCATTAAGGCCAAGATAAAATTAGTAGAATGCCACTCATTGGCAAACTCCACCTCAAGCACATACTCACCCTTTTTTAAAAATATGGGGGCTTCTTTGAGTGAATCTTTACTTTCTGTTAATATCCTACCGTCAATCATCACCCTTGCATTCGCCCATGAAATTCTTTTGTATAATTCATACATGCCATCCTCGGGCACTTTAATCCTGCCTATCCAATACGCACCAAACGATTCTGAGGGAATGTTGTGAAAATCACTATAAGAATAGTCTATTTCTATATTAGGCACATTTTCTTTATGGACAACCACTGCAGGATTATTGGTATTCACATAATACGCATCAAATCCTGTGCTGGGGATTTGTTTGGCGGGGTTTAGCGTGCTACGCCAAGTATTTTTAGCAAGGGGTAGGTCATTTATTGAGGGTGGCTGATCTGCCTTGGGCAATGGCGTGACTGGCGTGCTGTTCAAAGAAGCTGAAGTTGCCCCACCAGAGTTTAGGGGCAGTGATACCTGAGCCGAGCTTGTTTGGCTGGCGTTCATGGCTCGCTGATTCTTTATGACGATAAAAAAGCCAATAGCAATCAATACACCCAAACAAGCTGTCACATATACCAAGACTCTAAATGCCTTTGAGTGCGACCACAAAGAATCTTCTATATAACCATCAGAATGACGAACTCTCATAATTAGTAATGTCGCTCTATAAAGGTCTCAGCCTTGATTTCGCCATCTTCTATGTATAGCTGAACGGTATCATATCTACCTTCTTTGGCGGAAATCAGAGCATCGGCAATCGACTCCTCCAAGAGCCTTACAACATCACGACTGCTTGCAACATGACCCATCTTTTTATAACGCCCCATCATGTCAATGATAATCTGAGGGTCAATACCTTGACCTGCTACTTTTAGCCCGTATCCATTTATCATACGCTCAATCTCTAAGGCAATCACACGTGCCACATCCAACCCACTAAATGGCGAGAACACAAAAATTCTATCAATGCGATTTAAGACCTCTGGGGCAAAGCCCTGCTCTCTTAGTGTTGCCACCGAGGCACTTCTTAAGGCATCAGGGTCGTGATGTAGGCTTTTATGCAAGTGAGCCAGGGCATCTGTTGCGGCATTAGATGTCAAAATAAAAATAGCTTCGCTTGTGCTAATCTGCTTTCCATCTGAGGCCTCAGTAATAAAACCATCATTCCATGCGGTTAAGAAATTCTTTAAAACATCAGGATGTGCTTTTTCAATCTCATCAAGCAATACCACCGCCTTGGGAAAATCTCTAAGCCCTGCAGTCAATGCCCCATAAGTAGTAGAACCCACATAACCCCTTGTCATCCCAAACAACTGAGACGCACTAAATGCTCCTGCAGCATATTGGGTCATGTCAAAATGAAGTAATTTTCTCTCTAAGAGTTTTGCCAACACCTTTGCTAAATAAGTTTTTCCCGTGCCGGGCGGCCCTGCAAACAAAAATACACCAATAGGCTTATCTCTCTGCGAAAGTGCCATTCTACGTCTTAGCTGGGCGGCAAGATCCGAGCAGACATGATTCTGCCCAATAACCTTGGCTTGCAAATCTTTATTTAACTGCTCAGCATTAATAATGACCGCTTCTTTATCAAGAGCAATGGCAGCCTCTTCAATGGTTTGCAGATTACTTAACCTATCTAATACATCCACAGGAACTATCCTATATACAAAATCTGGCACATCATCATGCCAATGTTTATAAGTTGCCCAAATTAAAAAAAGCAACACAACAAACAACATCAGCAAATACCATCGCCCAAATATCAAAATAATCAATGCCACGTTTAACACTTTGGGGGCGAATTGCAAAATCATGATAAGAATCATGACCGCAAACATTAGTGGCATATATCGGTAAAGGGTATTCATGATGATGTATTAAAATAAGTCAATCTCTATGATATCCCCTGGACTTAACACAGGAGAAGAGACAGGTTGCCCTGACGACATAAATGCCAAGGTAATGCCACCACCACCATCATTAATACCAGCCAGTTTGGCAGGTTGTCCTACCTTGATAGGCACATATATCGTTTGGGGGGCATTGGTTAGATTTACTGTTTGTATGGTACCCAACGATGCAAACTGAACCACATCTCCATCTTGATCCAAATCATCCCACATGGTTATCTCAGCCACTCTAATGTTGCCATATTCAGATGCCTGAGCCATCATGTCAGATAACAACGCACCGTTCATGCTAGGGATATTTGGCAGTATTTGCATGCTTTGCTCAGCGTCATAAACCTGCACGTCTAGCCTATTAATTTTATCCATGTTATCTGCACGTGCCTGTATTTCTCGATCAGATAAACTGTCACCACCACCTGCAAAAGGAAAGCCAACCCCATCAACCCATTTGGTCAGACCAAATCCACCAAAACCAATCACAGCCATTGCTAGCATGACTGATGAAAGATAGGATTTTTTGCTGGTTTTGGCGTGCTTGCCACTTCTAGACTGGGGTGATATGATGGGTTTATCAGGCTTGGGTATGGGAGTCATTAATAATCCTTGACTGGTACTAAATTAGCCTGTCAAAAGACAGGCTAAAAATCTCACTTCTTCTTAGCAGGTCCTAGGAGCATACCCATTTGACGACCTTCCACTTTGGGGGCTTGCTCTACGCTGGCTATCTCTTCGGTATCTTTGATGATACGTTCAAGTTGGGCTCGTCCAATCTCTTGGTGGCTCATCTCACGTCCACGAAAACGAATAGAGACCTTGACTTTGTCTTTGTCTTCTAGGAATTCAACGATTTTACGCAATTTGACCTGATAATCCGCTTCTTCGGTACCAGGGCGTAGCTTGATTTCTTTGACTTGGGTCTGTTTTTGGTTCTTTTTGGCTTCTTTGGCTTTTTGCTTTTGTTCGTACAAATAGCGTTTGTAATCCATGATTTTGCAGACGGGTGGTTTTGCGTCTGGCACAATCTCAACCAAGTCCAGATTGTTTTCACGAGCGGTCTCTAATGCCTGTTTTAGGCTGACCACGCCAAGCTGTTCGCCGTCTGCCTGTACTAGGCGGACTTCTTTGGCACGAATGTCTTCATTGACATTTAGACGATTTGACGGTTTAATGGGTCATACTCCAAATAAAAAGATAGACCCTTATTTTACTTAAAAATTGTGGGGATTTCAAGGGGGATTTTTGTAAGCAGGGTGATTTAAAAATACTGGTCGCTCCTTGGCTCACTCTGATTTGTTATGCTTTTTTATGAAAAAAGTTAAACTGTCAATAACCCACTCCTTATTTTCTTTAATCGTTACTCCTATCCCGATATCATAATTTTCGGTAGTTTTTTGATAAAAAATATTCATTAAAGGGTAGGGATTACCGAGTAATTCATAGTCTTGACCCCTTAGAACATCATCAAAATTTTTTACTTCAAATCTTGGGTCTATATCTAATATTAAAGATTGTGAAAAATCAGAATTTCTAAGTTCAATTTTATTAACAAAAGAATATTTAGAGTTATTGGTAATTATGGGGGTGTAGTAACAGATATGATACACGCCACTTTCACAACTTTCTTCAAGTTGGCTATTAAAATACTGCTCTAATTGCGGTTTTGAATAACTTGACATGGTAGAAAAATCATCGATGATTGTTAAGACGGTGTCAAGATTTTGATTATCGCCAGTATTGGCAAAACCTTGTCCGCTCATTGTCATCAGTGTACACAAAACAGCGATTTTAATACTTTTCATAAAACACCTTGATTTTTTAAAATAAATTCTCATCAGCACACACCCTAACATCAATTTTAGCACTGCTTTTGTTTTTGGTGGTAAAAGAAATGCTATGCAAGCCCGTTATGGTTGGCTCATATAGATAAATTGTGGGATAAAAATCAATCAGCTCTCCCACGCTCGTTAGGGGCTTTTGGTTTGGGTCTGTGATATGAATGTTGATTTTGGTGTTGCTTTGAATTTGAAAGCTTAATTGTTGACTGTCGGTAAGTGCTAATACAAAAGTTTGATTTGGTTTTTTGCCAACTTTTGTATTAAAATCATGGCAAGTTTCGCCTTTGGGAAATATGATTTGTATGGGTTTGGCGGTATTGGCAAAACTTTGACTGCTTATGGCAAGCAAGGCACAAACAGCAACCGCTTTTAATACTTTCATAAAATGTCCTTAAAAATGAATTGGCTTTATGGTAGCATAGAATTAAAAGCAAAGATAGGGGGATTTATTGGCATTTTTAATTAACTATGCCTTTGGGTGGATTTGTAGGGGCAAATTACATTTGCCCTGTGATAAAATGTTGATTTTTGGGCGAATGTGATTCCCCCCTACATATTTATCCATAATATTGTAAAATAACAACATCACAATTGCCTATCTTTTAAAATAAGTTAAATTATCGGTTGTCGCTTTTTCATTCAATGACTGATAAAATTTATCATCATCAATATAGCCGATACCACCACTTAAATTTGCTATTTCTTTATCATAATCAATCAGATAATGAATATTGACACCGCCCCAAATTGCTACACTGGTTTTTAAATCCAAAATATCAAACCATTGATTATGAATAAAAATACGTTCAATGCCTGCAAGGTCATAATCAGCAATTGGTATGCCGTGTAAGCATAGTTTGTTGTTTACGGTAGAATTATTAATTAGCATACAATGATCAAATTTAATAGCTTCTTTCATGGTACACTCTACAAAATGAAAAAGTGCTACGGTTTCCGTTCGTGGTGAGCCTGTCGAACCATGACGGAAACCGACCCTTCGACAAGCTCAGATACCATGATACCCCACCTAAGTCAATGGTTTTTTAAGTATCTGGTATCTAGTATCTTACAAACTAACTTAAAGATACTTGTTGCTCAAAGGATGTTTGGGTTTTGATAACACCAAAACAGATATGTACCAATTTACGCATACAAGCACATAAGGCTTGCATTTTGGTTTTACCGTTTTGTTGTAATCGTTCATAAAATGCCTTAATGGTGCTATTATAACGAATGGCACTCATTGCAGACATATACAGCTTAGCACGCAAAGAGACTTGCCCTTGTTTGGACAGTTTGGTTGCTCCCTTAAAGACACCTGACTGTCTTTGTTTGGGTATTAAGCCTAAAAACGAAGCCATCTGTGAGGCTTTTTTAAATTGTTTGGTATGTATTAAGCATACCACTTCTTTGGCAATAACAGAACCAATACCGTCAATGGTTTCAAGTAAGGTTTTGTCTTGCTTTAAACTTGGTTGTTTGTCAACAAAGTCATCAATGTCTTTGGTGAGTTTGGCAATTTCCTCTTGAAGGACACTGATGACTGTTTGCATGGATGCTTTAACCAAATCGGGCAGATTGGGTGATAAGAGCAACTCTTGTCGGTTTTGCTCTCGTTGCAAATCTTCTTTGAGTGCTTCTAAGCGAGCCAATAGAGCTTTTAGCTGTTTGGCTTCAATGCTAGGTGCTACCCAAACCTCAGGCTTGTGGCTATAACCATACCTTGATAAAATAATGCTGTCTTTTTTATCAGTTTTATGGATTACCCCCAAACTGTCTGCAAATTTGCGGACATAGTTAGGATTGACAATGCTTTGCTTGATATTATTATCATCAAGAAACTCACTTAGGTGTTCATGATAAACCCCTGTTGCTTCTAGGATGATGTGTAGCTCATCAAGATGATTGCTGACATTGGTTTTTAACCAAGCAAGCAGTAAATCAAAGCCTGCTTTGTTGTTGTTAAAAACCTTGGTTTTTACTTTATTTGTGCTTGGGTTTATAAATGCAACATCAAACTTTGCTTTGCTGATGTCTATGCCAATATAGTGTATCATCTGTCTCTTGCCTTGTTTATGCAGTGTCTGTTTTAATAAACGCACTTAGATACCATTCAGAGTTAAGATGACAAGCAAAGGACACCATCTGAGCACCAGTGTTAAGACACTAAGGGCGAACCCGTGTTCTCTTTGCTTGTATAACCCAACAACATTCTAGCAGATAATCTAGGTTTGGTGTTGGGTTGATACAAGGGCGAACGGTTTCCGTAGTAAAATTCAATTTTGTTAGCTGTAATATGAATTTTATAAAGAAATTGGAAATTTTATTCAAACTTAGTAAAAAACCCACTCAATTTCTTGAATGGGTTTTTATTTAAAATAACTTACTCCGCCTTCACTTCAACCCTTCCCTTCTTCTCAATCGCCCCATTTAACACTTTGACAAAGTCATCAAGCGACATACTTCCCAAATTCTTGCCTTCACGGGTGCGGACATTGACCGTGCCACTCTCCACTTCTTTATCACCCAAAATCAGCATGAACGGAATGCGTTCTAAGGTGCGTTCACGAATTTTAAAGCCAATTTTTTCGTTACGCAAATCGCTCACGGCACGATAACCCTTGGCATTTAGCTTGGCGACCACGTCATTCACGCTGTCCGCTTGCTTATCGGTGATGTTCATCACAACCGCTTGGGTTGGGGCAAGCCATGCTGGGAAAAAGCCTGCATAATGTTCAATCAAAATGCCGATAAAACGCTCAAATGACCCCAAAATCGCACGGTGGAGCATGACAGGGCGTTCGCGTTCGCCCGATTCGCCCACAAATTCAGCATCCAAGCGCTCTGGCAAGTTAAAATCAAGCTGTAATGTGCCACACTGCCACACACGCCCTAGGCAGTCTTTTAGGCTAAATTCAATCTTAGGGCCATAAAACGCCCCTTCGCCTGCTTGTAGCTCCCAGTCAAGCCCTGCTTCGTCCAATGCGTCCGCTAGGTCTTTTTCTGCCAAGTCCCACAGCTCATCAGAGCCGACACGCTTTTCGGGGCGGGTGGAGAGTTTCATGGCGATGTTATCAAAGCCAAAATCCTTGTACACGTCAAGCGTTAATTTAATAAAATCAAGGGCTTCGGAGCGGATTTGAGCATTGGTACAAAAGATGTGAGCGTCATCTTGGGTAAAGCCACGCACACGCATAATCCCATGCAACGCCCCAGACGGCTCGTTGCGGTGGCATGAACCGAATTCGGCAAGGCGTAAGGGCAAATCACGGTAGGATTTTAGCCCTTGATTAAATACCTGCACATGGCAAGGGCAGTTCATGGGCTTAATGGCATAATCACGGTTTTCAGACGATGTGGTGAACATATTCTCGGCATAGTTTTCCCAATGCCCAGAACGCTCCCACAGGCTTCTGTCCACGACTTGTGGCGTTTTGATTTCAAGATAGCCGTTATCCTTTTGGATTTTACGCATATACTGTTCTAGCACTTGCCAAATCGTCCAGCCGTTGGGGTGCCAAAACACCATACCGGGGGCTTGCTCTTGTAAGTGGAATAGCCCTAGCTGTTTGCCGATTTTGCGGTGGTCTCGCTTTTCGGCTTCTTCTATGCGTTTGATGTAGGCTTGCAAGTCTTTTTTGTCCGCCCACGCTGTGCCGTAGATACGTTGTAATTGCTCGTTTTTGGCATCGCCTCGCCAGTACGCACCGCTCATCTTGGTTAGGGCAAATGCCTTTAAAAAGCGAGTGTTGGGGACGTGCGGGCCTCGGCACATATCAATGTATTCTTGATGATAATATAGTCCCATGTGCGTTTCATCAGGCATATCTTCGACTAGGCGAAGTTTGTAAGTTTCGCCACGCTCCGAGAAGGTTTTGATGACCTCATCTCGTGGGGTCATTTTTTTAATCACATCATAATCTTGGTCAATGAGCTTTTTCATACGCTCCTCAATTGCCTTCATGTCCTCAGGCGTAAAGGGGCGTTCGCTATAGATGTCATAATAAAAGCCGTCCTCGATGACGGGTCCTATGACCATTTTGACCTCAGGGTAGAGCTGTTTGACGGCATGACCGAGCAAGTGGGCACAGGAGTGGCGGATAATCTCCACGCCCTCGGGATTTTTTGGGGTGATAATCTCTACGGTAGCGTCTGTTGTGATAGGGTCGCAGGCATCTACAAGCTGACCGTTTACACGCCCTGCCACGGTGGCTTTGGCAAGTCCTGCACCGATGTTTTGGGCGATTTGCATGACGGTGGTATGTCCGTCAAATTGTCTGATACTGCCGTCTGGCAAAGTAATGGCTACCATAGGATTCTCCTAGATGTGGCGTTGGTAGTGATATTTGTTACAATCAAATATATAACCGCTACCATGGATTGGTTTAAAAAGAAAAGTGCATACAAGGCACTTTTTGGGTAAAGGGGCTATTATAACAAAAAATTGGCGGTATGGCTATGTAAACCGTTAATACCCACCAAAATCAATATACCCCACCGCCACAGACTCCGTTAGCCATACGCCATTTTCGGCTTGATAAAAGACATGACCCTCTGCGTGCATTTTGGCGGTGTCAATCGTCAAAACCACCGCCTTGCCGTGCCTTGCCCCCACCTTTGTGGCGGTGTCGCTGTCGGCAGATAAGTGAACATAATGGCGAGACCCTGCGGTCAAGCCGTGCTGTTTTATGCTGTCAAGTGACTTAACTGCCGTGCCGTGATACAGTACGCTTGGCGGAGTTTGTGGTTCATAGTGGCGTTTGACGCTGGGGTGTGAATGCCCTTGCACCGCCCGTATTTGCGTGCCGTCATCGGATATTTGGTATCGCTGTTTGTCATTACTTGCCACGACCGATAATAATTGAGCGTGGTCAAAATGCTTGCCAAACTCACAAGCATTTTTAATCAGTGTCTCAATGTCGGTATAACCCTGCTCATCAAGCACAATGCCAATCAGTTCAGGTTTGTGTCGCAATACCCGACTTAAAAATCGGCTGACTTCTTTATCATTCATACCGGCTTTCTCGTGCATATCAGGCAATCTCACCCCAAAACATCATTGTCGCCACGCATCCAAAAACTCGGCATGACGTACCACCTCGCCATCTTTGATTTGGCTTAATTTATCATAAGTGAGTGCTTCATAATGAGCGACCACATCAGGGCTAAACCTGCCTGTTAAAAGTTGCCATCTTAGATAGATAAGCCATGTGTTTAGCACGTCCGATTCACAGTAGGTGGTCAGTTTGCCCCATTGCCCTGCCTTGACCATCGGCACAACCTGCGAGCCGTCAATTTCGCCCTTGCCAGCAAATCCGCACAGACTGGCAATGGTGTCTAGCTTTTGTTTGTTGCCATAATTACCCAGTGATAATTTATCCATCAAATCAATGTGAGCATCGCCATATTTATACAGATAATTGGGCGATTGGCTATTAAAGAGCGTGGGGGCGGTCAGCTTATGGTGCAAGGCACGATAGAGCATGACGGGCAAATCAAACCCTGCCCCATTCCATGACACGAGCGTGGGAGCGGGTTTTTGATTAAATGCCCTAAAAAAGGTCGTCAAAATCTCCGCCTCACTCATCTGGTGCAGACTTAGGGATTTTAAGCTAAATTTATCCTCACTCACCCATAAAAAGGACAAACAAGCGATTTTATGCAAAGGCAGTCGCATAAAGGCATTGCCTGCTTCTGCTTCCCTAATGGCGGTCAGAGCCGTCTGGGCATCATCATCGGACAGCGTGGCAATCTCGGGGTAGAGCAGTCGCCCTGTGTCAAGGTCGGGAATGGTTTCGATATCAAAAATGAGAATTGGTGCAGTTGCCATAAATACTCCTTTTTATTGGGTATTTTGTTGCTTAACGGTTCAATCGAGCAAGCTCTTTTAAATAATCGCAAGCGGTTTGTTCGTCATTATCACAGGCTTTTTGATACCAATGCTTTGCCCATTTATCGCTTTGTTTTACGCCTTGCCCATTTAGATAGCGATTGCCCAGATATAGTTGGGCGGCTGGGTTGTTTTGATTGGCAGATTTTCGATACCAATAGACCGCCTTTTCATAGTCCACAGGCACGCCATTTCCTTGAAAATACAGCACGCCCAAGTTTAGCTCGGCATGGGCAAAACCCTGATTGGCGGACAACTCCAACCAATAACGTGCTTTGTCAAAATCTTGGGCTACGCCTGTGCCTTTATAATAAAACTCGCCCATGCGGTATTGGGATTTTGCCACGCCTTGCTCGGCAGATTTTTGACACCAATATATCATGCGGTCGGCATTGGGATTGTGAAGGTGCGTTTGGGCAGTAACTTCACACAAAAAAGCCTGTGCGTCTTTGTCGCCTTGCTCGGCTTTTATTTGGATTTCGTGGTCATCGCCATTGCCGTATGCCATGACTTTGTAATTGGCGTGAGCAAAGACACAACTACCCAACCCAACTAGGCACAGTGCAATTTTGGCATAAGATTTAACGACATCAAATGGATAAAGCATAAATCACTCCGTGTTTAACAAATGATTGGGCGTAAACACACCCAAAACCATAAAACCAGCCCTGCTTTTACACCCCAAACAGCCCCGTAGACAGGTATCTATCCCCCCTATCACAGACGATAAAGACAATCACGGCTTTGGGGTCGTTTGCCTTGATTTGTTTGGCGATTTGGTAACTTGCAAAGCCTGCCCCACCGCTTGATACCCCACAAAATATCCCCTCCGTGCGTGCCAAGGCTCGCATATAGTGTTCGGCATCTGTTTGGTCAATATCCATAATCGTATCCACCCACGATTTATCAAAAATCTTGGGCAAATATTCAGGCTCCCAACGGCGTATCCCTGCGATGTTTGAGCCGTCTGACGGTTGTAAACCAATCACTTGAATATCAGGGTTTTTTTCTTTTAAAAAGCGAGACACGCCCATAATCGTGCCTGTCGTCCCCATACTGCTGACAAAATGCGTAATCCGTCCGCCTGTCTGCTCCCAAATCTCAGGGGCGGTGGTTTTGTAGTGGGCTTGCCAGTTGTCGTCATTGTTAAATTGGTCAAGGACAATCCCTTTGCCGTCCGCTTGCATGGCAAGTGCCATATCACGAGCCATTTCCATATTGTCCGCTTCTATCAAGGTCGCTCCATAGGCACGCATGGCGTCTTTACGCTCTTGGGTGGAGTTGGACGGCATGATAAGGGTCATCTTGTAGCCGAGCATGGCGGACACCATGGCAAGGGCAATACCTGTATTACCGCTTGTGGCTTCGATGAGCGTGTCGCCTTGTTTGATTTGCCCCCGTTTTTGGGCCTCACTTATCATATTAAAGGCGGGACGGTCTTTGACGGAGCCTGCGGGGTTATTACCTTCTAATTTGGCAAAAATATCAGCGTTTACGTCTGTGGCAAGGCGTGTCAAACGGACAAGGGGCGTGTTACCAACGGTGTGGGACAGGGTACGGTTTAGGGCGTTTGGGGCAATCAAATCAGTCATGGCTAGGTAGTCATCTGTATAATAAAATGGCGACATTATAGCACAAACGGATTTTTACCGTTAAATTTAGCGGTAAATTTGCCTTAAAAATCATCTTAAAACCCCCTAAATTAGCCCTAAAATTACCCCTAAAATTCACCTTGAAATTATGCTACACTATACCATCTGCCTGATAACATAGCCCACTCATGAAAAAAACCCCTTTTAACCTACGCAGTGCTTATGGGCAATTAGTCGCCCTTGTGTTTTTGCCGATAGTCATCTTGGCGATGGTCGGTGGAGTGCTTGTTTTTCGTGAAGTCAGACAGGCGGTACTCTCCGAACAGGACGCTTTGGCACGCACCGCCCTGCTCCGCTATGAGATGCGCTTGACCCGTCATTTTGCCGACTTAAAAAGTCAGACGACAAGCACAGGCGTGCCGACAAACATTCCTGTCTTTGACGAATGGTTTCATAAAATATCGCCCCAGCAGGTCAGACGTATGGCGATTTTTGATGAAAACTACCGCCTGCTTTTTGGCTATGGCGGTTATGATGATGATATCCCATTTGCCAGTGATGAACTGCTTGGGGTCATGAATAGATATCAAGGCAATTTTGAGCGTTATCGCAGCACTTATGGCACAAGCTATGGCAGGCAGATGATGTTTGATGGCACGCCTTATTATGTCGTTGTTGAGATGGATGACGAGTCTTTGACCATCACCAGTTATCGGGTGGTGCTTGCCCTTGCCATCACGGGCTTGACCACGCTACTGCTCCTTTTGCTCATTTTAAATATCTATTCTAAACGCTGGATTGCCCCGATTTATGAAATGCGTCTGTTTTTGCAAAAGCTAAATAGCGACAACATCGACAAACCCATCAAGACCAATGCCGATGGCGAGTTCTCCCTACTACAACGGGACTTTGTCCAAGCCATGAGACGACTGTCAGCAAGTTTTAATGAGCTAAAAACCCACGCCAATGAGACCGAACAGGATTTACAGCACGCCCTAGATGAGATGGAAATGCAGACCATCTCCATTCGCAAGGCTCGGGATTTGGCGGTGTCATCTAGCCATGCCAAGTCGGCATTTTTGGCAAACATCAGTCATGAACTGCGCACGCCATTAAACAGCATTGACGGCTTTATCAACCTACTGGCTCGGCACGATGGTCGGCACGATGGTCGGCACGATGGTCGCCACGGTCTAAGTGCCGAGCAAAGCCTGTACGTCCAAACCATCAAAAAATCATCCGCCCATCTGCTCGCTTTGGTCAATGACGTGCTTGATTTTTCAAAATTAGAAGCAGACAAGCTCGTGCTAGACAGTCATGGATTTGACCTATACTCTGCCATCTATGACGTGGTGGACATGCTCTCGCCCATGGCACTAGAAAAGCACCTTAGGCTGTCGGTGCTGTTTTATAATGACGTGCCAAACCGTGTGACAGGCGACAGTCTGCGAGTCAAACAAATCCTAACCAATCTCGTTGGCAATGCCATCAAGTTCACCGATACAGGGGGCGTGGTGGTGCGTGTGGGACTGTCCGATGACAATGATGGCTACCTGCACATCAGCGTTGAAGACACGGGCAAGGGCGTGTCCGATGATGACAAAGCGTCGCTGTTTAAGAGTTTTAGCCAAGGCGATTTGTCAGTAACCCGTCGTTATGGCGGAACGGGGCTGGGGCTTGTGATTAGCAAACAACTGACCGAGCTGATGGGCGGAACGATAGGTTTTTATGACAATAACAGCGAAAACATCGCCAAGACAGGGGCGACGTTTTGGTTTGAGATGCCCATTCATCTGGGTGGTGCAAGCGTGCAAGCTCCTGATGACACGGGCACCGATGATGATTTATACAGCCTAACAAAACTTGCCCCAACCAAGCTGTTGGTATGGATAAACCATGCCCCCGCCATTCAAGTACTAAAAGCAACCTTGGCAGGGTCGGATGTGGACGTGCATTTTGCCATCGGCTTTGCTGATTTGTTAGAACAGCTGGACAAGGCGGGGCATGGCTTTGACTGGGTGATTGTGGACTATTTTGGGCAGGATGCGTCCTTGGATGATGTCGGTGCCATCCTTCGCCAAATCCGCTCTCGCTATCAGGGCAAACTGTCCGCCTATGGCTATCAAGTGGGCATGGACAACGCCCTACTGGACAAATACCAAACGCACGCACTCTACGAACCCATGGACAAACGCCAACTCATCGCCATGCTCGCCGATGGCAAGCCCATGCAGGATACCCCCATCAGTAAATTCTCGGGTCATCGGGTGCTGGCAGTGGACGACCATCCACCCAACCTGCTCGTGTTAGAAGCCCTGCTTGGCGAGCTTGACGTGACAGTCATCACCGCCCATAATGGTTTTGATGCCATCGAGACCATGACCCGTGCCATCAGCATGGGCGAGCGGATTGATTTGATTTTTATGGACATTCAAATGCCCAGAATGTCAGGATTAGAAGCGAGTATCCAAATCCGCAAAATCGAAGAGAGCCACAACCATCCCCCTGTCCCCATCATCGCCCTAACTGCCCACGGTCAGTCTGATGAAAAAGAGCGACTGGTGTCGGCAGGTATGAGCGACTATGTTGGCAAACCCATCGGGCATGAACAGCTGGTGCAGACACTCTCACGCTGGCTTGGCGAGTCGGGCAGACCTGTCATTACCCCCACAGACGGCACGCCCGACTTTGCAGGTACGCCCTATGGCAAGATGGGCGAGATGGGCGAGCTGACGGGCGATGACATGGGTGACGGCACAGATAAAGACACAAATAAAAGCATGGATAAAGGTGTGGGTGACAATGGGTTGACCCCCCAACAGGGCAAGCACGCCCATAAAACTGACAAGCCTGACAAAACCAAATCCACCCTACCTGACATCGACTGGGCGGACGCATTGGCACGCTCTGCCAACAAAGATGACCTTGCCAAAACCTTACTCTCACTACTTATTGAGAGTAGCGAGAGCGAAAAGCTCGCCCTAGAACGAGCGTGGGCAGACAGAGACAGAGTCGCCCTTGCTGACATCACACATCGGCTGGTCGGGGGCAGTCGCTACACGGGTGTGCCACGCCTTAGAGCCACAGCAGAAGACTTTGAACAAAAGTGCCGTGCCAATTTGGGCGACACATCAGCAGGGCAATTCATCAGCATTCGCCCCAGTTACCGCTCACTCATCGACGCCCTAGAAAGCCTTGAAAATATTGACATCGAAGACTTTTTGGCAAATGGGGCGATGGACTCATCCACCCTTGAATCAATACCTAAGTCGGGCGGTCATGATGATGAAGATACCCTACCTTGGAAAATGGTATAAAGCATAACAAAGGAGACCTCATGCAAACACTCACGCTAAGCCATGACAACCACATCGCCATCATCACCTTATCTCGCCCCCACAAAAAGAACGCCATGAACTTTGTGATGATGCAAGAGTTAATCAAGACCGCTCGCCACATCAAGGCGGACAAATCGGTGCGTGCCGTCATCATCACGGGCGGGGCGGATTTTTGTAGTGGGCTGGATTTGGCGGTGTTTGGCTCGCCTAAGAACATGATTTTTGCCACCAAAGAGCTGATAAAGCCAGCCCCTAGCTTGTTTCAAAAGGTGTGCTTGATTTGGCAGAGCCTGCCTGTACCAGTGATTGCCGTGGTCGATGGCGTATGCCTTGGGGCGGGGTTACAGCTTGCCATGGGGGCGGATGTACGTATCAGCCACCCATCAGCGACATGGTCAGTACTTGAAGCCAAATGGGGATTGGTCGCTGACATGGGATTGACCCGTCTTGCCAAAGACATCGGCAAGGATAAGCTAAAAGAGCTTGCCATGTCCGCTCGCCTACTTGATGCCCAGACCGCTTACGACTACGGACTCATCACCCATCTCGATGATGAACCGATGACACGTGCCAAAGCCCTAGCCGATGAGATTGCCACTCGCTCACCTGATGCGGTACTGGCGAGCAAACGCCTTATCAATCGCATGCACCCAAGCGACCATCTGACCTTATACCAAGAAAAACTGTGGCAGTTAAAGCTCTTCGCCAGTCATAACCGCAAACTTGCCATCAAAAAAGCCAAAGACACGGCAGTAGCGTTTCGGGACAGGCAGTGGGGTTAATCATCTTAAACGCCAATACAAACAGTAGAAATTTAAAAGGTCGTTAGACGTATTGATTTTATGGGAAATTTAGTTGTATCTACAAACAGTAGAAATTTAAAAGGTCGTTAGACTTCAAAAACCACGACTATAATGATAGTATCTACAAACAGTAGAAATTTAAAAGGTCGTTAGACCAAACCTTTTGGGGCTTGTCAATACCTAATTATCTACAAACAGTAGAAATTTAAAAGGTCGTTAGACCAATCACTTCACACGCATAAACATTATTGCATCTACAAACAGTAGAAATTTAAAAGGTCGTTAGACTTGACTCATATCTTTCTCCTGTCATATCTATCTACAAACAGTAGAAATTTAAAAGGTCGTTAGACTAAAAGCTAGGGTTATTGATTTTGCCATATCTACAAACAGTAGAAATTTAAAAGGTCGTTAGACAAAATCATCATACACTTTACAACGCCACTATCTACAAACAGTAGAAATTTAAAAGGTCGTTAGACATCTTTGGTGATGCGACCTGTGCTAAGAATCTACAAACAGTAGAAATTTAAAAGGTCGTTAGACATGGGTTTTCTCCATTGATTTTACAGGTATCTACAAACAGTAGAAATTTAAAAGGTCGTTAGACAGTCGCCTAAGACCTTAAAAGTACTTATCTACAAACAGTAGAAATTTAAAAGGTCGTTAGACACCTAAAAGAGCATTATAAAGATTTGGTATCTACAAACAGTAGAAATTTAAAAGGTCGTTAGACACACATCGCACACGGCACGCAGTCTCGCCATCTACAAACAGTAGAAATTTAAAAGGTCGTTAGACTTTGCAACCATTCTTTGAACGTTTAACATCTACAAACAGTAGAAATTTAAAAGGTCGTTAGACCCGTTTTGGGGTATTTTTAATGATTTTTTGAGAAATTAGCAAGTTTTTTGTACAAAAAATCATCATTTTTACCGCCAAAACATGATAAATCACACATTAAGACTTAGGTTTGTAAAGTAAACATTTGGGTGTGATTTAGATCTCTTATTATAACAAACCTCATCATTTTTGCCAAGGATTTTTATAAAATTAACAAATCCTCATTACGATGTTTGGCATGACCAAATCTTAATACTTCACGTTCTGTAAACCGAAAGATAATGACGCTATCCGCTCCTGTAAATAAAGACTCAAATTCTGCTTTTATTTTTTCGGTGATGATGTTTAAAATGCGTTCGCTGTTTTGAATTTCATAGACCGAATATTGCAACCTGTCGCCATATTGCATTAAAAATTTGGCAAATCGTCCACGCACTTTATTATCACTGATGTCATAACTGACGATTATCATACATCTTCTCCATTTGCTTGTATGTCAAAATTTGGCAACATCAAAACCAATTCGTCAAATACCATATCTTTATCAGCATATTTCATATATGCACGATAAAAATCCCTGATATAAACAAATATTGGTACTTTATGGGCGATGATTGCCTGCATTAAAATGGCGTTATAAGTTCTTTGATGTTCAGGTTTTAGTTGGTATTGCATTTTTATTTGATTAAAATGCTCTGTTTTAAATTGCCCAAGATTAAATGATGTCAATACCTGCTTATCCACGATACAGCGAAATGGTTCAACCAAATCACATACCAGAGATTTTCTTCTATACCAAAGCTGATGAAGCATGCCTTTATAAACATCAAAACCAAATAATCGTAAATTTACCTCTATATAATTAAACAACAGCGTATAACCCATATCCAGCACCACATTGACAGGGTCTATTTTTAGGCGTGGTTTTCTGCCTTTCCAAGAGATGTGTTTTAATTGCCCAAAATGATGTTTAAAATAACTTTTGGCAATATTACCCTCTATGCCCATTAATTCATCCAAATGTTTGGTTTGACCAATCTGCCTTTGATAATCAGCCAATATTTCTATCATTTGGCGTAATTCATCGTCTTTTTTACGAATGCCTTTTAATAAAGTGATAGAATTATTGGCTTTTTGTTCTATAAAATGTTTGGCAAAATTCAAGGTTTGATTATCGCCAATAGCATATTGCTTCTGCCTTAATAGATAATTTGCCTCACCAAAAGAGCTGACAAATAAAATCGGTCTTAATCTTGAATTTAACAAAATCAAGGCAATGCCATATTTTTGACAAAATTCAATCAACACATTAGTCAGCGTACAATACCCAATAATCATCAAAGCCATGGCTTTATGACGGGTGATTTTGGTTAATGTCTCATCGCTGTCTTTATTTTTGATGATGATATTGCCTTGTGAAATGCAAAGATGATAACCACCCTCCAAGTTATTTAACAATATCATCTGTTTTTCTTTGATGTCCGAAATACTAAGCATGGATTATCCTTATTTAGTCCGTCTTATCACACAAAGGTTGATAAATACAATGGGTGCATTTATTGATATTGATATGAATGTCATCAGTCATGGGATTGTAATGACGTATCTTGTATAAATGACTTTCAAACCAATCAATAATCTCATCATCAGGCAACGCCAAAGCGTGGCTTTTATTATCCGTCATCGAATAAAAACCCAAATAATCCACTTCAAATCCCATGTCTATCAAACAAAAATACTGGGCATAAAGCTGTAATTTATAGCCGTCATAAATGGTTTTAATCGTGCGTTTGCGTTCGATGAGTTTTTTGCTATCGGCAAAATATTGGTCGATTTTACCTGTCAAGCCATATTTATCCGAATGCACCGCCATGGCAGTGATAACGGACTTTTTGGTGCTGTATGTGCCATTATCCACGCCCTCATGAGCGATTTTGCCTTTGACTTGTGGCGTATCGTGATATGTATCATCGTCCAATGCCTGATAGACGTTATGTAGATAAATCGAATAGGGGCAAAAAATAAAATCATTTAATTGGCTGATATTTAACGTATGATGTTCCATACTATCTCCCAAATAAAAAGCCCAGCCGAAACTGAGCTTTTAGCGATTAGCGGTTTTGAGCGAAGTTTAGCCATGTTTGATTGTCAATGGCAAGTTTGATTTTATCCAAATCATTGCTGTTTTTTAGTTCATTTAATAACCATAAGCCCTTTAATGCGATATGATATGCCCCATTGGCGTCCGCATTTTGTGGCTGTGTATCATCTGCCAATGCCGAATTAAAAAACACACCCTTATCATCTGCCACAGGCGATAAAATAAAATCTTCATCACTACTGGCGTTACTATATCGCAATGCAAGCAATGCCTTTAACAGGTACATCAGCGATTTATGAAATTCTTTGTCGTTATTTTGGCAAATATCCATAACCAAATTTGGTTGTTTGTCATTGATGTGATAACGAGCAAATAGCGATTTTAATTCATCATTGACATTAATGCCAATGGTCGCCCCTTTATTTTGATTGGCGGTTTTGTCATAAACATAGCGTTTATCGCCATGCGAGCAAATGACCCATGTTTGGCGAGAGTTTTTGGCTTTGTCAGTGAATTTGGCATAATCCACATAAAATTCAAAATAACCCTTGTCTGCGTTATAAAAAATCTTATCAAACTTACCAAAAAACGCTTGCGATTGAGCGATATTTTCATAACGTGGTTTTAACAAATCCACAAAGCCCGTTGCAGGGTCTATTTTACTGGTATTCCATGCAGGCACATAGAATAAAAAGCCTGTTTGCTTGCCAATGCTTTTTAGGTCGGTAAAATTATTGGTCAGTTGTAAGGCGTTTTTGTATGAGCCAATCTCATCATCTGCCTTGTCTTTTAATGCCAAATGATTTAGTTTTTTGATTAAGGCGTTTTCAAAGTTTTGGTAAATTTGCTTTTCCACCTTAAAGCGACCACGCTTAAATCCAAAATTTAAATCCTCTAACACCACAATAGCATTATATTTAAGCATAAGCTGGCTGATTTGATGTACCACATGGCTTAGATAGCCCGATTTTAGCTCTTTAATGGTCTCAATCTCGCCCCAACCGACACGAGCATTTAGGCGTTCTATTTCTCTTTTGTCCAGTATCTTATGATAAGGCGTGGTCATTTGTGTGCCATTTGCCGATGTGGTGATGATGTCATTGAGACTACGCTGTTCTAAGATTTCGCCTTTGCTGTTAATCACGGTCAGATATAGCAGATGTCGCTCACCACGGTCTATACCTATTACATTGACATCATTATATTGTTGTATGCTTTGATTAACTTTTTTATTAAACTCTTTAATCGTCATGCCCTGCACGCCAAAATTCATGGTAATAGGCACATGTAGCATAAACTTATCTTGGGTATAACGTTTGTCTTTGATGATGTCATAGACAAATTGACGCTTTTTGGGATTGTCAGGATTTTTATTTTCTAATACCTCGCCTGCACGATGAATGGTGGTTTCATTCATATCCAAAGACGCCTTGCGATAAAATATCTCCGCCTCGCCATTTAATTTATAAATTGGATTGGCAAGATTATTTTCACTAAATAACGCCTTAAAATACAAAGTATGTAAATTAGGCTTGCCGTGAGCCTTGGGCGAGAAATCTTTATTATAAATCTGGAATAAATACAACTGACCCTGCTCAACCAACTCATCAATATACTCGGCGTTGATATCCACAAATTTTACTTGATAACCTTGTGGCTCAACTTCTCTATAAAAATCGCTTAAATCCTGATAGCTACTGGTTGGCGAAAATTCAAAACCAAAATGTTGCCATTCTGGGTGCTTATTAATACTCGCCTTAAAAAAATCAATCAACGCATGGCAGTCTTTTAGATTAAAATTATTGCCTTTTTTGTGCGTGCCTTGTGCATATTTATCCAGCAGTTCGGCAGAAGGATTATAATAATCCAAATTACTCTTGGCAAAAAATACTTTTGGTAGCATTTTATTAGGACCGGGCAATAATTTATAAACCATTTTTTGATAAACGCTTTTACCTGCATTTGGAGCATTATCAAATACTTTTTTATGAGCTTTATCCAATAAAGCCAAATAATAACAGCCGTCTTTTTGTAAGATAACCCCAAAATTATCTTTTTCTTTATTCAAATCCCAACCGTTTAATAATGTCGGGTTGCCAAAGTTTAATTTGTATTTTTCGGTACTAAATGGCTTTTGGGACAGATAATCACGCACTTTGTTATAAAGCGTGGCAATCTTGGCAAGCTCATCATACAACGCCCCAAACTCACCATAAAAATTGCCGTCTTGGTTATCTAGCGTGGTTTTGGTCGTTAATAACTTAGCAAAATGCACCACGTTTAGGGCGTTGTCTAGTAGCTCTTTTAGTTGTCTTAATTGTGTCATTTCAGGACTTTTGTCTGATTTGATTTTGGGCAATGCTCGCTCGCCTGCTGGGCGTTCACGCTCCAAAAAACCCTTAATGGTGCTGTGGCTGTTGTGTATTTTTTGGATTGGATTATCTACGCCTGCCAGACCGTGTTTAAAATACTGCCCAAGCTTGCCCGCCTGCACAGACTCATCATCATGCCCAGCAATATAATGCTCTATCGCCTGTTCAAGGCTTGCCAAGGAATGCACGCCTTTGATGAATTTGTCTTTTTCTTTTGTCAGTTTTTCTTTGGCATTGTCGGTTTTGGCTTTGGCAAATCTCTCATTAAACTCTGGGTTCACCACATCCACATAATAGCCGTCCAACACCCGACCCAACAAAGCAAAATCACCAAATGCCTGCTTGGATAGCTCATTTAGGTTTTTATGTTCAACATAAATGCCGTCCTTTCGATAGTCATCAAACCTATCAAACAAGCTTTGCACCTTGGCAAAAACATGGGCATAATGGCGGTAAAATTCATTGACCGCTTGACACACCTCGCTATCATCGGCAAATTTGCTTGGCAAAAATGACACGCCCATGCCGTCGCTTAGGATTTGTTTGTGTAGGGGGCGTAATTTGGCGATACGTTCGGATTTTTGGCAATGTTGGTTGTGATGAATATTGATAAGCTCATTAATACCTTGTATCTTGCGAGAACCTGCCTCGCCACTGATACCGCCAAGCAGGGTATTATAAGCCGTGATACCCTCTTGGGTTAAAAGCTTGTGATAGCCGTCCAGATGACTTGCCAGCGACACATCCAAACCGTTGGCATTTAGCTCATTTACAATCTGGTCATACAATACCGAGTGCTTTTGTTTGATGGTTACCAGTATTTGTAGATTATCGATAAAACGTGGCAAGTTTTCATGAATCAGACGATAGGCAATGGCGGTATGCTTATCATCACTACTGTACATGTTTTTGCGGTTATCATGAAAGCCCGTAAAGTAAGTACTAAACTTCTCAAAATGGGCAATTTGGGGAAGCTTGGGCGATGACTCGCCCTCTTGGGCGATGACAAATTTTGCCAAATCACCAAGCTCTTTGCCGTCTTTAAAGAGCTTTGCCCCAAATAAGCGTTCATAACCAGCCTTGTATTTGCCACCACTGTCTATCGGCTTGACTACCTCTTCTCGTAAAGCGGTTTGTATCTCGGTTAGCTGTTTTTGCAATGTGTCATCTTTGGGATTTTTTCGTAATGCCAAATAAACCTCATAAAACTCTGGCAGTTTAGTTAATGTCACCTCGCTCATCATCTTGGTGATAAAATCACGATGATAATCGTCCAGTATCGCCTTTACCTTTTGGTACATGTCCGCCATGGTCTCATCTTGGCTCAAAAAGTTTTTGGCGTGGATATGTTCTAATGTCTTACCAATGGGCTTTAATTCAAAACGCACGGTTTTTGATAGGGGGTATAAATGAGTAAAGTCTTGAAATAACATAAAAAATCTCCGTTTGGTGGTGGCTGGGTACTATTTTGGTACAGCTGTATTTTATAAAAGGCGATTTGTCTTGTCAATATTTTTTATAAGAATATGTAATATGACAAAGATATCATTTTATGATGTATTATGTTATAATTTTAGCCGTCTAACGACACCACCAATTTCTACTATGTGTAGATTAAGAATATGTAAAAATCATGAAACATCAATATCTTATCTCATTATTCATCCTCGCTTTATCCGCTTGCACCCCCACCCCACCGTCCACCACTTACCAAAAAATAGACGGGCAAACGATGGGAACAAGCTACCACATCGCCTTTAAACTACCAAAAGAGGCGACCACAGACGAGATACAGGCAAGCATAGACGCTCGCCTTGATGAGATAAACGACAGTATGTCTACTTATCAAGCCGACAGCACCATCAGCAAATTTAATGCCCTAAGTGCAGGGCAGACAATACAAATCGACCCCGATTTTATCAAAGTCTTATCCGACAGCAGACTCATCTATAAAAAGTCGCACCACGGCTTTGACCCAACCGTCTATCCACTTGTGGAGCTTTGGGGCTTTGGGGCAAAGATGAGCGTAGAACGCCTACAAAATCCACCCACCGAATCTGAAATCCTAGCCGTGCGTGATACCATCGGACTTGATAAAATCACGCTAAATGGCAATGAATTATCCAAAACAAAAGACGGTGTGGGACTTGATTTTTCGGCGATTGCCAAAGGCTATGGCGTGGATACAATCGCAGACGTTCTAAAATCTAAGTACAACATCACCAATTATATGGTGGAGATTGGCGGAGAAATCGCCACAAGCGGAGTCAATGACAAAGGACTGCCGTGGACGCTCGCCATTGACAAGCCCATCATGGGTAGCACCACCGCCAACCGTGAAATCATGACCACCCTTGCCCTATCAGGGCAAAGCATGGCGACCAGTGGCAACTACCGCAACTCGCTTGACTATGATGGCAAAACATACAGCCACACCATCAACCCACACACCGCAAGCCCTGTGGAAAATGGCGTACCAAGCGTAACTGTCATCGCTGACACCACCGCACTGGCGGACGGCTGGGCAACCGCCTTGACCGCCATACCCCAAGATGACGCCATTAAACTTGCCGATGAAAATAACATCATCGCTTTATTTATTATCAAAGATGGCGACAACTGGCAAACCCACAAAAGCCAAGCTTTTATCGCCTTTGAACAGCAGGGTAAAAATTAACCATCAACTCTTTGGTAGTATTGCCTTTAAAAATCCGTCAATTTACATTACAATAGGGCGTGTTGAACATTGATAACATTATTAAAAATATGATGGAATTTAACGCTTTAACTCAATTTTTGCGTGAAAAATGGCTATCCGACCACTTAATCGTGTAAATTTTTAAGACTTTAACTTAATTTTTTAAATTAAGTGGTCGGATTGTTTTTCATAATAAAAGCTTGTTTGATAGAATAACTATCAAACTTCGCTTTTTCCTTGAAAAAACGGGCGATTTCCCCTATTTTTCATGGCAAATACCAACGTTCAGCACGCCCTAGCATAAAAACCCACAAGGATAATCATGACCGCATTCTCGCCTAGCCCCCAGTTTACCAAGCGTTGGCATGCCACCCCCACCGCCATCAAAAACGCCTTTCATCAAGAGCTTGATGACATCATTGACATGCTCCATGGTAGTACGCCTGCCCATGAATTTGAATTTAACCATGCCGATTTTGGGCAGACCGTTGAAGATTTGTTTTTTATCCACCGAGATGACACGCCCATCCCTGCCCGTATCATTCACAACTTAGAGACACCCCAAGCCTTATTTAGCGAGACATCCGCCTCCGCCCAACGGCTACACCCCAAAGATTTGGACGCCTTAGAAGCACGCATTACGGACAAACTTAGCAAGCAAATTGACGACTTTTTGGGCGAACACATGGCACAGGTCTCTGACGACCTAAAAGGCTGGCTAAAAACCGCCCTAAAAAACGAACTTGCCAATCACCAATAATCCACCAATAATCTGCCCACACCATATAAGGCTTATCATGAACACAGCACACAGCGACATCATCATTATCGGGGCAGGGCCGGCAGGTCTTGCGTTTGCACGGCATTTTAAGGGCGTGGATTTGACCGTGACCATCATCGAAAAATCCCCCCTAGATACCATCGCAAACCCTGCTTATGACGGGCGTGAGATTGCCTTGACTCACCGCTCACGGGAGATTATGCTAAACCTAGGGGCATGGCAACGCATACCCGATGATGAGATTTATAAGCTCGCTGATGCTAAGGTTTATAATGGTGATTTTAACTACGCCTTGCATTTTAAAGTGCCAAAAGATTTGAGCCTGCTCACCAGCATTGACCGCTTGGGCAATCTCATCTCCAACCATAACATCAGGCAAGCTTTTTATGATGAAGTCAAGGATTTGCCCAATGTACAAATCCTAACCGAACAATCCGTCCAAGACATTAAAACCGACAGCCAAGGGGCAAAGGTCATCTTAGCAGATGGTCGCACCTTGACTGCCAACCTGCTTATCGGGGCGGACAGTCGCTTATCCTTTGTACGTAAAAAGCTTGGTATTGGGGCTGAAATGAACGACTTTGGGCGGACGGTCATCGTCTTTCGGGTGTCGCACCCTTTATCTAATGGAGCGACCGCCCAAGAGTGCTTTTTGCATGGCAGAACGCTTGCCCTACTGCCCCTGCACGACCATCTGACCAACTGCGTCATCACGCTAGACAACACCCAAGCCGACAGCCTGCTTGCCATGACTGCCGATGAGCTTGCCTTAGAAGTTCAGCGTATGATGAGCGACCGCTTGGGCAAACTGACCCTAGCAGGGACGGTACATCACTACCCACTCATGGGCGTACACGCCAAAACCTTTGTATCTACTCGCTCGGCTTTGGTGGGCGACAGTGCGGTGGGTATGCACCCTGTGACCGCTCATGGCTTCAATCTAGGTATCATGGGGGCAAATACCCTAGCCACGCTTATGCTAGATGCTCACGCCAAAGGGCAAGACATCGCAAGCCCTGCCCTACTACAAAAATACAACGTCCGCCACCAAGCCCACACCCGCCCCCTGTATCACGGCACGAACTTTATGGTAAAAATGTTTACTGATGACAGCACACCCATGCAAGCGGTGCGGGACTTAACCTTGCGAGTGAGCAACCACTTACCGCCTGTCAAACGCTGGATAGCAGGACAGCTGACGGGTAAATAAGCCATACCGCCATCTTATCAAGTTATGTTATAATAAACTATTCTTACCCACTCATCCACAGGTGTTCTTATGATTGTTGCCATTTCCGAAGGACTGATTGTCAAGATTGGACTGTATGGGCTACTGCCTGCGTTCATTGCTTTTTTGTTTTTTATCATGTGGGACATGGCAAAAAGCACCAATGCTGGCAAGGCAGGGACATTTTGGATTTTTGTGGCATTGGGAGCGGGGTTTGTTGGCTTTTTATTAAAAATCGTGATTGAATTTGTGTTAAAGACGTGGTTTATTTAGGGCAATACCTAAACTATCGTCATTAAAGGACGTGCTCAGCACATCCCTACGCTATATATCAATTTATGGAATTACATTAAGGCTTTTTGGCAATCATGACCGCCCGTTTGGGAGCAGGATAACCTTCGGCGGTCTTGGTTTTATCGTCTTTGTCCAAAAAGTCCGCCAATGACTGATAATTCATCCACTCGGTTGCACGCTGTTCATCAGTGCTGGTTACATCAATATCTACACAACGCACATCAACAAAACCCACCTTGCCAAGCCATTTTGTCAATGCAGGCACGCTCGGCAAAAAGTACACGTTATTCATCATCGCATAACGCTCAAACGGCACCAAAGCGGTGTGTTCATCGCCATCAACGACGAGCGTTTCCAGAACAAGCGTGCCACCGTGCCGTAGCTGAGCCTTTAACTGCTCTAAATGCTCAAAGGGTGATGAGCGATGATACAACACCCCCATGCTAAACACGACATCAAACCACCCCCCAGACGGCAACGCTTCTAGCCCCACAGGCACATAATGCACGTCGCACGCCCCCACAAAGTGCTTGATTGCCATAAACTGATGATAAAACAAACACGACGGGTCAATGACCACCACCGATGTCGCCCCCGCCCCGAGCATGCGAAAGCCATGATAGCCCGAACCACCGCCGACATCCAGTACTCGCTTGCCCACCAAATCCAAATGCGGAGCAACTCTCTGCCACTTCCAATCTGACCGCCATTCGGTGTCTATGTGAATGAGCTTATCATCCGAGCCGATAAAAAAAGGGCCTTTTCGCCACGGCATGAGTGTTTTTAGCAGTGCCGTGGTTTTTTTATACTCGCCCATTTGCCAGTCATCGCCCAACGTGATGGCGACTTTATCGGTCAGATTCACCGCCACAGGATGAACGTCTGGCAATTTATTGATGGCGGATGCATAATAAGGGGCGTGAGCGTAGCGAGATTTGTCCTTGACATCACCAAGCCATGTCGGTAGATGAGCAAGCCACTCATGGGCGATTGAGTTATTTTTGGCAATGTTTAATAAAAACAGATACAAATCTTTTTCAAAATCAGCAATGGTAGTCATCGGTTATCAATGTAAAAGTTAAAAATTGGGCAGATTGCTTAAATTAACAAGTCATCATGAATTTATACTTAAAAGCAAATTACAATTTATCTTACAAATGGGTTTTAAAACCATCAATGATTTGCAAGATAAAATAAAATACAGACTTTATTTAAAAGCAATGATGGAGATAAAATTTAAAAAGCGAAACCACGTCATCTGTCTGGCAAAACCCACCGCCGTCAGTCGCTCACTGTGCTGATACTCGCTGTCAGTGATGAGTACATTTTCTAGGGCGTTTCTCTTCCCACTGATTTCAAGCTCGCTGTACCCATTGGCACGCTTAAAGTCATAGTACCGCTCAACTTGCCATGCGTCATTTTGCTCATCAAGCAAATGCACTTTTTCGGTCAATATCAAAATTCCCCCATCCGCCAATGCGTCATGGCATTTTTGCAAAAGTTCTGCTCGTTTGGCAGGCGGTAAAAATTGCAAAGTCAAATTCAGCACAATCATGTCGCATTCTTGAAGTGTCATCTCATTGATGTCATCGCAGATGATACTGATGTCATGATTGGGGTAATGCTCGCCCAACAAGGCAGTGGCACGCTCGGTCATGGGGTGCGAGTTGTCAATGCCGATAAGCTCCACTTCATCCGCCCCAAACTCACCCGCTAATGCAAACAGCACCGCCCCAAGCGATGTGCCTAGGTCATAGACACGGCTGATTTTTTTACCGTTTTTTTGCTGGCGATGTCCCAGATGACGACGGGCAAAAATCGGCAACATGGCAAGCACCTGCCCATAACCGGGGACACTTCGGCGTATCATGTCAGGAAAGCACGCCACCACCTGCTCATCAAAGCTAAAACGGGCGTGTTTGTCAAGGGGTGTGGTAAACAGTGTGTCCGCACCAGCATGAATGATTGGGTTAATGGTCGGACTGGGTGTGTGGTCGCTATGTGACATGGGTCGTTGGATTTTTATAAAATATGTGCTATTCTACCACTATTAATATGTTTTTTCATAAATTAAAGGCGTGATTATGCAAGAGATTATCCTAGAGGGCGGTTGTTTTTGGTGTACCGAGTCGGTATTTTTGGCGGTCAAAGGCGTTATCTCTGTGACCAGTGGTTATGCAGGCGGACAGGCAGAGACGGCAGACTATGAATCAGTGTGCAGTGGACAGACGGAACATGTAGAAGTTATCAAGGTTGTTTATGATGAGCAGGTCATTGATTTATCAAGTATTTTAGATATTTTCTTTGCCACGCACGACCCCACCACCCTAAACCGTCAAGGCAATGACATTGGCACGCAGTATGCATCTGTGATTTTTTATGACAATGAAGCGAATTTACCCATCATCAATGACAAAATCGCCACACTAAAAGCGGACGGCATTAATGTGGTCACACGCGTAGAAAAAGCCCCAACTTTTTATCAGGCAGAAGATTATCATCAGAACTTTTTTGCCAAAAATCCCACTCAAGGTTATTGTAACTTTGCCATCCCACCAAAGTTGCACAAGCTCAAAGCAGGGTTTGGCACTCTTCTTAAATAAAATTTTCTTTCATCCAAAAGACAGTCCTGCTGTCTTTTTAACCCACCCCAACTCAACCAAAACCCCCCACATCTTCCAATGTAGGGGGGCTTTAAATAAGGTGCTGACGATGACCTACTCTCACATGGGCGAACCACACTACCATCGGCGCTAAGACGTTTCACTTCTGAGTTCGGGAAGGGATCAGGTGGTTCCATCTTGCTATTGTCGTCAGCGTAAAAGGATTAACAACGCTGTTTATGAGTCTGTTGTTTTGTTTTTACTTTAAATTTTAATTTTTTAAAGTTTTAACTTTTTAAGTTAAGTTATTCAAGATTGATTCAAGCTTGTTAGGTAAAATCTTTAAACTTACTTATACAGCACATGAAGTAGTTTTAAACCACTTGGGTGTTGTATGGTCAAGCCAAACGAGCAATTAGTATTGGTTAGCTACACACATCGCTGTGCTTCCACACCCAACCTATCAACGTCGTAGTCTACAACGGCTCTTTAGGGAAATCTTATCTTGAGGTGGGCTTCCCGCTTAGATGCTTTCAGCGGTTATCCCATCCGAACGTAGCTACCCGGCGATGCTTCTGGCGAAACAACCGGAACACCAGAGGTTCGTCCACTCTGGTCCTCTCGTACTAGGAGCAGATCCTCTCAAATTTCCAACGCCCACGGTAGATAGGGACCGAACTGTCTCACGACGTTCTAAACCCAGCTCGCGTACCTCTTTAAATGGCGAACAGCCATACCCTTGGGACCTGCTTCAGCCCCAGGATGAGATGAGCCGACATCGAGGTGCCAAACACCGCCGTCGATATGAA
Source organism: Moraxella sp. K1664 (assembly GCF_039693965.1). NCBI lineage: Bacteria > Pseudomonadati > Pseudomonadota > Gammaproteobacteria > Moraxellales > Moraxellaceae > Moraxella > Moraxella sp. K1664. Next base: position 458,263 of record NZ_CP155576.1, read on the forward strand.
CTCTTGGGCGGTATCAGCCTGTTATCCCCAGAGTACCTTTTATCCGTTGAGCGATGGCCCTTCCATACAGAACCACCGGATCACTAAGACCTACTTTCGTACCTGCTCGACTTGTGGGTCTCGCAGTTAAGCGCGCTTTTGCCTTTATACTCTTTGAACGATTTCCGACCGTTCTGAGCGCACCTTCGTACTCCTCCGTTACTCTTTAGGAGGAGACCGCCCCAGTCAAACTACCCACCATACATTGTCCTTGATACTGTTATATCTAAGTTAGAACCCCAACATAACCAGGGTGGTATTTCAAGGTTGGCTCCATGGCAACTGGCGTCGCCACTTCAAAGCCTCCCACCTATCCTACACAAGTTAGGTCAAAGTTCAATGTAAAGCTGTAGTAAAGGTTCACGGGGTCTTTCCGTCTAGCCGCGGGTACACAGCATCTTCACTGCGATTTCGATTTCACTGAGTCTCTGCTGGAGACAGCGCTGCCATCATTATGCCATTCGTGCAGGTCGGAACTTACCCGACAAGGAATTTCGCTACCTTAGGACCGTTATAGTTACGGCCGCCGTTTACTGGGGCTTCGATCAAGAGCTTCGCTTACGCTAACCCCATCAATTAACCTTCCAGCACCGGGCAGGCATCACACCCTATACGTCCACTTTCGTGTTTGCAGAGTGCTGTGTTTTTAATAAACAGTTGCAGCAGCCTGGTATCTGCGACTGCCAACAGCTCAGGAAGCAAGTTCCATCACCATCGGCAGCGTACCTTCTCCCGAAGTTACGGTACCATTTTGCCTAGTTCCTTCAGCAGAGTTCTCTCAAGCGCCTTGGTATTCTCTACCTGACCACCTGTGTCGGTTTCGGGTACGATTTCTTTATGACTATCGCTTAGAAGCTTTTCCTGGAAGCAGGGTATTTGCCACTTCGCCAGTAAACTGGCTTGCTATCAGATCTCATTAATAGTCTGGCGGATTTGCCTACCAAACCTAACTACATCCTTCCACCTGGACAACCAACGCCAGGCTGACATAACCTTCTCCGTCCCTCCATCGCATCATAAACAAGTATCGGAATATTAACCGATTTCCCATCGACTACGCCTTTCGGCCTCGCCTTAGGGGTCGACTCACCCAGCCCCGATTAACGTTGGACTGGAACCCTTGGTCTTCCGGCGAACGGGCTTTTCACCCGTTTTGTCGTTACTCACGTCAGCATTCGCTCTTGTGATACCTCCAGCATACCTTACGATACACCTTCACAGGCTTACACAACGCTCCCCTACCACTTAATTGAAACAATTAAATCCGCAGCTTCGGCTCCTAGTTTGAGCCCCGTTACATCTTCCGCGCAGGCCGACTCGACTAGTGAGCTATTACGCTTTCTTTAAAGGGTGGCTGCTTCTAAGCCAACCTCCTAGCTGTCTGTGCCTTCCCACATCGTTTCCCACTTAACTAGGAATTTGGGGCCTTAGCTGGCGGTCTGGGTTGTTTCCCTCTTGACGACGGACGTTAGCACCCGCCGTCTGTCTCCCGGATATTACTCATCGGTATTCGGAGTTTGCATCGGTTTGGTAAGTCGGGATGACCCCCTAGCCGAAACAGTGCTCTACCCCCAATGGTATTCGTCCGAGGCGCTACCTAAATAGCTTTCGGGGAGAACCAGCTATCACCGAGTTTGATTAGCCTTTCACCCCTATCCACAAGTCATCCCCTGGCTTTTCAACGACAGTGGGTTCGGTCCTCCGGTGCCTGTTACGGCACTTTCAACCTGCTCATGGATAGATCACTCGGTTTCGGGTCTATACCCTGCAACTAATTCGCCCTATTAAGACTCGGTTTCCCTACGGCTCCCCTAAACGGTTAACCTTGCTACAGAATATAAGTCGCTGACCCATTATACAAAAGGTACGCCGTCACCCGACCACTTAATCGTTCTGATTGTCAAATTGTGATTTGACACGATTCATCAAGAAAGTTCTCATACGACCATTATTTTTTATGGTTCGTTCTCGCTTTCTTGCTACTTGTTCGTTAATGTAGGCTTCACAATAAACAATACGCCATGTTCTTGCTCTGGTTGAGTAAGTTGTGCCATTGTTATGGTCATCAATTCTTTGTTTTAAATTGGTGGTAAAACCAACATAAAACTCATCATGATTATCCACGTTTTGTATGACATAGACGTAGTAAAAATTCATTGTTATCCTCAAAACGATTAAGTGGTCGGGCTCCGACTGCTTGTATGCACACGGTTTCAGGTTCTATTTCACTCCCCTAACAGGGGTTCTTTTCGCCTTTCCCTCACGGTACTGGTTCACTATCGGTCAGTCAGGAGTATTTAGCCTTGGAGGATGGTCCCCCCATCTTCAGACAAGATTTCACGTGTCTCGCCCTACTTAATATGTCTCATAAACAGTTTCGCATACAGGACTATCACCTACTATGGTTGGCTTTCCCACGCCATTTTGCTACTGTAAATTCGATCGGCTCCTCCCCGTTCGCTCGCCGCTACTTGGGGAATCTCAATTGATGTCTTTTCCTCGGGATACTGAGATGTTTCACTTCTCCCGGTTTGCCTTACACAGTAAACTGTGTAATAGCCAACTTATGTTGGCTGGGTTTCCCCATTCAGAAATCGCCGGGTCACAGGATATTGCCACCTCACCGACGCTTATCGCAGGCTATCACGTCTTTCATCGCCTCTGACTGCCAAGGCATCCACCATGTGCACTTCATTACTTGACCATACAACCCCAAGTAGTCTTGGTGTCATAAGGGTAATGTGTAACGATTCACCTATGTTTACGCTTGATTCAGTTCTCTTTACTTTATCCGATCATCATCAATACTAAAAGTTTTAACTTTATATGCTTGATGTGGAGTATGATCGGAATGGTTAATTATTTGTTGGAATTAAATAATTAACCCAGACTCATAGTTACGTTGTTAAATAATGTAATTAACTTCATCAGTTAATTGTAAGTTATCTACATAAAGTAGAAGTAAGAAATCTAATTTACTGGTGTTTAATTTGATTGCTTAGTTCTAATTTATTGTAAGTGGTGGAGTTAAGGAGAGTCGAACTCCTGACCTCCTGCGTGCAAGGCAGGCGCTCTACCAACTGAGCTATAACCCCATAAATGGTGGGTCTAATAAGACTTGAACTTATGACCCCCGCCTTATCAAGGCGGTGCTCTAACCAACTGAGCTATAGACCCAATTTAACTTACTTTACTAAGAACAACTTGTTGTGAATTCTTGCCAATCAGATAATCTCGTTAAGGAGGTGATCCAGCCGCAGGTTCCCCTACGGCTACCTTGTTACGACTTCACCCCAGTCATCGACCCCACCGTGGTGATCGCCCTCTTGCGTTAGGCTAACCACTTCTGGTGAGATCAACTCCCATGGTGTGACGGGCGGTGTGTACAAGGCCCGGGAACGTATTCACCGCAGCATTCTGATCTGCGATTACTAGCGATTCCGACTTCATGGAGTCGAGTTGCAGACTCCAATCCGGACTACGATTGGCTTTTTGAGATTAGCATCACATCGCTGTGTAGCAACCCTTTGTACCAACCATTGTAGCACGTGTGTAGCCCTGGTCGTAAGGGCCATGATGACTTGACGTCGTCCCCGCCTTCCTCCAGTTTGTCACTGGCAGTATCCTTAGAGTTCCCACCCGAAGTGCTGGTAACTAAGGAAAAGGGTTGCGCTCGTTGCGGGACTTAACCCAACATCTCACGACACGAGCTGACGACAGCCATGCAGCACCTGTATGTAGATTCCCGAAGGCACTCTCGCATCTCTGCAAGATTCCTACTATGTCAAGACCAGGTAAGGTTCTTCGCGTTGCATCGAATTAAACCACATGCTCCACCGCTTGTGCCCCGTCAATTCATTTGAGTTTTAACCTTGCGGCCGTACTCCCCAGGCGGTCTACTTATTGCGTTAACTGCGTCACTAAGTCTTCAAGAGACCCAACGACTGGTAGACATCGTTTACGGCGTGGACTACCAGGGTATCTAATCCTGTTTGCTACCCACGCTTTCGAACCTCAGTGTCAGTATGATGCCAGGAAGCTGCCTTCGCCATCGGTATTCCTCCAGATCTCTACGCATTTCACCGCTACACCTGGAATTCTACTTCCCTCTCACCTACTCTAGTCACCCAGTATCAGATGCAGTTCCCAGGTTAAGCCCGGGGCTTTCACATCTGACTTAAATGACCACCTACGCTCGCTTTACGCCCAGTAATTCCGATTAACGCTTGCACCCTCTGTATTACCGCGGCTGCTGGCACAGAGTTAGCCGGTGCTTATTCTGTGGGTAACGTCAGGGCTTGTGGGTATTAACCACAAGCTTTTCCTCCCCACTTAAAGTGCTTTACAACCAAAAGGCCTTCTTCACACACGCGGCATGGCTGGATCAGGCTTTCGCCCATTGTCCAATATTCCCCACTGCTGCCTCCCGTAGGAGTCTGGGCCGTGTCTCAGTCCCAGTGTGGCTGATCATCCTCTCAGACCAGCTACAGATCGTCGCCTTGGTAGGCCTTTACCCCACCAACTAGCTAATCCGACTTAGGCTCATCTATTAGCGAGAGCTAAAAGCCCCCTTTCTCTCGTAAGACGTATGCGGTATTAGCGTAAGTTTCCCTACGTTATCCCCCACTAATAGGCAGATTCCTAAGCATTACTCACCCGTTCGCCACTAATCCGTCTAGCAAGCTAGACTTCATCGTTCGACTTGCATGTGTTAAGCCTGCCGCCAGCGTTCAATCTGAGCCATGATCAAACTCTTCAGTTTAATCTGTTTTTTGCCTATTAACTTATTAAGATGATAAACATTTTAATTAGAAGTTAGGGCTTTTTGTTTTTGGCTCATTTATCGTGTACGTTATGTACTTACTAGCAATATTTGATATTTTAAAAATATCAGCTCATCGTGTAAATGAATTAACTTTGAGTATTTTTGCTTGATAAATGATAATTTTTGTATTATCTTGTATTAGCAAAAATCCACACAAGTTGTTCTTAGTATGTTTTTAAATAGTGATTCGTCTGTCGTCCAGCGAATGAGTGCGTATTATACGCTGTTTAAATTTAATGTCAAGCATTTTTTTTCAAAATTTTTAAAGTTTTTTATGATGTTGTTTTGACATCTTTTTATTAACTTTAAGTTATTGAAAGTAAACAAGTTTTTTATTAGCTTGTCTGCTTGAGTGGTGCGTATTATACAGGATAGTTTTGGGTTGTAAAGTCTTTTTGTAGTAATTTTTTAAAAATATTTATAAGATATTGATTTTTATAAATATTTAATCCCTTGTCTTGACATCAATCAACTCAATCTCAAACACCAAATCAGAATTGGGCGGAATCTTACCCACCGCACGCTCGCCATAGCCCAAAAAAGCAGGGACAATAAGCCGTCTTTTTCCGCCAACTCTCATCGGCTCGCACGCTGGCAAATCCACGCTCATACCCCATTTGGCAAGCAGTTTTTCACCAATCTGGCTCCCCAATACGCCCAAATCCCAGCCCTTAATCACACGTCCTGTCCCAATGACAGTCTCAAAGGCTTGCCCACGGCTGTGCGATGAGTCAAACTCACTACCGTCTGTGAGCGTGCCTGTGTAATGAGCCGTGATTAACGCCCCACGCTCGCACGCTTTGCCTGTACCGACAACAAGGTCAATGATTTCAAAATTCATGGTAATTCCTTAATAAGCTCAAACCGTGGCAAGGTCTTGCCGTCAATCGTTACGCTTTCACAAAACATAGCCAACGGGCGTACCCAGACCCCATAATCGCCATATAAGGCACGATAGACGACAAGCGTCTCTTCGGTCTCGGAATGGCGGGCGGTGTGTAGGACTTGGTAAAGGTTGCCTTTGTAATGGCGGTAGATGCCTGTTTTTATTGCATGGTCTATTTTTGTCATATAAATTACTTAAAATTTTCTAAATCACGGTATAGCATTTGTGTTATCTTGCTTTCGTCATAACCTAATATCACAAATGATTTCTTGATTCGCTCTAAGGCTAATAATGCCAATTCTTTTAACTCTGGATTGATTTTTCCCATAATCTTAATTTGACCAAATGCCGTTGCGATAATAACTTGGTCAAGTTGTGTAATAAAATCGCTGTCATTGTCTAGCAATTCTTTTAATGCGGTTTCTTGGGTATTTTCATGAGTAGGCGGAATATAATATTGATAACCCCAACTCATCATGACTTTGTAGGGAAATTCTAAAATATTTTTATCACCATGCTTTCTAATATACTCTTCTAAATCAGCAAAAGTATCCGCCCCTGCGTCATTGCCAAAAGGAGATTCTTCACCATAGCAAGATAAATATATCTCATCTTTAAAATGAGCGGTAAAATTGGGGTGGCTTGTTTTTTGATTTAAACCATATTCAATATCATCAAAATAAAGATGATTGATAAAGTCAAAATCCTTATCTAATACATAACCTTTTTTAATTTTACTATCAATGAGTTTTTGGGCTTGTTTTTGGCATTCTTGATTGTCATCAAATTCTTTGATTTGATACTTACCTGCTGTGCCAACCTTTCCAAAATTAACCGAAAGGTCTTCGCTAACATCATCATAATCAATTACCCAAAATTTATGGGATTTTTCATCTTTAAATACATACGCACGTTTCATAACAGTCCTTATTTATGTTTACCAATCTAAATATATAATATTTTGATATGGATAAATTTATCAAATTTTAGATAAGGGCGAATATGACTCACCCCTATCGATATGCAACATCTCTTTTAAGGGTTTTTAATTCACACTCACCCTAGCATACGCCTTTTTCCCTGCTTGTATCACCACCGTCTGCCCCACACTTAGGGCAAAACTTGCGTCCACGACTTGTCCGTCCACTTTGACCGCCCCACGAGAGAGCATATCTTTGGCTTGGGCGGAGTTCTTGGCAAGGCTGGCTTGATTGAGCACTTGGGTGATAAAGAGCTTGTCCGCACCGTCAAGAGACAGCGACACTTCGGGCAAATCAATGGGCAACTCCCCGTCCGCCAAGCGGTTGCCTGCCGAGCGGTGGGCGTTGTCGGCAGACTCTTTGTCATGAAAACGCTCAATCAGCTCATGGGCTAGGATTTTCTTTAATTCTTGGGGGTTGCGTCCGTTCGCCATTTCATCAAGCAAAGCATTCACTTCACTCATCGGCTTAAAGCTCAAAAGCTCAAAATAGCGAGCGATGAGCGTGTCGGGCATGGATAGGATTTTTTGGTACATCACGCCCGCAGGTTCGTCAATGCCAATGTAGTTACCAAGCGATTTGGACATTTTTTGTACACCGTCCAAGCCTTCCAAAAGGGGCATGGTCAGGCACACCTGTGGCTCTTTGCCGTAGCGACCTTGCAGGGTACGCCCCATAAGCACGTTAAAGGTCTGGTCAGTACCGCCAATCTCCACATCAGCTTCCATGGCAATGCTGTCATAGCCTTGCACAAGGGGGTATAAAAATTCATGAATGGCGATTGGGGTTTGGCTATTGTAGCGTTTTGAAAAATCATCACGTTCAAGCATACGAGACACGGTAAGCTGACTGGCGAGCTGGATCATATCCCCTGCACTCATTTTGCCAAACCAGTCCGAGTTAAACATAATGGTCGTTTTGTCTTTGTCTAGGATTTTAAAGACTTGCTTGGCGTAGGTTTCGGCATTTGCTTTGACTTGCTCTTCGGATAGCGGTGGGCGGGTGGCGTTTTTGCCAGACGGGTCGCCAATGCGAGCAGTATAGTCGCCAATCAAAAACAATACTTCATGTCCCAAATCCTGAAAATGACGCAATTTATTTAACACAACCGTATGTCCAAAATGCAAATCAGGAGCGGTAGGGTCCATGCCAAGTTTGATACGCAAGGGGCGACCTTTGGCGAGTTTTTTTAATAAATCTTCTTCGGAATAAATCTCAACCACACCACGTTTTAGAAGTTCAAGTTGTTCGGCAGGAGATAAGAAATTTGACATGAGACACCTTTTTATAAAAAATTGTGCTATTATAACAAACTAATTTTGATTAAAACACTTTGAATATTTATTTTACAAAAAAATAGTCCCAATTGGGACTATTTTTTGAGTATGGCGTATTAACCTTTGATTTTGTTAATGCTAACCACTCGGCAATCTTTGTGCATGATCTCGCTGGCAGGGTCTTGAATGCTTGCCAAACCTACTCTGTGGTAATTACCAAGCGTTAGAGCATCCACACCGAGTGTGTAGCTGTCTTCTTGACCAAAGAAAGTACCTGACACGTCTGAACGGGCAAGATTGATGGGCATGAAGCGATTTTTGCCACCAACAACTGCCTCAGCATAAGTTGGTTGGCTTTGCTCATTAAAGCCATATTTGACTGTCAATCTACCACCTGTGGCACAGGTATAATTTACTTGACGCACTTTTGTGGTATCTCTGACGGCTTGTTTGTGGTCTAAGATATCACTTGCGTGCGAAACAGTAGCAACCAATGCTAGGGCAGGAACAAGAGCCTTTAAAAATTTCATGATTTCTCCTTGGAAAATGAAAAGTGTCTAATAAAATCACCTTAGATGTTAGGTGTCCTAAGTTGATTGCATTAATATATCATCAGCTCATTTAGAATAATACATTATAATAGTAAAGAATTGTTAAAAATTTGATAACATCATTGCTTTTTTAGCGTCTATTCAATGAATTTTATCGTTTTTGACATATTTTGTTACATTTTAAAACCCAATCACATACTTTAAAGTTTGGTATGATGGATATTTTACAACCCATGTTAACCAAATAATCAGTTCAACCTAAGGATAAACATGATCTGTAATACCGCCTTTGACGTGGATTTGGCAGACCGCTACTATATTGGCATGATGAGCGGAACAAGTCTTGATGCCCTAGATGCTGTGCTGTGCGACTTTGACGGTGATACGCCCAAAATTATTGCCACTCATAGTAAGCCCTTTTGTAACAAATTGCGGGCGATTTTATTGGCACTGTGTACGCCAAATGGCATATCACACCTTGATATGGGTGAATTTGACCGATTTAGCGAGCTTGATTTTTGGGGTTTGGCAAGCCATCTGTATGGTGAATTTGCCAGTGAGATTGTCAATGAACTGCTTGCCAAAACCGAGCTGACAAGCGATGACATCACCGCCATTGGCTGTCATGGGCAGACGGTGCGACATCGTCCCGAGTGGCGGTTTAGCCTGCAACTGCTTGACCCCAATATCCTAGCTGAACGCACAGGCATTGCGGTGGTGTCAGACTTTCGTAGACGAGACATGGCGGTGGGCGGTCAAGGAGCTCCCTTAGTCCCCGCCTTTCATCAAGCCATTTTTGGACAAGATGAGACAGCCGATGACAGTCAAACCGTGATTTTAAATTTGGGCGGGATTGCCAATATCACCGTACTGGGCGATGACGTAACAGGCTATGACACAGGCGTGGCGAACCTGCTTATGGACGGCTGGATATGCCGTCATCAGGGGGTCGGCTATGACAAACATGGCGACTGGGCAAAATCAGGGGCGGTGGATTTTGCCTTGCTTGACAAGCTCATGACTCACCCCTTTTTGGCACAATCCGCCCCCAAATCCACAGGGCGAGAAGCCTTTAATATGGCGTGGCTTGATGAGATGTTGGCAGATTTTGACATCACGCCTGTGGACGTGCAAGCGACTTTGTGCGAGTTTACCGCCCTATCGGCAAGCCGTGAGATTGCCAAATTTTCCAAAACCCACAACACGCTCTACATCTGCGGTGGCGGTGCGTATAACACTCATCTACTGGCACGGCTTGGTTATCATCTGCCGAACTTTATCATACATAGCACCGACACGGTGGGTATCAGTCCCACTTGGGTGGAAGCGGTTGCCTTTGCGTGGCTGGCTCGCCAAAATATGCTCATGCAAACAGGCAACCTGCCTGCCGTAACAGGGGCAGAAAAAGGCGTGGTATTGGGCGTGGTGTGTTTTGGGTGATATGGTATTTTACAAATTAAGGAGAATTTTTATGACAAGATTATCATTGCTGTGTTTTATGACACTGGGTATCTTATGCCAATCATGCAGTGCCGAGACCCAAACGCACTTTTCACAAAAAATCGCTGACTTTGGCGATACGGTGACTTACACCGCCACAACTTATAAAAATGACGTGGTGAGCTATGTCGCCCACAAAGTTGATGATTTTGAATACAATCCCAATCAAGGCAGTAGCACCATCGTCAGTGATGAGATAATCATCAGCGATGGTGATTTGTTATTTGGTCATGGCGATGACACCGCCACCCCAAACAAAGACGGACTTATCAACATCGTGGCGGTGGGCGATATCATGATCGGGTCGTCCTTTCCCAATGTGGGCTTTTTACCACCCAATGACGGACGTGATAGCTTTAAATACGTCAAACCCCACCTAAAAGGCGATGTGGTCTTTGGCAACTTAGAAGGGGTACTACTAGACGAAGGCAACTCCACCAAATGCCCTAACACGCCTGCCATAGACCCCGAGACAGGTCAGCCCAAACCCATGACCTGCTATGCCTTTCGTATGCCAACCCGCTACGCCAAAATCATCAAGGACGCAGGGTTTAATGTGTTAAGCCTTGCCAATAACCACACAGGCGACTTTGGCGATGTCGGACGCACCAGTACCAAAAACACGCTCGCTGATGTCGGTATCTACTATGCTGGACTGCTGTCCAAGCCCACGACCACATTCACCAAAAATGGCGTAAAATACGGCATGGTCGCCTTTGCCCCAAACATCGGTACGCTCTCTATCAATGACTTAGAGACCGCCAAACGCTATGTCAAAGAGCTGGATAAAAAAGTGGACATCGTCATCGTCTCGTTTCATGGCGGTGCCGAAGGGGCAAATCATGTGCGTGTTCCCAAAACCACCGAGATGTATCTAAATGAAAATCGTGGCGATGTCTATAAATTCTCGCACAGTCTCATTGATGTGGGGGCGGACATCGTCATCGGGCATGGCCCCCACGTAACTCGGGCGGTAGAAGTTTATAAAGACCGCTTTATCGCGTACAGTTTGGGGAATTTTAATACTTATGGGGTGTTTAATGTGCGTGGACTAAACGGTATTGCCCCCATTGTCAATGTCACCATGCAAACTGACGGCAAATTCGTCTCGGCAGATGTGGTGTCCATTTATCAGACCAAAGAAAATGGGCTGATGATAGATAAAAATAACCGTGCCTTTGGTGAATTAAAACGCTTAACCGAACTTGATTTTCCTAATAGCGGTTTGGTATTTCGTGATAATAAGATTACTCGCTCATCAAAATAAGGCGTGATTAATCATATCATGACCCTAACGGGCTTAATATTCGCCATACGCTTTGAAAGGCTTACTTTGGACAGCCTTTGACAATTTTACAAGGCGTGCTCAGCACGCCCCTACACCCTTATATTATTGAGCTTGTAATGATTTGCCATACACTAAATGGCAAATTTGATTTTTAATTTAAAAATAACCATAAAAATGGGCAATCTCCCGCCCATTTTTATTGCCGTCTTTGCAGTAGATAAATCCCCACGCCAGCACTAATAATAATCGGCAATAACGCCATAAAAAACGGGGAAAGCCCTGTCGCCAATGCCACAAACCCTGTCAAATCGGTCAAATAGCTAAATAACAGCCCTGTCAATAACGCCATGACAATCCGCAAGCCAAGCCCTTGCGAACGCAACGACCCAAACACAAAGGACGACGCCACCAGCACCAATGACAGCACAGTAAAGGGGGATAAGAGCTTTTGCCAAAAGGCGACTTCGTGGCGTAACGAGCGTTTGCCTTGATGACTCATGAGCTGATGATGAGCGTATAGGTCGGTCAAGGACAAATCTTCGGCTTCTTTGGTCAAAAGATGAACATCACTCGGAGCAAGGGGCAGTGATAAGGTCTTGTGCGTGTCAAAACTGCGAGAGACACCCGTATCGCCTACGGTCAGCTGTGCCACGTCAGTCAGTTGCCACTGATAATCATCGCCTGCCTGCTCGTGGAACGCGCCACTGCCTGCACGGGTCGCCCCCGTCAGATTCGCCCCTTTATCCAGATAGTAACGTTTGGTTGCCCCCAGTTTGCCGTCCGAGTCAGCATAACTGATATAGACAATCTCTTGCCCTTGCTCGGTGTCATTCACTGCCCAGTAGCCATTGACCGTAAAGAGCTTATCGGTCGTGGCGGTATGCGTGGCTATCTGCGACGCTTTTTGGTTGGTTGTGGGCAGGATAAATTGATTGACCGCCAATGAGATGACCACAAATAAAAACGCTGGCAACATCGCATACCCGATAATGCGGTACACGCTCACCCCAGACGCTCGCATGACCACAAGCTCGCTGTTGCCCGCCAGCAGTCCAAGCCCTATCACCGCCCCCAGTAATGCCCCCGTGGGGATAAACTGCACCAAAAAATAAGGCGAACGGTATAAAATAAAGCGTAACGCGTCAAGATACGTATAAGTCTCGGATAAGTTTTCAAGCTCGGACAGATAGGCAAAGATGATTTGCAATAGCCACAAGCCCACCACCGCTCCCATCATGGCAAACAGTGCCGAGCGGATGACATAACGGGGTAAAATCCATGCTTTCATGACACCCCCTGCCCTGACTGCTGATGACCTTGGCGACTGATACGATTTCGGCGAAGCTGTGCCATGACACGGTCATGATAATTTAGATACAAGGCAAAGGCGATGAACAGCACCAATGCCACAGGATAGATGTACACGCCAATCTTGCCTTTGGCAATACTCTCTTTTAGAGAAATCAAAATCAGCACGTTCGCCACGAAAATAAACATCGCAGGGATGAGTTTGAGCCATCTGCCTTGACGGGGTCGCACGGTCGCAAGCGGTGTGGCAAGTAGCACAGCGATAATCATCAAAAAAGGCAACGACAGACGATAACCGAGCTCAGCACGCACCTGCTGTGGGCTAAACGTATTTTTTAGGGTTATCTCGCCTTGCACCCCACGCACGCCCAAAAGCTCGCTTGTGGCAATGCCTTCTATCTTCATCGGGCGTCCTTGGCTCTCGCTTTTGCCCGTCAGATGAATGCGATACCGCCCAAAGCCCACTTGGCTGTACTGACGACTGGCGGTATCCACTTCATAACGTCGCCCTTCGTGCAAATCAAGCACCACCGAGCCATCATGCGTAGCGGTCGGCACTTGGGTTGCGGATTTGGCTAGGATAATGGTGTCTTTGTCGGATAGTAGCTCGCTTGGGATTTTGCTCGTGTCTAGGTTATCAGCGTGTAGCGGGTCGCCCTGCTCTATGGCTCTCTGCGTGGTTGGTGTGCTTGGGTTATCTGCCTGCTTACCATCATTCATCTGAATGACGATGACGTCTTTTAAAAACTCACGCTCATCGCCCACTTCGCCCACATACAGATGATAGTCGCCACTACTGATGAACTCTTTGGTGCGAATCAAATCAAAAATCTCCACCACCGACTGCTCTTGCCAAATGTTGGTCGCCTTTGCCACGCCCCACGGCTTACCGATGAGCGTGATAAAACCCTGCATGACAAACACCACCACCACCAACGGCAAAATCCGCCTTGACACCGCCCCACGACTTATCCCACCTGCGTTTAGTACCGCCATCTCATGGTCGGCATACAGTCGCCCAAACACCAGCATAAGCCCGATAAAAAAGGACAAAGGAAAAATCAATTCCAAAAAATAAGGTAAGTTATAGCCGATGAGCGTCCACAGCACCCCAACATCAAGCCCCCCTTCGGCAGCCATACCAAAATAACGTATCAGGCGACCACCCAAGAGCATGACCACCAAAAACCCCAAAACAAGGGCGGTTGTTGTGGCAACTTGGCGTATCATGTAAGTGCGTAAAATCACGGTGTGTTTTTCTTAAAATATAAACCGTCTATTATATCAAATTTTATTCTGTTTAAAAATGAAAAACCACCTTATTTGGTGGCTAACTATCAACCCGTCAGTCGGGCAAATCACCAACATCATCGTACACCAACGGCGTAATGACATCGCCACCTAAGGTAATCTTGCCAAATTTATCGTCTTTTTTGGCAATCAAAACCCCATCATCAAATACCAACCCTTGATAATTAAAATCCACAACCACACCACCACGCCCATCTATCACGCCATAGCGGCAATACCCTAACAGTTCATCACTCACAAACCCTGCCAAAAAAGGTGAGCAATCCTTGATAGCCACATACAGTCCCTGCTCATCAATGGGCGATAACATGGCATAATCAAAGTCAATTACCGTCTGATTTTGCCGATTGATGACGCCCACCTTGACATCATCGTTCACATATTTTAGTGCTACCTCTTCATTACTATCAGCAAAACACCCCAATTCTAGATAAGCTACATCAATAACAACCTTACCCGACTTATCCAAACAACCTTGCATGCCCTTAAACGGATGTCCGCTTGGGTGATTTTTTGAGATCCTCACTAGCCCACCATGAAAATCCCAAACCATGTCATACTCCGACACATCAATAACAACCCTATCTATTTTGTCAATAAAGTAACTGTCATCGCCCAAACTGACATTGGCAACCCCCTCACTAAATTGACGGGCATAATCATATTTCAAGGGAACAACAAGCCTGCCTGTCTTGTCAATAAATCCAAATCGGCTCAGATTAGGAGATGTGTCATCATATACACTAACCCTAGCCAATCCTTCTGAAAAACAGCTCACGTACTCATAATGCCCTTTTAACACAGTATCAACCAACTCATCTCTTTTATCGCAGTTGTTGACATTGGGACTATTTACCACATCGGGCACATCTGCCCACACCAGATTTGCGACAAGTGACAATGCCAACAGACCAGTAATTATAATAACATTTGAGATTTTCATGGTTTTTGAATCCTAAGACTTACTTTATTGGTGATGTTGGCTTAAAAACTATCCTCAGGCACAAACACCTGCCCCACCATCAACCGCCGTGCCGAACGGCTCATGGATACCTTACGAGCGAGCCATTTACCATTTACACACTCGGACTGACCGCCCACCGTGAGCGTGCCTGATGGGTGTCCAAAGCACACCTCATTTAGCTCTTGACCGCCTGCCACGTCATTAACAAGCGTGCCAACGATTGTGCCTGCCGTGCCGATTGCCACAGACGCTGTTCCCATCATGGCGTGGTGCAACTGCCCCATGCTCATCGCTCGCACCAGTAGATGAATGTCGTCCGCCTTGACGGTTTTGCCACTTGATGAAACATAGTCGGCAGGGGGTGCAACCCAAGCGATTTTTGGGGTGTGCTGGCGTGTTTGGGCTTCATCAATGTGGCTGATTAAACCCATTTGTACCGCTCCATAGGCTCGGATTTTTTCTAATTTGGCTAAAATCTCGCCATTGGAATTAATGTCTTTTTGCAATTCCGTACCTGTAAAACCCAAATCAGACGCTCTTAAAAATATCGTGGGAATGCCAGCGTTAATAAAGGTAACGTCAAATTCGCCCACATCAGGCACGCTAAGTCTGTCCTTTAAATTGCCTGTAGGGAACATCTCGCCGTCATCGTCCACAGGGTCAATAAATTCTATCTTAACTTCACTGGCGGGGAAGGTTACGCCGTCAAGCTCAAAATCGCCTGTTTCTTGGACTTGTCCGTCCTTGATAGGAATGTGGGCGATAATGGTTTTGCCAATGTTTTGCTGATAAATCTTGACCGTGCAAATGCCGTTATCAGGGATTTTATCCGCCTGTACCAAGCCATTGGTAATGGCAAACGCCCCCACCGCCCCTGTCAAATTACCACAGTTGCCTGACCAATCAATCATCGCTTTATCAATCGCCACCTGCCCAAACAGATAATTGACATCGTGCGTGCCGTCCGTACATGGCGACAAAATCACGACTTTGGACGTGCTTGATGAACCATTGCCCATACCGTCAATCTGCTTGCCATAGGGGTCAGGACTGCCCACGACACGGAGTAAAAATGCGTCTCGTGCCTGCCCTGCCACTTGGCAAGGCTTTGGCAAATCCGCCAAATTAAAAAATATGCCTTTTGATGTGCCACCACGCATATAAGTGGCGGGGGTTGGGGTTTGCATTTTAAGTTCCTTATTCCTTTTGGTGTGGGGCGTAAGGTGCGTATTACGCACCGTTTTGGGGATTTTGATTTTCCATTGCAAAATAATCATTGATAAATTTGGCTGTATGGTTTTTTGTATTTTGCAAATGATAACCTTTGATGTGTACAGTTAATAGTCCTTGTAAATGATTGTCATTTAAACCTAAAAATTTTAGCAAATTTAAAAGATATATAAGTTCCAACAGATAGTTGAAAGCCAAAATATTGTAAGCTAATTTTTGACCCATTTGAAATTCATTGTTTGAGTGAATGAAGTGGTTTCTAAGTTTCACTATATTTGGAACAAGACTTTTAATTTTTGCAATATCAAATAATTTCATTTCAAGAATATCAGTTACTTCAAAAAGTTTTTCTAATCTTTCTTTTAAGATTATTTTTTTATTATCAATAGCTAACTTATGAAATCCTTCCAAAGCCTGTGTTAGCCATACAAAATGTGTATCAATATGCACATTTTTTGCCGATTTTTTATTAATATATAAATTCAAGCTATTTGATAAATGGTCAAAATTATCAAACCAAGTTTTAATAATGTCAATATTGTTTTCTTTAAGTTTAATAATGCTATCCAAACCAAAGCAGAAATCAGATTTTGAGACATCTTTTAACTCACTTATAAAAGGAGATGATGTATAATAAATAGGAGAAAAATAATTTTCCACATAACCGACCTGTACATTTGTTAAAGACGAAATTTTTCCTGCATCTATTAAAATAAAACCAATAAATTTATAAATTTTCTCAAATAAGAATTAAAAATTAGAGCAATTATCATTTAAAATACTAATTTGTATATATGGTTTTTCTATAATTGATGAAGTATAGTCATTTATTTGTTCATTATGTTTGGTTTGGTAGAGAAAATTTACAGATATTTCAAAATCTTGATTTGAAAATAATACAACATCATTTCTTATAGGAAATTCTAAAAAAACTTTTTTATTTTCATAGGAAATTTCATTTTCAATTACCTTAAAGTTATTTTTTACCCAAGTATATATATTATCAAATGAAAATTTAATAAATTTAGGTTTTGAAAAATCATAATTAGGCAAAGTGTCAAAAATAGATTTTCCTATTTGAAATAATACAAAATTATTTCCAACTGTTTGAATAAAGCAGTCAAGAAATACTGAAAATTTATTATTACAATCCCCATAAATAATAATATTTTCTTTTTGTTGCCAAAACTTATCTTGGAATTCTTTTAAATTAGCATAATCATCTACTTGAATTTTTAGCGTAGAATTTCCCCCATTTTTGACTGTTACAGTTCCAGAAAACTTTTTATTTTGCTCGTCTTTTAGCCAAAAATAGCCTTCTTGTGAAAAATCATCAACTCTCATTTCAGTTTCCTATATTTTAAAGACAAGGACAATTCTACCACAAAATTGCCTTGTCCTTATGCGATTTACAAATTTTTAGTTGTCCAAAAATTCCCCCGCAAATTGCTGTAACACCCCCCCCCCCGCCTTATAAGTTCTCACATCACTATCGCTATCAAGGCGACATAAAACAGGCACGCTTTCTACCTTGCCATTTTTGCGTTCTATGATTAGACTTAATTCCGAGCGAGCCGAGATTTCTCCTTGCACCGAATAGATTTCTGTACCGTCAAGGGCGAGCGTATGGCGATTAATACCGTCTTTAAATTGTAGCGGTAGCACACCCATACCAATCAGATTGGTGCGATGAATGCGTTCAAAACCTTCTGCGACAATCACTTCCACGCCAGCCAGTCGCACGCCTTTTGCCGCCCAGTCTCGGCTTGACCCTTGCCCATAGTCCGCCCCTGCAATAATGATTAAAGGCTGACCCCGCTCCATATAGGTCTCAATTGCTTCCCACATTCGCACAACCGTACCGTCTGGTTCAATGCGAGCCCAAGAGCCTTGACGCACCGTGCCGTCTTCGTTTCGCACCATTTCATTAAAGAGTTTGGGATTTGCCAAAGTCGCCCGTTGTGCGGTCAAATGGTCGCCCCTGTGCGTGGCATAGCTGTTAAAATCTTCTTCTGGCACGCCCATTTTGGCAAGGTACTCGCCTGCCGCCGAATTTTTGACAATGGCATTGGACGGCGACAAATGGTCGGTCGTGATATTATCAGGCAATATCGCCAAAGGTCGCAAGCCTGTCAGCGTCCGCTCCCCTGCTAACGCCCCTTCCCAGTAGGGCGGACGGCGGATATAGGTGGACATGGGTCGCCAGTCATAGAGCGGACTGGTTGCCTGTTTTGACTTATCCAAATCAAACATGGGGATATACACCTGCCGAAACTGCTCAGGTTTTACGCAGTTGGCGACAATCTCATCAATCTCATCATCGCTTGGGTAGATGTCTTTTAGGTACACAGGCTTGCCGTCATGATAGCCCAGCACGTCATTTTCAATGTCAAAACGTATCGTCCCTGCAATGGCATACGCCACAACCAACGGCGGACTTGCCAAAAAGGCTTGCTTGGCATAAGGGTGAATGCGTCCGTCAAAGTTACGGTTGCCTGATAGAATGGCTGTGGCGTATAGGTCTCGGTCTATGATTTCTTGCTGAATCTCTGGTCGCAACGCCCCACTCATGCCATTACAAGTCGTACAGGCAAAGCCAACAATACCAAAGCCCAACTTTTCAAGCTCAGGGAGTAACCCTGCTTCATTTAGATAAATTTCGGCAACCTTAGAACCGGGGGCAAAGGACGACTTCACCCACGGTTTACGAGTTAAGCCTAATTCATTTGCCTTTTTCGCCAAAAGCCCTGCGGCAACGGTATTTCTTGGGTTAGAAGTATTGGTACAGCTTGTAATGGCGGCGATAATCACCGCACCGTCAGGCATCAGACCGTCATCACGCTCTTCTACCGTCCCTGCGATGCCTTTTTGTTTTAGCTCGCTCGTTGCCACTTTGGCGTGTGGATTACTTGGGCCTGCGATATTGCGAGTTACGCTTGACAAATCAAACGTCAGCACTCGCCCATACTCCGCCCCTGCCAAATCGTCCGCCCATAGCCCAACGGTTTTGGCATAATTTTCCACCAATTTGACCTGCTCGCTCTCACGTCCTGTCAAGGTCAGATAATCCAGCGTGTTTTGGTCAATATAAAACAGCCCTGCGGTCGCCCCATATTCTGGAGTCATGTTGGCAATGGTCGCTCTATCGCCCACCGACAGACTGCTCGCCCCTTCCCCAAAAAACTCCAAATACGCCCCCACCACTCTCTCAGCTCGCAAAAACTCAGTCAAGGCAAGCACAATATCAGTCGCACTAATCCCTGCCTGTCTTTTGCCTGTCAAATGCACGCCCACGATGTCAGGTGTTCGCATCATGGACGGCAAGCCGAGCATCACGCATTCGGCTTCAAGACCGCCCACGCCCACCGAAATCACGCCCAATGCGTCCGTGTGCGGTGTGTGGCTATCCGTCCCAACGCAAGTATCAGGGAACGCTATGCCGTCTCGTGCTTGCACCACAGGCGACATTTTTTCAAGGTTGATTTGGTGCATAATGCCGTTGCCAGCAGGGATAACGTCCACGTTTTTGAAGGCGGTTTTTGTCCATTCTATAAAGTGAAAACGGTCGTCATTACGTCTGTCTTCTATCGCACGGTTTTTGGCGAAAGCATCAGGGTCATCGCCCCCATGCTCCACCGCCAGCGAATGGTCCACGATAAGCTGAGTTTGTACCACAGGATTGACTTTGGACGGGTCGCCCCCTTGCTCGGCAATGGCATCACGAAGTCCTGCCAAATCCACCAATGCCGTCTGCCCCAAAATATCATGGCACACCACACGGGCAGGATACCACGGAAAATCCAGCTCTTGTTTGTTATCAATAAGTTGCCCCAAATAATCGCCCAATTGTGGGGCATCGTGGCAGTTTCGCACGAGCTGTTCGGCAAGCACTTTGGCGGTGTAGGGCAAGCGTTCATAAGCATTGGGGCGAATGTCGTTAATCGCTTGTTCTACATCATAATAATGTAGCTCGGTATTGGCTAAGGGTTTACGGTAGTTTTTCATTGCTAAGTTTCCTTTTCTTTGGCTGTGAAAAATTAAATAATAAACGCTATTTTGGGTTTTGGGTAAGGGTTATGCCTTGATAAAATTGGCGTTATGAACCCAAATACCGTCTTTACCAACAAAATAAGTATGATAGTCTTCTACTTCTAAATTATATATAGAAGCTTTGAATTTATTGTAAGTATGTGAAAGCAAGTTATTAAATGGATTTTGATTACTACAAGAAATTTTTGGAAAATCATCAACATAAATATATTCTCCGTTATAAGTCTCTTCTAGGCTTTCTCCATTAAGATCACTAATATAGAATGTTTTTAAACCTTCTGATGAACTTATTACAATACCTTGATCCCATTCATCATTAAAGTCTTTATTGTGAACCAAACCAACTACATCTCTTGTTTTAGTAGCTACTTCAAAAACTTCAACAGCTCCAATCAAATACGCATTTATGTCTTGGGATTTAAAGCTAAGTTTTGAACCTATTTGTAAATCAATGGTTGAAGTCCATTTATTATCGGATTGAACCCATACCAAATGATTGTCTGTTAAATAGATTGATTTGATTATTAAAGGCTCTGTTTCGGCAATATAGGAAATTTGTGTAATTGCGTTTTCCCTTAAACAAACAGTTTTTAAAACACACTTATATTCCGTTGGAGTGTCTTTATCGCCCAATTCAGGACGAGATAACACCATATCACCCACTTTAATCTCTTGAATTGGCACTAATCCTTTATCGGTATGTACCAAATTACCAGCAGGAAAACCTTGATTTGACATTATGACTGTCCTATTTTTAAAGAAATATTGATTAAAAAAAGCATTATAATCGTAAGCGTAAGGTGTGTATTACGCACCGTTCTGAATTAAATCTATTTTATAGCCTTTTTTGAATACAAAATATCCATAGATAAGTCAATGCTAGGATATTTATCTTGTAATTCATTGAGTAGCGATATAAAACTTTCATCTTGAAACTCTTCTGATAGGTCTTCAAATATCTCGGATATCCAATAAACTTCTTCTTGTGAAATCATCTTCAAATAAGCAAAAGTTAACTCTTTGTTTTTAGTGAGAATTTTTATCATTTCATACCAAATTTCATAGATTATAGGGTCATTCAGCATTAATGCTTTTTTCTTTGCAATTAAAAGATTTATATCATTTTGTATTTGTTGCATTATGTCTATTACTCCTAAGGTTGTCTAGATTGTTAAATAAAATCCAAATAATAATCATCAAAATGTTCTAATCTTGGTTCATCACAAAATTCAACAATTCTTTCTCCATTTGGAAAATAAGAATATTCCTTGCACATTCCACCAATATCATTATCAAATTTAAATAATTCATAAAACGCCAATTCGCCATTTGGATAAAACCAATCACAGCGAGACAATTCGTCTTTAATAATCCAACCACCACTTTGTGAATGTAGTTTGACAAATTCGCCATTCACTTTTTTATAATCTGTCCAACCACTGTCGTGTTTTTCATTATCACGAAAATGATATTCACGATAAGCAATAATTTTGGTTGGGTCTTTACCAAATAGCACATCACAAATATTTCTGCCAGTCTTATCATATTCAGAAATTAAATCTTGAATAATGTTATTATTCAAATCCAAAATTGTAACCCTAATTGCCACATCATCGGCATTGCGATAATAAACGACTTTATGATTTCCATTATCACAAATTTCTAAATTTAACATTAATATTCCAAATTTTAAAAACAAAGGCACATTTTCCCAATTAAAAATATGCCCTTGTTTTATTTAATTACCGCTCATTCATCGGCACAAATGCCAAATCCTCAGGGCCTGTATAATTGGCACTTGGGCGGATAATCTTACCGTCCGCACGCTGTTCTAGGATATGAGCCGACCAGCCTGCCGTGCGTGCGATGACAAAGAGTGGGGTAAACATCGCCGTTGGCACGCCCATTTTTTGGTAGGACACGGCAGAGAACCAATCCAGATTTGGGAACATTTTTTTCTCGTTCCACATTAAGGTCTCCAACCGCTCGGCAATGTCAAACAGTCGCATATCGCCTGTTTCTTCGGATAGGTCTTTGGCGACTTGCTTGATGACGACATTGCGTGGGTCGCTAATGGTATAAACAGGGTGTCCAAAACCGATGATAATCTCTTTTTTGGCGATACGTTCACGAATGTCCGTCTCGGCATCGTCAGCGTTGCGATAGCGTTTTTGAATGTCATACGTCACTTCGTTGGCTCCGCCATGTTTTGGGCCTTTTAACGCTCCGATAGCTCCGCTAATGCACGAATACATATCCGACCCTGTCCCTGCAATCACACGACTGGTAAACGTGGACGCATTAAACTCATGCTCGGCGTACAAAATCAGCGAAATGTGCATTGCCTTGACATGATACGCCGTGGGGCGTTTGCCGTGCAACAGGTGCAAGAAATGACCGCCAATGCTGTCTTCTTCGCTCTCCACGCTAATGCGTTTGCCATTGTGGCTGTATTGATACCAATACAAAAGCATAGAGCCAAAGCAGGCGATGAGCTTATCGGCAATATCACGAGCTTCACTGGCAGGCATACTCTCACGCTCTGGGTGTACACAGCCAAGCATGGATACGCCCGTACGCAACACGTCCATAGGGTGCGTGTGAGCAGGTAGGCTCTCTAACACTTCAATCACACGGATTGGCAAGCCACGCAAGGTTTTGAGTTTTTGCTTATAGGCGATGAGCTCAAATTTGTTTGGCAAATGTCCATGAATGAGCAAATGGGCAACTTCTTCGTATTCGCAATTATTTGCCAAATCCAAAATATCATAACCACGATAATGCAAATCATTACCTGATTTGCCGACCGTACATAGGGCGGTATTGCCTGCCACTTGTCCGCTTAGGGCAACTGATTTTTTGGGTTTAAAGCCGTCCACTTTGGGTAGTGCATTTTCGGTCATTGCAATGTTTCCTTTCGTCCTTAATGGGTCAAATGATAATTTATTGCTAAATTATCGCTATTTTGGATAATGACTTTAATAAGTGATTATCCTATCAAATATCCTTTTCATACTTGATTGGGATATTTAAATTTTTTAAAAGTTTTAGGGTTTGGGTAAGGTATGTAATACACACCGTTTTACAATTAAGTGTTGAAAAATTGATAAAAATGTAGGTATTGTTCTCTAATTATACCTTTTGGATATTTTGTAAGGGGCAAATCACATTACCCTGTGTAAAGTATTGAATTTTGGGCGAATGTAATTCTCTCCTACACATTTATATCGTAAAAATACCTTTATGGAACAATACCAAATGTAATGTCCAATAAGTCAGTACAATGACAAAAGTAATTTTATGAAAATAATTGGATATTTGCTCATATTTGTTCAATTTTTCTGGTGAAAATTGTTGTTTGGAAAAATAAGTTCTTATCCATTTTTTACCGCAAATCATAAAGATTAGTCCTATTATTACAGTAGAGAAAAGCATGGTGAGAAATAAATAATCATCAATGTTATTTTTGATTTCAATTTTTATAAATCCCATTCTTGAAAGTATGCCAAATAAATGCAAAACAAAGTACAATAAATACGTTGGCATACTTGATAGATGTTTATAGGATTTTTTGAAATCTAAATTTTGCTTATCGCTCATTACCTTACCAATTTGCAATATTTCACCTTAACGGTGCGTCATACGCACCTTACGCACCAAATAAAACCTATTTTTTAAACGCATTATCCAAATAATCTTCAAAGGCATGATAATTAATGCGTTCGTATAGCTCGGCACGGGTTTGCATCATATCCACGACATTTTTTTGCGTGCCGTCCGCTCGCAGGGCAGTATAAACCGTCTCCGCCGCCTTATTCATCGCCCGAAATGCCGATAGCGGATACAATGCCAAACTCACGTCCACGCTGGCAAGTTCATCGGTCGTATAAAGGGGCGTTGAGCCAAATTCGGTAATGTTAGCAAGGATTGGCACGCCTGCACTATCGGCAAACTGCTTGTACATGGCAAGGTCAGTAATCGCCTCTGGAAAGAGCATATCCGCCCCTGCTTCCACATAGGCACAGGCACGGTCTATCGCACTCTGTAAGCCTTCTACGGCAAGGGCATCGGTGCGAGCCATGATGACAAAATTCTCATCGGTACGAGCGTCCACCGCCGATTTAATCCTATCCACCATTTCTGCGGTGCTAACGACTGCTTTGTTTGGGCGGTGTCCACAGCGTTTTGCACCGACTTGGTCTTCAATGTGCATGGCTGCCGCCCCAAATTTGATGAGCGATTTGGTCGTGCGAGCCATGTTAAAGGCACTCGCCCCAAACCCTGTGTCAGCGTCCACCAATAGCGGTAAATCGCACACATCGGTAATACGGCGAACATCGGTCAAAACATCGTCAAGGTTACTAATGCCTAAATCAGGCAAGCCAAGCGAACCCGCCGCCACGCCACCGCCTGACAGATAAATGGCTTTAAAGCCTGCTCGTTTGGCAAGTAGGGCATGGTTGGCGTTAATCGTACCAACGACTTGTAGGGGTTTTTCATCTTTGACGGCTTGGCGGAAGGTAAGACCTGCGGACATCTTTGTTACTCCATGTTAAGCAAATTGATTATCTAAATACACTTGAAGTTGATTTTTTAAGTAAGTTTGAAATTCCGAGTATTCCATTCGTTGCGGATTCCACAAACCATAATATGCACCATAACGACTATCATAGCCACCAATACTCAGGACTTCACTGAACCGACCCCCAAATCTTAGACATAAGATTAAAGGTTAGGTTGTTGCAAGTGGTTGTATTAACCCTAATTGGACTAAGTTTCTGTACTTAACAGGACTTAGTCCTTTTAATTTGCTCTTTATTCTATCATGATTGTAGTAGTGTATGTACTCATCAATCACTTGTTTAAGTTCATCTGTTGATGTAAATGTGGTTGTCTCATAAAATATCTCTTGTTTTAGCGTACCAAAGAAGCTCTCTATCACAGCATTATCCAAACAATTGCCTTTTCTTGACATGCTTTGGGTTAAGCCTTGTTCTTTTAGGGTTTGTTGATACTGGTGCATTTGATAGTGCCAGCCTTGGTCTGAATGAATGATGGGTTTGTCATCCATCTTTTCTTGGCTTAGCTTGGATAGGGCATCATTTAACATCTCTTTGACCAACTCATACGTTGGTCTGTCCTTCATCGTATAACTGACAATCTCACCATTAAACAAGTCGATGATGGGCGATAGGTAGAGTTTTCTTTGAATGACACTGCCATCATTTGCCTTGTCTTGTACTTTAAACTCTGTGATGTCTGTTGCCCACTTTTGATTGGGTTTGTCTGCTTTAAAGTCTCTTTTGAGTATATTGTCCTGAATGGTATCTTTGCCCATTGTGCCTTTGTAAGTATTAAACTTACGTTGACGACGAACCAATGCTTTGAGTCCAAGTTTAGCCATCAGTCGTTGCACTCGTTTATGATTAATGACCATGCCTTTTTGGGCAAGCTGATTGTTAAGCTCTGATGTGATTCTACGATAACCATACCTGCCCTTGTGTTGGTGGTAGATGTGGTTAATGTGTTCTTTTAAGTCAAGGTCTTTGTCAGGCTTTGTACTTTGACGAATGTGGTAATAAAACACACTTCTTGGCAAGTTTGACACTGCCAATAAGTCAGCAAGTTTGTGCTTATGCCTTAATTCTTGGATGATCAGGACTTGTTCTTTGTTTGTACTGATTGTTCCTTTTGACGAATTAAGGCATCTAGCTTTTTTAGATAGTCATTCTCTGCTCTAAGATAGGCAAGTTCATCAAGCAAATCATCCACACTTTTTTCGTGGTCTTGTTTGGTTTTCCAAGTTGATTTGGTTTTATTAGCGTTGTGTTTGTTTGACATTGCTTTTTTGCCTTTGGGTTTGGGTATTAGTCCCATTATACCAAAGGCTTGGTAGGACTTTAACCAAGTTGACAGTAAAGAAGGTTGTGGCAGATTAAGCTCTATGGCAAGTTGTGTAAGCGATTTGCCCTGTTGTATGGCTTGAACGGCATTAAGCTTAAAATCTGTGTCATAGACAGCCTTTGTGTGTCGTCTTTTTATGCCATCAATGCCATGTGCTTGATAGAGTTTAACCCATAGCTCTACGGTTGTGTGGTTTAGATTAAAGTGTTTGGCGGTTTGTTTGTAGCCATGATGATTAAGATAATACCCAATCACAGACAGTTTAAAGTCGGTTGTGTATTTTGCCATAAAAAGCACCCCAAAGGTTAGTGTGTCTAACTTTTGGGGTGCGGTTCACACCTGTGTAACCATTATTTTTTAATACATCCAAATAATATTCTTTCCAATGACCCATTGGAAAGCCATTTAGAATTTCATCAAATTCTGTTACACAACCAACATTTTCCAACTTCTTTATTGCATCTAAAATATTTTCTTGGCTGTTAGCCAAGGGAACTTCTAATGAATCAAATGTTATTGATGGCATTTCTTTCTCCTAATTTAAATTTAAAAACTTTTTAAAAAACACATTTATATCAATTCACTAGAGTGTATTGGACATTGATAGCATTTAATTATCAACACTTGATAAAAACTTGATGATTTAATCAACTTCTTCATAAAAAGTGGCTAAATCCTATTTTCTCAGTTTTTATTGCTAATACAAAAGTTCACACGCCCTAGTATACCCACAAAAAATCCATTTGTCTTTATCTTATATTTTTTAATTTTTATAAAATATTTTATTAAAAATACTAATATTATGCAAAAACTGCATACTATCTGCCAAAAATCACATAATATACACCTGTTTTATTAATTTTTTGCATAGTTATTTATTAAATCAAGAATAATTCTTATTAATTTGACATATTTTGTTACAAATTTATCATCATACACAGCATGAATGGCGTTTAGTAGGGCTGATATGTGGGGGTGTTGGGCGGTAGTAAGCGTATTCAGATAAATGGGCGAGACGGCATGGTCGGCTAGGGGCAGATAGGCGATTTGATGACTGCGGACGGTGCTTAGGCTCTCAGGGACAAGCGTCATGCCCTCACCTGCTGACACAAGTCCTAGGGCGATTTGGATGTCTCGGGCTTTTGGCGTGTTTTTGGGGTATAGATGATACTGATGAAACAGGTGCAAAATCGGGTCTTGGGTGTAGTTCGGGGCGAGCGTCATGGGCGTGCGATGATACAAAATGATGGACTCGCCCACCAATTGCGACAGGCTTATCGGCACCTCCATGTCCGCCAAAAGGTGCGTGTGCAGCATGGCAACCACGAGTTTTTCTTGTCTTAAAAATCGCTGATGAACAAAATGGTCTTGATACAAAAACCGCCCAAAGCCCACATCAATCTGCCCTGATTGTAAGGCCTGAGGCTGTTCTTCCGAGCCGATTTCTACAAGCCTAACATCAAGCTCTGGGACGTTTTGTTTTAGCATTGCCACGATGGTCGGCAATCGCCCATACAGGATGGACGCCACAAAGCCGATGGTCAGTACGTTTGGCTTGGGCTGATAGAAATTTTGGGTCATGCTGATGGTTTGGGTCATGTCGGCAAGGCTTATCGCCATGCGTTCATAAAAAAATGCCCCTGCGTCCGTCAATCTCATCGGGCGATGATGACGCTCAAACAACGCCACGCTAAGCTCTTCTTCTAGCTTGGCAATATGCCGAGACAAGGTCGGCTGTGAGATACCAAGAGCTTGGGCGGATTGGGAGACATTGCCCGATTGTGCCAACTTAACAAAGGCATTTAGCTGTAATAACGTCATATTCATAACACACTCCCTAGCGATGGGTCATTGTATCACATCATACCAAACGATGGAAAATGCGTGATGATATTTTAAATTTTTGGATTTATTATAATTTTCAATAAGTTTTATAAAACAAAAACTCTGATTTATCGCCACGGACAATTTGTGCAACAAAGGTTTCACACACCCCCCAAAATATGCTAAAATTTAAACAATCCTTTCCCCACTCACAAACAAGGAGTTTGTATGTCTGTATCTACCCTAAACCTAAGCGTCAGCGACAAGCTTAGCCCCAAAAAAACCAAAACCCAGCCCCATTTGGTCGTCTTTGCCGACAGCGACGCCAAGATTTTGGGCAACCTTGACAGCGGTCACTTAGACCGTGCCAACGCACTCATCAAAGCCAGTGGCTTTAAAGGCTCGGTCGGCGAGAGCGTGACGGATTACGGCATTGATGACGGGCATGTCATCAGCGTGATTGGCACAGGCTCGCTGGACAAACTTGCCAACCAAATGCCAAAACTGGGCAAAGCCACCTTTAACACCATCAAAAACAGCAAATCTGCGGTCGTGGCATGGGGCGATGTCATTTGCCAGAAGCACTTTGGACAGTTTGTTAATGCCCTACTGCATGCCGAATACCGCTTTGAACCCTACAAATCCAAAAAAGGCGACAAAATCACCCTATCTGCTGTTGAATTTATCAACACCAAAGACGCCAAAGCCGACTACGAAAACGCCCTAGCCATCGCCACTGCCACGCACATCGGGCAGAGCTTGGCTCGTGATGTCGCCAATGACGCCCCCAACATCATGACCCCTGCCGAGCTTGCCAAAGTTGCCGAAAAACTGGGCAAAGACTACAAAGACGTGGTCAGCGTGAGTGTGCTTGGCGAAAAAGAGATGAAAAAACTGGGCATGGGCTGTTTCTTGGCAGTCTCACAAGGCTCTGATAACGAAGGCAAACTGGCAATCATCGAATACCACGGCAAATCAGGCAAGAAAAAGAGCAAACTAAAAGACCCCATCGCCCTAGTCGGCAAAGGCATTACCTTTGATACAGGCGGTATCTCACTAAAACCATCAGCAGGCATGGATGAGATGAAATACGACATGGGCGGAGCAGCTGCCATGCTTGGCACCATCAAAGCGGTGTGTGAAGCTCGCCTGCCACTGGACATGGTCGTGGTGCTTGCCTGTGCCGAGAACATGCCATCGGGCAAAGCAACTCGCCCATCAGACATCGTGACTGCCATGAACGGCATGAGCGTTGAGATTCTAAACACCGATGCCGAAGGTCGTCTGGTGCTGTGTGACGCCCTGTGCTACGTCCAAGACAACTACAAGCCACGCACCATCATCGATGCGGCGACCTTGACAGGGGCGTGCGTGATTGCCTTGGGTTCGGTGCGTTCAGGACTGTATTGTAATGACGAAGACACGCTGTTCGCCCTAGAAGAAGCAGGCGAGTACACAGGCGACCTAGTATGGCAAATGCCCCTAGATGATGCCTATGACGAACAGCTAAAATCTACCTTTGCAGATATCCAAAACATCGGCGGACGTGAAGGCGGTTCTATCACGGCAGCGTGCTTCTTGCAACGCTTTATCAAAGAAGGTCAGGCATGGGCTCACTTAGACATCGCAGGCACAGCGTGGTCAGGTGGCGATAACAAAGGAGCAAGCGGTCGCCCTGTTCCCATGCTCATGCGTTACTTAGTGGGACAAGCGGGCTAACCCCAACAAATCATCACGCAAAACGACCATCTGTGTATGGTCGTTTTTTAACCTTTGAGAATTATTAGCGAAAGGAAAATTCATTAACACTTTTATTACAAAAAGTGGTATAGTTATCACATTTTGTAATCTTATCATCTTGTGATTTGACAAGTGTTTATTAATAAGGAATGATTCATGCGACAACTTGTGAATGCATACATGCGAGTGGGACTTGTGCCACTTATTTTGATTGCCTTGGTATTGGGCGTGTTGATTGGCAGTGTTGCCAAAGATGTTGGCATGTCGCTTGGGGTGCTGGGCGATGTGTTTGTCGGAGCCTTAAAAGCAGTCGCCCCGATACTGGTATTTGCCTTGGTACTCTCTGCCGTGGCAGGGTTTAAGAGCAGTAGTGACGCTCGGGTCAAGCCTGTCATGCTACTATATGTGGTGGGAACATTTACCGCCGCTTTGACTGCCGTACTGGCAAGTTTTGCCTTTCCCATTGAGCTTGTGGGTCTAACCGACATGCAAGCGGTAGAACAGTCCGCCCCCCAATCTTTACGTGAAGTCCTAAAAAACCTACTCATGAATCTGGTCGCCAACCCCGTGACCGCCCTTAGTAATGCCAACTATTTGGGTATTTTGACATGGTCGGTGCTGATTGGTCTGGGGCTACGTCATGCGTCCGAAACCACCAAGACGGTCGTACATGACATCTCAAATGCCGTCTCAGCGGTGGTAAAATGGATTGTGGCGATTGCCCCATTTGGTATCTTGGGATTGGTCTCTAAGACCGTGGCAGAGACAGGTTTTGACGGTCTGGCAAGCTACGCCAAACTACTTATCGTACTGGTCGGTGCCATGCTGTTTATCGCTTTGGTGGTAAACCCCATCATCGTCTTTGTCAAGACTCGTAAAAACCCCTACCCGCTCGTTATCGCCTGTCTGCGTGAATCAGGGGTGACAGCATTTTTTACCCGTTCATCTGCCGCCAACATTCCCGTGAACATGAACCTTGCCAAAAAACTTGGGCTAAACGAAGACACCTATTCGCTCACCATTCCACTGGGGGCAACCATCAACATGGCGGGAGCTGCCATCACCATCAACATCTTGACACTTGCCGCCGCTCATACCCTTGGCGTGGAAGTGAGCTTCTTTCAAGCCCTACTGCTTGCCATCGTCGGAGCGGTGAGTGCTTGTGGTGCCTCAGGTGTGGCAGGTGGTTCACTACTGCTCATCCCGTTGGCGTGCGGACTGTTTAACATCTCTAACGACATCGCCATGCAGGTCGTCGCCATCGGCTTTATCATCGGTGTGGTGCAAGACTCAGCAGAGACTGCCCTTAACTCATCAACGGACGTGCTATTTACCGCCGCCTCCGACCCTAAATATGCGTATAAGGGTTAAAAGATTCAAAGGACAAAAGGAGAAATGATGAAAAAATTATTATCAACTCTCATCATGGCAGGGGTACTGGTCGGTTGTGCCAGTACACCTACTACCGACTCCGTTGCCATGCCATCTCTACTGGTCATGCCCAACACCAAAAAGACCAACGAGCCACTCAGCCCTGATACCTATGTGGACGGTGTAGGCATGCTTCATTTTAAGGATTATCATGATAAAGTGGTGTATCAGGACAAGATTTATCTGCTTGATAGCTATGTTATCCCCTTAGAACAGCCCTTTTATATCCATGTACGCACAGCAGACGGCACGCCCATCATGCCCGATACAGCAACCAAGGTGGCAACCGACTATATCGCCCCCAAAGGTTGTACCGAGCCGTTGGTTCGCCGTGCAGACCTAGATAAAAGCACCAATGACAAGAGCGAATGGATTATTGGCGTGGCGTGCTAATTTCTTTTTTAGTCAAAAACAAAATCGGACACTAAGTCCGATTTTTTGTTGCACAACGCTAGCTATCTTTTGGCTTAAACCCTGCTGGGCGTTCATAGTCGCCATTGTCTAAGAATAGTTCACGCTGTTCGGCGATGAATTTTTTGGCGTCTTTATCTACCATGCTTAGGTGTTTTTCGTTGATGAGCATGGTTTGTAGTTCTAGCCATTCGCTCCATGCCTTTTGTGAAACGGTGTTTTGTAGCTCTTCGCCTTTGGCATTGGGAAAGGGGGGGTTGGGCATTTTTGGTAGATTTTCTTGGTATTTGCGACAAAAAACCAAATTGGCTTTGGGGTTAAAGATTTCCATGATTTTTTCCAAAGTAAAAAGGATGTTATAGCAAATGTGGGGGCGGATTTGGGGTTGTCAAGGGGTGTCATGGATAAATTACACCCCTTGATAAGGGCTAAACCCCTTCAAAAATCAGCCCAATTTGCCAATCACGCCTTAACAGGCCATTTAAGTCCAAAATCACGGCGTTTGATTTTAACCATGTCGCCATTACCCCTATGCCACACCACACCTTCGACCACATGGGTTTCAAACCATGCTTTTAAGCCGTCAAAATCTCTTGGCGGTTCGTCATCAAATCGCCAATCGCCATGTTTGACAAGCTCATGCTTGGGGCGGTTGTGTGGATTGCCTTGCACTTTTGGACCGATAGGCTCATAAGTGCCGTCCGCTCCGTCAAAATCGGCAAAGGCTTCATTATGCCAACGGTCAGCAGGGTTGTCGCTTTGCACCGCTACCCAGCCTGGCCAATGCCCTGTAACGCTGTCAGGCTCTTGGGCGGGGATAAAGCCGTCTGGCGGGGTTTTGCCTTTTTTGGCATCATAGCGTTTGTAGAGTTTGCCGTCTTGGACGAGCGTGGACGTGCCGTCTATTTTGACCGTTGCCACGCCTTCGCCTTGCACAACCCATTCGGCTCCTGCCGCCACGTCATCATAGACTTGGCGAGTGCCTTCATAATCTCTTTTAAATAGACTTCTTTCCAAATCCTGATTTTTATGGATTTTTAAAAACTTCAACCCCAATACTTATAAGGGTTTATTTTTAGTTTGGAAAGAGATTTAATAAAGAAATGACTTTTTTCATAAAAAACTCCAATAAAAAAACCACCCAAAAATTTGAGTGGTTCTAAGTTAAACGTACACGCACGACCTAACTTGCCACTCCTAGTTTGGGGTAGCAAATGCAAATGGTTGCAGATAAAGTGTGTGCTTTATCTGTCAAAACAGTAGGTAAAAAGGGTAATTGTGTCATTGTGCGATAATTACAAAAATAAAAATCTATGGTAAATGAAAAGTTGGGGGTTGTCAAGGGGTATGCTTCACACCAATCAATTTTAACTACCAAACCACCATTAAATCATAACTGGCACAATGCCCGTCAGAGCTGATAAACGCAAGGTCATTGGCGATTGCGTGAGAGATTAGCATTCTATCAAAAGGGTCTTTATGATAAAAAGGTAGGTTTTGTAAAATTTTTATCGTATCCCATGTCATGTCTAATTTGACAATGTTTTTTTGCACCAATAGTTTTTCAAAAATATCTTGCCAATTGTCATCAATGATAAGTTTACCAATGCTTGCTTTGATGGCAATCTCATTCATGCTAAGCAGGCTATAATATAGGGGATTGTTGGGATTTTGAATGATTTGTTTGGCTTTATTGGATAATTTATCAGGCTCGCTCAATAGCCATATAATCGCTTGGGTGTCTAATAAATAACCACGCATCACATATAATCCCCAAATTCATCTAACGGCTCATTAAAATCGTCCGCCATATAGCTTACCAAGCCTTCTGCTCCGCCAAGCGTGCGTTGTTTGGATTGTTTTTGGTCAAGGAATTGGCGAAAGGCTTGTAATATGGATTGTTCATTTAATAGCCCAATTTCACGAGCTTGTTTGGATAAATCATCAGGAATATGCAGGGTAAGTGTTGTCATGGCTTGTCCTTATTAAAATATCACCCCAATTTTAGCACATCTTTTTGATGATGAATATGCCAAATTGGGGTAATGGTTTAATCAGCTTAATCAACCTTTAATCTTCCCACGCCCCGCTCAATCGCCTTCACTACCTGCTCTGGGGCAGTACCCCCGATATGATTACGGGCATTTAGCGAGCCTTCTAGGGTTAGGCAGTCAAAGACATCATCGCCAATGAGCGGACTAAACGCCTTTAACTCATCAAGGCTAAGTTCACTCAAATCCACGCCTTTTGCCACGCCAAGTGCCACCGCACTCCCAACCACTTCATGAGCATCACGAAACGGCAAGCCTTTTTTGACCAAATAATCCGCCAAATCAGTCGCTGTGGCATAGCCTTTCATCGTGGCGGTACGCATATTTTCTGCGTTTGGCGTGATGTTTGGGAGCATATCGGCAAAGGCGATGAGCGAGCCTGTCAGCGTATCCACACAGTCAAAGAGTGGTTCTTTATCTTCTTGATTGTCCTTATTGTACGCTAGGGGCTGATTTTTCATGAGCGTAAGCAGGGTGGTGAGCTGTCCGAACACACGAGCGGTCTTGCCACGCACAAGCTCTGGCACGTCAGGATTTTTCTTTTGGGGCATGATAGACGACCCCGTGCAAAAGCGGTCAGGAATATGAATAAAGCCAAACTGTGCCGACATCCACAAAATCAGCTCTTCACTCATGCGAGATAGGTGCATCATCAAAATGCTGGCGTTGGCGGTAAATTCAATGGCAAAATCACGGTCAGACACCGCATCGAGCGAGTTTTCACAAATGCCGTCAAAGCCAAGCAGGCGAGCGGTGATGGTGCGGTCAATGGGGTAAGTCGTCCCTGCCAAGGCCGCCGAGCCTAGGGGCATTTGGTTAATGCGAGTGCGAGTTTGGGCAAAACGCTCGCTATCACGGCAAAGCATCTCAAACCACGCCATGACATGATGAGCAAAACTCACAGGTTGGGCGGTCTGCAAATGCGTAAAGCCGGGCATGATGGTCGTGGTGTGTTTGCTTGCCAAATCTAGCAGACCATTTTGTAATTTGCCAATCAAGGCGATGATTTTGTCGGTCTCATCTCTTAGATATAGGCGAATGTCGGTCGCCACTTGGTCATTACGGCTACGCCCTGTGTGCAGTTTTTTGCCGACATCGCCAATCAAGGCGGTCAAGCGACTCTCCACATTCATATGAACGTCTTCTAGCTCCACACGCCATTCAAATTCACCACGCTCAATCTCACCTTTGATTTGGGTCAGTCCGTCCACGATTTGACGGCTCTCATCGGCGGTGATGATACCGCACTGCCCAAGCATGGTGGCATGGGCGATAGAGCCTTGTATGTCTTGATTTGCCATGCGTTTGTCAAAATTGACCGAAGCGGTAAATTCGGCAACAAAACGGTCGGTGGCTTCGCTAAAGCGTCCGCCCCACATTTGGGCAGTTTGGGTAGTAGTCATGATAATGCCTTATTGATGAAAATAAGGCGTATCTTAACAATGAATGCAGTAGAGTACAAGCGGTTTTGCTGTTTTATGGCATTATTTGTGCTAAGTGTGGCTTATCACTGCTTGGAGATAGACTCAGGTGAATTATTTTTGCGATAGCGAATGGAAGCTATCACCGACGCCACGATAAAGGCAACCCCGATAAGTCCCGTGATAATCTCTGGCACATGAAATTTCATCGAGATGAGCATAATAATCGCCAACGCCCCAATGGCATAATGAGCCCCGTGTTCTAGGTACACAAACTCATCCAGCGTGCCTTTTTCAACCAAGAAAATCGTCATCGAACGCACAAACATCGCCCCAATGGCAAGACCAATCATGATGATGACCACGTCATTGGTAATGGCAAACGCCCCAATCACCCCGTCAAAACTAAATGACGCATCCAGCACTTCTAGATATAAAAAGCCTGCGATACCGCCTTTGGCAATCGCCCCTGCCACTTCGTTGCCGTCCACTTTGTCATCGTCATCATCACCTTCTAAGAAAGTGGATAGCACGTTTACGCCCATATAAATAAGAATGCCCCACACGCCTGCCATAAGAACAGCAGGTTCATGTACTTCATCTACCCACGACAAAGATGTCATCAAAATCACAATCGCCACAAACACGCTCATGGCATCGACTTTGCCAAATTTGGCAAGGCGTTTTTCAAGCCAGCCAAACCAATGAATGTCTTTGTCATCAAACACAAAGTTCAAAAAGACAAGGAGTAGGAACATACCACCAAACGCGGCAATCTCGGCATGGTGAGCCATGAGCTTGGCGGAGTATTCTGTGGGATTGTTCAGTGCCAAATCGACAACTTCTTTCATACCCATGTCTGCCGTTACCGCCACGATGACAATGGGAAACACCAGTCGCATACCAAACACAGCGATAAGCATACCCACGGTTAAAAACAGCATTTTCCAAAACTTATCCCAATGCTTTAAGACGGACGCATTGACCACCGCATTATCAAAGGACAATGAGATTTCCATCAGTGCCAGCACCATTGTAATAAACAGTGCCGAGAGCATGGCGGTTGTCCCACCATGCGTAAAGCCCCAGTACGCCGCCCCAATCAAGCAGACGATGGTAAAAAATATGTCAAAATAAAAATGTCTTAGGGTTTTCATCATGGATGAGATGTTCCTGTTTTATAACAAGAAAAGCGATAAATAATCATGCTTAATGAGCTTGATATTTACCACAGATTTGTAGGGGCGTGTTGAACACGCTCTTGGTTGGTACACTATCTTTATAGGTGCGTAGAGCCAGCTCTCTACATTCATACATCATAGATTTGTGGTAATTTTAAAGTTTTGTAGCCATATCGGCCTTATCTAGCTGTTGGTAATTTTGTGATATTTGGCAAGTAGCTCATCTTCGCTCTCGTCATAATCAGGGTCTTTGGGAATGCAGTCCACAGGACAGATGTCCACGCATTGGGGTGTGTCATAATGCCCCACGCATTCGGTGCATAGGTCGGGATTGATGATATAGATGTCATCCCCTGCGGATATGGCTTCATTGGGGCAGACAGGCTCACACACATCGCAGTTGATACAGTCAGTTGTGATTTTGAGTGCCATGCTTAGTAATCCTTACCCCATGCCACGAGCATGGTTTTGGCATCCAAATCCACATTAAGGACGATGTCGCTGTGCCACGGAATCAGCCTTTCTTCACCATCGACACTCACTTTTGTGGGTTTGACTGAAATAATAGCATGAGCGGATGTCTCAAACATCTCTTTGATAACGCCCAAATTGTCGCCTTCTTCGTTGATGACCGTTAGCCCCACCAAATCCGACCAGTAATACTCATCGTCATCTAACGTAGGCAAATTTGATTTATCTACCCAAATGCTCACGCCATTCATGGTCTCTGCCACGTTACGGTCAGGCACTTCCTTAAAACTTGCCACCAACCCTGCCCCCTGCTCTCGCCAGTCACTAACCGTCAAAGGACGAAAACCAAGTGCTGTTTTCATGTACCAATGGGGCATGTCAAAGATGTCCGAGCGGTTGTCAGTCAAGCTAAATACCCACAGCCAGCCCTTAATGCCATAAGGCTTTTTTAGGGTGGCGATTTGGATGAGCGTGTCGGGATTGGGCGATGTTGTCATGGCGTTTTAAATAATTAATAAAAATAAATGCTTGCAAGGCAAATAAAAGTTTTGACTTATTTTAAAATCAGTAAAGAGATAAATAAAAATCGGTCTGCATGACACTCATCAATCAATGATAAGAGACACACAAACCGACACAAGATGTCAGCGATTACGCTTTGTTGCTAGCCTTAACCAGTTGAGCAACACGGTCAGAAGGCTGAGCCCCTTTACCAATCCACGCATTATAAGCGTCTTGGTCAATGCGAAACGCTTCTTCTTGACCACGAGCCAGTGGGTTAAAGAAACCAATACGCTCAATGTGGCGACCGTCACGAGACGCACGCTTGTCGGCAACAACGATTTGGTAGAATGGGCGTTTTTTTGAACCGCCACGAGCTAGACGAATAACAACCATGATAATTCTCTCTTGAATTCATTAAATGATAAAGTATTTGCAAGAAAAAACTGGTCGCCAAAAATGTGAGGATGAGCCGATGGCAAAACCAGATTTATAAAAAGACCCTAATTATACCAATTTTTACGCCATTTTCAAAGTAATTTTTTAAAAATTCTCATGTCATGGTGTAACGCCTGACGACATGGGCATAAATTGGTTTGGCAAAGTAATTTCCGACTTTATATACAAAACGTGTGTTAAAATAGAATCTATCGCACTTTTGTCCCATTTTTATGAAAAAAAATTACAAATACTGGCAACTTAAAATCAGACACACGCTAAATTCTAACACATGGCAGACGGTCAGCATGGTGATTTTTATCGTCTTTGCCAGTATCGCCCTATCGATTTGGCTCATTTGGCGAAGCCTGTACCTGCCTGAGATTAAGAATCACGCCAGTTATCTGGCAAGCGAGCTGACCTTTATTGACAACGCCAATCAGAGCTTTGCAGACGACCCTGACATGCTCAAATGGGTGCAAGACAACAGCCATGTACAAATCATCAGTGACCCGAGCGAGTTCCCTGTGGTCAATGACAAGATAGTGGCTGACTTTTTTACCGACATCTTTGCAGGGCAAGTCAGCCGAGAGCTTGGGCGTGAGGTCAAGGTCTATTTTAAATTTAAACCAACCCCGAAGCTGTGGATTTGGGACAGCAAATACCCCAACGTTTGGTTACGTGAACCTGTCATTCACTACTCGCAGTATAGTGCAGGGCTACTGGCAGGCTTTGTGTTTGGCTTGCCGATTTTGACCATTTTAGTGAGTCTGATTTTGGTGCGTCGCCTAAATCGCCCACTCAAAAAACTAGAACGCACCGCCAATGACTACATTCATCTAGGACATGCAACCGTGCTACCCGAGGTTGGCTCAAATGAGATTCGTAAAGTCAATACCGCCTTTAATCGCCTGTTTCACACCCTGCACCAAGCCCAAAAAGAACGCACCATCATGCTCGCTGGTATCAGTCATGACTTACGCACACCCCTAACTCGCATGCGACTGACTGCCGAGATGTTGCCTGATGAATTTTTTCGAGAAGGGCTGGTGTATGACATCGAAGACATGGACGCCATTTTGGAGCAGTTCATGTCATTTATGAAAGATGGTTCGGATGAAGCGGTGCGGGCGACCAATTTGGAGCTGATTTTCCATGAAATCAGCGTGCAGTTTAATGACGTGCGTTTTGTCTATGACAATCGAGTCGCCGAAGATGTCATGGTGCGTCCTTTATCCATGAAGCGTCTGATTGTCAATTTGGTCAATAATGCGGTGCGTTATGGGCGTGAACCCATCCATTTGGGGGCGGTGATTGGCTATCAAGAGTCTGATGATTTGACCGCCAACACCCTTAAAAAAAGAATACTCACCATCAGCGTGCGTGATGAGGGCGAGGGCGTGGCGGAGAGTGAACTGCAACGCATCATGCAGCCTTTTGAGCGTGGTGAGACAGCACGGACGACCCAAGGCAGTGGACTGGGGCTTGCCATCGTCAGTCGTATCGCTCACTTGCACCAAGGCGAGGTCATCGCTCGCAATCATGACAATGGCGGGCTAGAAGTCCTTGTGCACATTCCTTTGGTGGATACTGTACCAAACACAACCGATACACCATCAGACAACCCGACAAAGCATGATGTCAATCAAAGTAATCATCAAACCAAGTAAACTGCGTTGTGTTTATTATTTTTCACCAATCTCAGGGGGCAGCTGATTGGTCGTATCGGCAAAGCTGACGGGAGCGACAAGACTGGCTTTGGCTTGCTCAACATTCTTATCGGTGCTAGGCACCAACAGAAAATAACCCAGCAGAGCCGCATTAGCAAGCACCAATAATCCAAAAAGATAAGGCATATTCACATCCTGATAAAGTTTGTGATTTATTTTAGCATAACTTTCCTAGGGCGTGTTGAACTTTTATATTTGCAATGAAAAATAGGAAAAATCGCCCGTTTTTCAAGGAAGAATCCGCAGTTGATATTAAAATATCAACAAGGATTTTGACGCAGAAAAACAAGATTTAGCCATTTTTCATGCAAAAACAGTCGTTTATTTTTATCAATTTTTAAAATGTAAATAGTGTTATAAAGGTTCGGCACGCCCTAACCACGCCAGTTATCTGCATTTATCGCTATTCGTCTGTGCCGATGAGTTTTTTCTCACTTTTTGCCCCTGTCAGCTCATCTGCCACGATGACCACGCCCACCTGTTTGACGGGCCATTCCATGGTAAATCTCGCCCCGTGCAAACTTGGGCTTTCATCCACACTCATGTTGCCACTAAACCAAAACGCAATCCGTGAGACAATGGACAGTCCAAGCCCATAGCCACCTGACGCACGGGTACGACTGTCATCAAGGCGAGCAAAAGGAATGAACACTTTTTCACGGTCAGCTTCGGGAATCCCATGCCCATCATCTTCGACGGTGACAAATGCCATGCCTTTTTTGACCCCTGCACTGATGATGATGGTGCTTTTGGCATAACGCAGGGCATTGCCTGCTAAGTTTTGTACCACACGGTGTAGATAACGCCTGTCCGCCATCGCTGTCACTTTTTGGGCGGGGGGCTTGATTTGAACCGAGATGGGCTTACCCAAAGCATTGGTCTCACGCTCGATTTGTTCAAGGAGCTCTTTTAAGCACACCATTTCCCAATCCATCTTGGGCGAGCCTTCTTCGAGCTTGGCATAAGTCAAAATTTCATCAATGAGTTCATTTAAAGAAGCGATGTCTTCATCAATATACTGCTTTTGCATCTGCCGAGAGTCATAATCATCGTCATCAGCAAGCATATCCACCGCAAAACGAATGCGCGCCACGGGTGTTCTTAGTTCATGCGAGACAGCTCTGGTCAGCTCACGTTGGGACTCGATGAGTCTTTTGATGTGGCGAGTCATGGTGTTAAAGGTTGATGACAGACGGGCAATATCATCATACCCTGCCACCTGCACCATGGTGTCGAGCTTGCCTTCGGCAACTTTATTAACCCCCATTTGTAACAGTTGCAAACGTCGCTCCAATGGGAAAATCAGGGCATATACACCAAAACTAACCAACAAAAGACAAATTAGGATGATACTGATGATGACATCCAAAGAGAAAAAATTAAACAAAGGCACGGTCACCACCAGCACTTCGTTAGGAATGGTTGATGCCATCATGACCGATAGGTGCGGTCTTTGATTTTCATTGTCAAAACTCAGTACTGCCTTGCCGGCACTTAGTCGGTCAAATTGCTCCCGATCCAAGCCCAAGGTCGGTAAAGGCAACAATGCCATAGAATAGCCAAATTTTTGACTTAGGCGGGCAAGATGTGCTTGCTTATCTGCCAAGGACGGGTAATGTTGCAATTCATCTAACAAAAATCCCATAACAGCATGGATTTGACGCTCATTAATGCGGTCAAGTTCAGCAGAGAGCACACTGCCATCATTATCTATGGCGTGATACACCGTTGAATGACGTGAAATCTCATCATAACGAACCACCGACTTGCCTTCTTTTAGTCTTTTTAACTCACGACCTTTGAGTTCAAGACTATCCATTGGCACAATGTGTATCTCCGAGCCAAATTCCCGACCAACCGCCATAAGCCAAGGCTCTTTTTCTTCCACGGAACGTCTATCATAGGACGCTGTCCCCAAATAAAAAGCGACCGTGGCGATAGATTCTCGATAAGACTGCAAACGCTGCTGATTAATCGCTTGCATGAGAAAATAACCAAAAAAAGCGACCAAAAAGCAGATGAGCAAAAGCCCTGCATAAATACGAAAAAAGATACTGCGTTCGGTGATGGATGAGATTGCCATATCATTGACTTATCATGAGTAAAAATAAAAAGCCAGCGATGTGGCTGGCTTTATTGTAGCATAGCTTGGATATTGACCGATATTAAGATTACAATTAATTGCCTTCTTTAACAAACAGATAACCTTTGCTACGCACGGTTTTGATGCGCTTGGGATTTTCTGGGTCATCGCCAATTTTTGGACGAATACGAGAAATGCGTACGTCAATCGAGCGGTCTTGACCGTCATATTCAATACCACGAAGTCGCTCAAAAATATCTTCACGAGACAAGATACGACCAGCATTTGATGCAAGCAGCCACAACAAATCATACTCAGCACTGGTGAAATCAACCAACTCATCGTTTAGAGTTACCGAACGACCACCATTGTCAATGACCAGATCACCAAACTCCAGACGCTGTGGTGTATCATCTGTCGGTGCGGTGTCAGAACGACGTAGTAAGGCACGGATACGAGCTAACAATACTCGGGGCTGAGCAGGTTTTGCCACATAATCATCCGCTCCCATCTCCAAGCCTAACACTTGATCCATGTCTTCGGTGCGTGCTGTTAACATTAAAATCGGCTGAGCATAGTGTGGACGCACTTCACGGCACACCGTCAGACCATCGCTACCTGGCAACATGACATCGAGCACCACCAAATCAGGCTGTTCACTAATAATGCGACGAATCGCACGAGTGCCATCAGTTTCAATCGCCACGTCCAAACCATTGCGTCTGAGATAGTCTTGCGTTAGCATGGCAAGGCGTTCATCATCTTCAACAATCAGAATTCGGGGAATGTCTTCTTTTTCTGGGGTTGTCGTTGTCATATATTATCCTTGAATACATCAAAATCAGGCAATGCCATCAATCAATTAAATCTGCTTAATGGACGTGCTTATTCTAACAAATTTTTGAGCAATAAGCACGATTTTTCATCAATAATCAAGCACGATTTTTGTACTTTTGAATGGCTTGTAGCTGTGCTAGTGATTCTGCCAATGCTGTTAGGGCAGCGGTCGTATCAATATTGGCACTTTGGTTTGCCAAGGCTTGCTCGGCATTACGACGAGCTTCGGCAATTTTTGCTTCATCCAAATTACTGGCACGTTCTGCCGAGTCAGCAAGCACGGTCACAACCTTGGGTTGAACTTCCAACACGCCACCTTGGACATAAATCACTTCATCTGTGCCATCGGCTGATTTTAGGTGCAAAGGACCTGGTTTTAGCAAGGTGATGATTGGCGTGTGACCCGCCAAAATACCAAGTTCACCGTCGATACCCGAAGCCACAAGCACGCTAATGTCGCCTGAGTAAAGCTCTTCTCTGGCACTGACCACTCGGCATGTAAATGTTGCCATAATGACTCCTATCTTATTTTATATCATCTTTTGTCAGTGATAAACAGTTAAGATTGGAGTGCTCCAATCTTAACTTTGGGACATTAAGCAGCTTTTAGCTTATCAGCTTTGGCAATCACTTCATCAATACCACCAACCATATAGAAGGCTTGTTCTGGCAAGTGGTCATACTCACCACTGATGATAGACTTAAAGCCAGCGATGGTATCACGCAGTGCTACATACTTACCAGGTGCCCCTGTAAATACCTCTGCTACGTGGAAAGGCTGTGATAGGAAACGCTGAATCTTACGAGCACGATAAACAACCAGCTTATCTTCTTCTGACAACTCATCCATACCTAAGATGGCGATGATGTCTTTTAGTTCTTTATAACGTTGTAGCACTTCTTGTACGCCACGAGCGACATTATAATGTTCATCACCGATAACTTGCGGGTCAAGCTGACGCGATGTTGAGTCTAGCGGGTCAACCGCAGGGTAGATACCTTGTGAAGCGATGTCACGGCTAAGTACGACCGTTGCGTCCAAGTGAGCAAAGGTAGTCGCAGGCGATGGGTCAGTCAAGTCGTCCGCAGGAACGTAAACGGCTTGTACAGAAGTAATCGAACCTGACTGAGTAGAAGTAATACGTTCTTGCAACGCACCCATCTCTTCGGCAAGTGTCGGCTGATAGCCTACCGCAGAAGGCATACGACCTAGAAGTGCTGATACTTCGGTACCTGCTAGGGTATAACGATAGATGTTGTCAACGAACAGTAGAACGTCACGACCTTTGCCAGTGGCTTCGTCTTTTTCATCACGGAAGTACTCTGCCATGGTCAAACCAGTCAAAGCAACACGCAAACGGTTCCCTGGTGGCTCGTTCATCTGACCGTACACCATCGCAACTTTTGATTTGGTAAAGTCTTCGGTATTAACAACGCCAGCTTCTTGCATTTCATGATAGAAGTCGTTACCTTCACGAGTACGCTCACCCACACCTGCAAACACTGATAGACCTGAATGTTTTAGGGCGATGTTGTTAATAAGCTCCATCATGTTAACGGTCTTACCAACACCAGCACCACCAAACAGACCAACTTTACCACCTTTTGCAAACGGGCAAAGCAAGTCAATAACCTTAATACCAGTTTCTAGTAGCTCTGTTGAGTTAGATTGCTCATCATAGCTTGGGGCTTCACGGTGAATGGACCATTTTTGCTCAGCATTCACAGGACCTGCTTCATCGATTGGGCGACCCAATACGTCCATGATACGTCCTAGTGTTGCTGTACCCACAGGCACAGAGATGGGTGCACCTGTATTAGAAACAGGCAAACCACGTTTTAGACCTTCGGTAGAACCCATGGCAATGGTACGTACCACACCATCACCTAACTGTTGTTGGACTTCCAAGGTAGTTTCCGTGCCATCAACATGAAGTGCGTCAAAGATTTGGGGGACTTCACCACGGCTAAACTCAACGTCAATTACCGCACCGATAATCTGCACAATACGACCGCTCATTGCGTTCTCCTAATTTTTATATTCAGCTAAACTGACTTATGAAACAGCGGCAGCACCACCAACGATTTCCGAAATCTCTCGGGTAATCGCTGCTTGTCTGAGCTTGTTATAAACCAATTGTAAATCTTTAATTAAATTACCAGCATTATCTGTCGCCGCTTTCATCGCTACCATACGAGCAGATTGCTCTGAT
Source organism: Moraxella sp. K1664 (assembly GCF_039693965.1). Taxonomy (NCBI): domain Bacteria; kingdom Pseudomonadati; phylum Pseudomonadota; class Gammaproteobacteria; order Moraxellales; family Moraxellaceae; genus Moraxella; species Moraxella sp. K1664. Next base: position 502,708 of record NZ_CP155576.1, read on the forward strand.
GCAATGTTTTCAAGGACGGCTTGATAAACCAATGATTCAATATAGCGTACCATCAAACTGTCAATCAACGTCTTTGTGTCAGGCTCATAGATATAGTCCCAACCGTGACTAATACCCTCATCATCGGACAAAGTCCCCTCAGGTAAGGGAACAAGTTGAGTAATTGATGGTTTTTGGGTCATGGCATTGATGAACTGATTGTACACCAAATAGATTCTATCTAATTTGCCATTTTGGTAATCATCAAGCATGGTCTGTACAGGACTGCTGATGTGTTCATAGCTTGGGCTATCGCCATAATCGGTAACTACCGATGTGACATTACCACCGAAGTTTTTGAAAAAGCCAACACCTTTTGAGCCAATGGCTGCAAACTCAACTTCAACAGACTGCTCTTGGTAAGTTTTGACTGACTTTAATAAACTTTTAAACAGGTTGATGTTTAGACCACCTGCCAAACCACGGTCAGAAGTAACCACGATAAAGCCCACACGGTTCACAGGGCGACTGACCATATAAGGATGCTTATAATCGGACTGTGCTTGCACAAGGTGTGAAATCACACGGTGCATACTTTCAGCATAAGGGCGACCCATGCCCATGCGTTCTTGAGCCCGACGCATTTTACTGGCAGCAACCATCTGCATGGCACGTGTGATTTTCTGAGTGCTTTTAATACTGGTTACTTTTGCACGTATTTCTTTTAAGCTTGCCATAATTATTCCAAAACTGGACTCAGTTTAAATGGGTATATGGTGCATCAATGATACACCATATTGCTCTTAGTAGCTACGAGATGCTTTGAAAGCTTCAATCCCTGCTTTTAGACGACTCTCGATGTCATCATTATAATTGGCAGTCTCATCAATCTCACTCATGAGAACATCATGTTCGCCACGAAGGAAGCTTAACAAACCTTGCTCAAAAGCACCAATTTTTTCAACAGGTACGTCAGCAAGATAGCCTTCGTTTGATGCATAGATAACCGCCGCTTGGTCAGCGATAGACATCGGTGCGTATTGTTTTTGCTTCATCAGCTCAGTCACACGCTGACCGTGTTCTAGTTGCTGTTTGGTTGCGTCATCCAAATCCGATGCAAACTGAGCAAAGGCAGCCAACTCACGATACTGTGCCAAGGCTGTACGGATACCGCCTGAGAGCTTTTTGATGATTTTAGTTTGGGCTGCACCACCCACACGAGATACCGAGATACCAGCGTTTACCGCAGGGCGAATACCTGAGTTAAATAGGTTAGATTCTAAGAAAATCTGACCGTCAGTAATCGAAATCACGTTGGTAGGTACGAACGCTGATACGTCCCCTGCTTGGGTTTCAATGATCGGCAGGGCAGTCAATGAACCAGTTTTACCTTTGACTTCGCCATTGGTGAACGCTTCTACATAGTCCGCATTGACACGAGATGCACGTTCTAACAGACGTGAGTGCAAGTAGAATACATCCCCTGGGTAGGCTTCACGTCCTGGTGGACGGCGTAGTAGTAGCGAGATTTGACGATAGGCAACTGCTTGCTTAGACAAATCATCATAGATGATAAGTGCGTCTTGACCGCGGTCACGGAAGTACTCACCCATGGTACAGCCAGAATATGGGGCGATGTATTGTAGTGCCGCAGGCTCTGATGCTGATGCAACCACAACGGTGGTATAAGCCAATGCACCTGACTCTTCTAGTTTACGCACCACGTTAGCGATGGTTGAGCGTTTTTGACCAACAGCGACATACACACATTTGATGCCAGAGTCTTTTTGGGCAATGATGGCGTCGATTGCCATGGCGGTCTTACCTGTTTGGCGGTCGCCAATGATAAGCTCACGCTGACCACGTCCGATTGGAATCATGGTATCAACCGCTTTATAACCTGTCATAACAGGCTCATCAACCGATTGACGAGCGATAACGCCAGGGGCGATTTTTTCAACTTTATCAGTTAGCTTGGCATTGATAGGACCTTTGCCATCAATAGGATTACCCAAAGCGTCAACCACACGACCCAACAGTTCAGGACCTACGGGTACTTCTAGGATACGACCTGTGCAGTATGCTTTTTGTCCTTCTTGTAGGGGCAAATAGTCGCCCAAAACGACCGCACCGACTGAGTCTTGTTCTAAGTTTAGTGCCATGCCATAGACATTGCCCTCAAACTCAATCATCTCGCCATACATGGCTTCTTCTAGACCATGAATTTTTACAATACCATCAGAGACACTGACGATAACGCCTTCAGTTTTAGCAGTTGCGCTTACGTCAAGGTCTTGAATACGTTGCTTAATCAGATTGCTGATTTCAGCTGGATTCAATTGTTGCATTGCCTTGTTTCCTATAATTTAGACAGCCACAGTTTATGCTGTTAGCTGAGTCTTTAATTGTTTTAACTTGCCACGCACCGAGCCATCAGTAAACTTATCGCCCACTTTAATGGTCGCACCCCCTAACAGTGAACTATCCACAGCCTCGTGTAAAATCACGATAGAACCTGTTGAGATAGCCAAAGATTCTTGTAGGGATTTGCGTTGGGCTTCAGTTAGTGGGTAGGCTGATGTTACGTAAGCGTCAACCTGTTTTAGCTCTTGTGATTTTAGCTTGCTGTAATGAGCATGAATCTCAGGAAGCAAAGACAGTCTATCATTATCAGACAGCTGGCTGACAAAGTTTGTCAATGCCTTATTGGCTGTCAGATGCTTACTTCCTGCTAATACTTCTGCCGCCGCACTCACGTCCACACCCTGCGACGCCGCTGTCTGCAACGTTTGGGCAAGTGGCGAGTTACTCGGTCTTTGACTGGTGTAGATGTCCATCAGCACCGAAGTTTTTTGACTGGCGGGAATGGCTGGATTGTGTAGCAAACCAATAAATGCGTCATCACGCACAATATCCGATGCCATCAACAAGAAGTCTTCCCATTCGTTAATCGCATTTTGCTCTTTAGCATAGTCAAACGCAGCCTTTGCGTAAGGTCTTGCCAAGGTAGATAATTCAGCCATGAGTTCCTCTAATTACAGCTTGGTTGCCAGTTGTGCTAGCATGCTGGCATGTTTTTGTTCATCAACTTTTTCTTCTAGAATCTTTTCAGCACCAAGTACTGCAAGAGTCGCAACTTGTGAACGTAGCTGTTCACGAGTTTGGGCAATTTGTTGGTCAACCGTTTGTTGGGCTGCACCAATAATACGCTCACTTTCAAGACGGGCTGTGACTTTGGCGTCTTCAATCATTTGATTGGCAGTTTTGTTAGCACGTTCAATGATAGAAGCAGCCTCAGCTTTGGCACTTGCAAACTCTGCTTGGACTTGTGACTCAGCAGATGCAAGGTCAGCTTTTGCTTTTTCGGCGGCGTTTAAGCCTTCTTCGATTTTACGTTGACGCTCGTTAATCGCTCCGATGAGTGGTGGCCATACGAATTTCATGCAGAACCACACGAAAAACGCAAACGCAATCATCTGACCGATAATGGTGGAATTAATATTCATCCAATCACCTCATTTGTTAGTGAAAGTCAGGTGATAGCCAATTGCTGTCGGCAAGTAAACTGCCGACAAGAATGGACCTAGACTGACCGCTTCAACTTATGCGAATGGGTTGGCGAATAGTAGAAGCATGGCAATACCAACACCAATCATCGGCACGGCGTCAAGAAGACCTGCCACGATGAACATTTTGGTTTGAAGTTGTGAGCCAAGCTCAGGCTGACGAGCAGTACTTTCTAGGAACTTACCGCCTAGGATAGCAAAACCAATACCAGTTGCCAAAGCACCTGCACCGATTAGAAGAGCCACAGCAAGAAGCGTGTACTGAGCGATTACTGGATCCATGATGTCTCCTTAATGACCTATTTGAAGGGTTAGAATAAAAAGTGTCAATTAATGTTCTGATGTTTGTGAGATGAGCGACAGATAAACAATCGTCAACATCATAAACACGAACGCCTGTAAAGTGATAACTAGAATATGGAAGATTGCCCAAGCCAAATGTAGCGGTACACCCAAGCCTTTGACAAACAAGCTCTCAGACATGTACATAAGTGCAATCAGAATAAAGATAAGCTCACCGGCATACATGTTACCAAACAGTCGCAGACCTAGCGAAATGGGTTTGGCAAGCAGGGTTACTGTCTCTAAAACTAGGTTGACAGGGATTAAAATCGCCTGCAAGATTGGGTTTTTGGCACTAAATGGGTGCAAGGTAAACTCACCAATAAATCCGCCCACGCCTTTGTATTTAAGACCAAAGCCAATGATGAGCAGTAGCACACAAAATGCCATACCGAGCGTGATGTTCGGGTCGGTAGTTGGTACAATCTTAAAGTAAACATGGTGCGGGTCATGACCCATCAGACTGCCAATCCACTGTGCGGTACCAGGGATGAAATCAACAGGAATCAAATCCATCAAGTTCATCAAGAAAATCCACACAAAAATCGTCAATGACAAAGGTGCAATCAGCTTTGACGGGCCTTTGTAAGATTCACGGACGCTATTGTCCACGAAATCAACAATCATCTCAATGAAGGCTTGTAGCTTGGTAGGTACGCCTGATGTCGCCTTACGCCCAACCATCCAAAACAGCCAACAAAAGAAAGCACCCAAACCAACCGACCAAAGCATGGAATCCAAATGAATGGCTTTAAAGCCCATCTCTGCGGCTTCTTGGGCGGTGTGTGCCACTTTCCAACCATGTTCTGGATGATAACCATACGTCCAGTTGGTTAAATGGTGAGCAATATATTCTGAAGAATCCGCTGCCATAATAAGCTCTTATTTTTAACTTGGTTAATCAGAACGTGTGAAAAATTCATCACGCAATCCATCAATTTGCAAGGTGTTGAATTCTCAACACGCTCTAAAATGACACAATAAAAAATTGCTGGTTCAACTTATCCCATAAATATCAATCAGCAATTTTAAATCATTCATTTAAAGTACATTATTGTCAATCATTTCATACAAATCACTGAAAATAGCATACTTGTAAATTTATGAAATTTTTATCGAAATGTTTGTAGGGTGTGTTGACCGTTGGTATTTGCAATGAAAAATGAGAAAAATCGCACGTTTTTCAAGGAAAAAGTGAAGTTTGATAGTCGTTCTATCAAACGAGCTTTTGACGAAGAAAAACAAGATTTAGCCATTTTTCATGCAAAAATTGGTTGAAGTCATTAAACTTTATCACATTGTATAAAATGTTATCAATGTTCAACACGCCCTAAGCAATCCGAAGTATAATACCCTACTTTGGTAGTTCTTGTAAAGGGTAAATATGAGTTTTCTTACAGAATTTTTTCAATTTTTGGCAAAAAAATGAGCATTAAATTTAAAAAATCTAACTATTTTTAAAAATTAATTGATAATCTAAATACGCCACATTACCATAACATGCACAACTTGTAGAGCAAAATAACTCAAAATCACCAAAAACGCCCCAATCGGCTTCGCCAACATAAAAATCAGGGCAAAACCTATCAGCGTGATGAACCATTTTATCATCTGCCCCAGATACATGTTGAGCATGATAACACGCCCTGCTCTCGCGCCTGTCGTGCGGTAGGCAATGAGTGTAAACGCACACTGGGCGATGTAGCTAAGCAGTCCGCCCGATGCCATGCTTTTGGTGGCGTGAGCAACGCCCAATGTTTCAAGAATAAAGCCCACACCGATGAGTATCAATACCGCCCATGCTTGGCGAAACTGCAAGCGATACACACGGGCTTGCTGATGACGCTGGGCAGGCTTGCTCATGATGCTCTCAAAAACAAAGTGAAAAATCGTAAGGTTCTGTATTATAAAAAGTTTTTAAAAAACTTACAAGATTTTATCGGCATTTTTTCATCAGTAAAAAGTGATAATATCATTTATTTTTATGATAAATGTAGCATGGGGCTTTTGTTGGCTTTATCGGTTTTAAGAAAATAAAATACAACTTTGGTTGTATGCCTAACGAACTGAATATTTGCCACGGGTTTGTAGGGACTGGCTCCGCACATCCTTTAATATTGTCATTTTTATAGGCGTGCTCAGCACGCCCCTACATCCAAACATTATTATGCTTGTAGTAATTTTAAAGTTTCTTAGGTATAGCAGGTTTGATAGACAAAAAAGGCAATGCTCATCACATCGCCTTTATATACGCCCTATCCGCCAATTTACTTTTGGTCGATACACGCATAAATCTCATTGACGGTCGCCTGCCATACGTCCACAAAATCGGTGCCGTCTGACATGTCTTCTTGCTTGATAAGCGTGCCGACATTGCCAAGTTTGTTTTTAATGCCGTCCGAAATCGCCCCTTGCGACAGTAGGCACATATAAGGCGATGGACGGTTATTATTTAAAATGCGAAATTGGCTGGCTTTGGGGGAGAGATGATGGTCGGGGGTCAATGCCCCTGCAAAATGTAGATTTGCCGAGCGTTCAAGGTAGGCAAACGAATCATGATACGCCCAATACGCCCGCTTGCGGTCTTTTGATACCTGTGCCACCGCCTTATCCATGGCTTGATGGAACGCCTTGACGTTATTGGCGTACAATCCCTTATGCTCAGGGTTGGCGTGCGAATGCACCACCGCCAACGCTCGCACAATAGCTTTGGCATTCTCTGGGTCTAGCCAAATGTGCGGGTCAAACGTATCTGCTCGGGGCGTGCCGTCAAGCTGTCGCATGGGCAAGCGATAAAACGCCTTCATCTTAAATAGCGAAATGGCGTTCGGGGCGTTGTCTAAGGTCTTAACGAGATTTTGTTCCAGTTCATGCCCAAACCACACCACATAGGTGCTATCGCCCACCAGTTTTACCTTGCTTGGCGACAGACTGCCGTGATGACCGACATCGCCTGCCGATAGTAGCATTTGGGCGGGTTCTGCTCCCTGTGTTACTGCATTGGACAATAACAACAATGGATAATTACTCACCGTAACCGTGCCTGCATGGGCGGTCGCAGACAGTAGAGCGGGCAAGGCAAATAGGCTTAGTCTGGTAAGGGAGAATTTAGAAAATAACATGGCAACCTTTTAAATTAAATAAATTTATTTGGGAAAATATAAAAAATGGTACAAAACTTGCATAAATTTGCGGTAATGTCTTGTAAGATTATATCATACATCATGGGTTTTTGTTATAATGTATCTAAATTAAGATTAAACAAGTATTTTTCTTAAAAATTACCAACGCAAACATCGCCCGTTTGATGATATGTTATATCAATGGCATTCATTAGTCATTTTAAAATCACCTAATTATTTTTATGGTAAAATAACGTATATTTTAAATGTAATTTTTATAATTTTGAACAACCAAAAGAGCCTATCATGACCGACCACGCCTGCCAATGCGACCACCACCATAACGTCCACGAACACCACGACCCCAAACAGCGTATGCTTGATGCCAAAGCCCACTGTGAAGCTCGTGGCGTGCGTTTTACGCCCTTGCGTGAAGAAGTGTACGGGCTGATTTTGGAAGCGGACAAGCCACTTGGGGCGTATGACCTTATCAGTGCCTTGCAGTCTGCTCGCCACTCATCAGGGGCAAAAAACAAGAATATCGCCCCACCGACCATTTACCGTTCGCTAGAATTTTTGCTTGCCGAAGGGCTGATTCATCAGTTAAGCTCCATGAATGCTTATGTGCCATGTTGCCACCCACGCTCTCAGCACGCCGCCGCCTTTTTAATTTGCCAACAATGCCAAAGCGTTGAAGAATGCTCTAACGTGCCTGTGGACGCCATTGTCAATTTTGCCAAAGATGATGCAGGGTTTGACATAGAACGCACAGTCATTGAACTAAAAGGCGTGTGTCGTGCCTGTCGCTAATACAGTCGCCAATACAGACGAGCTATTTCGCTTAGACAAGGTCAGCTTTCATGTCGGTCAAAACAAGATTTTAACGGACATATCGCTTAGCTTATCCAAAGGCGAAATGGTCAGTCTTATCGGCCCAAACGGAGCGGGCAAGTCCACGCTGGTCAAGCTCATTTTGGGCTTAAACAAACCCACGTCAGGCGACATCATCAAGCACAACAGCGTGATAAGTTACGTCCCCCAAAAGTTTAGCGTGCCGAGCATTTTACCGCTCCGTGTTAAAGATTTGCTCGCCCAAGCAAATACCAAACGCCTAACGCCTGATGAGCGTGATTTTGTCCTACAAAAGCTATCGCTTGCCCCCCTACTTGACCGCCAAATACACCACCTATCAGGGGGCGAGACTCAGCGTGTCCTTATGGCAAGGGCGTTGCTTGATAGACCCGACCTGCTCATCTTAGACGAACCCATGCAAGGGCTAGACCCCGATAGCGAAGAGTTACTTTATGATTTTATAGACAGCATGCCCCCATTTTTGGCGTGTGCCATGCTCATTGTGTCGCACGATTTGCACTGGGTCATGAAAGGCACTCGGCGTGTCGTCTGCCTAAACAAACACATCTGCTGTCAAGGTGTGCCGTCCGACATCGCTCATCTGCCTGAATTTGTTGCGTTATTTGGGCAATACCACAACACCCACCAAACCCCCTACATTCATCATCACGACCACTGTCAGCATACTCACTAACTATGAACGATTGGCTACCGATTATCGCCCCTGCTTGGCTTGCAGGCTCACTGCTCGCCCTACTGTCCGCCCCGCTTGGCTGTTTGGTGCTGTGGCGACGTATGGCGTTTTTTGCCGATACGCTCGCTCATGGGGCATTGCTTGGCGTGGCGATTGGGGCGTGGCTGTCTGTCCCTGCCGACATGGGCGTGGGCGTGGTTAGCATAGGCGTGGTCATCACGCTCATGTTTTTGCAAGACAAACGACTGCCGAGCGATGCCACGCTGTCGGTGCTTGCCGTGTCGCTGTTGTGTTTGGGGCTTTTAACGCTTACCCAGCTTACTCAGCAACAAGCCAACGTGCTAGGCTTTTTGTTTGGTAGCTTACTTGACATGGATTGGGGCGATTTGCCCCGTTTGACGGTCATGGTTGGGGCAGGGCTTGCCTTTTTGGCGTGGATTTGGCAAAAACAGGTCAAACTTGCCACATCAGAAGCCCTAGCGTCTATCGCAGGCATCAATCCTAAGACCGAACAGCTCTTTTTTATGGGACTTCTGGCGGGGTTTTGTGCCGTTGCCATTCAAGCGGTCGGCAGTTTGCTCATCACAGGGCTACTTATCCTACCTGCTCTTATCGCTCGTCTGCTTGCCCATTCGCCCACACAAATGGTCATCTTTGCCATGATAATCGCCCAAATCGCCGTAACCACAGGCGTGTGGGGAAGTGTGTGGCTTGACGTGCAAACAGGTCTTGCCATTGTCATGACGTTGGCGATTGGGTTTTTTGCGGTGTTTGGCGTGGGGAGGGTGTTGGGTAAGTCGTAAATTGGTAAATTGGTAAATTGGTGAAATTACCCTTTTTAATTAAAATTGAAATCTGTTTGACATTCTTTATTTATCATATTTTTAAAAGGCATTGTAGGGATAACTCACATTTTCCCTATGAATTTGAACAAAATAATATTTGAACAAATGGCAATCTGCCCCACTCATTTACATTTAACCATATTTTTAAACCCATTGCCCCATGACCTACCCCACCCACCTATCCGCCCCGTCTGATTTTATCATCGCTCAAATCAGCGATTTACATCTATCCACGCACGCCCCTACTAATACCGATAAATTTTTAAAAGTGTTGGACTTTGCCTTAACCTTTAAGCCCAATTTATTGTTACTCACAGGCGATTTGGTTAATGACGGCAATTTACCCCTTTATGATTGGCTGTTTGCTATACTGGATAAAACACACATTCCCTATCTGTGCTTGGCGGGCAATCATGACGTAACGCATGAGATAGGGCATGATTTGCCTTTTGATAAACGCACATTTGCCCCCATTGCCAAAGATAACAGACTCATTGACACCCACCGCCTTGTCATAGAGCTACCCCACGCTACTTGGCAACTCTTGGCGGTCAATTCTGCCGTAGGCGGTCATATCTATGGGCGACTTGATGATGACAAACTTACCTTTTTAAAGACTCATCTAGCCCACGCCATGCCCACCCTTATCGCCCTGCACCACCACCCCACCCCTGTCGGCTCGGCATGGATAGATGAGCATATTTTAAAAAATGGCGATGAGTTTTGGGCAATATTGAACGCTCATGCCATCGATACCGCCAACCGCCCCCATGTTCTCTGTGGACACGTTCATCAGGCACATATCTTGCAACAAAACGGCGGAACGCTCTATACCTGCCCTGCCACGTCTCGCCAATTTGCCCCGTACCGAGATGATTTTGGTATTGATGATGTGGCGAGCGGTTTTCGTTTGCTACAATTACATAACAATCGTACGCTAGACACATGGGTCAAAAGGCTGGATAATAGCGGGTTTTAAAAATAAGGCTAGTCCTTAATTTTTTTATGGAATTACTTGAAAAATCCAAACATATCCCCATTTAGGACGCAATTTTTTGAGTGTTAATTTTTTCATGCTTGGTCAAATTGACCGTTTTTAAAGGATAAACGCATGGCAAACGCCACTTTCACCCCCTACACCCCTGCCAAAGACGAAGAATATATGTCGGACGCTCAGTTGGAGCATTTTCGTGCGATTTTGGTAAACTGGAAAACCGAACTGCTTGCCGAAGCCGAACGCACCAAAGACTACATTAACGAAGAGACAGGGGCAATGGCGGACATCAATGACCGTGCCACCCAAGAAGAAGAGTTTGCCCTAGCTCTACGCACCCGAGACCGTGAGCGTAAACTGGTGCGTAAGATTGATAAATCACTTGCCGAGATTGATACAGGCGATTATGGGTTTTGTGAGACGTGTGGCACGGAGATTGGGCTAAAACGCCTAGAAGCCCGCCCCACCGCCACGCAATGCATTGACTGCAAAACCATGTCCGAGATGAAAGAAAAGCAAAATCACGGACACTAAGCCTGCCATGAACCCACGCCCCATTATCGGTCGCTTTGCCCCGTCCCCGACTGGGGCGTTGCATTTGGGGTCGCTGTGTACTGCTTTGGCAAGCTATTGTCATATCAAATCATTGGGCGGACAGTGGCTTGTGCGGATTGAAGACGTGGATTTTGAGCGGTGCAAGCCTGATTATGCCACGTCTATCTTGACTGATTTGGATAATTTAGGACTACACTCGGACGGCGAAATCCTATTTCAGTCCAAACGGACGGATATTTATGATGAGTATTTAAGTTACTTGTCAAATATCACTTATCATTGTACCTGCTCTCGCAAGGACTTGTCCGCCCTATCCATACCTGCGTTGAGCTTTTATGACGTTAATATCAAAGATTTACACCTTGCTCCGATTTATCCCCGTCTTTGCCTACACAAAAATTTAACCGACAACAAAATCCGCCTATGCCTGCCTGACGTGCTGACTGCTTTTTTTGACGGCATACAAGGCGTGATATGGGACAATCCTGCCAAAAGTCTCGGCGATGTGGTTGTCAAACGCCAAAATGGCATGATAAACTACATACTCGCCTGCACCATTGATGACGGCTTGCAAGGGATAACGCACGTCATGCGGGGGCTTGACATTATGCCGATGACAGTCGCCCAGCTTTTTATCGCCAAAGCGCGCCGACTGCCCACCCCTCACTATTTTTATCATCTGCCCCTGCTTGTCAATGCTGACGGGCAAAAACTCTCCAAACAAAACCTTGCCACCCCGATAGATACCACCACGCCTGATAAAGTGAGTGATTTACTCTTTACTGCTTTAACCTTGCTTGGGCAAAATCCGCCAACAGAGCTACAAAAAGAGACGCCCGACACGATACTCATGTGGGCGGTTAGGCATTGGGATAATGGCGTGTTACAAGGGGCAACATTGGGGGCGGTTTAAACACCCCAACCCTTTTAATACTCTCTGTTTTTATTTTCCAGATAAATTCGCTCGCTTTCTTTGTCCGCCTTTAAAATCATGGCAATCATGATAAGTGCCATCAGCATGGACGAACCGCCAAAGCTATAAAATGGCAAGGTCAAGCCCTTGGTTGGCATAAGCCCCATGTTCATGCCTGCATTAATCAGCACTTGCCCAAAAATCACCACGCCAAAGCCAAATACCATGTAGCTAAGACGCAGTTGGCGACGTTTTAGGGCGGTATGGCTGATTCTCATAATCGTCGCCACAATCAGCACTTCAAGCAGTAACACAAACGCCACCCCCAAAAAACCCAACTCTTCGCCTGTGATGGCTAGGATAAAGTCGGTATGGGCTTCGGGCAGGTGCGATAGTTTTTGCACACTGTTGCCATAACCCACCCCATCAAACTCACCCCGTCCAAAGGCTATCAGACTGCGAGACAGCTGATAATCGGTGTCCTGCACGTCATCAAACGGATCCCAAAACGACATGAGTCGCTCTTTACGATAATCCGATGACAGCAGTCCATAGACCAAAGCTGGCACGAACACCGCCGACACCAACGCCACATAATGCGGCAATGGCACCCCGCTGACAAACAAAATAATACTCGCCGTGGCGATAATCACCGCCACCGAACCATAGTCAGGTTGCCACAAAATCAGGGCAATCATCGGCAAATACCACACCGTCAGTCGCCACCCTGCAATCAGGCTGCCCCGCACTTCTGCCGACCGTCTGACCACATAGTCAGCAATGATAAGTACCATCAGCAGTTTGACAAATTCGGACGTCTGGAAATTGAATACCCCAAAGTCAAGCCACCGCTGTGAACCATTAATGACCGTCCCCGTTGCCAACGTCACTATCAACAGCAGTAGTGCCGCAAGCCATGCCAGCACCAGTAGCCCAATCTCAAAATACCATTTGAGTGGCAAGCGATAGACAATCATACTCACCACCAAACCGATGGCAATATAAGTCGCTTGTGAATAAAAAAAAGTCATGGGCGACAAACCTTTGGTCATCGCAAACGGCACCGACGCTGACGCCATCATCAAAAGACTCATGGACAGCAACAAAAACAGGCTCGTCATCAACACCGTCCGAGCAGACGGTACATAAGGCGATGTGGCTATCGTCTTGGAAATGTTAAAAAAACTCATGACAGGGCAATGCTTGGGAAAATTTGGGGCTATATTATAAACCAAATCCCTGCTAAATGCTTGATTATTTGGCAAAAATTTGGGGAAATCAGAAAGGCTTGGGCAAAAGTTGCGTAGGGTTTGGGTAGGGTTTTGAATAAGGTTTGATATTGCCTAGGGCGTGTTGAACTTTTGTATTTGCAATGAAAAATAGGGGAAATCGCCCGTTTTTCAAGGAAAAAACGCAGGCTGATAGTCATTCTATCAGACAAGTTTTTGACGATGGAAAACCAGATTTAGCCATTTTTCATGCAAAAACATTACTTCATTTCTAAAATATTTCTATATTGTAAATAGTGTTATAAAGGTTCAACACGCCCTAAATTATAAGGTAAAAAATATACCACAAATTCAAATAATGTCTGGCGTAGGGGCGTGCTGAGCACGCCTTATACACTCTACAAAATGAAAAAGTGTGACGGTTTCCGTTCGTGGTGAGCCTGTCGAACCATGACGGGAACCGCACGCACTATAAAGCCTGCAACAAACATCAAATTGGCAGGTGTATTCTCACTTGATATCAGCCAAGATTAAAGTAAATTTATAAAAACCCAATCACGCCAACGCTTTGACACATGCCACAAACCGCTCGCCACGCTCATTATAGCTCTTAAATTGGTCTAGGCTTGCACACGCAGGCGACAATAGCACGACTTTGGCGGAGCTTTGACTGGCAAGCTCCACCGCTTTGTCAAGCGTACCTGCCTGTGTCATTTTGCTTGCCAAATCAGGGCTGTTTGCCAACGTTTTTTCTATCAAGCCCGCATCTTGTCCGATAAGATAAATGCTATGGGCAAACTGCTCGGCAAAAGGGGCAAGCTCGGCAAAATCCTGCCCCTTGCCCTGACCGCCCAAAATCAAGGCAAGCGAGTGCTCGCCATACACCGCCCCAAGCCCGTCAATGGCGGAGAGTGTCGCCCCAATATTCGTGCCTTTTGAGTCGTTAAAATACACCTTGCCATTCACGTCCGCCACATATTCACAGCGGTGTGGCAAGCCCTTAAATGTCCGTAGCACGTCAAGCATGGCACTCATGTCAAGCCCCACCGCACTGCCCAAGGCTAAGGCGGATAGGGCATTTAGCAGGTTGTGTTTACCCTTAATCAAAATTTCATCAGATGAGATGAGCTTGTCGCCATTATGACACAGCCAAATACTTTCGCCATTTTCGCCATTGTCATCACGCTCGCCTTTTAGACAAAAGTCCGCCGAAAAGCCTTCGCCAATCCCCCCTGACGTACTTATCATCTGGGCGTGTTTGGGCAAATGAGCGATACAAGTGCGAGCAAGCTCCTTATCGTCCAGCCACACCACGGCATTTTTGGCGTTATCAAAAATGCGTAATTTTTGGGCAAGATACCCTGCCATGTCGCCATGACGGTCTAGGTGGTCGGCAGATAAATTCAAAATGGTCGCCACGTCCGCCCCAAGCCCGCCCATCATTTCAAGTTGAAAGCTCGAAAATTCAAGCACCACCATGTCCATGCCGTCAATGTTTAATAAATCAAGAGCAGGCGTGCCGATGTTACCGCCCACGCCCACCGTTTTGCCTGACTTTTGTGCCATAAGTCCGACCAGCGTGGTTACGGTGGATTTGGCGTTGGAACCTGTAATGGCAATGATGGGCGTGTGCGTGCCGTTGTCCGCATCTCGCTTTTTTAGATTTTCAACGAACACTTGTACATCGCTCACCACGCTCACGCCCTGCTCTATGGCTTGGGCTATGGCGGGCGTGGTGGGGTCGATACCAGGGCTGATGACGACTTTGTCCGAAGCGAGCAAAACATCGGCATGAATACCGCCAAAATAAGTCGCCACACCGCTTGGCAATTTGTCCGCCAACGGGGGAAAATTACCGTCTGTTACGGCAACCGTATGCCCTTGATTTACCAAAAATTGAACCGCAGACAGCCCAGAACCGCCCAAGCCGATGACTGTATAATTTGCCATGAATGTGCCTTTTTTAAATGCTAAATAATCATTATTCTATCAGAATTGGCGTGGGTGTTGTTGGATTTTTGCCAAAATTGTCATATAATGACAAAAGCTACTTGCCAATAAGGATTTTTATGAAACTTGTTACCGCCATTATCAAACCCTTTAAACTGGACGATGTCCGTGAAGCCTTGTCGGACATTGGTGTGAACGGCATTACCATCACCGAAGTCAAGGGCTTTGGTCGCCAAAAAGGGCATACCGAGATGTATCGTGGGGCGGAATATGTGGTGGATTTTTTGCCAAAGGTCAAGCTAGAAATCGCCTGCACCGATGAGATGGTGGACGAGATTATTGAAGCCATCATTGGCGTGGCAGGGACGGGCAAGATTGGCGATGGCAAGATTTTTGTTACGCCATTAGAGCAAGTCATTCGCATTCGCACGGGCGAGACGGACGAGAATGCGTTATAAACAAAACCCCACCGAAGTGGGGTTTTGTGTGTTTGACTAAATCATTAAGCCTTTGGTTATTGTCTAACACCTGTTTGAGTGCCAGCACGGCTTGTGATGGTGATGTTATTTCCGTTTAACGTGATGTTGGCGGTGCCTGAGATGGGTAGGGTTGGGTGTTTGCCTTTACCTGCATATTTGCCACCACCTTGGGCTTTGATGTCTCTGATGACGGTCGTGCCTTCACGCTTTTTGGCTTTTTCGGTCAAGCCTTTGGTCATCACGGCTTGGTAGCCACTGCCTGACTTGCTGATTTTGATGATGGCTTTGGCTTCGCCTTTTTCGCTCATTTTCCAGTTGCCCACAATGGCGTCATCATTGGCAAATGCACTGGCAGATACTGCAACACCTAGACCGATGGCAAGTAGTTTGTTCAATTTCATGGCTTACTCCTGTTTACAAAAATCTCATTAATTCAAGCCAGTCAGTACTCGTACTGACAACTGTTTACCCATTATAAACAAGGATTTTTTAAATTGCAAACATTAACTTTGTAAGCCATTTGCCTTTTTGTAAGTGCTTGGTAAAAATGTTTCTGCCTAGGGCGTGTCTACTCAAAAGGGTTGTTTACCATCACTACTTTGGACGGGTCTTTATCAGCAGTGGCAGGCAAACCTTGGCTATCCAACTCATCAAACGCCCCGCAAAGTGCCTGTGCAAAGTCAAGCAATGCCTGTGCCTGTGCCTTACCCGCCTGCGTTTTGGCAATTTCCACATCACCACTGATGATGACACTGTCCGTGCCGTTCTCTATGGTCAAAGCCCCAATTTGTAGGACTTCGCTGTCATTGTCAAAGATATTCATCGTCTCTCCTATTAGATTATTTTAACAAACCAATTAAAAATTCTAAAATCATCATAATCAGTCTTATCCAGACATCATCTTGACCATCGGTGTCAGCCTGCTGTTTTGGGTCAGACGCAGCAGGCAGATTAAAAGCCACTGACTGCACCTGTGGCGACAGCGATGGCATGGCATTGACGCCCGTGCGTTCGGACAACTCGGCAAGGCTAATATGTTCAATCTTGCCCGAGTCGTCATTGGGTGTATAGTACACGCCTGCACGGTTGATGCCAGGGACATAGACCGCCTTAAAAAAGTGGCTCGGCACCAGTACGCCATCGCCGATTTGGGCGACTTGACGACCTTGGAACACCACACCTGTCACGACATACAGCTCGCCATATTTCAAGGTCAAGTTGCGTGTGTCTCGCTCTATCTCCTGCCACAGTCCACGGTTGTGTGTGCCGTTTTGGGGGGCGATGTTGGCAAGGCTAAAACTGTCAAACTGCTGTGAGACGTTCGCCATGTCGCCATTGGGTGATAAATGCCCCCTGTCATAGCCCGAACGGCGATAGTCATTGAGTGTTGCTCGCACGTTTGTGGGCAGGCGACTCTCTTCGTGAAAGCTGTCTTTGCGAGCCAATGAACGTGCCTGATTGATGCGTTCACAAGTCAAGTACTCGGCAGAGTAGATGGGCGTGCGTGAGATGCCCGAATACAACACGGCAAAGCCATCAAAGCACAGCTCATAATTTTTACGAGCCAGTTTTTGCCCTTTGGTGCCGACCAACTGTGGGGCGGTATTGGCATAAAAATGCTCAGGGCAACTGGCGAGATTTTGGGCGTTTACTGGATTGTTTTGCCCCACAAAAGTCCCCTGCTCGCCATACGCCACCGCTATCTTGGCATGACTGGCGGAGCATAACAGCAGTAACGGCAACACAAGCAGTCGCTGACTGGCACGACATGATGAGAAAAATGGGGCTAAATACATGACAAACTCTAATGACAAAACACGACATTATAACCGATTTTTGATGACAAAGGGTGTTATCTCGCCTGTTTTTGAGCGTTAAAAGACTTACCAGACCATCATGGACATGCCCCACCATGCTTATACCACCTAGAAATCCATCACATCGCCCCCATTATTGTTTCTTATTTTATTATTTTTATTTTTCCAGTCCATTTATCTCCCGCTCATGAACCACGCCACTTTTGCCCCACGCCTGCTTACTTGGTTTGCCACACACGGTCGTCATGACTTGCCTTGGCAATATCATCATGCCGACACGTCCGACATTTATGCCGTTTGGCTGTCTGAGATTATGTTACAGCAAACCCAAGTCGCCACCGTTTTGGGTTATTTTGGGCGGTTTATGGATACATTTCCCACCGTACAAGACTTGGCAAATGCCGACTGGGATGACGTGGCAAACCCATGGGCAGGGCTTGGCTACTATGCTCGGGCAAGAAATCTACATCAAGGGGCAAAGCAAGTGGCGGATTATGTCGCCACGCATGGGCATTTCCCACAGACGGTGGATGAATGGCAAAACGTGCGTGGCGTGGGACGCTCCACCGCAGGGGCGATAGTGGCGATGGGCGTGCGTGGGCGTGGCGTGATATGCGATGGCAACGTCAAACGGGTGCTGACACGCTGGGCAGGCATAGACGGCGACATCACCAAATCCGCCACCGACAAGGTACTGTGGGAGCTTGCCGACACGCTCACGCCCACAGATGATAGCGGTAAGTTCGCCCAAGCGATGATGGATTTGGGGGCGATCGTCTGCACTCGCACTCGCCCTGCTTGCATATCTTGTCCATTATCAGACGACTGCACCGCCCATAAGAACGACAATCCCACCGCCTATCCTGTCAAAGCCAAAAAGGCAGACAAACCCCACCGCCATTCGCTCGTGTTCGCTCTGATGCATGATGACAAACTGTTATGGATAAAACGCCAAAGCGATACAGGGACAGGCATTTGGGACGGACTGTACGCCTTGCCCATGCTGATGATAAATGATAAACAAGGCGATATGCCCCATGATTTACATCACGCCAAAACCATGCATGATAAATACGCCCACGCCCATAAGCCTAGCCTTGCTGAAAGTCAAGTTTTGGATAATCTGCCAAACATCACCATCAATCACCCCAAAACCATCAAGCACACACTCACGCATTTTCATTGGCATTTGTCATTGGTCTATATCAATGTTGATAAAATGCTTTATGACAACATCAACCACGCCCTAACTGCCATTCATGCCGATTTTGTTTGGCAAAAAGGGTATGATGGGCTGGGCGTACCAAAGGCGATGGGGAAATTAGTAGGGTAGGCTTGAAAAGGTTATTAATTCAAATCGTAAAACTAAAAATTTGAAATTTTTCCAAACATCAAAACTCTGTTTAATAATCCCGTTTTTGTAGCCAATCCACCATTTGCAAAAGTAGATTATCATCGCCCAAATCCGCCACCTGCTCCCTTGCCCTATCAAAGAGTTCATCGGCATAGGCACGGGCGTTATCCACGCCAAGCAGTTTGACATAGGTGGACTTGTCCAGTTTTTCATCACTGCCTGCCATTTTGCCAAGCGTTTGGGTGTCCGCCACGACATCTAGCACATCGTCTTGCACCTGATAGGCAAGCCCGATGAGCCGTGCATACTCGCCAAGGCTTGCCATACGCTCATCAGACGCACCGCCACACACCGCTCCCATCAACACACTAGCTTCTATCAACGCCCCTGTTTTGTCCTTGTGAATGGCTTCTAGCTCATCTTGGCTAAGCTGTTTTTGCTCACCGCTCAAATCCGCCTGTTGCCCTGCCACCATACGCCGAGCGTTGGGAGCAAGTATGCCAAGTAGCCTTGCCACGACATCAGCCCCAACCGCCCCGAGCTCATAATCTCCGCCCAACACATCAAAGGCAAGCGACTGCAATACATCGCCTGTCAGCACCGCCGCCCCTTCGCCATAAACCACATGACAAGTCGGCTTGCCACGGCGTAGCTCATCATCGTCCATAGACGGTAGGTCATCATGCACAAGCGAATAACCATGCACGCACTCTATGGCAAGCATGGCACGGCGTACCGCTCCAAAGGCAGGCATATCCACACGCCCCCCAACTGCCAAAAAAGTCGCCAATACAAGCAAAGGACGCACCCGTTTGCCACCGTTAGAAATGGCATAGCGAGACGCTTCACCCAAGGGGTGTGGCAGATTGGCAGTGTCAAATAATAGGTCAAAATCTGCCATTAGCTGATTTTTGGTAAAATCTTGTACGCTGTTTAAATCATCGGTGTGCAATTTACTCATGTCCGCCCCCACGTCAAAAAACGCTATCATACCCCAAAATGCAAGGATTTTGGGTAAAAATCATCGGTTTTTAAAAATTTTTCAAAAAATATGCAAAAAGTGCTTGCAAAGTTTTTAAAATCATATATAATACGCACCACTTAGCCAATAAAGCTAAACATGGCGCGGTAGCTCAGTCGGGAGAGCAACGGATTGAAAATCCGTGTGTCGGCAGTTCGATCCTGCCCCACGCCACCATATTTTAAAACACTCAACTTCGGTTGGGTGTTTTTTGTTGTGCGTGATAAAAATAATGCCATCAAAGGATGTATTCAGCACGCCCATTGGCATATTTTAAAATCAAATGAGCATAAAGCCAAACCACAAAAAACCCTGCCATGTCAGCAGGGTTTTTATTGGATAAATCAGATAAGACATTAAGCGTCTTTTTTGGCACCCAATTTTTCTTTGATACGGGCAGACTTACCAGAACGCTCACGTAGGTAGTAAAGTTTGGCACGGCGAACATCACCACGACGCTTAACTTCGATACCACCGATGATTGGTGAGTGTAGTTGGAATGCACGCTCAACACCCACACCGCTTGAAATCTTACGTACGGTGAAAGATGAGTTGAGACCACGGTTACGCTTAGCGATAACCACGCCTTCAAAGGCTTGTAGACGCTCTTTGTCGCCTTCTTGGACACGAACTTTAACCACAACAGTATCACCAGGGGCGAATGAAGGGTGGTCTTTTAGCTGTGATTGTTCAATTTGTTGAACCAGGGGATGTTTGTTACTCATGGAATACTCCAATAAATGACATAGGCTCATACCTTTCTACATGGCTCAAAGGTCGCATATCATATCATCATCAGATTGAAAAACTCAATCCACGTCCGAGCCACACGGACACATAAAACGGCTCATTATAATAAAAAGCCAAACAAAAATCAAGGGTTATTCCACTGTCACCGACTTGGCAAGGTTACGGGGTTTGTCCACGTCCGTACCACGCACCAAGGCGACATGATAGGAGAGCAGTTGCACGGCAATGGTATGGACAATGGGCGATAACACTCCGATATGGCGTGGCGTGCGAATGACGTGTACGCCGTCTGTTTCGGTAAAGTCGCTGTCAAGGTCGGATAAGACAAACAGCTCGCCACCCCTAGCTCCAACCTCTTGCATATTGGCTTTGACCTTATCAAGCAGTTTGTCATTGGGGGCGATGACCACCACGGGCATGTTTTCATCAACGAGTGCCAAAGGACCATGTTTGAGTTCGCCTGCAGGATAAGCCTCGGCATGGATATAGGTCAGCTCTTTTAATTTTAACGCCCCTTCTAGGGCAATCGGATAATGAATGCCACGCCCCAGATATAACGCAGATGGCTTGGTGGCAAACTCTTTTGCCCATACGGCAAGCTGTGGCTCTAAGTTTAAGGCGTGCTGTATGCTCCCTGGCAACTGACGTAAATCATCAGCATAGCCTACCAACTCATCATCAGACACATGCCCACGAAGTTTGGCAAGCGTCACTGCCAGTCCAAACAAAATCACAAGCTGGGTGGTAAATGCCTTAGTACTCGCCACGCCAATCTCTGCCCCTGCTCGGGTATAGATGGCAAGCGTACTGGCTCGGGGCAAGGCAGATTCTAATACATTACAAATAGATAGGCTGTACTCATGCCCTTGGGATTGGGCGTACTTTAACGCCTCCATCGTGTCTAGGGTCTCGCCCGACTGGCTAATCGTGATGATAAGCTCATCAGGGTCAGCGATGACATCACGGTAGCGATATTCGCTAGCTATCTCTACATCGGTACGAATACGAGCGATGGATTCTAGCCAATATTTGCCCGTGAGTGCCGAATAATAAGACGTGCCACAGGCTAGGATTTTTATGCTTTTAGTTTTTGAGAAAATCTCTGGGGCATGCTCACCAAAATTCTCTGACACAAAACCGCCATCTAGGAAAATTTCTGCCGTATCCGCCACCGCTTTTGGCTGTTCATAAATCTCTTTTTGCATAAAGTGGCTATACCCACCCAGCTCCAAACTTGCCAATGACAGCTCGGAAGTTTTTACCGCACGCTCGGTTTTGTCGCCATTTTTATCAAGGAGCATGTCAATGCCGTTAGCGGATAACAAAGCAATATCGCCATCTTCTAAATAAGTGACTTTACGGGTAAAGGCAATGACTGCCGACACATCGGATGCGATAAATACTTCTTCATCGCCAAATGCCACCAGGAGCGGACAGCCCATGCGAGCCACCACCATGTGAGCAGGGTCATCATGGCACATCACAGCAATGGCAAATGCCCCATGAAAACGACTGCACGCTGTTTGTACTGCACGGTACAAATCCTTGCCGTTATTTTCGTATTCGTGGCGGACGCTGTGAGCGATGACTTCGGTGTCGGTTTGCGATTCAAATTCATAACCCAATGCTTCTAGGCGAGTACGTTCGGCTTCAAAATTCTCAATAATGCCGTTATGCACCACCGAGATGAGTCCGCCTGAGATGTGCGGGTGAGCGTTTGGCTCGGTAACACCGCCATGTGTTGCCCAGCGGGTATGTCCGATGCCGATATGACCTGTCAGCCCTTTTTGCCTGACCGCCTCTTCCATGAGAGCGACACGCCCCACACGACGAACTCGTTTAATCTTTTGTTCGCTCTCACTATAGACCGCAATGCCTGACGAGTCATAGCCACGATATTCTAGGCGTTTTAGCCCGTCTGTTAAAAAATCCACCACATTGGCATGGGCACGAATTGCCCCAACGATACCGCACATATTTGTTCCTTAGTATCTGGTTAATGTTACAATGACAAAGATTGCCACAAAAAGTCCTACCCCAAATCGTTAGGTAAGGCGTGTATTATAGCAGATTTGGCAGTCGCTGTGACATCTGCTTTGGTGGTAGTTTTGCAACGCCCCCCCCCTTTTTTTTTCCTTTGCAAACCCCACCCCAAAAACCCAAACCCCCCACCATCTCTGGCAGGGGGTTTGGTTTGACTTGGTTGGTCTTGTTTGCTGTTAAGCCAATCTTGTTAGATTAGTTCTTAACGTTAGCAACAACACCAGCACCTACGGTGCGACCACCTTCACGAATCGCGAAGCGTAGACCTTTGTCCATGGCGATTGGGTGGATAAGCTCAACACTCATCTCAACGTTGTCGCCAGGCATAACCATTTCAGTACCTTCTTGTAGGGTGATGGCACCTGTTACGTCAGTGGTACGGAAGTAGAATTGTGGACGATAGCCATTTAGGAATGGAGTATGACGACCACCTTCTTCTTTTGACAGTACGTATACTTCAGCGTCAAAGTTGGTGTGTGGGGTGATTGAACCTGGCTTGGCTAGTACTTGACCACGTTGAACTTCTTCACGCTTGGTACCACGTAGTAGAACACCACAGTTCTCGCCAGCACGACCTTCGTCTAGTAGCTTACGGAACATCTCAACACCAGTACAGGTGGTTTTGGCGGTGTCTTTGATACCTACGATTTCAACTTCATCACCAACTTTGATGATACCAGATTCAACACGACCTGTTACCACAGTACCACGACCAGAGATAGAGAATACGTCTTCGATTGGCATTAGGAATGCTTTATCGATGTCACGCTCAGGCTCAGGAATGTAGCTGTCTAGGGTGTCTAGTAGTTCTAGGATGGCAGGCTCGCCATATTGACCAGCATCACCGTTTAGACCTAGAAGAGCAGAACCTTTGATGATTGGGGTGTCATCACCTGGGAAGTCATAGTCAGATAGAAGTTCACGTACTTCCATTTCTACTAGTTCTAGTAGCTCTTCGTCGTCTACTAGGTCGCACTTATTCATGAATACCATGATGTAAGGTACACCAACCTGACGAGACAGAAGGATGTGCTCACGAGTTTGTGGCATAGGACCATCTGTGGCAGCAACAACTAGAATCGCACCGTCCATTTGAGCGGCACCAGTAATCATGTTTTTAACGTAGTCGGCGTGACCGGGGCAGTCTACGTGTGCATAGTGGCGAGCTGCAGTGTCATACTCGATGTGAGAAGTGTTAATGGTAATACCACGAGCTTTTTCTTCAGGAGCTGAGTCAATGGCAGCGTAGTCTTTTGCTTCACCACCGTGGTGCTTAGCAGCAACGGTAGCAATCGCAGCAGTTAGGGTAGTTTTACCGTGGTCAACGTGACCGATGGTACCAACGTTTACGTGTGGTTTGTTACGTTCGAATTTGGCTTTGGCCATGGGTATGTCCTCTTATTAACCTATGAATTTAGGTATGGAAATTTTCGCTCGGATTGTCTTAATTTCACAGACAAATTTATGACAACATTCAAACGAATTTGCCATATCTTGCTAATTATAACACAACTCTTTATAATTTAAACCACCGTCAATGTAAAATTATGCCAATTTTACAGGAAAATTTGTGGGTTTTATCCCAAATATGATGAATTTTTAGACAAATTGATAAAAATAATTTATAAGGATGTAAAATAAATACATTGGTTTTGTTGATAATTTCATCATTTATCAAGTAGTTTTACAGATTTTCAATACAAATTTAACCAACAAAAAAGCCCAAACCTTTCGATTTGGACTTTTTAAAATTTGGAGCGGGAAACGAGATTCGAACTCGCGACCCCAACCTTGGCAAGGTTGTGCTCTACCAACTGAGCTATTCCCGCTTATCAGCATTCGCTGTATGGGTGCGTATTATATAGGATTTTTGGCAGACGTCAAGCACTTTTTTAAAAATTTTAAAAAAAAATTCAAAAAATTTTAGCCGTTTTAAATTTTTAAAAATAAATCAACGACTTAGCACATCCAAAGTCACGCCCCACGACAGAAAGTTATCAATCTCATCAACCAGCCCCGTGAACAGCTTCTCTTTTTGCATGTCCAGCACCCAGTGCGTCGGACTGTGCAGGGTGAATTTGATGTCAGACTTTTGGATGTCGGTGCGAGTGTGGTTAATCGCCACCGCCAAACGCAGTAGTAGTGCCAGCTTGGTCATTCTGTCGGTGCTGATGCCCATCAATGCCTTATGGTCGTTTGCGGTGATTTTTCGGCGGTGATAACGCACCATGCCTGCCAGTCTGGTCTGCTCCATCTGCGAAAACCCTGCTATCTCGCCAAACTCCAAGATATACGCACTGTGGCGATGATAGCTACTATGCCCGATACTCATGCCAATCTCATGCAACAGTGCCGAGCGTCTGAGCAGGTCATGGTCGTTTTGGTTTAACCCCAGTGGCTCTTGGGCGACATCAAAGAGCAAACGGGCGGTCTTAGCGACTCGCTTGGCTTGTTTTTTGTCCACATTGAACTTATCAATGAGCTTCATCACCCCGCCATCACGGGCGTCATTGCTGTCAAAACGTGAGAGCATGTCATACATGACCCCTTCACGAAGAGCCCCATCAGAGTAGCTCATCGCCTTGACCCCAAAGGCTTCCATCACCGCCAGCAGTATCGCCACGCCAGCAGGGAAAATCGCCTTACGATGAGCCTTGACCCCTTGTAAGTCAATATGCTCAATATGCCCAACATCCATCAAATGCTGTTTTAGAGCCAATACCGCCCCTTTGGTAATCAGTCCATGCTTGATAAGCCCAAGCCCCGTCAATGCCCCCAGCACCGCCTTAATCGTCCCTGATGAGCCAATCACTCGCTCAAAGCCCATTTTCTGATAGCGTCTAATGTGCTGAGCCATCTCTTTTTTGGCAGAACGCATGGCATGCCCAAAGGCTTCATCATTTATCACGCCATCTTTAAAAAACTTCTGCGTAAAGCTCACCGCCCCCATCTGTGCCGACTCGGTCAGGAGCGAATGACCACCCTGCCCGATGATAAGCTCAGTTGAACCACCACCGATGTCAATGACAAACCGAAGTTCATCACTAGGGTTTGTGTTCGCCACGCCCAGATAGATAAGGCGAGCTTCTTCACGCCCTGAGATGACTTCAATGGGGCAAGGCAAAATCTGATTTGCCTTGGCGATAAACTCATCGCTGTTGATCGCTTGCCTTAGGGTGTTGGTCGCAACCACACGCAAACGCTCGCCTGCCACATTATCCAAGCGACCCATAAAGCGAGACAAGCAAGCAAGTCCACGCTCTTGGGCGTCGGCACTTAAATGACCTTGCTCATCTAGCCCTGCCCCCAGTTGGACTTTTTCGGACATGGACGCAATTTTTTTTAGCTCGCCATCTTTGACATAGGCGATTGCCATGTGAAAGCTGTTTGACCCCAAATCAATGGCACATAAGAGTTCATCATCGATGATACTTGACATAACTGTCCTTTGGCTGTGTGGCTAAGTGGATAAAAAGTGATAAAATTGTCAGATTAATTTTAAAATCAAAAAAAGCTTTTAAAATTTGGTGTTATCAATATCTGCACACCCATTTTTAATACACTTTTAACATATTTTTAAAAAACCCTAAATCATGGTCACGCCCAATTTTAAAATCATCAAACCAATCGCTCTTTGGGAAATAGGATTTTAAAGGTAGAACCTTGACCCAACACCGAATCGATGTGCAGACTTGCCCCATGTTTGTGCAGGACATGCTTGACAATGGCAAGCCCAAGCCCCGTCCCACCCGTGGCACGAGAACGCCCACTATCAACCCGATAAAACCGCTCGGTCAGGCGTGCCAAATGCGTCTCTTCAATGCCAATGCCATTATCAGCAATGCTTAGCAGTCCGCCATCTGACGTCTCTTCCCACAAAATGCTAATCTCGCCCTGCCTGCCTGTCTCGGTGCTGTCCGTGGGCGTGTATTTCATGGCGTTGATGACAAGATTTAAAATGGCACTGTATAAATATTTCTCAATGCCCAGCACATGACGCTCGGTGTCTAGGTGTATGTCTAGCAAATGCCCGAACTCTTTGTTGGTCGCACGGGCGTCATCAAAGACCTGCATGAGCAATCGGGGCATGTCCACCGCCACTTGTTGCTCGCTGTCATCATGTTCTAGTCGTGACAACATGAGCAGGTCATTGACTAAGTTGTTCATCCGCCGTGCTTGCTCGCTCATCAAGGCAAAGCCCCGTTGCCATTTGGGTTCTAGGCTCGGGGCGTTTGAGAATGTCTCAATATAACCCATCAGCACCGTCAAAGGCGTTCGCATTTCGTGCGACACGTTACCCACGAAGTCGGTTCTCATTTGTTCTAGATGATGAATGTAGGTGTGATTGGCGACGGTCAAAAGCACGTGGTTATGGGCGTTATTAATCCTAGCGAGTGTAACCTTATAAATCTCGCCACGGTAAATCTGCCCAAAAAACTCAAAGGCTTGTTTGGTGGATTTGGCGGTATTGGTTGGGTTGGGTTGGTTGGTTGGATTAGCCGATTTGGCAGATTGATAAATGGCATGAAAAATGTCAGGGAATTTTTCCAAAAATTCATGATTTAAAATCAGCGATGACACCTTAGCACCGATAATCGGCTTATCCACATAAGCGGTCAAGATAAACAGTGCCGATGAGTTATGCCACACTATGCGTTCGTGTTCATCTAATATCATCAGCATGTCATCGGATGATTCTAATATCTGATAAAAATCATCGGATAAATCAGGGGCTGTGTCTAACTTTGCATTGACAGCCTTTGCATTGATAGCCGATGACCGACCGACAACATCTGCCGTCGTGTCTGTCTTATCAAGCCCCTTCTTATCAAGCCCTTTATCGTCCAACATGAAACTTGCCTTGCTTTTGTTATATCATTTTGATTTTTAAAATATTTTTATTAATCATTGATTAGAAAACCGATAACCCGTCCCACGCACCGTCTGAATCAGCCCATCCACGCCATGCGGGGCAAGCACTTTACGCAAACGGCGAATATGCACATCAATGGTACGCTCATCAATGTACACATTACCACCCCACACATGGTCTAATATCTGACTGCGACTGTACACTCGCTCAGGGTGGGTCATGAAAAATTTTAACAGCTTATACTCGGTGCTACTGACCGCCACAGGCGACTCAGCGACCGAGACACGCTGACTTTTGTCATCAAGGCACAGCTCGCCCACGCTCAGCACTTTATCAGTTGGCATGCTACGGCGTAACACCGCCTTGACACGGCTAACCAGCTCCTTGGTGCTAAATGGCTTGGTCATATAATCATCCGCCCCAGCGTCCAGCCCCAGTACTTTATTGTCTTCTTCGCCTTTGGCGGTCAGCATGATGATAGGAATGTCATCGGTACTGCTGTCTTTTTTGAGCAAGCGACAAAAATCCACCCCCGATGTGCCTTGGGGCAACATCCAATCCAATATCATCAAATCAGGGCGAGCGTCCACAATCTGACGATGAGCCGTCTTGACATCATACGCCGACACCGTCTCAAAATCCGCCATCTGTAACGTCGTGGCAATCAGCTCGTTAATGGCAGGTTCGTCTTCAACGATTAAAATGGTAGGCATGGGTTATCCTTAATTCACACAACAGCCCATATAGGGCATTGCCAAAAAATAACAATACTATAACAATAACACAAAACATCACAAAAGTGGGTAACTATTTGCAACCACCCTACTCCCCCACAACATCACGCACCACACTCATCTCGCTATGGCGAATGTCCGTACCGCTACTGGTATAGATGACAAGCTCCGCCACGTTACGGGCATGGTCGCCCACCCGCTCCAACGCTCGCAATACCCACAGCGTGTGCATAATCTCGGACGACTTTATCTCATCTTTGTCCTGTAATGCCACCAACAGTTCGCCATACTCGCTATCAACAAGCTCGTCCATCTGCATGACATCAAAGGCAAAACGACTGTCGTGATTATTAAAGGCTTCCAAAGCGTCCAGCGTCATCATACGCACATTGTCGGCAAGGGTGTGGACATTGGCATGAATGGGCGTGTCATATAGGGCAATGCGAGCGATTTTTACTGCTTCATCGCCAATCCGTTCAAGGTCAATCACCGCCTTACTCATGCTCATGATATACCGCAAATCCACCGCCGTGGGCTGACGCATGGCGACAAGTTTGACCACTTTGTCATCAAGCTGTCTTTCATAGTCATTGATTGTCTTGTCTGACTCAATGACCGCCCGTGCCAGCTCTTTGTCGCCATCGGATAGGGCTTTGATGGCTTTACCGACATTACTGATTGCCAAATTGCCCATCGTTAGGAGCAATTCTTTGGCAACGGTTAATTCGTGGTCGTAGGATTTTGAAGTGTGTTTTTCCATTATTTTTTCCAAATTTTAATTAAAAATTATTAAAATTGTCAATTAAACTTCCTAAAAAACCAGTTTTCCGTTCGCCCTTGTATCAACCCAACACCAAACCTAGATTATCTGCTAGAATGTTGTTGGGTTATACAAGCAAAGAGAACACGGGTTCGCCCTTAGTGTCTTAACACTGGTGCTCAGATGGTGTCCTTTGCTTGTCATCTTAACTCTGAATGGTATCTAAGTGCGTTTATTAAAACAGACACTGCATAAACAAGGCAAGAGACAGATGATACACTATATTGGCATAGACATCAGCAAAGCAAAGTTTGATGTTGCATTTATAAACCCAAGCACAAATAAAGTAAAAACCAAGGTTTTTAACAACAACAAAGCAGGCTTTGATTTACTGCTTGCTTGGTTAAAAACCAATGTCAGCAATCATCTTGATGAGCTACACATCATCCTAGAAGCAACAGGGGTTTATCATGAACACCTAAGTGAGTTTCTTGATGATAATAATATCAAGCAAAGCATTGTCAATCCTAACTATGTCCGCAAATTTGCAGACAGTTTGGGGGTAATCCATAAAACTGATAAAAAAGACAGCATTATTTTATCAAGGTATGGTTATAGCCACAAGCCTGAGGTTTGGGTAGCACCTAGCATTGAAGCCAAACAGCTAAAAGCTCTATTGGCTCGCTTAGAAGCACTCAAAGAAGATTTGCAACGAGAGCAAAACCGACAAGAGTTGCTCTTATCACCCAATCTGCCCGATTTGGTTAAAGCATCCATGCAAACAGTCATCAGTGTCCTTCAAGAGGAAATTGCCAAACTCACCAAAGACATTGATGACTTTGTTGACAAACAACCAAGTTTAAAGCAAGACAAAACCTTACTTGAAACCATTGACGGCATTGGTTCTGTTATTGCCAAAGAAGTGGTATGCTTAATACATACCAAACAATTTAAAAAAGCCTCACAGATGGCTTCGTTTTTAGGCTTAATACCCAAACAAAGACAGTCAGGTGTCTTTAAGGGAGCAACCAAACTGTCCAAACAAGGGCAAGTCTCTTTGCGTGCTAAGCTGTATATGTCTGCAATGAGTGCCATTCGTTATAATAGCACCATTAAGGCATTTTATGAACGATTACAACAAAACGGTAAAACCAAAATGCAAGCCTTATGTGCTTGTATGCGTAAATTGGTACATATCTGTTTTGGTGTTATCAAAACCCAAACATCCTTTGAGCAACAAGTATCTTTAAGTTAGTTTGTAAGATACTAGATACCAGATACTTAAAAAACCATTGACTTAGGTGGGGTATCATGGTATCTGAGCCATGCCTGCGGGTGGCGGAAAACCGTTATGGGCAGGCATAGCTCACCACGAACGGTTTTCTTTAATTCAGGGTTTTGCAGAAAGTCTATTGTCTTTTTTAAAAAAATCATTTAACAAAAATGATTTTTAAAGTTAACTTTTTATAATCAGCATTTAACTAAAAACAAATCAACCATACCGCCCTGTAATATAATCTTCGGTTGCTTTTTGTTTGGGGTTGGTAAATATCTCTTTGGTCTCGCCCATTTCAATCATATCGCCCAAATACATATAAACGGTATAATCAGAACACCGTGCCGCTTGTTGCATATTATGCGTAACAATGGCAATGGTATAATCTTCTTTTAAATCATCAATCAAATCTTCAATCGCCCCTGTGCTAATCGGGTCAAGGGCGGACGTTGGCTCATCAAGTAGCAAGACTTCGGGACGGGTTGCCACGGCACGGGCGATACATAGGCGTTGCTGTTGTCCGCCTGATAAGGACAGCCCTGACGCTTTTAGCTTATCCTTGACTTCATTCCATAGGGCGGACTTTTTTAATGCCCACTCCACCCTGTCGTCCATCTCCGACTTTGAGAGTTTTTCATACAGTTTTACCCCAAAGGCGACATTGTCATAAATGGACATCGGAAAAGGCGTGGGCTTTTGAAACACCATGCCTACTCTGGCACGGAGTAAGTTTACGTCCACCGATTTATCCAAAATATTCTCGCCATCTAAGATAATCTGCCCGTCCGCTCTCATGCCTTGATACAAATCATACATTCTATTAAACGTGCGAAGTAAGGTAGATTTGCCACAGCCTGAGGGCCCAATAAAGGCGGTTACTTTTTTGTCGGCAATGTCCAAGTTGATGCCTTTTAGGGCTTTAAAATCGCCATAATAAAAGTCCAATTCACGCACCGACATTTTTGGCACGATGACTTTATCAGTTTGGCGAGTATGGTTATCCACAATGGGGGCATTTAGGGTCATAAAATCTGCCTGATGATTGGTAAATGAAGTGTGGGTTTGGGTGGGTTTTTCTAATAACGCTGACATGGGATTTTTCCTAATGAATAATTAAACTTTTGGTATTGTTAATTCAATCTACCTTTGGGTGGATTTGTAGGGGCAAATTGCAATTTGCCCTTTATTGAATTTTGATAATTGGGCGAATGTGATTCGCCCCTACACGTCCAATTTTTAAAATGTATCTTTATTAAGCAATGCTAAATTTTAAAATACTTATTTATATTCCTTACCGCCAATAAATCTTGCCAAGATATTTAATGACAAAACAGCAAGGGTAATCAAGAGTGCCGCCGACCACGCCAATTTATTCCAAGTAATATCAGGATTCATGGAGAATTGATAAATCGTATTTGGCAAATTGGCAATCGTCTGACTCATGTCCATGCTAAAATACAAGTTATTTAAAGCGGTGAACAGTAGCGGAGCGGTCTCGCCTGTGATACGGGCAAAGGCAAGGAGTACGCCTGTAATCACGCCTGCTTTGGCGGATTTTAGGGTAACGTGTCCCACGAGCTTATATTTGGGCGTGCCTAGGGCGTAGGCGGATTCTCTAAGGGCATTTGGCACAAGGGCGAGCATATTCTCGGTGGTACGCACGACCACAGGAATGACGATAAGAGCCAAAGCAACCGCCCCTGCCCAACCCGAAAACCCCCGACCGCCTGACACCATAAGAGCATAGACAAACAGACCGATGACGATACTCGGAGCGGACAGCAAAATGTCATTTAAAAAACGAGTAACACCGCCAAGCGTCCGCCCAAATTTGCCATCATTATCGGCAAATTCCGCCAAATAAATCCCTGCCATCAGCCCCACAGGCGTGCCAATAAACAGCCCCGAAAAGGCAAGCATTGCCGAGCCGACAATCGCGTTTTTTAGACCGCCCACGGTGGCAGGGGGCGGAGTGTTGGCGGTAAAAATGGGCAATTCCATAAAGCCTGTCGCCCCACGAGAAAACAGCGTAATCAAAATCCAAACAAGCCAAAACAGCCCAAACACCATCGCTGACATGGTAAAACCAATGCCAAGGGCGTTTTTGAATTTGCGTTTTTGGTACAACGTGCCATTCATCCGCTCATGGAATTTGGGCGTTGGGGCAGTTGGTTTGCTTTGCGTGAGTGTGGTCATGATAACCTTCTTTTAACCTTTGGGGTTGGTGGTGTATTTATTTGGGCGAATAAATTGCCCTTACAATTTTATTTAAAATACATTTATTTAAAATTAAAAACTTACCTTTAATCTATCGCCTTATTTCCCTGCCTTTTTATCAATTTTCATGAGCATAATTTTAGAAATTGACAACACAATAAAGGTAATGACAAATAAGATAAGACCCAAATGCAGAAGCGATGATAAATGTAGCTCGCTGGACGCTTCGGCAAATTCATTGGCAAGGGCGGACGTGATGGACACCCCTGATGCGAACATACTGGGCGTGATGTTAAAGGTGTTGCCGATAAGAAACGTTACCGCCATCGTCTCGCCCAAAGCACGCCCCAGTCCCAAAATCACACCGCCAACCACGCCTGCTTTGGTGTAAGGCAGGACGATTTTGGTCATGACTTCCCATGTGGTCGCCCCCACGCCATAGGCGGATTCTTTTAGCAGGTCAGGCACAACAGCGAACACATCTCGCATGGTGGCAGCGATAAAGGGGATAATCATGATGGCAAGGACAAGGCTTGCGGTAAACAGCCCAATGCCCATGGGAGCCCCATTAAACAGCGTACCAACCACAGGCAATCCGCCCAAATGCTCAATGAGCCACGGCTGAACCTTATCGCCAAACCACGGAGCAAACACAAACAAGCCCCACATCCCATAGATGATAGACGGCACACCTGCCAAAAGCTCAATGGCGATGCCTAGGGGCTTTTTGAGCATTTTTGGGCATAGCTCGGTCAAAAACACCGCAATGCCAAAACTCACTGGCACGGCAATCAAAATGGCGATAAATGACGTAACAAGCGTGCCATAAATCGGAGCCAACGCCCCATACTCACCCGACACAGGATTCCATTCGCTACTGGTATAAAAGCCCAAGCCAAAGGCTTGCATACTTGGGATTGCCCCGATAACAAGCGATGCCAAAATCCCGCCCAACGACAACAATACAAGCAGGGCAAAAAATTTGGTGGCAAGCACAAAGATGGCGTCTAGCTTTTTTTGTTTGTTTAATTGCCCTTTTAGGCTATCGGCATGGGCGGTGTGTGTTGTCATGATTGACCTTTTGATTTTTAAAGTAAACTTTATTTAAATAGGGCGTGTTGAACCTTTATAACACTATTTACAATATAGAAATGTTTTAGAAATAAACTAATCGTTTTTGCATGAAAAATGGCTAAATCTTGTTTTTCCTCGTCAAAAACTTGTCTGATAGAATAACTATCAGCCTGCATTTTTTCCTTGAAAAACGTGCGATTTTTCTCATTTTTCATTGCAAATACAAAAGTTCAACACGCCCTAGTAATGCAAAATAATTTGGAAAATTGGCTATTTTTATTAACATCACTTTATAAAATTATAGGGGCAATCACATTCGCCCTGTGTGATATTAAATTATAGTGAATTAACCACAATTTGCACCAATTCCACATTTTTTAAATAATGCCTTTGTAGGGGCGTGTTGCACACGCCCATTGGTGCATTTTGAAATTAAACAACTATATTTTATAGCTCATTTAAAACATTACGAGTTCCAAATTATTTTAAATTGCGATTTATATATTTTTGATTAACCCAATTTAATTTGGCATAAGGGCGAAAATATCCGCCCTTACTTTTATTCACATTATTTATTAAACAACGGCTGACCGTCCGCCCCTTTGACTTCTGCCCAGCTTGCCTTAAACAAGCCAACTGCCGTATCGCTAAATGGCACATAATCCAAGGCTTTGGCAGAATCATCGCCATTGGCATACGCCCAGTTAAAGAATTCAAGCACGCCCTTGACTTGTTCGGGGTTTTGGGGATTTTTGTGGACGATGATAAAGGTCGCCGCCGCAATCGGCCATGCCCCTTTGGTGTCTGAATTGGTCAGCACTTTGTTAAAGCCTGCTTCTGCCGACCAGTCAATGTCGCCTGCCGCCGCAAAGCTGTCTGCCGATGGCTGGACAAATTCGCCTTGGGCATTTTTTAAGGAGACGTGAGCCATGTTGTTTTGTTTGGCAAAGGCGTATTCCACGTAGCCGATGGAGTTTTTGACACGCCCCACATAGCTTGCCACGCCGTCATTGCCCTTACCACCCATGCCTGTGGCGGACGTTGGCCATTTGACCGCTTTGTCCACGCCAACTGCACTTGCCCAGTCGGGCGACACTTTGGTGAGATAGTCGGTGAAGTTGAAGGTCGTGCCTGAGCCGTCCGAGCGGAACACGGTGGTAATGTTGGCGTCAGGCAAGGTTACGCCTTCGTTTAGGGCGGTGATGGCAGGGTCGTTCCATTTGGTGATTTTGCCCAAATAAATCTTGGCAAGCGTGTCGCCATCTAGCTTTAATTGCCCTGCACTCACGCCATCAACATTGATGACAGGCACGACACCGCCAATCACGGTTGGGAACTGGATAAGCCCATCAGCGTTTAGCTCGTCCACGGTAAGCGGTGCGTCAGACGCCCCAAAGTCCACGGTTTTTTCTTTGATTTGCTTGATACCGCCTGATGAGCCGATGGATTGGTAATTGACCTGTCCACCTGTGGCAGAATTAAAATCAGCCGACCATTTGGCATAGATGGGCTGTGGGAACGATGCCCCTGCCCCTGTGATTTTTAGCTCGGCAAATTCGCCCGTGCTTGGGGCGGTGGTTTGTCCGTCAGCAGGAGCGGTGGCGGTGGTAGTGGGGGCAGATTCGACAGGTTTGCCATCGGCACCGATGGGCGTGCCTTCGGCGGGGGTGTTTTGGTTGCACCCTGTTAGGGCAAATACGCCTGCCACGCTTAGGGCAAGCAGTTTATGAGTAAAAGATAATTGAACTG
Organism: Moraxella sp. K1664; assembly: GCF_039693965.1. NCBI lineage: Bacteria > Pseudomonadati > Pseudomonadota > Gammaproteobacteria > Moraxellales > Moraxellaceae > Moraxella > Moraxella sp. K1664. Next base: position 537,896 of record NZ_CP155576.1, read on the forward strand.
ACATACAAACTCCGATGTAATGGGGAAATTGGTGCGACTGCTTGCAGATGGCAATTTACAATCGCTGTGCGTATTTTGCCGTATTTGTATGACAGCTTAGTGAATGTTTGATGACAGTTTTATGACAGAGTGCACCAATAAACTTCAAAACTACCACAAGCTCAATGATGTGTGGATGTAGGGGCGTGCTGAGCCAGTCCCCACAAACCCGTGGTAAATATCAAGTTGGTTGAATGCAAAACAGGCATGAGTATGAAATAGATAAAGTTAGCAATTTGACAATTTGGTAATTTGGTAATTTGGGCAATTTAAAAAAGAACAAACCGCAAATGAGCGAGCCATATTTTTCCAAAATACCACTGCCATATGCTATAATAGTCCCTTTACCCCCCATTTGGCAAACCCTTGGAGAAAACCATGACCGTTGCTACTTTTAATCCCAAAACCGACACCAAGCCCCACGCCCCCACGCTATCGCAGTTGGATTTGTCTCACTTAGAACAACTACCCAAAGACCCAACCGCCCCCAAAAAAGTCTTTATCGCCACCCAAGGCTGTCAGATGAACGAATACGACAGCCAAAAAATGGGCGATGTGTTAGGCGACAGTCATGGCATGATCGTTACCAATGACATCAATGAAGCCGATGTGCTGATTATGAATACCTGCTCTATCCGTGAAAAAGCCCAAGAAAAAGTATTCTCCGAGCTGGGGCGTTGGCGTAAACTCAAAGACAAAAACCCCCATTTGGTTATCGGCGTGGGGGGCTGTGTGGCATCCCAAGAAGGCGATAATATCCAAAAACGTGCCCCTTATGTGGACATGGTTTTTGGCCCGCAGACCTTGCACCGCCTGCCCCAGATGTATGATGAGCTGACCGCCAAGACCGCCCGTGCCAAAGCGTTGAACGTAGAGCATACCAACACTGGCAAAAACGGCAAAACTCGCATTGGCGTGGTTGATGTATCATTTCCTAGCATTGAGAAATTTGACTTTTTGCCCGAGCCAAAGGTCGAAGGCTATAAGGCATTCGTCTCTATCATGGAAGGCTGTTCAAAATACTGCTCGTTTTGTGTCGTGCCTTATACTCGTGGCGAAGAGCTGTCTCGTCCGCTTGATGACGTGCTTGCTGAGATTGATAGCCTAGCCGAACAAGGCGTGCGTGAGATTAACCTTTTGGGACAAAACGTCAATGGTTATCGGGGCGAAAAAGATGACGGCACGATTTGCCGATTTAGCGAGCTGTTGCACTATGTCGCCCACATTGACGGCATTGAACGCATTCGCTACACCACAAGCCACCCCTTAGAGTTCACCGATGACATCATTGACGCTTATCGCCACATTCCCAAACTCGTCTCGCATTTGCACCTGCCTGTCCAATCTGGCTCTAATGCCATTTTGCAAGCGATGAAACGCAATCACACCATTGACATTTATATCAATCAAATCAATAAGTTAAAAGCCATTCGCCCTGATTTGCACTTATCTAGCGACTTTATCATCGGCTTTCCTAATGAGACCGATGAAGACTTTGCCGATACACTAAATCTTGCCAAAGAGTTAGATTTTGACCATTCATACAGCTTTATCTACTCAAAACGCCCTGGCACGCCTGCATCCGATTTGCCCGATAATGTCAGCTTTGAGACCAAAAAAGAGCGATTGGCGACTTTTCAGGAAGTCATCAAGGATTCTACCTTTGCCAAGACCCGAGCGATGGTCGGTCAGACCGTGCGAGTACTGGTCGAAGAGCGTGCCAACCGCCGAGATGGCTATCTGCATGGCACAGCCGACAACACCCGTTCGGTGATTTTTCGTGGCAGTGATGAACTGCTCGGTAAATTTGTCAATGTCCGCATTGATAAGGCGATTAGCATGCATTTGGTAGAAGGCGAGCTGGTTGAAGTACTGGGCTAAGTCTCTTGGCTTGGCTCATCTTGGTTTGTTTTGGCTGATTAAGGAGTTATTTTGTCAAACAATAGTCCGACCGTCTCCATCAAGGTGCTACATCTGCCCGTGCAGACAGACGAGCAGGGCAAACCTGCATACCTAGACCTTGCCATGCTCAGCAAAAACTTGCGTGATGATGTTCTACCCATCACGCAGGACGACAGCCACGGCGAGCATGGCACCATTCCCACGCCCAAACAAATCTTTGAGCAGGCAAGTCGCTATGTCCTACATCAGCCGAATGCCCTGCGTGAGCTATCCACCGTCTTTTTCTATCACCTAACCAGTCAAAAAGACAGACAAACACAAAAAACTTATCAATCTCAAAGCGACCGACAAAAATTCCTTGATGAATTTGGTAAAGCCCTTGGTCTTGATGATGACTTTTTTAAAACACTAGATGACATAGAAAATAAAAATACGGACAACAAAACCACCGACGGCAAAACAAACAATAAAACAGAGAGCCAAAATACAGACAAAGCCACAGACAGCAAGGATAAAACCAAACACAGTCTCAACAGCCCCGACAGCCACACCAGCACCGCCCCCATCTTTTTGACGGGTAAGACAGGCAGTGGCAAAACCCACATCATCAAACAGCTGTGTAAAATGTTTGATGTCAATTTTTTGGCGGTCAATGCCCCAAGTATCAGTAACGCAGGCTACAAAGGCATGACGTTGGCAGACATCGGGGCAAGCCTGCTACAAGCGAGCAACAAGAACATCGCCAAAGCAGAGCATTCGGTCATCTTTTTTGATGAGTTTGATAAATTATTCATCAATGATGGTCTGATGTTAGGGGCGTATCATCTGTCTTTGGTGACTGAGATTTTGACCATCATCGAAGGCACGACCCCCTTTCCCGTCAAAGACAGCGACAATGGCGGTATTGACAGCAGTCGCATGCTCTTTGTCCTAGGCGGTAGTTTTAACATCCATCAGCGTAATGAGAGAGCCCCCATCGGCTTTATGAATGCCAAAACCCAACAAGGCACGCCCGACCACCAGCTTAGGCTCACCGACTTTGGCTTGCCTGATGAGCTAGCAGGGCGTATCGGCACCATCATCACCCTAGATGACATCAGCCAAGAGCAGATGATTGACATCCTAAAAAACAGCCCAACATCGCCCTTTGTCGCCTTTAAAAACAAACTTGCCATGATAAGCTGTACCGCCAGTATCAGTGATGCCGTACTGTCCGACATGGCGGACAAGCACCATGATGCCATTGAGAAGTTTGGCGTGCGTGGACTCTATCAAGCCTTTTACCGTCTGCCCCAAATCAGCGACATCCTACACGAAGCCCCCGACCATCCCCACTCGCATTATCACATCACGCCCACAGGCTTTGACCGCACCGACCATCCCAAGGTAGAGCTAGAAGTGACCGTTACTCCACCACCGCCCAAGCCATCACCATTTGACCTGTATGATGACATGCCGTTTTGATGGTTAAATGTTTTCAAAGCGTGATACATCAAACACTCATTGTCATGACGACACCCAATAAAAAACCCAAAGCCACGCTTTGGGTTTTGTGCTTTGTATTTTGACTAGGGCGTGTTGAACTTTGGTATTTGCAATGAAAAATGAGAAAAATCGCACGTTTTTCAAGGAAAAAACGCAGATTGATAGTTATTCTATCAAGCAAGTTTTTGACGATGAAAAACAAGATTTAGCCATTTTTCATGCAAAAATTGATAAAAGCGTTAAATTTTCATCTTATTTTATAAAAATGTTATCAATGTTCAACACGCCCTAAAAATACGATATCAATATTCAATAATCACTTTCATCGCCTTATTCTCTGACGCATGTTTGAACACGTCATAGGCTTTTTCCATCTCATCAAATTTAAAATGGTGCGTGGCAAGTTTGTCCATCGGCAATTTACTGCATTCACAGGTCTTTAACAACATGCCTGTGGTGTTAGCATTGACCAGCCCTGTGGTGATTTTTAGGTTTTTAATCCACAGTTTTTCAAGCTCAAAGTTCACCGACGTGCCATGTACGCCCACGTTGGCGATATTACCGCCTTCTTTGACAGTCTTTTGGCAAATGTCCCATGTATCAGGAATGCCCACCGCTTCGATGGCACAGTCCACGCCACGTCCGTCCGTGATGGCACGAATGGCTTCTACGGCATCCGCCACGCCCGATGATGAATTGACCGTGTGGGTCGCTCCCATCTCTTTTGCCATCTGCAAACGGTTATCGTCCATGTCCACCATGATGATGGTCGCAGGCGAGTACAGTTGTGCTGTTAGTAGCACGCCCATGCCCACAGGCCCTGCCCCCACGATGACGATAGAATCCCCTGGTTTGACATCGCCATACTGCACGCCAATCTCATGCCCTGTCGGCAGAGCGTCTGACAAGAACACCGCCACGTCTGTGTTTAGGTTGTCGGGCAGATGATACAAGGAGTTGTCGGCAAATGGCGTACGCACATACTCTGCTTGCGTACCGTCAATCATATATCCCATAATCCAACCACCGTCAGCACGGCAATGGGCATAGAGCTGTTTTTGGCAGTTTTCGCACGAACCACAGCGAGACACGCACGAGATGATGACTTTATCGCCTTTTTTGAAGTTTTTGACGGCTGAACCAACTTCTTCCACAACACCCACGCCTTCATGTCCTAGGATGCGCCCTGTCCACTCGCCAGTCTTGGCACGAGCAGTCGCTTCAATCTCAGGGTTTTTGCCTTTCCAAATCCCCAAATCCGTCCCACAAATCGTGGTCTTGGTCATGCGAATCACCGCATCGGTGGGGTCAATAATTGCTGGCGTGGGTCGCTCTTCAAAACGAATGTCATCGGCTCCATAATAGGTCATCGCTTTCATCGTGGCAGGCTTGGTCATGATTGTCTCCATTTACTGATATTTATCAAAATAACCAATAAAAATCATCGGTCATCATTGATAAAGAAAATATTCTTACCAATCATCATTTTCATTTGACAAAATAATCATTGGCAAACCTAGAAATTTATTTGTCTGATAAATTCCTTAGGGCATGTTAAATGTTGATATTTGCCATGAAAAATGAGAGAAATCGCACGTTTTTCAAGGAAAAGTCCGCAGTTGATATTGAAATATCAACAAGGATTTTGACGATGAAAAACAAGATTTAGCCATTTTTCATGCAAAAATTGATTAAATCATCAAACTTTATCAATTCCAATAAAATGTTATCAATGTTTAACATGCCCTAACTCTAATGTAGCAAAATTTTTGGGGAATTTCCAATGAAATTTTTATGACAATTTAAAGATTTTCCTAATAAATCATTTGGGTAATTTTTTATGCCATCGTATTTGTATTTTTTGTTATGTTATATTATTTTATTTTAAAAAATGAATGATAAAGGGTGTTTTTAAAAATATGAAAATTTATTTTAAATTGGGATAATTTTTTATAAAAATGACAATTTTAAAAAAACAAAATTCCCCTTAAAATCATTTTTTATCATTTAAACCTAAGAAACTTTAAAATTACTACAAACATAATGATGTTTAGGTGTAGGGGCGTGCTGTGCATGCCTTGTGTAGTAACGTCATCAAAGGGTGTGCTCAGCACACCCCTACAAACCCGTGGTAAATATTAAGTTGGCTGGGCATATATAAGCAATTCATTTATCAAGGGCAAATTGCAATTTATCCTGCAAGCCCATTCAAAACTTTATAAAATTTATGAAAATGACAATTTTAAAAAGGACATGTTCGCCACGTCCTTTTTAAAATTGTCAAATTTGTCAAATCCACAAAAACCGATTTTGGATAGCCCCACCTACTGCTTTTTATCCATCGCATTAAACACAGGCGGTAGCTCCTTTTGGGCTTCGTGTTCTTTTTGGATTTCGCTGGCGGTGAGACGGTCGGGGGATAAGCCTTTGATGATGGACAAATCCGCCACGTTTTTGCGTTTGCGATTAGATAGGCTCACTGGCACCATGCGGGCAAATTCAAATAAGTACAGATACTCTTCTTCGTCGCCATCAAACTCATCTTCTTCGTCAGGGCGGATACTGGCGATTTTGGCAAGGTCAGCCACCTGCTCACGTTCATCTGCCGTCAAAGCGACTTCTGCCACGCCAAGCCCCGTGATAAAGCCCCCTGCCCAGTCTTTTAATGCCAAAAACCGCTCGGACAACTCATGCTCATCATCAGGCACCAGTGGCTCATAGCCATAGGCGTCATCTTTGTCTTTTAAGGCAAAACTTACGTCTTCACCATACTCCGCCAACAACTCCAACGCCCGCTCATCAGGCAGGGCAAAGCTAAGCTCGGTTAATATCGCCGACCATCCTGCCACGTCCGTGGGATGACAGGCGGTCATCAAGGCACTCATGAGACCATGTAATTCACTGATAGAGACATCTGTCCATGTGCTAAACGCTTCTGTCCAGTCATTAAATCCTGATAAATCATCACTCATAAGGCTCTCGCTGTTGGTTACTGTTGGTTAAACTGCCCTATAAATGCCGTCATTTTGGCAAAAGTCAAGGGTGTTTTGTGTTTTTAAAATCTCATGCTACAATAACACACCAATCATCGCTGAACAATCGCTTATCGCCCATTATCCTAGGAACACCCATGCTAACCCAATTACAACTCTTAGAGCAGACCATCACCGAGCTAAAAGCACGCTACAACATCACCGCCACCGAACTTGCCAATCTCAAACACAAATTGGCACATGATGACAGCCCCCGTCAAATCAGCCAGTTACAGCTTGAAATCAACCAAAGCAAAGACGAAAACAACGCCTTGCACGCCCGTATCAAAGAGCTACTGTCCGCCCAAGATGAACTGGACAAACGCCTAGATGAGCTAAGCCAAGACAACGAACGCCTAGCCAAACAAAACAAGGATCTTGCTGAGAAAAATGCCCTTGCCATCAGCCGTGCCGAAGTCATCCAAACATGGCTTAGCAAAATTGATAACCAAAATCACCAATAAAAATCAACAAGGACACACTCATGAACATTCATTCCGCCATCAAATTCGGTGCCAAAAACAACATCAAAGTCAGCCCATCGCATGAGACATCTGCCCCAAGCGAGCCGAGCAAGACCGCCGAGCAAAAAACACAACAAAACCCAAACCCAAGCCAAAGTTCAAACCCAAGTTTAAGCTCAAACCAAAATCTAAGCCAAAATCTAAGCCAAAGCCAAAATAATCAAAATACAGAAAATCCAGCCCCTGCCAAACCTGCCACGCCCACGCCTGCCCCAAAAGCAAGTGACAGCACGCTTGGCAATATTGGCAATACCCCTGCCACGTCCCACGCCACACCCACAACATCCAAAGTCCCGACAAAGCCTGCCGATAAAACGGACAAGCCGAGCTTTAAGGCGGTTGATTTGAGCATTGCAGGGTCATCACACCGCATTACCTGCCCTGTCGATGAAGTGGCACAGTTGGAGCAAGCAGGGGCATACATCAATGACAAAATCCGTGAGCTTCGCCGTGCCGTCAAAGGCAAAAACCCCAGTAACGAAGAGCTGTTGGTACTGACTTGCTTGGAGCTGTACGACCAATGCCAAAGCCTAAAAAACGACCGCAAAAATCAACTGCTAGATAACGAACGTGCCAAAGCCTTGATTGAGAAAATCACCAAAGACGCCCGTTCGGTGTTGTAATCCAAATGATAAAAGGCATGTTTGTAAAACCCATCAAACATGCCTTAGTTTTACCCATCAAATTAAACCATTAAAATCAAACCATCAAAAATTAAAAAGGATTTCTCATGACAACTTTCGCCCAAAAACGCCGTCAGAAGTTTATGACCAAAGCGTATTATGAGAAAATGAAAGAATACTATGATGATGTTACCGATTACAGTATACAAGACCAAAACCATTATGTGGATGAATTTAATTTCTTGTCTGTGGATTTACAGCCAGACTGGATAATCCTATTTGATATATATTACGGACAACTCCTACTCGCCTACACCGCAGGTGATGACATCAAAACTCTGATTCCTTATCTATACAAATGTATCGAATGCAAAGAAAATGAAGCCGCAGCGATTGCCAAACATCATTATGAGGAGGGTAGCTTGCCCTGTGTGCTTGGCTTTGGCTCTGGTTCTGACAAAGTCTTACAATTTATCAGCCTAGCCTACCTGTTAGATTGTCGTGATTTATTACCCACCATCAAACGACTGGCAGAAGGTCAAAACCAAGATGTCTTTGATGCTACTGATGCATTGACTGACCGCTTGTTTAGGCTTATTGACCCCAACCAAGCAGTACGACCTGGAAAAGGCGATAATATTTTATACAACAACCCTTGGTACACGATTATCTGTGATTGTCTGGATGATTTATATCATCACAAAGGCAACACCCAAAAAATCAAAGACACCATCATCGATGAGTTAAGACAAAACCTAGAAGAATGGTACGAATACCACAATCACAAGCTATGGCATAACAGCCATCTTAGAATGGAAGAAGAATACGGCTATTTTGGCTACTGGGAATTTGTGCCAGCATGCCTTGTCTATCTTTTTGACTTGGACGATACACCCTTGCACAAATTTATTCATTACCCCAAAGATTTGGTGGCGTGGGCAAGACAAAACAGCCCCAAAGAGCCTATGCTACATCAACCATAATCCCGCTCACCAAATATCGCCGTTCCCACTCGCACCATCGTTGAGCCGTGGGCGACCGCCTGCTCCATGTCGCCACTCATGCCCATGGACAATGTGTCAAAGTCAGGCAAATCAAAACGCCCTTTGATGTCATCAAATATCGCTTTGGTGCGGACAAATGCGTCCGTACCGTCTTTGCTAGGGATAATCATTAGCCCCCGTAAGGTTAGCTTTGGCAGACCCATCACGGCTTGTACCAGCCCATCTAATTCATCAATATGGCAGCCCGACTTACTCGCTTCATCGTCGATGTTGATTTGGATAAGCACGTTTAGGGGCGGGCGGTCATCTGGGCGTTGGTCGCTTAGCCTTTGGGCGATGATGGCTCGCTCCACCGTCTGCACCCAATCAAAATGCGTGGCGATGTCTTTGGTTTTGTTTCGCTGAATATGCCCGATGTAGTGCCATGTTATCGGCAGATGTGCCAGTTCGTTGATTTTTATCAAGGCTTCTTGTAAGTAATTTTCACCAAAATCACCCTGCCCTGCCTGATACAGTGTGGCAATGTCCGATGATGGCTTGGTTTTTGAGACAACAAGTAGCACCGCTTTGGGGTTGGCTTGGTAGGTGTCATTGATGGCGTCTAGACGCTCTTTGACTGCCGTATGACGCTCGATGAGTGCGTTGGATGATGAATGATGGGGAGCTTGTGTCATGGTTTTTCCTTAAATCTTTGTATTTTAGCAGAAAATCCCCACAAATGGCATAAACTTTGGCATAAAATGGATTGTAATATCTGACGGGACGTGGTTTAATGGCAAAGCAAAATATTGTATAATAAGCCCATAATTTATCCAGTTTATTCATTTTTTAAGGCAATCCCATGTCAGCTCCTAGTATTGAAGACCTACTGCGTTTTGTGGTAAAAAATAAAGCGTCCGACTTGCACTTATCGGCAGGACTACCACCCATGATTCGTGTGGATGGTGAAGTGGTGCGTATCAACACCCCCGAGATGGATCACTCTACCGTGCATAAGCTCATTTATGACATCATGAATGACAAACAGCGTGCCGACTACGAAGAGTTTTTAGAAACGGACTTCTCGTTTGAAATCCCCGGGCTTGCTCGTTTTCGTGTGAACGCCTTTAACCAAAACCGTGGTGCTGGTGCGGTATTTCGTACCATTCCATCCAAGGTTCTGACCATGGAAGATTTGGGCATGGGTCCTGTCTTTAAAAAGGTCTCTGACTTTAAGCGTGGCGTGGTACTGGTCACAGGCCCGACAGGTTCGGGCAAATCAACCACACTGGCGGCGATGATTAACTACATCAACGAAAGCCGTAAAGAGCATATCCTAACCATCGAAGACCCCATCGAGTTTGTCCACGAATCCAAAAAATCGCTCGTGAACCAACGTGAAGTACACCGTGATACCCTAGGCTTTGATGCTGCTTTGCGTTCGGCACTGCGTGAAGACCCCGACATCATTCTGGTCGGTGAGATGCGTGACTTGGAGACCATCCGCCTTGCCTTGACTGCTGCCGAGACAGGACACTTGGTGTTTGGGACACTCCACACCAACTCTGCTGCCAAGACCATTGACCGTGTGATTGACGTATTCCCTGCCGCCGAAAAAGACATGATTCGTGCGATGTTATCCGAGTCCTTGCAAGCAGTTATCTCGCAAGCCCTACTCAAAAAAGTCGGGGGCGGTCGTGTGGCGGCTCATGAGATTATGCTTGGCACACCTGCCATTCGTAACCTTATCCGTGAAAACAAAATCGCCCAAATGTACTCTGCCATCCAAACAGGGGCAGGCGAAGGCATGATTACCCTTGACCAGACGTTAAAGAACTTGGTCGCGTCTCGCACCATCACCAAAGAGACGGCACGTGTCTATGCCAAACAGCCAGAAGCATTCTTATAAGGAGCTTACATGGATTTTGATAAACTACTACAAGTGATGATTGCCAAAAACGGCTCTGACCTTTTTATCACCGAAGGCGTTCCCCCGTCACTCAAAGTCAATGGTACCATTTTGCCCATGACCAAAACGCCACTGACTGCTGAGCAAACCATGGCACTGGTGACCAGTATCATGACCGAAGCTCAAAAAAAAGAGTTCCATGAGACCAACGAGTGCCAATTTGCCATCTCTGATAAAGCCGAAACCGCTCGTTTTCGTGTGTCAGCGATGATTCAACGTAACAAGGCGGCGATGGTGTTGCGTAAGATTGAGACGCAAATTCCCACGACCGAAGATCTAAAACTACCGCCGATTCTAAAAGAGCTTGCCATGAAAAAGCGTGGCATTATCCTACTTGTCGGTGCGACAGGTACAGGTAAATCCACCACGCTGGCTGCCATGATTGGACATCGTAACGAGAACTCTCGTGGTCACATCATCACCATCGAAGACCCGATTGAATACGTCCATCAGCACAAAGGCTGTATCGTCACTCAGCGTGAAGTGGGTATTGACACACTCTCGTTTGAAGAAGGGCTAAAAAACACCCTACGTCAAGCCCCTGATGTTATCCTTATCGGCGAGATTCGTAACCGTGAAGTCATGAGCTATGCCATCCAGTACGCTGAGACGGGTCACTTGGTATTTGCCACACTCCACGCCAACAACGCCAACCAAGCCATCGACCGTATCATTCACTTTTTTGAAGCGGACAGACACGGACAGTTATTCATGGACTTGTCACTCAACTTGCGTGCCATCATCGCCCAACAGCTTATCCCAACCCCTGATGGCAAAGGTCGTCGTGCCGCCATCGAGATTCTACTAGGCACACAGCTCATCGCTGACTACATCCGTAAGGGCGAGATTCATGAGATTAAGCCTGTGATGAAACGCTCTCGTGACATCGGCATGCAGACCTTTGACCAAGCGTTGTTTGACCTGTATGAATCAGGGCAAATTACCTATCAAGACGCACTCAAACACGCTGACAGCCCGAACGACCTACGCTTACAAATCAAACTGGAAAGCAAAAATGCTGCCGCGGTCGAAGAAGAGTCTGCCAAACTCTCTATTGATATGGGCGACTACCCATAACCTGGCGATAGGCAAACAAAAAGACTGGCATGACCAGTCTTTTTTTATAACTCTTAGCCTAGCTTTTATTGGCAGGGTCAAGAGTTTTTTGACACTCTTCGTTATCGCACACGCCATGCAAGACCAGTGAGTGCCCTGACAGCTTGAAGTTATACTTTTCAGCGATTTTCTCTTGCTCATCTTCGATGATGGCATTATGAAACTCTTCAATCTTACCACAGACATCACACACCAAATGGTCATGATGCTCTTCTTGGGCAATCTCAAACACCGATAGGTTATTTTCAAAGTTATGACGCTCAACAATACCTGCCTGTTCAAACTGGGTCAGCACACGGTACACCGTCGCCAAGCCGACATCTTCGCCCTGCTCGGCAAGTGCCTTGTACACGTCTTCGGCACTCATGTGGTGGTGTTCTGCGTTCTCTAATAGCTCTAAAATCTTCATGCGGGGCAAGGTTACTTTCAGACCTGCCTTGCGTAAATCTTTGTTAGTAAATGCCATGTTCATCACCTTTTAAATCGTGGACTTAGTCGCTGATTATTGATTTTATAAATCATCACAGCTCTTTTGATTATCATTTGATAATCAGTTACAAGATAAGTGTACTTTAACACACTTTTGATAAAATTTCATCCATCAATTGAGGATTTGTGGACAAAATGCCTGATTTTTGGGATTGGTTTTTTTAATCTTGCTACAACGTCAGCAAAAACGCCGTCAATGCGTCCATCTCGTCAGCGGTCAGCCCTAGCGGTTTGATGAGTGGGTCTAAGTGGTCAGCGTGGGCAATGGGTGGGGCGGTGCTGGTGGGTGGTATGTCCATGCCTGTGTTATAAATCGCCACCACGCCACGCAAATTGGTAAACAGTCCATGATGAAACCACGGTTTTGATGTGCTAAGGTTTCGCAAAGACGGGGTTTTAAATTTACCAAAATCGGCAGGGTCGCCTGTGATTTCATATTTGCCAAAATCTTGGCGGGTGCGTCCTGCTAGGGTTTGATTGAGATTGTGAAAATCGCCATCGCTCATCGCTTGCCCAAAATGACAATTCATGCACCGCCCCTTGGTGCGAAATAGGTGCAAGCCCAACAGTTCGGCATCACTCAAAGCCGTGATGTCGCCCTTTAAAAACTCATCAAAACGGGTGGGCGTGGGGGTCAGCGTGTGTAGATAGGCAGTCAGAGCGTGGGCGACTTGATTGATGTCAATGGCGGTCATCTGCCTCCCAAACACCGTCCGAAAGTGTGGCAGGTATCCTGCATTTGCCAAGCGGTTTGGCACGCTGTCTAGCGTGATGTCCATCTCGTTGGGGTCGGTTAGGGGCATAAGTACTTGCTCATGCAAGGTCTTGGCTCGTCCGTCCCAAAAAAAGGCGTGTTGTGGGCTGTCTAATCCTAAATGTGTCAAGGATTGGCTGTTGCGGGTGCCTTGTCGGTCATATACGCCAAGCGATACGGGACGTGGGTCGGCAAAGGCGTGGTGCGGGTCATGGCAAGTGATACAGGCGATTTGTCCGTCTGATGACAAGGCGGTTTCAAAAAATAACCGTTTGCCAAGCTCGCTTAGGGGTGTGGGCATGGGTGGCGTGCCAATGGGGGCAAGCTCTGCCCATGCCACGCCGTCATCAATGGTCGGTGCCAACCACTGGTCGGTAGGCTTGGCATAGGCAAGGCGTAAACATTGTATGTCGCATTCGCCTGATGATGTGTGAGCTACTGCCTGACAGGTGCCAAACATGATAGCCAACACCACAAAAACCACTCGTAACATTGCGATAAATCAGCTTGTTATGTTTGGTGGGTTATTATAAACCTGTTTTATAAAACTGTAAAGCGAATGATTATCGTATGCTTTTTGGCTTGACAAGATTTAACAGTTTGAGTCCGCCTTACACGCCTGATACGCCATGTTCACGCCTTGTATGATAGACGGATAGGCATTTTCGCCGTGGGCGTGGTTGGGATTAAAGTCAAAAGTTACGTTGGCATGGGGCAGTTTATTTTTTAAAAACTCACTCATCAAAAACGCATCGCTATTTTCTAGCGTGGTGGGGGCGTTGGGGCTTCGGTGTCGGGCATTTAGCTCGTGTTCGCCGAGTGTGATAAGGACGTTTTTGATGTTGGGCGTGGCGATAATTCCCTTTTGATGAGCCAAAATGCTTTTGTCATTCCACCAAATAGACGGACTGACGATGACATAATTATCAAAACTCTCGCTACGAGCCATGAGCAGATACAGCCCAAACAATCCACCATAAGAATGCCCGATGAGCGTGCGGTGATTGGGGTTAATGCCAAATTCTTTATCTAGCATGGGGGCAAGTTCATCAGCGATAAAAGCATGAAAATAATCCGCCCCACCAAATGCCGTCTGCTCGCCTGTTGGAGCAGGGTAGCTGTCGGACGGTGGCGTATAGTCGTGTGTGCGGTTTGGTATGTCAAAGGCTCGCCCTGTGGGGTAGCCGATGCCCACAACCATGAGCGATTTGGGATTTTTTTCGCTCGGCTTGTCGTGATTCATTTGAGCGATAGAGCTTGCCACCCCAAAAAACGCATTGCCGTCTAGCACATAGATGACAGGATAGCCGTTGGCAGGTTTGTCGCCGATGGTGGCGACTTGTATCAGGTAATTTTATCGGTGTAGCTAGAATACACCACTTTTTCATGACTGTTTAACATGGTGGCAGGTTGCCATGCGTGGGCGGTTAAAATGGTGCTACATAAACCCCATGCCATCATCAGCATTATAATGTATTTTTTCATGATTGCTCACAAATTGTTCAAAATCAAAACTAGGGCGTGTTGAACTTTTGTATTTGCAATGAAAAATGAGAAAAATCGCACGTTTTTCAAGGAAAAAACGCAGGCTGATAGTCATTCTATCAGACAAGTTTTTGACGAAGAAAAACAAGATTTAGCCATTTTTCATGCAAAAACGATTAGTTTATTTCTAAAACATTTCTATATTGTAAATAGTGTTATAAAGGTTCAATACGCCCTAAACACTCGCCCCCACACTTCTTGCCAAAGCGATACCATCTTCTATGGACAAGTAAGTTTTTTTGCTGGGCGTGTCCCTAAATACCACGTCGCCATCCCTAAATACCACACATTCGTCCACGGCAATCTGTTGCCATTTTTCATTGATGGTCAGCGGTATGGTAACCAATATCGTCACTTTGTCTTTGCTGGTGGTGACATCGCCAAAGTTGACACTCATCTCCCCATCCGACAGATGAGCTTCGCCAAAGGGGGCTTTGCGAGTGAGATAAAAGAGCAGACTGCCTGCATATGCCAGTTGCCAATTTCCATTAGAAATCAAGCAGTTAAATAGCCCATTGGCAGACAGATAACGGCATTGTGCGGTCAAAAAGGCAAATAAGGCTTCATCGGACGGACGGGACTTAAAGGTGGCTTTTAGACGGTTTAAAAGATAACAAAACGCAAGCTCGCTGTCGGTCGTACCTACGGGGGTATAATGCTCGGCATTGCCGTTGGCGTGTAGGCGTTCGGTGCGACTGATAAAGCTGTCGGTCATCTGCCCGTTGTGAGCAAATGCCCACTGCTCGCCCCACACTTCACGCACAAAGGGGTGAATGTTGGACAGGTTATTTTTCTCGCCAATGGTCGCCCGTCTGATGTGGGCGATGACGTTCATGGCTTTTATGGGATAATGGTTTATCAAATCCGCCACAGGCGATAGGTGCGACGGCTGATTGTCATGGAACTGGCGTAAGCCTATCTTACCCGTCTCGCCACGTTCAAAAAAGGCGATACCAAACCCATCTTCGTGATGGTCAGTCCCCCCGCCCCGCTGGCGAAAGCCTGTAAAGCTAAATCCGATGTCGGTAGGGGTGTTGCAGTTCATTCCAAGTAGTTGGCACATGGTTTTCTCTATTTTCTTGCAATTATTTATATCAAATGTTATACTAAACTTAGCAGTCTGACCTAAGGCGAGACCTTACAGTAGGACTCATCGGGTCTGAGCAATCAGACCCTTTTCTTTATCTTATCACGATACCCAAAGGATGTGTTTTGCTTGCTTGAACAAACAAAACAGGCTTTAAACGCTCAACATAATTCCGCCCACCCTTTTTCTTTACGTAGCTACATGGTGAGAATTTTTGTCCCAAAAAGTAAGCCTTCACATCAGCCAATTGAATAAAATAAGAATGGGCTGAATCTCTATGCACAGCATCTTCAATAATAAACTTCAAAGGCATCATGCGATAACCCGAACCAAGACCAATTTGGTTGGGTATGGGGTTATAGCGTCTCATTCTACGATTTAAATTTCTTAACTTGATTTCATCAGTTTTATCAACAAATAAAATGGCCAAATCGTGATTTTGTGCTGTTGAACGAATAAAGTTTTTGTAGCCCAGTGTGTTATCAATGCGTTGCATTAAAGTTTGCCATGCTAATTCAAAGATATCAGCATGTGCGGTTTTGTTTTTCTTATTAACGACAACGTTTATGATTTGATAGTTGGGCAGAGTTGCTTGAAAATCCAAAACATCTCTTAATAGTCTAAGTCTTAATGATTTGGCGATGCGTTTTGAGTCTTTGGGTTTGTGAATGAAATGAGAGCTGTGAATTTCTTCTCTTAATTTAAATCCATAACGCCCCTTTAAGTGGCGACGAAAATTGATGACGGCTTCCAAAGTGGCGTGCCAATCTTGTTCATGAATAATAATCGCACTTAGGCAAAAATAATCCGAAGGGCTGTTATTAACCCCCACGTCTCCACTTTCATCAACATAAATCAAAAACATCAGGCAACACGCCCCCAATGAAAACTCGCCAGCCGTTTCATCAAATCAGGATTTTTTACCATAATATCATCGCCCGTCCGCCCTTGCTCACGGTTATAGTAGATGACGTTTAGACGCAGTAGCCAAAAAATCGTGGCAGAGTAGGCAAGCATGACAGGCAGGGCGGTTTTTTCGTTGTCGGTTAAGGGGCGGACACGCTCGTAGCCGTCTATAAAAGCAGTCATTTTGTCGGTGTTAAAATTCACGCTCTCGCCGTCTGTGGCATTGCCCCAAGTCGTACAAAAATCGTTAATGGTAATGGCAATGTCCATCAGATAATGCTCAACCGACACTTCGGTAAAGTCCAAAAGCCCTGTCAGGCGAGCCGTATCGCCTGAAAAATCCCATAAGGTATTATCAGTAAACATATCCAAATGACAAAGCCCCTTTGGCAAATCATCGGGCAGATTGGCGTAGGCTGTCCAGATGTCGCTTATGAGACGGGCTTCATCGGTGGGCATATAGGCGGTTTCACGCTCTTTGACCCTTGCCCAGTCGTACAGTGGCACGCCATAGTTTTCGGCAGGTTGCAGGGTTTGTAAGGTCTCATGCAGAGTTGCCAACGCTTGCCCCATAGTACGACACATGGCGGTGTCGGTGGCGGTGGGGTGTGAGCCTGAGAGCTTTGGCACGACTAGGATTGCTTTGTTTTCGTATCGCATGACGCAGTCGGAGCCGATGTCATCGCCTTTGGCGGTGAGTTTGACAAGTGGTGGGGCGATTGGTAATTTGTCTTGTAGGGCGTGCATGACGGTTGCCATTTTGATGATGTCGGCAGGTACACGCTCTTCAAATAGCGTAAACACATAGCTAAACTCATCGCCCACGTCGCTGTCGGTTTGGATAAACCAGTTGGAATTTTTGATGCCTTGGGTAATTGGAATGGCTTTTTTAAATTTTACGCCAAACAAACCACAAAACGCAAAAAATTCATCATCAGATAGGTGGGTATAGACGGACATGGGTTAGCCTTTTTTGTTGAATAAAATCTTTATTTTAAAACTTTTTGCAAAAATTTACGACTACTTTTTGACTTTTTAAGTATTTATACCCAAGCGGTTGCCCTTGTTTTTAACCATGATAACGTTTATCATAACCAAACACCCCAATCCACCCAAAATCTACCAAACAAGGAACGCCCATGACCCAACCCGCCCCCAAAACCAAAAAAGACATCTTAGCCGAATTTGACCACATCATCGCCACAGGCGAGCTTAGCCAAATCATTCCCTTTTTGGACGCTCACAAACAAGGCAACGTAAGCGAGCTTAAAAAACAGCTCAACAAAGCCCGCCGATATTATCTGGACCGGCATGAAGTCAAAGAAAACGGCAGAACGGTTGGCACAGGTGTGCGTGGCACGCCCAATCACGAGCGAATGCTGTTTTGTTTGGCATTGGCGTTATTATCGCCCAGTGATTTTAATGGGCGTTGGTTTGATTGTTTTGCACAGGTGTTACGGTATATGTCCAACCCTGATTATTATAAAAGTTTGGATAACAAAAACAATACCACGCCCATGGTTTTTGACATCATCAAGCATTTTGATTTTAAAGAGCTGTTTAATGCTTTTACGGCAGAATGTGTTAAAAGAGAGATAATGTGGGGATTAGATTATCCATTATTAAGACGATTAGAAAATGACAAGCTGATAGACCATCACCCCCAACTATTTGCCATGACAATCGCTAGATTTACAATGCCAAATGCTATGCCTAAAAAGAAATTAAGCATTGATGAATACCGAGAGTTTATCTTGTCATCAGACATTTTGGTTCGTGATGTCAAGTTATTATTTGAATATGAAACTGATGTGAGTTGGGTATCATTTGACTATTTAGACAGGCAGACATTTAAAGAATATAAAAACGGTGAATTTTGGCTTTATTTTATTCCTGAATTTATCAAACAGGGCAAATTAGACCGTCAATTTGTCCTACAAAAATGCCTAGAAATCCAAACAGGACTTTGGAAAACAACCAGCAAAAGTTTTTTTAAAGAGCTATTTAAAGCACTCTCCCCAACCATAGATGAGCTTATCACACACCAAGAGCAGATTTTTGTTTTATTGCACAGTGATTATAAACCTGCGGTTAATTTTGCCATTGAACTTATCAAACAAATCATTCTTGATGAGCGGTTTTTATTAGATGAATTTATAGAATTCGTTAGTCCTGTGATGATGAATGCCGATTTTAAAGGCGGTATCAAATCGCTACTTGTGTCCTTTGATAAATTATTAAAAACCAAGCCACATTTGATTAAAGATTTGTATCCTATCATCAGCTCGGTGTTATTTGTCAATGAATTAGCCCTACAAGAGCGAGCGGTAAAAATACTTGCCAAATACGCCAATAAAAAAGCCTTAGATGATGAATACGACAATCTACAAAATACCCTGCACGCCATTTATGATACTTTGCCAAATGACATCAAATCAGGATTAGCCCCAATTTATACGCCCATGCTAGATAATGGCGAGCATGATTTATCAAATAATGTCTCTAATGAACCGATGAATGACACAGGCACAGATTATTATTATGATAACAGCGTCAATATTGATTATTTTGCCGATGAGCGAAAAATCACGCTTTATGATGATTTTAATGAGTTGTTATTTAATTTTGGGCAATTAGAACATGGCGATAACCCCATAGAGATTGAGATTTATATGGCAAGTTATTTAGCCTTAAAACAACAAGGCAAATTCCCAAGCGATGATAACACCCAATTAAAATCAGTATTGGATAAATACCGTCATCAGTGGTCAGACAATGATGTCTTTACAATTTTTGAAACAGAATTTTTAAATCACATTTATCAAAATAAAGATGAAAAAATCGGCACTCATCAATATAAATTTTTAAACTCTTATCATGCCATAGTGAAGCAGTTTATTGCACTTGATAAGATAAATGACGGCAAAAGTGATAATCCCTTATCGCTATTATCCACGCCAACCCATGCACCTGCTTATATAGAGCCTGCGATATTGGTAGAGCGACTCATCGCCTATCAGAAGGCGGGGGTAGAGATTGATTTGACCGATTATGCCATAGCATTGGCTCGCACGCCACGAGCGAGTGTAGAGCCTGCCCTTAGTTTATTGCCCCAAATCACAGATGAGCTTATCCGTGAGAGCTTGGCATTTGCCTTTGGGCAGAGCGAATTACCCAAGACCATTCCACCCCAAGCAATCAGCGAAAAGTTTGGTTATGAAAAAGGCGAGCATTATCAAGCATGGCGGGGCATATTTGCAACCATAGCCAAAACGCATTATCCTAATATAGAGCTGGATTATTCTCATGAATATGCCAAACTATTTGATAAGGTGGTGGTTAATGATAAATTGGGGCAAGATTATTACCGCAAGCAAATATTGGCATATGATTGGCAAAGTGGCAGAAATATTGAAACGGGTAGTTATTATATCGGGTTTGATATCAGTGCTTATTTAAAATATGCTCATACTTCGGACATTTATCGCCAAAGTTGTTATTATGCAAGAATATATACAGATATTTATGATAATCAGATATTGACATTATCCAAATTTTTAACACCACTTAATCAAACAGACAGTGATAAATTTTTGTCAAATTATGTATTTGATGATTCAGAGATGTACGCTCAAATTGCCTTACCATTATTGCAAATCATGGCGAGCGATGATTATCCTTATAATCCTTATACTCAGTTTATCATGACGGCGTGCTGTTTTGCCAAAGACAAAGCCATAAGATTGGCGGTGGTGGATTTGATGAGTTTTGCCATTAGTCATCACAGATTGGATATTGATACCTTTACCCGACATAGTAGCGAATGGACCAATCATAACTCCGCCCCATTTAATCGTTATGTAGAATGTATCCAAAGCCTGTCTGAATATGGTGGTGATTATGCGGTCATTGTCAAAGAGATTATTGAAAAGACGTTATTAAAACTTTGTTTTGATGATAAATTACCAACCAATTTTAAAAAGTATTTGGAGCTGTATTATTTATTATTGTCCCAATCAAACACCAAAGCCGATGATGAAATAATGACAAAGCTACATGAATTTGTGGCGATATCGGGTAGCGTCAAGGCAATCGTAAATAAAATTGGTAAATTATAATTAAACTTCCTGCAAAACTAGGTTTTCCGTTCGCCCTGAGCTTGTCGAAGGGTAGCGGAAAACCGTTATGGTTCGACAAGCTCACCACGAACGGTTTTCTTCAATTGGAGTTTTGCAGGAAGTCTGTTAGTTAAAAGGATAAAAACATGAGCCTTGCCGATATTGATGTCAGTTATCAATCCCCCAGCCGATTGATAAAAAAACCAACCTTTGATGAATTGGTATTATCTCATCATACCGACATCGAAGAGCTGACCGACATTCCATGCTTTTTTTGGGGCGAAATCACCGAGCCACTGCCGACTGCCAAAGCCTTGATGTGCCTAAGCCGTGTGGTGCGGTCAAGTTTTGCCCCCATACCTGTATCACTAAGAGACCCGATTATCAGTGCAGGGCGAGATGAGTTGCGTTTTGAAGGCTTTTCATCGTGCAATGGGGTGTATGCCCGTTTGGATTTGTTATCGGACGGCATGGACGGCGAATTTATCGCACATGGCACGACCAATGTGGATTTTAATGAACCGATGATAAATGCCCTAAATGCCGTCAAAAAGAATGAACTTATGATGATGAGCGTGGGCGATAAAGAAGTTAATATCAGCACCGATGTGGGTAACATCAAAGAGAAAAAAGTGAAATTGCCCGACCGCTGGATAAAGGGGCTAACCAGTGTGCAGGTCTATATGGCGGACATGGTGGAGATATTTAGATTAAATAAAATGCAAAGTATGCAGTTTTTTAATACCATACCCAAATCCAAAAATAACGCCACACTATATTTGACTTATAAATTAAATAAAGTCGTGATAAGTCCCATTTATGCCAAAGGGAGCATAAAAGTGGGTGGTTTGGAGCGACTTCGGTTATTAGAAAATCTGGTGCCGTATATTGATAACATGGTGTTTTTTCAAAATATCAATGATGATAAAGACAGCCAGAGTATGGCAATACAGATTTATATGAAACATATGCGATTGACATTGGCAATATCACCGCACAATCATCGGGGATTTTCGGGGGAAGGTAATATATTACAAAAAATAACGCATGAATTGCCAACTGAATATATTTATGCCTTTAATCATTTATTAAAAAGTAATGAGAATTTTGACCCGACCACATTAGCCATAGACAATGATTTATATATTGACGATGTTAAAAGTTTGACCACGCATTTATCCATGATTGGGCTGTTGGGATTTGATTTGTATAGCGACAGTTATTATTATCGCCGACTGCCTTTTAACATGAATAAATTATTATCGCTCAATCCCCGCCTAAATAACGCCAAAAAACTCATCAAAGACGATAACATCACGCTCGTTCATCATCGCCCCAATGACACCCTTGCCCATGTCAAAAGTGGCGAGCATACTTATACAGTGGTCATCACAGACACCCATGCCAAATGCACCTGCCAATGGTATGCCAAACATCAGACCAAGCGTGGACTGTGTAAGCATATTTTGGGCGTGCAGATGATGATAAATGCGTTGTGAAATATAAAAATACCGCCCAAACTTGACTAATACAGTCAAGTTTTTTGGCAAAATTTCTGTTATAATAATGGGTTTAACAAATTTAGCCAAAACGAGCCAACCAATGACAATCAAACAGCCAAGCCAAAAACAAGCCGAACTTCTCTGCCCTGCTGGTACCTTTAAAAATATGCAATACGCCTTTGCTTATGGGGCGGATGCGGTCTATGCAGGGCAAGCCCGTTATTCTTTGCGGGTGCGTAATAATGATTTTGATGAAGAAAACCTTGCCAAGGGCATTGCCTACGCCCATTCGCTTGGCAAAAAGTTTTATGTGGTGGTCAATATCCAAGCCCACAACGCCAAATTAAAAACCTTTATTGAAGACATTCGCCCTGTCATTGAGATGAAGCCTGACGCTCTCATCATGTCGGACGCTGGCATGATTATGATGATACGAGAGCATTTTCCGCACCAAGACATTCATCTGTCCGTGCAAGCCAATGCCGTGAACTGGGCAACGGTGAAGTTTTGGAAACAAATGGGCATTACAAGGGTGATTGTCAGCCGTGAGCTGTCTTTAAAAGAGATTAACGAGATTATCAAAGAAGTCCCTGATATGGAGATTGAAGTCTTTGTCCATGGGGCGTTGTGCATGGCATATTCTGGGCGGTGTCTGCTCTCTGGCTATATCAACAAACGTGATGCCAACCAAGGCACTTGCACCAATGCCTGCCGTTGGTCGTACAACACTTATAAGGCGGTGGAAAATGAAACGGGCGACATCGTTCCTGCCAGTCCAGAAGTGTTTGTCCCCAGTCAAGGCGAGATTAAAAACGTCAATCTAAATGGCGATGTCGTTATGGGCGATGATTATGTAGAAAAGCCGTCT
The DNA here is from genome assembly GCF_039693965.1 of Moraxella sp. K1664. NCBI lineage: Bacteria > Pseudomonadati > Pseudomonadota > Gammaproteobacteria > Moraxellales > Moraxellaceae > Moraxella > Moraxella sp. K1664. The sequence continues at coordinate 560,838 of NZ_CP155576.1, forward strand.
GATGAAGTCGTACTCATTGAAGAAGAAGGTCGCAAAGGCGAGCTTATGGCGATGTACGAAGATGAGCATGGGACGTATATCATGAATTCTAAGGACTTGCGTGCGGTGGAGCTTGTGCCTGATTTGGTAAACATGGGCGTGCATTCGTTAAAGATTGAAGGGCGTACCAAGTCGCATTATTATGTCGCTCGCACCGCTCAGGTCTATCGCCGTACCATTGATGATGCGTTGGCGGGCAAACCCTTTGATACAGGGCTTATCACCGCCCTTGACGGACTTGCCAACCGTGGCTATACCGAAGGCTTTCTACGCCGTCATGTGCATTCGGATTATCAAAACTACGAGTACGGCTCATCAAAAACCGACAATCAGCAGTTTGTGGCGGAAGTGTCAGACGTGGCGGACGACTTTTTGACCTTAGAGATAAAAAACAAACTCATGGTCGGCGATGATGTGGAGATTATGACACCAAAAGGCAATTTGACTTATACACTCACCGAGATGTGGGACAAAAAAGGCAATGCCATAGACGGAGCGTTGGGGTCGGGGTGGATTGCCAAAATCAAAAATCCGTTTAGCGATATTTCTCATGATGACCTAAAATTCGCCCTTGTGATGAAAAGTGTGAGTGAGGCGATTTATACTTGATATTTATAAAAAGGAGAAAATATGCCAACCGTTATTTCACAAAATGCCAATATCAATGCCGAGCGGTTATTTACCGCTCTTATGGATAATAGTGTATTGATAAAAGATAAAAACAGCAATATTGAAAAAGTGGCATTAGATTATCAAACTTTTGTGCAATTACAAGAGTTTTTATCTCTGATGTCGCATAAAAAACAAGATAATGCTTTTGTGTCGCTTGCTGATACTTTTAAAAATCTTAAAAATGCCGATAAAATGGATTTTGATGTGGATTTTGATAGCATTCGCAAAAATCAGCCATTACCACAATTTGACGACCTTGACTATTTATTTGATTAAGGCAAACCATGTTTTTACTTGATACCAATGTCATTTCTGAAATGCGTAAAATTAAAACAGGGCGTGCCAATGCCAATGTAACACGGTGGGCGGAACATTTAAATATCCAAGAAACTTATTTAAATTCGGTTATCATTGGCGAGATTTATCGGGGAATTTTATTAAAACGCCATAATAAGGATTATGAACAAGCACAAATTCTACAAGAATGGCTTGATGATTTGTTGGTGGTGTATCAAGGTCGCATTCTTGATATTGATGTGCAAATTGCTAAGATTTTTGCCGAATTAAATACGCCCAATTTTAAATCCGCCAATGATGCTTATATTGCGTCCACAGCGATTGCGTATGATTTGACCCTTGCCACAAGAAACATCAAAGATTTTGACGGTATGCCTGTTAAGATTATCAATCCTTTTGAATTTACATAACCATGCAACAAAAAATCTCCCACTACCAAGCCCTATACCGTGAATGGCTCGCCCTACAAGCCGATAATGACAAACTTATGGCAAACCTGCACCGCCAAAACGCCATTACGGACGAACTGTCCGCCTTTTATTTTAATCATCATGGACAATCCGACTGGCAACGCTATTATGAAGCCTTAGAAAATGGGGCGGACGTGGATTTGACCACAGACGGCGAGTATAGCGTGATGAGCCAAGATACGCTTTGGGATATGTTTTGTGATGAGCGGGCATTTTATGAACGACTTTCTAAGTTTGCTCAAAATAGGCTTCACGACTTAAATAACAAATAACAATTTAAAAAACCAATGGCACTAAAAATCACCACCGACTGTATCAACTGCGACATCTGCGAGCCTGAATGCCCAAACGATGCAATCAGCTACGACCAAAAAGGGCAAAAAACCTACGTCATCAACCCCGACCTATGCACCGAGTGCGTGGGTTTTTATGATGAGCCAACCTGTGATAAGGTCTGCCCGATTGACTGTATCATCAAGGACGATAAACGACCCGAAACCCCTGAGGATTTGATGGCAAAATATAAGCGGATTTGGGGGAGATGACCCCCATTTGTGTCGTTTAGCTCTCCACGCCTTTTTTCACGTCCTTAACCACTTTTTTGCCCCGACCATACCAATGCCAGCCTTTTTTGGCAAGTCTGACCGCTTTGGTAATGTTGCTCTCAGTAAAGCTTGCCTCCCCTATTGGCACGACCACACTATTGCCATGCTCATCCACCACTTTTTTGGCGTCAGCATTAAAACCATCGGCATCGCTGTTACTATTGGCAGTCTGTGCAGTCATTCGCACCACAGACTCTTTGGCTCGCAGTGGGGCAGTTTTAAACAGCTCTGCCAGTGGCATGTCTAGCTCATCTTTTGCCAACTTTTCTATACTTTCTAGGTGGCGATACAACTCCACATACCACGGGTCATAGTCCGCCATCGTAAAATCATTCATCTCACTTTTGATGGGCAAAGGATAAGGCATGGTTTTATAAAACTGCCATAAACTTACGGTATTTAAATCCGTACGCAGGATATATTCATCATTTTCAGTACGTGTAATCAGCTCATTGGTTACCAGCTCATCGATGTACAGATTCCATTTTGGTGTCTCTTTACGTCCCAGCACCCCCCGTAGCTCGGCTTCGCTTGCCGTCTCACCCACTTGATATTTTTTATAAATCAAATTAAGCATGTCAAGCAGGCTTAGCAATGGATGACGTACCGCCACTTCCTTGCTGTCAAAGATGGTTAAGGTGTAGCTAATCTCCACCCCGAGCAATATCAAGTTCCACGACAGATATAGCCACATCAAAAACACAGGGATGGCAGCGAACGCCCCATAGATGGCTTCATAACTGGTAAAATTCGCCATGACCGTCCCAAAGACCATCTTTAAGGTCTCAAAGAGTATCGCCACGACCACGCCTGCGATGGCGGCGTTTTTTAGGGGAACTCTGACTTTGGGGATAAACCAATACATGGCAATAAAGCCACCGACCGTGAACAAAAACGAGATGATTTTTGCCCATATCCCCCAATCAATGCCATAGCCTGCCACTTGCTGATTTAAAAACGACAGCCCCGAGATGGCACTGGACGCACCAAATGCCACCCCCAAGATAATGGGAGCGACCGTAATCATTGTCCAATAGCGGACAATACTTGCCATGCCCCCTGTGCGTTCTGATACTCGCCAAATTTGGTTAAACGCCGTCTCAATGGTGATGAGCGTCAAGATGGTTGTCACAAAAACCCCCGCCACACCGACAATCCCCAGATTGCTCGATTTTTCGGCAAAATTATCCATGTGCTGAGAAATCGTCGCCCCTGATGATGGCATAAGATTGCTATAAATGGCTTGTTGCACCTGCCCACGCACATCTTCTAAGGCAGGCACACTTGAAAACACCACGAGCATGACCGTCAAAATCGGCACAAGCGATAACAGTGTGGTATAGGTCAAGCTGGCGGCTTTTTGGGTGCAGTTATCGTCCAAAAAGTGACGTACCAGCAAGCGAATGTACATAAACCAAGAATGATGAGCAAAGGGCAGTTTGTTAAGAAGTTGAGTCATGAGCTTTGAGATGGTTTTTTGGTATAAATCAATGTTAAAATTAACGTAGTTTAACAAATATTACCACAAAATTGCTTTATGTTTATGTAATTTTTTAAAAAAACATAAATGGTAACTTTTGCCAAATTTTGGGTATAATAGATTCATTTGTCCGTGCCAATACCATGAAAAAAGCCCACACCATCGCCCAGCCCAAGCCCATCATTCCCATACAGTCCGCCCTTCGCCGAGCGTGGTTTGTGTGGCTGTTGTATTGTCTTGTCATCTATCCTGTGCTTGCCAGCCTAGCATTCGGCAATGTGGGCTATGCCAATCTGGGCATGAATGGGGGCGTGGTTACTGGCATGGTGTTTGGCGTGATATGGCAACTTGTCAAACTCATCCCTGCCCTACTGCTCACCCCCACCATCAAGCGAGCGGACGCCCCTTATGGGCTGATTGTGGCAAGTTTGGTCATGCTTATTTATTTGGGCTTTGTGGGCGTGTATTGGTTTATTCATGTCTTTGAGCATTCGCCAGTGTATATCAGCGTAGGATTTGGCTTTGAGACGTTATTACTGCTTATCATCAATGTCTTATTGTTCGTTTTATTAAAACGCCTACCACCCATGCACAAAAATAAAATAAGAAAATAAAAATAATCAGGCAAAATCATGATAACTTATAAAAAATACCTACCCCTGCTCATTGGCTTATCGCTTACCCCAACCGCCTTTGCCCATGACACACCGCCCGAGAACATCACTCGCACATCGCTCATCTATGACAGACATGCCGAGCAGTTGGGATATCATGGCACCAGCATGGGGCAGTTTGGCACGTCGGTGCATGACAGACCACGCTCACAGCCCCTAGCTCCGAACATCGTCACTGGCACTCGCTTTAACGAGCAGTACATCAACCGCCAAATCGCCCTGTGGTCATTACGCCAAATCAACAGCTCCATGCCACTCATTGACGACGCATGGTCAAATCAAGTCATCAATGACATGACCGCCCAGATGAACGCCCTAGTTCGCACCCAGTCGCTCATCGCCACGCCCATCATCAATGACAGCAGTATCAACGCCTTTGCCGTGCCGGGGGGCGTCATCGGCATGAACACAGGCACGATACTGTCGGCAGGCGGGCTTGATGAAGTGGCAAGTGTCATCGCTCACGAAATCGCCCACTTATCCCAACGCCACTACGAACACAACCAAGAAAACAGCAAAAAACTCATCGCCCTACAAATCGGCGGACTACTGGCAGCCCTAGCGGCAAGCTCAGTCAGTGGCGATGTGGCGGCAGCTGCCATGATAGGTTCACAGACCGCCACCGCAGAGACGGCAGCCAGTCACAGCCGTGAGCATGAGCGAGAAGCGGACAGAATGGGTCAGCAGATTTTGGTGCAGGCAGGCTATGACGCCGCCGCCATGCCCCGCTTTTTTGAACGCCTATACAAACAAGTCTCGCTGACCACAGCCAAAAACGCCTTTGTGCCGAGCTTTATCCAGTCACACCCCTTTACCGCCGAGCGTCTGAGCGAATCGATGAGCCGTGCCAAAGGCTATCCTGTACCAAGCATGGTCGCCCGTGAACAGCAAGCCCGTCTTTTTGACAAGCTGACATGGCGACTTCGCTATCTGACCAAACAGTCGGGTCTGGACGAGCTGACCATTCACGCCAAACGCAGTGACGGGGCAAGGCTTGCTCTTGTCATGTATTTAGCGGACAACGCACGCACCAATGAAGCCCTACGCCTATTTGCCAACGCTTCTTTTGACCCGTCTGACCCACTTGTCTGCCTGACCCACGCCCATGTACTCACCAAGATGAATAACCACGCCCAAGCCGTAACGGTACTGTCATCTTGCCAAGCGATATACCCCGAACGCCGAGATTTACGCCTGCATTTGGCGGACGCTTATGTCAGCACAGGCGACACCGCCAAAGCATTGGCACTACTAACTCCCTTGACCGAGCGTACGCCCCATGACAGGCAGGCTTGGCAAGGGATACAGCACGCCTACGAAAAATCACGCATGGACAAAAACATCGCCACCATACACGCCCTACACGCCCGCTCACAGGTAGAGCTATGGACGGGTAAGTATGACGGAGCATTACAATCGAACGCCCAAGCCACCAAAGTCGCCAAAGCCCACCACTCAAACTTGCTACCCATGTTGGAGCAAAGCAAAGCGATGATAATACAAGCTAGGGACTATAAGCCGTGATTTGTGTTGTGGCTTAGGCTATGATTTTGTTTTTAAGAAAAAATAAAACCCACCACCATGACTGCTATAACCCCAATCGCCGTCTAATAGTGCGATGAGTTTTTTGGCATAACGCTCATAAATACCATCTTTTCGCTCGGTACTGGACGAGAACGAGAAATGCGTGATGCTCTCCACACCTTTGGTGTAGTGCGACTGATTGACATAATCCGCCACCGCACGCATGATACGGTCAATGGTATCAAAGGGCTTTTTATTATAACCCACATCATCGGTCGTTTCATCGTCCGCATAAAACAGGGCGGATTTGTGAACCGACCCCCAAATCTTAGACATAAGATTAAAGGTTAGGTTGTTGCAAGTGGTTGTATTAACCCTAATTGGACTAAGTTTCTGTACTTAACAGGACTTAGTCCTTTTAATTTGCTCTTTATTCTATCATGATTGTAGTAGTGTATGTACTCATCAATCACTTGTTTAAGTTCATCTGTTGATGTAAATGTGGTTGTCTCATAAAATATCTCTTGTTTTAGCGTACCAAAGAAGCTCTCTATCACAGCATTATCCAAACAATTGCCTTTTCTTGACATGCTTTGGGTTAAGCCTTGTTCTTTTAGGGTTTGTTGATACTGGTGCATTTGATAGTGCCAGCCTTGGTCTGAATGAATGATGGGTTTGTCATCCATCTTTTCTTGGCTTAGCTTGGATAGGGCATCATTTAACATCTCTTTGACCAACTCATACGTTGGTCTGTCCTTCATCGTATAACTGACAATCTCACCATTAAACAAGTCGATGATGGGCGATAGGTAGAGTTTTCTTTGAATGACACTGCCATCATTTGCCTTGTCTTGTACTTTAAACTCGGTGATGTCTGTTGCCCACTTTTGATTGGGTTTGTCTGCTTTAAAGTCTCTTTTGAGTATATTGTCCTGAATGGTATCTTTGCCCATTGTGCCTTTGTAAGTATTAAACTTACGTTGACGACGAACCAATGCTTTGAGTCCAAGTTTAGCCATCAGTCGTTGCACTCGTTTATGATTAATGACCATGCCTTTTTGGGCAAGCTGATTGTTAAGCTCTGATGTGATTCTACGATAACCATACCTGCCCTTGTGTTGGTGGTAGATGTGGTTAATGTGTTCTTTTAAGTCAAGGTCTTTGTCAGGCTTTGTACTTTGACGAATGTGGTAATAAAACACACTTCTTGGCAAGTTTGACACTGCCAATAAGTCAGCAAGTTTGTGCTTATGCCTTAATTCTTGGATGATCAGGACTTGTTCTTTGTTTGTACTGATTGTTCCTTTTGACGAATTAAGGCATCTAGCTTTTTTAGATAGTCATTCTCTGCTCTAAGATAGGCAAGTTCATCAAGCAAATCATCCACACTTTTTTCGTGGTCTTGTTTGGTTTTCCAAGTTGATTTGGTTTTATTAGCGTTGTGTTTGTTTGACATTGCTTTTTTGCCTTTGGGTTTGGGTATTAGTCCCATTATACCAAAGGCTTGGTAGGACTTTAACCAAGTTGACAGTAAAGAAGGTTGTGGCAGATTAAGCTCTATGGCAAGTTGTGTAAGCGATTTGCCCTGTTGTATGGCTTGAACGGCATTAAGCTTAAAATCTGTGTCATAGACAGCCTTTGTGTGTCGTCTTTTTATGCCATCAATGCCATGTGCTTGATAGAGTTTAACCCATAGCTCTACGGTTGTGTGGTTTAGATTAAAGTGTTTGGCGGTTTGTTTGTAGCCATGATGATTAAGATAATACCCAATCACAGACAGTTTAAAGTCGGTTGTGTATTTTGCCATAAAAAGCACCCCAAAGGTTAGTGTGTCTAACTTTTGGGGTGCGGTTCAGATTTGCCCTTATTTTTATTATTTGACAAAAGTAAATTTATGTCTTAATATAGCCTAAACACGATATTGGATTCATGATGTATATTGTAGAAACGACTGATGAATTTGAATGCTGGTTTGATGAACAGCCCTTGCAGGTTCAAATGCGATTATTGGAAGCCTTTAAGTTATTAGAGCAATACGGACACCGATTGGCTCGCCCTTATGCCGATACCTTATATGGCTCAAAATTTAGCAATATGAAAGAATTGCGTATCCAAATTGGGGGCGACCCTTATCGTGCCTTTTATGCGTTTGACCCCTTACGTCAAGCAATTGTGCTATGTGCAGGTAACAAAGTGGGTAATGAAAAGCAATTTTATAAACAAATGATACCGCTTGCTGATGAGCTTTACCAACAGCATTTGGATAAATTAACAAAACAGGAGAGTCCAAATGGCAACGCTTGAACAATTATTAAATAAATTATCGCCAGAACAACGAGCTGAAGTGGAGCGTAACGCCGAAGCGATGATTTTGGATTATCAACTTCATCAGTTGCGTGAAGAGTTGGAGCTGTCGCAAAAACAGCTTGCCGAAGCCATGGGCATTACCCAACCGACTTTATCCGCCATTGAAAATCGTGGGGCAGAGATTAAGCTGTCCACGCTAAAACGCTATGTGGAGACCATGGGCGGAAAATTACGCATTGACGTAGAATTACCAACAGGTAAGCACGTTGGGTTTAATATTTGATAGCATTTAATCATAAAATAAGGGTAAGAGAGAGATGAACCGCACCCCAAAAGTTAGACACACTAACCTTTGGGGTGCTTTTTATGGCAAAATACACAACCGACTTTAAACTGTCTGTGATTGGGTATTATCTTAATCATCATGGCTACAAACAAACCGCCAAACACTTTAATCTAAACCACACAACCGTAGAGCTATGGGTTAAACTCTATCAAGCACATGGCATTGATGGCATAAAAAGACGACACACAAAGGCTGTCTATGACACAGATTTTAAGCTTAATGCCGTTCAAGCCATACAACAGGGCAAATCGCTTACACAACTTGCCATAGAGCTTAATCTGCCACAACCTTCTTTACTGTCAACTTGGTTAAAGTCCTACCAAGCCTTTGGTATAATGGGACTAATACCCAAACCCAAAGGCAAAAAAGCAATGTCAAACAAACACAACGCTAATAAAACCAAATCAACTTGGAAAACCAAACAAGACCACGAAAAAAGTGTGGATGATTTGCTTGATGAACTTGCCTATCTTAGAGCAGAGAATGACTATCTAAAAAAGCTAGATGCCTTAATTCGTCAAAAGGAACAATCAGTACAAACAAAGAACAAGTCCTGATCATCCAAGAATTAAGGCATAAGCACAAACTTGCTGACTTATTGGCAGTGTCAAACTTGCCAAGAAGTGTGTTTTATTACCACATTCGTCAAAGTACAAAGCCTGACAAAGACCTTGACTTAAAAGAACACATTAACCACATCTACCACCAACACAAGGGCAGGTATGGTTATCGTAGAATCACATCAGAGCTTAACAATCAGCTTGCCCAAAAAGGCATGGTTATTAATCATAAACGAGTGCAACGACTGATGGCTAAACTTGGACTCAAAGCATTGGTTCGTCGTCAACGTAAGTTTAATACTTACAAAGGCACAATGGGCAAAGATACCATTCAGGACAATATACTCAAAAGAGACTTTAAAGCAGACAAACCCAATCAAAAGTGGGCAACAGACATCACCGAGTTTAAAGTACAAGACAAGGCAAATGATGGCAGTGTCATTCAAAGAAAACTCTACCTATCGCCCATCATCGACTTGTTTAATGGTGAGATTGTCAGTTATACGATGAAGGACAGACCAACGTATGAGTTGGTCAAAGAGATGTTAAATGATGCCCTATCCAAGCTAAGCCAAGAAAAGATGGATGACAAACCCATCATTCATTCAGACCAAGGCTGGCACTATCAAATGCACCAGTATCAACAAACCCTAAAAGAACAAGGCTTAACCCAAAGCATGTCAAGAAAAGGCAATTGTTTGGATAATGCTGTGATAGAGAGCTTCTTTGGTACGCTAAAACAAGAGATATTTTATGAGACAACCACATTTACATCAACAGATGAACTTAAACAAGTGATTGATGAGTACATACACTACTACAATCATGATAGAATAAAGAGCAAATTAAAAGGACTAAGTCCTGTTAAGTACAGAAACTTAGTCCAATTAGGGTTAATACAACCACTTGCAACAACCTAACCTTTAATCTTATGTCTAAGATTTGGGGGTCGGTTCAATTCGGCACTGTTTTCCTTAAATTATCCCATTACCGAACTTGATGGTTCTTATATCAAGGATTATCAAAAAACCCTAGATTTGGGTAATGACTTTTTTACAGGGTCGTATTTGGTGGTTAATCGGTTTGGTAAATCAGATTTTATTGACAATATGACAAAACTTGCCCAATATTATGGACAGCCACATATCTTTGTCATCAAAGGCGGTAAATACCCCACAGCCTATCTGTTAAGCACACAAGACCCACACATGGGGCAATTTATGAATTACCCTGATTGTCATGAACATATCGGCAACCCTAAGTTTTTTAAGAAATATCGTCAGCGTGATTTTTATTTTACAGGGGCGATGAAAGACAGTCATCTGACCAATAGCCAAATGGTGGGCGTATATCAACCCGCCAACTGGTTGGGGCGTATGGCGTGTTCGTCTATGGGTAAGCGGGTATTACGACAAGTGGGCATTGAATATCCCAATCCTTAACGTTATTTTAAATTACCAATACAATCTAAAAAGGCAATGTTATGACTGTTATGAATGAATTAAATCATCTACTAAGTTTTGATAAAAAACTTAGTAAAAAATTAGAAAAGTTATTGCAAAAACATTTGACCTATCAAGAATACATGAACATGAAAAATCACATCACTTATAAAACCCGTTATCTAAAACCCAAATATGATTACGATGATTTTGCAAAACAGCGTGATATGATAAGTTGTATTTTTTATTCTACCATTGGTCAAGAAAGCATGGATTGGATAGATGAATGGTCGGACATTCCTTATGAGATATTTACAGGGACAGAGCCGAATTCTTATGGATATGACCAAGTCAAATTATTTGTAGAGAATTATTATAATCTGATGAAAGAACAAGGTTTATTAAAAATGGTTATTGACGAATAAATAATAAATTGTATAGTCAATTAATTCCAATTTACACCAATGCCAAATTTTAAAAATACCCTTGTAGGAGCGTGTTGAACACGCCCGTTGTTGCATTTTGAAATCAAAAGACTATAAATAAAAAAAGCATTGCTAATTCTAACAATGCTTTTTTAATGGATAAACTGACGGATAAATTAACCTTATAAATACGCCTTAATCCTTCCTACAAGCCTATCCACTTGCTCTTTGGTGGTGTCAAAACTCATCATGAGCCGTATCTCGCCTGTTTCATCATTCCAATCATAAAAATGAAAGTCATCATGTAGCTTTGCGACCGTATCAGGCGGGAATATGGCAAATACGGCATTGCTTTGGACTTTTTGGGTGATGACAACACCGTCTAAGTCTTTGATTTGGCTATATAAATAGCTTGCCATGTCGTTGCTATGCTTGGCAAGGGATAGCCACAGTTCTTGTTCAAACCATGCCACAAATTGAGCTGAGATAAACCGCATTTTGGACGCCAGTTGCATGCTGGATTTGCGTAAATGTAAAATATCTTTGTCCAACTTAGGATTTAAAAACACCAAACATTCGCCCATCATCATGCCATTTTTGGTGCCACCAAGCGACAGTACATCGGCAAACTGGGCGATGTCCGCCAAACGACAGCCCAAATAAGCAGCCGCATTGGACAGTCTTGCCCCATCAATGTAGAGATACAGCCCAAATTCATCACACACTTGACGGATATTGGCAAGTTCATCAAGGCTATAACAGGTGCCAAGCTCGGTGGTTTGACTGATATAAACTGCACGAGCTTGGGGATGGTGTTCAGATGGACGGATGAACTGGCGGATTTTTTGGGGGTCTAGCTTGCCATCATCACCATCAATCACCAACAGCTTAATCCCTGCAACATACTGCGGAGCGATACTTTCATCGTTGTTGATGTGGGCGTGATTGGTGCAGATGACCGCCCCAAATCTTGGCAATATCGCCGACAACCCCAAAACATTCGCCCCTGTGCCATTAAAGACAGGATAGCCAACCGCCTGCTCGCCAAAGGCTTGCTTGATGTGCTCTGCCAATGCTTGGCTATGGCTATCATAGCCGTATGCCTTGTCATGTCCATTGTTGACATCAATCAGTGCATCCATGATGGCAGGGTGCACGCCTGAGTAATTGTCGGATGCAAAGGCGAAGCTGTGTTTGGTATTCGTGCTCATGCGGTCAGTGCCTTTTTGACAAGCCCTGAGATGACGGCAGGGTCGGCTTGCCCTGTGGTTTTGTCTTTGACGGCATTCATCACACGCCCCATGTCTTTCATGCCAGACGCACCAAGCTCGCCAATGGTCTCATTGATGATGGCGATGAGTTTGTCATCAGACAACTGCTCGGGTAAAAAGGCAGAAATCACGTCAATCTCAAACTGCTCTTTTTGTGCCAAATCATCACGTCCATTGGCGGTATAAATACCCAAAGACTCTTGGCGTTGTTTGATTTGCTTTTGCAAAATCGCCAATACGTCTTTGTCATCAAGCTCACTTTGTCCGTCAATCTCTACTTGCTTGATGACGGCTTGGACGTTACGCAAAACTTTGACCTGCTCCATGTTTTTGGCTTTCATGGCGGTTTTGATGGTGTCGGTTAGAGTGGTTTTTAGGGTCATGAGTGTCTCCTGTTAAATGGTATATTTTAGCAAATTTGGGTTAGATTTGCGATATTGCATGAACGTTTTTGTGGCTTAATATTTAATGGGGTAGGTAAAATCATTTTTGCCTTGTAAATATATAAATTAGGTTTTTTGTAATTCCAAGAGCCTATCATAAACCACGCTTTTTTTAATACCCAATACATCCGCCACGATTGCACTTGCTTTTTTTGGCGGTAATTCTTTGGCGATGGCAAGTAGCCAGTCATCATAATCCGCCTTTTGTTCTTTTTGGGTATTGCCTGCCACAACCAGCACAATCTCGCCACGCTGTTGGTTGGGGTCATTTTTTACAAATTCTAATAAATCAATAAGCGGTAATTTTTTGATTGTCTCAAAGGTTTTGCTAATCTCACGGCACAGTGTGGCTTCTCGCTCACCACCAAACACGTCCGCCATGTCGGATAGGCAGTCTGTAATGCGGTGCGGTGCTTCATAAAAAATCAGCGTTTCAGTATGGGCTTGATACACCTTTAAGGCTTCTATCCGCCCATGTTGTTTGGCAGGCAAAAACCCCACAAAACTAAACTTGTCAGACGGCAATCCCGCCACAGACAACGCCCCGATGACCGCACACGCCCCGACAATCGGCACAACGGTGATATGCTCATCATGGCACGCCTTCACCAGCCGATAACCAGGGTCGGAGATGAGCGGTGTGCCAGCGTCCGAGATGAGAGCGACTGATTGACCGCCTTGCAATCGCTCGACAAGGCGTGCCGTCTGCGTGTCGGCATTGTGTTCATGATAGGCAGTGGTGGGCGTGGATATATTAAAAAAACTTAATAATTTAGAACTTGTGCGAGTGTCTTCGCAGGCGATTACATCCACGGATTTTAGGGTGTCAATCGCCCGTGCTGTCATGTCGTTGAGATTGCCAATGGGAGTGGCAACAATATATAAAATGCCTGTCATTTTTTTGCCTTTTTAATTGTCATTATTTAAATTTGAATTATCCAATTTATCATTTGCCAAATTTGAATTTTCTAAATCCATATTATCCACATCTGAATTTTCTAAATTTAAAGTTTCACCCAAATGCAACCAATTTCCCAATACGTCCGCCAATTCATCAAGCCCTTCTTTATTTAATGCCGAAAACAGCTGAATGGAAAATGGCAAATCTAAGGCTTGCAATTGTTTCTTGGTTTGTAGCAGGGCGGTTTTTTGAGCCCCACGTTTTAATTTATCCGCTTTTGTCAATAATACATGAACGGGCAATTCGCCGTCCTTTGCCCAGTGGAGCATTTGTTCATCAAAATATTTTAATGGGTGGCGAATGTCGGTAAGCAAAATTAAGCCCGTCAGACTTTCACGATGAACAAGGTAATTTTCAAGCTCTTTTTGCCATTTGATTTTCATCTGCTCTGGCACTTGGGCATAGCCATACCCCGGCAAATCCACGATACGGCTATGCTCTGAGCCGACATTAAAAAAGTTAATCATCTGCGTGCGTCCAGGGGTTTTGGACGAGCGGGCGAGCTGTTTTTGGTGGGTAATGGTGTTAATGGCGGACGATTTGCCTGCGTTAGACCGCCCTGCAAACGCCACTTCAAAGCCTGTATCAGGCGGGCAGAGTTTCAATGTGGGGGCAGAGAGCGAAAAGGCGGTTTGGCGAATGATTTTTTGGTAGTCGGTGGTGGTCATGATGTCAAATATAATTGCTAAAATGATAAAATAGTGTATCATGAAAACCATAAAATAGCGATAATAAAGGCGTAGATGTGTCTTTAAAACCCATAATTAAAGGCTTGCAAATCATCATTGGGCTAGTTGTTGCTAGCCTATTCTGGTGGCAGATGTGGCAAGGCAGTCCCTACAAAATACCTTATACTTATAAGAATTGGGACGAGTTGCAACAACGTTATATGATATTGATGACGGATATTTTGGCGGACGAGATGCAACCTGACGACATACAGATTTATAACCGTCGAGGCGGTACTGTTTACCGTCAAGCCATTTATCATCATTATGACCAAGCAATGATTGACCGCATGGCACAAAATGCCATTAAGCAAGGGTGGGAGCCTATGCCGAGCGATTTTTATCAAAATGCAGTATTTCATGCGTGCAAAGATGAAATTGGTTTGGTGATGTTATCAGATACCAAACTTTATGTTCAGACGTATTGGTATAAGACAGGAATTTGTGAACGATTATTCATAAAAACCCAGTACGATAATAACTCTCAATCCCAATAGTTACCAAATATCCCTTGCAACTTGGCAAAAAACTTGCATAATAAAAGCATCAGAGAAAACAGTTATTCTCACATTTATCCCAAATTATCCTTAATGGGAGTTATTATGTCAAAATTATTACAAATAGCCATTGCCAGCCTTGCCCTAGTCGCCACAGGTGTAAGCCATGCCGATGTCGCCACCACTTATCAAAAAACCTGTGCCACCTGCCATGATAGCGGTGCCTTAAACGCCCCCAAAAAAGGCGACAAAGCCACATGGGACAAGCTAAAAGCCCAAAAAGGCATGGACACCTTGGTCAAAAACACCAAAAAAGGCATGCCCCAAATGCCTGCCAAGGGCTTGTGCCAGTCGTGTAGCGATGATGAGTTTCGGGCATTGATTGAGTATATGGCAAAATAATGGCGTATGGCAAATCCAAAATGTGGTAGTGATTGGCATGGGCTTGCTTAAAAAACAAACAATTTTTACCCAAAACAGACAAATATTGCCAAAATTTTTATCTTTTTAAAAAAAATATTGCCAAAACCACAATTTTTGTAGGAAAATTTAGCGAAGTCTTGCTATAATAAGCAAGATTTACCAATTTGACTTTTAAAAGCCAAATAAAAATATACAAAACCCAAGACACGGGGACTGCCCCGAAGTTAGTAGGAAATTGTTATGAAAGCCATGAATTTGTCAGCCAAAGCCATGCTAGCTAAAACGTTGCTTGCCACAGGGTTTGGTTTTATCGCCCTAAATGCCCATGCCGTGGCTGTTCCTGAGTTTAATATTGAAGCAGGTAAAGCCATTGTTGAAGCCAACTGTGCCGCTTGCCACGGTGCGGACGGCGTTTCGGTTGCCCCTGCTCAGCCAAACTTAGGCGGTCAAAATATCAAATATCTATACAAGCAATTGGTGGATTTTAAAACAGGTGCCAGAAAAAATGGCATCATGGAAGCACAGTTGGTTGGTTTTACCCAACAAGACCTAGCCAACGTGGCAGGCTACTATGCCAGTCAAGCTCCGTGGCTACCCGGCTATGGCAACAAAGCCACAAATGCTGCCGCCCAAAAGCTCTATCTAGGTGGCGATAAGAGCCGTGGCATTATCCCTTGTGCAGGGTGCCATGACCCTAAGGGTGCAGGCAATGATTGGGCGGCATTCCCACGCATTGGCGGTCAGCACGCAACTTATATCTCAACTCAGCTAAAACTGTTCCGTGCCGCCGGTCGTGAAGACGAAGGGCTACTTGCCGAGCAAGTGCGTACCAACGACTCTGCCAAAAAAGACGAAAAAGGCATGATGCAAATCGTGGCAGCCAAGCTGTCTGACAAAGACATCAAAATGTTGTCCGAATTTATCAGTGCCGTTCACTGATTTGTCGGTTTTAGACCTGTATTTTACAAAACCCCTTGATTGGGGTTTTGTCGTTCATTAAATTTTTATCACACCCCAACCGTCCAGAGTTTACTATGTTATCTCGTTATACTGTGTTTTTTGTGGCATCTGCCCTGCCACTGTTGTTCGCTCATCAGATTGCCCCGAGCATGGCTCATGAGTTGGACTTTTGGCTGTTGTGGGTGGTGGCGATGCTTGTGGTGGGCTTGCCGGTGTTATTTGCCGAATTTGCCTTATCTGCTCGCAGTGGCGATAATGTATGGCTTGGCATGCAAAAGCTCACTCGTGAAGCTGATGCCAAGATGACATGGCGAGCCTTTGCAGGGTTGTCGGTATTGGTGGCACTGCTTATTAGTGCAACGATGACCGCACGCATTGGGGCAGGACTTCATCAGCACCTACCCCAACTTAATCTTAGTGTGCCAAGCATTGGGCTTAGTGCAGGGGCGATGATTATTGCCTTGATTTTAAGTCTGTTAAAGACTCGTCCACTCATGATTGGCGTGGCATTGGTGATTGTCGGTGGGCTTATCTCGCTCTTTGATGGTGGTCTAGCTAGCGGTGTGAGCGTGCCGACCATGACCGCTGTGTCATTGTCCGAGTGGGCAAGAGCGGTGTCTTTGGCACTGCTCTCGGTGGGCGTGGGTACAGGGTTATATTGGTTTACCGGTGGTAGGCTTGCCGAGCAGACGATGAGCCAAACCCACAAAAAACCCCTAACAGGACTGATATTACCGATTTGGCTTACCCAACTTATCTTTGGGGCGTTTGCCCTGCTGGTGGGTAGTGCTTTTGTTACACCCAACGCCTTTGTGGTGTCTAGTATCGGTATGCTCCTGATTTCGGCGTTTTTGTTGTATTATGCCATTGGACAATTAAAAGTGCGGTTTGGGCTAATTAATGGCGTGGCAATGGGGGTATCACTGGCGATGATACTCTCTGCCCTGCCTGTGGGTGTGGGGCTAAACATATTGCTACTGGTGAGCTTGGTGGCGGTGGTCGTGCTGTCAGCATTTTCAGGTTTTGCCATGAAAATCAGTCATTTACGCAAAACCTTTAATTTTAAAAGTGAAGGGCGTTATAACATCTGGCGAGTGCTGGTGCGTATCGGCGTACCACTTGCCATTCTCCTAGCGGTCATCGGTTGGGTGATGTCATGGCTATCCTAAGGATAAGTTTGGCATATGCCGACAAGGACAATCAGTATTATCAAGAATTAGAAGTACCCACGCACACCACGATATATCAAGCCTTACAATCATCAGGGTGGCTAGATTTACCCCATTTGGCAGAATTTGCCCTGTGGTGTCATGCCAACCGTGAGCATGAACCCAATCATAAAGCGTGGTATGTGGGTATTTATAGCCAAAAAAAACGCCTAGATACGGTGTTATCAGACGGCGATAGGATTGAGATTTATCGCCCTTTATCCTATGACCCGATGTCCAGACGCAAAACCAAATCCAAAGTCCGCCTAAAAAAGCTCGGCTATCGTCCGTTATAGCATTGTTGAATGACGATATTTTAAAAACCACACCAAAAATCAGGCAAAACACCCTGCTTTGCCTGATTTTTATCTGATGGTACAATAATTAATTACTGATTTCTTCTTGGCAGTGATTCACGCCCTGCGATACGCACCACACGCCCATTTTCAAAAAAGATAGACAGGTAATGACTGGCGTTTTTGATGTCTTTTTTGTCGGCACGCTTGCCGTCTGTGCCTGCGGTGTAGTCATACAGATAGTCAAAGCGGTTCGGGTTTAGCGTGTCTCTCATGGCAGGGCTACCCAGCAGATAAGTCACTTGGTCAGCGGTCATGCCCACTTGCACCTGCGATGCCTGAGCGGACGTGATGGGCGTGCCTTGGGGCAAATCAATGGTATACACACGAAACACCGAACAGCCTGACAATGCCAATGTGCCAATCAGTGCCAACGCCATGAATTTAGGGACAAATGTTTGCGATAGGGTCATCATATACTCTCATCTTTATAAATAATCGCCATATTAAACGCAAGTGCAAAAATATGCAAGTTTTTTATGACGCCCTACCCCCAAAAGCCGACTACCCAAAGTTTACAAAATATGCTATGCTCACGATGATTTTACCGCCTGTTGATGTCATCATGTCCGACTTTTTACACGATTTTGCCACCATTGACCCGTCCACCCCTTGGTTTGCCCCTTATGTGTCCATTCATCAGGCATTTGCTGGCCACCCTGCCCTGCCCCTTTTTGAGTGGTTAAACGGCTATTTTGCCGACAATGATATTCGCCTAAAAAATCACCAAGGCTACCCCCTAGCCTTTACCCACCAAAACGACCTAGAACACGGCACAGCATACGAAACCCACATCGGGCAACACCACAAAATCCCAACCCGTGATAATCTACACGACTGGTTTGGGGCGTGCGTGTGGTCGGTTTTTCCCCATACCAAATCGCTATTGAACGCCAAACATCTCGCCCACATGGACGACAACCACACCGCCAACGGACGTAACCGTGTGCGAGATACCATTACCGTATTTGATGAAAATGGGGCGATACTGGTGGTCGCCGATGATGAGATTGGCACCGCCATTGGGCAAGCCTTGGTGGGTTTTGATTGGCAAACGTGCTTGGTGGATAACCGTGAATATTGGGCGGATTGTCATCATGACAATAACAAAAAAGCCAAAGTTTTTATATTCGGTCATGCGTTATTAGAACAATTGATTAATCCCTTTAAATCCTTATGTAGCCATACCGTGATTATCAAAGTCCATTCATCATTTTTTACAAAACCGCTCAATGAACAATTAGCCATGTTGGATAATCAATTATCACATTATTTAAATGACTTTTTAAAAGATGATATTACCCCACGCCAATTAAATCCCTTACCGATATTGGGCGTGCCGTATTTTTGGGATAATGCCGACCCTGCCTTTTATGATGACCCTTTTGTATTTAGAAAAGGGCGGAGAAAATAGTTTTTTAAAATAAATTTAAAATAAAATCACTCCATAAAACCCAATCATTTATCACACTCATATAACCATATTGGAAAAACCATGTATAAAATTGCCTTGATTTTACATTTATTCGGAGCCAGCATTTGGGTGGGTGGGCATTTATACCTGCTTATCCGCCTAATGCCTAATTTTATCCGTCACAATGACGTGGCAGGATTTTTAGCCTTTGAAAAAAGCTATGAACCTTTGGGCATGACCGCCCTAGCTGTGCAAGTGGTGACAGGCTTTTATATGCTAACGACCCTGCTACCCCCAGCACTTTGGGGGCAAAACATGGGCATGCTGACCGCACTCATTCATGGCAAATTAACATGGCTTGGTTTGACGATATTGACCGCCTTGCACGCCCGTTTTAGAGTGGTTAAAAAGCTAGAAAATGGCACGCACGATAATAATACCCTAAAAGTTATGGGTATTCATGTGGGGCTGATTTGTCTGTGGAGCGTGGCATTTGTCATCAATGGGGCATTTTTCCGTTTTGGATGATATTTTTATAAACAATAATCATTTATAAAATCACGCCCCGTCTTATCTCACATCTTTTTGACATAATCATGACAATCAACCAGTTATCCTTATATTTCCTTAATATTTCTCAAAAATTTCTGTAAATTTATCAAAGTTTAGCGTATAATAGATAAGATTTTCATGCCTAATTTGGGCAAGAGAACGATTGTTAGGACGTGTTAAACGTGATGATGTTACGGTCATGAACAGTGATTTGTTTTGATTTGTCAAGTCTTATTCATCCACATTTTAATTAACACGCCCTAAACGTTCATCAAAACAGGTAGCCAGTCGCCACTGTAACTACAAGCATTAACGTGTTGTTAAGGAGTTTAAGGTCAGCGTTAAAGCTCTCGTGTGTACCAACAGGAGTCTGGTATGGTCATTTCACTCAGAGTGAGTATCCGCTTATGATTACCATAAAAAAGGGGTTGGATTTGCCTATCACGGGCGAGCCAACCAAAGAGATTAGCGAACACACACCTACTCATGTCGCCCTTATCGGTTATGATTACATCGGTATGCGTCCGACCATGCACGTCAAGGAAGGCGATACGGTCGCCAAAGGACAGGTGGTGTTTGAAGACAAAAAGCGTCTGGGGGTCAAATATACCGCCCCTGCATCGGGCAAGGTCATCGCCATCAACCGTGGCGAGCGACGTGTGTTTGAGAGCCTGGTCATCGAAGTCGCCCAAGGCGATGAGATTGGCTTTAAAGCCCACGCCAAAGACAGCCTTGCCAAGCTATCTCGTGAAGAAGTGGTCGCCCAGCTTAACGACGCTGGCGAATGGACAGCGTTTCGCACCCGTCCGTTTAGCCGTACCCCCGAGCTTGACAGCACGCCGTCAGCGATTTTTGTCACCGCAACCGACACCAACCCCTTATGTGCCGACCCTGCCGATATCATCAATGCCAATATTGATGATTTTAACAGCGGTCTTGTCGTCATCTCTATCCTATCGCCAAAGACGCTTGTCTGTCATGGCAAAACCGCCCCAACCAAAGCCACCAATGTCGCAGGCAGTGTTGAATACCACGGTTTTGACGGCGTTCACCCTGCTGGCAACGCAGGCACGCACATTCACTTTTTGCACCCCTTGGCTCGTGGCGTAACCGTGTGGACGATTGGCTATCAAGACGTGATTGCCATCGGCAAGCTCTTTACCACAGGTAAAATTCACACCGAACGCACCATCAGCCTAGCTGGCACGGTCGTCAAAAACCCACGCCTTATCAAGACTCATCGTGGGGCGGATTTGAACGCCTTGACCAATGGCGAGCTTAACGGCAATGACAACCGCATCATCTCAGGGTCGGTGCTGTCAGGTCGCAAGGCAAGCGGTGCGGTGGCGTATCTGGGTCGTTTTCACAATCAAGTCTCGGTGCTAGTCGAAGGTCGTGAACGCCCTGCCATGCACTTTTTTACCTTAGGTGCGAACCGTTTTTCAACGTTACCGATTTATATCTCTCAGTTTGTCAAAGGCAAAAAATACGCCTTTACCACCACAACCAACGGCTCACCCCGTGCCATGGTGCCAATCGGTTCATTTGAAACCGTCATGCCCCAAGACTACCTACCCACTCAGCTACTTCGCTCACTCATCGTTGGCGACATTGTAGAAGCGGTGGAGCTTGGTGCGTTGGAGCTTGACGAAGAAGATTTGGCACTTTGCACCTTTGTATCGCCCGGTAAATATGAGTTTGGCGATATTTTGCGTGATAACTTGACCCGTATTGAGCAGGAAGGCTAAACGATGAAATTTATTCACAATATCTTTGACCGTATGGAGCCGTCCTTTACCAAAGGTGGCAAATACGAAAAATATTATGCTGTTTTTGAGATGTTTGACACATTTTTTCGTCAGCCAAGCTCACAAACATACAGTGCGTCCCATGTCCGTGACGGTATCGACCTAAAACGCATGATGATTACCGTGTGGCTCTGTACTTTCCCTGCCATGTTTTGGGGGATGTACAATGTCGGCTTTCAAGCCCTAAATGCCATACAGCATTTTGGCATTGACCCGACAGGCTGGCGTACTGTCATCACAGGCATGGTAGGCTATGACCCGAACAGCATCCTAGCATGTATGGTCTATGGTGCCATGCAGTTTTTGCCCATTTATATCGTCACCTTTGCGGTCGGTATCTTGTGGGAGATTATCTTTGCCGTGGTGCGTGGACACGAAGTAAACGAAGGTTTCTTTGTAACGTCTGTGCTGTTCGCTCTATCGCTACCACCTGATATTCCACTGTGGCAAGTTGCCCTAGGTATCAGCTTTGGTGTGGTCGTGGCAAAAGAAGTCTTTGGCGGTACAGGCAAGAACTTTCTCAACCCCGCCTTGGCAGGTCGTGCGTTCTTGTACTTTGCCTACCCTGCCTACATCTCAGGCGATGCGGTGTGGACGGCTGTCAAAGGTCTAAATAACGTGGACGGTTATAGCGGTGCTACCCCACTAGGTCAAGCTGCCGCAGGTGTGCCGTCTAATGCCTTTGCAGACGCTTATGGTCAGACCATCTCTTGGGGTCAAGCCTTTTTGGGCAACATGCAAGGCTCTATCGGCGAAGTCTCAACCCTTGCCATCCTTATCGGTGGTGCGGTACTGATGTACACCAGAATCGCCAGCTGGCGTGTGGTTGCCGGTGCTGTCATCGGTCTTGTGGTGACTGCCTTTATCTTTAACATGATTGGCTCTGAGACCAACCCAATGATGAGCCTAGCTCCACATTGGCATTTGGTCATCGGTGGCTTTATGTTCGGTGCGGTCTTTATGGCAACTGACCCTGTCTCTGCCGCCCACACCAATACAGGTCGCTGGTGCTATGGTCTGCTTATCGGCTTCATGACGGTGGTTATCCGTGTGATAAACCCTGCCTTCCCAGAAGGTATCATGCTTGCCATCTTGTTTGCCAACCTATTTGCACCGCTATTTGACTACTTTGTCAAACAAGCCAACATCAAACGTCAAACAGCACGGAGACTAGCTCATGTCAGCCAAAAATAGTAATGTTACAACCCTTGTAACCGCTTTGGTGCTGTGCCTTGTCTGTTCGGTCATGGTGTCAGCCGTTGCGGTGGGTCTAAAACCCAAACAAATCGCCAACAGCACGCTTGATTTTAACAAAAACGTGCTCATCGCCACAGGTAAATTCAACCCTGCTACCGACAATAACAGTGTGGTGGCAGAGCGTTTTTCTGATTTTGAAGTTAGGATGGTCAATCTTGATACGGGCACTTTTGCCACCGATGAAGAACTGACAGAGGCAGGCATCACAGACATCGCAAGCTATGATGTCGCCAAAGCCGCTCGCACCCCCGCCCTTAGCACGCCCCTAGCAGATGACATCGCTGCCATCGGTGGCAAGCCTAAGTTTGGCAAAGTGTATCTGTCCAAAGATGCCAGCGGTCAGATTGACATGATTGTCCTGCCGTTTCATGGGGCGGGTCTGTGGGGTCAAATCTATGGACTGCTTACCCTAGACAGCGACTTTAACACCATCAAAGGCGTGAACTTCTACGAGCATAAAGAAACCCCCGGTCTGGGTTCTCGCATCACCGAAGAGCCATGGCGTGCTCAATGGGTGGACAAAAAAGTTCACAACGACAACGGCGATGTCATCATGGGTGTTGCCAAGGCAGGTACTGCCAGACCTGAGCAAGTGGACGGCATCAGTGGTGCAACCCTAACAGGTCGTGGCGTGCATAACATGGTTCAGTTTTGGCTGGGCAAAGATGGCTATCAGCCGTTTT
The DNA here is from genome assembly GCF_039693965.1 of Moraxella sp. K1664. Taxonomy (NCBI): domain Bacteria; kingdom Pseudomonadati; phylum Pseudomonadota; class Gammaproteobacteria; order Moraxellales; family Moraxellaceae; genus Moraxella; species Moraxella sp. K1664. Next base: position 584,240 of record NZ_CP155576.1, read on the forward strand.
TGGAAAACCTAAAAGCTGGCAAAGCTGACGGTACAGGAGCATAATCATGGCGGATACTCAGAAAATTTTAACCACGCCGATTTTTAATAACAACCCCATCGCACTACAAATCTTGGGCATTTGTTCGGCATTGGCGGTAACGACCAATGTCAAAAACGCCCTTGTCATGTGTATTGCTTTGACCTTGGTTACGGCGTTTTCTAGCTTTTTTATCTCAACCATTCGTAACAAAATCCCATCATCGATTCGTATCATCGTACAGATGGTGGTGATTGCATCACTGGTTATCGTGGTGGATCAAGTCCTAAAAGCCGTCGCTTATGACACCGCCAAATCGTTAGGTGCGTTCATCGGACTCATCATCACCAACTGTATCGTCATGGGTCGTGCCGAAGCCTACGCCATGAGCAACCCACCCATTCCGAGCTTTATCGATGGTATCGGTAACGGTCTGGGCTACTCTGCGGTATTGATTTTTGTGGCAAGTATCCGTGAGATTATCGGTAACGGCAGTTGGTTTGATATCCAAATCCTAGAAAAAGCCACTGATGGTGGTTGGTACATCCCGAACGGCTTGTTACTACTGCCCCCGTCATCATTCTTTGTCATCGCTCTGTTCATCGCCATCGTGCGTTTTTGGAAGCCCGAGCAACAAGAGCCTGCGGAGTTTGTCATCGCACAAAATTCCAAGGGGGAATCACACTAATGGAACATTACATCAGTTTATTCATCACGTCCGTATTCATCGAAAACATGGCACTTGCCTTTTTCTTGGGTATGTGTACGTTCATCGCCGTTTCCAAAAAAGTCTCAACATCCATCGGGCTGGGCATTGCGGTTATCGTTGTGATGACCATCTGTGTCCCGCTAAACAACCTACTCTACCAATTCCTGCTAAAAGACGGGGCATTGGCGTGGGCAGGCATGCCAAACACCGATTTGTCTTTCTTGGGGCTACTTAGCTACATCGCTCTGATTGCGGCAACTGTCCAAATCTTGGAGATGTTTTTGGACAAATTCGTCCCTGCCCTATATAACGCCCTAGGCGTATTCTTGCCACTCATCACCGTAAACTGTGCCATCCTAGGTGGCGTACTGTTCATGGTAGAGCGTGACTACAACTTTGGCGAATCCATCGTCTATGGTGTGGGTTCTGGCTTTGGCTGGGCGTTGGCGATTACGGCACTGGCAGGTATCCGTGAAAAACTCAAATACTCAGACGTACCCGGCCCGCTTCGTGGTCTTGGCATCACGTTTGTTACCGTCGGTCTAATGTCGCTTGGCTTTATGTCATTCGGCGGTATGAGCTTATAAGGAGAAAGTATGTTTGGTACAGCTATTGGTGGCGTTGCCATGTTTACCGCCATCATCATGAGCCTTGTGGTAGTTATCCTTATCGCACGCTCACGATTGGTAAGCTCTGGCAACGTAACCATCAACATCAATGATGACCCCGATAACAGCGTCAGCACCGCCGCTGGGGGCAAACTCTTGCAGACATTGGCAGGCGAAGGCATTTTCCTGTCATCAGCCTGTGGTGGCGGTGGCACATGTGGTCAGTGTCGCTGTAAAGTGCTAGACGGTGGTGGCTCTATCCTACCCACCGAAGAAGGTCATTTTACCCAAGGCGAGATTCGTGAAGGCATGCGTTTGGCGTGTCAAGTTGCCGTCAAACAAGACATGAAAATCGAGATTGACCCTGAATTCTTTGGTGTCAAAAAATGGGAATGTGAAGTCATCTCTAATGACAACGTCGCAACGTTCATCAAAGAGCTGACCCTAAAAATCCCCGAAGGCGAAGTCGTGCCGTTTCGTGCTGGTGGCTATGTACAGCTAGAAGCCCCACCGCACGAAGTCCACTACAAAGACTTTGACATCGCCAAAGAATACCACGAAGACTGGGATAACTTTAACCTATGGCGTTATACATCCAAGGTTGATGAGCCTGTCATTCGTGCCTACTCTATGGCAAACTACCCCGAAGAAAAGGGCATCATCAAGTTCAACATCCGTATCGCAAGCCCACCACCACGGGGGCCTGACAACATCCCACCGGGCAAAATGTCGTCCTATGTGTTTAGTCTAAAACCAGGGGATAAGATTACCGTATCAGGTCCTTATGGCGAGTTCTTTGCCAAAGACACCAAAGCCGAGATGGTATTCATCGGGGGTGGTGCAGGTATGGCACCCATGCGTTCGCACATCTTTGACCAGCTAAAACGCCTAAAATCTGACCGCAAAATCAGCTTTTGGTATGGTGCTCGCTCTAAGCGTGAGATGTTCTATGTCGAAGACTATGACGGTCTGGCTGCCGAGTTCCCAAATTTCACTTGGAACGTGGCTTTGTCTGACCCACAGCCCGAAGACAACTGGGAAGGCTATACAGGCTTTATTCACAACGTCCTGTACGAAAACTACCTAAAAGACCACCCTGCCCCAGAAGATTGTGAATTCTACATGTGTGGTCCACCGGTAATGAACGCTGCCGTCATCAAAATGCTCAAAGACTTGGGCGTCGAAGATGAAAACATCTTGCTTGATGACTTCGGTGGTTGATTACCAACCTTGACAAAATCCGCTCTGTATGGGGCGGATTTTTTGGTGCATGGCAAATCGCCAATCTCAACTTAAAATGGCAACTTTTTGATTAGGGCGTGTTGAACATTGATAACATTTTTATAAAACAAGATGAAAATTTAACACTTTTATCAATTTTTGCATGAAAAATGGCTAAATCTTGTTTTTCGTCGTCAAAAACTTGTCTGATAGAATGACTATCAACCTGCGTTTTTTCCTTGAAAAACGTGCGATTTTTCTCATTTTTCATTGCAAATACCAAAGTTCAACACGCCCTATTTCATAATTATTTTTGGGTTGTGGGGAAAAATTGCAATTCGCCCTTAACAAATCAATCACTCATATAAAGTTGGAAATGGGACTGAGCCATTTTTTTATAGGTCATGGGACAAATCACAAATCGCCCTTTTTCTTTGTTCATATTTGTTTTATAATCCACTCATCAACTAGGAGCATGCCATGTCATTTAACCAAACCCACTTTTATGAACAATTAGAACAACTGGGCAAAGACCCAAACCCCGACACCTTCTTTTTTGAGCTACTGACCCTAACAGGCACATCCAAAAGCACCATCACCAACCTAAAAAATGGCACCAACCCCATCGCAGGCAGTGGGCTAAACGGCATGGCACGAAAAAGCCACTTATACTTTGAGCAGGTGGACAAAGCGACCAGCTTTGACGAGCTGTACGCCCTACTTGACACCATCAAAGCCAATCCCGCCATCAAACGCCACAAAATCCGTATCATCTTTTTGACCGACTTTGACAAGATTTTGGCGTATGATACCAAACTAGATGACACGCTTAGCATCGAGCGGTTTGATGAGATAAACTCCGACTTCACGTTCTTTTTGCCCTTGGTTGGCATTGAAAAAAGCCAAACATACAGCGAACACCCTGCCGATGTCAAAGCATCTGAGAAAATGGGGCGACTGTTTGACCAGCTCAAAAAACACAACGATTTTAAACAGAACAAAGACGACATTCATGCCCTAAACTTATTTTTGACACGGCTGTTATTTTGCTTTTTTGCCGATGATACGGGCATTTTTGACAAAGACAGCTTTGCCCACACCTTACAAAACGTCACTCAGACAGACGGTAGCGACCTTGCGGTATTTTTTGAAAACCTATTTAGCGTGCTAAACCTGCCAGAAGACAGCCCCGAACGCACCGAATACCCATCCTATTTACACGGTTTTCCTTATGTCAATGGCGGGATTTTTAAGGATTTTTATGCCATTCCCATCTTTACCAGTCGCTCTCGGCGTGTCTTGATTGAGTGTGCTCGCTTGGATTGGAGTCAGATTAACCCTGACATCTTTGGCTCCATGTTCCAAGCGGTCATTGACCCTGCCCAGAGAAGTCAGCTAGGACAGCACTACACGTCCGTGAGCAACATCAAAAAAGTGATAGAACCCCTGTTCATCGCACCCCTACGCCAAGAGCTGAACACACTACTGGCACTAAGCGATGACAACAAATCCAAAAACAACAAACAAGCACGCCTAGAACATTTTCTCACCCGCCTGCGTGGCATCAAAGTCTTTGACCCTGCCTGTGGTTCGGGCAACTTTTTGATTACCGCTTATAAAGCCCTACGCCATTTGGAGATGGACACCATCCATGCCTTGCAGTTACTCATCGGTGGCAAGCCTGAGTTTGATGACAAACACTTGGAGCTGGGGTTGGGGCTTGGGTATGACAGTCAGATACCCCTTGGTCATTTTTATGGCATTGATTATGATGATTTTCCAGTACAAATCGCCCATTTGTCGCTGTATCTGGCAGACCATCAGATGAATGCGATTTTTCGGTCAAAATTCGGGCATTGTCGTGACACCTTGCCATTACAACAAGGCGGGCATATCGTTCAGGGCAACAGCCTACGCACCGATTGGCAAAAAGTCTGCCCCAATAACGGCACCGATGAGATTTATATCGTGGGCAATCCCCCATTTAACGGAAAAGCCAAACGCAATGAAGAACAAAAAGCAGACATGGAACTTGTTTTTAAAAAAATAAAGGGAGCAAACACCTTAGATTATGTGGCGTGTTGGTTTTATAAAGCTGGACAATACATTCAAAATAGCCATGCGAAAATGGCATTGGTTGCCACCAACTCTATCGTACAAGGCGAACAAGTTTCATTGCTGTTTAAACCCTTGTTTGACATGGGTCTAACCATCGGTTTTGCTTACCCAAGTTTCATTTGGAGAAATAACGCCCGTGATAATGCCACCGTACATGTGGTCATCATTGGTCTAACCAACAAAAACAACCCTTTAAATATTGACAAAGCTCTTTATCATTATAACGAGAAAACCGACATCAGCGTAACCGAACATGCACAAAATATCAGCCCCTATCTAATCAAAGGGTCGGACATTATTGTGGAAAAACGCTCAAATCCAATTACCAACCAATCGCCGATGGAATTTGGCAGTATGCCAAATGATGGGGGACATCTATTATTAACCGCTGATGAAAAAGACGCACTGACTGCCAAAGAACCGCAAGCCCAAAAATGGATAAAAAAACTGCTGGGTGCTGATGAATTTTTAAATGGCAAACAACGTTTTTGCTTATGGCTTGCTGGCATTAATGATGATGAGCTTGCAAAAATGCCCTTTGTCTTAGAGCGAGTGCAAGCAGTTCAAGCCATTCGTCAAAAAAGCACCCGTAAAGAAACCCGAGAATTGGCAGATACGCCACATTTATTTGGGGAAATCCGTCAGCCCACATCGGGTAAATACATTCTTGTGCCAAGCGTGTCATCAGAACGTCGCCCTTATATTCCCATTGATTTTTTAAATCATGATATTATTTCCACCAACGCCAATCAAATCATTCCCAATGCCACCATGTTTGATTTTGGCATATTAACATCACAGGCACATAACGACTGGATGAGATTGGTGGCGGGCAGACTAAAAAGTGACTACCGCTACTCAGGCACGATTGTCTATAACACCTTTGCATTTCCTGATGTCAGCGATGATGATAAGGCAACGATAGAACAGCTTGCCAAAGACATCCTAAGAGCCAGAGCCATGCACCAAGGCAAGACACTTGCCGAGCTGTACAACCCTGAGACCATGCCCGACAACCTAAAACAGGCACATCACAGGCTTGATGTTGCGGTGGATAAGCTGTATCGTGAACAGGGTTTTGCCGATACTGCCGAGCGACTGGCGTTTTTGTTGGCACGCTACGAAAAACTCATCCAACAAGAAGCCACCAAAAAGACAGACAAAGCCCATAAAAAATAAAACCATCTAAGGCGTGCTAGGATGTGCCTTTGCATGCCTTTGTATTTGCCATGATAATGGATGCACCATGACCGAAATCTCCCTACTTACCAAAACCTACACCCAAACAGGCGACAGCCAAGCCGAAAACCACATGGGCATGCGACAAATGCAATCCCGTGCCTTTGCCAAACGCAACTGCCAATACCTGCTCATCAAATCGCCCCCAGCATCGGGCAAATCCCGTGCCATGATGTACATCGCTCTGGACAAACTAAGAAATCAAGGCATCAACAAAGTAGTCATCATCGTGCCTGAGATGAGCATCGGGCGGTCTTTTGCCAGTACTGATTTGACATCATCGGGATTTTTTGCCGATTGGCAGGTGGCACATCGCTATAATCTTTGTCTCAATACTTTGTCCAGCGACACCGCCAAGACTCAGATTTTTGCGGAGTTTATGGCAGATGACAACCCCGCACAGGTCTTGGTCTGCACCCATCACAGCTTTCGTTTTGGCTATGACAAGCTGGACAACCCTAAGCTGTTTGACAAGGTACTACTGGGCATTGATGAATTTCATCACGTCTCAGCATCGGACAACAGCCGATTGGGGGCTATCTTAGATGAGATAATGAGCGTATCGGATGCTCACGTTGTCGCCATGACAGGCTCGTATTTTCGGGGCGATGCCATTCCCATCTTGACCCCAGAAGACGAAGAGCGGTTTGAGAAAGTCACTTATAGCTACTATGAACAGCTAAATGGCTACACCCATCTAAAATCGCTGAGCTTGGATTATAAATTCTACGGTCAGTCGTTTTTTGATGCCCTAAGTGACTGCTTTGACACCACCAAAAAAACCATCGTACACATCCCCAACGTCAATTCCCAATCCGCCGAAACGGACAAATACAACACCGTGGGCAAAATCATGGACATCATCGGCGAACCCATCGCCCAAGACCTAGACACAGGGGTGTGGTTGGTTGCCACCGCTGACGGCAGAACCCTAAAACTGGCGGATTTGGTTACAGATGATGAGCACCGCCCAAAAACCCAACAGTATCTCGCCCAAATCAGCCATCGAGACGACATGGACATCATCATCGCACTGGGCATGGCAAAAGAAGGCTTTGACTGGGTGTACTGCGAGCACGTCCTAACCATCGGCTATCGTGGCTCCATGACCGAAGTGGTGCAAATCATCGGGCGAGCAACCCGAGACTGTGTGGACAAAACCCATGCCAAATTTACCAACGTCATCGCCAAGCCTGATGCAAACCAAGATGATGTCGTCTCTGGGGTCAATGACATGCTAAAAGCCATCTCCTTGTCGCTACTCATGGAACAAGTGCTTGCCCCTAACGTCAATTTTCGCCGTAGAAGCACGCTGACAGAGAACGAAAAACTCCCCACTGGCACCATCATCATCGATGATGGCAAAGATGGCAGTCGCCTATCAAAACGTGCCGAGAAAATCCTACAACAAGACATGCCCGACCTAATCGCCACCATCGCCCAAGACACCCGTGTGTCTGCCCAATACCTGTCCAGCGACGAAGGCAGAAACGTGGTGGACTCAGAAATCATCAATGACACCATCATCCCACAGATTATCCGCACACGCTATCCTGATTTGGACGACAAAGAGACCGACCAAGTCATGCAGGGGCTACTCGCTCAGGTGTACATCAACAGCCATGGCGGTATGATTGATGGCGATGACATCAGCCCTGATGCCGTGATAGAGAACGAAGAGCTGTACATCTTTCAAGACGGCAGATACATCAACACCGAGCATCTAAGCCCAGAACAAAGGGCGGTCATCGCCGAGCATGTCCGCCACAGAGATTTGCCTGATGATGCCAAGATTTTTGACCCCCACACCCAGACCACCACCAAAAAGAGCGTGCATGGCTTTGTCAAAATCGGCGAAAAATTCATCAACGTGGATAAAATCCCCGTGGATTTGATTCATGCGGTCAACCCCTTTGCCAAGGCGTATGAAGTGCTGTCAAAAAACATAGACAGCGACACCCTAAAAACCATCAATAACGTGGTCAAAGCCACCAAATCCAACATCAGTGAAGCCGAAGCGGTACAAAGCTGGACTTTGATAGAGCGGTTTTTTAAAACCCATGGGCGAGAACCCGACCCGAACTCAACCGACCCCAGAGAAGCACGCATGGGACTGGTGCTGGCATGGGTCAGAAACAAAAAAGCAGAGCGTTTACGCCAACAACAAAACACCAAGGATAACGCATGAACATCAACGCCCTATATGAGAGCCGAAAATATCACAATCTCGATGATTTGTTCGCCAATGAGACAAGCACCCTGCTAGATGACGTCCAAATCGCACCCCAAAAAACCATCCATACCGCAGATGACATACTCACCCACCGCTTTGGTGAGATTATGGCGTTTTATGAAAAACAGGGGCGACCACCCATGATGGACAGTGATGATTTTGACGAAGAGCTGTTGGCGATAGCGTTATCATCGATACAACACAACGCCGAGCAAAGAGATGTTTTGCTGGCACATGACCGCTTTGGCTTATTATAAAAGAGCATGAGAGAGCATGAGAGAGCATGAGAGAGTATATGACAGCACATCATGAACAGACCACCCCATCCGTGCAGTCTTTGGATGACATCTTTTCATCAGACAGGCTAGGCTTGTTAGATGACATTGGCAACGTGGACATACTCGGCGACAACACCCACAGCATTCGTGCCAAAAAAAGGATACTAAATACCCCTGATGATACCGCTGACAGATACCCTTGTCCTGATTTTGACAACTTTCGCCCGATATTTTTTAAGATTGAACAGCTCATCCAACAGGGCAAATACAAAATCCAAAACAGCCGTCCCACAGACTATGTCAAAAAAAATGCCGTGTTCGTGTTGCAAGGCATGCTCTGTTTCGTCGCTGACATCTATGAAGACAGCGGTCGCCAAAACAGTCTTTTTAAAGACCGCATTCGCCTAGTTTTTGCCAACGGCACCGAATCCAACATGCTGGCACGCTCGCTGGCAACCGCCCTATCCAAGCACAGACAGACCAGTCATCATGTGCTAATGACTGATGATGAGTGGCTCATGCAGTTCCCGCTGTCAGATGATGATTTGTTCAGAACCCACGATGATGCTCGCACGGGCGTGATTTATGTCGCTCGCCTGACTCAGCCTAGGGCGGAGTTCATGCGTTATTTGCATTTGCACAAAATCGGCTTTACCAAAGGCACAGGTGATGAGCGTATCAAAAACTGCTTGGATGATGAGACTTTTTTGTACAGCGACGTAGAAATCATCGCCGAATACGAGATGAGTAACGCCAATGCCCAAAAGATTGAGTTCATCTTACATTCTTTTTTTGCCGAGCAAAAGCTCAACATGAGACTGCTGGCAAAAGACGGTCGCTACTATAAGCCTAGCGAGTGGTTCAATGTGCCGATAGAGATGATTGACCGAGCCATTGATTTGATTGGGACGGGTCAGATAAACCAATATCGTTATAATGACTATCTGATGAGTATCGAGAAAAGATAGCAAAATAAAAAGCGGGGGTAGTAAAGCAACCCCCAAATCTTGCCACCTTGTATTTATCACCTTGTCATAAACACAAAAAAGGCTTAATCCTATTATACAGACTAAGCCTTTGATTTTTAAAGGATTATTTGGTGCGAACGGAGGGACTTGAACCCTCACGCCGTGAAGCACTACCCCCTCAAGATAGCGTGTCTACCAATTCCACCACGTTCGCAAGTGGTGTGCATTATAGCCGAAGCCATCATCATTTTCAAGTATTTTTTGCAAAAGATAGCGGTGTATCTCGCCCAAAATGCACCTCAACAGTCAGTTTTGGTACGTCCCCCAGCACGTCTTGGCACACGTTCATGACATGCTCGGCAGTGAGCCACTCCACCGCACTGCTCTCTTGGGCGGTGTCCTTGACCAGCAGAGCCGACCCCAGTATCGCCACACGTCTGAGTCCTTTGTATCGCATGAGTTCATAAATGTGTGGTTTTAGGGCGGTTAGGCAGCGTGTGAGCATTCGCACGCTGATGGGCTGTTCGGGGAATTTTTGGACGACAAGGCTACCGACATATTCTGCCCCGCCCGTCTGCACGCCAAGCCCTGCGGTCTGCTTGGAGATACGAAACACCAACGCATCGCCCAGCGACAGCTCGCCCCCGATTGCCTTTTTTTGATAATGCTCGTAGTTATCGGCATACAAACCTTTGCACCTTGCGATGACAGGGTGGGCGATGTTACCGTCCGTGCTAACGGGCATGATAAGCATCTGAGCACGAGACTGCAAAAACGGCTCATGACTGGCAAAAATCACAACGCACCGCCCGATACAGGATGGGTTTGCTCGTTGTCGGGATTGTCATTATTATCTTTTTCATCAGCAGACAGTTCGGTATTGTCATGTTCATCAGCTAGGCTGTCATGAATGATAAAGGGGTTGATGTTACATAGCTCGCACATAATTTTCACATATAGATGAAGAACGTTAAAATTACCGCAAATTTATGATGTGTGGTATCATCAAGGGCGTGGAAAGCACGCCCCTACAAAGCCTGTGGTAAATATTAAGTTTGTTAAGTATAAATATCAATAGACCCTACTTATTATAATGCCAAACACCAAAAATACCAATGCCCACCGCCAATAATGATATAATGCCCATTTATGATACCCAAAAAATAGGCAATCATGACCCACCAGTTATCCAAATCCGAGCAAACCCGAACACCCATTACCCTACACATTACCGCCCTAACCCATGACGGGCGTGGTATCGCAACCTATGATGACACGCATGGCGACAAATCGGGCAAAAAAGTCTTTGTTAGCCACGCCCTACCCACCGAGACGGTAACGGCAACCCTTACCAAATCCAAAAAAAGCTATGACGAAGCCGACTGCTTGGACGTGCTAACCCCAAGTCCCCACCGCACCGCTCCCATGTGTCCGCATTTTGGGGTGTGTGGCGGTTGCACCTTACAGCATTTTGACGTGGATGAGCAGATTAAGCACAAACAGTCCGTCCTACAAAACCACCTTGCCAAATCAGGCATTACCCCTGCCACGTGGCTGTCGCCAATCGTGGGCGACAGAACGCATTATCGCACCAAAGCCCGTTTGGGCGTGCGTTACCTACCCAAGACAGACAGACTTATCGTGGGTTTTCGTGAGCGAGCGAGTAATTTTTTGACGGACATTGGCACTTGTCCGATTTTGGATAGGCGTGTGGGCGATAGATTAGATGACTTAAAACAGCTTTTAAAAACGCTAAAAATCAAAGACAGTATTACCCACTTAGAAATCGCTATGGGCGAGAATGCGAGCAAAGAAATGGGCGACTTGCCAAGCGTGGCTCTTATCGTTCGCCATACCAAGCCAATCAATAAAGCCGACACCGCCAAACTTATCCATTTTGGCAAGCCCGTTAATTGGCAAGTTTATTTACAGCCCAAAGGATATGACAGCATTTACCGCATTGATAGCACGGACAAGGCAATACTGCCCATGAGCCACGCCACGCCCCCGACAGGCGGACTGTTTTATCATTTGCCTGAGTTTGGCTTAACCTTACAAAGTAGCCCCACCGACTTTACACAGGTCAATTTATCGGTCAATCGGCAAATGGTTGAGCTTGCCTGCCGTCTTCTAGATTTAAAGCAAGGCGAGCGAGTGCTAGATTTGTTTTGTGGACTGGGTAACTTTTCGCTTGCTCTTGCCAAATGCGTGGGGGATACGGGCAAGGTCATTGGCGTGGAAGGTAGCACTGACATGGCCATGCGTGCTACGATGAATGCTAGGGACAACGGACTTGCCAACACCGAATTTTTTGCCCAAGACCTAACCCAAGATTTCTCAGATAAGCCGTGGGTCGGGCAGGTGGATGCTCTACTCATTGACCCGCCACGCACAGGAGCATGGGAAGTTATGGATTATCTGGGGCGATTTGATGCCCGCCGTATCGTCTATGTCTCATGCGACCCTGCCACGCTTGCCCGAGACAGCATTCGCCTTGCCGAGCAGGGCTATCGGGCGACTCATGCAGGGGTTATGGATATGTTTTGTCATACAGGACACGTTGAGAGCATTGTTCGCTTTGAAAAGGTGGTCTAAACCCATCAAAACAACAAACCCATCATCTATCAGATGATGGGTTTTGGGTATGATACATGCTAATTATTTGCTTAGCTTTTGGCTAATCTCACGCAGTAGCAATACCTCTTCTGATGGCTCGGCAGGAGCTTCTGGTTCTGCTTCGGCTTGTCTACGCATTTTGTTCATGCCTTTAACAAGCAAGAATACGATGAATGCTAGGATGATAAAATTAATCAAAATCGTGATAAAATTACCATACGCCAATACAGGCACGCCCGCCTCTTTTAAGGCGGCGTAAGTCATCGCTGTACCCTCTGGCACTTCGGCAAGTGGGATAAGCATGTTGCTAAAATCCACGTCGCCAATCACCGCAGAGATGACCGGCATAATCACATCATCGACCAATGACGTGGTAATCTTGCCGAACGCCCCGCCGATGATGACACCAACTGCCAAATCCATCACGTTGCCTTTGACGGCAAATTCTTTAAACTCTTGAAGCATACTCATGGTTTGTCTCAACTTTTAACAAAAATATGAAAATTATTCTTATTCTCATATTCTAACAAAATTTGGGGTAATATGCAAAGACTTGCCCCAAATCAACAAATTGACGGATAAGATACCATTTATTTCTAAAATAACAATTTAGAATATTTAAATGATGGCATCATTTTTGTCAATTAAGCATCCTTTTTACGCCCAAAACGCTTACGGTCATTTTCGGTCAGATACTTTTTGCGAATACGGATGGATTTTGGCGTGACTTCGACAAGCTCATCATCTTCGATAAACTCTAACGCCTGCTCCAAGCTATACTCCAAGGCAGGGGTCAGGATAATCGCATCGTCCGAGCCTGACGCACGGATGTTGGTCAGCTGTTTGGCTTTGGTTGGGTTGACCACCATGTCATCGCCACGAGAGTTGATACCGACAATCATACCTTCATAAACTTCAAGCTGTGGCTTGGCGAACAGTCGACCACGCTCTTGCAAGCTAAACAGAGCATAGCCTAGGCAAGTACCTGTTACCATAGAAATGAGTACGCCATTTTGACGTTTGGCAACCGCACCCTCTTTCATCTCGCCATAATGGCTAAAACTTGATGTCATGATACCCGTGCCAGATGTCATGGTCAAAAACTCCGAGCGAAAGCCGATAAGTCCACGAGACGGCACAGTTGCCTCGATACGGATACGACCTTTGCCGTCCACCTCCATGTTGGTCAGCTCGCCTTTGCGGTTACCCATCTGCTCCATGACTGCCCCTTGATGCTGTTCTTCGACATCAAAAGTCACGTTCTCATAAGGCTCACACATCACACCATCAATCTCTTTGATGATAACTTCTGGTCGAGATACACCCAGCTCAAAGCCCTCACGTCTCATGTTTTCAATCAAAACAGACAGATGTAGCTCGCCACGACCCGATACCTTAAAGCGGTCTGGACTGTCGGTGTCTTCAACACGCAGTGCCACATTATGAATCAGTTCACGGTCTAGGCGTTCACGAATGTTGCGAGACGTGACAAATTTACCCTCTTTGCCGGCAAATGGGCTGTCATTGACCTGAAAAGTCATCGATACGGTCGGCTCATCCACCGATAACGCTGGCAAGGCTTCGACTTCTTTGGGGTCGCAAATGGTGTCTGAGATGTTAAGGTTGTCAATGCCCGTTACGCAGACGATGTCGCCTGCTTGGGCAGAGTCCACGTCCACACGTTCAAGTCCATGATAGCCCATGATTTTTAGGATACGACCGTTACGCTTGTTGCCGTCTTTATCCACAATCACCACAGGGGTATTGGTCTTGACCGAGCCACGCTGAATGCGACCCACGCCAATCACGCCAACAAAGCTGTTGTAGTCAAGGCTTGAAATTTGCATTTGGAATGCACCGTCCACGTCCACTTTTGGTGGCTCAACGATGTCCACAATGGTCTCAAACAAGGGGGTCATGTCAGGGGCAAGCTCATCAGGCGATAGTCCTGCAATGCCGTTAATGCCCGAGGCATAGACAATCGGAAAATCAAGTTGTTCGTCTGTACCACCAAGATTATCAAATAAATCAAAGACTTGGTCAATCACCCAATCAGCACGGGCGGCAGGTTTGTCGATTTTATTGATAATCACAATCGGCTTTAAGCCACGGGCAAACGCCTTTTGGGTCACAAAGCGAGTCTGTGGCATCGGGCCTTCTTGGCTATCGACCAGCAGTAGCACACAGTCCACCATAGACAGCACACGCTCCACTTCACCGCCAAAGTCGGCGTGTCCGGGGGTGTCCACGATGTTAATGCGGTATTCGGTATCGGTGCGTTTGTCCGTCCACTTGATGGCGGTATTTTTGGCAAGAATGGTAATGCCACGCTCGCTCTCTAGGGCGTTTGAGTCCATGACTCGTTCAATCTCACCCGCACGCTCGCCTAAGGCACCAGATTGTTGTAAAAGTTTATCAACCAAGGTTGTTTTACCGTGGTCAACGTGAGCAATAATGGCAATATTGCGTAGATGTTGGATATTGTTTGACATAAAATCTCAAAAAATGTAGAAAAATAGGTGTGTAAGCCAATAACTCACACAAAAGCTGTCTATTATAGCACGGTTTTGGACAAATACAGCATTCAAATCCTATATTTTGATAAATAAAAAACCACCCAAATTGCTTTGGATGGTTTTTGAATAATCAAAAGATTATCTGGTTTCTACAACGTTAGTTACTTTGTTACCTTGGATAACTGCATAAACACGACGGTTAAGTGCTTTGTTTTCAGCAGTATCGTTAGGCACCGCAGGACGGTCAAAGCCATAACCTACCGCAGAAACACGGTTAGGAGCGATACCAAACTCGTTAGATAGCATAGACTTCACAGCGTTTGCACGAGCTTCTGATAGGCGTTGGTTGTAGCGAGCACTTGAACGCTTGCTGTCTTTAGATGCGTGACCTTCGATGGCAGCAGTAGCGTTCGGGAATTCACGCATTTTTTCTGCAACTTTGGCAACTTCTTCACGGAACTGTGGCTTGATGTTTGACTTGTCACGGTCAAAGAATACACGAAGTTCCATGCGTAGGTCTTCTTGTACTGCACGCTCAACTGGACAGCCGTTAGCATCTACCACAACGTTACGTGGGGTATTTGGGCATAGATCTAGATGGTCAGCCACACCGTCGCCATCACTATCAACAACTTCTGGTGCTTCAATCACAATCACTGGTGGTGTAGTTACCACTGGTGGTGTAGTTACCACAGGCTCATGAATAGGTGCTACAGGTACGGTAGGTGCCAAACGACCACCTAGGGTTACTTCAAGACCTGCTAGGGCTTGACCTTCCCACCATGCGTTGTCAAAGTTGTGAACGGCACGAGCTTCGCCACGTAGAGCTAAGGCATCGTTGATTAGGTAGCGAGCACCTAGACCTAGGTTACCGATGGTGTCTTTTGATTCAGATACTTCTGTGCCAGCTGGTGTGCCATCAAGAAGTTGTTCACGGCTTTCTACTTTATATTTGGCTTGACCTGCACCGATAAGCACATAAGGCTTGAACTTATTGTTGGTGTAGCCTGAAAACTGCTCAGTACCAATTAGGAAGTTACCAGAGATGATTTCTTCTTTGGCATCAAATACGTTTCTAGGATGAGCATTAGCAGAAGCTTTTGAAGCTCTTGCATCAGTGTCAGTTACGCCATATTCTACTTGGAACTGAGTAGATGGGGTTAGTTCCACACCTAGGGCTACGCCAGTATATAGGTCGCTTTCAAGAGCAACACCGCCATTTGTTGGGTTGGTAGGTGCATTGGTGTTAGCACCGTTAAGTTGCTGACCAGTTTTAAAAATCTCACGTTGCTTTTTGTGAGCTTCGTCTTGATATTGGTAACCAACTAGTGGGGTTACGGTTACGCCAGCAGATGCAGCGGTAGCAGCAGTAGCAACCAATGCCAAAGCGATTTTATTAAGTTTCATAAATTCCTCCAAAGGATGGTTTTGATAAAGTCAAACACACTTAGACTATCACTGTCTATTCTAACATTAAGCGGAAATATTTTTCAATACAAATTACAAAAATAATTCAGCTTTCTGACAGATAGTTATAGCTTAACGGCAAAATTAAAATTTGACAACCTTTTTTTGATGAAAAATACAGTTTATTACATAAAAGGTGCCAACTTTTACAATAAAATGGGGATTTTTTACCGATAAATGGTAATAGACTTCTTTCCAAACCCTGATTTTTATGGATTTTTAAAAACTTCAACCCCAATACTTATAAGGGTTTATTTTTAGTTTGGAAAGAGATTTAATAAAGGTTAATCAGAGAATGCTTGTCTCATGTTTTTCACCGCTTTATCTAGTCCCACAAACACGCTATCGGCAATGATACTATGCCCGATGTTTAATTCATGAACGCCGTCAATTTGGGCAATGGGAGCAACATTATCCACCGTCAAGCCATGCCCTGCATTCACCAAAAAGCTCGGATGCTTGGATAAGGCAAACGCCACCGCCATTTTGACACGGTCTAACTCATGGCTGATTTTTTCTTTATCATTTTCAAGACAGCGTTCAGCATACGCCCCTGTATGAATCTCAATGGCATCTGCTCCAAGCTCTATCGCCCTTTCAATTTGGGCGGTATCAGGGTCAATAAAGAGCGATACTTTGATACCGACATTCTGTAAGTCTTTGATAAAGCTGGGTAATTTATCATTATTGATAACATCAAGCCCACCTTCGGTCGTCACCTCTTGGCGTTTTTCGGGGACAAGGCACACCCACTGGGGACGGACATCACGGGCAATGGCGAGCATCTCATCTGTTACCGCCATTTCTAGGTTCATCGGAATGCCAATCGCCTCTTTCATGGCATAGACATCGACATCCTTGATATGACGGCGGTCTTCACGCAGGTGCAGGGTAATGCCGTCCGCTCCTGCCTGCTCACACACCACCGCCCCTTTGACAGGACACGGATAATCCACGCCACGGGCGTTACGAAGCGTGGCGATGTGGTCAATATTGACACCAAGTCGGGGAGTTTTCATGGTTTTTCCTTAATAATATGTCGCATGTGTTAGGGCTTGTTATTGTTAAGGCTTGCCATCTGCTGGCATGGTCGGCTCTTGACTGTTGTCAAAAAGCGTTTGTTCCAACTCAGGCAGTGCCGTTTTCATGAGACTACCAACATACATCTGCGGCTGTGATGGCGTAAAGCCCATGAGTGCTTCTAGCTCGCCCACCCGCTTTTTGGCGTAGGCGTAGGCATTATCAAAAGTGTTTTTATCGCCACGCAAACCTTCGGCAAAAAACGCCCGTCCAAAATAACTCAAATCGGCGTTATGACTGCACCCAAAAGACGCTCTATCGGCAGCCGATGCGGTGATAATAAGCGTGGTCGGTGATGCCAAACTCTCAATAAACGCACCCGAGTAGCACGATGAGATGACAATCACCCGCCAACGAATGCCCGATGCATCCAGTGTCTCTTTTAGCCACACAGGGTCAATGTCATCCAAATCCAGTGGCGGGTTATCCAGCACCAAATCCCCTAAAATCTGACCACTCTCATCCACCGCTCCGTGTGAGCTTAACGTCAAAAACAGCACATCTTCATCAGCATTCATCTGCTTACCGATGGTTTGGAGTGTCTCGTGAATGCTGGTCTTGGTGGCGATGGGGTCAGACTGCCATGTGTTTGGGTTATTGATGAGTGCAATCGATTTGCCCTTTGTACCAAAACGCACATCAAACAGCTGTTTTGCCTGCTCTATTTCATTGGTAAAGACATCCAACTCACTATATCCTGCCACACCCATAAAGTACCAGTCGGTCTCGCCCGTCTCCGACTTTTCAATGCCTGCCAAATGGTCTGCCAAAATCATCGGCTGGGCATAAAAAGCGGTCTCGCTGATGGTCGGGTTTTGGTTTTTTACCTTAAAAATGGGTTGGTCTGCCACGTTTTTTTGCCATACTACCAACAGGGCAATCGCCCCGATCATCATGATGACTCGCTCCCACCACTGCCAGTGCAAACGTTTGGCAAAAATCAGAAGCAGTGCTGCCGTCTGCCACACAAACAGTGCCACGAACAAATCTGGCAAAATGCGATACATCCAGTTTGGTAGCCAGTTTTGCAAGCTCAAAAACTGCATGCCACTTTGCACCAAAATCAGTAGCGTATCCGCCACAAGCCACAAAATCACAGGCACAAACAGCAGTGAATAGTTGAGCGTACGCTTGGCAAGCAAAATCCCTGCAATGAGCATGATGGTCGGCCAAATCAGATAACTGATGAGTCCTTGCTCGTTAAAATCACTGCCAAAATGTGCTGTCAGCCATGCCAGCAAAATATTGACCGCCAACGCCAATAAAGCAAATAGCACAAACTGCCCAAACGTGGGCTTAACCCAATTAAAGGCACGTACTGACCCCACCAACATCCACAAGGCAGCGACGATATTGGCGGCAAAGTTTAGGGAAAATCTTGGTAAAGACTGTATTTTTAGGGATTGTAGTGACAAATGGCGACTCTTTATCAGATATAAAACAAAAAGCTAATTTGGCTTATTTTCGCAAAAATTTACAGCTGTGGCAAGTGATTTTGTAAAAAATCAGTGTATGGCTGTTCATATGGCTGTTCATATGGCTGTTCATATGACCATTTATCCATGCTATTTATCCATGCTAAACGTTTGGCATCACCTACCAAATATTAAATCGGCTCGGTCGGCTTTTAAGAAACTTTTAAGAAATTTAAGAAACTTTTAAGAAAAAAGTTATGTTTATCCAAAAACCATAAATTTTTTATGGGCTTTTAAAAATTTGCTGTCAAAACTGATAAATGTGTTAAAATGTGGATTATTTGCAAACACAATTTACCTAATGTCATGAATAAGATATGATTATTTGGTTGCACATAACATGACCACATAACGCATTTTATAAAAATGCCATGAGTATGGGCATGCCCCAATCAATGACCAATATAAAAGATGAGTGAAAAGATAAAAAACCCTGATTTGGGTAAACTAGCAAAGAACTTGTGCTTTTGGAACAGATGACATGACCAGTATCTACCTACTCATTCCGCTAAGTCTTATGTTGTTCGTTGTGGCGATTTGGGCGATTGCTTATGCGGTCAAGTCCAACCAGTTTGAAGATTTAGACAATGCCCCCGACCAAATCATCTTAGATGACCGTCAAGCTCGCCGTGATGCCTTAAATCACGCCAGCAAGGCAACCCAAAACAACCAACGTAATAAGGATGACGCATGAGTATCGTATTATTAGCGCCCGCCCTTGCCATGGGCTTTTTGGGATCACCACACTGCATGGGGATGTGTGGTGGTATCGTAACTGCTTTTGGCATCTCCATGAAGAACCTAAGCCCACAAAAACGTGGCATGCTCATCGCAACCTATCACACTGGACGTTTGATGAGTTATATGGCTCTTGGGCTGATTGCAACCATCTTTGGCGAGACGGTGCTTGCCCCCTTCATGACGGGCAACGCCCTGCCCCGCATCGTGCTGGGTCTGGCGATTGTGTTTGCCGCCCTGCTCATGCTTGGCGTGCCATTTCTAAATCGCCTTGAAAAAGTGGGACTGGGTCTTTGGAATCGCCTTGCTCCCATCCGTCAAAAGGTACTGCCCATGGACAGCCTGCCTAAGGCTCTTGGGGCAGGACTGCTGTGGGGACTGCTGCCTTGTGGTCTGGTCTATGGGGCTTTGGTGATGGCGATGAGTGTGGCGGCGACAGGACATGAACCCATCATGGGCGTACTGTTCATGCTTGTCTTTGGACTGGGTACTCTGCCCATGCTTATCATGACCGGGGCAACGCTATCATGGTTACAACAAAAGGTCAAGACCTTTAACCTGCGTAAATTTAGCGGTGCTGTCATGCTCATCTCAGGGCTGTTTGTCATGCTCTCGCCTACCGTCATGCACCTCATGCACGGTCATCATCATGGCGGGCATGCCCATCACAATCATGAACATAGCCATGAGCATGGTCATGCACATAGTCATGAACACAGCCATTAAATGAGCCAAGACGCTCATGCAGGGCATGAACATCATCATGGACATGGTGAACATCAGCACAGTCATGAACACAGCTCTCATGGACACAGCCACGACCACCATCATTAAATGCCATCATCAAAGCCCCGTCATGGGGCTTTGACATGATTGGGCGGATGTTTTTATGGACACGCAAAGCCAACCCCCAAAACCTATGGCAAATATCGAATTCATTGGGTGTACAACAAACCACACCCCATTATCAATCACTACTTATTCTCATTGCTAGCCTTTTTAACCTGAAAAATTTTTGATTTTATGATAAAATACTGAAAAATTTTTAACCCAAAACCGCCATGCTAGAAATCCGCCATTTGCAAATGCTCTCCGCCCTTGACCGCCTCGGTTCGCTTGCCATGACTGCCGATGAGCTCAATTTGACCGCATCCGCCATTTCTCACCAGTTAAAAGAGCTAGAAAGCTATTATGACATTACGCTGGTCAATCGCCGTACTCGCCCTGTAACCTTTACGCCAGCAGGTCGCTTGGTTTTGCAGCTTGCCGATAATGTCCTGCCGCAAGTCGCTCGCACCAAAGCCGACATAAGACGTTTGGCACACGGACAAGCAGGGCAACTAAGACTGGCAAGCGAGTGCCATAGCTGTTTTGATTGGCTCATGCCGATTTTAAATGTCTATCGTAACGAGTATAGCGATGTGGAGTTGGATTTTGCCTCTGGCTTTGAACCCGAACCACACCAAATGCTCCTAGACGGCGACATTGACCTACTCATCACGGCAAGCGATTTGCCGATAGATGGGATTTATTATGAGCCACTGTTTACCTACGAAAGTCGCCTTGTGATGTCGCCCACGCACCGCTTGGCAAGCCATAGCGTGATAACTCCTACCGACCTAGCGGACGAGACACTCATCGCCTATCCTGTGGAGCAGACTCGCCTTGATGTCATTGCTAAATTTTTAGAGCCAAATGGCGTTACCCCCAAACATATTCGCACGACCGAGCTTACCGCCATGCTCATTCAGCTGGTGGCAAGCGAGCGGGGTGTGTCGGCACTGCCCGACTGGGTGGCGAGCGAATATGAGAAAAAAGGCTGGGTGGTAACACGTCCGCTCGGGGCGGGGGTATATTGTCAGCTGTATGCAGGGGTGCGTGCAAGTAGTATGGATATGGCGTATGTGAAGGGGTTTTTGGGGTTACTTGAAGGGATTAAAAAGCCGTAATCGGACAGTAAAAGATGATGGCAAATATAGTGATTTTGACGGATTGGCATTTGATGTGGATAAATTTGGATAATATGTTTGATTTATCTTAGGCAGTTTTTATTTTATTTTGCCTTGTCAAATAAAATCTTTCTATTTTAATCTTGCCACCTTTAACCCCATCAAACTTAACCCTGTTAAACCACGCCTAAAAATGGGACAACCATCATTTACGCTATTTACCCCCTGCCACCCACAACAAATTTTTATTGCAAAATCCCACCTATTTCACTTAAAATAATCAATTTGCCTTTATAAAATGGGGATTGCCCCCATAAATATAAATTCATCACATCTTTACCGAGCGTTAAATTTTTATGAGCGTATTTGCCATTGGTCAGCGTTATTTGTCCGATTCTGAGAGTAATTTGGGGTTGGGCGTGGTCATCGAAGTGGACGACCGCTGTGTTCACATCTTATTCCCCCAAAGCGAAGAAAAACGAGTATATGCCAAAGCGTCCGCTCAACTGTCACGGGTGGTCTTTGGCAGTGGCGACACCATTTTTGACCAAGACGGGCAAGAGTTCGTGGTGGCAAGCTGTGAAGAGATAGCCGATGTCATGCGTTATCACTTGACCTGTGGCAAAAGTCTCATGGAAACTCGCCTATCGGCAAACATCACGCTCGCCAAGCCCTTGGAGCGACTGTTGGCAGGACGCATTGAGCATAATGAGCATTATGAAGTCCGCCAAGACGCCTTGAAACTCAACGCCATGCTCACCCGTCACCCCTTGCGTGGACTCATCGGGGCAAGAGTGGATATCATCAACCATCAGCTCTACATCGCCCACGAAGTCGGCAAACGCCTAGCCCCCCGAGTACTGTTGGCGGATGAAGTGGGACTGGGCAAGACGATAGAAGCAGGGCTTATCGTTCATCAACAGCTCATCACAGGACGGGCAAATCGAGTGCTTATCCTTGTTCCTGACAGCTTACAATATCAGTGGATGATAGAGTTAAAACGCCGATTTAACTTAGACTTTGCCATTTTTGACCTAGTACGGACAGCGTCCATCAAAGAGCATAACCCTGATGAAAACGTCTTTGGCACCGAACAGCTCATCATTGCTAGCATTGATTTATTGCTTGACCATCACGACCTATATGAGCAGGCGTATGCGTCGGGCTTTGATTTACTTGTGGTGGATGAAGCCCATCATCTGCATTGGGACAGCGAACAAGGCGGTAATGACAAATACGAGCTGGTGGCGGATTTTGCCAATCACATCGCAGGGGTATTATTACTCACTGCAACCCCTGAACAGCTTGGCGTGGAGAGTCATTTTGCCCGCCTGCGACTGCTTGACCCACACCGATTTGATGACCTAGATGATTTTATCGCGTCCCAAGACGCCTTTGCGGACGTGGCAATGGTGGCAACCTTGCTGATAGACGGTAAAGATTTGACCGACAAACAAATCACGGCAGTGGCAGGACTGCTCGGCTTTGATGTCAGTGAGATTGCCGACATCAACACCAATGACAAGCTCCGTCAGCACATCATTAACGAGCTACTAGACCGTCACGGCACAGGGCGAGTGCTATTTCGTAACACCCGAGACAGCGTACAGGGCTTTTATGGGCGTACCAGTATCGCCTATCCACTCCCCCTACCAACAGCGTGGCAAAATACCCCTTATACTCATGGCAAACTGCGTGAACAGCTGTGGGGCGAAGAGAGTTTTCCTGACGGCTCGTGGCTAGAAGCTGACCCCCGAGTGCCGTGGCTCATTGAGCTATTAAAAAATGACCTAAAACACAACAAAGTCCTACTCATCGCCCGTTCAGGGGCAACCATTGAAAGTTTAGAGGCGGTACTGCGTCTGCATGCTGGCATTAAGACCGCCATTTTTACCGAGCAGATGAGCCTGCTAGAACGTGATCAAGCGGCAGCCTATTTTGCTGATACACATGGGGCTCAGATACTGCTGTGTAGCGAGATTGGCTCAGAGGGGCGTAATTTTCAATTTGCCCAAGATTTGGTGCTGTTTGATTTGCCTGCCAACCCTGACACGTTAGAGCAACGTATCGGACGACTTGACCGTATCGGACAAATCGCCCAAATCCGCCTGCACGTCCCCTTTGTCGTTGGCACTGCCCAAGAACGCTTGTATCATTGGTATGACCACGCCCTAAATATTTTTAACCACATCAGTCCGACCGCCCAAACAGTGCAAGAGCATTTCATCGCTGATCTAAAACCCATGCTAGAAGGACAAAACAGCTTTGATGACTTTAATAGACTTGTAGCAAATGCAACCGCTCTACGCATACAACTTGAAAAAGAACTACAAGCAGGACGAGATCGCCTGTTAGAGTATAACTCATGCCGCCCCAGCGTATCAGGGCGTATCGTACAAGCCATGCACGAGATGGATAATGCACAAGTATTGCCAGTATTTCTTGACCGCTATCTGGACGCACTCAACGTCGATTATAGCATTAGCCGTGATGATTCGTGGGTCATTCATCCCATTGACAGCACCGAAGTGCAGGACATCTCGGGACTGCCCCTTGACGAAGACGGTATGACCCTAACTTTTGACCGCACCCAAGCCCTGACCCGTGAAGACATGGCGTACATGACCTTAGAACATCCGCTCATGACGGGCGTGTTGGAGTCCATCAAGTCAGGCACCTTTGGCAACACCAGCGTGGTGCTGTTAAAGTCATCCGCCATGCCACAGGGTCTGATGCTCATCGAAAACCACTTTCGAGTCGAAGCCATCGCCCCCAAGCACCTAAACCTATCTGCCTATCTCTCAGGGCAAATCATCCGTGTGCTACTTGCCGAAAATGGCAACGACCTAACCAAAGTGGCAACCCCCGACAAACTTCTGCCCATCATTGACAGACTGGACAAAGCCAAAGCCCGTCAAGTCGTCAAGGCAAGACATGAAGTCATCGGCAACATCACCGCCCTAGCCAAAACCAAGGCAACCGATGAGCTGTCCGCCATCAGTACATCCGCCCAAAGCCAATTTGCCGACCATCTGGACAAAGAGATAGGACGATTGCAACGCTTACAAGCCATCAATCCCAACGTGCGAGATGATGAAATTGCACAGCTCATTGAGATGAAAGAGCAGGGCCTGACGGCATTGGCAAATCTATCGCTCGTGCCTGACAGCATTCGTGTGCTGATTTGTGTCAAACCTGATTAACCTAAAAGGGAAGTTTTATGCCCCATCTTACCCTAGAATTATCCAAAAACCTAAAAATCGCCGATGAAGCCGACTTATTGTTAAAAATAAATACTGCCCTATTTGAAAGCGGTCAATTTGCCAAGTCCAAAGACATCAAAAGCCGTGTGTATCATGCGACAGACAGTCTTATCGGACTGGCATTTGATGACGGTGAGCATTTTGTCGTGGCACATTTGGCGATTATGGCAGGTCGCAGTGATGAGATAAAGGCGGATTTGGTTGGGCGTGTGATGAGCGTACTACAAAGCGAGATTGGTAAGACTTATCAAAACGTGCAATATGCGGTCAATTTAACCGAATTGTCCGATGTTTATCAAAAGGCGATTGTTTAATTCATGGCTTAAACCACAAGGAAACATCATGAATTATCTACAATACTTGGATTATTTAGAAAAGACTTATGAAGTTACTTTGCCAAGTTTATACAAACAGCTTGCCAAAGATGATATGCTGGATATGCAAACTGGCGTGCCAAATTGGTATCAAGATGTATTCCCAAAACTTGTGCAAAATCCGCCTTTTTTACTCGTGTCTTATGAATATGAGCTGTATTCGCCTGATGAGATGATTGCCTGTACCAAAGACCATCTGCCAAGCCAAGATGACGGCGATTGGTTTTATCTAAAACCAGAGTACGAAAACCGCTTGGTGATGTTTGCCCAGTGTGGCAACGGCGACTGTTATGCCTTTTATTATGAACACGACAAGCACAGCGAGCCACAGATTGTCAGAATTTGCCATGACTGTGAAAGCGAATATGTGGCAAAAAATCTGCAAGAATTTATGGTATATAAAATGCTTGAAGTGGCTTTGGTGGGGCAGGATAGCCCAAACATCAAAGAATATTTACTGGCTCAATTACGCACGCACAGTCCTTATTTAACACCTGTCCAAATTGAGCGTTTAAATGACGTGTATCAAAAAGAACCTGTCAAAAACAATCATGGTGATTGGGTTTTATTAAATAATGACGAGTTTGATACGTTGGTTGATGAGCTAATCCCTTTTGATAAAAGAGATGAGACCTTTGAGCTTTATGAATATGAATAACCGTGGTTTAACTGATGTTTTAGGGATTGTAGGGAAAATTGCAATTCGCCCAATGATTAAAATTTGATAAATTTTAATAAAAGGTAAATTGTAATTTTCCCTACAAATTTATTTGCAAGCATTATCTATTAACCACACCAACCATTACCAATCCTAAAATTTAAGATTATAAACCCATGTCCTTCGCCCAAATCCACACCCGTTCTGTCATCGGTCTGACCGCACCGCCTGTTACGGTGGAAGTCCACATCTCCCAAGGCTTGCCTGCTCTAACCATGGTCGGCTTGCCCGAAGCGTCTGTGCGTGAAAGCAAAGACCGTGTCCGCTCGGCGATTATCAACAGTGGCTTTGACTTTCCCAATCGCCGTATCACGATTAACCTTGCCCCTGCTGACCTACCCAAGGACGGGGCTAGGCTTGATTTGCCCATTGCCATTGGGATTTTGACGGCAAGCGGACAGATTGATGAGACGGTGCTGGATAATTTTGAATTTGTGGGTGAGCTTGCCCTAAATGGCGATTTGCGTGGGGTAACAGGCTCGCTGTCGGTGGCTCGCACCCTAAAAAGCGGTGGGCGAACACTAATGTTGCCAAGTGCCAATGCGTCCGAAGCGGTGCAAGTGGCGGATATTTGTGTGCTGGGGGCGAATAATCTTGCCCAAGTCTGCCGTCATCTAAACGCTATCAATGGCGGCAATACAGACGATAGGCTGACCCCAACCGCCATACCGACCACCAAAACGGTGGCGACTTATCCGCTTGATTTGTCCGATGTCAAAGGGCAACACCACGCCCGCAGAGCGTTGGAGATTTGTGCCACAGGCGGGCATTCTATGCTGTTTAAAGGTTCGCCTGGTTCGGGCAAAACCTTAATGGCAAGCCGTCTGCCGAGCATTTTACCGCCCTTGACCGATGATGAAGCCCTAGAAGTGGCAAGCGTGTATTCGGTGGCAGGACTGCCTTATGAATTTGGTGTACGTCCGTTTCGCTCTTGTCATCATACCATGAGTGCGGTGGCGTTGTCGGGCGGTGGTTCACGCCCCAAACCAGGGGAGATTAGTTTAGCTCATCAGGGCGTTTTGTTTCTTGATGAATTGCCCGAATTTGACCGCAAGACCTTAGAAGTCATGCGACAGCCGTTAGAGTCCAAAGAGATTATCATCAGCCGAGCCAACGCCCAAGTGGCTTATCCTGCCAATTTTCAGCTTATCGGAGCAATGAATCCGTGTCCGTGTGGCTATCATGGCGACCCGTCCAATCGTTGTCGCTGTACGCCCGACCAAGTCCGCCGTTATCAGGACAAAATCTCAGGCCCCTTGCTTGACCGCATTGACCTGCATATCCACGTCCCTGCCATGCCGATAGACGACCTGCAAAACGCCCCGCAAGGCGAGCCGTCCGCTGTGGTGCGTGAGCGAGTTGCCAAAGCTCGTCAAATCGCCCTAGACCGTCAAGGCAAAGCCAACAGCGAGCTGACCCCAAGCGAGATTGATACACACATACCGCTCGGCACGGCAGAAAAACAGCTTCTAGCGACCGCCCAATCACGGCTCAATCTCTCCGCTCGTAGCTATCATCGGGTGCTAAGAGTAGCTCGCACCATTGCTGACCTGGCAGGGGCGGATAGGGTGGGCGTGGCTCATTTGGCGGAAGCGGTGAGTTATCGCTAACTTATTTTTATATCAAGCGACCCATCATGAAAAACGAGCCACTGACCGGCTATCTGCTACACGCCCGAGCCTACCAAGAAAAACGGGCGATTTATCAGTTTTTTAGTGCCGAACATGGCGTGGTGCATGGCGTGGGCGTGCGTGGTATGCCGTCCTTTGCGGTCATTGAGCTGTTTGCCAGTGGGCAAAACGCCCTAAAAAACTTCACCCAAATTCACATCACGACCACATCGCCCCCACGCCCTTTGGGGCAAAATCAGTACGCCCTGCTCTATCTTAATGAACTCATCTGCCGACTCATCGCCCCCGAAAACCCCTGCCCTGCCCTATGGCAACACTATCATGACAGCATAACACAGCTCCAAGCTGTCAGTCATGACATGAGCGATGGCACAGCTCATGAGATGGATAACATGAAACAGATACTACGGCAGTTTGAGAGAGCGTTGTTTGATGAGCTGGGCGTAGGCATTGACTGGGGTGCAGATGAGACAGGACGGGCGATTGACGTGCAGGCATATTATGACTTTATCCCCACACGGGGCTTTGTCAGCACCGATGGCACTGGCACATCAGGGGCGGTGATTAGGGCGGTCAGTGAGTCAGACCATCATCAGCCAAGCCCCACTGCCTTGGCACTACTCGGACAAGTACATCGAGCGATGATAGACTACCTGCTTGACTACAAACCCCTAAACAGCCGTAAGCTATGGGCAGAGCAGGTCAGATATCGCCAGTTGTCTTAACCGCCTGCCCTGCGTTTGTTATACAGTCAAAGAATTTTAAAATTACCACAAATTTATGTCATGTAGACGTAGGGACGTGCTGAGCACGTCCTTTGATAACGCCAATTTTAGGGTGCAAAGTCAGCCCGATAAACCTATGGCAGTCAATTACAACTCACCATCCGCCACAAGCATACGAATTACCTTTTTGTCGTGCTTGCCCACGCTGGTTTTGGGAATGTCGGCGACAAAACGTAGCTCGTTGGGTATGCCGTATTTGGGGATAATCTCACGTTCATAGGCTTGGTGTGCCAATGCCAAAATATCATCAGGCGTAATGTCGTCATGATTTGGCTTTTTGACCACCAGTGCCAAAGGTCGCTCGCCCCATTTGTCATCAGGCACACCGATGACGGCAATGTCTGCCACAGACGGGTGCAACGACAAAATCGTCTCAATCTCCAATGACGACACCCACTCGCCCCCTGATTTGATGACATCTTTTAGGCGGTCGGTAACTCGCACCACGCCTTTATCGTCCATGTGGGCAATGTCTTGGGTGTGCAGATAGCCACCCGTCCACAGCCCATCGCCTGCGTCTTGGTTTTTAAAATAACTCTGGGTCAGCCATGGTGTACGCACCACCACCTCGCCTGCCGTTTTGCCGTCTTGGGGTAGGATTTGCCCGTGTTCATTCCAGATTTGCAAATCCACCAGTGGCACAGGCACGCCCGTACTCACCCGAGTGGCAAGTGAGTTCTCAGGCGTTAAAGGCTATTTTTTGTCAAAAGTTGCCACCGTAATCACAGGGCAAGTCTCACTCATGCCATAGGCGGTATAAACCTGTATGCCATGGACTAGGGCGGATTTGGCAAGCCCTTCGGTCAGACGGGAGCCACCGATAATCATCTTTAAGCCGTCAAAGGCAATATCACGCTCGCTTGCTTCTTTTAACATCATTTGCAAAATGGTCGGCACGCAGTGGGTAAAGCTAACCTTGTGTTTGATTGCCAAATCCACCAACAGGCTTGGTACATAACGGCTCGGATAGATTTGTTTTAACCCAATCATGGTCGCCACATAGGGAATGCCCCAGCCATTGACATGAAACATCGGCGTAATCGGCATATACACGTCCGAGTATCTCAGTCCGACTTCATCGGGGTTTAGGCTTGCCCCCATTGTCACCGCCATGGCGTGCAGGACGATTTGGCGGTGGCTAAAAAATACGCCCTTGGGGTCGCCTGTCGTGCCAGACGTATAAAAAGTCGTGGCAATGGTGTTCTCATCAAAATCTTCAAATTCAAATGTGTCATCAGCACGGCTTAGTAGCTCTTCGTATTCACCTACCACAAAATCAGGGGCAGGCGTGGCGTGGTCGTCAAGCCAAATGATTTTCTCAACGCTTGGCACGTCATGGACATGATTACCAATCATCGGCATAAATTCAGAATTTAACAGTAACGCCTTGGGTTTGGCGTGGTTTAGGGTGTATAGGATTTTTTCTGGCGATAGGCGGATATTGACCGTTTGCAAAATTAGCCCAAGCATGGGAATGGCAAAATACGCTTCTAGGTAGCGATGACTGTCCCAGTCCATGACCGCCACGACATCGCCTCGTTTTAGCCCCAAATCGGTCAAAACATTGGCAAAACGCTGTATCCGCCCCAAAAACTCCCGATAAGTAAATCGGGCTTTGTCAGCATAAAAAATCTCTTGGTCAAGCGAGACGGTTTTGGCTCGGTTTAACAGCTGTTTGATGATGAGTGGAAAAGGATAGGCGTGGGGGCTGGCTTCATAGCCGTGAATGTGGTCGTGCATGGTGTGTCCTTACAAATGAAAACAAAAAAATCATCAATCCTAAAATTATCAATCCTAAGACTGATGACCTAGCATAACTCATTTAAAAACACTTGTAAAGATTTTTATAAACAAAAATCCCCAACCAACGGTCAGGGATTTGATGTCTAACTGATATACAGATTAGAATTTATGGCTAACACCTAGGGCATAGACCACAGGGTTTACTTCTAGCTCACCGATTTTGGCACCATCAACTTCCAAATCAGTTTTTAGGTCTACATAACGTACGTCAGCAAACAGACCCCATGGTGATGATGGCTTAGAGTAGGTCACACCGATTTGAGCGGCAGGGGCGACCACAGTGTCTGCTTCTAGTTTAGCATTGCTACCAAGAAGTTCTTCTTCATAAGGAACAAGTACAGTGGCACCAAGACCAATGTTAGCACCAAAGCCATTAACTTCTGGAGTATTGTATTTAAAGGTTAAAGTTGGTGGCAAGTGCTTGAATTTAGCCACATCACTTCTGTTGGCAT
This sequence comes from Moraxella sp. K1664, assembly GCF_039693965.1. Taxonomy (NCBI): domain Bacteria; kingdom Pseudomonadati; phylum Pseudomonadota; class Gammaproteobacteria; order Moraxellales; family Moraxellaceae; genus Moraxella; species Moraxella sp. K1664. The sequence continues at coordinate 614,499 of NZ_CP155576.1, forward strand.
CATTGGCACCAACGCTGACAGTGTGCTCAAATGGGCTGGCTAATAGCAACTCTGCTGAAAATGGGCTGTTGGCAAAGCGATAGTCAAAAGAAGGCAATACTGCCATTTCGCTACTTACTTTAGCATTTGGAAGACCTGTGGCAATGTCTTTTTCCGCGGTTGGATCAAGATAACCTAGACCTGCTTTAAAAGTTAAGTTGGCAGACGCTGTGGCAGACAACGCCAGTACACTGGTCGCTAAAAGAATGTGTTTTAACATTGGGGATTACCTATTGTTAACAAAAAAGAAGTGCAAAATGGTTTTACACTTCCATTATAACGTATTTTTAATCATTTTGTCACAAAGTTTGGCATAATTATGACTAATTTTTATAAAAATTATCAAAAATGATAAAAATTGGTATGGCTAGGGCGTGCCTGCCTTTTGTATTTGCAATGAAAAATGCCTGTTTAAAAAAGCAGGGAAATCGCACGTTTTTCAAGGAAAAAGTGAAGTTTGATAGTCGTTCTATCAAACGAGCTTTTGACGATGAAAAACAATCCGACCACTTAATTTAAAAAATTGAGTTAAAATCTTGAAAATTTACCCGATTAAGTGGTCGGATAGCCATTTTTCATGCAAAAACGATTAGTTTTTTCTAAAATATTTCTATATTAGACTTCTTTCCAAACCCCGATTTTTGTGGATTTTTAAAAACCTCAACCCCAATACTTATAAGGGTTTATTTTTAGTTTGGAAAGAGATTTATTGTAAATAGTGTTATAAAGGGCAGGCACGCCCTAACCATCAGTCATTGGTATGGAACAACAAAAACAGCTCAGTGACATTGCCTTCTAGGCTGTTGGCAAGCTGTACCATCATGTCAATGTCGCCTCTCATCATGCCAAGTTCTTCACTCTCTTCATCCATGCCTGATAAGATGACCATCGGCAAGGTCAGCTCCGCCACATCTTCTTCGGTGTCGGCATCATCAAACCAGTCCACAGACTCGTCGCCATACATCGCCTCAATAAAGCCGATACACCACGCCACCACATCTGAGTCTTCGCCAAAGTCTTCTTCGTCGTCATCGGCATCAAAGGGTAGCTCAACAGGCTCTTCGTCTTTTAGGGTTTGATAAATCTCATCTCGCCATGCCGTCAGGGCGGTTTTGACATCAACACTCACGTCATTTTCATGCCCATCAAAATAGACAGACAGCCAATTTGGCAACGGCTTGCCGACAATACTGGCGGTCAAAAACCCATGCGTGGCAACAGGGTCAAAGCCATAAGGGTTCGTCTCTTCGCTGTATAGTAGCGTTATTAATTCATCACGGGTCATGGGTGTACTCTTGGGGTTTGGATTAAAATAGCATGGCTAAAAGTAACATGATTAGATGACAGACAGATGACAACAACAACTTAGCCTAAGGTAAGTTTAGGCATCAAAATCATCATCGTCCAAATCATCAAATTCGGCAAAATCATCGTCATCTTCTAAGGCACGCATGAGTTTATTTAGGCGTTGCTCTTCGAGCATGGCGTCGATTTTAAGGCGTTTTTCTAAGGGCTTGGCTTTGGTGTCGTCTGCCAGTTGGGCATCGGCATCTTCTTCAAAATTATCATCATCAAAATCATCATCAAGACCGCTCATGATAACTCCTTTTGGATAAATGGGTTGGGGTAAATAAATAATGGGCAAGATGAGTAAATTTGTTTTTATTTTTAAACTAATTTAGCAAAAACAAACTGACCCAATTTCAAAATCCTTATAAAGGTAAAATCATCTTTTGTCAAGTAATTTTTAAAAATATTAGGGCGTGCTGAACCTTTATAGCACTATTTACAATAAATCTCTTTCCAAACTAAAAATAAACCCTTATAAGTATTGGGGTTGAAGTTTTTAAAAATCCACAAAAATCGGGGTTTGGAAAGAAGTCTAATATAGAAATATTTTAGAAAAAACTAATCGTTTTTGCATGAAAAATGGCTATCCGACCACTTAATCGGGTAAATTTTCAAGATTTTAACTCAATTTTTTAAATTAAGTGGTCGGATTGTTTTTCATCGTCAAAAGCTCGTTTGATAGAATGACTATCAAACTTCACTTTTTCCTTGAAAAACGTGCGATTTCCCTGCTTTTTTAAACAGGCATTTTTCATTGCAAATACAAAGATTCAACACGCCCTACCATCCCCCATTTTTATCCATTAGCCAGACAGCAATACTTTGTCTCGCACTCGCTCCAATGTCTCGGCATGAGAGATACTCACATGTCTTAGATGACGGCATTCACGCTCGGCAACACTAATCGGATCGGCAAGTTTTAGAAAATTACCATGGGGCGACAGACCCGTGACGACACGGTTTGGCAGTAGTACCAATGGCGTTTTACGGTGTTTTATCCCCACGCCCACCACTTCATCTTGACGGGCGATGTCGCTAACATAAGTACGCATGGGCAGGGCAAAGCGTTTGAGTTCACGGTGCTTGTCATAGATGGTTTGATTAAGCATGAGTGCCAGCCGTGCCAGCAGGATGGATGCTAGGGCGGATTTGCTATATTTATCCTTACCTGACAGCACGATACGACAGCCTTGGTCATCAAAGGGCAAAATACTCTCTACGCTGACCCCATGAAACACTGGCAAGGCAAGCAGTTCTGTGGTCGCCTTACTCAGTAGCTGATGACACAGTGAAAAATAGACGTTTTTGGTCTGATTGCCCACCGTGGCAAGCAGGTCATTGGGGTCGTCAAAGCGGGCTTGGATGACATAAGTATGCTCGCTTTGCGTTTGATGTGACGGCTCAGATTGGGCAGGGGGCGTGTCATGCTTGGCGTGAGGTGTGCCAGATGAGCCTGTTTGAGTGCCGATGGGGTCGCCACTGCTGTGGGCGTGGTTCTTTTGATTGACATCATACAGCAGTCCCTTGGCAAGCAGGCGGTTACGCACGTCATGGGAAATCTCAATGCGAATGGCGTCGGTCGGGCGTGCCACATAGCCATAAATGAGCAATAGCAGTGCATGTAAAAACGCCACCCCCACCAGATACATCCAGTTATCAGAGATAATCTTGGCTCGATTAATCTCATGCGTCTGTACCGTCACATAGCCCAGTACGCTTTGACTGCCTGTCACCACTTCTTTGACCGCATGCCCCTGTGTCTCTTTACCCACAGGCACGAGCAGATTGTCATTCACATCATACACCCCCACAAATGCCACGTCATCGCCCCGAATGTAGCGATTTGCCACCACGCTCATGCTAATGCGGTCGTTAATGCTAAGCGGTGCAGACAACTCTTCGGCAATCGCCACCGCTTCCGCCTGTATGCTACGCTCATAACGCTCTTTTTGCTGTCGCTCGTTACTGATGACAAAAAACAGCAAATTTAGGGTTAAACTTACCAAAATAAAAACAGCAAATAAGCCGTGACGGGGGGCAGGATAGGTCATGATGAATCGTTCATTGGGCATGTGGACAAATAGGGTGTAGATTTTATCATTTTTTTTGTGAAATTTTAAGCACTTAAACTCATGCCGGCATGATTTGGATAAAATTTTACATAATATTGACCAAATTGTTATAAAATCTGAGTAATTAACACTCATGCCATTTTTAACTTTTCATTGCCTAGCTAAAAATGTTACAATAAAACGCAACATCAACAATAACGAGTACTAACGATGAATACTTACGCACTTCCCAAAGATTCTAAGGCATGGCAAAATGCCATTGACCGTGTGGCACATCTTTTGCCTGAGGGTACAACAGGCAGTATTCAGGCTCTAAAACAGTTGCCTGTGTTTGCCATCATCTTGGTCGTGGCAAAGACAGCAGTTGATGAGCTGACGGACAGCGGTCGGCAGATGGATGAGGTGGTGCAAGCATGGAGCAGTGAGCAAAGGGGTTGGCAAGCGGTGGCGGTTTTTGATGATGAGACGGCAGTCGCCAACGCACACCTGATAGGCACACATGAGCATCTCTCGGACGTGGCAGTGTATCGCTATCTGCTCATCCCAACTGACCACAAAGAGATGAGTGCCGACAAGCGTGAGGCGGTCGCCCATATCATTGACGAACAGCTGACGGCTTATCTAAGAAAGGTGTTAAAACCCAAGCCTAATTATCAATTTCAAGTTGATGAGACAGGACAAATATCCGAACTCACGCCCGAGCAGTTGACTCAGTTTAAAAAAGGCTATATTGACGTTCACATCCTTTCTATCGCCCAAACGCTCCGTCGTCATAAACTTGTCTGCTTTGACATGGATTCAACGCTCATTCATCAAGAGGTTATCGTTGAGTTGGCACGCATTGCTGGCGTGGCGGACAAGGTTGCAGAGATTACCGAATCTGCCATGCGTGGTGAGATAGATTTTAATGAAAGTTTTGCCAAACGTGTGGCACTCTTAGAGGGAGTGGATGTCTCGGTGGTTGATGAGATTATCAAAGACCACATCAGCTTCTCAGAGGGAGCATTTGCCACCATCAAAGCTCTAAAAAGCAAAGGCTGTCGCACGGTGCTGATATCGGGAGGCTTTACCCCATTTGCCAAATACGTTGCCGAGACGTTGGGCATGGATGAATATCATGCCAACCCCCTACTGGCAACAGGCGGTAAGCTGACAGGTGGGGTCGAGCGTGGCATCATTGATGGCAAAGCCAAAGCCCGCATCGTCGCTCATGTCGCTGACAAGATGGCGATAGACATGGAAGAAGTGGTGTGCGTGGGCGATGGGGCAAACGATTTGCCGATGATGGCGATTAGTGACATTGGTGTTGCTTATAAAGCCAAGCCCATCGTACGTGTTAAAGCCGATGCATCAGTCAATATCACAGGACTAGAAGGCGTGCTGTATGCCATGGGTCATCGCTTTGATAAACGATAAGCCCGAGCGACACCCCGAGCGATACATCAAAGACAAGTTACCAAAAAACACTTTATAAACGCTCGGATTTGCGTTAGAGTATTATTTTTTGCTATTTTGAGAACATCATGCCAACTTTACCCATCATTGACGTAAAAACCGACCCTTTGGACGCCCTGCTATATGGCTTGGGACTGCGACTGTCATCCCTATCCAAGGGCGATAACGAAACTTATCACAACCTAGTCAAAGACAAAGAACTTGCCATTCAATTTAAAAGTGGCGATGACGTGGCACGCTACTACCGCTTTGTTGATGGGCATTTTGGGCAGGCATTGGGGACTGCCAGACATGCCGATTTGACCATTGATTTTAAAGACTCCATGACGGGCGTGCGACTACTCACCAAAGGCGACATCGCAAGTTTTATGAGTGCCGTCCAAGATGGTGATGTGGTTATCTCGGGTGACTATAAGCTCGTGCTGTGGTTTGCAGGTGTTGCCAAACAAGGGGCGAGCTTGCCTGAACCTTATGCTGATTATGTCAAACAAGCCAAGCCGTATTTTGAGCAGGCTCGTCCTTATCTAAATAAAGCGGTTGATTTTACCAATAAGACATTTGGCAAAAAGTTTGGTAAGTCTGGTAAATAACATCTCATTTATCAAATACACACCAAAAAAGACTGTGGGGCGTGGCATACACGCCCTTTTTTTAAAATGGGTGCAACAAATTACCCCAAGTTATCCTCCAATTTTACTCGCCACACCCATTACCCTACCCATACACCAATTTCTTACCGCTTACCAGTCCTGCCAACAGCTCCTTAATGCCGTCCACGTCCAGCACATCCCTGCCCCGAGTGCAGGCGACATAGAGCAGGCGTAGCTCTTCGGGGCTGATTTTGACCGTTTGGCGATTGACATCGTACAAAAAATCATCATCTATCTGCACCCGACCCCATTCTAGCCCTTTGGATTTGTGGGCGGTAGAGACAACATAGTCAGCGTGCGAGTGCGTGGTTAGGTTATTGATGGCGGATGTGATGGTCTTGGTGCCATGCTCTTCGATGAGTCGCACCCATGTTTTTAGGTCACTGCCTTCGCCTGTCTCGCTAAATTCTTGGACTTCGCCCCAATGACTAAAAAAAGCAAGCTCGGGCGTGCCATAGGCGGATTTGCCATGTTTTAAGCTGTCCGCCCCTTGGCAAAATCGTAGCATCCTTGCACTGTCAGCTTGCAAGGCGACTTTATGCCCCATCTTTTGCCCTGCCAACAGACGTGCCATGGCGTTGGCATTGGTGCGACACAGGATGGCATCTTTTTGTCCATTTGCCAACAGGCGTGCGGTCATCGAATGTTTGGCAGGGTTGCCTTTTAGGGGAATCTCTTCTTGTAATGCCTTTAAAAAAATATTGGCAACTTTGGCAATCTCATCGCCAAAGCGAAACGACTGCGTGAGCAAGGTGGCAGGATAGGGCAAGCGTTTCATCGCATTGGTCGCCCCCCGCCATTCATAAATCTGCTGATGAGCATCCCCGACATAGATGGTCTGCTTATTTTGTTGTAATAACGCCCCCATCATGAGTGGGTCGGCATCTTGGGCTTCATCAAACAGGATGAAGTCGGCAGGAATGATGGGACTTGAGAGTGTCCACAGTTTTAGATAGACATCATGCCCTATCCCTGCACTGTGGCGTGGGTCGATGGACGACAGCCAGCGATATTCAAAGGCAGGATAGAGTAGCTCTTGCAAGCGTGCCTTGTCAGCATCCGACAGCCAAGATGGGGGCGTGATGTGGCGTGGGGCAGGATAGGCAGATGACGTCTTACAAAACGTGATGATGGCTTCGCTGATGATATTAGCAAGTTTGGCAGGGGTCAGCACCACGGATTTTTTGACCCCGTCAAAACTTCGCTCTACTTCGATGGCGGTCAAGCCAAGCTCCGTTGCCAGCCTAGCAGGGGTCAGCCGTGGCAGGCTCACTTTGGCGGTAATACCCCGTGGCACATGGCGATAGGCGAGCGAGTGAAAGGTTTGGCATTTGACATTGGGGGGAAATTTGCCTTGGGCTTCGCTGGCGATGGATTTGTTAAATGCCAAATACAGCCCACGCCCACGCAAATTCTCACTGATGAGTTTGAGCGTCGTGGTCTTGCCTGCCCCTGCATACGCCACGATTTTAAAGGAATCGCCTGTCATCGCCATATTTAGGGCGGATAATTGCTCATCGGTGGGGGCGTATGCGGTCATGGCGGTCGGTCTGGATAAAACGTGGTATTATAGCAAATTTTGCCCGTGTTGTGGGTAGGACAATAATAAACCGCCCTTTTTGGCGGTTTTGCGGACATCACAATCACAGCGAAATTTTAGAATTAAATTTCATCAAACGCTCATACCGCCCAGACAACAGCTCATTTTTGCCCAGCATTTCAAGCTCGTTAAGCTGATGATTTAACAAATTTTTTAAATTTGTCATCACCACATCAGGCTCAATGTGTCCGCCAGCCCCTTCGTCCACGACTTCGTCAATCAGCCCCAACTGGTGCAAATTATTTGCTGACAGTTTCAAGGCTTCGGACGCATCAGGGGCTTTTTCGGCGGTTTTCCATAGAATAGATGCACAGCCTTCGGGGGAAATGACCGAATAAATGCTGTTTTGGAGCATATTGACCTTATCCGCCACGCCAATGGCTAACGCCCCGCCCGAACCGCCTTCGCCGATGACGGTAGCGATGATTGGGGTGTTGAGACTACTAAATACCGCAATCGCTTTGGCAATGGCTTCTGCTTGCCCACGCTCTTCTGCTCCGACACCAGGGTACGCCCCTGGGGTGTCAATGAACGTCAAAACAGGCAAACCAAAACGCTCCGCCATTTGCACAAGGCGAATGACCTTGCGATAGCCTTCGGGGCTTGCCATGCCAAAATTGTGGGTAATCCGCTCACGAGTAGAACGCCCACGGTGCTGACCGATGACCATGACAGGCTTGCCGTCAAAACGAGCAAGACCGCCCAAAATCGCACGGTCGTCTGCAAATGCACGGTCGCCATGCAACTCATCAAACTCGGTAAACAGCGTCTTGACATAATCCAAAAATAGTGGACGGTCGGCATGGCGGGCAAGTTTGACACTTTCCCAAACGCTCACAGGTTGGCTCATAATTTTGTCCTTGATAAATATTACAAATGTAAACTTATATAGTTTAGCATACTTTTTGGGGTTTGGGAAATGGTTTAGGGGTCGTCCCACGCTCGCCCATTGGTGTAGTTTTTCTTAACAAAAGGGAAATGGCTGGCGATTGGGTCTTGTTGGAGCATTTTTACCATGTTGCTAATTATCCAAACGCAACTTTTGAGACTTTCGGGAATGTATTTTTCATTTTGATGTTCAAAATAAAAAGTCGCCCCCATTTCATTGGAACTGATTACATAAGAAAAATCATGCCACAATGACTTTTTATAACTTATCGCAAACGACAGATTGCCCTTAGAAATATAAACACTTCCTATCTTATCAATCGGCATAGCCACAAGCTCTTCACCAAAAGGGTCATACACACGCACGTCTTGATGATTAATGGCAATAAAAGGAGTGATTTTTGGTAGATTCTTAATTACTTTTAATTGCTTTTTATATTGGTATTTGTCAATCATTGAAATGACCGCAAACATCACGATGAGTAGAAGCCAAAACCAAATAATATCCAGTATCGAATTACCCAAAGATAACAAAAGACCCAACACAAACAGTTGCCCTATCACCACCAAAGCACAAAACAACCAACCATGCAGATTGTCTTTTTTATAATACTCTGCAAATCGCTCTTTGGTAGCATTCTCACGCATGATGACAAACGGCAAGGGAATGCTCATACGGCTCGGAATATCATCATTGCTCTTGTATACGGTCATGGATTTACCCCACCACCGACAATTTCACGCCCCATTTGGCAAACTGAGCAATGTCGGCGGTAAGCTGACTGCTGATAAGCTCTTTGTGCAAGCCGTCGCCTAGCGTGATTTTCCAATGGTCTTTGTCTTTATCCATGACCGACAGATAAATGGGGGCGGATTTTATGGTGCGTGAGTGGTTGGCGGTAACGGCAAGGCGTAAAATCAGGCACAGATAGGCAAGTTTGCGACCGCCTAGGTTTTCAATAATATCTAGGTTTTCGGATTTAAGTTTTCGTCTGTGGTTTAGGGCAATTTGAGCCATGCTCGCCTGCCCTGATTGAGCAAAGCCTGCAATGTCTGAGAATTCCAACAAATACGCACTATGACGCTGATAGTTGCTATGACCCACGGCAAGCCCAACCTCATGCAAATTGGACGCACGGCGGAGCAAGTCCCTGTCTTCATCATCAAAGCCCAAATCTGCCTTGACCATGTCAAACAGTCGCCCACAAGTCGTCATGACCCGCCCCGCCTGCTTAAAATCCACCGAATACCGCTCGGCAAGGGCAGACACCGAACGGTCTCGCACGTCTTCGTTGTCAAGTCGCCCGAGCATATCGTACATCACGCCTTCACGCAACGCCCCGTCCGAATAATAAAGCTCTTTAATATCAAGCGTTTGCATGATTGCCAACAGCTCTGCCACTCCTGCTGGAAATACCGCTTGGCGATGAGCTTTTACCCCTTCAAAGGCGATTTTATCAATGTTGCCAAGTTTGATTAGGTGTTTTTTTAATTTTATCATGCCGTCCAGCGTGATGACGTCTTTGGCAAACCCTAGCTCTTCTAGCACAAGTTTACACGCCTTTGCCGTACCCGATGACGCAATGGCATTATCCCAGCCTGTTTTTTTGTAGCGTTTGGCAATGCTCAAAAGCTCGGTTTGGGTTGCCGTCATCGCCCCGTCAAACGCACGCTCGCTGATACGTCCGTCTGCAAAAAATTTACGGGTAAAAGACACACAGCCCATTTGCAAACTTTCCATTTCAATGGGTTCAAACCCTTGTCCGATGATAAATTCGGTACTGCCCCCACCGATGTCAATGACAAGGCGTTTGTCGGTACTGGCGTTGGAGTGCGACACGCCAAGATAGATAAGGCGAGCTTCTTCACGCCCTGCGATGACTTCAATGGGCTTTGGCAAAAAGGCATTGGCACGGCGGATAAATTCTTGGGCGTTCACCGCCTTTCTTAGGGCGTTGGTTGCCACCACCCTTAGGCGGTCGGGGCTGATTTCGCTAACATGGGGCAAAAAGCGTTTTAGGCAGTCAATGCCACGCTCCATGGCTTCTTCGGATAAGACGTTGTTTTCATCAAGCCCTGCCCCCAGTTGCACTTTTTCAGAAATGCTGGCGATACGGCGGACTTCGCCATGGTCAAGCCGAGCGATTGCCAAGTGAAAACTGTTTGACCCCAAGTCTATCGCCCCCAAAAGCTCATCACGGGACAGTCCTGTGTCGTGAATGGATTTGGCAATGGCTTCATGGCGGGCGGTGGTGTCTATCATTACAGGTTTCATGGCGGTTTTTCCAAAAAATATAAATGACTACTGTAAAATAAAATTGGCAAATTGTCTAGGGCTTTTTGGGGAAATTGGGTTGATTTGGGGTGGTGGGTGTTTTACAATAGGGTTATGTAAATCAACATCAAAGAGTAGCATTATGGTTATAGAAATCAGCCTATTGCCCCAAGTGGTTCAACAGCAAATCCTAGCGGTAGAACAAGGGCAAACGGTAGCATTTACCAATCACGGTAAAGTCATCGGCACATTGAGTGGAGAGAAACCGAAAGATAGCCTTATGGCGGTTGCAGGGATTTTGCAAGGTAAGAACATTGACGGTTTGGAATATGAACGTCAAATTCGCAGTGAATGGGTGCGAGAGTATGAAATTAACCGTTTTAATTATCAGTCTTTTGGTTGATATCTAAAGTCCATTACCATATGTCTAATTGTATAATCCAATCCCGATGAAGGATGTTTATGATTGCTATAAAACACTAAAGGATTCTTTGAGTCATAGACAATATCAATAACATTAACATAAGGCATTTCATCATTATCATCGCTGACAGTTTCATTTTTATTTGATAAAAACTTTTGCCAATCATTAAGTATATCTAACTGACTCTTAGAGCTTTGATTTATATAAATCAACACACCCCCTGCATTTTCGTTATGCAGACCAGTAGAGTATCGGTACATTAACTGTTTAAAACCATCATAAATTTTACTATTACTCCCTTTTATTTTACCCTCGCCAATCCATTGATAGTCTTCACCCGACAGCTCCACAACAATATCCGCATGACCATTAACAGAAGTGTCATGCCTTGCCATCCAGCCACACATTTCCAGCATATCACAAATGATTGTATTTATTAAATCCTCACCATTTCTAGAATTATCCCTCATGCCTTGAGCGTATTTATCTTTGGATTTAGCAAACTTCTTGATAATAAAATCAATATCGTTATACAATAATTCCAAAAATTCTTCGTAATTTTTAGGATTAAGAATACTAAGATTTCTGATAGCAGGATTAGATAATGTAGGGTTTTTTAATATTTTAGACATAATTAACAGCTTGCATCATTTTCTGAGTTGGGGAAAAAAAAGTTAACACCTGCTCTCCAAACTCCTGCTCAGACAGCTCCTTACCCGTAAAAGGATTAAAAAATTCTTTTTCTTTAATATCATCAATAATTTGTTGCTTATCTGGAACAATTTGGTAATCACCACGACAGTTTATTGCCTCAAAGTTCTGCTCCAACACTCCAAATTTATGTCTGGTTAATAAAAATACTGCATTATAAAACGTATTTTCATCAACTTTTGGACTAATATCATAAAGACGTGCAAAAGTTAGATGAGTTTTTTTGTCAGGTTCAGTAGAAAGATAATCAATAATCGCAAAACAAACTTTAGCCATATCATCACTGATACGACTTTCTTTTATTTTATCTTTAACATCAGATAAAAAATCTATGCTCTGCATAATAATACCCACTATTTTATTTTTTCAGCAGTTTGTCTAAAACAAAATCAAACTGTTCCAAACTTCTTGCACCATAGGTTAAAGCCTCATAGAGATGAGAGCCATTACTTGTGTTGATAGCCACATAGCTACTTTTTAGAGCGATTTGCAATTCACTGTATTCTTGATAAAATTTAGATGTAATACGGCATGCACTAATATCAGCATTAAGCATTTCATTCAAAGATTTTATCTTTCTTAAACCTTGAACGCCTGATGAGTGATAGGTCGCTGTACGCAAATCTCTTGTATTGCCCCGAGCTGTTTCATGGTGAGCCGTCCCTTCATCCGTCATAAAGTATATTTCGATAACACCATTGGAATCATCTTTTGGTAGATTATAGAAATATTTTATTTTTGGAAACAAATCAATTTTTTGATTATTCTCAATCTTGATATTTAATTCTTTATTTAAGAAATTTGCAAAGTTTAGATTGGCGATATTTACTTCGTTTGCACCCAAAATCTGTGCAAGATCAACACCCAAAACAGCAATATCTCTTTCAAAATCCAAAAGAACAAAATCATAACAGTGCAATTTCATCTTTTTAACACCTATCAATTCTTGATAGTCTTCCACTATTTCTTCTCTTAGACTGCTTACACTAAGCGATTCTCTAACATTAATTTCCCGAACGGTACTAAACTGATAAAGCTTTTTATGTTCTGACAATTGTTCAATCTTATAGGCTAAATAAGCATACTGTTCGGGTTCAAAATCTGTACCAAACGCTTGTTGCAACTTACTTTCCACATCAATTAAACTGATATTTCTTATAAGTGTAATCATCTTATCATCAAATTTTATATGAGACTGCACAAGCTCTTCAAGGTCATTTTTCAGGTTATTAAGCAATTTTACATCGTAAAACTCATTTAAGCGTTTTTTAAGCCCAAAAAAGTTACGAGCAGATACATTACTAATATTTCTAAAAATATTTTGAACTTGAGAAAGGGGGATTTCTCTTTCATCAGCAATGTCAATCAAATCGGCAATATCACCATAAAATTCGTCAAGTTCCATACATAACCCTGAATTAAAAGTTTCTAAGTTATCTCATTTTACATTATTTTTTCTCTATTATGCGATAAATATATACATAATTTTAAACCCTATCCCCCACAATCCCCCTGATATCATCAGGCAACTCCGCTTCAAACACCTGCACACCGTCATCACTCGGCACGGCAATCCGCCAAGCGTGTAGGCACAGCCGTTTTATGCCTTTTTGGGTGGCAAGGCTTGCCTGCGTGGGCGACTGATACTTGTCATCGCCAAGCAAGGCATGACCGATACTTGCCATATGCACACGGATTTGGTGCGTGCGTCCTGTGAGTGGACTTGCCTTGACAAGGCTTACCGCCATGCCGTCTATCTCAAAGCTCGCCAGCACGTCTATCACGGTTTGGGACGGTTTGCCGTCTTTATCTACCTTGACCCGTCTTTCGCCATTTTTTAGGGTGTATTTGAGTAGCGGTTTGTCTATTTTTTGACCGCTCTTGACCGCCCCATGCACCACGCACAGATAGTCTTTTTGTATGGTTTTTTCTCTAAAATGGACTTGTAAGTCTTTTAAAGTACTGCGTTTTTTGGCAATCAGCAGTAGCCCTGACGTGTCTTTGTCAATCCTATGGATGAGTTCTAAATATTTTTTGCCCGTTGCCACTCGCATGGCTTCAATCACCCCAAAACTCTCGCCACTTCCGCCATGCACCGCCAAGCCATGCGGTTTGTTTAGCACAATCAAGCCGTCATTTTCAAACACCACCCGTCCAAGCAAACCCTTGGCAAAGTCGTCCGACACCACAGGCTCATCACGCACCGACAGGCGAATGGGAGCGACACGCACGACATCGCCCACGCTTAGGCGGTCATGGGGCTTACAGCGTTTTTTGTTGATGCGGATTTCATCATCTCTGATGAGCTTATACAGGTGCGAGCGTGGCAAGCCTTTTAGGCGAGCGAGCAAAAAATTATCAATGCGTTGTCCGTCTTGGTTGGCGGTTACGGTCAAAAAATTGACACGGCTAAAATCGCTAATCACATCATCAGCCGATTGGGGCATTTTGGGGGAATTTTGGGTCATATTGTTAAATTTTTAAAATTTTGATAGGAAAATTTGGGTAAATCTGATATAGTTTAGCACGTTACCAAATAAAGTGATGACAAAAGTGAAATTTTTGCCAAAAATGGCGTATTGATTAAAAATACCAAACATAATCTTGGTATTGATTATTTATATTCATCACAGGTAGCCCATAATTTTTTCGGTAATGATTTGAAAAAATGATAGGTTTTCCGTTCGCCCTGAGCTTGTCGAAGGGTGGCAGAAAACCGTTATGGTTCGACAAGCTCACCGCGAACGGTTTTCTTGTTGACACACCTTTAAATCAAAACCTATTTTTTATTTTGCACATCAAGGTGCGTAAGATTTTTTGCCAAACACACACAAAAACACAAGACAAACACTGTTTTTGTAGAATTTGCTGTTTGGTTTCATCGGTGCAAGCGATGACTGTATGATAAGGGTTAATCCCAACCAATTTTTTAGGCGTTGAACTGATTTGGTAATGATTTACCAAATGGGTTTTTAGTTTTGTAGATTTTTATTGTAAAAAGCCAAAACAAGGGTGCTGATGTATCCGATTTTTGCAAACCTAACACACCATAAAGCCCAACCATTTGTCTAATAGGCAACGCCCTATCTTACCGCCTTGATGTTTACTTTTTAAGGAACATCATGAAACGCATTCTTATCAACGCCACCCACAACGAAGAAATTCGTGTGGCACTGTGCAAAGACCACCACCTTTACGATTTTGACCTAGAAAATCGCACTCGTGAACAAAAAAAAGCCAACATCTACAAGGGACATATCACCCGTGTTGAGCCGTCATTAGAAGCGGTATTTGTTGAATACGGCTCGGCTCGTCAGGGCTTTTTGCCCCTGCGTGAGATTGCCCCCGAGTATCTCAAAGGCAACCCCCGCACCGACAATATCCGAGACATCATCAAAGAAGGCGACAGCGTCATCGTTCAAGTCGAAAAAGAAGAACGTGGCAATAAAGGGGCTGCCTTGTCCACCTACATCTCGCTGGCTGGGCGGTATTTGGTACTCATGCCAAACAACGCCAAAGGGGGCGGTATCAGCCGTCAAATCTCAGGCAAAGTGCGTGATGAAATGAAGCAAATCATCGCCAGTCTATCAATACCCCGTGGCATGAGTGTGATTGTACGCACGGCAGGGATTGGCAAGGGCTTTGATGACCTACAAAACGACCTAAACCACCTGCTGGATGCGTGGTCATCTATCCTAGAACAAAACCGCACTCGCCCAAGCCCCTGCCTTGTTCACCAAGAAGCAGGCGTGGTTACTCGTGCCGTGCGTGATTATCTGCGTGATGACATCGGCGAAGTGTGGATTGACTCTGAGAACGCCTATAACGAAGCGGCTCACTTTATTGCGTCTGTCATGCCAACCCAAATGGGCAAATTGCGTAAATATACCGATTATGAACCCCTATTTACCCGCTTTGGCATTGAGCGTCAGATTGAAACCGCCTATCAGCGTGAAGTGCGTCTGCCGTCTGGTGGCTCTATCGTCATCGACCAAACCGAAGCAATGGTGGCAATCGACATCAACTCCGCCAAGTCCACCAAAGGCTCGGACGTCTCCGAGACCGCTTACCACACCAACCTAGAAGCCGCCGATGAGATTGCCCGTCAGCTACGCCTAAGAGACATGGGCGGTCTGATTGTCATTGACTTTATTGACATGAACGACCCACAGCACCAAAAGGACGTGGAAAAACGCTTAATTGATGCCACACGCTACGACCGTGCCAGAGTGCAGTTTGCCGAGATTAGCAAATTTGGACTGATGGAGATGAGCCGTCAGCGTCTGCGTCCGTCCCTAGAAGAAGCCACAGGCTATCTGTGCCCACGTTGTCATGGCAATGGCATGATACGGGATTTGCGTTCTTTGGCTCTGTCTATCATGCGACAAATCGAGCAGATTGCCCTAAAAGAGCGTATGGGCGAGATTCAAGCCGAAGTGCCGACCGAGATTGCCGCCTTTTTGCTTAATGAAAAACGTGAAAGCCTTGTGTATCTAGAACAAGACTCAGGCACACGCATTACCATTTTGCCCCATGCTCATTTAGAAAGTCCTAATTTTAGCCTGCACTTCAACCCAGACGGCTTTGCCCCGTCAAGCTATGAGCGGATTGTTGATGTTGAAGAACGTGAAAACATTGACCGTGGTTATGAAGTGAATTGGCAAACCAAAACCGATGAACCGACCACAGTGGCAAACCGTTGGCAAAAGGCGGATAATGCCACCACCAAAGCCAAAGACCAAAAAGGCGACAACAAACGAGACAAAGCCCCCCAAGAGACCCCCAAACAGTCCCAAGAAGTCAAAGCCGTGGCATGGCTGTCCAACCTATTCGCTCCCAAGCCACAGGCACGCCTTACTCATGCCTTAAATAACGCAGACGCTGCCGCCGCCATCGAATCCATCGTCAATGGTGGGGCAAGTAGCTTGGGTGCATTTGGACAAATCAGCCTACCCACCGCTAGCGAGAGTACCCCAGACAAAGCCCCCCAAAAGTCTGACAGAACCGACAAAGCCGAGCGTGGCACCCGCACCGAGCGTGATGACAAATACAAGAAAAAAACCAAACCTGCCAATGATGACAAAAACGACAAGGCAGAAAAGCGTGAAGCCGTCCGTGATACCCAAAGCGACAAGGACAAAAACAGAGCCGACCGCCGTAAAAAAGAACAGGACTACCCCAAGCGTGAGCCACACTCTCAGCGTGAACCTCGTGGCGAGACGGTGCGTGGCGAGACACTACAACCTGCCGACAAAACAGACGTGGTAAATACCAACAGCCATCAGTCAGGCAAAGCCCACGACAAAGCAGACAAAGGGGCGGATAAAGGCACAGACAAGGGCATGGACAAATCAACAGCCAAGCCCCAAGCCCATGAGCCAAAGCCAGAATCAAAACATGAGCCAAGAGCAGATAAAGGTGCTGACAAACCTGCCAAAGCTGACCGTAGCACACGCAAATCTACCAACCCTGATGAAGTGGTGCTACACGTCAGCCCCATCACCGAGCCCGAGATGACAGGCGATGTGGTGCATGTCTCGCTAGACAACAGCAAACCCAAGCCAAAACGCACCAGAGCTGAAAAAGCCGAACCTGCCGATAAACCTAGCAAAGACAGCGACGTGGCAAACTTGGCGGTGCCAACAGAAGTGCAAGCAGAAGTGGCGGCAGAGACCATCGGTGTGGATGGTGATGTTACTGCACCTGACGATGATATAGGAGCAAATCAAACAGGGCAAGCCACATCCGCCCAAGCAGATGAAGTGAGTACCCATGCTCCTGACATGACACAGCAGACAGATACGCCAACCGCTGATGTCGTGAGTGCAGAACGCCTAACCACACTCGCCCAAGAGATGAACAAGGCAATCAACGACCCCCGAGTCGTGGCAGTCGCCCTGCGTGAGAAGCTCGGTCTGACCAAAGCACAGCCAGCCCCCACCACAACTCGCCCAACCATCACAGGCACGGCAGGTGAGTTTATCCAAAGCGTGTTGGGCGACACCCTGCCCCAAGCATGGCGTGACGACTTTGTGGCACACTTTTTGCGTGCGGTAGATACCATTCACGCTGACAAACCCACAGAGACCCACTCTGCGACAGACGGCGAGCAGGCGTTCGAACAGGCGTTTGCCGAGCAGTTCGCCAACTATGGCTATGCCCCACTCTCAGACGAGTATTTGGCAGACTTTGCCGAGCATACCACCGCACAGCGTGCATGGCACATCGGACAAGGCAAAACCGAAGCCATACCACGTCCCATCGCTCAGCGTGCCAGCAACGACCCCCGTGGTCAGCACCCTGACTTAGGCACACCACCCATCTCTGATGAGACGGTAGGCAAATCTGTCCCGAATGTAGTAGCAGATGAGACGGCAGCCCCTGCCACAGAAGCCCACAAGCCTGAGCCTGTGGACAACCCTGACCTGCCAGCAGGCGACATGGCTGAGCCTTTACCCCCTAAGACAGAGCCTAGCACAAATGACACTACCGAGCCGAGCTTGTTAGAGTCTGCCAGCGATACCATGGATAAAGTGTTAGAATCCGCAGAATCCGCCTTAGAATCTTTGGTGCAAGCCTTGGATGACATCATCAGCCCAGCTGATGAACCCAAAGACGATGGTAAACCAGACGCCCAAGCCCCCAAAGCAGATGATAAGGCTGACAATAAGACACATGATGAGACCACCAAAACCAGTCCTACCAGCTATAAGGACATGATTGAGAGCGTCTCAGGTCAGCTGTTACAACCAACAGGGATTTTGAATTTGGTAACGCCCAAAAAGCCCAAGCCCGCCAAAGCAAAAACCCCAAAACCTGCCAAAACCCCCGCCAAAAGAACATCTAAGGCAGCCCAGAAGGCAGAAGTCGTCAAACGCAAACCCAAAGCCGATGATAACGCTCCACTTGATAACCCATCATCTGATGACAATCAGGCGTGATGAACCGTCATACGAAACCGCTCAAATCTCATTGGGCGGTTTTGCTTTACGATCAAAACATGATTTAAAAATCGCTTGCAATCTGACAAAAACCTGCTATAATAATCGCCTATTCGGGGTGTAGCGCAGCTTGGTAGCGCACTTGCATGGGGTGCAAGGGGTCGCGAGTTCGAATCCCGCCACTCCGACCATACAACAGTCTAGGGCTATCCACAACAGTGCGATAGCCCTTGATTTTTCTAGGCTTTATCCCTTTTCCTTGTCTTTGGTAGTCCACCATAATCTATTGCTATCCATGAATTTTGTTGGTATTTGAGTTTGCCATCACAATATACCAACAATAAGCCTTACAGATACCGCCATTAAATGCTTGCAGCCTAATGACAAATGCACGCCAAATAAGCCTAATAAAATCATAAACTTGTACAAATACACCGCCAAAAATAAAAATAAAAACCCAGAAATGGGGGAAATAAACCAAAAACCCCTGCAAGCCTTATAAATAAAGGCTTTACGCCATTTTCCCCACGTTTTCCCCTAGATTGAGAAAAATGCCTTGATTGGTCGTGTGATTAAATTTATAATGGATACGTACCACACAAGGATTAACCATGATTATTGACCTACCACCGACCACCGCTCACATCATCGAGCGTATTGCCAACGTACAGGGCATTAGTGTTGAGCAGTTTTGTGTCAATAGCGTTTATGAAAAAGCCTTAGAGTTTGCCTATATGCCAAACAGCGAAACCAAACAAGCCATAGATGAGCTTGTGGCGGGGCAGGGCAAGCAATTTGATACGCTTGATGAACTTATGGCGGATTTGAACGCTTAAATTACAACGCTCAAACGCCTTTAAAAGAGACTTTAAAAAGCATGGCGAGCTTGATACCGCTTTGATAGAAGTGCTTTATTTGCTACTGAACAACAAACCTTTACCGCCAAAATACAAAGACCATGATTTAATTGGTAATTACAAGGGGTTTAGAGAATGTCACATCAAGCCCGACTTACTACTTATCCACCAAAAGATGATGAATATTTGTCATTGGCAAGGTTGGGCAGTCATGGCGAATTATTTTAAGGATTAACCATGATTATAGATTTACCACCACACATCGAACAAGCCATTATTGCCAAAGCCCATGAGCAGGGTTTAACGGTGCAGGAAATGCTAGCCAAAGATTATGATGATATTTGGCAGGTGTTAGACCAACACGGCTTAAATGGCGATGAAATCCGCCTAAGTGATGATGAAACACGGCATTTGATGAGCCTACTGGATAACCCCCCAAAACCTAACCCAAAGGCAAGAGCCTTGTTGTTTGGGGATAGCCATGTTTGAGCCATTAGACAAGCACCACGACCGCACCGCCTTTGATTGTGGACAAGATGACATTAACCGCTATTTGCAGACAATGGCAAGCCAGCACCACAAAAAGGGCGTAGCAAGGGTTCATGTATTGGCAGATGACAGCGTTATCAAGGCGTTTTACACCCTATCCAACGCCCATTTTGACAACGCCACCATAAAAGGCTATCCCAAACAAATTCCCATTGTCATCATAGGGCGGATTGGGGTAAGCAAGGATTATCAAGGGCAGGGGCTATCAAAACACGCCATTAGAAACGCCCTAGAACGCATTAAAAATATCAGCACCCAAAGCGGTGTGGCGTTCGCCATGATAGATGCCAAAGATAAGCAGTTAGCCCAATATTATGAGCGATTGGGGTTTATCCGTATCAATGGCGGATTGAAGTTGGCTTATTTGGTTAGTCAAATTTAGATAGGCTTAGATTGGGGCAATCTAACTAGATGATTCAAATTTGAATCATGTATCAGTTTTAGCAGGCTAGGAAGTCATGAGCCGAACGGTGGTTATTTTTCATACCTTAGACCGCCCCGCCTGCCATCTTATTTATTAAGGCATGGTAAGGTATGAGAGCATGGCGATTTATGACTTTAAGAGCCTGTTCATGATTAGAGCATGCCTGCCATTGATAACATTTTTATAAAGTAAGGTCAAAACTTAACACTTTAACTCAATTTTTGTAATGAAAATATCCGTTTAAACAGGCACGCCCACCCTTGACAGAATTGTTTGGCTAATTTAGGATAAATTAAAAAATTACCAATCATGAAATTTATCACCCCCTTACTTATCATCTTATCATGTATGGCGATTACCGCCATGATTTTATTATCCAATAATCAAAGCCAATTCACCCACATCAGCTATGATATGTGTACGCACAAAGAGTTAAGTAAGATTGCCCTAAAACATGGGGCGGATTATATGACCAATCATGATTTTGATATGCCTGCCCTTGATGTGATTGGCGACAAACAAATCATTCAAACAATCCAAGATGAATTTAATCAAATCCAAAGTACGCATTCATCGTCAGATAATTGTCATATATCCAATCTTAAATATCACGCCAAGCACATCAATCCCAAATTAACATCTCACATTCCTGATGACGTGGATTATATCAGCTATGCCCCGCCCAATATCGGACAGGATAAAGCGGTATATTGCCATTATCATTTTAGCGAGCAAATTTTTACCACGCCACACGCACAGTCGCAATGCCATTTTATTTATCTTGATAATGACCGACTTATCACCGAAGACATTAGCGATTTAGAGCGACTGCATTTAAGTTTGATGTATGACACACATCAATTTTATAAACCATACAGCTTTGTTTATAAATGGCATGATAACACCCATTTACGCTATGGCATGACTTTTGCTACTCAGGTGAATAATCAGCGTTATGGATATGATGGTATTTATTAAGGGTAATTAACATATTTTTAAAAATAAAAATAAGGGCAAATTTAATTTACCCTTATTCATCTATTTAAAATCATTATAACCAATAGATTTAAACAAACCCAAACCCTACTTTTTTATCATCAACCGCTTTATATTCTTTTTCGTCAATGTGGGTTAATTCGGCAAGGGTCATCTCTTTATCCACCGTGATGTTTTTGCCAATGGATTTTAGATAAGCATTGCATTTTTCAATGGATAATTTACCAAATTGATATTCGGCAATGAGTCGCCCACGTCTTAATAAGGCATGGTCAATATCCATTAAATCAGCATTAAAGGTGCAAATAAACTGGCACTCTAATACGTCTGACAATATCCCGTCAGCGATATTGAGAATAATCCCCACCACGTCCGTTTGATTGCCACCGCCCACACGC
Organism: Moraxella sp. K1664; assembly: GCF_039693965.1. Taxonomy (NCBI): domain Bacteria; kingdom Pseudomonadati; phylum Pseudomonadota; class Gammaproteobacteria; order Moraxellales; family Moraxellaceae; genus Moraxella; species Moraxella sp. K1664. The sequence continues at coordinate 636,128 of NZ_CP155576.1, forward strand.
TCGGCAATATAGTTTTCACAGTCTTCTAATACCAACACCGAATTTTTTTGTTCAATAAGCATACTCATAAATTCAGGTTTGGCAAGCTCGCCAATCATATTATTTGGCACAAAGATAAAATCCTTATCAGGAATTTGGGCGGTGAGCCATTTGATATAATTGGTCTTGCCCGTCCCTGCCAAGCCGTGCAATAATACCACGCCTTTTTTGCCTTGTGCCAATTCATCTTTGACTTTATGATGAGTTGGCAAAAAGTCGTCATTATACATTGTCTGCAAGTCGAGCGTATAAGGTTTAATACTTTGGTGTCTAAATACCAAATCTCGCCCTTCTTTTAATAATAGCAATACCTTGCTGTCTTTTGAGATATATTTTTCCAAATACTCATTAAAAAAGGCACGGATATTAGTTAGGGCATTTTCATTGGTTGGGTCATAAAAAATACGATTTACCTTTAAAAAACCCGATTCAAAAATGGTTTTGTCGTATTCATTGCTTAGATTTTCTTTGGCAATGATAAATAATTCGTATTTTTCATAAAAGTAACACAATTCATTTTCATAAAAAACATGGCTTTTTTTATCAAATGCCACAGGGTGATAATCGGTGCATTTAATAAAATCCACCAATTTGTCTTTTTTAATCACCATATCATGAAAATCAACACTGGGTAATAATGAATCTAATAATTCATTATAAGGATTATCATAAGTAGAAACAGCATGGTCTAAATCTTGGGAAGTAATTTGATATTGATTATCCCTAAATATTTCAGTGATGACCTTTCTAGGACGATAATGTTTGGATTGTAAAATTTTCATAAGATAACTTCGTTTTTTGTGAGTTTATTAACCAAATAAAATGATAACAGATAAAATTAAAAATTACCAATCATCTTTAAGCATTCGCTTGCCATTATCATGCCTACGCTTGCCGTTACCGTTACTGCCGAGCCATAACCACCACAGTTAAGTCCGCTCTCGCAAGCATTGGCAAGTTTTAAAGGTTCGGACGAATAGACGCATTTCATGCCAAACTTTTCTTTTAAAGATTTATTGATATTTTTATCTCTTAGGTGTTGGCGTAATTTGGCAAGTAAGGGGTCTTGATACACATCTTTTAAATCGCTCACTTTTATTTGCAAGGGGTCAATTTTTCCCCCTGCTCCGCCTGAGATGATGAGCTTGACTTTATTAAATCGGCAATATAGGGCGATTGCCAATTTGGCATTCATATCGTCCACACAGTCCAATATAACAAGCGGTCTTTTTTTGGCTTTGTAGTCTTTTATGGTTTCAATAGTGGGTAATAATTCATGAATATTATTAGGCGTGATAAATTCATCAATAACATTGATTTTGATATTGGGGTTAATGCCTACCGCCCGTTTTGTCATCTCGCCGATTTTGGATTCGCCAAAGGTGTCGGTTAGGGCGGGCAGTTGGCGATTGACATTGCTCTCCACCAGCACATCCATGTCAATGAGCGTCAGCTCGCCCACGCCAGTGCGAGCAAGGGCTTCTGTCGCCCACGACCCCACGCCACCAATACCGATGATAATAACGTGAGCATTGGCAAATTTATCAAAATCATCTTGATATAGCGTGCGTGTGCCTGTAAATCTGCGGTTGGTCATTTTATTTTACTCTTTAAATTTTATTGATTTTTAAATAAATTAAGCGAATTAAAAAAACCGTTCGCCCTGAGCTAAGTCGAAGGGTAAAACGGTTTTTCGTCATGGTTCGACAAGCTCACCACGAACGGAAAAACCCATTAAAAAATCATTTAATGATATTCAAAATTAGTTTTAAATGCGTCATTGCTGTTTTGCCAAAGTTTATATGCCAAAGTCTCTTTATCCATATTAAATAATACCGCCAATTCATCTAAAACATAAATCAAATTTTTGGGTTCATTAAAATAATTACCGCCAGTTTGAGCAGGAATAGGATTCATATCAGGGCAATCGGTTTCAATCACAAAAGCAGATATGCCAATTTTATCAAACACCGTTTTTACCGCTTGGCGTAATTTTTTGGCATTGGGGTTGGTGATTTGTCCTGTAATGCCAATTTTAAAACCCAATTTGGCAAAATGCAATGCTTCATTTTCGCCACCGCTAAAACTGTGAGCAATACCGCCTTGATTATGGGCGTTATATTTTTGTGCTTTTAAAAGTTTTAGGGTGTCAGCGTGCGATTTACGAATGTGCAATAAAATGGGTAAATCATGCGTTTTTGATAAGCCGATTTGTTCTATAAAAAAACGGCATTGTTTATCATAACTATCCGCCCGTTTTAATTCGTCAGGATAAGTATCAAGCCCTATCTCGCCAATGGCAATGTTGGGATATTTTTTTAGATAATTATCCAAAAGAATTAAATCATCATCGCCATGCTCTTTGATATATAACGGGTGCAAGCCACACGCTAAATGGTGCTTGATTGGGTAATGGGTGTCGGCATAATGCTTGACCTGTCTCATTCTGTCAAAATACTTTGCCAAATAGCCGATAAGCACCACATGACGCACGCCATGAGCAAAGGCGGTGTGATTATAATCATCTCGCTTATTATCGTATTCGGGTACGTCAAAATGGGTGTGGGTGTCAAATAAATACATGAGCTACCTTTTTGGCGGATTGGGACTACTTCGCCTTGGTATCAATAACAGTGCCAAGGCGGTTAGGGTGAGTTTAAGCAGTTTGGATTTTTTCATCAGCCCTTATCCAGCACCATTTTCAAAAACCGCCCCGTATGCGACTTTTCGTCTTGTGCCACTTGTTCGGGCGTGCCTGTGGCGACAATCTCACCCCCACCTGAGCCACCTTCATAACCCAAATCCACGATATGGTCAGCGGTCTTGATGACGTCCAAATTATGCTCAATGACCACCACCGTATTGCCCTTATCACGCAGGGCGTGCAGAATGTCAAGCAGTTTGGCGATGTCTTCAAAATGCAGTCCTGTGGTCGGCTCATCTAGGATATACAGGGTTTGCCCTGTGTCCCGTTTGGCAAGCTCTTTGGCAAGTTTGACCCTTTGGGCTTCGCCCCCTGATAAAGTCGTGGCGGATTGCCCAAGCTGAATGTAGCCCAAACCCACTTGCATGAGAGCTTCTAATTTACGATGAATGGCAGGGATTGCTTCAAAAAACGCCAAGGCATCTTCTACCGTCATGTCCAGCACGTCCGAGATAGATTTGCCCTTGTAGTGGACTTCTAGGGTCTCACGGTTGTAGCGTTTGCCATGACAGACATCGCACGGCACATACATATCGGGCAAAAAGTGCATTTCTACCTTTATCATGCCGTCCCCTTGACAGGCTTCACAGCGACCGCCTTTGACGTTAAAACTAAACCGCCCTGCCTTATAGCCCCTTGCCTGAGCTTCGGGGGTTTGGGTAAATAGGTCTCTGATGAGCGTAAACACGCCTGTATAAGTGGCAGGGTTGGAGCGTGGCGTGCGACCGATTGGCGACTGGTCTATGTCCACCATTTTATCAAGGTGTTCAAGCCCTGTGATTTTATCATAAGGCTCAGGTACAAGCGTGGTGGCGTTATTTAGGTGCGTGGCGGACAGTGGCATGAGCGTGCGGTTGATGAGCGTGGATTTGCCCGAACCCGACACGCCTGTGATACAGGTCATCACACCGATTGGAATGGCTAGGTTTACATTTTTTAAATTATTGCCCTTGGCTCCGTCTAGGCGGATATACAGGGGTTCGGTAACGGTTTTTTTGCCTTTTTTAATCTCGCCTGTCTTGGCACTGTGGCGGATTTTGGGAATCTCAATGCGTTTTTTGCCCGATAAATATTGCCCTGTCAATGAGTTATCGTTACTGGCAATCTCGTCCGCCGTCCCTGTGGCAATCACACGCCCCCCATGCACGCCTGCCCCCACGCCAATATCAATGATATGGTCAGCGGTGCGAATGGCATCTTCGTCATGCTCCACGACAATGACGGTATTGCCTAGGTCTCGTAGGTGCGTGAGCGTGGATAACAGGCGGTCATTGTCTCGTTGGTGCAAGCCAATGGACGGCTCATCTAGCACATACATGACCCCCATAAGCCCTGCTCCGATTTGGCTTGCCAAACGGATACGCTGGGCTTCCCCACCCGATAGGGTCTCGGCAGAGCGGGCAAGGGTTAGGTATTCTAGTCCCACTTTGGTCAAAAAGCCCAAACGCTCACGAATTTCTTTAAAAATCTTATCCGCCACTTCGCCTTTGTGTCCGCCGATGTGCAGGTTTTTATAATACTCCCACGCTTGCCCTATCGGCAGATGAATGATGTCGCCCACGCCCCGTCCGTCCACTTTGACACTGCGGGCGATATCATTTAGGCGAACGCCATTACAGACATTACAAGTGGTGTCAGATAAATATTGGGCAAGCTCATCTCGCACGATGTTGCTTGTGGTGCTGTGATAACGGCGTTCTAGGTACGGCAAAATCCCTTCAAATGGCACGGTTTTGGTCGTTTTACGCCCACGCTCATCGGTAAAATTAAAGGTCAGTTTTTCTTTGCCCGAGCCGTTTAGGATAATGGTTTGTTCTTTTTTGGTTAAGTCTTGCCACGGCTTATCCATGTCAATGCCAAAATGCGTGCAAACGGTTGTCAGTAGCCCAAAATAATACGCATGGCGTTTGTCCCAACCGTGTATCGCCCCTTGATTTAAGGATTTGGCAGGTTCGGTAACGATACGTTCGGCAGAGAAATACTGGCGTTTACCCAGACCATCGCAGGACGGACACGCCCCAGCAGGATTGTTAAAGCTAAACAGGCGTGGCTCCAACTCACTCACCGCCCTATCGCAGGCAGGGCAAGAGTGCTTGGCAGACAGCACCGTCTCGCTCTCATCGTCCATGTTGTGCAAAATTGCAATGTCCGAGCCGAGCCGTAACGTGGTCTCTAAACTCTCCGCCACTCGGTTACCCAAATCATCTCGCACCTTAAATCTATCCACCACCATGTCTATGGTGTGTTTGTGCGTTTTGGCAAGGGTTGGTAGCTCGTCCATGTCGTATACCGTACCGTCAATGCGAACTTTGGTAAAACCCTGTGCCTGCAAGCTCTCCAACAGGGCGATATGCTCACCCTTACGCTCACGCACGACAGGGGCAAGGAGCATGAGCCGAGTGCCGTCAGGTTTGGCAAGAATATCATCCACCATTTCGCTCACTGTTTGGGCAACCATAGGCAAACCGTGTTCAGGACAATGGGGCGTGCCGACACGAGCGAACAACAAACGCAAATAATCATACACTTCGGTAATCGTGCCGACTGTGGAGCGGGGGTTGTGGTTGGTTGATTTTTGTTCAATGGCAATGGCAGGGGATAAGCCTTCGATGCTATCTACATCAGGCTTTTCCATTTGTGATAGAAACTGGCGAGCATAAGCGGACAGGCTCTCCACATAACGTCTTTGCCCTTCGGCGTAGAGCGTATCAAAAGCCAGCGATGATTTGCCCGAACCCGACAAACCTGTAATCACGACCAGTTTGTCTCGTGGAATATCCACGTTAATGTCTTTTAGGTTGTGGGTTTTTGCCCCTTTGATACTGATGTATTCGTGTGCCATGATGTGCCTTATTTGATTAGTATTTTGATAAATATTTTGGTAAATATGGGTTTATAAATGGGGATGTTTTTAAAATTTGAAATGGCAATAACCAAAATTTACAATGATAAAACAGCACAAAAAACCACCCAAATGCAGAACTTTTGGGTGGTTTATTTTATGAGCCTAATTAAAATTAATCGGGCAAATTTAACTTCTTAGTTTTTCACACGATACCATGCATCACGGGCAGCAAGTTTGGCTTGTTCCCACGCCAGACGTGATTCGCCTTTGACTTCATTCCACGAACGCTCCAAATCACTCTCATGATCTTCAAAGCGAGCATCAGCAGGATAATGCGGACGGTTAGCATAACCTACGGCATAAGCAGGTAGGTAGTCACGGTCATAGTCATAGCCTGCCACATAGTTTGGCGATGCGGCATAGTGAGCACGCCAGTAGGCTTCTTCTACGGTTGGGTCAAAGGCTTCGCCTGCGGCACTACCTGCACCACCACCAACAACAGCACCCACGGCACCACCAATCAACGCCCCTAGCGGCCCCGCCAATGCACCGATGGCTGCCCCTGCGGCTGCACCACCTAGACCACCAACGGCTGTACCCACTGGGTGTGAACCCGGCTCGCCTGTGATTGGGTCAGCGTTTAGGTCTGCTTTGGTCTCATCAGACATGTTTTTTACAACGTCACGGTCGATATTGTCATGGTTACTCATGGTGTATTCCTTATTAAAAATGGATTAATGTTACTTAGTTACTTGCTGAATTAGGTAAAGTGAAACTCTATTTTCTGTTAATGTTGATTTATCAAATGTTATTTAAAATAACATCTCACAAATACCATCAAAATCATCCAAAACCAACCTTACCTACGATGCCAACTCTGCTACATCACTCATGCTAATCATCTTAGTCCAACAGATGCCAAGCATTTATCTAGCACTCATTTGTCGTTGGCGATGGGTGTATGATAGGGGATTTTTGGGGTGCGTGATAGCCACAAAATGTAAAGTCATGGGTGGTCTTGTGCATGCTTTACCCTAGAAATTTTAAAAATGTTACACCATTGTTGCAACTGTCGTGGTTGTGCGAATGCATTAAGTAAAATGTAATTTTGCGTAAATTTTGGACAATCCGCCACACAAAAACTTCAATTTTTGACATTGGTTTTGATATCAATAAGTCATCAAGCACCCACATGGCAAATTATCATCACAAACCCACCAATTCATCAATTTTTGCCATAATGTCTTAGCAATCCATGCTATAATAACCAATTTCCCCAAATTTACCCATTATGATAAGATTACAAGGCGTCAGCAAAACTTTCGCCATAAAAAAAGACGGCAAACCCACGACCTTTACCGCCCTACAACCGACCGATTTGACGGTGGCAAAGGGCGAGATTTTTGGTGTGATTGGAGCAAGCGGAGCGGGCAAATCCACGCTCATTCGCTGTGTTAATCTTTTAGAACGTCCCACAACAGGACACGTTTTTGTGGATGGTGTGGACTTGATGAGCCTAGATAACGCCGCCCTTATCAAGGCTCGCCGTCATATCGGCATGATTTTTCAGCAGTTTAACCTGCTCTCATCTCGCACGGTGTTTGATAATGTCGCCCTTAGCCTTGAACTCTCCGGCACGCCCAAACACGTTATCAAACAAAAGGTAAGCTCCTTGCTTGAACTCGTGGGCTTATCCGAGCGTCATCACGCCTATCCGTCTAGCTTATCAGGCGGTCAAAAACAGCGTGTTGCCATTGCCCGAGCGTTGGCAACCGACCCCAAGGTTTTGCTCTGCGATGAAGCGACCAGTGCCTTAGACCCTGCCACGACAGGGGCGATTTTGGATTTATTAAAAAAAATCAACAGCGAACTTGGCATTACCATACTGCTCATCACGCACGAAATGGACGTGGTCAAACGCATTTGTGATAAAGTGGCGGTCATTGACAAGGGCGTGTTGGTGGAACAAGGCACGGTGGGGCAGATTTTTGCCAATCCCCAAACCGAGCTTGCTCACGACTTTATCAAGGCGACTTTTCATGTGAGCTTGCCTGATGAATTTTTGGCACGCCTGCACGCCCATGAGACGGACGGCACTTATCCTGTGATACGCTTTGAATTTAGTGGCAAAACGGTGGACAGTCCGCTTTTTTCGGAGGCGACACGGCGATTTGGCGTGGCGTTTAACATTTTGACTTCACAAATGGACTATGTGGGCGGTGTCAAGTTTGGCGTAACCATTAGCCAAATGATAGGCGAGCGGACGGCGTGCGTGGAGGCGTTGGCGTTTTTTACAGAACATCATGTTGGATTTGAGGTGTTAGGCTATGTGGCATGAGATTTATCAAGGCTTTATGAGCGAGCTGACCCCCCAAATGTGGCAAATGGTCTATAAGTCCACTTACGAGACGGTCTATATGGGGCTGGTCTCTACCGCCATATCGGTGCTGGTGGGGCTACCGCTTGGGTTTTTGGCATTTTTGACGGGCAAGGGGCGGATTTTGGCAAACAAGCCCTTATTTGCCATATTGGACGTGGTTATCAACGTGGGGCGGTCGGTGCCGTTCATCATTTTGCTCATTATTTTGCTGCCCTTTACTCGTCTGATTGTGGGGACGACCTTGGGGACGACCGCCGCCATTGTCCCGCTTGCCATGACCGCCATTCCTTTTGTGGCAAGGCTTACCGCCAACGCCTTAGCCGAGATTCCCACGGGCTTGACCGAATCGGCTCACGCCATGGGGGCGACCAACTGGCAAATCATCACAAAATACTACTTTCCCGAGAGCCTACCCATACTCATCAACGCCATAACGCTCACGCTCGTCTCGCTCATCGGCTATTCGGCAATGGCAGGCGTGGTGGGCGGTGGCGGTCTGGGTAATCTGGCAATCAGCTATGGCGAGCATCGTGGCATGGTCTATGTCAAATGGATAGCAACCGTCATCATCGTGGCGATTGTCATGATATGCCAAAAGGCAGGGGATATGCTTGCCGAGCGGTTTGACCATAGATGATATGCCAAAATGGCATAACCTTTTGTCAAAATTTTAGCCAAAATTCATATTGAAGTTTGGCTAATTTTTTGCTTTAATATGCTAAAATTTATTGTTGTCATGATTTTGTCATTTGATAAATTTAATAGACTTCTTGCAATACTAGGTTTTCCGTTCGCTCTAAGCTATGCCTTCGGGTGAAAGAAAACCTTTTCATGGTTCGACAAGCTCACCACGAACGGTTTTCTTTAATTCTAAGTTTTGCAAGAAGCCCAATGATTTTAAATTGACAAACAGATAAATATCATTCCTTTTTAAACAGAGAACTCTTATGAAAGCAAACAAATTTTTTGGTCTGTGTGCCTTAGCATCAGGCATTGCCCTAGTCGGCTGTGGTGGCGACAAACCTGCCCAAACCGACACCAAAACCGACACAACCGCCCAAACCACAACGGCAACCACGACCGCTTGCCCTGCTGGCGACCCCAACAAAATCAAAGTGGGCGTGATGAGCGGGCCTGAACATAAAGTTGCCGAAGTGGCTGCCAAAGTCGCCAAAGAAAAATATGGTTTGGTGGTAGAATACGTTGAGTTTAACGACTACGCCCTGCCCAACACCGCTGTCTCCAAGTGCGACCTAGACGCCAACGCCATGCAACACAAGCCCTATCTTGACAAAGACAGCCAAGAGAAAAAACTGGATAATCTGGTCATCGTAGGCAATACATTCGTATATCCACTGGCAGGCTATTCTAAAAAAATCAAAAGCATAAGCGAGCTTAAAGACGGTGCTATCGTGGCGGTGCCAAACGACCCGTCAAACCTAGCTCGTGCATTGATTTTGCTTGAAAAACAAGGGCTTATCAAGCTAAAAGACAACACCAACCTATTCTCAACATCGCTTGACATCGTAGAAAACCCCAAAAAACTTGAAATCAAAGAAGTGGATACATCAGTCGCCGCTCGTGCCTTAGATGACGTGGATTTGGCGGTGGTGAACAACACTTATGCCGGTCAAGTGGGCTTAACCGCCAATGACGGCGTGTTTGTTGAAGACAAAGATTCGCCTTATGTGAACATCATCGTTGCCCGTGCCGATAACAAAGACTCGGACGCTATCAAAAACTTCGTTCAAGCCTATCAGTCTGATGAAGTGGAAGCCGAAGCCAAAAACCAATTTAAAGACGGTGTGGTCAAAGGCTGGTAACTGACCAAAAATAAGGGCAATATATTGAACCGCACCCCAAAAGTTAGACACACTAACCTTTGGGGTGCTTTTTATGGCAAAATACACAACCGACTTTAAACTGTCTGTGATTGGGTATTATCTTAATCATCATGGCTACAAACAAACCGCCAAACACTTTAATCTAAACCACACAACCGTAGAGCTATGGGTTAAACTCTATCAAGCACATGGCATTGATGGCATAAAAAGACGACACACAAAGGCTGTCTATGACACAGATTTTAAGCTTAATGCCGTTCAAGCCATACAACAGGGCAAATCGCTTACACAACTTGCCATAGAGCTTAATCTGCCACAACCTTCTTTACTGTCAACTTGGTTAAAGTCCTACCAAGCCTTTGGTATAATGGGACTAATACCCAAACCCAAAGGCAAAAAAGCAATGTCAAACAAACACAACGCTAATAAAACCAAATCAACTTGGAAAACCAAACAAGACCACGAAAAAAGTGTGGATGATTTGCTTGATGAACTTGCCTATCTTAGAGCAGAGAATGACTATCTAAAAAAGCTAGATGCCTTAATTCGTCAAAAGGAACAATCAGTACAAACAAAGAACAAGTCCTGATCATCCAAGAATTAAGGCATAAGCACAAACTTGCTGACTTATTGGCAGTGTCAAACTTGCCAAGAAGTGTGTTTTATTACCACATTCGTCAAAGTACAAAGCCTGACAAAGACCTTGACTTAAAAGAACACATTAACCACATCTACCACCAACACAAGGGCAGGTATGGTTATCGTAGAATCACATCAGAGCTTAACAATCAGCTTGCCCAAAAAGGCATGGTCATTAATCATAAACGAGTGCAACGACTGATGGCTAAACTTGGACTCAAAGCATTGGTTCGTCGTCAACGTAAGTTTAATACTTACAAAGGCACAATGGGCAAAGATACCATTCAGGACAATATACTCAAAAGAGACTTTAAAGCAGACAAACCCAATCAAAAGTGGGCAACAGACATCACCGAGTTTAAAGTACAAGACAAGGCAAATGATGGCAGTGTCATTCAAAGAAAATTGTACTTACTGTACTTACAGCTAACAAATTTGAATTTTGCCACGGAAACCGTTCTCCCTGAGCTCGTCGAAGGGTCGGTTTCCGTCATGGTTCGACAGGCTCACCACGAACGGAAACTGTAGCACTTTTTCATTTTGTAGAGTGTACACGATAAAGGATAGACCAATATACGCATTGGTTAAAGAGATGTTAGATGATGCTTTATTAAAGTTAGGTGGTGCAGATAGATATGATAAGAGCAATAAAAATAGCAAGCTCATCATTCATTCAGACCAAGGCTGGCACTATCAAATGCACCAGTATCAACAAACCCTAAAAGAACAAGGCTTAACCCAAAGCATGTCAAGAAAAGGCAATTGTTTGGATAATGCTGTGATAGAGAGCTTCTTTGGTACGCTAAAACAAGAGATATTTTATGAGACAACCACATTTACATCAACAGATGAACTTAAACAAGTGATTGATGAGTACATACACTACTACAATCATGATAGAATAAAGAGCAAATTAAAAGGACTAAGTCCTGTTAAGTACAGAAACTTAGTCCAATTAGGGTTAATACAACCACTTGCAACAACCTAACCTTTAATCTTATGTCTAAGATTTGGGGGTCGGTTCAGGATTGCCCTTGTTTTTTGCCCTTATTTTTATCAATCAAAAAGCCCTTGAATATACAAGGGCTTTTGTTTAAGTGATGTTATTCAGAAGTTACCCGATACATCTCTTGGATACTGGTCGTACCTTGTAAGACTTTCATGATACCCGAACGTCTCAAATCACGAAAACCGTGTTTCATCGCTTCGTCTTTGATTTGAATGGCATTACCGTCTTCCATGATAATCCGTGAAATGCTTGGGTAGATTTTCATCACTTCATAGATACCCACACGTCCCTTGTAGCCTTCACGGCATTCAGAACAGCCTACTGGCTCATAGATGACGTTATCAGGGTTGGCAAGGTCTTCTTCAGTAAAGCCCATTTCTAGCAGGCTCTGCTTAGGTACGTTGGTTGGGCGTTTGCATGATTTACACAGACGGCGAGCCAGACGCTGGGCGATGACTAAGTTTACCGATGTGGCGATGTTAAAGGAAGCAACACCCATGTTACGCAGACGGGTTAGGGTCTCAGGAGCGGAGTTGGTGTGCAGGGTGGATAATACCATGTGACCTGTTTGGGCGGCTTTAATGGCAATCTCGGCAGTCTCTAAATCACGAATCTCACCGACCATGACGATGTCAGGGTCTTGACGCAGGAACGCTTTTAGGGCGGAGGCGAACGTGAGGCCCACTTTGGGGTTTACGTTAACTTGGTTAATGCCTTCTAAGTTAATCTCCACAGGGTCTTCGGCGGTGGAGATGTTGGTCTCGGGCGTGTTCAGGATGTTAAGACCAGTATAGAGCGATACCGTTTTACCCGAACCTGTCGGGCCTGTGATAAGTAGCATACCTTGGGGTTTATCAAGAGCTTCTAAGAACAGCTCTTTTTGGTCAGGCTCATAGCCTAGTGCATCAATACCTAGCATCGCCGATGACGGGTCAAGAATACGCAGTACAAGCTTCTCACCAAAGAGTGTGGGGCATGAGTTCACACGAAAGTCGATGGCTTTGGTCTTGGAGATTTTTAACTTGATACGACCGTCTTGGGGGGCTCGGCGTTCGGAGATGTCCATTTGTGACATGACTTTAAGACGAGCAGCGATTTTACCTGCCAATTGTACTGGTGGGCGATTGATGATTTGGAGCACCCCATCCACACGAAAACGCACACGGTAAGATTTCTCATATGGCTCAAAGTGCAAATCCGACGCCCCCATGCGAATGGCGTCAAGGAGCATTTTATTGACAAACTTAACGACAGGGGCATCTTCACCACCGCCTGAATTGACGTCAGTACCCTCATCGTCTTCATCACCTGCTCCACCATCAAAGTCCCCTGACAGATCAACATCGCCTAGGTCACCCAGTCCGCCACTACCCGAGTAGACGTTCTCAATCATTTTTTTGAGTTTATCTTCTTCAATAACAATGGTCTCAACGGTCAGCTTGGCATTAAATGAAATGGCATCAATGGCATCTAAGCGGGTGGGGTCGGACAAACCCACAAAGAGTTTATTGCCCCGTTTAAAGAGTGGCAATGCCCCATACTGATTAATTATTTTTTCATCCACCAAATCTTTGGGAATACTATCCTGAGATAAAGCATTCAAATCCAGTAATGGGTCGCCAAATTCATGAGCAAGCAGACTGGCAATCTTATTGGCAGGGGCAACTTTGTTTTGTACCAAATACGGCACAATCGCCATATTTTGCTGTTGGGCTTCGGTCAGAGCCTTGGTCATGGCATCAGGGGCGACCAGCTCATTTGACACCAAAATGTGTGCCAAACCACCAAAATTCGGAGCGGACATAATATTTTCCTAAATCATTTGCCAACATGAAAAATTGGCGTGAAAATTGCATATATTTTTGCTTATTTTACTCCAAAAATACAAAATTTGCTGTGGTTTTGCCATAAAATTTTACCCAAAGGGCGAAGTTTTGGGATTATCGGAAAAACACCGCCAATGATACCGCCCATCATTTGTGTGCTGATTTTTTGGGGAATGTTTGCTATAATATGTTGCTAGGTTAAAATTACAATAGAGCCACAGGAAATCCCATGAGTCAAAAATACGTCATCGGCAACTGGAAATTAAACCCTGCCACCGTATCAGATGCGACCGCCCTTGCCACAAGCCTGCCTGCCAATGATGGCTGTACTGTGGGCGTGGTGCCGAGCCTTGTGCATTTATCAGCTATCAAATCAGCTTTGGCGGACGGCATCCTGCTCGGCGTACAAGACATTGCCCATAAGACGGCAAAGACAGGGGCGTTTACAGGCGATGTGTCAGCTTGTCAGGTGGCGGACGTGGGGGCGAGTTTTACCCTTGTGGGACATTCTGAACGCCGCCAATATCATGGCGAGACGGACGAAATTTTATCCGCCAAAATCGCCCACGCTTTTGCTCACGGTTTATCGGTCATCTACTGCATTGGCGAGACCAAAGATGAGTACGAGCGTGGCGATACCTTTGAGATTTTAAAAAACCAATTAGCCATTTTAAAGGCGTTTGCAAATCAAGCAGATGCCAATGTTACCAAACTTATCATCGCTTACGAGCCTGTTTGGGCAATCGGTACGGGACTGACCCCCACTTTTGATGAAATTGAGAAAACACACCGCTTTATCAAAGATGAATTGACTGCGTTTGGCATGACCACCCCCATTTTATATGGCGGTAGCGTGAACGACAAAAACGCCCCCGAATTTGCCAAATCAAATGTCATTGACGGGGCATTGGTGGGCGGGGCTTCCTTGAAAACTGACAGCTTTACCGCCATTATCCACGCATTTAGCCAATCAAAATAACGAGAACACCATGTTTACATTTATTTTAGCCATTCACATCATTGTCGCCATTGCCTTATCAGGTCTCATACTCATTCAGCACGGCAAAGGGGCGGATGCAGGGGCAAGCTTTGGCTCTGGGGCGGCAGGTACGGTGTTTGGGGCGGCAGGTTCGGCAAACTTTCTCACTCGCACCACCGCCATCCTTGCCACCATATTTTTTTGCACGAGCTTGGCACTGGGTTATCACGCCCAACAAGAAGCTCGTGACCAATTACGCCTAGATGTGCCTGTGGCTGATACGTCCACACCTGCCAAAACACCGTGATTTGATGATGGACAGGGACTAGGTTTTGCCAAGCTCTTATCACAATGAAGACCGCTCAATTTAAAATCCATGTCTTAATGGCAAGTCATTTAGACATGGATTTATCAGTAAAATCAAGACCGCTTGTGTTTTCCCCTTTTCCTGTTTCGCCCTAATCTAGCGACACACCAGCCCCACCGCCTTATCAGTATAGTCCAGTTTTTGCCAATTAAGACGGCTAAAATCACGATTCATCACATAACTTTGCACGCCCTTTTGACAGTCAAACAGCACGTCCAATTTTTGGGCAGGTAATCGTCTTTCAAAAAAATACACCTGAGCTTGTTTGGTTGTTTCATCAATGCTTATGACATTGGCGGTATCTAGCACCACAAATTGAAAAACTTGGGGCTTAATGTACGACCACGGACGAAACCACGTTGTCTTTGGCACGCTTGCCACCACCACGCTCCCATCGGGCAATTTGGCACTGGTGTCATTAAACCACTGGTATTCGCTGTACACCTGATAACTCATCATGCCAAGCCCTGCCATGACAGGAATGAACCATTTTGGCGTTTTTTTATAAAAAATCTTAATCGGCATGGCAAGCCCTGCAAATAAAAAGCCTGCAAAAATCATTGCCGTAATATCCCAAAACATCATGTTTTTTTCCTTAAACTTCCTGCAAAACCAGTTTTCCGTTCGCCCTTGTATCAACCCAACACCAAACCTAGATTATCTGCTAGAATGTTGTTGGGTTATACAAGCAAAGAGAACACGGGTTCGCCCTTAGTGTCTTAACACTGGTGCTCAGATGGTGTCCTTTGCTTGTCATCTTAACTCTGAATGGTATCTAAGTGCGTTTATTAAAACAGACACTGCATAAACAAGGCAAGAGACAGATGATACACTATATTGGCATAGACATCAGCAAAGCAAAGTTTGATGTTGCATTTATAAACCCAAGCACAAATAAAGTAAAAACCAAGGTTTTTAACAACAACAAAGCAGGCTTTGATTTACTGCTTGCTTGGTTAAAAACCAATGTCAGCAATCATCTTGATGAGCTACACATCATCCTAGAAGCAACAGGGGTTTATCATGAACACCTAAGTGAGTTTCTTGATGATAATAATATCAAGCAAAGCATTGTCAATCCTAACTATGTCCGCAAATTTGCAGACAGTTTGGGGGTAATCCATAAAACTGATAAAAAAGACAGCATTATTTTATCAAGGTATGGTTATAGCCACAAGCCTGAGGTTTGGGTAGCACCTAGCATTGAAGCCAAACAGCTAAAAGCTCTATTGGCTCGCTTAGAAGCACTCAAAGAAGATTTGCAACGAGAGCAAAACCGACAAGAGTTGCTCTTATCACCCAATCTGCCCGATTTGGTTAAAGCATCCATGCAAACAGTCATCAGTGTCCTTCAAGAGGAAATTGCCAAACTCACCAAAGACATTGATGACTTTGTTGACAAACAACCAAGTTTAAAGCAAGACAAAACCTTACTTGAAACCATTGACGGTATTGGTTCTGTTATTGCCAAAGAAGTGGTATGCTTAATACATACCAAACAATTTAAAAAAGCCTCACAGATGGCTTCGTTTTTAGGCTTAATACCCAAACAAAGACAGTCAGGTGTCTTTAAGGGAGCAACCAAACTGTCCAAACAAGGGCAAGTCTCTTTGCGTGCTAAGCTGTATATGTCTGCAATGAGTGCCATTCGTTATAATAGCACCATTAAGGCATTTTATGAACGATTACAACAAAACGGTAAAACCAAAATGCAAGCCTTATGTGCTTGTATGCGTAAATTGGTACATATCTGTTTTGGTGTTATCAAAACCCAAACATCCTTTGAGCAACAAGTATCTTTAAGTTAGTTTGTAAGATACTAGATACCAGATACTTAAAAAACCATTGACTTAGGTGGGGTATCATGGTATCTGAGCTATGCCTGCGGGTGGCGGAAAACCGTTATGGTTCGACAAGCTCACCACGAACGGTTTTCCTTAATTCAGGGTTTTGCAGGAAATCTCTTAAAATATATTTTAAAAAATAGAGTTGCACACAGTGCCCAAACTCAACATTATCGCATTGAACAACACCCAAATTTTTATCATTATAAATCAAATCCATATAAAAAACTGCCTAAAACCGAGATTTTAAGCAGTTTTTGACGAGAGCCGATTAGTGGTCAACAGCAGCACCCGCTCCTTTTGGATAACGCACGCTTTCAACCAAGTCTTGAATCTCTTGTGATGGCGGTGCGGTCATGTATGACACAGCAAAGGCAACCACGAAGTTAATCAACGCTCCGATTGGACCAAAGCCTAGCGGACTAATCCCCATAATCCAACCTGATGTGTCATCGGCAAGCATATTAGTACCAGGGATAAAGAACCAGCCTTTGAATAGGAAAATGTACACGCACGTTACGATAAGACCTGCCAGCATACCTGCCACCGCCCCTTTGTCGTTGATGCGTTTTGAGAAAATACCCATCATGAGTGCAGGGAACAAGGACGAACCTGCAATACCAAAGGCAAGGGCAACCGTCTGGGCGGCAAACCCAGGGGGATTCATGCCAAGCCATGTTGCAATCGCAATCGCCACAATCATCGAGACGCGAGCGACATTGAGTTCGCCCTTATCGCTAATATCAGGCTTGATAACCATCTTAATTAGGTCGTGCGAGATGGCAGACGAGATGGCAAGTAGTAGACCTGCGGCGGTAGATAGAGCAGCAGCGATACCCCCTGCCGCGATGAGACCGATAACCCATGGTGGCAAGTTGGCAATCTCAGGGTTGGCAAGTACCATGATGTCGTTGTTTACGTCAAGCTCATTGCCTTTTAGACCTTTGGATTCGGCAGCGGCAAGGAAGGCTTCGTCTTTTGACTTGTCGTTATAGTAGTCAATTTTGCCATCATTATTTTTGTCTTCAAATTTTAAAAGACCTGTTTGCTCCCAGTTTTTCATCCACTCAGGGCGAGCTTCGTACTCAATGGGGGCAGACTGCGTGCCATTTGGATACACAGTATCCACCAAATTCATGCGAGACATCGTACCCACGGCAGGGGCGGCGGTGTATAGCAGTGCGATAAACACGAGCGTCCAACCTGCCGATGAACGAGCGTCCGAGACTTTATTTACTGTAAAAAAGCGGATAATAACATGGGGCAAACCTGCCGTGCCAATCATAAGCGACAAAGTCAATAAGAACATATTGAGCTTATCAGGCACATCGGCAGTATAAGCGGCAAAGCCTAAATCGGTAATCAGACCATCGAGCTTGGTAAGCATGGTTTCGCCACCTTCTACCGTGCCAAACATACCAAGGGCAGGCATAGGGTTGCCTGTCAAGTTAAGAGAGATAAAAATCGCAGGAACGATATACGCAATCATGAGTACGACATACTGGGCCACCTGCGTATAGGTAATGCCTTTCATGCCACCAAGCACCGCATAGAACAGCACGACAACAGCGGCGATGATAAGCCCTGTGTTTTTATCCACTTCCAAAAAGCGAGAGAACGCCACGCCTGCCCCTGTCATCTGCCCGATGACATAAGTGGTACACGCTAGGATCAGGCAGACCACCGCAATCAAGCGAGCAGGTTTTGAATAAAAACGGTCGCCGATAAAGTCAGGTACGGTAAATTTACCAAATTTACGCAAATACGGAGCAAGTAGCAAAGCAAGCAAGACAAACCCACCCGTCCAGCCCATAAGATAAGCAGACGCTGCATAACCGCCCATTGCAATCATGCCCGCCATCGAGATAAAGGATGCGGCACTCATCCAGTCCGCCCCTGTCGCCATGCCGTTTACCACAGGGTGAACACCGCCACCTGCGACATAAAATTCCTTCGTTGAGCCTGCTCTTGCCCAAATGGCAATCCCAAAATACAGGGCAAAGGACAGCCCCACAAAAATCAAGTTAATGGCAAATTGACTCATACTTAGTCCTCCTCAACGCCATATTTTTTGTCCAATTTATTCATTCGCCACGCATAAAAGAAAATCAAGGCGACAAAGGTCAAAATCGCTCCTTGCTGACCGAACCACAGCCCCAAATCTGTCCCCATAAAGCGAATGCCCATCAAGGCAGGACGTAGGATAATGGCAAAACCGAGCGAGACGACCGCCCAAACGACCAAACAGCCGATGATGATACGCACGTTGGCACGCCAATAGCCTTGGGCATCTGCTGGGGCATTGGGTGGTGGGGTGTTTGTTGTGGTGTGAGTGTTATTTGAAGTTTCTGACATTGCTTTCTCCAAAATAGATGAAAAAGCAAAGAAAGCAGATTTTGGTGGGTTTTCTCCCTTGAATAATTCATTGCTTCCTTGCAAATTACGGGTGTTTTTTGCACCTTGATTTAGAATAGCACAACTGTGAGCAATTGCAATAGTCTATACAAAAATTTTTTTGTTAATAAAAAGAATGACTATCATCAAACCCGCCGATGTTTTAACGCCAAATACATCATCGCCACATTGATGGCATCGTTTAGAGCATCATGGCGTGGCAGGTCGGGAATGCCTAAGGCGTTTACCATCGTTGCCATTTTTAGGTCAATCTCGGCATCATAATATTTATGGCGAGTCTCTTGGGCGTGGTAAATCCTTGATATTTCTATTTGTTTTTGGGGTAGGGTTATCCCCGCCATCGGTTTTAAAAATTTATTGACCATCGCCACGTCATATTCCAAAAAATAGCCCACAAGCGTCCGCCCACCGACAAAGTCCAAAAACTGCCGTATCGCCGTTTCGGTGTCCAGCCCGTCCTTTAAATCTTTGGGGCGTAGTCCGTGTATCGTTACATTGGTGGCACTCATGATGCCTTCGGGTTTAACCAGCACATAAAAAGACTCGTCTGTCAAAATGCGATTACCCCGAATCTTAACCGCTCCGATAGAGATGATATGGGCTTCTTTGACGTTAAGGCTGGTGGTCTCACAGTCAAAACTCACAAGCTCATCAGGGTGCGGTTCGTATAGGGGCAGATAAGGGGAGTTGGCAGGTAGGCGGTGCTTTGCCCAAGCGTGTTTTAGGGTGTGAAACATGGGTTTTCCTTATGATGAATGTCTTCCTTGTTAAATGGTGCCGTAAAATAAAGGGTCGTGAAAAAGGGTTTTTCCGATACGTTTCAACCCTTATCCATAGATGGCAAGCAACTCTTCGACCAAAGCAGGACGTCTGGGTTTGGTGCGATATGTCGCCAGCCACTCATCCACCATCTGTTGCCACCGCCCATGATGGCCAGGCAGACACTTGGTGACTTTTTTAACCTGCCGAGCAAAATCACGATAAGCCTTTCGCCCTGACAAACTGCCCACAACCGTCTGCCAATGCTCATAAAACACCATCGCCAGCCAGTCGTGATTGTCCTTGTCTTGGCTTAATGTCTGGATATAATAGGTTAATAAATCCACATCGCCAAACATACGCAACAGGTCGCTAAGCCCTTTGATGTCTTGCTGTCTATCGTACAAATGTGCCAACTGACGTACCTTGATGTCATCCTTATCTTGGATGGTCTGATACAGCTCATCATGCCACGCCCGAGAGATGTCTTGCCATGTCTTATCATCAAAACAGCTTTGGTATTCATCCAAATACTCATCACTAATACGGTGCTGATTATAACACCAAGTCAATGCCAATGTCCGACCAGCTTCGTGCAGATAAGGCAAATGACGGTGTGATTTGGCAAGCTCAAACAAGCAAATATAAAAACTTTGCCTATCTTGATGACTGTCTGTGCTACTGATGGCATCTTTTAGACCATCCATGGCTTTGTCGGCATTGCCACTGTCCGCCATTTGCAAGGCTTGATGAATCCTAACTTTGGCAAGAGCATCATATTGCCCCACCAGAGCATCACTGTCTTTGCCCAACGCATCATAAATGGCAATTTTACTTAATATCAAAGCGTCCACATCATGATGACCCAATCGCTGAGCCTGCGTGATAAGTCCATCTAGGTATGCCATCGCCCCATCTTGCTCGCCCTTTGCCCATAAGCAATCAAAATAAAACCGCTCAATATTTGGATAAAATTCATACTGCCTGCGAACGTAAGTCTGTGCCCATGCTTGTGCTGACATCAGGGTCTTATCCAGTTTTGATGACCCCGACGACTGATACAAAACAGGACGATAACCCCAGCTTGGCTCATAGTCAAAACCGCCAAACAAATGCTCTGCCAACACCCCAAAGCAGTAATTGAGCGAACACTCAACCTCGGCATCAACCATCATCTCATCAAACAATGCCAGCACCTTATCAATCCATATCAAGGATAAAGCCACTTGGTCTGATGGCTTAGTAACTTGTGCCATCAGTTGCATCAGTGCCAAACTTGCATCATCAAAAACAAACTCTTCATAATCACGAACATCCACCATCGATAAGATGTCATTGACCTGCTTACTGAGTGTAATCAGGAGCTTTTGCTCAGTTATATCATGCGACTGCTCGCCTTGATGATTGGCACAAAACAGCACCCAATCATCACGAACATGCTGATATTTTCTGTCTAATGATTTAATAAAATCAATGAGTTCATCTTTATCGTAACGCCCCATGCTCTCATAAAAATCATCAGCCACTACCGAACACGCTCCCCGCTCTTTTGATGACAAGCACGACGTGATGTCATCTAGACTCTCCTTCATGGCATATAGCACCGCCACCATGTGTTTGCAGTTATCCCAGTATTCACAATTACAGGTCAATGATTCAATGCACAGCTCATCCTTTGGGTGTGATAACGCCACTCTCATCTGATAACGGCGACTGCCACGCACCACCGCCATGTAATACCCATCGCCATCATGTTGCAAAGACAGCACATTATCAGAAGCATGGTAGGCTTGCCCACGCTTGATGATGGTCTGTGTAAATAGCTGATGAAAATCAGTAAAAGGTATCATGGGTTTTAATTAGAAACTTTCATGGGTTATTTGGCAAATTTAACCGAATGATAAATCTCATCCACCAAACAGTCAAATTCAATGCTGTCTAAATAAATACGCTCGCCTGCATGATAAGTCTCATACGACCATTG
The DNA here is from genome assembly GCF_039693965.1 of Moraxella sp. K1664. Lineage (NCBI taxonomy): Bacteria > Pseudomonadati > Pseudomonadota > Gammaproteobacteria > Moraxellales > Moraxellaceae > Moraxella > Moraxella sp. K1664. The sequence continues at coordinate 657,762 of NZ_CP155576.1, forward strand.
CCCCATTTTGTTTTTTTGTGGAGCGTGATTTGCATTTTGTTTTGTTCAATCATCAAAATCTCAAAAATGGACGGGCATTTTTTGTAACGTGCCAATTTTTTCATGTCGTTGCTACGATTTGATGAAAAAATCTCGCCCACCACCGTAGGATGCGCCAACAATTCGCCATGCACGCTGTCATTACACACCACCAAAATATCAGGTTGGGGGCAATTATGCTCATCAATTTTGCAAATCATTTTAGTAAAACAAAAACATGAACTTTTTTGATTGTAAAGATGTGTGGTGATTAAATTTGCACAATTAACAATCAATTTGGCTTGGCGTGGCTTCATGGGTGCAATTTGCACCATTTGACCATTTATCAACTCAGTCCTTTTATCTTTATCAGAATTTTGAAGCATTGCTAAAAACTCTTGTGTAGTCATCTTGTTATCAACATCACAATTCATATTTAACCCACCCCAAATCAAACCAACAAATGATTTATCTCATCAATTCCAACTGGGCGAATTGCAATTCGCCCCTTGCATATCCAAAACAAGATATAATAAGCCAACCCGCTTATCTGTCTTTCGTTTCGCCCCTAGAGATGACATTCGTTTTGTAGCATTGAAACCAGATAAGCACCCATCAATAACAACCGTACAGTTGCCAGTTTAACACCCGAATGCAAGGCAGGTTTATGATGAGTATGAAATCAGCAAACAATGAGTTAGACAAACACTATGTTCATTTTGTTGGCATTGACGTTGCCAAAAAGAGCTTTGTGCTTGCCACTTCATTATCACCCAAAACCAAAAACCATGATAACACAGCACAAGGCATTGACCAAGCCATCTGTTTTATCAAAGAGGAACACAAACAATGCGATAATGGCAAAACCTTAGTGGTTCTAGAAAGTACAGGTGGACTTGAAGTACCCCTTGCCAAAGCCATACACTTAGCAGGCATTTGTGTCATGATTGCCAATCCAAGGCAAACACATCAATTTGCCAAATCACAGTCCTTAACCAAAACAGACAACAAAGATGCTAAAATGCTTGCTTTTTATGCCAAAATGATGGCACAAAGAGATGATTTAGCCACCTTGCTTTATTGCCCACCCAGTCAAAGCCAAGAGTTATTAACCGCATTGATTAACAGACGCAATCAATTTGTCCAAATGTGTGTGGCTGAAAAAAACCGCTTGGAGCAATCTCATCACAGTCAAATCAGTAGCATTCAAGCTCATATTACTTACCTAACAGAGCAAATTCATGAGTTAGACAAGCAAATCAAAACCCATCTTGATGATGACAATCACCCAGATTTAAAACAAACCAGCAGTGTCATTCAAAGTGTTAAAGGTGTTGGACAAACCACCACAGCCACCTTGTTGGCAATGCTGCCTGAGCTTGGTACAATCTCACACAAACAACTTGCCAGTCTTGTGGGTGTTGCCCCACACCCTAAGCAAAGTGGAGAGACTAAGTTTAAAGGTCTGTGTCAAGCAGGACGACCAGAAGTGCGTAAGGCACTGTATATGGCAACCTTAGTGGCTACTCGCTTTGATGAGAAAATCAAAACCTTCTATCAAAGATTAAGAGCCAATGGCAAGCCCTTCAAAGTTGCCATTGTTGCCTGTATGCACAAACTACTAACCATTTTAAATGCACGGGTTAGAGATGAATTACAAAAGCAAGTTGTCGTACGTTAAATGTTCGGTATTGACGCTTTGTGCTAAGTTTTTGTATTGCACTTTGATGGGAGTGGAATACAGTTGCTACATTGGCAAATTTTAAAAGCCCGATTTAATACCCCAAACTGTTTAACGCCCGCTCATCATCGCTCCACCCTTTTTTGACTTTGACCCACAAGGTGAGCATGATTTTTTTGTCAAACAGCTTTTCCATGTCTTGACGGGCTTCTATGCCGACTTGTTTGATGCGTGAGCCTTTGTCGCCGATGACAATGGTTTTTTGCCCTGCCCGCTCCACAAAAATGGTCGCATCAATAAACGTTACCGCACGTCGCCATTTGCCCGTCTCAGGGTCTTTGTGGGCAGGCTCGTCTTTGAACGTGTCAATTTGCACGGTCAAATCGTACGGCACTTCATCGCCAGACGCTCGCATGATTTTTTCACGGATAATCTCGCTTGCCAAAAACCGCTCACTGCGGTCGGTAATCTGCTCGGGGTCAAAAATGGGCGGACGGGTCGGCAAAAAGCCCGCAATCACGTCCATAAGCCCATCTAAGTTATGCCCACGCAAGGCGGATACAGGCACAATGTCGGCAAAATCAAAACTTTCTTGGTATTCGCCGATGAGTGGCAAAAGTTTGGATTTATCCTTAATGGTGTCGGCTTTGTTGATGACAAGCACCACAGGCAAATTGGTCGCTGATAGCTTTTCAAGAGTCAAAAGGTCGTCCTCTCGCCACTGAGTACTGTCCACCACAAACAGCACCAAATCCACGTCCGATAAGGCGGACACGGCGGTTTTGTTCATACGCTCGTTGATTGCTTTGACTTCTTTGGTGTGGATACCGGGGGTATCGACAAACACCATTTGACAAGTGTCGTTGGTCAAAATGCCATGAATGCGATGACGTGTGGTCTGCGGTTTACGACTGGTAATGGATAATTTTTGCCCAAGCAAATGGTTCATGAGCGTGGATTTGCCCACGTTGGGGCGACCGACAATCGCCACAAACCCTGCTTTAAAATCATCAGAAATCACAGGCGTAGGATTGTCATTAAAAAAGGCGGAAATGGTGTCATTGTTTTGGTCATGTGTGTCGGTCATGGTTTTCCTAAAATTGCAAAAATAAGGGGCAATGCTGTCATTATATAACGACAACACAGGCGGGGCAAATGGTATTTGTAAATGTGGGGATTGGTTGGGATTATTGGTAATAATGGGCGAATATGATTCGCCCCTGCGGTTCAAAATTTGGTCTTAGTGCAAAAAGTATGTTGCAGGGAAAACCGTTCGTGGTGAGCTTGGGAAATCTAACGGTTTTCCTTACTCCCTTCGACAAGCTCAGGGCGAACGGAAAACTAGTTTTGCAGAAAGTCTAATATGCTTTATAATGCCCTAGGCTTTTCTAATTTATTAAGCTGATTTATCATCCGCTCAGCACATTTTTGCTCGGCGATGCGTCTGCTCTCGCCCGTCTCGGTAATGGGCGTACAGTCCGCCACCGCCACAGTGCATTCCACCACAAAAGTTTGATTGGGAGCATTGCCAATGGTATCCATGAGCGTATAAGTCGGCAGGGGCAGTTTGTTGCCTTGTAGCCATTCTTGCAAGCGAGATTTGGCATCTTTTAGCACTTTTTCTTCGCCCACTTCGGTAATCAAGGTCTCATACCAGCATTTAACCAAGCCTTTCACCCGTTCAATGTCGCCACTGTCTAGATACACGGACGCCAAAATCGCCTCCACCGCATCAGCCAAAATGCTAGCACGGTGTCGCCCACCGCCCTTACGCTCGCCCACGCCCAGTATCAGATGAGATGACAGCTCTAACTTCTCGGCAATCTGCACAAGAGTCTCTTGGCGTACCAACGTGGCACGCATACGGGTAAGTTTACCCTCATCATGGCGGGGAAAAAAGGTAAACAACGCCTCGGCAATCACCGCACCCAAAAGAGCATCGCCCAAAAACTCCAACCGCTCATAGCTCATCTTAGGGTCATACGAGCGGTGTGTTAAGGCACGTCTGAGCAAATTAGGGTCGTTAAAGGTGTAGCCCAATTTTGAGCAAAGAACGGGGTAGCCCTGCTCAAAGGTGGCAAAATGAGTCGGTAATGTGGCGTGTTTAGACATAACTCTTACTTGGCATCGGCTGCGGTGATGTCTTTTTCAAAGCGATTGACAATAAAGGTCTCGCCATAGAAGTTACTTTCTACTTCATATTGGCTTTTGACCGCCAATGCCCCAGGGGTTTTGTTGGTAAAGATAAGCATTTCTTCTGGCTTGGTGTTGTAGTTGGCATTGATAGACAACTGCTGAGACAGGTTCTGCATGAACTGACGTTCGGTTTGTTTGGCATCATTGGCTTTTTTTAGCTCGCCTGCCACCAGTTTGGTAAATTGATAATCGCCAATATAAGCAGGAATAATACCAAGCCCTAGCTTGATGATGATACCTGCCATCGCCAAACCGACAATAATCGTGGTAACACTCGCCCCACGTTGGTTGGTTAATGAAGTTAATTGTTGCATGTTACACCTATTTAAGTTTATACCAAGCGACTAATCAATCGCTCCTGCTCGCCCAAAGCTGGGTGGATTAAGCCCCGCCTCTTTGTGCATCCAAATATAAGTCGCTCTGCCCGCCAGATGGCTCTCTGGCACAAAGCCCCAAAACCGCCCGTCTTCACTGCGGTCTCTGTTATCGCCCATGACAAAATACTGTCCGCTTGGCACAGTAATCTGCCATGCCGTACCGCCTGATGTGGCAGTTTGTGGTGAATTTTTTAATAAAAATGGGGCGATGGACGCACTATTTAAATCGCCCAAATAACGCACAACATACTCATGCTCGCCCAATGTTTCACGATAATAGTGAGCGTGCTTTTCTTCTTCTATGCCATATCTGGCACGCTCTTCATCAGACAGGCGATGATTCTCAATGACAGCCGGCATGAGCTTGGCATTGAGCTTGTCTGTCATTTGATAGTTCACGGGTGTTGTATTTACCGCCTGTCCATTGATGGATAGCACGCCATTGGCAAACGCCACCGTATCGCCCGGCAGACCTATCATACGTTTAATATAGTAGCGTTTGGGATTTTCAGGATAGCGAAACACCACCACATCGCCATGCTTGGGACTGCCTGTATTTAAAATCTTAGTGTGCGTAATCGGCAATCTTAGCCCATAGGATGCTTTATTGACAATGATAAAATCGCCCGTGTATAGACTTGGCACCATTGAGCTTGATGGGATATTAAACGGCTCAATAATAAACGAACGCACCAATACGATGATGAGCAAGATGGGCAGGTACTCATACGCCCATTGCACCAATTTTGGCTCAACCACCGGTTCGCCCACGTTCATCCCTGCCTGCTTTTGTGCTTCGGCTAGGGTACGTCTGGCTTCATTATAGACAAGCGACTGATTTTTGAGCATCTCTGGCGTATGTTCATTACCAATAAACTCAGCCGGTGCCTCGTCATGTCCAAAACGCACGAGTGTCGCCTTAAACTCTTTTTCCACTTGTTCTAAGTGCGTCTGAGCGTGCGAGATGAGCTTGGTTTGTTTGGCGACCAATTTATGCTGTTTTAACACAAATTTATCTGCCAAATACGCCACCAGTAGCACCAGCGTAACAGGCACCAAGATTAAATTAATGTCAAATTCCACAAGCCACCTTTATCATAAATATCTGCAAGTTTTATACCAATTTATCAAAGCCTAGCCATCCACTTTTAACACCGCCAAAAACGCCTCTTGGGGGATTTCCACGCTGCCCACTTGTTTCATGCGTTTTTTACCTGCTTTTTGTTTTTCTAGGAGTTTCTTTTTACGGCTAACATCACCACCATAACACTTGGCAAGCACGTCCTTACGCATGGCTTTGACGGTAGAGCGAGCGATGATTTGACTGCCAATTGCCGCTTGAATGGCAACATCAAACATCTGTCTTGGAATCAGCTCTTTCATCTTTTCAACCAACTGATTGCCACGACGGCGAGCGTGTTCTTGATGGCAAATCATGGCAAGTGCGTCCACTTTTTCGCCATTAATCAGTACGTCCACACGAGCCAATTTGTCCGCTTGATAGCGATGAAAACCATAATCCAAAGAAGCAAAGCCACGACTTGCCGATTTTAATTTATCAAAAAAGTCCATGACTACCTCACCCATCGGAATGTCAAACACCACCTGCACTTGACGAGCCATAAACTTCATGTCCACCTGCACGCCACGACGTTCAATGGCAAGCGTGATGACGTTGCCCAGATATTCTTGTGGCACCAAAATATTACAGCGGGCAATCGGCTCACGAAACTCCTGTATCACGCCTGTATCGGGCAGTTTGGATGGGTTATCCACATAGACAGTCTCGCCATTTTTTTTGACAACTTCATAAATCACGGAAGGAGCGGTGGTAATCAAATCAAGGTCGTATTCACGCTCCAAACGCTCTTGGATAATCTCCATGTGAAGCATACCCAAAAAGCCACAGCGAAAACCAAAGCCCAACGCCTCGGACGTGTCAGGCTCAAAAAATAAAGCAGAGTCGTTGATTTGGAGCTTTTGTAAGGCTTCACGGAACTTTTCAAAATCAGACGAATCAATGGGAAACATCCCTGCATACACTTGTGGCGTTACTTTTTTAAAGCCAGCAATGCTGTCCACCTCAGGCGTTTTGGCAAGGGTAATGGTATCGCCCACAGGAGCCCCTGCGATGTCCTTAATCCCTGCGATGATAAAGCCCACCTCGCCTGCTTGTAGGATATTTGTCTCCAAGCGTTTGGGGGTAAACACGCCAATAGACGTAACCAAATGACTCTCGCCTGTGGATTTGATAAAAATCTTATCGCCTGTCTTGACCTGCCCTTCACGCACACGCACCAAAGACACCACGCCCAGATAATTATCAAACCACGAATCAATAATCAAGGCTTGTAAGGGGGCATCTCGGTCGCCTTGGGGGGCAGGGATTTTCTCCACTAGGGCTTGTAGTAACTCATCAATGCCCACGCCTGTTTTGGCGGATACTCGTGGAGCGTCCACCGCCTCAATGCCGATGATATCCTCAATCTCCTCAATGACACGCTCGGGCTCAACTTGTGGCAGGTCAATTTTGTTTAACACAGGCAATACTTCTAAGTCCTGCTCAATGGCGGTGTAGCAGTTGGCAACCGACTGAGCCTCCACGCCTTGGGCGGCGTCCACCACCAGTAACGCCCCCTCGCACGCCGCCAAACTTCTTGATACTTCATAAGAAAAGTCCACGTGTCCGGGGGTGTCAATGAAGTTGAGCTGATATTTTTCGCCATTAGGGTGATTGTAATATAGCGTTACTGATTGGGCTTTGATGGTAATGCCACGCTCACGCTCAATATCCATGCTGTCAAGCACCTGAGCCTGCATTTCACGGTCAGACAGACCGCCACACACTTGAATAAAACGGTCGGCAAGGGTGGATTTGCCGTGGTCAATGTGGGCGATGATAGAAAAATTACGGATATGAGAAAGTGCGGTCATGATGTCTATAAAATTTAAATGATAACAGGATATTGTAGCAGTTTTTTAAAAAAATGCCTATAAAAATTCATCACAATATGATAAATAGACTTCCTGCAAAACCCCAGATTAAAGAAAACCGTTCGTGGTGAGCCTGTCGAACCATGACGGTTTTCCGCCACCCTTCGACAAGCTCAGGGCGAGCGGAAAACTAGTTTTGCAGGAAGTTTAATGATAAATGTGGTGGTTATGAAAAAGCTTTGGTTTATTTGGTTGTTATCACATCCTGCGCCAAACTTTGGTAAAATCCTGACAGCTCCCACGGGGCTTTGCCATAAAATGAACCATTTAACTGCGTTTGCTCAATGAGATATTCCCTAAATTTTAGATAAAAATCACGGTCAGGGGCGGTCGGATTTGTCCAAAATTCATCCAAAGACTTCTGGTCAGTCAGCCCTGCCACATCATACAAGGCACGCCCCATGATTTTGGTAGGTTTTTGATGATATACCGACTGCAATGCGGTGGTGCTGTTCACTGTAATCATGCCAATGCTTGCTTTCATCAGGCTTGGCAGGTGCATGTCACAGCCATAAAACACCCTGCCCTGCACCCCAAGCTCATCACCCAGCTTGGCAATCATGCGAGTGTAGTCACGATGTCCACGGTCTAGCGGATGATGTTTAAACAGCAGGCTCGTGCCACTGGGGGCATGCTTGGCAAAACTTATCATGACTTCACGAATAAAATCACGCACGTCCTGATAGTCACTGTGATGACTGATTTGTGAGTCGTTATGCACCTGCAAACTCACCAGATAGAAGTTTTTTTGCCCAACCAGTCGCTCTTGCAAACGTTTGTCTGAATGATAACGAGTAAACTTACGCACAGGGGCTTTGACCCACGCCCACGCTTCCGCCCATAGGGACAAGCCCCGATAATGCTCATAATGCGGATATCGCCACTGCCCTACAAACACCGCCACATAATACACCATGCTCGCCACACACAGCCGATAAAAACGGTTGTCGGTAAATTCTGGCTTGTCATTTGCCCGTTGCAGGGTATCAATGAGCGTTGAGTCCAGTCGTGAATAGCCGTTAATGCCATGCTCTTCTAGGGTGATATAATCAGGTCGCAGATAACCCTCTTCAAAGACAAAAAAGGCAATGCCCAACCGCTCGCACACCTGCCGTGCAATCTCATGATAGGGGCGACAGTCGTTAAAACAGACCACCGCTTCTAGCTGTTTGTCATCAATGAGTTTGGTTAAAAATTCATCAAACTCGCTTTGACGCCCCCGAAAATTACTCATCTTATCCTTGTGGCAATAAAAAAGAGCGTCGCCTGCATTAAAATTAACCTTATGCACTCGCTTGCCCTCACTCATCAAAAATGTGGCAAAACGACAAAAAAACGTCCCCATTTTGCCCTGCAAAAGCAAAATGTCATCATGAGACAACAGGCGTTTTAATATTAGCGACATAGACAATCAAAAAAAGTAAAAAGATGATAAAAACTAACAAATGGAAATAAAAACTGATTAAAATACAAACAGTTGGCTGATGTATTGTATCATAGTTTTTATACAATTTTTTTACCGTATGATGATTTTGCGTAATTGCATGGCGGTGGTTTTGGCGTTTTGGGTCAGTCGTTTGGCAAGACTTGGCTTGGCAGTATGGGTTTGATTGTACAAATACTCAATAACTTGCTCAGGCGTGGCAAGCCCCATTCCATGTGGCAAATGGTACATGGGGTAAGCAATAAGCGTGCTATAAATCAGCTCATGCAGGGTTAAGGTAGACAAATTGGGGCGAGTGCGTCTGTTTAAAGCATTGATTTTGGGGGTGTTATCAGGTTCAACCACATCATCGGTTAGCCCAAAACCTGCATAAAACGGCAAGCCATAACACACCACCGACTTGCCACGCAGTAGAGCCTCAAACCCTGTCAAAGAACTGATGGTATGCACCACATCACACACATCTAGGCAGTCGGGCATGGCGACATCGTGAGCAACCATGTCCGCCAGATGATGATTATTCGCCTTGCCGACCCGTAGCCCTGCTTCCACATCAGGGTGCGGTTTGTAGATAATCACATCATCAGGGAAATCAGCTCGCACTCTCGCCAACAGCTCGCTGTTTTTTTTAATCACGCTCGTACACGTCTGTACGGACGCATCGTCTTCGACTTGCCCAACCACCAGGCGAATGGGACGGTTTGATTTTAAGGTGTTAATCCCACGGACAAAATCATGGTTTTTGGTGGGGACGTTGTATTTACTCACTCGTTTGGTTAAAAGCAGTTCGTGCAAGCCTTTGGCACGCTGTATTTCATCATCACTTAGACAAATACTATTTAAAATCTGCTCCAAACGGCTCGGGGCGGTCGCATCAAAATAAATCCCCACATCGTCCATAACCACCGACAACGGAGCGATGAGCGTTGCCCCCAAGCCATTTGAGCGGATAAAACCGTCTTCCATGCACCAAATGGTGGGGTTTGTCATGCCACGTTTGGCGAGTTTATCTTTTAACAGGTGTTTGGATTTTTGCCCCCACACGACATAATTGGTAGTGTTAGATAAAGCGTTAAATATTTTGCTATCGGCACGTTTGGCACGTTTTTCATTGATACCATATGGCAAAAAAAACCACCATTTGGTTTTGGGTTTGACGGTCAAATTTACCTTATCAAACCCCAAAAACCCCCGCACAAATGGCACTTTCCAGCGACTAAAATCATAAACAAGGAGTTCACGACCAAGCCGATTTTGCCAATCACGGTTGGTGATGAGATAATCCATGACCGTCTCAATGTCGCACGCCTCTCCTGTGGCAGGATTGGCATAATGGCTATATCGCACATAACTGGCATAAAACAGCTGACTAAGACTTGTCTGTGTGATATTTAGCATTTGATAATGGCGGATAAGGTTTTGATAAATGGGTTTATTTTTGACAAAATCATCATCGGTCAAGCCAAAGCCTACGTACCAGTTTACGCCAAAATTATGCACGCACTTGCCCAGCATTAACGCCTCAAAACCCATGTGCGAGCTGACCGTATAGACCGCTTGGGCTTGACGGATAAGGGCAATGGGATTGCAGGGTGTATCTAGATAGAACGGCGGGGCGATGTCGGTCGGGACAAAATAACCCTTGCCGGCAGGGTGTGCTTTTATCCAGATATTGGCATCAGGATAACGCTCTTTGGCGTGGGCGAGCATGGCAAAAAAACTGTCCGCAGTCGCCCCTGCTCCTGTGATGGACGCGTCATTTGCCACTTGGTCGATGATGATGACGTGGGGCTTGTCGTTATTTGCTAGTACCGATAAATCAGGGGCGGTGGTGGTTTGGTTATATTTGGATAATTGGTGCGTGATGATTTTGCTGATTAACTGCTGTGCGTGTCGCTCTTTATCATCACTCCACTGTGCCACACTATCGGCGATGAGTGCTTGTAAGCGGTTGGGGGTGATTAGGTCAAAATACACGCCCAAGTCGTCTTTGATAAAACTCGCCCCCACGCTGTGTATGCCACTGCCGAGCGAGCGTAAAAAACCGTCTTCTACTGTGATGAGCGGTAAGTTGTGCATTTTGGCAAAAGCGGTCGCCTTGCTACGGCTTGGTTTTTGTCCCCATGCGATGACGGCTTGGACGGTTTTGTCTTGATAAACAATATCCGCCCCAAGTGCCACGCCAAGCAAGGGATTATTTTTGATAATCCCTTTGGTGGCACAAGCATAACGCACCATCAGAGCTTGACAATCACACCTGTCGCCACGGCAAGCTGATAGATGACCTGTGCAATGCCACGAGCAATCTCAACACGGCGAGTTTTGACTTTTGGCAACACCATAATCTCATCGCCCTCTTGAATGCGATAAGCGGTGTTAACCACGCTGGTTTCGCCATTTTGGTGCATGACCAAAATCTCATCGCTGTCGGCATTGTCATCAAATCCGCCCGATTTGGCGATGTAGTCGCCCACCGTCAAATCAGCATTAAAGGTCAATGCCCCTTGGTTACGCACTTGACCGTTTACAGTGATGACGGACGTTTGGGCAGGGATATGAATGATGTCGCCCTGCTCCAAGATGATGTCCTGCCATGAGTTTGGCACCACCACCACACGCCCTGTCGGCTCAATACGACGAGCCTTATTGATGAACTGCTCCACCAGTTTGGCATCTTCTGAGCGTAGCTGAGCCTCTTCTCGGGTGGTGGACTGAGTAGCCAGTGTCATCTCTTCTAGGCGGTCTAGAGCTCTATTGATAGACGCTTTTTGGCTTGCCTTGACCGACTCACGATAGATGGTTAAGTTATTAACATTGGCAAGGCTAGACGGTTCAAGCTGTGCAATGACATCTTTTAATCTTGCCCCATAGGGTAGTACCACCGCCCCATTACCCTTGTGAGCCCCCGTGACCTGCACCGCTATCGTCCCTGCATGACGGTCGGACGTTACCACGAGCGTGTCGCCATTTTGAACAGGGATATTTCGTGCTTCACTTAGGGCGTAGTACTCTGCCGTCTTCGCTTTGCCTGATGCTCGGGTAATGCTGACGTTGGTGGCATCTGGCAGGGGGTTTGCAACAGCAAGCACATCCGAGATGGTCAAGTCATTCACCCCAAACTCAAAGACATATTCGTTCTGCACTCGACCTGAGATGGCAAAGGTTTGTTTTTGGGGGGCGACATTAATCACGTCCCCATCTCTAAACGAAAATGGCGACAAGCGACCCATGATAAGAAAATCATATAGGTTAATTTGTTGGACGACTTGACCACCACGCAAAATCTGCACGTCAATATAACTGCCACGCTTAGGATCGACACCGCCTGCACGGTCTAAGTAGGATAAGACACTATCGGCTGCCAATCCGCCATAGTAGCCCGGTTGATTGACAAAGCCTGTTACAAATACCTTAACGGGCTGAGCCTGCTCCAATGACGCATACACGCCCACATTAGAGCGGTAAATGCGTGCGATTGCCGACTGTACCACGTTTTGTAATTGTCCGTTTTGAATGCCCGCCACACGCACCGGCCCCACATTTGGCAAAAAGATATTACCCTGCGGGTCAACGGTCATCGTGGCGGCATACTGATACGCTCCCCACATTCGCACCTGTACGTTGTCGCCAACATTGATGACATAGCTGTCATTAAAGGTAGAGCCTGATGTGGTGGCAAACGCCCCACGAAAGAGCTGTTCGCCAAAAATCCGTACGTCTGTTTTGACATGTTGAATGGCAGGGGTGTTATTGATGATGGCATGGGTTGGCATACTTGCCATCGCCACGGCTTCGGCGGTGGTTGCCTCTGATGGCACGTCTCCGCTACCATTTATCACGCCTGCCAATCTGCCTGTGTTGCTGTCTGTGGCAAAGTTGGTATTGGCAAAGGCAGTGCCACTTAGTATCAAAGCAATGGCTAAGGGGGTTTTTATTAGCAAATGTTTCATTGTCTTATTTTCCATTATTTGGCGTGATCTTTGATGACCGCCATCACCAATACGATAAAACCATACAAGATAAGCAGTAACACAAGCGACGTTCCTAACACATAGCCCACACGAGGGTATAAGGCATCCTCTGCCCGATGTGGGGATGTGATGACCACCAAGTTTTTCATCTTACGCATGACCTCCACCCGAGAACTCTCCAAGGACGTCAAGGCGATTTTATAAAGCTCATTGGCAAACTCCGCCTCTGCTTTTAAGGTCTCAAACTCTAAGGCTTGGGCGTTTAGTTTGGCATCTCGTGGCGATGTAAGTTTAGCTTGTTCTTCTTTAATTTGCTTTTCCACCGAACGTATCTGACTACGCAAACTCACCACCTGTGGTGCCTCTGGATTAAGGTAGCTAAGCAACTGGCGTTCTTCGGTGCGTAGTGAGCTTAACTGCCCTTGTAAGGTGCCGATGACTTGATTGACCATTTGGGCGTTGAGCTGGGGGTCAAAGATTTCATTTTGGTTTTGGTAGTCAATAACCGCCTTTTTGGCATCATTTAACTTTTGCTCGGCATCAGCAGCTTGGGTGGCGACAAAGGCAAGCTGTTCGTTTGCCACATCTTTTGAGATGTTATTGACAAATTTTTCAGATTCACGCAAGATGGCTTGGTTTAATCGCAAAGCATATTCTGGCTCAAAGCCTTCTGTTGTTACCGTGAGTACATAACTTAACTCATCAAGCGACACCGAGACCCGCTTTTTAAAATATTTATGCAACTCTTCTTGGGTGGCATCGGTGGAAATTTCATTAATAAAGTCCGCCCCATTGACATGATACGCCTCACGAAACTTAAATTCTGCATCCAGTTTATCTATCATGTCATTAGACAGAATATATTTGGTCAAATATAGGGCGTCTTCACGGTTGGTGTTATTAACCCCAAGCAATGATGAGATACCCGTGGCAGACACGCCCTGCTCGGAGACTTGCTTGATGACCACATCCGATGTGCTGACGTAGCGTGGGTGAGCCAATACAAGTGTATAAGCACTGATGGCAATCCACGGCAAAATCACCACCAGAATAAACAAGATGATGGCTGAGCGATTACGCTTATTTTTTAGCTTTGTGAACATGTTTGTTATACACCTCAATGGCCTCTTTGGGGTCAGCAAAAACTTTGGCAGTCTGCTCCATCAGCACGATACCAATATCACAATTTTTCTCAATGTCTTTTAGGTTATGCGACACCATCAAAAATCCCGCCTGCTCACGGCGAGCTTCTAATATCTCTTCACTGCGTTTACGAAACGCTGCATCACCGACCGCACTGACTTCATCTAACATATAATAATCAAAATCAAAAGCAAGCGACAACCCAAAGGTCAGCCGTGAACGCATGCCCGATGAGTAGCTTTTGACGGGCATGTCAAAGTACTTACCAATGTCGGCAAACTCTTCAACAAAACGAATCTTCTCATCAATATAATCACCACTCGAATACAGACGGCACACAAAACGCACGTTTTGTCTGCCTGTCAGACTGCCCTGAAAGCCCCCTGCCACGCCCACCGGCCAGCTAATGGTGCTGTCAGTAACCACTTCGCCTTTATCAGGGGTATCTAGCCCACAGATAATCCGTAGCAAGGTTGATTTGCCCGCCCCGTTTCGCCCAAGCAGTCCCACCGACTGCTTATCGGCAATGGTCAAATTCAAATCCTTAAAAAGATAATGCCGACCGTGTGGGGTCATAAAGGATTTGGTAATGTTTTTAATCTCAATCATGTCTTATCATCATTTGGCACGAATCAAATCACGCTCAAAGGCTTTATATAACAGCAGTCCCAAAAAATTCACACACACTGTCCATTTGGCAAAATACCACATGTCCACATGATAAATCGGATAGGTGGGCGACAGCGAGTGTCTTATCATCTCTAAGTTATGAATAAAGGGGTTGTACATCAGATAACTCAAATACGGCTCAGGCACCATATGCACCGAATAAATTACCCCTGACGCAAAGTATAATACCGTAAAAATAATGCTAATAATCTTACTTAGCTCACCGCCGTAATGCCCCACAATCATGAGTATCATGGCAAGCCCAAAGGCAAACAAGAACATCATCAGCCAACAAAACAGCACCATGTCCAAATGTGCCACACTAAACCCAATGCCAAAAAAAGCAAGCCCACACAACAAGATGACAAAGGTCATAAAATAAATCACCAGCTCCAAAAACGAGCGAGCGATAATCACATCAATATGCCGTACCGCCCGATACATGAGCAATCCAGCGTTAGCAGACACCGCTCCTAGTGAGCGAGTGGCGATTTTTTGCATCATAAAAAATGGCGTAAACCCTGCCACCAAAAACAGCATATAATCCATGCCAGGCAAGGCACGTTTCATGATAGTCCCAAAGATAATCATCATAATCGCCATTTGCAAAATGACTTCTAAGGGAGCCCACAAATAACCCAAACGATAACTGCCAAAACGGGTCTGCAACTCACGCATGAGCAGGGCATGAAACGCCGCACCCATGACGGCCAGTCCACTGCGTTTTTTTATCGGTCGGTATGGGGGTAGCTCAATGGACATGACAGGTGCCAAAATTAGACAAATTTAAAAGAGATAAAAATTTTTGGCATTGTAGCACAAACGATTAAAAATTACCAAAAAACTGTTTATTTTGCCAAATTGGTCAAAAAAGCCCAAAAAAGACGTGATAAACACGTCTTTTATGCTTATTTTAGCTAAGATGAATGAGCTTGGATAAATTGGTTTAGGCAAATGAATTTTGGACAAATTGCAATTTGCTCCTACACCTTATCATCAGCAATCTGTTTATTAGGCTTAACAATCATTCTTGCCACGACAAGCCCCAATTCAAACAAAATACACATGGGTATGGCAAGCATGAGCATACTTGCCCCGTCAGGCGGTGTGATGATTGCCGAGACAAAAAAACAGCCCACAATGATATATCGGCGTTTGTCGGCAAGCTGTTCAGGCGTTACGATACGCATGAGCACGAGTAGCATGGTCGCCACAGGTATCTCAAACATGAGACCGAACACCAAAAACAGCTTGATGACAAAATCCAAATAACTCTCAATGTCAGTCATCGGCAGGACGTTGTCAGGAGCGAACAGGACGAGAAATTTTAGGGCAGGCACCAGCACCACAAAATACGCAAACGCCATGCCCACATAAAACAGCACAATGGCGGACAGTAACAGTGGCACAACTGCCCGTTTTTCGTGCTTATATAGGGCAGGCGAGACAAAACCCCAAATCTGGGCGATGATAAACGGCACACAGATAAATAACGCCACAAAAAACGCCAATTTTATCGGGGCTAAAAAGCCAGAAGCCACTTGGGTTGCGATGATACTGGCGTTATGGGGCAGTAGAGCGACAAGCGGACTTGAAATCAAGTCATACAAGGGGCGACTAAAATACATGAGCGGTAAAAACACGACAAGCACCGCCACCGCCATGCGAATAAAACGGGTTCTTAGCTCGGCAAAATGTGCCATGAGTGGCATATCGCCGTCCGTGCTGTGTTTGTCTAAATCACTCACACGCCCCCCTGATATAAGAGTTTGTCGGCTTTATAATTGGGTAAAAACGGGGCGGGGGGCAGACGGCGTTTTTTGTCATAATCGCCCAATAAAAAAAAGCGATAAGTTAAAGGTAAGGTGTCGTATCGGGGGGTATTTGCTTGGGGGTTTATGCTTTTTGTGTCGGTGTTTTGAGCATCTTGCTTGGCGTCTTGAATTTCTTGCCAATTATCCAAAATCGCACTTTGATTGGTGCGTGCCATTTGGTCGGTTTGGCGGATTTTGGCTTGTAACTCCTGCATTTGGGCTTTCATCTTGGCTTCGGACGCACGAATCTCATCAATCTCCGCTTTTAGGGCGTTTTGTACTTCGGTGAGTTCAAGCTCGCTCACCAGCTCACTTTGTAGGCGTGCCGACATACGGCGAAAATTACCGTACCATTTGCCAAGCGTGCGTGCGGTGATGATGAGTTTTTCAGGGCCCAAGATGATGAGTGCGATGACCCCAAACAGCCCAAGCTCAAATAAGCCCAGATTAAACATAGCCTATCAGACCGTCTCGTCTTTTTTGACCTTAATCTCTTCTACTTTAACGTCTTGGGTGTCATCGGCTTGGGTGAGTTTGGGCTTGTCGTCTTCTTTGACCGCATCTTTAAAGCCCTTAACGGCAGAACCTAAGTCTTTGCCTGCGTTTTTAAGTTTACTCGTGCCAAACACGATGACCACCACCACCAATAAAATCAGCCAATGTGTGATAGAAAATCCGCCCATGATATTACCCTTTTAAATTTAAAAAATTAGTCTAACATAAAATTTTGACAAAATGATGAAATCAGCCCTTTGGCGTGCGTGCATTTTTCTCATCAATACCCGACAAACCAAATCGTCTTGCCAGCTCGGTCAAGACATCATCGCCCGATAGCCCCAACTGGTGTAACGCCACAAGGCTATGAAACCACATATCCGCCACTTCATAGACCACGTCCGCTTTGGCGTGTTCGTCATTGTCGCCTGTGGCACGCACAAGCTGTAATTCTTTGGCGGAGATAATCGCTTCGGTCGTCTCTTCGCCCACTTTTTCTAGGATTTTATTCAGCCCTTTGTGGTATAGGCTTGACACATAAGAGCTGTCTTTGTCGGCAGTTTTTCGCTCATCTAAGATGCGGTCAAGCTCGCCAATGACTTTGCTATTATCTAGCTTAATCAGCGTATGCGGTGCGTCCACTTTTACCGCATCACCATAAATCTCACTAGGGTCTTTAATAACCTTATCCACCGCCACCCAATCAAGGCTCGCCACGTCCAATTTTTCAAAAAAACAGCTCGTCCGCCCCGTGTGGCACGCAACCCCCCCAATCTGCGTGATGATAAGCACAATCACATCTCTATCGCAATCGGTGCGAATCTCATGAACGATTTGAGTGTGTCCGCTACTCTCGCCCTTGTGCCAAATCTTGCCACGAGAGCGACTAAAATACACCGCCGTGCCTGTCTCTACCGTCAGGCGTAAACTTTCGGCATTTTGCCATGCCATCATCAAAATTTGCCCCGTGGCGTGGTCTTGGGCGATGGCGGGAATCAGCCCATCGGCGTTAAATGTTAAATCATCAAGCCAGCTCATCATCATCTCCTATTTTGGGATATTTTATCACAAAATAGGAGATGATGGTTAATCCGTCTTATCGTGCGATGATGATTTCAAATTTTTAATCACAAACACCACCGCCACTAGCACGCACGACACCGACAGGGCAAAATACAAAGTTTCAAGCGTTGCCCCATATTCCACCGCTTGCTCCAAAAACATCACGGTCAAAATCAGCACCGCCACTTGCATGAGTATACTTTTTAAATCATGAAAATCGTGAATGTGTAGCACCTTTAAAAAACGAGAATCCACCATTTCTTTTTTGCAAATAAAAAATTGGTACAAGGCAATACTGGTAATTTGAAACACCAAGGCAATCAGCCCAATATCAAGCACCTTTAAGAGCGTTACCGCCAACTGTTTGCCTGATTTGGCGGTATCAGGCACCGCCATCACAAAGGATAGGCACAGATGAAACAAAATGTTGAGCGACATGATATAGAGTATGACAGATGATAAAAATGAAGTAAAAACAATCACATACACCAAAAATCGGCTATTTTGAAATAAAGAATTTATCATCTCTCCCCCTGTGTTGGTAGCCCTTGCCTTATCAATCTTGAAAACTCATCGCTGTCCATATCAGTTTTTATCAAATGCCCCACATACGGATTGGCGTGTGCCATCGCTCGCCATTCATCAGCCGTATAACGAGTATCAATCGCCTTTTCATCAAGCAAATATTCGGGCAACAAGCCTGCCAATAACGCCCGATAGTCAATCGGTATCGGCTCAATTTGTGCCATCATATCAAAAATGAGCGTGCTACAATTACTAATTAAGGTGTTATACCAACGGGCTTCGTGGTTGAGACTCTCGCCTTTTTGTAAATAAAGCAAAAACAGCTCACGCACGCTTTCTTTTGATAAATCAACAGGATAAATGTACACATCTTCGCCACGCACGTTGGTGCGACTGTATATCAAATCCTTCTCATCGCCCACCACAAGCCCAAGCTCAAACTGGCGAAAAAATCCCCCAATCGCCGAAAAACTCTCATGTGACTCTTTACGAATTTCAATAGAAAAGCTGAGTTTCTCGCCATTTTTAAAGCCAAAACTTGCCATGGTGTGTACGATTTTATCCAAGCCCCAATCTGAAATAATCAGCTCAAAAGTTTCTAGCTCTTGCAGGTTATACTGGCGAGTTTCCCAATTTATCTCATAATTGTCTTTATCATACCAACGAAAATTTCGCACATTGTGCAGGGTAACGATATCGCCTTGCTTTTCGTATTGAATGATTTTGGCGACTTCATCATGCCAAATGCGGTCATTTTTTGCGTCCATGCCAAAATACCACCCAAGCCCCACACCAAAGCAGACAAGATACACCGCCAAATCCGTCCGCCGTCTAAAAATCGCCCGAGTGATAAAAAAGCCCGTTAAACTCATTGCCAAACACGCCCAAAACACCATAAAAACTTGCGTACCCAGCTCGCCAAAGGGCTTATGCACCCATAACGCCATCAGTAGCCAAAAACTGCCACCCCAACAAAGAGCGTAAAGGCAATGGAGATGAGCCACACAAAAGCACGGGTTACAAAAAAGCGAGCGATAAACCGCTGAACGGCAGGGGGCAGAGCCTTGATAAGGGCGTTTTTGGGAAGTTGGTTAGTCATGATTTTGGCGGATAAAAAAGGGGTATTATAAAGCAAATGCCTTATAAAATATACCGCTATCCGCCCATGTCTTGTCTTTTTAGATGCACAATCGGCAACACAATCCTAGTCTCATTATCGCTATCCGCCTTTTGCCAAAGTACCACAAAATTCACGCTCGCCCCAGTTATCTGATAGCCCCGATGCAGATAGCCTTGCAATCGCTCTTTAAATGAATTGGAAAAGACAACAATCCGATTGCCTTGCTCATCACAACAGCCCCAAGTAAATTTTTGGGTAAATACTTGTAAAGTCGTCCCTGCTCGCAAAGGGCGAATATGCGTTGCATATTCATAAAACTTATCCAAATACACATCTTTATGATTAAGGTACAGAGCAAGCTCTCGCTCGTTGGAGCTATTGCCTTGATAGTTTTGCCAATAGACATTGTGCTTGGGCAACAGTTCAAGCAGTTTTTGTTGATTGGAGAGTACCACAAGGTCGGACTTGGCACGAGAAAACGCCACATAAAATTCTCGTTTTTTGGTATCGTCTAGTTCATCATTTTGGGTGTTTTTATCCTTTCTGGCATTTTTATCAATCAATACAAACACATGGTCAAATTCACGCCCTTTGGCTTTGTGAATGGTTGAAAGCATCACCACGCCATTTTCGGCATGATAAAAATCTTCCAAATGCGACTCATGGATAAACATCCGCCAATCAGAGACGTATTTGCGTTCGGGTTGGGCGGTCTCAAACGAGCGGATGATGTTGTGTAGTAATGGTAAATGGCGACTGGTTGCAAGATACTCATCCGCTTGCTGTCTGGCGGTTTGCCATACGTCATCATCTATCACAACCTGCTCAGGCGTGAGTGCCAAATAATACTCAAACACACGCACTTCTAACAAATCACGCACCGCAAAACCTTGATTGCTTTGTATAAGTTTGTGGGGAATATCCGCCCGCCCAAGCTGTCCTGCCAGCCAAATCGCTTCTTCGTTGGTTTGGGTAAGTACCGCCACCGACCGCTTGCTGTCATAGGCTTCACGTACTTGTGCGAGTAGGTATGCCGACACATCGCCTGTAAAATCCACCACCGACACACGCCCCACATCGGTACTGACCGCTTTGACTTCTTGGGTTTTTAGGCGTTCTGTGATGTGCTTGGCAAAACCATTACAAAACTCCACAATACGAACCGCGCTGCGATAATTATCCACCAAATCATACGATGTCGCCCCAAAATCACGCAAAAAGCGGTGCATGTATTTAGGGCTTGCCCCTGAAAACTCATAAATCGTTTGGTCGTCATCGCCCACCACAATCACTCTCATGTCTTCGTTTTGGATTATGAGCGTCCGCACCAGTTCAAACTGCTCTTCATTCATGTCTTGAGCTTCGTCAATGACCAGTACCGTTTTGGCAATGCGATTGGGTTCAACTTCGCCATTTTTAATCTTAACGGTCGCATCACGCACGACATTTTGGGCATTTTGTAAATCGCCCACACGTCCAAGCAAATCAAAGCAGTACGCATGAAAGGTTTTGATTTCTATATAACTTGCCGAATTGCCCATGATTTCAAACAGCCGTGCTTTAAACTCATGCACCGCTGAACGAGAAAAAGTCAGCATTAGCAGTCCTTCGTGCTTGACATCTTCTAATTGATACAAAGACGCAAGTTTATGCACCAGCACCCGTGTTTTGCCACTACCAGGGGAGGCGAACACCACAATGACACGGCTTTTGTCATCTTGGATAATCCGTAACTGCTGTGGCGACAAATTGCCAAACCACTTCTCAAAACGACTGGCGGTGATGTTGCGTTTTAGGGCAGACCTTTCATCTTTATCAAAATATTTTTGTAAAAATTCTTGATAATCCAGTCCAAAATAATCATTCACAAAGCCCATTGCCCCCTTTTCATCGGCAAGCATGAGATTGGCGTATTTGCCCACGATGTGAATCTGCTCTTTGCGAGTGTCATAATAATTGGCAAGTTTTTTATAATCGTCTAGCGTGTACTGCTTGCGTCCGTCTTTTTCTAGGCGAGAGATGAAAAGGCGTTGATGCAGCACCAAAAATCCGCCTTCAATTTTTAACACGTCCATTTTTACCAAATAAAACAGCACGTCTTCGATGTCATCAAGGCTGACCGAGCCGAACAATCCACCGTCAAAGGCGTTTTTTAATTCGCCCACCGAAAAATGCACTTCTAGCCAGTCGCCATGAGACGCTTTGCCTGAATTTTTTGCCAAATCCGACACATACCGCACCACAAAATCCGCCAATTCTGCCTTGCGTGTCAGTAGCTCTTTGAGTGTATCTGTGTCGTACTTTAACACAAGCCCCATGTCGCCATGACTGTCATCATCACGCCCAAGCCAGTTTTTGATTTTCCAAAAATTGATGAGTGTTTTGATGTTTTTGGGCGTGGCATCTGTCAGATATTGCTGAACGTTTTGGGTAAATTCTTTAAACGACCAGTTCGGTTCATACTCACCAAATGCGTCAAGCATGGCTTTTTCGGTATTGATAAAGCGGTTTAGTTTGGCGATGTTGTCGCCTGTACGGGTGTTTTTGCCGATAAAGGCTTGTAAATCCTGCTGGTCGGCTAGGATACTCTCTTGCCTTAGCCATGTGATAATCCGCACCACTCGCCCTGTTTCTAGCCCCAGCACGTCCGCCAAATAGTCCACCCGAGATTCGCCGTCTTCATCGGTCATTTGTTGGCGTTTGTGCGAAAACAGCTTTTTGACAATCCGCACGGCGTGCATTTTTTCATCAGGGTGAATGAGCGTGGATGCATTGATTTTGTCTATCGCTTCCATGGCGTTTTTGCTAAGAATGCTTGTAGCAAACACACGGGGCATATTTTGCCCACGTTTGATGTAACCTGCGTCTTCTAATGCCGAAATGGCGGTTTTGACACGGGTTTCTATGTCGTCAGGGTGTAAGTCATTCCAACCTGCTTGTCTGGCAATTTGTAAGGCGGATTCGCAAATTTGTGGACGTGTACCGCACATCTCTTTTATTGCACGCCAAATTTGCTTGATTTCATTGACCGAGATTTTGGTTTGGTTTAGTAGGGTAAAGTGCTTATCCAAATCGTCTGATGCGTTAAACAATACATAACAATCCGCCAAAATCTTCTCATCACGCCCCGCCCGTCCTGCTTCTTGAACATAATTTTCCAAAGAATCCGAGATGTCATAATGCACCACAAGCCCCACATTGGGCTTATCCACGCCCATGCCAAAGGCGGACGTGGCGACCATGATTTGAGCTTCGTCCGCTTTAAAGGCATTTTGATTGTGGATTTTGTCATCGGCATTCATTTTGCCATGATAAGCCAAAGCAGAAAAACCGTCTTTTTGCAGATGTTCGCTCAAAGAAATGGTGCGTTTGGTGCGAGAGACATAGACAATCGTGGGGCAGTTGTGCGTTTCAATCAAACTGCGTAAGGCTTGGTATTTTTCATCTTCGTTTGGTTTGGCGATGACTTGATAATGCAGATTTTTGCGAGCGACAGGGGCGATAAAGCGTGTGAGTGTGAGCCCGAGCTCTTTTTTAAAATAAGCACAAATATCTTCGATGACTTGGATTTTGGCGGTGGCGGTAAAGCATGAGACAGGGATTGGGGTATCTAGCTGTTTTTTATGCCACAGCGTGCGGATAAATTCGCCAATATACAAATAATCCACCCGAAAATCCTGCCCCCATGCCGAAAAACAGTGGGCTTCATCAATGACAAACCGAGCGATGTTTCTGCCGAGCAACAACTTTTCTATGGTACGTGAACGCAAGCTCTCAGGCGAGATGTAGAGCAGGTTTGCCGCGCCGTCTTGGACACGTTCCACCGCTTTTTGGCGTTCAATGGGATTTAGCAAGCCGTTAATCGTTACCGCTTCGCTAATGCCTTTTTGTTCCAAATTATCCACTTGGTCTTTCATGAGCGATTGTAAGGGCGAGATGACCACCGTCAAGGCTTTGGCACGCTCGCCTGCGATGAGTGCAGGCACTTGGAACGTTACCGACTTGCCACCGCCTGTGGGAAACACCGCCAACAGCGACCCGCCTGCAATGGCACATTCAGCAGTCTGTTGCTGTAAGGGCTTGCCGTCATAACTGCGAAAGGTTGGATAATCAAAGTAGCGATTTAAGCCCTTGACTGCGTCCAGCTCATGTTGGCAATAGGCACAGCCTTGGCAAGGCGTGGCACACAACTCAATCAAAATCATCTCAATCTTGGGGTATTGGTGTTGTAGCCACACAGGCGTGATAGAGTAGCGACTTTGGGCATGAATGAGTGATAGAGCATATGCCAGCTCCACAGGGTGCTGACTGATGAGCGTATCTAGTGGGGCATTTTGGCAAATTTTTGACCCAAAAGTCGTGCCAATAAGTGTGGATAACTCTTCGTGAATGTCTTCAAATTTTATCCACTCAAAAAACGCCCCAAACCCTGCCTTTTGATGTAAAAGCCGATAAAAAATACGCCCCACGTCAATGGGCAGTTTGCCAAAAGCATGGGCTAACTCGTCCAAAAGCTCTTGGGTGATTTTACAGTCATTTAGAGGATTGTTGGAGTCTTCAAACTGGGCTTTGTAGTCTTTATTCAATGCGTGATAAGGACGAGCAGGGAACAATAGGGGCGATAATAACAACGTATCAATGATGTGCTTGTCTGTTTTGCCAATGGCGGTCAAATCGCTTTTTAGATACCCAAAATCATGTGCCAAAAAGTTATGCCCACACAGGTATTTGGTAGGCTTGATAAGTTGTATCAGCTCGCTTGGGCGGTTTTGATGAAAATCATGCTTATCATAAATCGCCCCAATATCCACAATGCGATTTTTGCTATCAATTTCCAAGTCAATAAAAGCAATGTCTGTCATGGTCTGCTCCGTTTTTTGGGGTATGATAGCAGGTTTTTTGAGCTTTCAAAAGTTCAATTTGCTTACCATAAACAGCCCAAACTTCCTTGCCCCCACCGCCCAAACGTGCCATAATAACCATTCACACCACCACAATTAAGGACAACCCATGACCCTACCCCAAGCCTTTACCCCATTTGCCGATGAAATTTTTGCGTCCATGCGTCCGTCCGTTCGCTTGATGTTATCTACCGACCCTGCCACGCCTTTTGATAGCAAGGTTGGCGGTACGCCTTATCTGCCAAAAGACCACAGCTATCCGACAGGCACGGACGGCAAGCCCATGGCGTTTTTGGCACAGATTAACTTTGAGCAAATGCCTGCCTTGCCACACTTTCCACGCACAGGGATTTTGCAGTTTTTTATCAAAAATGACGATGACTGCTATGGCATTAACTTCGATGACTTCACCGACCATACAGGCTACAAGCTCATCTATCATAATCATGTCGATAAAGACACCCCACAAGGCGACTACGATGTCCAAGTGGGCGAATACACCTTGCCTTTTCCTGCCGATCACAGTTATCGCATCGGTTTTGATGACGCCACGCCCCAAGCTGTTACCGCCTTTGATTTTAAATTTGATGAAACTGTGCCAAATCTTGCTCAATTTTTAAACGAAAAAGCTGACCAAGATAACTACGATTGGGAGCTACACAGCGAGTACGACACATGGACACAAGCCGAGTCGCACCGTGTGGGCGGTTATCCATTTTTTACCCAAGATGACGTGCGTGGTTGGGAGCATGATGAGCCTTTGAGTGAGTATGTGCTACTGTTTCAGCTTGTCAGCGAAGACGGCGATAATGATGAGAGTGTCGATGTGATGTGGGGCGACTGTGGCGTGGGCAACTTTTTTATCCACCCTGACGACTTGGCAAATTTACGCTTTGAGCGGGCATTTTTTACCATGGACTGCTATTAAGTCTTGCAATTTTATAAAAAGAGGCGTATAATGTGCGTCCCACCTTCCGCTATTTATTTTTAAGTAAATTGGCAAAAAGGTTCATCGGTTGGTGTGCCAACCTTTAATAAAGAGGCTACTTATGAAAGTAAAACTAAAAACCAAACGTGGTGCGGCAAAGCGTTTTAAAAAAACCGCCAACGGCTTTAAACGCAAACAAGCGTTCAAACGCCACATTTTGACCAAAAAATCTCCTAAGCGTATCCGCCAATTGCGTGGTTGCGTCATGGTTCACGTCGCTGACGTTCCATCAATCCGCCGTATGTGCCCATACATTTAATATCTAGGAGAATCTAATGGCTCGTGTAAAACGTGGTGTACAGGCTAACCGCCGTCATAAAAAAGTCTTGGCTCGTGCAAAAGGTTACTATGGTGCACGCTCTCGTGTGTATCGTGTTGCCGTACAAGCGGTAATGAAAGCAGGTCAATACGCATATAGAGACCGCCGTAACAAAAAACGCTCTTTCCGCCGTCTGTGGATTGCTCGTATCAATGCAGGTGCTCGTCTAAATGGCTTGTCATACAGCCGTCTTATCAATGGTCTTAAAAAGGCAAGCATTGAGATTGACCGCCGTATCCTAGCAGACATCGCCATGCATGACGCAGCAGCGTTCACGGCAATCTGCGAAAAAGCAAAATCTGCCCTAGCCTAAGCTAACAGCTTGCTTAAAACCCCAGAACTTTTGTTTTGGGGTTTTGTTTTTATTCATTGAATAAATTTACCAATTAGCCCAAACCCGCACCATTTGGCATTTTTAAAACAATGGTCTTGTCAGGTGTGCCTGTCATGCCCTTTGGTGACATCAATCCCCAAAAGTATTATTGTCTCGCACCGCCCAAACGGTTATAATAACACTCCAATACCCATTTATTGACAACAGCCATGCACCATTTTAGCCAAGTCAGCTTTGATGAAGCCTTGATTCAAAAATACAACCGTCAAGGCCCCCGTTACACGTCCTATCCGACTGCCTTAGAGTTCGCCCCCATTGCAGACGGTGTGGAGATGAGTATTTTACAACAAAAAGATCCTGCCGTCCCCCTATCGCTCTACATTCATATCCCCTTTTGCCGTCATCTGTGCTACTACTGTGGTTGTAACAAAATCATCACCAAGAAAAATAGCGACTCGGGCGATTATCTAGACTATCTATTTAGAGAAATTCGCCATAAAAAATCCCTGCTAAACGGCAATGCAAAGGTCAAACAAGTCCATTTAGGGGGCGGTACACCTACTTTTTTGAGTGATGATGAGCTGACCGTGTTGTGGCGGTTTTTACAAGATGAATTTGACTTTGCTGATGACGGGGACTATTCGGTAGAGATTGACCCACGAGAGCTTAGGGAGACGACTTTGGCGGTCTTACGCTCACTGGGGGTCAATCGCTTATCATTTGGGGTGCAGGATTTGGACGAGACCGTACAGATAGCTGTGAACCGTGTACAGCCCCACAGCATGGTGCAGGCGGTCATGCGTGAAGCCAGACAGCTAGGCTTTGGCTCAATTAACATTGACTTGATTTATGGTCTGCCCCATCAGAGTGTGGCGAGCATGGCGGACACAGTCGCCAAAATCATCGCCCTAGCCCCTGACCGCTTATCGGTGTTTAACTACGCCCATCTGCCCGAGCGATTCACCGCCCAACGCCGTATCAAAGATGACGACCTGCCCAGTCCTGCCGACAAGCTCACCATGTTTGGCGACACCATCAAGGCACTCACGGACGCAGGTTATCAGTATATTGGCATTGACCATTTTGCTCGCCCTGATGATGACATGGCAATCGCCCAACGTCAAGGCAAGCTCCATCGCAACTTTCAAGGCTATGCCATCTTGGGCGAGTGCGACCTGCTCTCGTTTGGGGTAAGCAGTATCAGTCAGATTGGCGAGCATATCTTGCAAAACCCCACTGATTTAAAAGAATATCAAGCACGCATTAATGACGGCATACTCCCTGCCGTCAAGCACATCAAGGCAGATGAGAAGGATAAGTTACGCCGTTATGTCATCATGAACTTATTATGCCATGACCGCTTGGACTTTGCCGATGTTGATGAGCGTTTTGGCATTGACAGTCGCCGTTATTTTGAGCCAGAGCTGGCAAACCTACACCAAATGGCAGACGACAAACTCGTCTTTATTGATGAGACTGGCGTACAAATCCTACCCAAAGGACGGATACTGGGGCGTAACGTAGCAATGGTCTTTGATGAATACCTAACCCAAAAGCACAGCGGACGGTTTAGTAAGGTCATCTGACACCCAATAAAAAACGACCATCACATGCATGGTCGTTTTTTATGCAAAACATGGTTTAGCCACCCACAAACAGCCATACCGTATAGCCGATAAAGATAGACAACAGCACCGCACCCACGCCACGCCCAAGTTTTTGACTGCCACGCACGGCAAGCAGGCACAGGATAAACAACAGTCCCGTCACCCCACCCATGACAATCATATCACGGCTCACCACTTCATGAGCCACCGCCATCGGCATGATGGTAGCAGGAATGCCCACGACCGCTAGGGTGTTAAAGATGTTTGAGCCGATAACGTTACCCAAAGCCATTTCATCTTCGCCCTTTCGTGCAGCGATGATAGATGAGACCAGCTCGGGCAAGCTTGTGCCTATCGCCACAATGGTAAGACCAATGATAAGCTCGGACAGCCCTGCGATTTTGGCAATCTCCACCGCTCCCCACACCACAAGGCGTGAACTTAGCACCAGCACCACCAAGCCCCCGACGAGTTTGGCGACCGCCATGCCCATGCAAAAATCGACCGTGTCAGGCACGTCATCACTGGCGGACTTGCCCAGTTTTGCCATATAAATCTGAAACGCCAAAAACACCGCCAACGCTCCAAGGAGTATCGCCCCGTCCAGACGGCTCACTTGTCCGTCCAATAACTGAAAAATCGCCAAAGCGGTAATACCAATGAGTATCAAAAAGTCGGATTTGACCAAGGATTTTTGGATAAATAAAGGGCTCACCAACGCTGTTGCACCCAGCACAAGCGTGATGTTGGTAATGTTTGAGCCGTACGCATTACCCAGTGCCAAACCAGGGGCTCCGTTTAGCGTGGACAACACCGACACGACTATCTCAGGGGCGGACGTGCCCACCCCAATGACCAGCATACCCACCAACAGTTTGGGCATACCAAATTTTAGGGCGATGCCAGACGACCCTTCAATAAAAAACTCGGCACTATACACAAGCAAGGCAATGCCGACAATCATCGCAATAATGGCTAATAACATAACATAAAAGATAAGAAAAGGGGTGTGTATTTTAGCACATGCCAAATATTACATTGTTATTTCTCGGTAAATCCCGACAGATTTTGCTTAATAATATCCACCACTCTATCACTCTCAAACTGCGTAACAAATCGCACGTTTATCGCCCCTTGCTCATTCATGGCATTAAACCACCGCTCGGCGTGTCTGATTTTATGATTTTCTCTTTGGCGTAACTCATCTTTATCTTTTACACCTTTACTTTCTAGTAC
This sequence comes from Moraxella sp. K1664, assembly GCF_039693965.1. NCBI lineage: Bacteria > Pseudomonadati > Pseudomonadota > Gammaproteobacteria > Moraxellales > Moraxellaceae > Moraxella > Moraxella sp. K1664. The sequence goes on from NZ_CP155576.1 coordinate 686,656, forward strand.
CAAGTTTAGTACATCGCCCTTAGCGGTTTTGACGATATAAGCAAAATCAGGCGAATAAGTCTCCCCACCTGCCACAGGGATTTTTATGGCGTTTTTGGGAATTTTGGTAAAAACAACGACTTCTTGCACGTCTTCTGCGGTCATGTTTTGCCGTTCAATGTCGCTATCAAAAAACACCCGCTCAAACAAAAAACTCTCAAAAGGTTTGTTATCGCCCAGCACACCCCAATCTTGATTAATATCAATCTCAGGCAAAGGCAAGCCGTTTTTGTCGGTGAGTTTGGTTGGGTGAATTTGGTTGCTGATTTTTTGATAACCAATTTCAAATTTATTTAAAGAATGTTTCAATAAATAATCATTAAATCCCTTATCAATCATTCTTACCGTCTCATCATTCATAAATTTATCAATACCAATGTCATTTTTTAATTCAAAAAATGCTTGGTGCAATGTCGTCATCTTGATATAGGATTTTTGAGAAAGTTTTTGTAAAAATTGACGATAATTTAAAGTAACAATCGGCTCAAATGGTGTATTTTCTATGCTTTCATTGGTTTTAAAATCAATGAGTTTATCTGTCGTTTTTATCATCTCTTGGGTTTTTGTACTAATGCCGGTCATGGTAAATTTTGCTTTATTTTGACCCAAAAAATCCACCAATAAAGCCAAAATTTCCTGCTCACTTATCTGATATTGCAAAATCGCCTTTTGATTTATTGCCTCCCACAAGGATTTTAATTCATCGTATTTTCCCGTACGCATGGCGACTTTGGTTTTTTGTTTATCATCACTATTTGCTATTTTGCCTTGTTTTAAGGCATTATAATTAAAGGCATTGGGGAATTTTTGTTTGATTGTCTCATACGCTCCTGCCAATAAGTTGTCATCGTCATCAATTAGCCCAAGTTCATATAATTCATTTATCAATATTCGTCTTTTAACATCTGAATAAGCTGATTTTATTTTTTCAAATAAATTATCATCAAATACCACAGGGATTATTTCATGCTCGGCAGCTTTATTGATATCCGCTTTTAATTGTGCGACAAAATCACGTTCACTGCTATCCACAAAATAATTTAATTTAAAATCAGTATCCTTAACTCGGCTCATAAATTCATTGACAGGCAATCTTAGCCCCCGCCCCACTTCTTGCAATTTACTGGTTTCTGAACCGCTAGAACGCAATTTACAAATCCCAAATACATTAGGATTGTCCCACCCTTCACGAAGTGTCCATTTTGAAAAAATAAAACGGCATGGATTGTCCAATGACAACAAACTTTCTTTATCATGCAAAATCTCGCCAATTTCTTTGGCGATTTTTTCATCATCACTGCTGTTATCTTTTGAAAAATAACCGCCATGCGTTGCCGATACATCCGCCAACACCATTTGCAAGGAACGATAAAAATCGGTGCCAATCATCGCCTTTTCTAGGGCTTTTTTGGCTTCGTCTTTGACTATCATTTCAAAATCGCTTTTTAAACTCCCGACAATATCATCGCCGTCTCGGTATCCTTTAATGTCATCAATAAAAAATAAGGTCAAGGGCTTAATTTTGTCCACACGATTTAATAATGCTTTTTCGGTTTCAAAATACACCTTTACCGCTTGTCTTATCATGGCATGAAATACCGTATTGGCATAAGAAAAAGGATTGATTTTATCGCCTGTTTTTAATTCTATGCCATTACTTAATATAACCCTGCCTGATTTTAAGTCTTGCAGGTACAACTCATCAATATGATGATGAATTTTTTGTAAATTCTCGCCTTTATTTAGAGTAAATTTTTGAGTTGATTTTTTGTTTTCTATCAATTCAAAAATCGCCTGATTATTATTACTCTCTACCAATTTGATTTTTGTGCCGTCATCGCCTTGAATGTCGGTGATATAGGCAATCACGCCTTTGACCAAATCTTGATTAAAAGCGTCAATGGCACTTAACCGATAAATCAAATTTTTAAATCTATCATTAAATGTCGCCCCATAACGCAATATGTATTGGGGATTTAGATTTAATAATGACTGCCATGTTTTGTTATTGTCATCAAATCGGTGTGGTTCATCAATAATCAATATCGGATTGACCGAACCAATCGCTTCAAAAGGCTTATCAAATTTATCTTTTAATAGAATACTGCCGTCATTGCCATTATCTTCGCCTTTCATGGTTTTACTATTGACCATACCCATATTTAATAATAACACATGAATTTTTTGGGTATTATCAGCTTGGACAAATCGCACAATCTCGCTTGGCATGGGATTGGTGCGTTTGCCTTTTTTGGTTTTTTGGCTTTCTACAACATACAGCTCAATTTCAGCTTGTCCATATTCCAAATTAAAATCCAATCTAAAATGATTTTTTAAAGCGTCCGATTTTAAAAACTGCTCCGTTCCTGCTTTAATGGATAAAGTCGGCACGACAATCACAAATTTATAAATACCCAATCTTTTGTGCAATTCATACATGGTTTGGGTGTAGGTATAAGTTTTGCCCGTGCCTGTCTCCATAGAAATATCTAAGACATTGCTATAATCAGGTGATTTGTCAATTTGATTGTCTGATTGGATTTGATGAATGTTGTTTTTATAACGCTCGCCCACAAAAGACAATGTGGGATTTTCGCCCCTGTCATTGTCTTTTTTATGAACATTATCAAAAACACTTAATACCGCATTTACCGCCCCGATTTGGTGTGGCAAGTTTTTTTCATAATGAAAGCCTTTTTTCATAGCACTCTAACCACCAAATGAATGTTTAGGTTCTTTTTATTATTATACGTTGTTAATGCCTGTGCCAATTCTTTTTGTTTGGCACTGTCCACACTAAGCCAAAATAATACAATCCGCTCTATCAAAAATGATTTGTCATTATCCAATTTATCAAGTAAGGCTTTAATATGACCGCTATCAAAATCAGGATAAATGATATATAAGGTTTTATTACATAAATAAGCGGTATAATCTGCCAAATCAATACTTTGTACTTTATCTGTCAAAACATGACCGTCATATACTCGCCATGTCGTCAAAAGTGTGTGGTATTCATCCTCGCTAAATGTCTGGCTAAATAAATCAGGCAAGGCAGTTTGTGGATTTATCTCATTATCATCAATCGCCAAAAAGTCATCTATCATCTCAAAAATTTTAAATCCCAAATCGCCTGTATAATCAGGATTTTCACTTTGTATTTTTTGGGCAGAGCGGATAATACGTTCTTTGGTAACGTCAAAAATGGTATCAAATCCCGCTTTATGGGCTTCTGATTTTTTATCGGTTAATTCTGGTAATTGTACGCAAATAAATTGGCGATTGCCCTTATCTTCGGCATTTAATTGCATGACTGCATGGGCGGTTGTACCCGAACCTGCAAAAAAGTCTAGGATTAAGGCATTTTTATCAAAGATAATTTGAGCAAAATAACTAATAAGATTGGTGGGTTTTGGAAAATCAAACAACTTACCATTAAAAAGTTCTGTAATTTCTTTTGTACCATTTAGCGACATACCAATATTATCAGGAAGTTTTGTACTAACAGCAATTCTTCCAAAATTATCTCCCGCCTTTGCCATGTCATCATCTTTAAAATAACGCATAACAGGGCGACTAATCTTTAAAAAATCATAATCATCAGGAAAGACAATTTTGCCTTTATCGTAGTATTCTTGAAGGGTATCTTTTGTAACTCGCCAAGTTGCATTAGGATTGGCTGGATATTCTTTTCCTGATTTTGGGTCTATCATTGTAAAAAAGCTGTTAGGACGCTCGCTTGCCGTTCGTTGTGTTGTGCAATCATGAATTCGCCAAGGTCTATTAGGAAAATCGTCTGTTTCGTAATATTTACGTTCTTTACCTTCTACACTTGCAACAAATTTATCACTTTTTGCATAAACCAAAATCCACTCGTAATCTTGCGACACACCAAATGGAACATCAGATTTAGCTGTTCTTTTTCGCCATGGGATTAATCCAACAAAATTCTCCTCCCCAAATATTTCATCACATAATAATTTTAATTGGGCTTGTTCATTATCATCGATACTAATAAATATCACGCCGTCATCTTTTAATAATTCACGGGCGATATAAAGACGGGGATACATAAAGGTTAGCCACGCACTGTGCGAATTGGATTTTTTGGCAGTAAAATCAAGCACTCGCTTAGCTTCGTCCAATGACATATCGGCAAGCTGTGCCAGTTGCTCGGGCGTGAATTTGCGGTCATCTTGATAAACAAAACCGTCCGACCCTGTATTATAGGGTGGGTCTATGTATATCATTTAATCCCTAATGATATAATTCAATCAGATTTTAGAGATAAATGGGAAGAATGGGGAATATGGTGGAGAAAGTGGGAAGGGGTTATTGCAATGATGTTGCAGAATATGCAATGAAATTTGAGCCAGTTGGCAAGATGAAAAATCATGGCAAAAGCGACTTCGTTGTCGCATTTTACCATAATATACCTAGCCCACACAATAAAGCCCCAGATTTTTGTCTGGGGCTTTTGCTTTGAGTTGAATTATTGTAAAAATTGAATGATTTCAGCCAGTTTGTTTTCAATATGTCTGACCACCAACCGCTCGGTAGGGCTTTGATTTTCAAAATCAAGGGCTATTTGTTGTTCGGCTAATTTTTCTTTGATGATGTTGATGTAAATATCAATCATGCTTGTGTCTTTTGTTTGGGTTTGAGTTTGGTTGTCGCTCGTAACTCTGGCGTGTTCGTCTAAATAAGCGTGCAGGGTTTCAATGCTGGGTAGGCTTGTACTGTCTAGTACTTCTTGGCAATCATCACCACCCCAAACGGTCAATACGGGTTTATTTTTCATCATTTTAATGATGATGTGCGTCCCAAATTCTTTGCCACGCACCCAAAGCTCATCATCATCTGTCATTTCGTATTCTGCTACACCAAAATTTTGTGTATATTGAAAAATTTGTTGAATGTCTAACATAAAAAACACCTTTAAAATCATTGGGTTAAATTGTTTGTGTGTGGACAGTATCGCTCTTGTCGGCACACATAGCAAGTCTTATTTGCCAAGATTTTAAAGATTTTTTTTGCAAAAACTGGCATAAAAAAACCACCCATATAGAGCGGTTTTTTTAAAGGCTTATTGCTGGGCTTGGCGAATACGAGCGAGCCATTGTTTTAGGCTTTCTATGAGTTGTGATTTTTCACGAGTGTTAAGATTGGGTAGGTTTGCTCCCAGTTGGTTTGTCGCATAGTTGTTCATGGCGGTTTCGCTCCTGTCATTGACCGCTCCCAAGCCGTTCAGGGTTAGCCACAAATGGCGAATAAGCCTGTCTTGGGGGCTGTTGGTGGTGGTTTTGGGTTTGGTGGATGTGGTGGTTTTAAAGCCTTTGCGTTTAAGCTCGGTTAAAACGATATTTAGTTCGGCAACACTCATCTCTTTGGTGGAATTTTTACCAATCGTATAAGCCAAAATGTCTCGGTAGGTCTCATCGTCAAGATGTAGCTCGGATTTGCCGACGTGAATAAGCTGGATAAGTTTTTTCTTTTTGTCGTAGGGTTTGGGTTGGTTTTGGGTCATTTTTTACTCCAAGCCTAGTAATTGGGCAGCTGATACCGCTAATTTTGGCGGTTCTGGCATTTCAGCCCAATGGGTTATTTTATCATTGCCAGTAACAAAACACTTTTTGTCAAAATCATAAAACTGTTTGTCTATGGTTTGGTAAACAAAGCCACCATCTTTATGTAGTGATACACATAAAAACTCACAAAACATTCTTGATTTGCGTTTTTTATTAAATCGTGGCTTGGTTTTTGGATATTCGTGCCAAGCTGTCATTTTTTACTCCAAATTTCTCTTATAAAAAAGCGTTTAAAGCGATTTTAAGCCCACCTTAAACGCTTTTGTTTTGCCTAAAAATGGGTTAATTGACGGCTTCTTTTAGCCCTTTACCAGCCTTAAAGGTCGGCACGTTTTTGGCAGGGACGTGAACGGTTTCGCCCGTGCGTGGGTTACGAGCAGTTTTGGCTTGGTGTGGCTTGACATAGAATGAGCCAAAGCCTACCAGATTGACTTCGCCACCCTTTGCCAGTTCGTCTGTGATGCTGTTTAGTACAGCATTGACAGCATTCTCGCATTGTTTGAGTGGTAAGCCGTCCATTTTGTCATAGACGGATTTGATAAGTTCTTTCTTGTTCATAAGATTTACCTTTTAAAGTTAAACTAAATTTGGTCAGCTCATCAGTGGTGGGCGACCAACCCCACCAGACCTTACCCCAATCTCTTGACTGGGGTAGGTTTCGCCTATACTTTATCGCCAGCAAAGACAATCGTAACAACCGCCAATACCGCCAAAAGCGTCATGATAATACAAGCCACGCACGCAAGAAAAACGCCGACAAGGCTTGAAAGCAATACGCCACCACTGGCAATGGCAAAGACAACCAAAGCAGTCAAAAATAACACGGCTGGTAGTAGCTGATGATTGGTTTTTTGTTTATGCTTTAACATGGTTTGCCTCCAAATTTTTAAGTTCTGGACGTTTGTAGTTGTGCATGACGGCTGACTGACAAAAGTTGTGGCGGATTTGGGCATACTTTTGTGTCAAACTGTCTTTTTCGGCAGACTTGGCAACCGTCTCCCATAGGCGTTTGGCTGTGCGATAGTCGCCCAACTTTTCGGCTTGGCTTGCCTTGATATCGGCTGGTAGTTCGGCATGAAGCAGTTCTTGACGAGCTTGTTCAAGTTCAAGCAAGGTTGTGATGTTGTTCATGATAGTTCCTTATTTGACACGGATTTCAAAGGGTGTGATTTTAAACTCTTCTACGCCCTGCATGACAGTAATACCTTCAATATCAGCAACCGCTGTTGGCTCTTCGCCAATGGCTTCTTTGTTCACTGTCTTTTTGACACGCACAAAACGGTCAAGCCCAAAACGTTCAAGACGTGCAATGACATCATCAGCCCCACGCACTCTGATAGACGGTGGGCATTGTCGCCACGACACTTCGCCAGTAATCAAATTGGCGGTTTTGCTACCGTCTTTGAGCAAGATGGCACGGTTAGCTTCACACCAAATTTGAATTTTGGCACTCAGCTCATCAATGGACAACTTTAAGGGGCTGATTTGGCTGGCATACTTCTCGGTAATCAGGGCAATCTCGTCATTCATTGCGGTAGAAAGACGTGTGATTTCACGCTCGTGTTCGCCAATCAAAGCAATTACGCTTTGGACTTCATCTAGGTTTTGGCAGGATTTGAGTTGGGGTTTGGTAGTCATGGATTTTCTCCGCTTAGTTGATGTTAAATTGCTGTCTTAGGCTCTGCTTGGTTATGGTAAAACCTGCCAGTATCCCAAGTTTGAATGATGACTTTTGCAAGTCATCGCTGATAACGACTTGCTCAGGGTCATCAGGATTGATGATGATTTCGTTTGGGCAGTCAAGCAGTTCGCTAAGTTCGCCAAACGTCTTATGCAAGGCGGTGTTGAGTTTGTGTTTTGTCATGGTTCTCATCGGTTATCTCCTACACTTCTTTAACCAAATCGCCTGTTACCACAGGCATTCCTAGTTCTGATGCGATGTTTAACGCCCCAGTCAGTAAGTTGCCAACTGCCAAAGGATAAAGCAGACTGTCTGCCCCTTTGTTTTTGTGTGAACCGCCAAGACGGTGGGCAATGGCATTTAATCCACTTTCATCAATAAACTCGTCAAGCTCACGCCCTGCCGACTGAGAGCGGTGTTGTAAGTATTCTTCTAAGCTGTTGCGGTCAAAAGGCATAAGCTCAAAAATCTCGCAACGCTGAACCACTTCTCGCACTTGTTCGTTGTTTTCGGACAACTTATTTTTAAGTTCGTTTTGACCGATTAACACGATAGACAAAAGCGGTGTAAAGCCATTTTCTAATTCCAAAAATCTTTTAAGATGTTTTAAGGTTGGAATGGGCAAGCTGTGGGCTTCTTCAATAATCAGTACATGATGATTGCCAGCCTTTGAGCTTTCTTTTAAAAGGTTATGTACTTGGCGGAAACGAGCTTCTGGACTGCGTTTGGCGTTTACACTTGGGGCAAGCGTGGCAAGAATGCTTTCGGCAATATGCACCGACTTTAAAGTTTTGCCTTTGATGTCGTTGTCTTCGGTGGCTAGGACATACGGCTCTATCACAATCACATTCTCTTTTTGACGCTCTAAGCGGTCAATCAGCTCACGGCGGAGCGTGCTTTTGCCAGCACCCGACTGTCCGATGACTGCTACAAAACTCATGTTGCCTTTGGCGGTTTGCCACAGAGCTTCACGCACGTCTTTAATGTCAGCATTTTGATAAACTTGATTGGCTTCACGCACATTGTCGGTAAAGATGTTGGTAAACAGCTTAAACTGGCGTTTTGCTGGGTGGCTTAGGGTTTGTTTTCTGAGTAGCATGGTCTGCTCCTGTTTGCTTGGTTTGTTTGATTTGTTTTGGGGTTTGTTGATTGTGTCAATGTCGGCTTGGGCGACTTTTTGACCGTTTAAATATTCACACAATCGCCTGTATAATTCGTTCGCCCCTGCTTTTGGGTATTTGCCATGATTAAAAATTAGGTTAATCGTGGCAGGGCTGACTTTTAATGCTTTGGCGATTTTGGCTTGGGTCAAGTCGTATTTATCCAGCCAATGCTTGTTGCTCATGGTGTTCTACCTTTGGTTCTAAGATGCCTTTGATAATCTCGCCGATGACTTCCTGAGGTACTTCGCCAGTTGGAAAGCTCTCTTGCAAGGCAAGGTAATGCTCCGCTGTCCACAAATCGCCAATCTCAGCTCGGATTGTTTTGGCGGTTTGCACCCAGTTAAGTGGGGCAAGTTTGCGAGTCTGTGGTGTGTTGTCAATGGCTGGCGTGCTAAGTTTCTCACCGCCCAACGGCATATAGTCTTTTTGTTCGTGGCTATCGATGTCTGCCATGATGTTGAGCTTGCCATCATACGCCACTGCTCGCTTGGCAATCGCTTGCTCGGCTTTTTCTAGTGTGTCCACACCATAGGCGGCTTTCATGACCTTGTTTCTTTGATTGTCAATCTCGCTGTTTGGCATGGCTCGCATTTCTTGTCCGATGACTGGGGCATTAACATCAAAGCCTACCCAGTCTGTCTGCATTGGTTCAACCGTATAAGTTACGCTCTCGCCTCCTGCGGTCGGCACAATCACATCAACGCACGGGGTGCGGTAAGGATTAACCACCACAGACACTTTGGCTTTGGGATAAATGCCGTCAATGTGGCGTAGGTCATAATCGTGCTGACCGTAACCTTTGACACTATGACTAATCGTCAAATTACCACGAACGGTACGCTCTACAGGCACGGTACTGACAAGCTCTTTGCATAGCTCCATTGGCGGGGCTTTCCTAAGTTGGTTAATAGCAATCGTCCGCCAAACTTCGTTTCGGGTGCGTTTGGTGCGAGAGTGTTTTTTGTGTTCATTCCAATCCACACGCCAGCGTTTTGCCAACGCATTCAAATGCTCAATGCTTTCAATGTTTAAAAACTTGAAGCGACCTTCAAACTGTGTTTCCACGATGTTGTTGGCGTTTTCCACCTGCCCCTTTGCACGACTGTTACCTGTGGCGTGGGCGATGAATGTGATGTCTAGTCGCTCCATCAAGTTTTTAAAAAGCCCAGATGTGTTGGCACAGCCTTTGTCAGCATAAAGAATAAACGGCACACCGTGCATTGGCTCTTCAAAGCCACGAATTTGTATGGCATTTAAAAACACTTGGGTTAAGTTCTCCGAGCTTTCGCTCCCCGCCACATATTCTACATACACCCAGCCCGAGTAGTGGTCGGTAATGACATAACGAATGACCCGTTCGTTCTCAATCTTTTTAAGGTTGTGCGGTTTATTTTTGTAAAACTTTTTCTCGTCCATTACTTGCATACCGCCTTTGGGCAAGTAAAAAATCACACAAACAGACGCATCAATCTGCCACACATGGTTGGGGTGTAAACTGCGTTGCTGAATATGAGCCGTTGGCGTAGCAAGCTGGCTTGGGTGGCAAAATTTTTGCTTCATTATTCGGCTAATGGTCGCAGGGCTAACTTTTGGAGCTTTACCGTCTGCCTGTAAAATTTCTAGGGCGGTACTGATTGGCAAGGTCTTTTTACCGTTGGCACGAGTGGCAAGGTGTACCATTGCCCCTACTTGTTCAGCGACTTCTGTTGGCACAACGGTTTTGCCTTTGTCTGAGCGTGTTTTTCGCTCGGTGGTAAAGCCAACCGCTTCAAGCTCACGATAAAGCTGTGGACGGCTGATTTGCAAGGTGTCGCACGCTTTGGCGATGATGTTGCCTTTCTCGCCATGCTTGGCATGAGTGAGCTTTTGGGCGGTCTCTCGCAAATAGTCGGTGCGTGCAATGTCTTTCATGACTTCGCTCCTTAGTTGCCCTGTTCGGCTTGAAGCCACGCTGGTGTTACCATATTTTCAAAATCAATCTGTACGCCAAGCGTGGTGCTAAGTTCGGCAATCTGCTGAAAACTTGCCACGATGCTCGTTTCATATTGTTCTTGTAAATGGTATAAGCCATGCTCTTCAATAGTTTCTGCAACTGCTTGGCAACGGTTGGTAAAGCGAGCAATGTCATTAAATAAAGTCAGTGTTGCAGACTGTATTTCTGATAACGCACTTTGTGATAGTTGCTGTTTTGCAGTTTCAGCTTTTTCTTTGACTTTGGCGGGGGCTTGCAGTTTGGTCAGCTCGGCATCCAGTTCGTTCAATTTTTCATCTTTTTTCTTGATGATGTTGTCTTTGGCGGTTTCGTTGGAGCGTGCGTCTCGTAGGGCTTTTCTAAGCTCACTGGCAGTCATGCGGTCAATGTCATCAAGATTGATGTCGCCGATACTACCGCCTTGTTCAAGGGCTTTTACTTCGTCATCATCAAGCACAAGCAATTCAAGCAGTTTTGATTGATTGCCCACTGCCTTTAAAAACGACAAATTGTCGGATTTGCTAAATTTTAAGGACGCAGACATAAAGCGTTGGGCGGTGCGTTCATGAATATTGAGCATTGCAATGCGTTGCTTAAACTCACCGTGTGGAGTCATTTCTTTAAGCAAAAGCAAACGTTTACCAAGCTCCAAACAGGCTTCTACGGTGCGTTGCTGATAAAAGCGTATTTCATCTTCCAATGCCCCAACGGTTAAAGTTCCGTCATAACCAAGTTGAGTGGCAAGCACCCCTAGCTTTTGGGCGTGTTGAGTTACATTCTTTTCAGAAATAACTGTAACACCGTCTTGTGTTACTTCTACCATTTGGCTCATAAGTTTCTCCAAATTACATTAAAGGGTTAATTGGCGGATTTCGTGAATACGAGCTTCGGCAAGCTCTATTTCTTTTTTGTGTGCGGTGGCAATCTGTACGAAAGCGACCGATAGATAATACAGCCCATTGTCATCTTGGCGAACAAAACCTTGACTAACCAACGTGGCAAGATAACGGCATACTTGCGAGGGTGTTTCGCCTGTTTGTTTGACAAGCTCAGAAACTGACACGCCTGTTAGCGTATGCCCACGCATGGCTTTTAGGGTGCTTAGGACTTTTTCGGCGGATTTTAGGGTCATTTGGGTGTTTCCTTGTGCATTGAAAACAGGGTAAAAATAGGGTAAAATTGCCTAAACATTTAAACCAAGTGCTTTGGCAATCTCACCTGCACGACCATACAAGCCTTTGCGTTCGCCATTTAGCACTTTGTAAACTTCTGGGACTGGGTATTGGTGTTTTTCAGCCCATTGTTTGACGGTCAGACCTTGCTCATAGATGCGTTTTTTGGCTTGGTCTTTGGGGGTTTGGGTTGGTTTGGTCATAAAAATACTCCGTAGTGGGTGGGGTAATTACAAGGTAAAAACCTTGTAATGGATTTTATTATATACCACCATTTGGTGGTATTCAATATTTTTTTGGGATTTTTATGGACACATTGCGTGAAGACATTGCGATACGCTTGATTGAAGAGCGGACTCGTTTGGGGTATAGCCAGTCAGATATGGCAAGGCTTTTGGACATAAGCACTGAGACTCTACGCCGTTATGAAGTGGGGGCAAGAGAGGCAGGCGTGGAATTTTTGGCAAAGTCGGCAGGGCTTGGTGTTGATGTGCAATATATTTTGACTGGGGTCAAATCCGCCAACGCACAAATGGCAGAAAAATCCAATCAGCCCCTTGTCCACATTGCCAGCGGTGGTTCAGCAAATGTCATCAATGAAGTTAGTGGAGGGGTGGTCAATATCGCCACACGCAATGTAACGCAGGTCAAAGCCGAAGTTAAGCCCAATGAGGAGCATATCAGTCAAGCCCAAGCATCTGTTTTGAAAAAACTCGTTGATGACATTGTCAAACTAGAACAAGCCGTCAAGCAAAAACCAAAATCACACCAAGCAGTCTGGTCGGCTTTGAATGCTCATTGCAAGGTAACTCGTTATTTGTTGATTCCATTTGGCGATTTTGAAAAAGCTGAAAAATACCTAAGAATGTGGATTGGTCGGTTAAATTCTGCCAAAAAAGCCAGCAAAACCGACAACAGTTCGTGGCGAAACCGCAAATATGCCTATATCAAAATCAACACCAAAGACACTCCAGAATGGCTTGATGAGTATATGAATAAGCATTTTGATACAGACAGCTTGACCGAACTGGATGATGAGCAATTAAGTAAGGTGTATTCAGCCGTTGCCAGTCGTAAAAAACGCACCAAACAATCTTAGGAAAATATGATGAAAAAGTTGTTACTTATCCCCCTAATGCTTGCCCTAAGCACCACCGCTTTTGCCCACAGCTACGATGTCAATAAAGCAGTCAATGCCGTTGTTCAAGCCGACCGACAAGCCAAACTGCACCAAGCGATATGCGATTTTCGGGAAAATTATCTACGCAATATGATAGAAGCACGCAGGGCAAACATATCAGAAGATGTGGTCAAATAGAGCTTTACTCCTTATTTGCAAAAGATGAGATAGACACAGAAACCCTAAAAGAAGCCAACAACATACGCAAAAAAGCCTATGAACTGCCCCAATTGGTCATTGACGACCCAGCAATGTCTGAGATTATGATTGAAAATACTTATTTATCGTGTTTCAAAGAATGAAAAAAGCCCCATAGAAATTATGGGGCTTTTGGTATTCTGATGCTCTAAGGCGTTCTGATACGGTTGGTACTCGTGGCACTTTGCTCATGTTAGCATACCTGCTTTGCCTGTCAAGAAAAATCTTGTAAAATAAGCGATTTTTTGGCATAATTTCATATAAATAACAGATTTTTTAGTGATTTTTACTACAAAATAGGTAAATTTGAGTGAAAAAACAAGGCAAAAGCAGTCAGCAAGGCAGGGCGTTGTTGCAAGATTTAAAGACGCATACCGAACACTTGCTAAGTGAAGTTAATCTAAGTCCAGACCAAGCTCGCCAAGTCGCCAATGAGCTGATGTTTCAAATTAGTCAGCAGTGGGGTGGTCAGCTTATCTATATCATCAAGGGCGAAAAGTATCTTGCTGACAAGCGAGATATAGAGATTTATCGTGCATTTAACGGACATAATCATGCCGAACTCGCCCAAAAATACGGCTTATCTCTGCCGTACATTTACCGAATTTTAAAAAGAATGAACGAATTAGAACGCACCCAAAATCAATTTGAGCTATTTGATGCCATATAAACTTTAAAACAGGTTAAAAGACAGCAAAGTACCATTTATCGCATAATCTCCCAAGTATTTTCTTGGGAGATTTTTTATGTCAAATTTTAAAGTCGCATTAAAGCGTGTGCTAAAACACGAAGGCGGTTATGTCAATGACCCCAAAGACAAAGGCGGTGAGACCAATTATGGTGTTACGATTGGCACGGCTCGCCAGTTTGGTTATACAGGGTCAATGCGACACATTCCAATGAGCGTGGTAGAAAAAATCTACAAGGCAAGATTTTGGGACGCATTAAACTGTGATGAATATGCCACAAAATATGGTTTTGCTTTTGCATTTCAATTATTTGATGCAGGGGTTAATCATGGTGTAGGTAACGCCAAACGTATACTCCAACGAGCCGTAGGCGTGGTTGATGATGGTGTTGTTGGCAAGATTACCAAGCAAGCGATGAATGATAAAGCTCATGCTCTGACCGACTTATTTAACGCCGAGCGTATTCATTTTTATACCAAAATTTCTAGCTTTAATCATTTTGGACGTGGCTGGATGAGACGAATGAGCGATAACCTTAAATTTGTCGCCCAAGATAGCCAACCCAACCTAACCAGTCAAGCTGACCAAGTTACTGAGCTAACCTAAGGGGCAACATGGCAAAGAAAAAGCAAATCACGATGGTGGATAACTGGCAGACTGGTTATAAGTGGTTTAGCACATGGGCGTTTGCAATCATTGTCTTTTTAGCGACTGTACCACTACCACCTGAAATCGTGCAATTATTACCACCTGTCATTCAAGACAAACTTACCGCCATTGTGGCGGTGTGTGGATTGATTTTGCGGTTTGTCAAACAAGCCAATTCTCATGCGGTTAGGGGGCATCATGACGGACATGATTGATAAAGCCAATGCCGACTACGAACGCTGGCTAAACAGCAAAATCAAACAAGCTCAAGTACCGCCAAATGACACTACCCTTTGCGTGGACTGTGGCAATCCGATTGGCGACAAACGCAAACAAGCCATCCCCCATGCGGTGCGGTGTGTTGGTTGTCAATGGCAGTTTGAACGCACGCACGACAGGAGCGGACGATGATTTTTAAATTGGAACTGTATCAGCTTATCACACTTGTGATAACCATTGGTGGTACGTTGTGGGGCGTGGGCAAGGCTTTTTTTAGCCGAGTGGAAAGCTCAATCAAAGAAAAAGATGAAACTCTTGCTAAGGCTTTATCTGGTCTGGGTAATAAGCTGGATAAAGAATCCGAAGCCATTCGCCAGCTTGACCGTGAGATTTTAAAATTAAAGGCAGAGTTGCCCCGTGAATATGTCTCAAAAGATGACTTTATTCGCTCGTTTACAGTCGCCCAAGCCAAGATTGATGCGGTGCAAACCACGCTTACCCATTTGAATAAGGAAAAATGATGAGTGTTGATGTTTTAAAAGTTCGCCGTGAGGGTATGCGGTGGTACTTGTTATTAGCCTTGCATAATGCTCGCCCATTGGGGGCGTTAGACGTGCTTTTGCTTGATGTGGTGCGTAGCATCTATGCAGACGGCACAAGCACAGAGTTACACGCTCAGCTTGATTATCTGCATAGTCATCACTTTGTGGAGCTGAATAAACGCCCAGACGGTCATTGGCACGCCAAGCTGACCCACATTGGCATTGATGTCGTGGAATATGTGGCGGATTGTCCTGTGGGCGTGGCTCGTCCGTCAAAATATTGGGTTTAGGGGGTGTTATGGCTCGTGCCAATGCAGTGAGTAAATTAAGCCCAGAGCATAAAAAACAGCTTGATGACCGTTTGTTTTCAAACGGTTTTAACGGCTATGTGGAGCTTGAAACATGGCTTAGAGAGTTGGGCTATGAAATCAGCAAATCGGCTATCCATAGATATGGGCAAAAGTTGGAGCGTAAATTATCAGCAATCCAAGCCAGCACCCAAGCGTCCTTGATGATTGCCGAAGCCGTGCCTGATGACGGCGATGCACGCTCGCAAGCCGTTTTGTCATTGGTTCAGACAGAGATTTTTAATGCGTTGGTTGCCCTACAAGACTTGGACGATGATGAAAGCATTGACCCTGTCAAGCGTTTGTCAATGATTACCAAAGCAGGGAAAGGCATTAGCGAGATTGTCAAAGCGTCTGTATTACAAAAACAGCACGCCCTAGATGTGAAAGAAAAAGCCGAAAAAACCGCCAAAGAAGTGCAAGAAATTGTGAAAACAGGCGGACTGTCTGACGAAACTGCTGACCTTATCCGTGCCAAAATTCTGGGGATTGCACCATGACCGCCCCTAGCGTGCTTTTGCCCTATCAACAAAAATGGGTTGCCGACCAATCCGAAGTGAAAATCTTTGTCAAATCACGGCGTATCGGTGGTTCGTGGGCAGAAGCTGGCGAGTCCGCCCTTGAAGCCAGTCGTACCAACGGACAGGATACTTGGTACATTGGCTATACCAAAGACATGGCGATTGAGTTTATCCGAGATGTGGCGGACTGGGCGAAGTTTTATAGCCTTGTGGCAAGCGAAGTAGAAGAGCATGAAGAGATTTTTGAAAATGGTGATGAGAAAAAGGCAATCCTTGCCTTTACCATTAAATTTGCCAGTGGCTACCGTGTTACCGCCTTATCGTCATCGCCCAGAAACTTGCGTGGTAAGCAGGGGCGTGTCGTTATTGACGAAGCAGGGTTTCACGATGACCTAGAAGAGCTGTTAAAGTCTGCCCTTGCCTTGCTGATTTGGGGTGGTTGCGTGCGAGTTATTTCAACGCACAATGGCGTGGATAACCCCTTTAATCAGCTTGTAGAAGAGGTCAAGGCAGGTAAATTACCATACAGTTTACACCATTGTACCTTTGATGAAGCCCTAGAACAAGGCTTGTATCAGCGTGTCTGTTTAAAGCGTGGTATTGAATGGACGGTGGACGGAGAAACCGAATGGGCAGACAAAATCCGTGCGATGTATGCTGACAATGTTGATGAAGAGTTAAATTGTATTCCTAAAAATAGCGGTGGGCGGTGGCTATCTCGCCCACTCATTGAGCAAGTCATGTCAGCTGATACACCGATTTTTGTCTATAAACGAGATAATGAGTTTAACTTGCAAGACGATTTTTATCGTGAAAATGACTGCGTGGACTGGTGCGATGAGCAGTTGGCGGACTTCTTGGCAGAAATCCCCAAAGGCAAAATCTTTATTGGGGGCGACTATGGACGAAATGGCGACTTAACCGATTATGCGATTGCGGTGCAAACGCCCGATTTAAACCTGCAATGCGTGGGCATGGTGGAGCTTGAAAATATCCCCTTTACCCAACAAGAACAGGTACTCAACTACATTTGCGACCGTGTAGAAAAACAGCTTGCAGGCGTGGCTTTGGATGCTCGTGGCATTGGGGCAAGCAATGCCGAAAAAGCCCAACATCGTTATGGCGTGGACACGGTGGAATGTGTCAAATTTAGCCAAAAATGGTATAGCCTAAATATGCCCCCATTCAAGGCAGGGCTTGAAGATAAGATGCTATTTAACCTACCCAAGCACGAAAATACGCTTTCGGATTTATTGGCATTTGAAATCATTGACGGCATTCCAAAATTGCCCAATCGTAAAAACAAAGGGGCAAATGAGCAAGCACGACATGGCGATATGGGTATTGCATTGGTGCTTGCCTATTATGCTTTTAAAAATATTGACAATGGTGGGGCGGACATACGCATTCACACCGCCAAACCACGAGTCTCTACCAAGCTATTAAAGGGCTTTGGGATTGGTGGCTTATTTAGGGGATTTAGACGATGAACGGCTTATATATCGGTAACGAATTTGTGTCATTTAGTGAGTTAAAAAGCAGTACACCGCACTTACGGCAAATCGCCAGTCGTGGCACGGTGTCGGGGTTTAGTTCGTTAAATAGCGTTCTGCCCAACCCCGACCCTATTTTAAAGAAAATGGGTAAAGACATTCAAGTCTATAAAGAAATTAAAGCCGAAGCAGGGGTGAAGGGCTGTTTAAGAAGACGAAAAAGTGCGGTTAAGTCTAAGGCGTGGCGGATTGTGCAAGACAAAGCAACGCCAGAGACAACCGAACGCATCAATACTATTTTTAAAAATTTGCCCCTATCTCGGATTATTGGGGCAATGGCGGACGCATCGTTTTATGGTTATCAGCCGTGCGAAATTTCTTGGGCGTATCAGGACGGTGCGTGGTTGCCTGTTGATGTACAAGCCATGCCCCCTGATTGGTTCTTTTTTGACAGTGATAACCGCCTACGCTTTAAAGATAAGGACGCAGGGCAGGACGGCTTAATCGTGCCTGAACGCAAATATCTGTTGCCACGCCAAGACCCCACTTATGAAAATCCTTATGGCGAGCCTGATGCGTCTAGTGTGTTTTGGGCGACAGTATTTAAACAAGGCGGTCTGGACTTTTGGGTACGGTTTACCGAAAAATACGGTTCGCCGTGGGTCATTGGCAAATACGGCAAAAACTATGACATTGAACAACAGCAAATCCTATTGGATAATTTGTCGTCAATGGTACAAGATGCGGTGGCGGTTATCCCTGATAATTCCACGGTTGAGATTATGGAAGCAGGTGGCAAAAGTGCGTCCAGCGATGCCTTTGAAAAGTTTTTGATGTTTTGCCGTAGTGAAGTTAATATCGCCTTGCTCGGTCAAAACCAATCCACCGAAAGCGATGCCACACGAGCAAGCAGTACCGCAGGGGCAGAAGTGGCGTTTGAGATTGCCCTTGCTGACTGCGAGATGATTGCCGAGCAGTTGCAAACACTCATCAACTGGATTGTGGATTATAACTGGGGTGGGGTCGCCCCACAGTTTGAATTTTTTGAAGACAGTAACGGTGGGCTAGAACAAGCCCAGCGAGATGTGGCACTGACCCAAGCAGGGGCAAGGTTAAGCCGTCAATATTTTATGCGTGAATATGGTTTGCAAGACGGCGATATTACTGATGTGGGCGTAGGCATGGCAGAACAACAATCTTTTGCCGAAGCCAGTCCCAAACCCCAAAGCGATTTTGTGGGTAAAACAGCTGATGAATTGGCAACCCACGCCAATCCCTATCTTGACGAAATGGTGGGGCGATTAAAGAAAATTGTCAATCAAGCCCAATCTTTTGCCGAATTGCAGGACAATATCGTCAATGCGTTTGATGAGTTAAATGCGGACGAGCTTGTCAAGGTAATGGAAATTGCGATGACTTTGGCAGAACTCAAAGGGCGGAGTGAGATATGAAATTACATCTAATTTTAACCGCATATTTGTTATGCAATGCGTTTTGCTCAATCTATAGCGAGCCTGCTCATCATGCGTTGATGTATCTCTAAGGTGGTAAAATGACTAAAATCTCAGGACAACGTCTGCCCTTTCAAGAGCAAATTGACTTTTTACGACAAAAGGTGCGTATCCCCACTGAACGTTATGACGAGCTGACATCACAACAGCACGATAAAGCCTTTACAGTCGCAGGGGCAATGAAAGCCGACCTGCTTGCCGACCTACACAATGCCGTACAAAAGGCGGTGGCGGACGGTCAAGCATTCCACGAATTTCAAGCCCAGTTTGATGACATTTTGGCAAAAAAAGGTTGGCTGAACGACAAAGACAAAGATTATAAGGCGTGGCGAGCCAAAGTCATCTACGCCACCAATCTTAGAACCAGTCATATGGCAGGACGGTATAAACAGATGAGAGACCCCGATGTATTAAAATCTCGTCCGTATTGGCGATACAGACACAACACGGTGGAAAATCCTCGTCATCAGCATAAAGCGTGGGACGGCTTGGTGTTACCTGCTGATAGCCCTTTTTGGCAGATCAATTATCCACCAAACGGCTGGGGTTGCTGTTGTACGGTGGAAGCGATTAACGAGCGACAGCTTAGGGCAATGGGCAAAACCAAGCCTGATGAATTGCCCAGTAATTATGTTGATAATTTAGGACATAGTTTTGATGGGGTGGCAGGGGCGAGCTGGTTTCCTGATTTGAATAAATACCCCTATGAAGTTGCCAAATCCTTTGTGGCGGATAATATGAAAGACGGTGTGTTTTTGCGTTGGCTTGGCAGGATTGAAACTCAGCTTGACGAATACAAAAAAGACACGCCTGATTATGACAAACTACCCAAGCAAGAACGCATTGACGGCTTTCGTAAGTTGGATAATGGCGAACGCTTTCCTGTGGCGGTGCTAAGCCCAGAGCAAAAGGAAATGTTGGGGGTCAGCACGCAGGTCATTGTGTTTAATGAAAATGATGCCCTAAAACAAGCCATTAGCCGAGACGGTAACACAGGCTTTGAGCCAACTGCCTATTATTATGTGCAACACTTGCTTGCCAATGCGGTGCTGGTGGTGCGTGAATACGATAAAAATGCAGGGAAATATCGTCAGCAGACGACTTGGATTGAAGGGTTGAACGAAGATGGTAAACGCTATTTGGCAATTATTCACCAAACAGGCGACAATAAAGAAGTGTATCTAAAATCTTACCGATTAGATAACACAAAAGTAGAGAAACTAAAAAGTAAAGGTATGGTGCTATTTGAACGACCAGAACCTGAGTAAAAATATAGCCAGAAGGACACTACCCAATCCTTTACCTAAAAGGCACTACTTGCAAGACGGTAAAACCGCCACAGGGGTGCGGTAGAATTCAACCCACCTCAGCTGGCTATGTCCTACTGTATCACAACCACACGAAAAGGTCAAGCAAATGCTCTTACAATTTGAACTGACAACCCCCAATAATGGCTTGCCCCAAATCATTGATGTGTTGGACGGCGGTGGACAGCAAGCCCTACTTAAAGACATCGGCGAACATCTTACCAACACCACCACCGACCGCTTTCGTACTTCCACCGACCCCAATGGCAACCGCTGGCAAGCCAACAGCTCAGTTACGCTATGGCGTGGGCTTGGTGATGCCCATTTTAATAAAAACGGCACGGTCAATAAAAAGGGCAAAAACCGCTTTAATAGCAAAAAGCCCCTTGTCGGCTTTGGGCAAACAGGTGGCACACTAAGAGACAGCATTCACTATCAGCTTGGTAATGGCGAAGTATTTGTCGGCTCAAATCTCATCTATGCCCCCATGATGCACTTTGGTGGGGCAAAATCCCAATTTCCACATTTGTGGGGCAACATTCCTGCTCGTCCGTTTTTGGGCGTGTCGGTCGCCGATGAGGCTGAAATTACGGAGATTGTCAAAGACCATTTAAACCTATAACCAAAAAACCGTCAAAACGGGGGTTTTAAGCGTTTTAAAATGCCAAATGGTACATTTGCCCCACTTTATCCCAAAACACGCCAAAAAGGGCTTTATAAATGCGTGTAAATCTATCGGCACACCCAACTCATCACACGCATTTTAAACCCAATCAAACCCCACCAAAAAACTTTAAAACAAGTTAAAAGACCGCCCCAAAAATCTTTGTCATACTATGCCCAACTTTTTCACTAAGTTGGGTTTTTTATGAAAAAAATCAAAATCTTTAAAGCTGGCAAGCACACCAGTATGGAAGGCGACACCATTGATTATACACCTCAAATGCTTGCCGAGTGCGTTGCCAGTTACTCTGAAAACCTACACCAAGCTCCCCTTGTGCTAGGACACCCCAAGCACGATGACCCAGCGTATGGCTGGGTAGAAAAGCTGGAACTGGACAAAGACAATGTGCTTTGGGCGTATGTCAAAGATGTCAATGCGTCCTTTGCCGAAAGTGTTAATCAAGGCAAACACAATAAAGTTTCCGCTAGTTTCTACCTGCCCGACAGCCCCCAAAACCCCAAAAAAGGCACGCTCTATCTACGCCATATCGGATTTTTGGGCGGTCAAGTCCCTGCGGTTAAGGGGCTTGGCAGTGTTCAATTTGCGGAGAATGAAAATGGCACAGCGTCTTTTAGTGAGCCTTTGGAAGGTAAGGCGAACGATGATAAATCAGGCAAGATTGATTTTGCAGGTGCTTTATCATTCTTACAATCCTATCTTAAAGACAATCCTTCCCAAGCCGAGAGCGTATTATCACAGCTTAATCCACCAAAAGATGACGGCAAAAATGATGAAAAAAGCGAGCGTGAAAAAGCCCTTGAAAAAGAGCTTGCAGACTTACAAAAGAAAATTGCTGATGACAAAGCAAAAGAACAGGCAAGCCAAATTCAAGATTTTGCAGAAGGCTTGGTTAAGTCAGGGCAACTGCCCCCAAAGCTAAAATCGCAGGTGGTGGAAGTAATGACGGCTGGCACGGCTCACACGGCAAGTTTTTCAGAAGGTGGCGAGCAGTCTTTGACCGATGCGTTAAAAAAACTGTTTAGCGAGTTACCAAAAAATGCCAGTTTTGCTGAGTTAAACAAAGACAATCGTAGCACCGATAGCAAAGAAAGTCCGCTTATGCGTGATGCTAAACGCCGTGCAGAACAGGCAAAACCGTAAGCCAAATCTTAATTATAGGAGTTAATTATGGCAACTTATCACGAACCAATGTATCTGTCCGATGTGCTACTGGTTGAAGTGGCTCGGGGCTGGACAACCCAAAATGTCAAGGTCAAGACCGACACCGCCCTTGCCATTGGCACGGTGCTGTATCAAGTGTCAGGTCAAGAATACCTGACCGCAGAACCCACCGACTATAACGCTGTGGCTGGCGTGTTGGCGGATAATGTCGGTGCGTCTGATAGCGTGCAGACCAGTCTTGCGATTGTGCGTGGTGCGGTGGTTGCCACCGAAAATCTAGTTTTCCCTACTGATGCCAATGACGAACGCAAAAAGCAGTCAATCGGTGCGTTAAATAAACTGGGCATTGCCACGCAGGGCGAGATTTTGCCAATCACGCATGAAGATGATGAAGATAGCGTGTAGCAATCCCTAATCCATTTATCCAAAAGGAATATTTATGAGTACCATGAACTTATCAGACCTATTTACCCTTGCCGAGCTGACAAAGGCAATCAATACCCTACCTAAACCACCAACACTATTGGGCGACAGCAAGCTGTTTAAAGTGGAATCCACCAAGCATTTGTTTGTTGTGGTAGAAAACCAAAATGGCAAATTGGTCTTGGTAGAAAATACTTCTCGCAATGGCGAACCTACCAAAAAGGTACACGGCAAACGAGTCCGCCGTGTCTTTGAAATTCCCCACCTGCCAAAAGCAACCACGCTAATGCCTGACGATATTACTGTGGCAGGGTTTGGCGAAAGCTCTGAAAGTGATGAACAATCCAAAGTCATCAACAACAAACTGCAAGAGCTAAAAGACGACATCATCGCCACCCAAGAATACCACCGCATTGGGGCGATTAACGGTGTGATTTATGATGCGGACGGCACAACCGTCATTTATGACTTGTACAAAGAATTTGGTGTCAAACAACTCACTCAGTCGCTTGGGCTTGATGACCCCAATGCCGATGTACGGGGCAATATCATCAAAGCCAAGCGAAATGCCCAGAAAAAACTGGGCGGAGCGATTGTCAAAGACTGGAAATGCTATTGCTCTGCCGAGATGTTTGACAAGCTGACCGCCCACCCCAATGTCCAAAAAGCCTATGCCAACTATGCCGAAGCATCGGACAAATTAGGGGGCGATAAACGAGATGGCTTTGAGTTCGGTGGGGTCAAATTCATTGAGTACGAAGTGGAAGTGATGGGGACAAACGGTAAGCTCATTCGCTATATTAAAGAAGGTGTGGGGCGACTTGTACCTGTGGTGGACGGACTATTCAAAACCGTGTACGCCCCTGCAAATTACAACGAAACGGTGGGTACGCTGGGCAAAGAAATGTACGCCAAGATTGAGCCACGCAGTATGGGCAAAGGCTATGACATTGAAGCCCAGTCCAATCCATTGTCAATCTGTACTCAGCCCGATGCCTTGATTGAGCTGACAGCGTAAGGGGTTTGTATGTACTGCACCGTAGCACAGGTTAAGGGTTTAATCCCGAGCGATACGCTCGTTGCCCTAACCCAAGACGACCCAACCAAGCAAACCGTCAATAATGATGTGATTAAAAAGGCGATTGCCAACGCAGGAGAGCGTATCAATGCTCATTTGCGTGGGCGATACCCTTTGCCGTTGAGCCAAAAGTCGGATTTATTGGAAGGGATTGCATTGGACTTGGTGCGGTACGCCCTATATTTACGCCGTCCAGATGGGGGTGATTTGCCAAGTGCGGTAACGCAAGCCTACAAAACCGCCAACAGCGATTTGGAAAAGTTGCAAAATGGCGAGCTAAGTCTTGGCATTCAGGCAACACAAAAGCCACAACCCAATCAGGTGTGGTTAGTCAAAGTGCCTAAAAGACGATTTAATCAATAGGTGCAAAATGTCAAAAACCCAAGCCATTATTGATGATTATATTGCACGGCTTAAAGAGCATATCACAGATTTGGCAATCAGTGAAATGCCCGACAGCCCAAGCAGTTACGCCTTAAAGCACCCACAAGGCGAGATTTTGGTGCAGTACATTGGCAGTGAGTTTGCCGAGCCTGATTTGTCTGGTGGTAATTACCCCAATGCCCCACTACTTGACCGTCCGCAAAGACGGCGGATTAACATTCAATTAACCCTTGTCATTCGGTCGCTTAGGGGTGCAAAAAGCACCACCGCACGCCTTGATGACATTAGAAACGCCCTTAAAAAGTTTCGCCCTGCCGACTGTTTGACGCAAGTCTATTTTGTGGCAGAAAGTTTTATCAGCGAAACACAAGGTATCTGGCAATACGGCATTAAAACCGCCGTTGAACTTTGGGAGATTTAATATGAGCCAAACCAATGAAACCAAAGCAACTGAAATCACAGTAACGCTTTTAAAAACACATACACACGCAGGTCAGTCTTATCAAGCCAATGACAAATTAACTGTGTCAAAAACAACGGCTGATTGGCTGATTAAAAACGACATTGCCGAGCTTAAAGCTGATGATAAAGCCGAACCTGCCAAACCAAAATCCAAACCAACTGCTGATGAGCAACTTAAAACAGGAGTAGCAAATGACCCAAGTGCGTAAAGATTTTAGCCGACAAGGGGCGATTTATCTTGCCGAAACACTCGGAGATGGCAAGCGTGGCGATGCTCGCTGGATTGGTGATACTGGCACGGTATCGCTATCTATCAATGAAGAGCAAGAAGTGCGTAAAGAAAACCACACAGGTCAGCGAGCTACTTCGGTGGTGGTGCGAACAGGGCTTGAAATCTCCATTGAGATGAATATCCGCTATGCCGATGCCGAAAACCTAGCACTCGGACTACACGGCAAAACCAGCACGGTGGTGGGTGGTTCGGTTACAGACGAAGTGTTTCCCGAAACCAAAGCAGGTCGCACCATTATCCTAGACAAAGGCGGTATCTCCAACCTTGTCATTACTGACAATGGCGGTCAAACGCTCGACAAAGACACCCATTATCACATTCGCTCGGACAAGGGCGGTGTGATTGAAATCTTGGACTTGGCATCGTTCGCCCAGCCCTTAAAAGCCAACTACAACTACGGTGGTAGCCAAAAACTCGCCATTTTGACCCAAAAGCCCAAACCTGTCTATTTGATGATGGACAGTATCAATACGGTGGACAACAGCCGAGAACGCTTGCACCTGTACAAAGTGGAGTTTCAACCGCTTGCCAATCTTGGTTTGATTGACGAAAGTCTGGGCGAAATTACCTTGCAAGGCAAATGCTTGCTTGATAGTGTCTATCAGCTTGACCCTGAGCTTGGGGGCTATGGCAAGATTGAACTCTTAGATTGATAGCCCAACGCCAAAAGCGAATTCGAGTTCGCTTTTGGCACTTCAAGTCAAATCCGACAATTTGTCGTTTTTGACTTAAATTTAATCAAAAATCCCAATTTGGGATATTTACCCAAAAAAATGGAGCAATAAAATGGCAAAAACCCTAAGCCCTGATGAACTTGCCGAACTTGAACACCAAGAACAAGAACAGGCACAAAGCCAAGCCCAAAATGACGAGTTCGCCCAAGACCTGAGTATTTTATTTCCCAACCAGTCTCTACTGCTTGGTGGCAAAACCGTCAAACTCAAAGAATACGCCTTTGTAGAATGGCTTTCACTTCGCCAAACTTACGCCCCTTTTATTGCCAAATTTACCACGCTTATGACCGCCAATGATGATGTGCTGGTGGACGATGTGCTTGAATTTTTTGAAAATGAATTTGCCGATTTAAAGGGCTTATTGTTGGCAAGCATTGACGAGTCTGCCGACTTCTTGGACGGCTTGACCCTAACTGAAATGGAAAGTCTCATGCTTGGTTGGTGGCAGGTCAATAAGCATTTTTTTATGAAAAGCGTGGTGCGAGCCGTCCGAAAAAATCAAACACAAAGCCCGTCAGTTGGGGTGTGATTATCCAAACCCTTGTGGCAAATGGACACAATTTTGGGGCGATTGGTGGCTACACAGAGCGACAAATTGAGTTGTTTTATCACACCATTATCAAGCACCAAAACGCCCAAAAAGCCGACACCATTGAAGCGGTTAATCTTGGCTTTAATGGCGGTAAAGAAACCACGCAGTATCTAAAAGAATTGAGAAATGGGGCTTTTTAGCCCTATTTTTATAGGAAAATAATTATGGCAAATAACAACCTAGAACTGGCGTTACGCATTCGTGCTGATGGCGCCCAAGCGGTCAGTCAATTAAACAGCTTGCAAAGCAACATCACGCAAACAGGACAGGCGACCACCACCACCCAAAATCAATCCGCCCAAGCGACAAGCCAAACTACCCAAGCAATCAATCGCCAAGCCCAAGCCCTAGAAAATGCGTCTGACAGTCTTGATTTAAGCCAAGAAATACGCCAAACCCAAAGGCTTGGGCAAGCAATGGACGACACCGCCCAAGCAACCCAAAACACGGTCAATATCAACGAGCGAATGGAGCAATCCTTACGCTCGCTCACGCCCCATTTTATGAGTTTGATTGGTCTATCAGGTGGGCTTTTGACCGCCAGCCTAAACGCTCTTGAAAAGTCAGCACAGCTTAAAAATCTCTCCACCATTTCAGGCATGAATGTGGAGCAGTTTCAGTATTTTGCCGTTGGTGCAAAGTCGGTTGGCATTGAAATGGACAAATTGTCCGATATTTTCAAAGACACTCGGGATAAAGTGGGCGACTTTTTGACAACGGGCGGTGGCGAACTCCAAGACTTTTTTGAACAAATCGCCCCACAGGTGGGTGTAACCGCCGAGCAGTTTCGCCATCTAAGTGGTGCGGATGCATTACAGCTGTATGTAAACAGTTTAAGAGAAGCCAATGTCTCTGAGAATGAAATGATTTTCTATATGGAAAGCATTGCCGATGAAGCATCGGCACTTTTGCCCCTTTTGAATGAAGGGGGCGAAGGATTTAGACGCTATGGCGAACAAGCACAAAGAGCAGGAGCGATTTTAAGCCAAACAGCAGTCAATGATGCCCTAAAAGCCAAATCTGCCATTAGTGAATTTAGCAATGAAATGCAGGGTGTGGGCAATCGGATTGTGGTTAATCTGATTCCTGCTTTGCAATTTGTCAGCCAGCACCTTGACGCACTTGTTAAGGCAGGGATTGTGGTGGCAAGCGTATTTGCAGGGCGAATGACGGCGACTTTTGTTGCAACTACTGTTGAGATGATTAAATTGCAAGCCCAAACGATGATGACTGCCGTGGCTCAGGCACGGCTTGGCGAAGTGTCGTTATTGACCGCAACTCGGCTCAACGCCCTAACAATGGCATCACGAATGCTGACGGCAAGCGGTGGCTTGATTGGGCTTGGGGTGGCGGTGGCAAGCATTGTCGCTGGCTTTCTGCTCATGAAAAATCGTCAGACGATGTGGTAATAAGCCTTGATGACCAAAGAAAATCGGTGGCTGAGTTAAAAGCGGAATACAGTCAGCTTTCTGAAATCCAAAAACGGGTTAAATATGGCGAACAACTGGATAAAATCAATGAACTCACAAAGGCATACCACAAACAAGCCGATGCCCTAGAAGGGGTTATTTTGGACAGTAAGGGGTTTTATCGTGCCAGCATTGAGCAACAAGACCAGATATATGCTCTCGTTCAAGCCTATAAAAATGGCACGCTGTCAGCCGAACAACTTGCCAACGAAATGAATAAATTGGGCTTTGTCAGCGATGAGTTAAAGCGTAGAATTGATAAACAAGCCACCGCCACCCAGCTTGCCAAAAACGAGCTGGACAATGCCAATGATGTATTATCCGCCTATCAAGGTAAAACTATTTCAGCTACATCTGCCACCAACGGGCTGTCTAGTGGGCTTGACAATGTCGGCAGATCCGCCGAAAAAACCACCGCCAAGATTGGCGAATTGTCCAAGCAGTATAAGGATTTGATGGAGCAGACCAAAAAAGATATTTTTGAGCTTGAAATGACCAATGCTCTTATTCAAAAACACGGGTTTGAGCCAGAAAGAGCGAGTGCCATTGCCAAAGCAAGAAGTGCCAAAGGGTCGGACTTAACCAAAGACGACATTACCTTGATTGACAGACATTTGTCCGCCCAAAACAAACATGCCGAATTAACCAAAAAAGACGAACCCAGCACTACAAGTGCCAAAAAATCTACCACCCCACGAGTGGTGGGCATTGTGGGCGATACAGGCATTGGGGCGACTCACTTGGACATTCGCCGTGCAGACGGCAAAAAGCCCACTCAGTCCGACCTTGACCGTTTTCGGGCAGGGGGCAAAAAGCTGACCGATTACCGAATGACATCAGGCTACGGCTGGCGAAATATCAATGTGGCAGGTGCGTCCAAATTTCATAAAGGCTTGGACTTTGCCATTGCCACAGGCACAGAAATTACCACCACCGTCCCTGTCAAAGATGTTAAAAAATGGTATGATAAAAAAGGTGGCGGTTATGTGAGTGATGTTATTTTTGAAGACGGCTTGGTAATAAAACTACTCCACCAAGACCCGTCTATGCAACGAAAAGTAAGCACAGGGGCAAGCGGTGGCAGTAGTTCTCCCACCAAATCCACCGCCAAAGCCGACAAACCTGCCTATTCATATAGCCCTGCCGACATCAAGGCAATGCAAAAAGTTCAATCGCTGGTGCGTGGCTCAGAACTTGCCAACATCGCCCAAAAACACGGCGTGCCTGTTGAGTTATTGGAAGGCTTGATGATGCAAGAGTCTCGTGGGCAACAATACGCCAAAAGCCATACAGGGGCGTTGGGTTATTTTCAGACCACAAGCGGATTTCGTCAGCAATGGGGACTTAGCCGTGATGACAGCTTTGATTTAATCAAATCAGGCACGGCAACGGTCAAATCGCTTGCCCAAGCCTTTAAGCATTTTGGTAACTGGGAAGATGCCATTCGCTCACACAATGCAGGTGTGGCAGGTACAGAGAAATTTAACAAAACAGGCAAAGTTGGCAATAGCAAGGCTCGCAATGATGAAGTGCGTGAGTATGTGCCAAAAATCGCCAAATGGTCAGCGTGGTTTGGTGATGACCGCCTAAATAATCCAAAAATCCAAGATGACGGCAAAGACCACCGTGCCTTTGTTGACGCTCAATTTCAAGCCGAACAAGAAGCCAAACGCCAAGCCGAAGAGCGAGCCAAAGAGCAAGCAGAACTGGCACGCCAGCAAGCCGAAAAACGAGCTGAGCTGTTGTATGAATTTGCCAGCGACCCAGTTAAGCTAAAAACCGATTATGAGAAAAAAGTGTCCGAAATCAAGTCGGCAGGGTTTGAGCCAGCCCAAGAAACCGAGCTTTTACAAAAGGCGGAGCAAGAATACCAAGATAAGCTGACCCGTCGCCCAGAGATTTTGGAGCGAGCGTTGGGGGCGGTTAAACAGCTTGAACAGGACTTTTTGGGGGCGACAGTCAGTGAGCATGAAAAAACCATGCACGACATAGAGCATAAATATGATGACTTACTTGCCGACATCAACGCCTTAAAAGAGCTTGCCATTGACCCTGTACATTTGGCAGAGCTGACCGATGCCGAGCGTAAAATTCGGCTTATCATTGACAAAGAGAAGCTAAAAGCCGAATATGACAATGCAATGGCGGAGCTGGATAAAATGCAAGCAAGCAAACAACAACAGCTTGATATTTTACAACAACGCTATGATAACACCAACATGACCGCCCACGAATTTCACACCCAAAAACAGGCGATTGACACAGAAATAAACCCCCAATTACAAACAATGGCGACTTATGCCCAACTACTCGCCCAAAGTCTAGGCGATGCCTTTTCGGTGGAAAAATTAGGGCTATTTATTGACGGCTTAAACCAAGCTCAAAGCAGTTTTCAGCAGTTTTTACCAACCGCCGAACAGTTAAATGACCGCATTACCAATGGGCTAACAGACGCATTTTTTGCGTTTGCAGACGGCACAAAGTCGGCAGAAACCGCCTTTCGTGAATTTGCGTCCGCTTTCTTTCGTGAGATTGCTCAGATGATTTTAAAGCAGATGATTTTTAACGCCATTTCAACCGCAGGTAAAGCAGGTGGTGGCGGTTGGGGCGGAGCGGTGGCTGGCGTGATTGGTTCGGCTTTTGGTGGCAAAGGCTATGCAACAGGTGGCTATACAGGCAAAGGCGGAAAATACGAGCCAGCAGGTATTGTTCATAGAGATGAATTTGTTATCAGAAAAGAGATGACCAACCAAGTGGGGGCAAAAGAATTTTTGGCACAATTTAACCGCTACGGCATGAATGCCATTAAAGGCTTGCAAGGCTATTCAAGTGGTGGTTTGGTAGGGGCAAGTGTGCCACAAATATCCGCTCCAAGCATTCAAGCCCCAAAATTGTCTAGCCCTAGCGAAAAAATCGCCCAATCCACCAGTTTTAATGCCAATCAAAACTTTTACCTTGTGGACGACCCCAGTCGGATTTTAGACACGCTTAATTCATCACAAGGGCAAGAAAACTTAGTGGTAATGATGAGCCGAGACCCTGAGAAGTTTAAGACGGCTCTGCGGTTGTAAATGTTTAAAACAGGTTAAAAGACGGTTTAAAAAACTTAGGTTATGATAGCCTAAGTTTTTTATTTTACAGCTAGCAAAATTAAATTTTACTACACAAACCACTCGCCCTAAGCTTGTCAAAAATTCGGTTTCTTCTATGGTTTGACAGGCTTTTCATGAGTGGAAAGCGTAGCACTTTTTCATTTTGCAGAGTGTACTTAAATTTTGGAATAAAAATGCCACATGACATCGGTTTTGTAACTGCCCAAGACGGCAAACCTGCCCATTATCAAATGCTCCAAAAAATCAAGGAATTAGCCGTCCGCTCGGGCGACTGGGAGCTTTTGCGTGAAGATACTAGCACCAAAAACCACGAGATTATCTTAAAGGGGCGTGGATATAGCAAACAAGAAGAGATTTTTGTTGGTGTGCGTACTTATCAAAACCCACAAGCCGATTATTATAATTTGGCGGTGGCGACTTTTACAGGCTATGTGCCGTCCAACCCTTTTGACAATCAGCCGTCTGCCGTGTTAAGCGGTGTGCCAGCCCATAACCAACGCATTGATTATTGGCTGACGGTAAACCCACAACGCATTGCGTGTTGTATGAAAGTTGGTACGCCTGTTTATGAGCATTTCTACATTGGCAAGTTTTTGCCCTATGCTCGCCCCAGTCAATGCCCTTATCCTGTGGTGTGTGCAGGTATGTTGCACGGCGTGCCAGCCACTCGTTTTTCGGACACCAACCACAGTTTCCCTTATAAAGGCAACCGCAAAAATTTGGCAATGCGGTTTAACACAGGGGTTTATCTAAATGTAGAGTGCCATCCGTATAACTCATCACCCCTAACGAGTTCACGCCAGTTAAGAGATACCAATGGCGTGTATCCACTTATGCCGATTATTTTAACGGACAATAATGGCATTTATGGCGAGTTTGACGGTGTGCGGTTTGTCAGTGGCTTTGATAACGTAACCGAAAATATGTGTGGCGATGACTGGGTGGTACTACAAGACGTGGGGCGGACGGGCTTTAACGACTACATCGCATTGAGGTTAGATAAATAAGGGGCAAAAATGGCGTATTGTACAGGTCAAGCAAATAGCCATCGGCAACTGGCAAATATCTTGGTGGAAAAATGCCAAGTTCATGGGTGGGTATGGCAACAGGGTATTTTGAGTAAAAATAACTGGTTTATCAAAATTTCAGTGCAAGAAAATCCCATGTCAAATCAAGGTATTATTATAACAGGTGGTACGGGTCAGCAGGGTGCGACACTGGTCAATGCGAGTGCAACATCGGTAAGAATGGGTAGTCCGCACACGTCTGAGCTTTTGATTAAATTCCCTGTGTTGTTTCATTTATTCATCTTTGAAAATGAGGTGTATTTAATTGCAAAATCCGACCATGACAAATATTATTATCTGGCATTTGGTGGCTCTGAACTGGTCAATCAAGCTCAGGCGAATGGGCTGTGGCTATCGGCAACAGCATGTTATCACGGATACTGGAGTCAATCCATAAGTATTTATGAAACAAATGGCGGTGCTGGCGGTGGTGGCAATCCTTCTGCGGTTGCTCCGTTTTGGAATAGGAGTGGGTTTAGTGAAAATTGGTCAAATGCCGTGATTTGTCATGGGCTAAACGATACACTTTGGTCATCTGGCAGTAGTATCGCTTATGCGACGTTTGAGCCACTCATCAGCCGTCTGCCCACCGCTCATTTTGCTGACAGTCCGCTATTGCCTTACAACGTCTATCTGCAACGCCCCCAAAACAAACTTAGTCTTATCGCCCAGTTTGACAACGCTCGTTTTTTACGCATTGACAATCACGAACCCGAGCAAATCATCACATTGGGGCATGAACGCTGGATGATTTTTCCGTTTTTTAGAAAAAATATCGCCAGTAGAAGTCGTGGTTATGGAAATCACACAGGCACATTTGGCTGGGCAATCCGCTACGAGGGCTAAATGGCAATCATACAATACAGCGTAACGCAATCAGGATTTTTGCTTGATAATCAGTATCTAAGCCAAGACTTAAATGGCTTGACTGGCGAGTCGTGGTATCCATTTTCTAATGCTCAAAACAGCCGTGTTTCTGACGGTTTGGCATATCGTTTAACCAATCATCTGCCCATTACCACCGACCCACGCACGATAAAGCACATCATCGCAAAAAGCTATGTGGACGATTTTTATCATCGTATCCACATTGACAACTTGCAAGCGGATTTGGGCGTGGTGGCAAGTAAGCAGGTCATCAATTTTGCCCTTTGGAATGCCTATTTTGAGCCGTTGGACTTTACACGCATTGACGGCTTGGCGGTGGGAGCGTATTTTGAACCACACGATTTGCCACCACTGATTTTTGAAGCATTGCAGGAGCGGACTTGGCAACTGCATATTTTACCAGACGGCGATGCCCGTTTAAGCCTTGATTTGGCATGGCGATTTATCGGCAAACACACCAAAAACGCTTATCAAGTAGCAAGTCAGTTAAGCGGTCAGCGTGTCATTGGTTTTGCGTGGCTGATTGACTGGGATAAGGGCGTAGCCGAGAGCCTTGCTTGGCACACCGACATTTTGCAATCCCAAACAGGACACGAGCAACGCCGTAGTTTACGCCTTGCCCCACGCCAAACACTTGATGTGAATTTGCTTTTACACGGTCAAGAACGCACGCTGTTTGACTTAGCAGTGACCGCTTGGGCGAGCAAAAATTTTGTTGTGCCTGTGTGGTTTTATCAAGCCTATTTGACGACAAAAATTAACAGTCAAAGCCGTGTCATTCTTTGCGATACCACCCAAATCCCTTATGCTAATTTTCAATACGTCATGCTGATTAAAGACGCATTTAACTACGAAGTGAGCGAAGTGGGGGCGGTCAATGATGGTCAAATTGTCCTAAAACGCCCCTTGCAAAACGCTTGGGAGCGTGGCACGCAAATTTTTCCTGCTCTGTCTGCCCAATTAAACGGCTTGCCAAGATTGACTAAGCACAGCAGTCAAGTAATGCGAACCGCTGTCAGCCTACAAGCGGTGGACGGTGTGAACCTGCCAGACCCTGTCAAGCCTGACACATTTAGGGGTTATCCAGTCCTATCCATTGCCCCCAATGAAGTGGATAATTTGACCCACAGTTATGAACGCTTGCAACAACAACTGGACAATTTGTCAGGTCGCCCCCTTTTGGTGGACAGTGCCAATGCCAGTTTTTCCTTATTCCAGTATCGTTGGTTTTTGGCAGGAGCTGAACAGCACCAAGAATTTTATGCGTGGCTCCATCTATTGAACGGACGGCAAAAAGCGGTGTGGCTACCGACTTTTAGCGGTGATTTACAACTTGTCAATGCCATATCGTCAGGCACACGTTTTGACGTGGCAAACTGTGGCTATACCAAGTTTGGGCAAGGACAAAACGGGCGACAATACATTTATATTGAGTTGCACGGTGGCGAGCGGTTGTATCGCAAAATCATATCATCGCAGGAGCTTGGGGCGACAGAGCGTTTGACTGTTGATGAGTCATTTTTAAATAATATTGCCACAAACCAAGTCAAACGCATGAGTTTTATGAGCCTTTGCCGTCTTAACAGCGACACTGTTAATATCGTTCATCACAATGACATTCAAGGGCTATCAACGGCAGAGATGACTTTTCGGGGCATTAAAGAACAGGAGAATAGTTAGAGTGAGTTTTGCCGACTTTGAGACATCATTACAAAACGCCCAACCAATCCGCCTGTATCAGTTTAGTCGTGGGGCATGGCGGTGGGGCTACACGTCAGCCGACCGTGATGTCAGATTTCAAAACATGAATTTTGTGTCGCTTTTGGGTGGGATTAAAGATGACGGCATTCGCCAAACGCAGGACAGTGGGGGTGATTTATTGACCTTAACCGTGCCGTCATCGTGCGATTTGGCTCAAATGTATCGGCATTTTGCCCCTGCCCAAACGGTCAATTTGACCATTTTTGATTTACATTATCCCGAGCTTGCCAGTACCGAGCAAGGGGCATATTTGGCGGTATGGAAAGGCTTTGTGGTTGGTGTCAAATTTGTGGGTGACCACACTGCCCAAGTGCAATGCCAAAATTTATCCGTATCGCTTGAACGCACAGGACTTAGAAAAACTTGGAGCAAGCTGTGTTGTCATCAGCTCTATGGCAAGGGGTGCAACCTAGACAGACAGGCATTTATGAGCGAGATGACTGTTGTGGCGGTGGACAGCTCATTTGTAGATGTGGTTTTGCCAAGCGATAAATCATCGGACGATTATTTTACAGGCGGTTATGTACAATGGTCGTCCGAGTACGGCATTGAACAGCGTGGCATTGAACGGCAACTTGGCAACCGCTTGCAACTGTTTGGCGGTGTACAAGGCTTGACGGTAGGGCAAAATATCAAGGTTTTTGCAGGGTGCAACCGCACCTTTACCGCTTGCCAGAGCAAATTTAATAATACTGATAATTATGGCGGTAGTCCACACATGCCCCACAAATCGCCTTTTGACGGCACACCAATTTTTTAGGAGATAAAATATGTGGGTACAAGTCGCCTTATTTGTTGCATCACTGGTCATCAGCTATCTTTTACAGCCCAAGCCACCCCAAGCTAAACCGTCCGCTTTTGATGATTTTAAATTTCCAACGATTGATGACGGCACGCCACGCATTGTCGTGTTCGGCGATGTGTGGATAACTGATTGGTGTGTGATTGGGGCAGGTAATTATCGCACCAGTCCTATTGTCAAAAAACAAAAAGGGCTGTTCGGCTCAAAACGCCAAACGGTGGGGCATCGCTATTTGATGTCGCTTCACATGGGGCTGTGCATGGCAATGGATGAGCTTTTGCAAATCAAGGTTGGCGACCGTGTGGCATGGCAAGGAGTTGGTGGCAGTGCCAACCAAAGCCATGTCCGCATTCACAAGCCTGATTTGTTTGGCGGAGATGATAAAGAAGGGGGTATTGACGGCACGCTTATCATCATGAAAGGGGCAAGCGACCAACAGCCATTACCGCAATTACAACGTATGTATAACAGCCCAGTCCCTGCCTATCGTGGGGTGGTAACGTTCTTTTTTGACGGCATGGTGTGTTCAGGTTCGCCCTATCCAAAGGCGTGGTCGTTTCGTGTTTGTCGTACGACTTGCGATTGGTATAATGAAAAAGCAACGATTTGGCTGAACGATGACAACGGTAATCAGATTAAGGCAATGAACCCTGCCCACATTATTTTTGAAGCCCAAACCAACGAAGATTGGGGGCGTGGTACAGACTTAGGACAGCTTGACCTTGACAGCTTTAAACAATGTGCTGATATTTTGCATAATGAGCGGTTTGGTATGTGCATCGCTTGGAAACGCCAAGATACTTTAAAGCAGTTTATTCAGCAAATCCTTGACCACATTGGCGGTGCGTTGATGATTGACCGCACCACAGGCTTGTGGAAACTTGTGCTTATTCGTGAAAGTGATAGTCCTGACAGCTTGCCAAGTTTTGACTACGGCACGGGCATTTTACGCATTGAAGAAGACAACAACTCGTCCAATGATTTAGTAACCAATCAGCTTGTTGTCAGTTATACAGACCCTGTGAGTAATGAAACTCGCACTGTCCGTACCGAAAATCTCGCCAGCATTCAACGAGACGGCATTATTTTGCAAAATAAAACTTATGTCGGACTACCAACAGCCGATTTGGCAGGACGTGTCGCTAGCCGTGATATGAAAATTATCCAATCTCATCTAAAAAAGTTTAAAATCGTGTTAGACAGACGAGCCTATGCCCTGCAACCTGCATCTGATTTTGTGCTAAAAATCCCCCAAAGGGGCATAGAAAGCATCATCATGCGAGCGGTGCGTGTGGAGCATAATGAGATGACAAATGGCGAAATCATGGTAACGGCGGTGCAAGATGTATTTGGCTTGCCCCGTACGACTTATCAGCAAGTTCAGCCAAGCCTATGGATACAGCCCAATCTTAATCCAGAGCCGATTGTGCATTCACGGCTTTGGCAGTTGCCTTATACGCATTTGCTGGACAATTTTAGTCATGAACAGCTCAAAAATGCCGATGATTATGTCCTTGTGTTGGCAGAACGCCCAAACAGTCTGCAACAGTCTTTTGAAATTTGGGCTAAAACCACCGATGAACAAAACGAACACTATGCAGGGCAAGGGCAATTTGTCGCTCGTGCAGTAGTGCAAGAGGCTGTTTTACCAACCAGTCAAGTTACCATATTGACACTTGATGCAGTGGATATGGCAAGCATCGGTCAGTGTGCATTGCTGAATGATGAGATTGTGCAGATTGTACACATTGAGCAATCTCAATATCAAATTCATGTCAAACGTGGCTGTATAGATACTGTGCCGACTGCTCATGCCCAAAATTCGGTCATTTGGCTGTATGGCGACATGGCGACCGTTGCCGAGCGAGCTTTTATGGCTAATAAAACCGCTCAAATCAAACTACTTTCGCAAACTTCGCAAGGTACGTTGGATGCGTCAAAAGCGACAGTAAATTCGCTTTTAATAACCAACCGCCACGTTCGCCCCTTTGCCCCTGCTAATGTGCAAATCAATGAATTGTCTTACCCCAATCAAATCCAAACCCTAAACAAAATCTCGTGGGTAGGACGCAATAAAATCAGCCAAGATGTCGCCATTTTAGACCAAACTGCTCCACACCAAGAGCCTGAAACAGGGGCAACGGTTAGCCTAATTATCTCAAAGAAAACAAGTGCTAACGGCTCATATCAACGAGTGGTGCAAAAAGACGGCATCACAGGCTTTTTTATTGACATTGTCAAAGAAAATCCCAACAATGACGAAACAAAACTCGTTGCTAATCTTGAAAATGCAGTAATGATAAAAGTAGAGCTGTGGGCAATCAAAGACGGCTTGGAGAGCTGGCAACGGCACAGTATAGAAATGGCGGTGGTGTAGTTTTTAAAATAGGTTAAAAGACCACTAATCAGATGGGCGATAAAATGCACGACTTAAAACTGGGGACGACAACTTGTTGGAGCAAGTTGCCGACCTTCTGACAGACAAGTGTCAAAAGCCAAGCCCAGCCGTTGTGTACACAACACGGCTATTTTAGCAAAAATGCAATACCATTGCAAAATTTAAATAGGTTATTTATGAACTTTATCACTTGTCAATCTTGCCATAAAAAATTACTTAAAATCGCAAACTTTGACCGTTTGCAGGTCAAATGTCCACGTTGCAAGGCAATCAACAACTATCAAGCTAATCTGAACGCTGTAAGCATCCTATCCGAAGTCCACGAGACTCCAAACAACAATGGAGAGTCTCATGGAGCAACCCCAAAAGCCCAATAAACCCCACAGCCAATCGCCTTTGCCCTTCATCGGACAAAAACGGCAAATTATCCAAGCCTTTCGCAATACCCTTAACCGCATTATTCCAAATGACGGTCAAGGGTGGACGGTGGTGGATGTGTTTGGTGGCAGTGGCTTACTTGCCCACAACGCCAAACACCTAAAACAGAAGGCAAGGGTCATCTATAATGACTTTGACAATTTTAGCCAAAGACTTTATCATATCCACGACACCAATCGCCTACGCCAACAGCTTTATGCCATTTTAGAGCCGTTACCACGAGCCAAACGCATTGATAATGATGTCAAGGCACAATTATTGGAGGTTATCCAAGCCTTTGATGGCTTTGTGGACTGCCATAGCGTTTCCACTTGGCTACTGTTTAGTGGTAAGCAAATCAGCCACATTGACGAACTGCCTAAGCACGAGTTTTACAACACCATTCGTAGGAGTGATTATCCAACGGTGGGCGGTTATTTGGACGGCTTAGAAATCGTGTCGGAGAGCTTTGAAGTCTTGATGCCTAAATTTTATCATCAAGATAAAACGCTGTTTATCCTAGACCCACCTTACCTACGCACCAAGCAAGAAGCCTATGGTTTGGGTGAGTATTTTGGTATGATACAGTTTTTAAAGCTGATGAAGTGGGTAAGACCGCCGTATTTGTTTTTTAGCAGTACAAAAAGCGAATTTATGTCGTATATGGATTATGTCAAGGCACATGAGCCTGAAACATGGGAGCGTGTGGGGGATTTTGAAAAATTATCTTTTATCGCTCATGTCAATAACAGCTCAAAATATGAAGATAATATGGTGTTTAAAATTTAAGACCACAAGTAGAAACCGTATTGCGTAATTTGCAATAAAAAACCGCTTAATTTATCTCAAAAATTAGGCGGTTTTATTTCGCTCGGCATCAATCATTTTTACCGCTCTTTGATAGGCGTTTTTTAAGTGTTTTAATACTTCTAAATTATCGCCTTTGATAAGCAGGTTTTGGCTATTGATATTTTGGGGAGCTTGATTGTGCGATTGATTTTCGCCAAATAAGGTAATGGGCGGACAATCACGCAAATAACAGGCATAGGATTTGCCAAGCCAGTTTAATTGATAAAATTCACGACTGCTAACAATGTCTGATGATTGCAATTCGCTTGCCATTTTTTCAGGTAAAAAATGACCGTCTTTATCAAAACAGTTGGGGAAATGCTCTTTTAAAAGGGTAAGTTTTTCGTTTTGGACGGGGCTATTTTGGTCAAAAAGTTTTTGGATAATCATGACAAATCCCCTTTGATGAATTGGGGATTTTGGGCGTGGTTATGGCTTAATTGCGAATTGCGAATTGCGAATTGCGAATTGCGAATTGCGAATTGCGAATTGCGAATTGCGAATTGCGAATTGCGAATTGCGAATTATTGTAATGGCGGTTTTGATAATGTCAAGGGGCATGACGTTTTTTTCCAAAAATTTTTTTAACCTTTTATTTTAGCACAGTTTGACAGTATTGCAACACACCCAAAAAATAAGAGCGTATCGCTACGCCCTTATTGTGTTTGGATTACACCCTTTCAATCACAGTCGCAATCCCCTGCCCCAGTCCGATACACATGGTGGCAAGCCCGATTTGGGTGTCTTGTTGCTCCATGACGTTCAAAAGCGTGGTGGTAATTCTCGCACCAGAACAGCCTAATGGGTGTCCTAGGGCAATCGCCCCGCCATTGTGATTGACAATGTCTTGCTTATCATACAGCCCCAAGCCTTTTAGCACCGACAAGCCTTGGGCGGCGAATGCTTCGTTTAGCTCCACCGTTTGAATGTCATTGATAGACAGCCCTGCTCGTTTTAGTGCCTTTTGGGTGGCAGGGACAGGACCATAGCCCATAATCGCCGCATCGCACCCTGCCACCGCCATGGAGCGGATGACTGCTCGTGGGGTCAGCCCAAGCTCCTTAGCTTTGCCTGCCGACATGATGAGCATGGCGGACGCACCGTCTGATAGGGCGGACGATGAACCTGCCGTTACCGTGCCGTTTACAGGGTCAAATACGGGTCTGAGCTTTTGTAGGCTC
The DNA here is from genome assembly GCF_039693965.1 of Moraxella sp. K1664. Taxonomy (NCBI): domain Bacteria; kingdom Pseudomonadati; phylum Pseudomonadota; class Gammaproteobacteria; order Moraxellales; family Moraxellaceae; genus Moraxella; species Moraxella sp. K1664. The sequence continues at coordinate 726,682 of NZ_CP155576.1, forward strand.
TCAATATTAGCATCAAAACGAATGACTTCGTCCACCGTGCATAACTGCAAATTGCCCTGCTCGTCATGCCCTTCCACGCCCACGATTTCTTTATCAAACCGTCCTTCTTGGGTGGCTTTGGTCGCCTTGACGTGTGAGTCTAGGGCAAATTCGTCCTGCTCGGCTCGGCTGATGTCATTCATACGCCCAAGCATTTCGGCGGTTAGCCCCATCATGTTGGACGCTTTGGCGATGTGCTTTGAGCTACTGGGGTTGATGTCCACGCCGTGCATCATGGCAACGTGTCCCATATGCTCCACGCCCCCGATGATAAAAATGTCGCCTTGGTGGGTCATGATTTGGGCGGCGGCGGTGTGTAGGGCTTGCATGGACGAGCCACACAGGCGGTTTACCGTTTGTCCTGCGACGTGCTTTGGAATGCCTGCCAACAGGCTTGCGTGGCGAGCGATGTTCCAGCCTTGCTCCAAGGTTTGATTGACACAGCCCCAAATCACGTCTTCGATGTCATTAGGGTCAAAATCATTTCGCTTGATTAGGGCTTTCATCAGCTCTGCCGACAAGGTCTCGGCTCGCACGTTGCGGAACATACCGTTTTTGGATTTGCCCATGGCGGTGCGTACGCCATCTATAATCACTACGTCTGTTGGGGATAGGATTGTCATGGTTTTTTTCCTTAAAATTTGTGATTTAAAAAATACACTTTACGTCATATTTTACAATATGCTCATCAAGGGTAATCAATGTCAAATCGTGGTTTATCGCTTGGGATATCAGCAATCTATCAAAAGGGTCTTTGTGATGAAATGGCAATCTTTGCAAGCCCAAAATATCACGCTCTTTTATGGGCAAAATAATGTACAAGTTATTTGCCTTAATATGCTCAATCGCTTGGGCTAGGGGCGTGTTTAGGGTTAATTTTCCCAGTTGCATTTTTATCTGCAACTCCCACAGGCTTGCCATACTAAGATAAATATGATGATTGGGATTGTCCAAAATCGCTCGGACTTGCGGACTTAATCGGCAAGGCTCGCTGTCCGCCCAAATATAAATGTGCGTGTCAATCAAAAACGCACTCATTTAAGCATGCTCCCCAAGCCAAAACTCATCGCCAAGCTCATCATCAAAATCATCACTGATTGCCACCACCCCCAAACTCATCGCCCCAAGACGGCTCATTTTGGGTTTGCCGTCATCGTGATTGGCAAGCAAAAACTGAGCAATGGACGCCCGTTTTTGCAAATCCAAATTCGCCATGATAGGTAACACAGCTTGCACTTCTTGGGGTAAGTTTGGGGGCAACTCAATCATCAAAACTCCTTACTGATAAAACGTCTCGCCACGCTCTGCCATGTCTCGTAGCATTTGCGGAGCTTCGTACGCCTTGCCCAGATGAGCGTATTTATCACACAAAGCAACAAATTCTTTTACGCCCACTTGGTCAATGTAGCGACACGCCCCACCACGAAACGGCGGGAAGCCAAGCCCCATAAGCATCGCCATGTCCGCCTCGCCTGCACTTGCCACGATATTATCTTCTAGGCAACGCACCGTCTCGGTACAAAACGCCACCATTAAGCGGTCAATGATCTCTTGCTCGTCAAAGTCGGCACTACCATCCTGCACCGCTTTTAGTAGCTCATAAGTGGTCGTATCCACGCTCTTTTTGGGCTTGCCTTTTTTGTCAAGCTCATATTTATAAAAGCCCACGCCATTTTTTTGACCCAGACGGTTATTTTCAAACATGACAGTCGTGGCAGTCTTGTAGTCAGGGTTCATACGCTCGGGAAATGCGTCCGCCATGACCGCACTGGCATGAACGCCTGTATCAATACCCACCACGTCAAGCAAATAGGCAGGCCCCATGGGCATACCAAACTTTTCCATGACTTTATCAATCTTGACAAAATCCGCCCCGTGTTTGATAAGTAAATCAAACGCTCCAAAATAAGGGAACAGCACACGGTTCACCAAAAATCCTGCACAGTCATTGACCACAATTGGCGTTTTGCCCATTTTTTGAGCAAGGGCAACCGTGGTCGCCACCGCTTCATCGCTTGTCCGCTCGCCACGGATAATCTCCACAAGGGGCATACGATGAACAGGGTTAAAAAAGTGCATACCCACAAAATTCTCGGGGCGTTTTAGCGACTTGGCAAGCTCGGTAATGCTAATCGTGGACGTGTTGGACGCAAGAATAGCCGTGTCTTTAATCAAGCTTTCGGTCTCGGCAAGCACCGCTTTTTTGATTTTTTCGTTCTCTACCACCGCTTCAATGACGATATCAGGCGTGCCAAAATCGCCATAGTTTAGGGTTGGGCGGATTTTGGATAGGGTTTCGCCCATTTTGGCAGTGCTGATTTTGCCACGTTCCACTTCTTTGCTAAGGAGCTTGCTCGCTTCATTCATGCCTAGGTCAAGTTGCTCTGCCTTGATGTCTTTCATGATGATGGGCAAGCCCTTGACTGCCGACTGATAAGCGATACCACCGCCCATAATCCCTGCCCCAAGCACCGCCATTTCATTGATGTCATGGGCGGTTTTGGCGTGGTCTTTGGCACGTTTTTTGACAAGTTGGTCATTTAAAAACACACCGACAAGGGCGGTTGCCTGTGGGGTTTTGGCAGATTTGGCAAAATTGGTCGCTTCAATCTTAATCGCTTCATCACGCCCCAAATTAACGTGGTTTTCTATCGCATCTAGGGCAAGGGCAACGGCAGGATAATGCTTGGGGTTTGCCTTGGCAAAAATCACGCCTTTGGCAGAGTTAAACGCCATTGCCTGCTCGGTTTTGTTAAGTTTGACAGGTTCTAACTTCTCGGCACGTTTGGCTTGCCAATCTAGCTCGCCATTTATGCACTTTTTGACCAAATCCAGAGCCGACTGCTCCACGCTCTCGTCCGCCACGACAGCGTCCACCAAACCCACTTTTAAGGCATCATTAGGTTTTAGGGGATTGCCTGTGGCGATAAGTTCTAGGGCGTTGTCAATGCCGATAATGCGTGGCGTACGCACACTGCCACCAAACCCTGGGAAAATACCAAGCTTGGTCTCGGGCAAGCCAATCTGAGCCGACTGCCCCATGACACGGTATTCACAGACAAGGGTCATCTCACACCCACCACCCAACGCCGCGCCATTGATAGCCGATACCTTGGGAAATGGCAAATCTTCAAAACGGTTAAACACGCTGTTGATGTCAAGTAGCCAGTTTTCTAGCTCTGCTTGGGGTTTTTTGAAATAACCGACAAACTCGGTGATGTCCGCCCCTGCGATAAAGACCTTTTTGCCTGAGGTTACAATCAAGCCTTTAATGCTCGTATCCTGCTCCAAGGCGGTTACGGCTTCTTTGAACTCGGCATTGGCGGCTTGGTCAAATTTATTGACCGACTCGCTTTCATTATTAAAATGAAATTTGACAATGTCGCCGTCTAGTCGGCTAACTTGTATGGATTTTCCACTATAAATCATGATTACTCCTGTTATGTCCCCCGATGGGGTTTGGTTAAATATCACTCATGATACGACCGATATGGGCAAAATAACAAATCACATTTGTCATCTCCATCTCGCCCACGATCCATCACTGGCAGTGCCTACTTACTATATCACAATCATTTAGGCAAAATCACGACCATTTTGTAACATTGACTTGTTGGTCATTTTCCAATAAAAAAGCGAACCATCGTCCGCTTTTTGTTTCATGCACCTTATTTAATCACAGGCTCTTTACCGTCTTCTATCACCGCACGAGTTACCACCACTTCTTTGGCACTCTCCATGCTCGGCAATTCGTACATGGTGTCAAGCAGGGCATTTTCGATGATAGAACGCAAGCCCCTTGCCCCTGTCTTACGCTTCATCGCCTGCTTGGCGACTGCCGTTAGGGCTTCATCTTCAAAGGTCAGCTTCGCCCCTTCCATGTCAAATAGGTATTCGTACTGTTTGGTCAAGGCGTTTTTGGGTTCGGTGAGAATCTGAATCAGAGCATCTTCATCTAACTCATCAAGCGTGGCAATCACAGGCAGACGTCCGATAAGCTCAGGGATGAGACCAAACTTAATCAAGTCCTCAGGCTCGACTTCTTTGAACAGCTCGCTGATTTTGGTCTCTTCTTGGGCTTTGACATCGGCATTAAAACCAATGCCCGTCTTCTCCGTGCGTTGCTGGATGATACGGTCAAGCCCTGCAAACGCCCCACCGACAATCATCAAAATGTTGCTGGTGTCCACCTGAATCATCTCTTGATTGGGGTGCTTACGACCACCTTGGGGCGGAATATTGGCAACCGTCCCTTCGATGAGTTTTAACAGAGCCTGCTGAACGCCCTCGCCCGACACGTCCCGAGTGATAGAGACGTTTTCGCCTTTTTTGCTGATTTTGTCAATCTCATCAATGTAGATAATCCCACGCTGGGTGCGTTCCACATCGTAGTCGGCAGATTGGAGCAGTTTTTGGACGATATTTTCCACGTCTTCGCCCACATAGCCCGCCTCGGTGAGTGTGGTCGCGTCCGCCATGGCAAATGGCACATCTAGCATCTTAGCAAGGGTCTGAGCAAGCAGGGTTTTGCCCGAACCTGTGGAACCGATGAGCAGGATGTTACTTTTGGCAAGCTCCACGGGCGAGATTTTGTTATCGGCACGCACTTTTAGGCGTTTGTAGTGGTTATAGACCGCCACGGACAACGCTTTTTTGGCGGTGTCTTGACCGATGACGTATTCGTCCAAATGCTCACGAATCTCTTTGGGCTTGGGTAGCACCGCACTCGCCCAGTCTTTATCATCGGCTTTGGCTTTTTTGGCTTTGGCGTGGCTTGGCTTTTTGCCTTGCTCATTTTTGGTGTCCAAATCCATACCGCCCAACATGTCGCCACACAGCTCCACGCACTCGTTACAGATGTTGGTATTCTCATCAATGCCGGCGATGAGCTTTTTGACTTCATTTTTTTTCTTGCCACAAAAGGCACAGCACGGCTCTTTGGTCTTAGTCATCAGTTTTCCTTTATTACATCTTTGCTAGGCAGGATAAGCCTGCCGTTATCGGTTATTTGCTATACAGGGCGTTTTTCAAGCACGGCATCCACCAAGCCATACTCTTTGGCTTCAAAGGCATCTAACCAATAATCACGCTCGACGTCTCGCTCGATTTTTTCAAGCGGCTGACCGGTACGCTCGGCAAGAATGGCATTTAGGCGTTCACGGATTTTTAGGATTTGTTTGGCACTAATCTCAATGTCCGTTGCCTGACCCTGAGCCCCGCCCGATGGCTGATGAATCATCACACGGCTATTGGCAAGGGCATAACGCTTACCCTTGGCACCTGCCGCCAACAGGAACGACCCCATACTACACGCCTGCCCTAGGCAGATGGTAGAAACGTCAGGCTTGATAAAGTTCATGGTATCAAACATCGCCATGCCTGCGGTAACCACACCACCGGGGGAGTTGATGTATAGATGAATGTCTTTTTCAGGGTTGTCCGCTTCCAAAAATAGGAGCTGGGCGACAATCAAGTTTGCCATGTGGTCTTCGACTTGACCAGTCAAAAAAATCACACGCTCACGCAAAAGACGTGAGAAAATGTCAAACGAACGCTCGCCACGACCTGACTGCTCAATCACCACAGGCACAAGGGCAGACTGGGGGGTAGCGTGAAAGGTGTCGGCGAGTTGGTCATAAAAAGGGTTTTTGCGAAAATCACTCATACAATGTCCTGTTAAGTCTTGGGCGCGCCTGCCCTTTATAACACAATTTAAAATTTAGAAATATTTTAGAAATAAACTACCTGTTTTTGCATGAAAAATGGCTATCCGACCACTTAATTTACAAAGTTAAGTAAAAATCTTAAAAATTTAGCCAGTTAAGTGGTCGGATTGTTTTCCATCGTCAAAAGCTCGTTTGATAGAACGACTATCAGACTTCGCTTTTTCCTTGAAAAACGGGCGATTTCCCCTATTTTTCATTGCAAATACAAAAGGCAGGCACGCCCTTAAAAATTCAAATGAAATCAAGCTATTTTACCACAAAATAAAAATACCCCAACACTTTTTGTTAGGGTATTTGTGTCATTTTGGCAAATTACATTTGGGCTTGCTGAGCTGCCGCCAATAGGTCTTGGTATTTGACTTCTTTGTCGGTCACTTTACCTTGTGATAGGATGTATTCTACCACTTGATCTTCTAGTACGACCGCTTCGATGCCAGCACGCTCTTGTTTGTCGTTGGTGTAGTACTCGATGACTTCATCTGGGTCTTCGTAGTTTTCGGCAGCTTCTGCGATAAAGGCAGTCACACGCTCTTGGTCAACTTCTAGCTTTTGCTTGTCGATGATTTGACCGACCAACACGCCTAGACGTACCGCACGCAACGCTTGGTCTTCAAACAGCTCATCAGGGAGCATGTTTTTGTCAAAGGTATTTGGGTTGGCACCAAACTGCTGAGCAAAGCGTTGTAGCATTAGGTTACGCTGACGGTCAATCTCCCCAGCAAGCATGGCATTTGGCACGTCAAATTCGTTTTTCTCAACCAACGCATCAAAGGCAGCTTGCTTGACTTGGTTGCGAGCGGCACTCTTAATCTCACGCTCCATGTTTTTACGAACGTCTGCTTTTAGCTTGTCAAGACCGCCTTCACTCACGCCGAACAGCTCAAAGAATTCATCGTTTAGCTCAGGTAGTTTGGCTTCTTTGACTTCTTTAACGGTGATTTTAAAGTCTGCTTCTTTACCTTTTAGGTTCTCGGCTTGATAATCTTCTGGGAAAGTCACCTTGATGGTTTTTTCTTCGCCCGCTTTCATGCCTTTCATCCCGTCTTCAAAGCCTGGAATCATCTGACCTGAACCGATGATAAGACGGAAATTCTCGGCACTGCCACCTTCAAACTTCTCGCCATCGATTGAGCCTTCAAAATCAAACGTCGCTTCATCGCCGTCTGCCAGCTCGCCATCTTTGGCTTCAAAGGTTTGGCGTTGTTTTTGTAGGTTTTCAATCATGGTGTCCACGTCTTCATCAGACACGGTGGCAACTTGACGCTCTACTTCAATCTCGCTCAGACCTTTAACTTCCACTTCTGGCATGGTCTCAACAGACGCTTGGTATACCAAAAAGTCGTTTTCTAGCTTGACATCATCAATGCTAGGCACGCCCACGGCACGCACTTTTTTGTCAGCCAATACTTCAAAAACGGTGTCACGAATGACGTCATTGATGACTTCTTGTTGAATGCCGGCACCATACTGAGCACGGATGTGGCTCACAGGCACTTTACCTTTACGAAAGCCATCAATCTTGGCAGTTTTGGCAAGGCTACGAATACGGCTCTCTACTTTGCTCTGGATGGTACCAACAGGCACTTTAACGGTCAATTGGGTTTCTTTGTCTGAGATGACATTTACAGCAACGTCTAAGTTACTCATGGGGAATCTACCTTAAAACTTGTTAAAATTCAATCACTTATCAGTGAAATTCTCAAAAATCTGGGCAGGCACTTAATTACAACGCCCACAAAAATCCTAAAAGATGAGTAGTATAGCTTTTTTTTGGCAAAATTACAACCTATCAAATTCGCCCTGTTTTAAATGGGCGATGAGCTTATCCAAGGCTTGCCCACGGTGGCTTAGGGCGTTTTTGGTGGTTTTATCAAGCTCGGCAGATGAGCTGTCAAGGCTTGGCACATAAAAAAGCGGGTCATAGCCAAAGCCATTTTCGCCCCGTGGTGCGTCCAATATCTCGCCTACCCACTGCCCCTGTGCAATCATCGGCAAGGGATCATCGGCATGGCGAACTAGGGCAAGCACGCAGATAAATTTACCGACAATGGGTGTACCGTTTCTAAAAGGGGCAAGCTCTGTCAAGAGTTTGGCGTTATTGGCATTGTCATCGCCGTGATTGCCCGAAAATCTCGCCGAATAAATCCCTGGCATATTGCCAAGCACAGGCACACACAGTCCGCTATCGTCCGCTAGGGCAGGCAGTCCGCTTGCAGAACTTGCGTGCCGTGCCTTAATAATGGCGTTTTCTATAAAGGACAATCCTATCTCATCAGCGTCCGTAATGCCAAGCTCGCCTTGGGGGATGATACTAATGCCTAGATTTGCCTTGTCAAATAGGGATTGAAATTCGGTAAGTTTGCCTTGGTTGTTGCTTGCTAGGATAAGTTTTTTCATAAAAATTAAATCTTAGTTTAGATGTCTTATTTTACCATAAAATTAATCAAATCTTAACTTTTGTATTTTTGGTTTGACTTTGGTATAATTTGTGTAAAAAAATAAGTCTTATTCTCATGACTTTTATTCAACACCATATAAGGACACAACATGTCACTGCCCCCAAATGAGTCTTTTGCCAACGATATTTATCACACCCCTTTTGATACACCCCCTACCCTACCCCCTGCCCAACCTGATGAGCCGTATCAATATGACTTTCATTTTTATGGGACAGGGTCAGAGTATTTTAGGATTTGGATTGTTAATTTGCTTTTGACAATCATCACCCTCGGGATTTATTCGCCGTGGGCAAAGGTTCGTCGTCTGCGGTATTTTTATGGCAACACCGAGCTAAACGATGAGTCGTTTGACTTCACCGCCAACCCTAAGCGGATTTTGATTGGGCGTCTCATCGCAATTGGTGTCTATCTTGTCATCAGTGTGTTGGGGGAATTCTCGCCTGTCATCACGATGGTAGGGGGTGTTTTGATGATGGCAGTATTTCCATGGCTTGTGCGTTCTACATTACGCTTTCGGGCAAGGAACAGCCAATACAAAAACGTCCGCTTTGCCTTTGTGGGCAGTCTGCTTGGTGCTTATATGCTGTTTGGCTTGATTGTTTTTGCCAATATTCTCATCATTGGGGCAGGTTATTTGAGCATGAACTTGCAGATACATGATGTCATTGGCATGATGGTGATGGTGATTGGTTTTGTCTTACTTGCCCCATTTGCATGGCGACTATTTAAGAGTTATCAGTTTAACAACACCCAATTTGGCAAGATGGCGTTTACCTGGCACGCCAGCATGCTTGATGTGTATAAGGCGGTTGTGATGCCAATTGCAATTGCTGTGGCGGTGTGTGGACTGTTCATCATAGGTTTTGGTGGTGTTGAAAGCACAGGGACTATGCTCATTGTCATTATTGGCATGTACCTGATTGGCATGTACCTGATGGCACTGCTTATCTTACCGCTTATTCAAGCCTGTCTGCACAAGGTCGTGTGGGACAACTTGACCATTGGCGAGAGTGAGTTTGTGCTAAATGAGTTTAGCATTTTTAGATTTGCTTTTATTCAATTTACCAACTTTTTGCTGATTGGCTTGACACTTGGGCTATTTACCCCGTGGGCGGCAGTGCGACTGCATCGCTACAAGACCGAGACGCTGTCTTTGCTCAGTTATGAGAATTTTGATGAACTTATCACACCCCAAATGGTAGAAGAATCCGCTTTGGGCGAAGAGATTGCCGATGTGTTTGACATTGATGTGTCGTGGTAGGTTGTCATGAGTACACGCCCAATCACCGTACGCTATTTTGATGGCAAAACAAGCAAAGCCCATACCGCCCATATCCGCCCAAGCACCAGTCCCGATAGCTTTGTGCTAGAAGGCGATGACGTTGGCGGGGTATATCGGATTGCCGACTGTGAATTTATGCCAAGCGTGGGGCGGTCGGCAGGGGTGCTTGCCTTTGGTAGCGGTGAGCGGATTGAGCTGATTGGCGGTGTGCCTGATTGGCTTGAACTACACCACAAACGCCTATTTCACAAAATCTCCATCATGGAGAGCAGTTTTGGGTGGATTTTGGTCAGTTTGGTCGCTGTTGTTATTTTTATGACGGGCGTACTCAAATTTGGCGTGCCATTGGCATCGCACCACATCGCCCAGTCCCTACCCCCTGATGTTTTGATGGAAGTCGGACAAAAGGCAGAAGAACAAGTCATGGAGCTGACCGAGCCAAGCAAGCTATCACAGGCTCGCCAAGATGCGATAATCGCTCTGTACGACAAGCTAGATGGCAACCCCAAAGCCAAAGTGCTGGTGCGTGGGGGTGGGGTCATCGGAGCAAACGCCCTTGCCATCCCCAACAACACCATCGTCATCACAGACGAGCTTATCGAGCTTAGCGGAGATGACAACGAAATCCTAGCCGTGCTTGCCCATGAGCAGGGGCATTTGGTACATCGTCATAGCTTGGAGCGGGCGATTAGCAGTATTGGTGTGGGGGTACTGGTCATCGTCATCACAGGCGATGCGTCTGATTTGATACTTGCCCTACCAACCATGCTCGCCGCCGCCCAATACTCCCAAGATGCGGAGATGGAAGCGGATAAATTTGCCATCGATGAGCTAAAACGCCTTGGCATATCGCCCATGCACCTTGCCAACTTCTTTGAAAAGCTAAAAAAAGAACATGGCGATGGTCAAGGGCATTGGTCGGTGCTGTCCACGCACCCTGAGACGGATAAGCGGATTGAGCAGGTTAAGAAGCATAGTGAGTAGGGCATGACTGTCCTAATGTCGCAAAAACCGCCTTTGGGCGGTTTTGTTTTAGGGGCGGTAGCCTTTGGGATTTTGACTTTGCCAACGCCATGTATCCACGCACATACGCTGGGTGTCATATTCTGCCGTCCAGCCAAGCAGGTTTTTGGCTTTATCGCTACTGGCATAGCAAGTGGCAATGTCCCCTGCTCGTCTTGGGGCGATGACGTATGGCACGTTTTGCCCTGTGGCGTGGATAAAGGCATTGACCAGTTGTAGTACGCTTGTGCCGTTGCCTGTGCCTAGGTTAATCGGCTCAAAACCAAAAGCTCTCTCACGCCCTGCGATATAGTCCAGTGCCGACACATGACCTTTTGCCAAATCCACCACATGAATATAATCACGCACGCCTGTGCCGTCCACCGTGTCATAATCATCGCCAAACACGGATAGTTTTTCTAATTTACCCACCGCCACTTGTGAGATATAAGGCATAAGGTTGTTGGGAATGTCGCTTGGGTCTTCGCCAATCGCCCCTGACACGTCCGCCCCAATGGGGTTAAAGTAGCGTAGGGCGATGATGTTCCACACTTGGCTGTCCTGCACGGATTTTGCCAAATCTTCTAGGATATATTCTACCGTGAGTTTGGACTGCCCATAAGGGTTGGTGCAAGAGCGTTTGGCGGCCTCAGTAATGGGCAAGACTTCTGGGTCGCCATAGACGGTCGCCGATGATGAAAAGATAAAGTTAGTTACGCCTTTGTCTTTCATGACCTCCAAAAGATTTAGCGTGCCTGTTACGTTATTTTGGTAGTATTTAAGCGGTTTTGCCACGCTCTCGCCCACCGCTTTTAGCCCTGCAAAATGAATCACGCCAAAAAAGTCATATTCATCAAACACACGCTCCAAATGAGCCTTATCCAGTACATCGCCTTTGATAAAGGTTATCTCTGTACCGACAATCTTTTCTACACGCTCAATCGCCACAGGGCTAGAATTGGACAAATTGTCATATACCACAGGCGTATAACCTGCCTTGATGAGTTCAATCAAGGTATGCGAGCCAATATAGCCTGCTCCGCCTGTTACTAGGATTTTTTTCATGTCATACTCTCTTAAAAATGGGCTTAGTGATTTTTGCGACCAATACCAATATAATCACTGGTTAATAATTTAATCTCATCATCACTTAAAATATTTTTGGCATCAAATATCGGTACATTGTATTTATTTAATTCATAAACATCAGGCGGTGTTAATCCCGACCAATTAATGATAAATAAACTGTCTATTTCATTCAACTCATAAGGGTTGTTTGTGATTGAAAATAACCGCTCATTTTCATACATCGTTTGTAATTCAATCGTGGTATTATTGGTATAAACCACCGTTTTTATGTCATACGACCACAACAATTTTAATAATGGATGAATGGCACTGTTGGTACTAAGCCCTGCCCCAATGCGATAGCCTGCCCCCCATATCATCACGGTTTTATTTTCTATAAAGCCATTAAAATATCGCCAAAATTTTCTAAAAATCAGCTCTTTTTGGTCAGCATTAACATCAATCACGGCATTTAATACCTCTGATTTGACGTTTTGATTGTCAAATTGATTTTTTAATAAAGTCAATTCATTGGGCAAGGTCTTTCCGCCAAAGCCCCAACCTGCTCCCAAATATGCCGAACCGATACGGCTGTCCGACCCCATAATCCGCTCAATGTGCTTGATATTAATATTTTCTTTATCAGCAAGGCGTGTCATTTCGTTCATAAACGACAAGCGAGTGGCAAGCATTGCCATAATCGCACTGCGAGCAAATTCTATGGTTTTAATATTATCAATTTGGCATTGTTTGGCTTGGGATTTGATAAAAGAGATGATTTCACAATTTACCACGCTATTTGCTGTTTTTTCGCCAATCAATACCAAATCCGATTGATAAAAACTACCAAAATTCGCCCCGTCTTTCATAAAAATAAATGGCAAATAATACACCCATTTGCTAATCATCTCATTGGCAATTTGCTCCATTTTGCCAATATTATCTATACCGCTTAGGATAATTTGACTGTGCGGATTATCTTGGGTTTTGGTAAATAATGCCAATTCGTCATCGCTCATGTCATCAACAAATAGCCAGATTAAACTGCCTTGGGATTGTTTAATAAAATCAAGTGTATCATCACGGCTTTTTTTATGATGATGAGTGATTTTATGTTCATTGACATACAGCGACCATAAGGCATTAATTTGACGGTCAAAATGATAATGAAACAATGTCTCATCAATGGCATTTTTAATACTTAATAAATGCACTTTTTTATTTAAACTGGCAAGCAAAATCCCTGCATTAATCGCTTCATGATTTGCTCCGATGATATAGACCGTGTCGTGTGTTTTCATTATCATTTACCGTAATTTTTATTAAAAATACTTTTTAAAATTTGTCCTTAATTTTATTTAATAGCGTATTGGTTGATGAATCAAACGCCCCCACGCTTTGTTTATCACACAACACGTCATAGACCTGATTTGCCATGACTTTACCCACTTCCACGCCCCATTGGTCAAACGGGTTGATGCCCCAAATCACGCTCATCACATAGACTTTATGCTCATACAGAGCGATGAGCGAACCGAGCGTTTTTGGCGTTAGGCTGTCAAGTAAAAGCGTTGTGGACGGCTGATTGCCACGATATTGTTTAAATTTGGCAAAATCATCGTCATTTTTTTGTAATTCATCAGGCAAGGCATGATTGCCAAATGCCAACACCTGCGACTGAGCAAGGCAATTTGACAAGGAAAGCTCATGCTGTTCGGACAAATGGGCATTGGCGGTTTGATGCTGATGATAGCGATGAATGGGCGTGATAAAGTCGCAAGAGACTCTTTGCGTGCCTTGATGCAGGAGCTGATAAAAAGCGTGCTGAGCATTTGAACCAATGTCGCCCCACAAAATCGGACAAGTATCATAGCCGACCTGCTGACCGTCTCTGGCGACTGATTTGCCGTTGGATTCCATTTCAAGCTGGGTCAGATAGTTGGGAAAATGCGACAATCTGCCGTCATAAGGTAGCACGGTGTGGGCGTTAATCCTCAAAAAAGTGCTGTTCCACACACCCAAAAGCCCAAGCAAAACGGGCATATTTTGGGCAAAATCGGCTGTGGCAAAATGCCTGTCCATGTCGTTCGCCCCTGCCAGTAGCTCATAAAAGCCGTCCATGCCGATTTTTATGGCAATGGCAAGTCCGATGACCGACCACATACTAAACCGACCGCCGACCCAGTCCCACAGTAGCAACTGATTATTTTCATGAATGCCCCACTCGCTCATCTTGTCAGGGCGTGTGGAAATGCCGATAAAATGACGGCGTAAAATCGTGGGTTTGTTATCGTGGGCGGACAATAGCCAGCCTAAGGCGGTTTTGGCGTTGGAGAGCGTGTCTATCGTGCCAAATGATTTTGATGAAATAATAAACAGCGTGGTTTGGGGGTTTAGCACCTTTAACAGGCTGTCAAGTTGGGTGCCGTCCATGTTGGAGACGAAATGCACCCGAATGGACGTGTCCGCCCACTCGGACAGGGCAGTCGTTGCCATTAGAGGCCCCAAATCCGAACCGCCCACACCGATATTAACCACGTCCGTCATGGCGTGTCCTGCATAGCCACGCCACACGCCTGTGCGGATACGGCTGACAATGGTTTCGGCTTTGGCAAGGCTGTCGTGGACTTGGGCGTTTACGTCCGTGCCGTCCACGATGAGCGACCTGCCCTTTGGCAGACGTAAAGCGGTATGTAAGGCAGGGCGGTTTTCGGTGTCGTTTACTTTTTTACCTGTTAATAAGTCATTGATTTTATTGGATAATTGACAATCATCCGCCAAGGTCAATAACGCCGATAAAATCTCATCGTCAATCGCTTGTTTGCTAAAATCCATGTACATATCGCAAGCCGACACGCCAAACCGCTCGCCACGTTTGTCATCTTTGAACAGCTCGGTCAAGGTGCGGTTAGTTTGGGCAAGGGATTGCAGAGTTTGCCAAGTAGGGCTTTGGTTCATGACAAATCCTTAGAATGATTCGCCTATATGCTCGGCAAAATAACCAAACGCCTGTATATAGGTTTTCATGTCGCCTGCGTCAAAGCTCTCACCCTTTAAGGTCACCACGTCCATGCCCTGCTTACTGATAAGTGCATCAATGGCATCGGTCAGCTGAATCTCACCGCCCACAGACGGCTTGGTCTCCGCCAAAAAGTCAAAAATCTTTGGGTCAAACACATAGCGTCCTACCACCGCAAGGTTGGACGGAGCATCTTTTAAGAGGGGCTTTTCTACAAAACCCTTAACATCAAAAGATTGGTTAATGTTAGATTTGGCAATGGTTTGTTTATCACTAAGACAAGCAATGCCATATTTGTGTATATCATCGTCCGCCACAGGGTCAACGAGAATCTGCGAGCGACCCGTTTTGGCAAACATATCCAACATATACGCCAAATTATCCGCCTTAAAATCGGTCTTAAAGGGATCTAGCACCACATCAGGCAGCAGCACGGCAAAGGGGTTATCGCCCACGACTGCATGACCCTGTAATACCGCATGACCTAGACCTAGCGGACGACCTTGACGTACACTGATGATACGCACGTCATCAGGCAAAAAGTTTAGACTGTCCGCCAGCTCATTTTTGCCCTTTAAGCGAAGTTGGGTATCTAGTTCGCTGTTAATGTCAAAATAATTTTCTATCGCACTTTTTTGGGTGTGATTGACCAGTACGATATTTTTGATACCCGCACGCACCGCTTCTGTAACGACATAGTGAATGGCGGGCTTGTCGCCAAGTGGCAGAAGCTCTTTTGGCACGGCTTTGGAGAGTGGCAACATACGAGTGCCGAAACCTGCGGTGGGGATAATGGCGTGATTTATCCACATATTTACGATCCTAAAAACACAATATTGTTGAATTGTCTCAATATTTGAGCATGTTGTTCTAACATCTTTATCCCTTTACTGTTATTCTTGTTTTTTTGGTCTAATTCTCTTAATAAAAGATCCACGACAGAATATGCCTGAATATCAGGAGACATAATACAACTATAAACCAAAGCAGAAGACGTAATACCTATCACACTTTTAATCTGAGATTGCCTAATCACTTCTTCTATTAAAAATCCCGATTCACGAATAATTCTAATTCTTCCATCAGATTTTTTCTCCATAGATAAGAATCCCTCAAATACTTCTTTTTTCTCGTTCTTCGGATGAAGCTTTACATATATTCTACCGCAGGAAGAATTTAAAAGATTAGAAAAGATATTGTATATAATATCAAGGTATTCCTGGCTGTCAATTTGATAGTGCTGACTTAAATATAAGATATCATTATTTGAAATTCCATAGAAATTAATAATATTTTTTGCATAAGAAATTTGTTTTTCGTCCTGCTCTTCATATGTTGAATAGAAATAATGATGTGCAGAACTAAATATTTTCTGTGTTTTTTCGGGAAAAGTCGTATAAGAAAAATCAAAATCTAAAAAGGGAGCCAAAAAAGCCTTGATATTTTTATTGGGAAAATTACCAATTAAAAATTTTTGAGTTTCTGGATGTAGATATAGTTGTGATGCAAAAATTTTAGATTGCTTAATCAAGATATTAACATCTTCAACAATTTTGGAGCTTCTATTAAAAATTTCTGATTTTTGCAATGTATTTTTTGATATTTTTTTAATCAAATTTACATCTAATTTACCATGCTGATTATTCTGAATTTCTTTTGGGCTTAAAGCTCCTAGACGATAAGTTCCTAGACCCTCCTCTACTAAAAATAGTTGAATATTTTTCTTTTTTGCAATTGATGCAAAAACAGCATAATGGTGTTGAAAGCTATTTAAAAATATTTTTTTAGGTCTAACTTTTAATATAACCCTACGATAAGATTTATAAATTTTCACAAGATTATTAAAATTATAACTATTAGGGCTCTTTGGTAGTTTCAAAAAAATAACATTACTAAATTCATCACTAAATTGATCATGTATTAATTGGGGAACATGGTAATTAGCTTCTGTATAAACTACAATTAACACATTATTTTTATAGCAAAATTTTCTAATAAGACCTTCAATATGATTTAATTGCCCTAAATTAGATATGACAAATAAGTTGCTATCTTTTTTTACTTTTTTTTTGATAATATTATCCAAAGTGTAAGCTTTAGATCTATTGATATGTAGCATTATATACCCTCATTATTTGATTGAGTTGAAATTTACAATAACCTCACCTATTGATATAAATAGATAAAATTACTATACCTTATGTTGTGATAAAATTCTTTCATAATATACACAGGATAATCGCACTATATTTAATTTTTAGCAAATAAAATTATGTTTTTAAAGAAATTGGTAATTTTAAACATAAAATTATATAAAAATTCACCAAGCCAATTATGCCCTAAATAGTTTGTTAGAAATAAACTTAGATAAAATTACAGCTAACGAATTTGAGTTTTACTACGGAAACCGTTAACCCTAAGCTATGCCTAAGGGCAGGTTTCCGTCATGGTTCGACAGGTTCACCATGAACGGTTTTCTTTAATTTAGAGTTTTGCAGGAAATCTAATATAAAAATAACAGTAAATTCATAGTTAGGAGTTTAGAGGTATTCCAAGGCTTTCTGAATAGATTTTAACCTAGTTTTGTTTGTAAAAATCAACCAAATCTTTGGGTGATATAACAACACTCCTAACAGTTGACACATTATCTTTGATAGATGTCTATTGGAAAAGTGGGTTGATTGATTTTTACTGACACTCTCCAAATCCACAATATATTTAGGAGAATAAATTCTGTGTTTAAACCAGTTAACATTTAAAGAGTTCAACTCATCCAAAAACATACCACACCAACCGAAAATTTCTGCGGCATCTTTATCTAGGTAAGATCTACTTAGCAAGTAACAATTTTTACCCTGTAGCAAGCCTTCTACTATAGCAGATGAAGATATAGAAATATAACTATCTGCTTGACAGATATCAATATCTGACAGCTCATCAACCAATCTTACATTCGAAAAAGAGGCAAGATTTTGGCGAATTATTTCCAAATATTGATTATTTATATTATTACGAGTTTTATACAAAAATACTCTATTGGGGTAATTTTCTACCAATGAGACCAATTGAGCCAGAATCTTCTTGGTCAAATAATCATTCAGTTCTAGTTGGGTTTGCTCAAAGAAAATAACCTTATCTTGATGATAACTCTTATGGCATTCTGTGGCGATGAACCATGAAGCTCCATATAGCAATCCGTTATTTTTTACCTTAAAAGTTTGACAAAGTCTAGTATAGAACTCATAATCATCCAAGCAGTTCAGCCACACCTGATCAGCATTAAACCGAGTGATAAAAGCATCGACCTGGTAGTGACTGACAACCCCCGGAAATATGGAAATAATCTTTGTATTTGTAGATTGAAATCTCCCAATCAACTTATTTAACAGGAATCCACCCAAACAGCACACCAAATAGTCACAATGACCAAGTTGTTCCACTTCAGCCAAGGATAATTTTACTCCATCAAATGAGCTTGGTATATATACATCTGCACTTGCTTCAATGCCAAAAAATTTTATATCTGCTTTTCTGTATTGAGTAACTAATCTCAAAGCGGTGGCATAAACCGCTTTGAGATGAGAATCCCTTTGAAAAACAAAACCTATTTTCACTATTTTACATGCTCTTTTTTAATCTGTTCTCCGCATTTAATATCGGTGGCAGCAACTTTACCGATAAGATCATCATATTCATGAACAAGAAAATCACCTGTGCCAGGGCGACGCACCCATAAATTATCTTCCGTAAAGCTTTCACCTGCTTTAATATCAGTATACGCAACTACAGATGCAAAGGCAAAATCAATCGTAACCTGCTCTTCAGCAATAGCACCTTTTTCACCGCCTCGAGCTTTGGCAATTTGCTTGCTCGCTTCAATCAACTCTGCCATGCCTTTACCATCCATTGAGCAATTAATGTCAGGACCCAAACGATCGTAGGTATCTGTAAAATGACGTTCTAAGATACTTGCACCTATAGCGACAGCACCCATGCATACATAGTTATCCACACAGTGATCCGAAAGACCTACAACAGCATTCGGAAATTCTTTCTCAAGTTGATTGATGCCGCCTAGACGTACAAGTTCAGGTGGAGTTGGATAGACATTGGTACAATGCAACAATGCATAAGGTACACCTGCTCGCTCCATAATCTCAACTGATTTACGAATACTTTTAATATCATTCATACCTGTGGAGAGAATAATAGGCTTGCCAAATGATGCAACCAATTTAATCAACGGGTAGTTATTACACTCGCCCGAACCAATCTTATATGCTACAACACCCATACGCTCTAGGCGATAAACAGCTTCACGTGAAAATGGCGTGCTAATGAATATCATGCCCTTGGATTCTATATATTCCTTTAGAGCCGTTTCATCTTTTTCATTTAGAGCACAGCGCTCCATAATCTCATAAATAGAGACATCAGCATTGCCTGGAGTAACCTTCTTTGCCTCATCAGACATCTCATCTTCAACAACATGCGTCTGATGTTTAACTATCTCTGCACCAGCCTCATAAGCTGCATCCACCATTTGTTTTGCAATATCAAGAGAGCCTTCATGGTTGATGCCGATTTCAGCGATTACTAGAGGCTCGTAGTCATAACCAATATTACGATTACCAATTTTAAAGCTAGGTTTCATAAATTTTTACCTTTAATTAGTTCATTTGCTTTTTGCAGGTCTGCATAGGTATCAATATCAATGGATTTACATTCACTCATTTCCACAAAGCCCTGCGGTTGTACAAAAAAAGACATATTATCCAAGAGCTCCTTAAATCCAATCACATAGACCGCCCCATTAATACGAAATGCTTGAGGTAGTTGTTGTCTAGGCTGTTCCAAATCTGATAATTGTGTCACAGGATGATAACCATCATTGTTTTTTACAATCATTTTAAAAGGATGATGTTCAGATGCAGTAACAGTAACACAGGAACCCATATTATTACTCTTATACACATCAATAGCCAGTTGAATATCCTCTGATGTTCTTAGCGGACTTGTAGGTTGTAGTAGAACACAAACTTCCAAGCTCAATCCAAAGTCTCTGACAAGCTCAGCTACAGCATCAATAGTTTTAGCGGAGTCATTGGACGTTTCTGGACTACGCTTATGCACTTCCGCTTGATATTTTTCTGCTTCTTTTGCAATATTATCATCATCAGTTGATACGATAATACGCTTAATATCTGCAACCTCTTGAGCGGCTAAAATTGCTCTTGCAAGCAATGAATGCTCACCTACCAATTGCAAATTCTTACCTTTAATACCCTTAGACCCACCTCTGGCAGGAATGACCGCAACATAACTCATGGCTTAATATCCACAAAGACTTTTTGTACAGGAATACTCCACAACTCTTGACCATTTAAAAATTTCTCAAATAATTCCGTACTATTACCCTCACCAAAATGGGTAGATCTTTCAAGTCGTTCTCGAGAGATGGATTTAATTGCATTAATGATAGAAACCTCTTCATAATCACAATTAATAACAGTCTCACCTTTAAATCTTGCATTCTGACGAGTGCCAATATTAATACTAGGCAAACCGTAAAAAGGTGCTTCACGTATACCGGCACTAGAGTTGCCAATAATGAATTGTGCATTTTTTAATATAACTAGGAATGACTCAAAGCTCAGAGATGGGAATATTTTAAACTTAGGGTTATTCTCATAACGTTTAATGACTGTTAGAATTTTTGCACTACCAAAATCATTATTTGGATAAATAACTATATAATTTTTATCAAAACTATCCAATGCCTTAAATAAATTTTCGGCATATACATCAATCTCATTCTCTTCACTGGTTACAGGATGAAACATAACTACCCCATATTCATCAAAATTGATTTCGTATCTGGCTTTTACGTCAGATAAAGCGGGCAGTTTTGACGAGGTCATCACATCCAAGTCTGGCGAGCCGGCAATAAAAATACTATCAACCGCCTCTCCTAATTGAATAAGACGACGTTTTGCCTCTTCGTTAGCAACCATATGAATGTGCGATAATTTTGTAATAGAATGACGGATAGAGTCATCAATCGTACCTGAAAGCTCCCCACCTTCAATATGACATACACGAATGTGATTCAACGCACCAACTGTGGCACCTGCCAAAGCTTCTATACGATCTCCGTGAACTACAATCATATCTGGTTCTACCGCACCTGTCAGTCTTGATAAGATCATAATTGTATTGGCAAGTACTGCATCCATAGGCTCACTTGTATGCTGGTTCGGCATAAAATATGCATTAGTATAATTTTGCTTTTTTACCTCTTTATAAGTAGAACCATAAAGACGCATCATATGCATGCCAGTAACCAAAACATGCAACTCAAAATCTTCAGAATTTTCCACGATACCCATGAGATTTTTAATTTTGCCAAAGTCAGCTCTTGTTCCAGTAACAAACAATATTTTTTTCATCTCTTCTCTTAACCCAAAAAATAAAATAACATTGTAAACTTATAAAAGTAATTAACAGTTAATATCATACAAAATCTGCGAATATTCATAAAACAAGTCCCAATGTCCAAACACTGGGACTTGTTTTTGACTCAACGCTTCTTACGCTGAATCGCATGAATGGCTCGACCGTCCGCAGAAAGTACCGCTTCATGAACCGCTTCTGATACGGTTGGGTGAGCGAATGTCATGAGTTGTAAGTCTTCTACACTTGATACAAACTCTAAGGCAATCATGCCTTGATGAACAATGTCGCCAGCTCCGACGCCCACCATGTGTAGACCCAGTAAGCGGTCAGTCTTGGCATCAGCCACAACCTTAATCACGCCCACGCCCTCACCTTGTGCTAAGGCACGACCGTTGGCAGATAGGTTGAATGAACCCGTTTTGACTTCATATCCACGGGCTTTTGCCTGCTCTTCGGTCAAGCCCACCCACGCAATCTCAGGGTGCGTATAAATCACGCTGATGATGGTGTCGTAGTTTACCTGAGCTTTTTCGCCATGAATGCGTTCTACCGCCATCATGCCTTCTTCCATCGCTTTGTGGGCAAGCATCGGGCCACGCACCAAGTCGCCAATGGCATACACGCCATCTAGGTTGGTTTTGCATTGGTCGTCCACCGCCACAAGTCCACGCTCGGTAAGCTCAATGCCACAGCCGTCCGCAAGCAAGCCTTCACTGTACGCACGGCGACCCACGCACACGATAAGTTTGTCAAAGGTTTCGGCTTTGGTTTCGCCTTTGACATCCGTGGTTACAACCACTTCGCCACCCACCACCTCAGCACCTGTCACTTTGGTATCCACACGAATGTCAAGACCTTGTTTTTTAAGCAGTTTGCCTGCTTCTTTGGCAATGTCTTTGTCGGCAACTGCCAAAAACTCTGGCATGGCTTCATACACTACCACTTCTGAGCCGAGTCTTCGCCATACCGAGCCAAGCTCCAATCCAATCACGCCCGCACCAATCACGCCAAGACGTTTTGGGGCTTCCTTAAATTCTAAGGCACCAGTGCTGTCTACGATAAATTCGCCGTCAGTTTTGGCAACGGGGATTTCAATTGGCACAGAACCTGCCGCCAAAATCACATATTTGGCAGTAATGGTGGTCTCGGTGCCGTCATGAGCGGTAAATTTAACTTGCTTTTCGGCTGATTTACCGTCAAGCAAGGTACCCACGCCTTGTAGCCAGTCCACGCCATTGCCTTTTAATAGACCTGCCACACCTGCGGTCAAGCCTTTGACAATGCTGTCTTTGCGTTCTAGCATTTTTGATACGTCAATCGCCACATCGCCTGTCGTGATACCGTGTTCGGCAAGCTCATGGCGGGTTGCTTCGTAGCGGTGTGAGCTGTCAAGCAAGGCTTTTGACGGGATACAGCCCACGTTTAGGCAAGTACCGCCAAGGGCAGGTTCGCCTTTATGAATGCGTTTTTCGATACAAGCGGTGCTAAAGCCAAGCTGGCCTGCACGAATGGCAGCTTCATAGCCACCAGGCCCGCCACCGATAACCACTAAATCATATGAATTTTTCATAGTTATTACCTATATTTTTAAAGGATAAATTGTTAAGATTGGTTTGTTTTTGGCTTAAAAGGCAATACCAATTGCTTGATGTCATGAGCAATCGCCTGATACTCAGGGTCTTTATGCACCAAAATTGCACCCAAATGCTTGGCTGTACCTGCAATACACGCATCAGCAAACGACATTTTGGCGGTAGATTTATAAATGGCAGACTGTTCAATCAATGCCTGATTAAAATCCACCACTATTATTGGCATATCATAAAGCTCATTCATCTTTTTGTCCACAAATGCGTGTTCATGATGTTGGCGAATGAGTCGATACCGAAATTCCACCATGCTAATGGCACTCACAAAAATCGTGATACGCTCATGGATTGCCAAGTGTAGTAGCTCGGCAACTGTATCCGCCCCTTCTTCATTATCAAATAACGTCAAAATGGCAGATGTATCAAAGACATACGATTTCACCACCTATACTCGCTTGTCTTGCTGTCGGTCAAGAAGCAGCTCATCAACACCACCGCCCATGCCCGACCCACGAAATGCGTTAATGGCGTTGAGCATTTGCTGTTTACGCAGTGCGTGATACAACTCGCTGGCACTCTCATCAAACGACAACGTTACTTTTTTGTCCGTCAAAAGCGGATTGGTTTGGCAAAATCGTTTGATTTCATCAAAATTCATGTGTAATTGCATTGTCATTGTTAAGCCTTTTAATTGATACAAAGACGGATCAGATTTCCAATCCGTCTTTTTGACAAATTACAAATCCAAAATCAGACGTGCTGGGTCTTCGATAAGCTCTTTAATCGTTACCAAGAATTGTACCGCATCTTTACCGTCAATCAAACGGTGGTCATAAGACAGAGCCAAATACATCATCGGCAGGATAACCACTTGCCCATCGACCGCCATAGGACGCTCGTTAATGGCGTGCATACCTAGGATGGCAGTTTGTGGTGGGTTGATGATTGGGGTAGATAGGAGCGAGCCGAACACACCGCCGTTAGTGATGGTGAACGTACCGCCAGTCATCTCTTCGATGGCAAGCTTGCCTTCACGGGCTTTGGTGGCATAATCACGGATACCGCCTTCGATGTCGGCAAGACCCATGCTGTCGGTATCACGAAGTACAGGCACAACCAAACCACGGTCGCTTGACACCGCCACGCCCACGTCATAATAGCCGTGATACACAATGTCATCACCGTCAATAGAGGCATTGACCGCAGGGAAACGCTTCAACGCTTCGGTAGCCGCTTTTACAAATAGCGACATAAAGCCCAATTTTACGCCATGACGTTTTTCAAATTGGTCTTTGTATTTGGCACGCAAGTCCATCAGTGGCTTCATGTTCACTTCATTGAAAGTAGTAAGCATGGCGGTTTCTTGGGTGGCAGACAATAGACGCTCGGCGATACGCTTACGCAGACGAGTCATTGGCTCACGTTTTTCAATACGCTGACCGATAGCAGTAGCGATAACTTGACCGTTGTCGCCTTTTAGGGTGGGGTTAACCATGTCTGATTTGGTAACACGACCGCCACGACCTGAACCTTGTACGTCTGCTGGGTTTACGCCTGTTTCTTTGGCAGCTTTACGCACGGCAGGGCTTTGGTCTTTAAAGTCGCCTTCTGCTTCGGCTTTTGGCTGTACAGGGGCGGCAACGCTGGCTGGGTCAATGGTTGTGCCTTTGTCAGCTTCGTCTTTGGATAGCTCTTCGCTCTCAGCCTTTGGAGCAGCAGTAGCACCTGCTTCAAAGGTAGCGATGACTTCAGCAGACACCACGGTGCTGTCCACGCCTTTGGTAATGCTACTAATCACGCCATCATCAGGGGCAACCACTTCTAACACAACTTTGTCGGTCTCAATCTCGGCAAGCAGTTGGTCGCGGACAACTTGGTCGCCCTCGCTAACGTGCCATTCTACGATGGTGCCGTCTTGTACCGATTCTGGGAATACTGGGGCTTTGATTTCAGCCATGATAAACTCCGAGTTTACTTAAATTTAAAAAATAGGGTATTGTTAATTAACCATACCTTTGGGTAAATTTGTAGGGGCAAATGACATTTGCCCTTTGACAAAGTGTTGATTTTTGGGCGAATATGATTCGCCCCTACACGTCCAAATTTGAAAATGTACCTTTAATTGAACAATGCCAAAAATAGAAATAAGCACACAAGTCGTCCTGTGTGCTGTCAAATTACAACTGTTCCACGCTCACGTTCAATGCCTGTGCAATCAAGGCTTTTTGCTGTGCCGCATGGATTTTTGGCGAACCTGTCGCAGGAGCTGCTGCCGCAGGACGACCCGATGCAGGGAGCAGTTTGGCTTTGCCTTCTGTCAAGCGGTGTAGCTCTGGCAACAGATAGTACCACGCACCTTGGTTAAGTGGCTCTTCTTGCGTCCAGATGATTTCGCTAAGATTTGGGTATTTGGCAAGCTCCGCCAAAATACGCGCTTCTGGTAGTGGGTAGAGCTGTTCGATACGCACGATGGCAATGTGGTCAAGCCCTAGCTTACGGCGAGCTTCAAGCAGTTCATAATACACTTTACCGCCACACAGTACCACACGAGTTACCTTGCTGTTGTCAATCGCATCAATCTCAGGTAATACTGTCTCAAATTTGCCATTTGATAAGTCATCAAGCGTTGATGTGGCAAGCGGATGACGAAGTAGCGATTTGGGCGACATGACAATCAGTGGCTTACGAGCCTTTTGCACCACTTGACGGCGTAGAGCGTGGAAAATCTGAGCAGGCGTTGTTGGAGTGATGACCTGCATATTATCCTCAGCACATAGCTGTAAGAAACGCTCCAAACGAGCCGATGAATGCTCAGGACCTTGACCCTCAAAGCCGTGTGGCAGCAGCATAACAAGACCTGATAGGCGTTGCCATTTGGTCTCGCCCGATGAGATGAACTGGTCAATGACCACCTGAGCTCCATTAGCAAAGTCGCCAAACTGAGCCTCCCAAATGATAAGGGCATTTGGCACGGTGGTAGAATAGCCGTATTCAAAGGCAAGTACCGCTTCTTCTGATAGTAGTGAGTTATAGGTGGCAAAACGGGCTTGCCCCTCACGAATGTGCTGTAATGGGATATATAGACTGGCATCTTTTTGGCTGTACAGCTCGCTATGACGGTGTGAGAATGTCCCACGACCCACGTCCTCGCCTGTGATACGCACAAGCGAACCCTCGTCCACAAGCGACGCGTATGCCAATGTCTCGGCAGCACCCCAGTTCATGGGCTCTTGCCCTGTTTGCATGGCAAGGCGTTGCTCTAATACCTTGGCAACTTGGCGTTGTAATTCAAAGCCTTCTGGTACTTTTGCCATCGCTTGTGCGTAGGATTTGAGCTTCTCAACAGGTACGCCAGTTTGGACGTCATCGGTCAAGCCATGACCCACATAAGGCGACCAATCCACAAACAGACTGGTATCAGGCTCTTTGGCAAGTCCGTGAGCCACATCCTCGCCATTGTCTAGGGCGATGCGATAGTCGTCTTCAATTTGGGCAGATTCTTCTTTGGTCAATACACCCTCGGCAACCAACTTGTCAGCATATTGGGTGCGAGTGGTGGGCAGTTTTTTGATGACTTGATACATGAGTGGCTGAGTCGCTGACGGCTCGTCCGATTCGTTGTGTCCGTTACGGCGATAGCAGACAATGTCAAGCACGACATCACGACCGAACTCGGTGCGATAGTCTAGCACAAGCTGGCTTGCGAACACCACCGCTTCTGGGTCATCGCCATTGACGTGCAAGACAGGGGCGTGTACCATTTTAGCAACGTCCGTGCAGTACTCGGTAGAGCGTGCATCATCAGGGCGAGATGTGGTAAAGCCCACTTGGTTGTTGATGACGACATGCACCGTACCGCCTGTCTTGTAGGCACGGGTTTGCGACATCTGGAAAGTCTCTTGGTTGACGCCTTGACCTGCAAACGCCGCATCACCATGCACCACGATAGGTAGTACCGTGCTGTTGTCAATGTCATAACCATACGCTTCGCTACGGCGGGCTTGTCTGGCACGCACCGAGCCTAGCATGACAGGAGAGACGATTTCTAAGTGAGACGGGTTAAACGCCAACGCAAGGTGCATCTCTCCGCCTTTGGTGATGACGTTTGAGCTAAACCCATTGTGGTATTTCACATCGCCTGAGCCGACCGTTGGCTGAACTTTACCATCAAATTCATCAAACAGGGCAGATGGGTTTTTACCCATGATATTAACCAGTAGGTTCAAGCGACCACGGTGAGCCATGCCGATGACGACTTCTTTGGTGCCATACGTTCCCACACGCTGAATCATCTCATGCACCGCAGGGATAAAGCTCTCGCCCCCTTCTAGACCAAAACGCTTAACGCCCGTATATTTACGAGCCAGATATTTTTCTAGACCCTCAGCAGCGGTCAAACGGTCAAGGATTTCTAATTTTTTGTCTTTGTCAAATCTGATAAAGCCTTGATTTTGCTCAATGTATTTTTCAATCCATTTTTTCTCGGTGGCGGTAAAGACATGCATGTACTCATAGCCAATGCTACCGCAGTAGATACGCTCACAAATCTCGATAATCTCACGCAGTGTCGCTGACTCTTTGCCGATGTGCATGAGTGTGGTTGGGAAAGTCGTGTCAAGGTCAGCCTCGGACAGACCATGATAAGCCAAGGTCAAATCCTCAATACCGTCACGCTTTTGTAGTCCCAACGGGTCAATCTTAGCGACACGATGTCCGCGACGACGATAGGCACTGATAAGCTGTTGCACTGCCATCTGTTTGGGGTCGCAGTCGCCTGTCCCAACGGTCTGCACAGTAGGGCGAGCGTTGGTTTGGTTGCGGGCTAGGAGCAAGAACTGCTCTTTGATGGCATTGTGCGGGGCATCGCCTGCTTGCTCATAATCGGCAAAGTATTTTTGCCACTCGATGCTTACACTTGCCTTATCCGCCAAATAGTCCTCGTACAACGCCTCAATATACGCTGCACCATCTGCGGTGAGTTCGGTGCTTTGATAAGCCACCGTATCTTTACTACTTTTTGTCATAATATTCGCCATATTATTTTTGAGAAAAATTTGATACATTTGTTGCATTAGGTCAGCGAATGATGAGCATGGCAAAACCTTCTGTCGGCAAAATCATCTCGCTCACTCTAAAATCTATCCATGAATCTGTCCCAAATAAGCCAAAGACAGTTTCATCAAATAAATACTGTATAGTTTACGCCATTTGACAAAATATAACAAGTTACAAAGGGTTTTAAAATGTGAATAGAGTTTAATTTTTGAAAAAAAAACATATGCTTTTACATTTATTTCAATCTAAAATTTCAATAGATTTATATTTTAAAAAACATTATTTTAAATTTTTAATCGAAACTGGTCATTTGCCCATTCTAGTACCAAGGAGAGTACCGCTACCATCAAATCACCTTAACGTCCATGCCACTAACCTGTCTGTCGATACCAATGCCATACGCAAAAATAAAAATGTCGGTTAAAACATCCATTACCAGCACAGAGACAAATAGTTTTGACACAAACACCTCTAATGTTAAAAAATTAACAATAGCGACAATCTCAGACGTTGCACCTTTTAATTTTTCTGATGAAAAAGGAGTCATTACAGGTTTTGATTCTGATGTATTGCATTGCCAAAAACAAAAAGCTTAACATCCAATTTAAACCAACAACATTTGAAAGCTTATTTTGCCGAAATTAGATTCTAGAATCAGCGATATGGTACCACTGCCATTTTCCAAACCGAAAAGTGCACATCAAAATACGGTACACCCAATGCCTATTATGCCAAAATACCTGTATTCTTCTATCTTGCTGATAACCCAAAACTAGCAAGTATCACCCTAACCCCTTATCAGACATAAACAGGGATGCAAGCAAAAAAAATCACATCCTACTCCGACAAAGCCAACTGCACTTTTTAGCCAATAAAAATAACACCAAACTACCACAAACACTCAATAAAGGCATTGATGAGTTAGTCAAAAATGGCGAGATAAAAACCATTGCTCAAAAATATGGCATGGAATAATTCGCTTTAATCATAAAAAATAAGGCATTTGATTGAACCGCACCCCAAAAGTTAGACACACTAACCTTTGGGGTGCTTTTTATGGCAAAATACACAACCGACTTTAAACTGTCTGTGATTGGGTATTATCTTAATCATCATGGCTACAAACAAACCGCCAAACACTTTAATCTAAACCACACAACCGTAGAGCTATGGGTTAAACTCTATCAAGCACATGGCATTGATGGCATAAAAAGACGACACACAAAGGCTGTCTATGACACAGATTTTAAGCTTAATGCCGTTCAAGCCATACAACAGGGCAAATCGCTTACACAACTTGCCATAGAGCTTAATCTGCCACAACCTTCTTTACTGTCAACTTGGTTAAAGTCCTACCAAGCCTTTGGTATAATGGGACTAATACCCAAACCCAAAGGCAAAAAAGCAATGTCAAACAAACACAACGCTAATAAAACCAAATCAACTTGGAAAACCAAACAAGACCACGAAAAAAGTGTGGATGATTTGCTTGATGAACTTGCCTATCTTAGAGCAGAGAATGACTATCTAAAAAAGCTAGATGCCTTAATTCGTCAAAAGGAACAATCAGTACAAACAAAGAACAAGTCCTGATCATCCAAGAATTAAGGCATAAGCACAAACTTGCTGACTTATTGGCAGTGTCAAACTTGCCAAGAAGTGTGTTTTATTACCACATTCGTCAAAGTACAAAGCCTGACAAAGACCTTGACTTAAAAGAACACATTAACCACATCTACCACCAACACAAGGGCAGGTATGGTTATCGTAGAATCACATCAGAGCTTAACAATCAGCTTGCCCAAAAAGGCATGGTCATTAATCATAAACGAGTGCAACGACTGATGGCTAAACTTGGACTCAAAGCATTGGTTCGTCGTCAACGTAAGTTTAATACTTACAAAGGCACAATGGGCAAAGATACCATTCAGGACAATATACTCAAAAGAGACTTTAAAGCAGACAAACCCAATCAAAAGTGGGCAACAGACATCACAGAGTTTAAAGTACAAGACAAGGCAAATGATGGCAGTGTCATTCAAAGAAAACTCTACCTATCGCCCATCATCGACTTGTTTAATGGTGAGATTGTCAGTTATACGATGAAGGACAGACCAACGTATGAGTTGGACAAAGAGATGTTAAATGATGCCCTATCCAAGCTAAGCCAAGAAAAGATGGATGACAAACCCATCATTCATTCAGACCAAGGCTGGCACTATCAAATGCACCAGTATCAACAAACCCTAAAAGAACAAGGCTTAACCCAAAGCATGTCAAGAAAAGGCAATTGTTTGGATAATGCTGTGATAGAGAGCTTCTTTGGTACGCTAAAACAAGAGATATTTTATGAGACAACCACATTTACATCAACAGATGAACTTAAACAAGTGATTGATGAGTACATACACTACTACAATCATGATAGAATAAAGAGCAAATTAAAAGGACTAAGTCCTGTTAAGTACAGAAACTTAGTCCAATTAGGGTTAATACAACCACTTGCAACAACCTAACCTTTAATCTTATGTCTAAGATTTGGGGGTCGGTTCAGATGATGCCTTATTTTTATGATTACTTTACAAAATCAAACCTTCACCCTGATTGAGTTGGTTCAACACACCATCGATGTTATTTGAATATATATCAGCGATTGCTATTTTTTCAAACATCTCATCCTTACCATCAATATCAATCATCATCGTAATATTTTTGGTACCTGATTTCTCAAAATGAATATAATCACCAAAATTGTCCATGATTGATTTGTCAGCAAAAAGTCCTGTTAGATCAATCTTATCTCCTTGCTTTAGATCAAAATCAGCAATTTTATCAAATCCAATCTGGCTAACATCTACCACCAAACCCACATCCAAAGAGAACACAAAAGTGTCCGCTCCTGCACCTCCTTGCAAATAATCATCGCCAGCACCACCATTTAAGATGTCATCGCCGTTACCGCCATTTAGGGTGTCGTTACCATCTTGACCAAATAGGAGGTCATCGCCGTTACCGCCATTTAGGGTGTCACTGCCATTACCGCCATCTAAAACATCGTTGCCAGCACCTGTCGTAACACGATCATTGCCATCTTGCCCATAGACTTCAGTTTTGCCGCCAGTAGCGTTGAAAACGTCGTTGCCAGCACCCAGATGGGCGATGCTCTGAGATTTCCATTGCGCTATATTATGATTATCGTTATTATCTGTGCCGTGATAGGTGGCAACTTTTGTTGCCATCAGTTCGGCAAGACTGACTGTTTGGTCAGCAAATTCGAAGTTTTCAATATGATAAGAGTCACCGTACTCGAAGTTTTGAATGGTAACACTATTTGAGTCTGATGTTTTAAGGATTAAATCTTGACCTTTTAACAAGACTTGAACTGCAGACAGATTAACATCTGTAAAACGGATGGTGTCTTGATGGCGATTCTCAGTATTCCAATCATATTCATAAATCACATCATTGCCGTAATCACCACTAAAGATGTAAGTGTCATTGCCATTTTTATGACCTGAATTGCTTAAATAATCATCGCCAGCACCACCATTTAAGATGTCATCGCCGTTACCGCCATTTAGGGTGTCACTGCCATTACCGCCATCTAAAACATCGTTGCCAGCACCTGTCGTAACACGATCATTGCCATCTTGCCCATAGACTTCAGTTTTGCCGCCAGTAGCGTTGAAAACGTCGTTGCCAGCACCCAGATGGGCGATGCTCTGAGATTTCCATTGCGCTATATTATGATTATCGTTATTATCTGTGCCGTGATAGGTGGCAACTTTTGTTGCCATCAGTTCGGCAAGACTGACTGTTTGGTCAGCAAATTCGAAGTTTTCAATATGATAAGAGTCACCGTACTCGAAGTTTTGAATGGTAACACTATTTGAGTCTGATGTTTTAAGGATTAAATCTTGACCTTTTAACAAGACTTGAACTGCAGACAGATTAACATCTGTAAAACGGATGGTGTCTTGATGGCGATTCTCAGTATTCCAATCATATTCATAAATCACATCATTGCCGTAATCACCACTAAAGATGTAAGTGTCATTGCCATTTTTATGACCTGAATTGCTTAAATAATCATCGCCAGCACCACCATTTAAGATGTCATCGCCGTTACCGCCATTTAGGGTGTCACTGCCATTACCGCCATCTAAAACATCGTTGCCAGCACCTGTCGTAACACGATCATTGCCATCTTGCCCATAGACTTCAGTTTTGCCGCCAGTAGCGTTGAAAACGTCGTTGCCAGCACCCAGATGGG
Source organism: Moraxella sp. K1664 (assembly GCF_039693965.1). NCBI lineage: Bacteria > Pseudomonadati > Pseudomonadota > Gammaproteobacteria > Moraxellales > Moraxellaceae > Moraxella > Moraxella sp. K1664. The sequence goes on from NZ_CP155576.1 coordinate 758,650, forward strand.
CGATGCTCTGAGATTTCCATTGCGCTATATTATGATTATCGTTATTATCTGTGCCGTGATAGGTGGCAACTTTTGTTGCCATCAGTTCGGCAAGACTGACTGTTTGGTCAGCAAATTCGAAGTTTTCAATATGATAAGAGTCACCGTACTCGAAGTTTTGAATGGTAACACTATTTGAGTCTGATGTTTTAAGGATTAAATCTTGACCTTTTAACAAGACTTGAACTGCAGACAGATTAACATCTGTAAAACGGATGGTGTCTTGATGGCGATTCTCAGTATTCCAATCATATTCATAAATCACATCATTGCCGTAATCACCACTAAAGATGTAAGTGTCATTGCCATTTTTATGACCTGAATTGCTTAAATAATCATCGCCAGCACCACCATTTAAGATGTCATCGCCGTTACCGCCATTTAGGGTGTCACTGCCATTACCGCCATCTAAAACATCGTTGCCAGCACCTGTCGTAACACGATCATTGCCATCTTGCCCATAGACTTCAGTTTTGCCGCCAGTAGCGTTGAAAACGTCGTTGCCAGCACCCAGATGGGCGATGCTCTGAGATTTCCATTGCGCTATATTATGATTATCGTTATTATCTGTGCCGTGATAGGTGGCAACTTTTGTTGCCATCAGTTCGGCAAGACTGACTGTTTGGTCAGCAAATTCGAAGTTTTCAATATGATAAGAGTCACCGTACTCGAAGTTTTGAATGGTAACACTATTTGAGTCTGATGTTTTAAGGATTAAATCTTGACCTTTTAACAAGACTTGAACTGCAGACAGATTAACATCTGTAAAACGGATGGTGTCTTGATGGCGATTCTCAGTATTCCAATCATATTCATAAATCACATCATTGCCGTAATCACCACTAAAGATGTAAGTGTCATTGCCATTTTTATGACCTGAATTGCTTAAATAATCATCGCCAGCACCACCATTTAAGATGTCATCGCCGTTACCGCCATTTAGGGTGTCGTTACCATCTTGACCAAATAGGAGGTCAGAATTTTTAGTTCCAGTCAACCGATCATTACCAGCACCTGCAAACACAGCACCGCCATTTAAATGATTATCTTGTGCATCGCCCATCTTAATTGGTAATTCTCTATCAATCTTAAAATCAATACCATTTATCCAACCATCCAATTCATGTTTTGGCATGCTAGATACAACATGCTCTATCAAATTAACCAACTTATCTCTACCAACAATGTTAGGTTGTGTTTGCACTTGAAGATAAGCAAAATACTCCATGATATCGCCAAAGGCAGACATTGCGGTTTGACCACCTACATCTAACCTTGCCTTAAAGTCGCTCACCAGTCGGTTAATGTCCAAACCAAACAGAAGATTACCATCTTTGACATCCACCACAATATCTATCAAATCGCCATAACGATTCTGAACAGTTTGCGGATAGAGTCCACTATAAACAGACTTAATCAGCCTATCATAAGTATCATTGATAATTTTGGTTGTTTTTTCAAAGTCTTTGACGTTAGCATAAAACATGTTATCTGTTTTTGTGCTCATGAAACTATCGATAACACCAATTTTATATTTGATTTTATCAAACTCTGCCATGCCCATTGTATCAATTATTGTAGCACCGCCACTGCCTGCAATGCCCACCGCACCTTTTTGGGAACTAGAGCTTCTTATCGACAAGAAAATCGGCTTTTCATAATCTTGATAATCAGGATCGGTTTTTGCCCACGCTTTGAGCAAGCCGTCCATCATTGACAGCTGTTCATCTTTGCTTTTGGCATTTAGGTAATTGACGACGATATTTCTAAGCTCAGAAGATAGTGTCATTGCCTCGCTTAGACTTCTGACACGCCCAGAGCCTTGTAGATTTGGCAATCTGTCATCTGTATTTTTTACACCATCGAGATGTTTGGTGTACACACCATGAAAGTTAAAATTCACATCGCCCATGACACCTGTTTTGCCATCATGTTTCTCATAACTGCCAAGCTGAGTCAGTTTATTGCCTCCTGTCAGGTTTTTGTCTACATCTTGATAATCAAGGTTTAAGGCACCAATGCCAAGCTCATGAAGTCCAAATAACTCCCCAACATCACTCACGCCATCACTGTCCAAATCACGCCATACTCTAAGCTCATCAAACTTGGTATCATCGGCATTAATCTTGCCATTACCATCGCTGTCTAGGTCGGCAAGTGCCTCATAGCCGTGCTTGGCGGTCTCACCTGTGCTCAAAATCGTGCTGTCACCAAACACCTCTCGCCCATCATTAATAACACCATCGCCATTGCGGTCTAATACAAGGATACCATCATCTTTTTTCACCCAGCCTGTCGCATGAGCAATGCCATCACCGTCATGATCAAAAACAGCTTTCTTTAATTTATCATAAGCAATCGTCTCTATGCCATCACCATCTAAGTCGAGTACGATTGGATCATAGAAATAATGAAACCCTGAGCGGTTGATACCTGTCCATTTGGCAAAGGCTTCGGCGAGGTCATCAGGGAGGTCATCAAAGGGGTTGGGAAGTTTAAAGTCATCAAAAAAGTCTTCGGCTTGCTGTTTCCATTTATTAAAAGCATCTTCGGCGGCTTGTCTATATTTATCAAAAGCATCAGCAAGGTTATCGGAGACTTCTTTGAAAGTGTCGGAAACCTCTTTGGCTAACTCTTTGGCGATTTGTTCAGCCTTTTGAGTAGCTTCCTTAACTGCCTCCTCAGCACTTTTTACACCATCTTTAAGGGCTTGTTCGGCGGTTTTGTAGGCATCTGCGATTTTTTGTTCGGCGGTCTTATAGGCATCGGTAGCTTTTTGGATGGCATTATTAACTTTCTCAGCACCATTTGCCATTGCCTCATTGATGGCTTTATCCATATTGATGGCAGCCTCGCCAACTTTGGGGGCGAGTTTATCCATAGAATCTCTAAATGCTTTGCCAGAGGCGATGTCATTTAAAGTGTTTTTGGTGTTATTTATGCCATTGGTGATGGCGTTGTGGGTGTTAATGGCAGTTTCGCCAACATTATTAGCAATTTGGTCTGCTAGACCGGATGTCATTCCATTTATAGAGTTAGCTAGCTTTTGCACATCATCTAAATCGGGCAATGTAATTGCACCCCTGCTTGTAGCAATGGCAGTGCCGGTAACGGTAAGACTTATCAATGTGGCAACCCCCAAGGTTGCTGGGTTTGCAAGAACGGCAACACCTCCAATTACAGCGAGTATATTTCCTGTGATTGCCAATATATCTGCTGGGTTTATAGGTTTGCCATTTTTAATGTCATCATTAATCTTTGCCGTTGTAATAACTGCCGCCATTGGAGAAAAGGCAAAAGCCCCTGGGGGAGATACAGACATGGTTCCAGCGAGTATCTGAGCCACACTATTTAATGTACCGATACTTGTTCCAGACTCTTTCGATGATGCAACATTATCGTAGGTTCCAGCAGCTCCCGATACGACAGAGCCAGTGTTTATAATACTCATAGTAATCCCTCTATCTAAAAAAATCATTAACTATTATCACAGTAACCAGTATTAGTGGATACAAAATGGCAAAGACATTAAATAGCTTTTTGGTTTTTTCCATCTGAGAGCTAAAATAATCATTTTCACCAAAATCTTTCTGCCATTTTTTTATATAACCTTTAAAGCCGTTAAAATAAACAAACCCAAAGATTAAATGAGCTTCACTTTTTTTCATCATGTAATCAAAATCTACTTTAAGATAATAATAACATGTTAATAAAAAACTAGAAATGATGACAACAATGCCAAAATAACGAAGTAGCATTAAATATCTATCAATTTTTTCTATATCTATGTTATCTTTCATCATGTTTTCTCCAAATGAATTTTCCAAAAATTAGTCCACAGCCTAGATAAAGCAATAGCAACACCAACATTTTAAGCCTTAATACACTAAGCTTTATTGTCAAAACCTAGCCCACCAAAGCCCACAACCAACTGATTATAAACCCATTCATTCACAAACACAACATTTGCTCTCTATGTATGGGTTTTCTTAACTGTAGAGCGAATTATTTTATAACAATCAAGCTACCCATCTTTCTTCTTCATTGATTGCAGGTATGTTGAGATTATCATGAATAAATAACGCCCTTTTATAACCATCTATCCCTAAGATGTCAATCAGACCATTACCATTTAAGTCCAAGGTAAGTGGGTCATAGAAATAATGAAACCCTGAGCGGTTGATACCTGCCCATTTGGCAAAGGCTTCGGCAAGGTCATCAGGGAGGTCATCAAAGGGGTTGGGGAGATTGAGATCAGCAATCTTATCCAAAATGTCTTTTAAAGTATCCTTGATTTTTTCCGCCAGATCCTCCATTTCTTTGCTAAGCTCATCACCTTCTTTTGAAAGATTAATACCAAACTCCATGATTGGTGTTAGCAGTTTTTCAAGTAATTTGGTTGGGCTGTGGTTTTCGCTCTTTCTAGCCTCATCAATAGCTTCGGAAACAAATTTACCCAACCTAGAATCAGAGATATAGCTCCCCATATTGTCCAACAGTTGTCCAATGGTCAAATTTTCATCAACCGAATTAGCAGCGACCCCCAAACCAACACTCATTGAACCTGCACCCACCGCCACTACTGTTGATAAGCCCGCCACTGGTGCACCAACAGGAGCCCCAACCCCTGTCGCAGTAGCAGCTGCACCGCCCATTGCCGCAATAGAGGCAGAACTTGAAACCGTCCCTGTTAGATTAGATAATAAACTTAACACTTCTTTGGCTTTAACTTGCGACCAGTCGCCTCTGTTAGCCTTTAATTCTCCAGAAATATCAATACCATCTTTTACGGTTCCCGCCAAATTAAACCCAAAACCAGTCCAGCCCAATTTTCTCGCTGTCTTTGTGGCTAAAAATCCGTTTTCTTTTCCCGGCAGTGTAGCCACCATATCTGCTGTCTGCACCGCACCGACCGCCAGCTGACCTGTACCAATAACAACATCAGTTCCAGTAGAAACAGTCGGATTTGGTACAAATGAGCCAGTATTACCAGCGTTATTAAGCCCATTAGTACCATTAGCCATGACAGTAACCGCTCCTGATACCGCATCGGCATTTTCTTTTGAAATCTTAGGTAGGGTTGCCATTATTTATTCCTCATTAAAGTGTGGTTGAGAGCCAATATATTTATAACCAAACAAAAACATCAAAGAAAACATCGCCCAAGTTCCAAATATGAAAAGGGGAATACCTTTGTGGTCAACTCGCATTCTTTTAATGCTTACTTCTTTACTTCTTATAGGGATAAGTTTACCATCTTGCCAGATGGTTAAGGAGATTAGCTGAGGGTATGGGTTGTTTAACCACAGTAGTGGTTTCTGGGTGTACCAACCTATCTCTCCGTATTTGCCATGCACCAAGCGAATATCACCATACACGGTTTCAAGCAATTCAGGATTAACCCAACAACCACTATACTCTATATAATCATAAGCAGAATAGCCACATTTAAAATACATGGTCCGACCATCATCAGTATGCATTTGTATGTGTTTAACACTACTGCGACCTCGTTGTGTCTGAAAATGCTCAGTAACCACAAACATCTTACCCTTAGTATAGTGTATCTCATCATCAGTAGGAATGTGCCAACCCTTACATATCAACAATAAAAAGATTGTCATACATATAGCAAAACCCAAACACAGCCAGAATGAAAATCGATTGAATGAGTTTAGGTTTTTATAGCTTTTAATCAAAAAATTTATCATTAGAATATTTGTTTACAAAAGTACCGTTTATTGTATAAAATATTTGAATAAATAGCAAGCATATGATGATAAAAGCTACTTCACCCTATCAAACAGCTCGTAGGTTGGGTTGAACGACAGTGAAACCCAACATTTTAAGCCTTAATACACTAAGTTTTATTATCAAGACCTAGTCCACCAAAACCAACAAATTATGCACCCATTCATTCACTCACAAACATAACATCTATCTTCTTTTATAACAATCAAGCCGCCCATCTTTCTTCTTCATTGATTGCAAGTATACTTATATTATTATGATTAAATAATGCTCTTTGTGTGGTAATCACACCATCACCATCTAAGTCGAGTACAATGGGATCATAGAAATAATGAAACCCTGAGCGGTTGATACCTGTCCATTTGGCAAAGGCTTCGGCGAGGTCATCAGGGAGGTCATCAAAGGGGTTGGGAAGTTTAAAGTCATCAAAAAAGTCTTCGGCTTGCTGTTTCCATTTATTAAAAGCATCTTCGGCGGCTTGTCTATATTTATCAAAAGCATCAGCAAGGTTATCGGAGACTTCTTTGAAAGTGTCGGAAACCTCTTTGGCTAACTCTTTGGCGATTTGTTCAGCCTTTTGAGTAGCTTCCTTAACTGCCTCCTCAGCACTTTTTACACCATCTTTAAGGGCTTGTTCGGCGGTTTTGTAGGCATCTGCGATTTTTTGTTCGGCGGTCTTATAGGCATCGGTAGCTTTTTGGATGGCATTATTAACTTTCTCAGCACCATTTGCCATTGCCTCATTGATGGCTTTATCCATATTGATGGCAGCCTCGCCAACTTTGGGGGCGAGTTTGTCTATGGAATCTCTAAATGCTTTACCAGAGGTGATGTCATTAAATGTGTTTTTGGTATTGTTGATACCGTTAGTGATGGCATTGTGGGTATTTATGGCGGTGTTGCCGACAGATTTTGATAGCTCATTTAAGTTGTGATTCACTTTTTGATCAACCACTGTGGCGACATCATTATAAAAGTCAATAATTACATCTTTATTGTTTGCCAAAGCCCCCAATGCAGTAACTGTAAACCCTATCCCAACAACCACAGGTGCACTTACTGTTGCTCCTGCTAGTAACCCCATAGTACCAACAAATGTTAGCACATTGCCTGTTACTGCCATGACATCGCCTGTGGATACAGTATTGCCATTTTTTAAGTCAGACATAATCTTTGCAGTCGTGATTGTTGCCGCCATAGGGGCAGTCATTAATGCAGTAACTGGATTTAGAGAACCAAAAGCAGCGACAGTTTGAGCTGAATTGCTAACGGTATTCATTTGATTGTTTGGATCTTTTGCTATACCACTAGCAGAATCTGCACTCACTATTGCGACTGAACCTTTTTCAAGTAGTTTAACAACCATGACTATTCTCCTACTGAGTTAATTTTAATAAGATAAGGTATTTTCTTATCTCGTACTTTTTTACCAAAATCTTCGTAATATTCTGTGCTGTATGTTAAACATACCAAATCACCTTGTTTGGCATTTTTTAACATTTTTTTATTTTCTTGATAGAGATCAGATTTTGATTTTGCAAGATTTGCATTTCTGACAAAATGCAACTCCTTACCATGATTATTTTTAATTGAAAAATAATCAATGTTTCTATTTCTAGGGTCATCAGAATCAGGGGAGGAATACAAATCAATCAAATGTCCACACTCATCTTTTGACGCTGATTGGAGTTTTTTTGTTTCATTGGGTTTTAAGTAGAAATAATAAACAGCAGAGAAAAATAAAGCCATCACAACAATAAAAATGATTTGCTCTTTAAAAGACCGCACAAGATGTTCTGTTGAGCCGTATTCTGGTTCTTTTGACATATAGTTTATTCCCAATAATTGGCAGTAACACCAAACTTTAACTTAGCGTAATTAAATGCTGTCATTTTGCTTGCTCCTTATCTTTGCTAAAAATTAAATCAATTTTGAAATCTTAGGTAGAGTTGCCATTATTTATTCCTCATTAAAGTGTGGTTGAGAGCCAATATATTTATAACCAAACAAAAACATCAAAGAAAATATTACCCAAACTCCAAGAATAAAAAAAGAGACTTCACTAGGATGACTCTGCATGCTTTGAATGGTTACTTCTTTGTTTCTTATAGGGATAAGTTTACCATCTTGCCAGATGGTTAAGGAGATTAGCTGAGGGTATGGGTTGTTTAACCACAGTAGTGGTTTCTGGGTGTACCAACCTATCTCTCCGTATTTGCCATGCACCAAGCGAATGTTATTTCTGGCAGAGTCGTTATGCCCAATACTGCCATAAGCTGATTTAATTAAATCAGGATCAGCCCAACAACCACTATACTCTATATAATCATAAGCAGAATAGCCACATTTAAAATACATGGTCTGACCATCATCAGTATGCATTTGTATGTGTTTAACACTACTGCGACCTCGTTGTGTCTGAAAATGCTCAGTAACCACAAACATCTTACCCTTAGTATAGTGTATCTCATCATCAGTAGGAATGTGCCAACCCTCACATATCAACAATAAAAAGATTGTCATACATATAGCAAAAACCAAACACAGCCAGAATGAAAATCGATTGAATGAGTTTAGGTTTTTATAGCTTTTAATCAAAAAATTTATCATTAGAATATTTGTTTACAAAAGTACCGTTTATTGTTTGTATAGAATATTTGAATAAATAGCAAGCATATGATGATAAAAGCTACTCCACCTTATCGAACAGCTCGTAGGTTGGGTTGAACGACAGCAACACCCGACATGTTAAGCCTTAATGCACTAAGTTTTATTATCAAAACCTAACCCACCAAAGCCGACAACCAACACATTTTACACCCACTAAACCTCTCTTATTTTAAAGTAAATATAAACACGTTCATGCTTGGTTTTTTCAAATACGATGTTACGACCACCATAACATTGGGAAATTTTAAAATCTGGTACAGCCTTTCCAGTAACTTTATACATTCTTGGGTTTCCCTTATCATGTGAATTAAACACTATAATCCACCTATACGAATCACTCTTACCAAAAAAACCATTAATTCTTTGCTCAATAAAATTTTTCGAACGCTCACCAATTACAATTTCGTTAAATGACAACGATTGATAAGATGGCACAACACACAACACATCATTTTTACCATATTCAATATAATCACCAATATGAAATTGATTGTGTTTTGTGAGTTCACTGGCAATGGTATCAGACAAAAATCCATCAAATTTTCTAGGGAAAATATGATAATAATATCCTAAACCATATATCGCCATACAAAAAAATATTAGCACAATACATTTTATTTTAAAAGTCATAGCAATTCCTTAATATTTTATCATCATTTAATGATAAAATATTTAATAATATTTTATCACGCTTAAAAATATGCCATAACAAATTTTTGTATTTTTGACCATCGCCTATGATTAACCACAAAATCTATTTTGAATATATCAGCAGAAATGATAAAAATAATGCTGTTATACATGTTGATTTTAAAAACTCATATAATGCATATAAAATGACCATGTATGATGGATATAAATTTTTGTAAGCATATTTATCATCAGATTGAATATTTATTTCATTATTCACTCTTTTTTTGAAATCACCGTCAATCTTATTAAATAATACCATATAACCAATTGATAAAGATGTATGATACTTATTGTAAGAACTTAAACCTAATTCTGTATATCCATAATGATTAGTCATTAATAAAGCAAACATAACCACTGGATAACCAATAAAACCAAGCCACCCTGCTGGCTCTGAAAATTTTTGATAATTGGTATCACTCATCATAAATCCCATGATTTAGTCCGTAGGTTGGGCAAAGCGATAGCAACACCCAACATGTTAAGCCTTAATGCACTAAGTTTTATTATCAAAACCTAACCCACCAAAACCTACAACCAACAAATTATGCACCCATTCACTCACAAACATAACATCTATCTTCTTTTATAACAATCAAGCCGCCCATCTTTCTTCTTCATTGATTGCAAGTATACTTATGTTATTATGATTAAATAACGCTCTTTGTGTGGTAACCATACCGTCATGATCAAAAACAGCTTTCTTTAATTTATCATAAGCAATCGTCTCTATGCCATCACCATCTAAGTCGAGTACGATTGGATCATAGAAATAATGAAACCCTGAGCGGTTGATACCTGTCCATTTGGCAAAGGCTTCGGCGAGGTCATCAGGGAGGTCATCAAAGGGGTTGGGAAGTTTAAAGTCATCAAAAAAGTCTTCGGCTTGCTGTTTCCATTTATTAAAAGCATCTTCGGCGGCTTGTCTATATTTATCAAAAGCATCAGCAAGGTTATCGGAGACTTCTTTGAAAGTGTCGGAAACCTCTTTGGCTAACTCTTTGGCGATTTGTTCAGCCTTTTGAGTAGCTTCCTTAACTGCCTCCTCAGCACTTTTTACACCATCTTTAAGGGCTTGTTCGGCGGTTTTGTAGGCATCTGCGATTTTTTGTTCGGCGGTCTTATAGGCATCGGTAGCTTTTTGGATGGCATTATTAACTTTCTCAGCACCATTTGCCATTGCCTCATTGATGGCTTTATCCATATTGATGGCAGCCTCGCCAACTTTGGGGGCGAGTTTGTCTATGGAATCTCTAAATGCTTTACCAGAGGTGATGTCATTAAATGTGTTTTTGGTATTGTTGATACCGTTAGTGATGGCATTGTGGGTATTTATGGCGGTGTTGCCGACAGATTTTGATAGCTCATTTAAGTTGTGATTCACTTTTTGATCAACCACTGTGGCGACATCATTATAAAAGTCAATAATTACATCTTTATTGTTTGCCAAAGCCCCCAATGCAGTAACTGTAAACCCTATCCCAACAACCACAGGTGCACTTACTGTTGCTCCTGCTAGTAACCCCATAGTACCAACAAATGTTAGCACATTGCCTGTTACTGCCATGACATCGCCTGTGGATACAGTATTGCCATTTTTTAAGTCAGACATAATCTTTGCAGTCGTGATTGTTGCCGCCATAGGGGCAGTCATTAATGCAGTAACTGGATTTAGAGAACCAAAAGCAGCGACAGTTTGAGCTGAATTGCTAGCGGTATTCAAATCATTTCTGCTTTCTGGTTCTTTATCAATTTCTTGTTTTGCACCATTAATGGAATCTGCACCTGCTATTGTTGCTGAACCATAGGACAAACCTTTTTCAATTAATTTAGCATTCATATTTACTCTCCTACTGAGTTAATTTTAATAAGATAAGGTATTTTCTTATCTCGTACTTTTTTACCAAAATCTTCGTAATATTCTGTGCTGTATGTTAAACATACCAAATCACCTTGTTTGGCATTTTTAGCACCCAAATCAGATCTTCTACTTCTCACAAAATGCAAATCTTCACCCTGCTTGTTTTTAATTGAAAAATAATCAATGTTTCTATTTCTAGGGTCATCAGAATCAGGGGAGGAATAAAACTCAATAAGATGTCCACACTCATCTTTTGACGCTGATTGGAGTTTTTTTGTTTCATTGGGTTTTAAGTAGAAATAATAAACAGCAGAGAAAAATAAAGCCATCACAACAATAAAAATGATTTGCTCTTTAAAAGACTGCACAAGATGTTCTGTTGAGCCGTATTCTGGTTCTTTTGACATATAGTTTATTCCCAGTAATTGGCAGTAACACCAAACTTTAACTTAGCGTAATTAAATGCTGTCATTTTGCTTGCTCCTTATTTTTACCAAAAATTAATTCAATGTATATAATAACAATAATTAAAATCAAAAACCACTTTGTATATCCAGTTTTCTCAAAATAACTTTGCACTCTACCTATATCACTCTTTGGCGTAGAAACATAGATAATTTCTTGGGTCGTTTGGTTGACAAACTTACCTCTAAGGATAATAACATCATTAATATTATTATTCTTTCTATCTGTAAACGAGACAATACTCACACCATAACCAGTAAAATCATAGCCAAAATTTTTTTATCAGAGCAAAGGGCATTTTCTGTGCCAACAAACTCGCCACATTTTGCACTATATGCCCTACCATGATTATCCCTGACGTAGACACTTGTGCCTTTTTTATTATTGACATTATAAGACAACCCATCAAGAAGGTCTATTGAGATATACCTATCCTCTTCTATAATTGCAATAATGGGCTTTATAGATAAAATGATTGGTATAGGTAAAAAAATAAAGAAAAATAGGATTTTTCTTTTGATTGCACTCATATTTGCCTCCCTACTGATATATAAAAATTATATAAATATTTATAACATCTTTCAAAACCTAATTTTTGGAAAAACCCATGCCAAACAAAAAATTAAATTACCAGTCAAAAAATTTAAACCATTGTAGACCTATTCATCAAATAATGCAAAGGAAATAAGCGTATACTCAGATAAATTTAAAATCGCCCCAATTCATAATCACAAAGTGCGTATGACACACCCACGCTCAAAATGGCGTTTGTGGTACTTTTGTGGTTTGGACATCATTCACAACACAAAAAGCAAACCCAATTTACAATAAAAAACCGCACTTGAATAAGCACGGTTTTAAAAAGCACCAAACTAATTTAGCCACCAGCGTCAAGTAGCATATTACGAATATGACCGATAGCCTTAGTGGGGTTTAGACCCTTAGGACACACAGACACGCAGTTCATGATACCACGGCAACGGAACAAGCTAAATGGGTCATCAAGCCTGGCCAGACGAGCTTGAGTGTCGGTATCACGGCTGTCGATGATAAAGCGGTAGCCGTTAAGTAGGGCTGACGGCCCCAAGAACTTATCTGGGTTCCACCAAAATGACGGGCAAGAAGTCGAACAGCACGCACACAAGATGCACTCATAAAGTCCGTTCATCTTCTCACGGTCTTCTGGCGACTGCAAACGCTCTTTTGGCGGAGCGGGTTGTGAATTGATTAAAAATGGATGAACTTTCTCGTACTGGGCGTAGAATTGGTTCATGTCCACCACCAAGTCTTTGATGACTGGCAAACCTGGTAGGGGACGAACGATGATTTTCTCGGGCAAGGTGTTCATGTTGATAAGACACGCCAAGCCGTTTTTGCCATTGATGTTCATACCGTCCGAGCCACAGATACCCTCACGGCATGAACGGCGGAATGTCAAGGTTTCGTCCATCTTTTTAAGACGCAATAATACGTCAAGCAACATACGGTCGGTATCTAGTAGCTCAATCTCATATGTTTGCATATAAGGGGCTTTGTCTTTGTCTGGGTCGTAGCGATAAATCTCTACAATGCGTTTGCCTCGACTCATGGGTTTCTCCATTGGGAATTTGGGATTTTTAACTGTTTTGTTAAAAAAGACCTAATTTAAATTTGAAATGACACATTTTGCAAATTCATCTGTATAAGTTGGGCTTTTACACCCAACTTATCAATTTGTCAAAATTAGAACGTACGCACTCGTGGCTCACAATACTCCACAGTCAAAGGCTGTTTGCGTACAGGCTTATAAATCACACGGTTATCCTCAGAGTACCATAGCGTATGCTTCATCCACTCATGGTCGTTACGTCCTAGTGGGGCGTAGCTGTCATCTTCTGGCTTTTCATAGTCTAGCACGCTGTGAGCCCCACGGCATTCATGACGCAAGGATGCTGATAGCATGGTCGCTTTTGCCACTTCATATAGGTTGGCAACTTCGAGTGCCTCAATGCGAGCGGTGTTAAAGACGGCTGATTTGTCTTTTAGGTGGATTTGGGCAACTTTTGGAGCCAATGCCATGATTTTTTCTACGCCTTCGTCCATGAGTGCTTGCGTACGGAACACGCCAGCATGAGCCTGCATGGTATTACGAATCTCATCGGCAACTTCTTGGGCGTTGTAGCCTTCGGTAGAGTTTTGTAGCTTATCAAGACGAGATTGGGTAAAGTCTAGCACTCGCGGGTCAAGTGGCTTATAACTGCGGTCTGATTTGGCAAATTCGTCTAGGATATGCTGACCTGCCGCACGACCAAACACCACTAGGTCAAGCAGTGAGTTCGTGCCTAGACGGTTTGCACCGTGTACTGACACACACGCACATTCGCCAATGGCGTACAAGCCTTTAACCACACGACCTTCGGTATATAGACCTTGTTCGTCCACATGACCGTCTAGCACAGGCACGGTTACTTGACCGTGAATGTTGGTTGGGATACCGCCCATCATATAGTGAATGGTAGGCACGACAGGCACGGCTTCTTTGGCGATGTCCACGTTGGCAAAGTTGTGGCTAATCTCAAACACAGACGGCAAACGCTTCATCAAGGTGTCCAGACCCAAATGCGTCATGTCCATCAAAATGTAGTCGCCATTAGGACCACAGCCACGCCCTTCTTTAATCTCTTGGTCCATAGAACGAGAGACGAAATCACGGGGGGCTAAGTCTTTTAGTGTCGGTGCATAACGCTCCATGAACGGCTCACCATGCTTGTTACGCAAAATCGCACCTTCACCACGACAGCCTTCGGTCAAAAGCACGCCCGCTCCTGCCACGCCTGTGGGGTGAAATTGCCAAAATTCCATGTCTTGCAAAGGAATGCCTGCACGCACCGCCATGCCAAGACCGTCCCCTGTGTTGATGTAGGCGTTGGTTGAGGCACGGAAAATACGTCCTGCACCGCCTGTTGCTAGGATTGTGGTCTGAGCTTGGAATACTGAGATGTTGCCTGTTTCTTGGTCAAGGGCAATCACGCCATTGATATTGCCGTCTGCGTCCTTGATAAGGTCAAGGGCAATCCACTCCACAAAAAACTGCGTGCCTTTTTCTAGGTTCTTTTGGTACAGAGTGTGCAAAAGAGCGTGTCCTGTACGGTCGGCTGCCGCACACGCACGGGGAACAGGTTTTGCTCCGTATTCGGCAGAGTGTCCACCAAACGGACGCTGATAAATCGTGCCGTCTGCGTTACGGTCAAAAGGCATACCCATATGCTCAAGCTCGTACACGACTTTTGGGGCTTCACGGCACATATATTCAATGGCGTCTTGGTCGCCCAGCCAGTCAGAGCCTTTAACGGTGTCATAAAAGTGAAAATGCCAGTTGTCAGGACTCATGTTACCCAATGACGCACCGATACCCCCTTGGGCGGCAACAGTGTGGCTACGGGTTGGGAATACTTTGGTCAAAACGGCAACTTTCATACCGCCTTCAACGAGCTGTAAAGACGCTCTCATGCCTGAACCGCCACCGCCAACGATGACCGCGTCAAAGTTTAGGGTGGGGATATTTTCAATGGGTTTTTCTGGTGCTAATGCCATAATTATTTTTCCTATGAATATTTAAAAAGGACGATTTTGGAAAATTACCAAAAAATCATCACACCCCAAAACAGATACGCCAAAATGGCAACGATGACCACGCCTTGTAGAGCAATACGCAGTCCTGACGATTTGACATAGTCGGTAAATACCGTCCACATACCCACCCATGCGTGAAACACGAGCGACAAAATCGCCACAAGGCTAAATAACTTCATGGGCAAGCTCATCATAAAGCCATGCCATGCTTGATAATCCACTTGATTAAATAGGAAAAATCCTACCAACACCACAGAATAAAGGGCAAGCACCACCGCACTGATACGTTGTAGCACCCAATCACGAGAGCCTGAACCTGTCAGACCTGTGGCACTTTTAATGCCTGAATTGTTTCTTTTCATTAGAACATCACCCACACAAAGGACGCAATAATCAAGACAAATGCGATAACAAAGCTCACAATCGCCGCCGTCTTACCTGATTTGAACTCTTCGTTCATGCCAAGGTCAGCAAGTAAGTGCTTAACTCCCATGACAAAATGGTAAGCGGTCGCCGCCACAAAAATCCACGCCACAAACCTAAGGGCGATATTATTTAGCACCGTCTCAAACCCTTCTGGCGATGACAGTGATGTCTGTAAAATACACAGCATGACAGGCACAAGCAAAAACAGCACAATGCCTGATACACGGTGCAAAATAGAAGCCATAGCGATTGGGGACTTTGAGTTCACCGCAATCACTTGGCTTAGGGGTAAGTTAATCGGTCGGTTATCTTTCACGAGCGGGCGTCCTTATCAAAATGAGCCGTACAAAACGAACAAGACGGCAAGGAGAGCTGGCTTTTTGGGTGATTTTTGCCACAATTAAAATACAAAACGGCCTTTCAATTGTAAAATTAAAAACTTAAAATATCGGTTTTGGTTTTATCCGCCAAATCTGATGAGTTACCCTACATAAGTCGGCATGAGCATCATGAATATTATATAGAAAGATATTTTAAATTTTTAAACGCAAAAAATCACACCGTCAGGCTGTCTTTAAAAATAAGAAGTCTGAACACAGCGTTAAATCAATGTCGCTTGTATCACACAGTATCAGCGTGCCAAGCAACCATGCAAAAGCCATCAGGCTTAAACACTTCGCTATTTTTACTTTTACAAATCATTAAAAATCTTTAATCTTTTAAAAACCTTGTCCAAACAGCACATTTGAGAGCATTTATCGGTAAAATTTCACAGGCTTTTACCAAACTTTTTGTTAAATTTTTTGTGAAATTATCACAAAACTTATCACAAAATTTATCAAATGTCGTGTTACCCTATTGACAATGAAATTGATTATCGTTTTTTAAAATGACCTGCCAAGTTAAACAGATAAATTATAAAACGCTTGAACAAATTTTACAAACAAAATTACAACTTTTATGTAACCGACGTCAAATTTTTTGCTAAAATTTTAACCACTTTGACGATAATATTGTTACAAAATATGTCAAAAAATCCGTATGATGGCTAAGGTTTTTACGATTTGGACGGTCGGAACAAGATAAGCTTAGGCAAAAAAGTGAATGAGTGTAAGGACTTGGAGATTAATTACAATTTTTTAAGGAATTTATCGTGCTAGGGCTTGTAAGTTTGGCAAAGTTTTTGTATCATCATGATACTTGATGGTGATGATGAGCAACATGCCTTTGCTTTGGCAAACGGACGCACGTTGCAAGGAATTCAGCGACCAACAAGACCAAGGACATCATGCTCGGTTACCTGCCAGCATGCAAATTCACAATGCCAAATTAGCCCAAACCAAGCAGGATAAGGCTTTTGGGTCAGGATTTAGGCACCATTAAATAAGGTTATTATTATGACACAACAAGTGAAATTAGTCGTGGACGGCACGGAATATGAAATGCCAGTCCTAGAAAGCACATTAGGTCGCCCTGTATTGGACGTAAGTGCGGTGGCAAAAGCAGGTCTTTGGACATATGACCCAGGATTCATGGCGACCGCCCCCGTAGAATCCAAAATCACTTATATTGACGGCGACAAAGGCGAGCTTTTGCACCGTGGCTATGCCATTGACGATTTGGCGGACAATGCCGACTACCTAGAAGTCTGCTATGCCCTACTCTATGGCGACTTGCCAAACGCCGAAGAAAAAGACAAATTCTACGCACGCATCACAAGCCACATGGCAGTACATGACCAGTTGCGTAAATTCTTTGAAGGTTTTCGCCGTGATGCCCACCCAATGGCGATTATGCTTGGCGTGGTCGGTGCGTTGTCAGCGTTTTATCACAACCACCTAGACATCTCAGACCCACAACATCGTGATGACACTTGTGTGGACTTGATTGCAAAAGCCCCAACGCTTGCTGCCATGAGCTACAAATACTCAATTGGCGAGCCGTTCATGTATCCACGCAAGGATTTTAGCTACGCCGAAAACTTCCTATATATGATGTTTGCCACCCCTGGCGACAAAGATTACAAGCCAGACCCTGTATTGGTCAAAGCGATGGACAAAATCTTTACCCTACACGCTGACCACGAGCAAAACGCATCAACATCAAGCGTACGTTTGGTAGGCTCAACAGGTGCCAACCCTTATGCCTGTATCGCAGCAGGTATCGCTGCCCTATGGGGGCCATCACACGGTGGTGCCAACGAAGCGGTATTGACCATGCTTGATGAGATTGGCTCTATCGAAAATGTTGCTCCATTCATGGAAAAAGTTAAGACCAAAGAAGCCAAGCTCATGGGCTTTGGACACCGTGTCTATAAGAACTTTGACCCCCGTGCCAAAGTCATGAAAGAGACTTGCGATGAAGTGTTAGGTGCCTTGGGCGTAAATGACCCCAAGCTTGCCCTTGCTATGGAGCTAGAAAAAATCGCACTAAACGACCCCTACTTCATTGAGCGTAAGCTCTATCCAAACGTAGACTTCTACTCTGGCATCATCCTAAAAGCGATTGGCATTCCAACGTCTATGTTCACTGTTATCTTTGCCCTAGCTCGCACGGCAGGCTGGATTGCTCACTGGACAGAAATGCACTCAGAAGCATTCAAAATCGGTCGTCCACGTCAGCGTTATGTGGGTGAAAAACACCGTGCTTTTGTCAAAGTGGAAGACCGCAAATAATGCCTGTCTTTTAACAAATGACCATAAAATCCCCCAAGCGATTGGGGGATTTTTTACAAGACCATCATCATGAACAACCGCTTATCTGCTCATCTTGCCAAGCAAAACATCGTTTTTTCATTCCAGCGTTATGGCATAGACGCTCTAAACTTTATGGCGTTAGGGCTGTTTGGCACGCTGATTTTGGGGCTTATTTTAAAAAACATGGGTACATGGCTGTCCATGCCGTGGCTTGTTGATGTCGGCAGTCAAGCCCAAAGCATGATGGGCGTTGCCATTGGCGTGGGCGTGGCATATGGCATCAAGGCACCGCCTTTGGTTATGCTTGCTTGTACCACGGTCGGACTCATGGGGGCAAGCCCGATAGGGGCATTGGTCGCTGTCATCATAGCGGCAGAGTGTGGCAAATTCGTCCATCGCACCACGCCACTTGACATCATCGTCACGCCCCTGACCACGCTACTGACAGGGGCAGTCGTCGCCCACACCCTAAGCCCACTCATCTCATCTGCTCTCATGGGTATCTCTGATGTCATCACATGGGCGATGGGACTTAGCCCCATCATCATGAGCATGATGGTGGCGGTCGTCATGGGCGTGCTACTAACCTTACCTGTGTCCAGTGCCGCCATCGCCATCAGTTTGGGACTAAGCGGTCTTGGGGCAGGGGCTGCCACCGTGGGCTGTGCCGCCCAAATGATAGGCTTTGCGGTCATGAGCCACAAGGACAACGGCATAGGCACGGCACTCGCCTGCGGTCTGGGGACAAGCATGATACAACTGCCCAATCTCGTCAAAAATCCCAAACTGTGGCTACCGCCCATCTTGACAGGGGCAATCCTAGCTCCCTTTGCCACGGTCATGTTTGGCATGCAAAACATCCCAAGCGGGGCAGGCATGGGGACAAGCGGACTGGTCGGGCAGATTGGCACGCTTGATGTCATGGGAACATCCGCCCATGTTTGGGTGCTGATTGGGGCGTTTCATTTTGTCCTGCCTGCACTACTGTGCTGGCTGATTTATCGGTTTTTTATCAAAATGGCGTGGATAAAAGATGGTGATTTGCGACTTGATAAATCGTAAGTGCTACTCCCATCATCAATTTAAAAAATATCAAACATTTTGCAAAAATAACGCTTGCCATTTAGCAAAAAATACCTTATGATAATGTCCGTATTCAAAACTTTTTATATGTTATTTACCATGAATTACCCTGTTATCGCCACTCGTCATCATCACCATCACTCCTAAAATTCTTTTGGGCGTGTGGTTTTGCTTGAAAGAAAAAAGACTTTCAAGGCGATGGCACAAAAGACGGTATCAACCCTTGAAAGCAATTTCAAGGGTTTTTTGTTTTGGTTCTGGTTCAAAAGTATGTTACAAGAAAACCGTTCGTGGTGAGCTTGTCGAACCATGAAAAGGTTTTCTTTCACCCTTCGACAAGCTCAGGGCGAACGGAAAACCAGTTCAGTATATTTTTTAAGCTACTACCATGCTTTTTTAATCTTAAAGGAAAAATTATGAATCGCCTAAAAATCGCCATTCAAAAATCAGGCAGATTAAGCACCGACTGCCAAGACTTATTAAAGGCGTGCGGTATCAAGTTTCATTACAACAAAGACCGCCTAATCGTCTATGCCAAAAACGAAGCCATTGAGCTGTTGCGTGTGCGAGATGATGACATTCCTGCTTTGGTGTTTGATGGCGTGGCGGATTTGGGCTTTGTGGGCGAAAACGTGCTAGAAGAATGCGAGCTTGACCGTGCCAGTCGTGGACAAACGGTGGATTTTAAAAAATTAAAAGTCCTAGACTTTGGCGAATGCCGTCTGTCGCTTGCCGTACCAAAAGATACCGAATATCAAGGACTTAGTAGTCTTGCCAATCAGCGTATCGCCACAAGTTACCCCAATCTTTTAAAACGCTACATGGACAATCAAGGCGTACCGTTCAAAAACTGCCTGCTCACAGGCTCGGTAGAAGTTGCCCCAAGTGCAGGGATTGCGTCCGCCATTTGTGATTTGGTGTCAAGCGGGGCAACCTTGGAAGCCAACGGGCTAAAAGAAGTGGACGTGATTTTTCGCTCAAAAGCCTGCCTTATCCAAAAAAGCGACCCCCTACCTGCCGACAAACAAGCCCTAGTGGACAAACTACTCACTCGTATGACAGGCGTGGAACAGGCTCGTGAAAGCAAATACATCATGCTACACGCCCCAAAAGACAAACTTGACGACATCATCAAGCTCTTACCCGGCGTGGAAAACCCCACCATTTTACCGCTTGCCAGCGATGATGGTAAAGTGGCGGTGCATATCGTCAGTCAAGAGACCCTATTTTGGGAGACGATGGAAGCCCTAAAAACAGTCGGTGCCAGCTCTATTTTGGTATTGCCGATTGAAAAAATGATGATTTGATTTTTTGGTTTTTTGGTTTTCCGTTCGCCCTTGTATCAACCCAACACCAAACCTAGATTATCTGCTAGAATGTTGTTGGGTTATACAAGCAAAGAGAACACGGGTTCGCCCTTAGTGTCTTAACACTGGTGCTCAGATGGTGTCCTTTGCTTGTCATCTTAACTCTGAATGGTATCTAAGTGCGTTTATTAAAACAGACACTGCATAAACAAGGCAAGAGACAGATGATACACTATATTGGCATAGACATCAGCAAAGCAAAGTTTGATGTTGCATTTATAAACCCAAGCACAAATAAAGTAAAAACCAAGGTTTTTAACAACAACAAAGCAGGCTTTGATTTACTGCTTGCTTGGTTAAAAACCAATGTCAGCAATCATCTTGATGAGCTACACATCATCCTAGAAGCAACAGGGGTTTATCATGAACACCTAAGTGAGTTTCTTGATGATAATAATATCAAGCAAAGCATTGTCAATCCTAACTATGTCCGCAAATTTGCAGACAGTTTGGGG
The DNA here is from genome assembly GCF_039693965.1 of Moraxella sp. K1664. Taxonomy (NCBI): domain Bacteria; kingdom Pseudomonadati; phylum Pseudomonadota; class Gammaproteobacteria; order Moraxellales; family Moraxellaceae; genus Moraxella; species Moraxella sp. K1664. The sequence goes on from NZ_CP155576.1 coordinate 779,768, forward strand.
GTAATCCATAAAACTGATAAAAAAGACAGCATTATTTTATCAAGGTATGGTTATAGCCACAAGCCTGAGGTTTGGGTAGCACCTAGCATTGAAGCCAAACAGCTAAAAGCTCTATTGGCTCGCTTAGAAGCACTCAAAGAAGATTTGCAACGAGAGCAAAACCGACAAGAGTTGCTCTTATCACCCAATCTGCCCGATTTGGTTAAAGCATCCATGCAAACAGTCATCAATGTCCTTCAAGAGGAAATTGCCAAACTCACCAAAGACATTGATGACTTTGTTGACAAACACCCAAGTTTAAAGCAAGACAAAACCTTACTTGAAACCATTGACGGTATTGGTTCTGTTATTGCCAAAGAAGTGGTATGCTTAATACATACCAAACAATTTAAAAAAGCCTCACAGATGGCTTCGTTTTTAGGCTTAATACCCAAACAAAGACAGTCAGGTGTCTTTAAGGGAGCAACCAAACTGTCCAAACAAGGGCAAGTCTCTTTGCGTGCTAAGCTGTATATGTCTGCAATGAGTGCCATTCGTTATAATAGCACCATTAAGGCATTTTATGAACGATTACAACAAAACGGTAAAACCAAAATGCAAGCCTTATGTGCTTGTATGCGTAAATTGGTACATATCTGTTTTGGTGTTATCAAAACCCAAACATCCTTTGAGCAACAAGTATCTTTAAGTTAGTTTGTAAGATACTAGATACCAGATACTTAAAAAACCATTGACTTAGGTGGGGTATCATGGTATCTGAGCTATGCCTGCGGGTGGCGGAAAACCATCATGGGCAGGCATAGCTCACCACGAACGGTTTTCTTTATAATATAGCATATTTTTAAACCAAAATTGATTTTTAATTTAACATTTATTGATTAACAAAAAGGCGTATTTCCCACGCCCAAACAGCCCCAAACAAAAGAGACAAGCCATGCAAACCCTACTTTGGAACAGCCTAGACCCAAGCGAGCAACAAAACGCCCTAGCTCGCCCCACCCAAACCGTCCAAGACAGCCTAACCGAGCAAGTACGAGCCATTAAAAAGGCAGTGCTCACCGATGGCGATAAGGCGTTATTTGACTTTGCCAAACGCTTTGACAACACCGAACTTACCGCCCTACAAGTCGCCCAAGCCGACATTGACAAGGCAAGCGAGCAGGTGAGCGACACCCTAAAATCCGCCATACAAACCGCTTATAACAACATTCACGCCTTTCACACCGCCCAAATCCCCACCCCCATTGACACCCAGACGATGACAGGCGTGCGTTGTCAGGTCATCACTCGCCCCATTGACAGCGTGGGATTATACATACCAGGGGGTACTGCCCCACTATTTTCAACGGTGCTGATGCTTGCCATACCTGCCAAAATCGCAGGGTGTCGCCAAATCGTCCTTTGCTCGCCTGCCCCAATCAGCAACGAAACACTCTACACCGCCAAACTGTGTGGCATTGATACGGTGTACGCCATTGGCGGAGCAGGGGCGGTATTTGCGATGGCGTACGGCACGGACAGCGTAACCAAAGTGGATAAAATCTTCGGGCCGGGCAACGCCTATGTTACCGAAGCCAAACGCCAAGTATTAGCAGACGGTGTTGCCATTGATATGCCAGCAGGCCCGTCCGAAGTACTCGTGATTGCCGATGAATTTGCCAATCCTGCCTTTGTGGCAAGCGACCTGTTATCCCAAGCCGAACACGGAGCGGACAGCCAAGTCATTTTGGTAACGCCAAGCCAAGCCCTTGCCGATAAGGTATCAGGCGAGATTGACCGCCAATTGGCATTATTATCCCGAGCCGACACCGCACGCCTTGCTCTTGCCAAAAGCCGTATCATCATCGCGGACGATTTGGCACAATGTATTGACATTTCAAACATTTACGCCCCAGAACATCTTATCATCAACACCCAAAACCCTAGGGCGTGGCTAGATGACATCACGCACGCAGGGTCGGTATTTTTGGGAGCATATAGCCCTGAGAGCATGGGCGACTATGCCAGTGGCACAAACCATGTTTTGCCAACCTATGGCTTTGCTCGCACGCAGTCATCGCTTGGGCTTGCTGATTTTTATAAGCGTATGACGGTGCAAGAGCTTGATAAATCAGGATTTTTGGCACTTGCCCCCACCGTTGAAACCATGGCACAAGCCGAGCAATTGGACGCACATAAATTGGCGGTAACGGTGCGTGTTGATGAGATAAATTCGTAAAATTTATTGATAATTTAATAACGGTAAAATTGGCACACAACCCAACCATAATCCGTAGGGGCGAATTGCAATTCGCCCTTGCAAAACCTTTTAAATTTTAGGTTTTTTATTGATAACAAGTGTCAGGGCGATTGTCCGCCCAACCCAAAACACACAAGGAAACCCTATGATTACCCACCTAATCAAATCGTCCGTCCAAGAGCTAACCCCTTACCAGTCCGCTCGCAAAATTGGCGGAAACGGCACCATTTGGCTAAACGCCAACGAATACCCCACATCGCCCAACATTCTCGGGCTTGACACCCTAAACCGCTACCCCGAGCCACAGCCTGACGAGCTTATCCACCGTTATGCCCGCTATGCAGGGGTTCGCCCTGAGCAGGTGCTTACCACTCGTGGGGGCGATGAAGCCATTGAGCTTATCATTCGCATCTTTTGCGAGCCTGCCGACTCTGTGCTGTACTGTCCGCCCACCTATGGCATGTATGCCGTTAGTAGCACCGCCTTTGACATTCGTGCCAAAACCGTGCCTTTGACGGACGATTTTAACCTTGATTTGCCCCAAATTCAGGCGAACCTTGACGGCACAAAAGTCGTGTTTGTGTGCAGTCCCAACAATCCCACAGGCAACCTGCTCGCCCATGATGACATTCTTGCCCTGCTTGCCATGACAAAAGATAGGGCGATTGTGGCGTTGGACGAAGCGTATATTGATTTTTGTGTGGATAAGTCATTTGCCCGTGAGCTTGATAATTTTGACAATCTTATCATCGTTCGCACGCTCTCAAAAGCCTTTGGGCTGGCAGGGATTCGCTGTGGTTTTGCCCTAGCTAATAGCCAAATCATCAGTGCCATGCAAAAAATCATCGCCCCCTACCCCATTGCTACCCCCACCGCCCTTATCGCCACCACTGCTCTTAGCGATGACGGTATCGGACAAATGCAAACCCACGTCAAAACCACCCTTGACAATAAAGCGTGGCTTGTGCGTGAATTAGAATCCTTACCGATTGTCAAAGCGATTTATCCAAGTTCTGCCAATTTTATTTTGGTCAAATTTGACAATCAACTCCAATCAGGGCAAGCGGTATTTGATAAGCTCTGGGAGATGGGCATTATTCTACGCAATCAAACCACCGCCTTAAATCTTGCCGATTGTATTCGTATCAGTATCGGCACGCAAGACGAAAATCAAGCGGTGATTGACGCATTAAAGAATTTGTAATTTTTTAATTTGTTGTTAATTAAAATATTTACAAATTTAAATAACCAATTTTAATAAAGGCAAACATATCATTTTAACCCCCATTTTATAAAAGGTAATTTATGAAACCCACATTATTTATTGACCGAGACGGCACGCTCATTGACGAACCAAAAACCGATTTTCAAATTGACAGCCTAGAAAAATTAAAATTAGAAAAAGGCGTAATTGTTGCCCTATTGGCATTACAAAAAAAATACCGCCTTGTCATGGTTTCCAATCAAGACGGCTTAGGTACGGAGAGTTTCCCCCAAGAGACTTTTGACAAACCGCATAACGCCATGCTGGATATTTTTAATTCACAAGGCATTGTCTTTCATGATATTTTAATTTGTCCGCATTTTAAAGAAGATAATTGCGATTGCCGAAAGCCCAATACCGCACTTTTAACTGAATATATCAATAACAATTTATTTGATAAAAATGACAGTTTTGTCATTGGCGACAGAGACACCGATATTGAACTTGCCAAAAATTTGGGTATTGTCGGATTAAAATACAGCCCTGATAATCTAAATTGGGAACTAATTACCGAAAAGCTCTTAAAAGAGCCTGTTACCAATATTGGCGAGCGTGAAAAACGCATTGGCGAGATTAAAAGAAAAACCAAAGAGACCGATATATCTGTCAAGGTATGTTTGGACGAGACAGGGGTTAATGAAATTAGCACGGGCATTGGCTTTTTTGACCATATGCTAGACCAAATTGCCACGCATGGCGGATTTAAAATGAGCGTAAATTGCCAAGGCGATTTGTGGATAGACGAACACCACTCGGTAGAAGACGTTGCCATTGCCTTAGGGCAAGCTCTAAAACAAGCCATTGGCGACAAAAAAGGCATTGCCCGCTTTGGTTTTGTGCTACCGATGGACGAATGCCGAGCCGAATGCACAATGGATTTATCTAATAGACCTTTTTTAAAATTTAAAGGCAAATTTAAACGAGAAAAAGTGGGTGATTTTAGCACCGAATTGACCGAACATTTCTTTTTTTCATTAGCCGTGGCGATGGGGGCGACTTTGCATTTAAAAGTCAAGGGCGATAATGACCACCACAAAATAGAAAGTCTGTTTAAAGTATTTGGCAGAACCTTGCGTCAATGTATTAGAATTGAAGGTAATGAATTGCCAAGCTCTAAGGGTTTATTATAAAGTTTATAATACTGACTTAAAAAGTATGCTGAACTAGGTTTTCCGTTCGCCCTGAGCTTGTCGAAGGGTGAAAGAAAACCGTCATGGTTCGACAGGCTCACCACGAACGGTTTTCTTAACGGCATACTTTTTGAATTAAAACCAAATTTATAAGGATTTTTTATGAAATTAGTCATCATTGATACAGGGTGTGCCAATTTAACGTCAGTCAAATTCGCCATTGAACGGCTGGGTATCACGCCTACTATCTCGGACAGTGCCGATGAGATATTATCCGCCGATAAACTTATCTTACCAGGTGTGGGGACGGCAGAATTTGCCATAAATGAGATGAATAAAAAAGGATTAATTCCTATCATTCGCCAAATCAACAAACCCCTGCTTGGTATTTGCTTAGGAATGCAGTTATTGGGCGAATATTCTGCCGAAAGCCAAACGCATAATATCAGCACCCTAAATCTTATCCCCAATCATACCCAAAAATTAGACGTGGGTAATTTACCCTTACCGCACATGGGCTGGAATAAAATTTATTTTGATGACATATCGCACCCCTTATTTGATGGTATTAAAAATGGCGATTTTGTTTATTTTGTTCACAGTTATGCGATGGCAGTAAATGACTATACCATTGCCACTTGTGATTATGGCACGCCATTTAGTGCGATGGTACAAAAAGATAATTTTTATGGCATGCAATTTCACCCCGAAAAATCAGGTAAAATTGGGGCAAGATTATTGCAAAATTTTATTGAAAATATTTAAAGCCACTTAAATTAGACAGTAGCCCAAAAAGTATGCTGAACTAGGTTTTCCGTTCGCCCTTGTATCAACCCAACACCAAACCTAGATTATCTGCTAGAATGTTGTTGGGTTATACAAGCAAAGAGAACACGGGTTCGCCCTTAGTGTCTTAACACTGGTGCTCAGATGGTGTCCTTTGCTTGTCATCTTAACTCTGAATGGTATCTAAGTGCGTTTATTAAAACAGACACTGCATAAACAAGGCAAGAGACAGATGATACACTATATTGGCATAGACATCAGCAAAGCAAAGTTTGATGTTGCATTTATAAACCCAAGCACAAATAAAGTAAAAACCAAGGTTTTTAACAACAACAAAGCAGGCTTTGATTTACTGCTTGCTTGGTTAAAAACCAATGTCAGCAATCATCTTGATGAGCTACACATCATCCTAGAAGCAACAGGGGTTTATCATGAACACCTAAGTGAGTTTCTTGATGATAATAATATCAAGCAAAGCATTGTCAATCCTAACTATGTCCGCAAATTTGCAGACAGTTTGGGGGTAATCCATAAAACTGATAAAAAAGACAGCATTATTTTATCAAGGTATGGTTATAGCCACAAGCCTGAGGTTTGGGTAGCACCTAGCATTGAAGCCAAACAGCTAAAAGCTCTATTGGCTCGCTTAGAAGCACTCAAAGAAGATTTGCAACGAGAGCAAAACCGACAAGAGTTGCTCTTATCACCCAATCTGCCCGATTTGGTTAAAGCATCCATGCAAACAGTCATCAGTGTCCTTCAAGAGGAAATTGCCAAACTCACCAAAGACATTGATGACTTTGTTGACAAACAACCAAGTTTAAAGCAAGACAAAACCTTACTTGAAACCATTGACGGTATTGGTTCTGTTATTGCCAAAGAAGTGGTATGCTTAATACATACCAAACAATTTAAAAAAGCCTCACAGATGGCTTCGTTTTTAGGCTTAATACCCAAACAAAGACAGTCAGGTGTCTTTAAGGGAGCAACCAAACTGTCCAAACAAGGGCAAGTCTCTTTGCGTGCTAAGCTGTATATGTCTGCAATGAGTGCCATTCGTTATAATAGCACCATTAAGGCATTTTATGAACGATTACAACAAAACGGTAAAACCAAAATGCAAGCCTTATGTGCTTGTATGCGTAAATTGGTACATATCTGTTTTGGTGTTATCAAAACCCAAACATCCTTTGAGCAACAAGTATCTTTAAGTTAGTTTGTAAGATACTAGATACCAGATACTTAAAAAACCATTGACTTAGGTGGGGTATCATGGTATCTGAGCTATGCCTGCGGGTGGCGGAAAACCATCATGGGCAGGCATAGCTCACCACGAACGGTTTTCCTTATAGCATACTTTTTAAAACAAACTAATATTTCAAAAATTAGGAAAATTTTATGACAACACCAATCATTATCCCTGCCCTTGATTTAATTGATGGGCAAGTGGTGCGCTTACACCAAGGCGATTATGGCAAACAAACCACTTATACATATAATCCCATTGATAAATTTGCCGAATATGTGAGTGATGGGGCAAGTTATTTGCACCTTGTGGATTTGACAGGGGCAAAAGACCCGAACAAACGCCAAATTACCCTTATTGAACAAATCATCAAATCCACCAATGCCGAAGTGCAAGTGGGGGGCGGTATTAGAAGCGAAGATGAAATAAAAGCCTTATTTGATATTGGGGCAAAACGAGTGGTAATTGGCTCAATGGCAATCAAACAAAAAGACACCGTAAAAGATTGGTTTAAAAAATACGGTGCTGATAAATTCGTTTTGGCACTTGATGTGAATATCATTGATAATCAAAATTTTATTGCCATTAGCGGTTGGCAAGAAAATAGCGGTGTATTATTAGAAGCGATTATTGATGAATATCTAGAAGTCAGTCTTAGCCATATTCTTTGCACCGATATTAGTAAAGACGGCACATTATCAGGCAGTAATGTGGCATTATATCAAAACCTAACCGAGCAATATCCCACGCTGAATATCCAATCATCAGGCGGAATTGGCAGTCTTGATGACATTAAAGCCATAAAACAAACCAACGTTTTTGGCATTATCGTGGGGCGTGCGTTATTAGAAGGCAAGGTGGATTTGAAAGGGGCGACACAATGCTAACGAGCCTAACCAAAAGAATCATCGCTTGCCTTGATGTCAAGGACGGGCAAGTGGTCAAGGGCGTGCAATTTCGCAATCATGAGACCATTGGCGATATTGTAGAGCTTGCCAAACGCTATGCCGATGTGGGCGTGGACGAGCTCGTGTTTTATGACATTACTGCTTCATCGGACGGTCGCACGGTGGACAAATCGTGGGTGGAGCGGGTGGCACAGGTCATTGACATTCCTTTTTGTGTGGCGGGGGGCATTCGCACGCTCACGGACGCTGAGACGCTGTTTAATTATGGGGCGGACAAGGTGTCAATCAACTCGCCTGCCCTTGAAAATCCTGACTTTATCAGTCGCCTTGCTGAGCGGTTTGGCGTGCAAGCGGTGGTGGTGGGCATTGACAGTTGGTACGATGACAGCACCGACACCTACTGGGTCAATCAATACACAGGCGATGAAACCAAAACTCGCAAAACCCAATGGCAAGTCATCGATTGGGTTAAAGAAGTGCAAGCCCGTGGGGCAGGAGAGATTGTGCTGAACATGATGAACCAAGATGGCGTACGACAAGGTTATGATTTGACTCAGCTTGCCCTTGTCAAAGCCCACTGCACCGTGCCACTCATCGCCTCAGGCGGAGCAGGGCAGATGAGCCATTTTTATGACGTGTTTAACATTGACATTGATGGGGCATTGGCGGCAAGCGTGTTCCATAAGGGCATGATTGACGTGGGTGAGTTAAAGGCGTATTTGAAAGATAAGGGCATTGCGGTGCGTCCTGTTTGATGGCAATAAAAGGGGCGTATTTTGAACCGCACCCCAAAAGTTAGACACACTAACCTTTGGGGTGCTTTTTATGGCAAAATACACAACCGACTTTAAACTGTCTGTGATTGGGTATTATCTTAATCATCATGGCTACAAACAAACCGCCAAACACTTTAATCTAAACCACACAACCGTAGAGCTATGGGTTAAACTCTATCAAGCACATGGCATTGATGGCATAAAAAGACGACACACAAAGGCTGTCTATGACACAGATTTTAAGCTTAATGCCGTTCAAGCCATACAACAGGGCAAATCGCTTACACAACTTGCCATAGAGCTTAATCTGCCACAACCTTCTTTACTGTCAACTTGGTTAAAGTCCTACCAAGCCTTTGGTATAATGGGACTAATACCCAAACCCAAAGGCAAAAAAGCAATGTCAAACAAACACAACGCTAATAAAACCAAATCAACTTGGAAAACCAAACAAGACCACGAAAAAAGTGTGGATGATTTGCTTGATGAACTTGCCTATCTTAGAGCAGAGAATGACTATCTAAAAAAGCTAGATGCCTTAATTCGTCAAAAGGAACAATCAGTACAAACAAAGAACAAGTCCTGATCATCCAAGAATTAAGGCATAAGCACAAACTTGCTGACTTATTGGCAGTGTCAAACTTGCCAAGAAGTGTGTTTTATTACCACATTCGTCAAAGTACAAAGCCTGACAAAGACCTTGACTTAAAAGAACACATTAACCACATCTACCACCAACACAAGGGCAGGTATGGTTATCGTAGAATCACATCAGAGCTTAACAATCAGCTTGCCCAAAAAGGCATGGTCATTAATCATAAACGAGTGCAACGACTGATGGCTAAACTTGGACTCAAAGCATTGGTTCGTCGTCAACGTAAGTTTAATACTTACAAAGGCACAATGGGCAAAGATACCATTCAGGACAATATACTCAAAAGAGACTTTAAAGCAGACAAACCCAATCAAAAGTGGGCAACAGACATCACAGAGTTTAAAGTACAAGACAAGGCAAATGATGGCAGTGTCATTCAAAGAAAACTCTACCTATCGCCCATCATCGACTTGTTTAATGGTGAGATTGTCAGTTATACGATGAAGGACAGACCAACGTATGAGTTGGACAAAGAGATGTTAAATGATGCCCTATCCAAGCTAAGCCAAGAAAAGATGGATGACAAACCCATCATTCATTCAGACCAAGGCTGGCACTATCAAATGCACCAGTATCAACAAACCCTAAAAGAACAAGGCTTAACCCAAAGCATGTCAAGAAAAGGCAATTGTTTGGATAATGCTGTGATAGAGAGCTTCTTTGGTACGCTAAAACAAGAGATATTTTATGAGACAACCACATTTACATCAACAGATGAACTTAAACAAGTGATTGATGAGTACATACACTACTACAATCATGATAGAATAAAGAGCAAATTAAAAGGACTAAGTCCTGTTAAGTACAGAAACTTAGTCCAATTAGGGTTAATACAACCACTTGCAACAACCTAACCTTTAATCTTATGTCTAAGATTTGGGGGTCGGTTCAATTTTTTCGCCCTTTTTTATCAATTTTTAAAAATATACAAATGTAAACTTTAAATTTTGTAAAAACGTGCTAGAATAGGGCGTGTTGAACATTGATAACATTTTTATAAAAATAAGATGAAAATTTGACAATTTTAATCAATTTTTGCATGAAAAATGGCTATCCGACCACTTAATTTAAAAAGTTAAGTTAAAATCTTAAAAACTTATATGGTTAAGTGGTCGGATTGTTTTTCTGCGTCAAAAACTTGTCTGATAGAATGACTATCAGCCTACGTTTTTTCCTTGAAAAACGGGCGATTTTTCCTATTTTTCATTGCAAATACCAATATTCAACACGCCCTAAGCCAATTTGTAACAAAATTTTTAGGAAGATGCCATGACTTCATTAGCACGCCCTGCCAAAACCCCACACCACGCACGCCCCGACCACGAACGGGTGGTCGTTACAGGCATGGGGGCGATTACCCCTGTGGGCAATGATTTGGACACCATTTGGGCAAACTTGACAAACGGCGTGAGCGGTATTCGTGCCATACCTGATTTTGATGGCTGTGAGATGAGTGAATTTCGCTCTCGCATTGCAGGATTGGTTAAGGATTTTAATGCCAAAGAATTTTTGAACCCAAAAGAGATTCGCCGATTTGATGAATTCATACACTACGCCCAAATTGCCTCCGCTCAGGCCTTATACCATGCTGGCCTGATAACATGTGTCAAGGGTGACAGCTTGCCTGTCAATGTAGATGGCGAGCGTTTTGGTGTGGTCATGGGGTCAGGGATTGGCGGTGTACAAACCATTGAAAACAGCCGTGATACCTTGCGTGAACATGGAGCAAAAAAAGTCTCGCCCTTTATTATCCCAGGTTCCATCGTCAATATGCCTGCAGGACTCATCGCCATTCGCCACAACCTAAAAGGAGCGAACCTTGCCACATCGACCGCTTGCACCACGTCCACGCACGCCATCGGGCTTGGGGCAAGGCTCATCGCCTATGGCGACTTGGATGCAGTATTGGTGGGCGGTAGCGAGAAGGCAAGCACACCGCTTGGCATGTCAGGCTTTGGGGCGATGCACGCCCTATCCACTCGCAACGATGAACCCATCCGAGCCTCTCGCCCCTTTGATAAGGACAGAGACGGCTTTGTGCTTGGGGACGGTGCAGGGGCATTGGTACTAGAAAGCCTCGCTCATGCCAAGGCTCGTGGGGCAACGATTTTGGCGGAAGTGGTCGGCTTTGGCATGAGCGATGACGCAAGCCACATCACCGCTCCCCCAACAGACGGTAATGGTGCTAAACGTGCCATGCAAAACGCCTTGACCGATGGCGGTATCTGTGCAGATAACATTGGCTATATCAACGCCCACGGCACAAGCACGCCCGCAGGGGACGTGGCGGAGAGCAGTGCCATCGAGAGCCTGTTTGGCAAGGATATTCTAGTCAGCTCCACCAAGTCCATGACAGGGCATTTGCTTGGGGCGGCAGGGGCGGTAGAAGCCATCTTTACCGTGCTTGCCTTACAACACCAAACCCTGCCCCCCACCATCAACCTAGACAACCCCGACCCTGCTTGTACGCTTGACTACATTCCCCACACGGCAAGGGCAGTAAATGGCGTGGATTATGCCATCTCTAACAGCTTTGGCTTTGGCGGGACGAATGGCAGTTTGGTATTTGGGCGTTGGGCTTAGCGGGTTTTTATTTTCAAAAAAATACCAAAATATTAAATTTTGGTATTTTTGATATCAGGAATTTTTGGAATGGTAATAATACAAATACGCCAATCCAATCGGTGCGATAAAAACAGCAAACACCCAACACAACATCATGGTCATGAGTTTGAAAAATAAGTATATCGGAGCAGGAAACATGAATAGGTTGTCGCCCAATACATAATCCACCACACTTTCATAAACAAATCTTGAATAAGGATACAGAAACTGCATGACCGTAAAAATAATCACAGTCATGATATCGCCAGCTTGAAAGCCTTTGCTAAACAGCATATAAAGTATCAAGCCATAAAAAATACAACCAAATAAGAAATGGCGGATATAATACTGCAACGACAATCCGCCAAAGGTTTTTGCGATAAAGTTCATTTTTAACTTCCTATTTTGCCCCAACTAATAATTTTAAACAGCTAGCAACAGCCACAAGCCCCTTGCTAAATGTTAGCAATCTTATTATAATCTATCCCTAATATTACACAACCAACCCCAAGTAACACCAAAAACCCACTTTTAGGGATACATACAGGACAAGTAAGCCATGCCATTACATGACAACATTCGTAAATTTAGAGAGCAAAAACAGTGGTCGCAAGAATACATGGCAGAACAGCTCGGACTGTCCAAAAACGGCTATGCCAAGATAGAGCGTGGCGAGAGTCGCCCAAGCCTTGATAGGTTGGAGCAGATTACGGCGGTGTTTGGGATTGGCATGACCGATTTATTCAGTGATGAACGCCAAAGCATTTGCTTAATTAGTGAAAATAGCCAACACAGCTCCAATTATTATCATAGCGACAATGCCCTAATTTTGGAAAATGAGAAATTAAAATTAGCCCTTACCCACAAAGATGAACTACTCACCCAAAAGGACGAACAAATTACCCTATTAAAAAATATGGTTGCGGTGTTACAGTCATCTTAATTTACCATTTAACTCCCCTTTAATACGGATAATTTACAAGAATTATTCTCAATTCTCTTGTTTTTTGCTTATTTTTGGTATATTATAACATTTTATTTATCCTAGGTTATTTATTCCAGCTCTGACAGGAGAGTATCATGCAAGTACTATCATCACTCAAATCCGCCAAAACTCGCCACGAAGATTGCCAAGTGGTTCGCTGTCGTGGTCGCACCTTTGTCATTTGTAAATCCAATCCCCGTTTTAAAGCCGTACAAGGCGGTAAAAAACGCAAATAATTGGGTGTTATGTCTCCCGAACCGCTCTTTATGGGGCGGTTTTTTTGTAATTACTTATGTTAAAATGTCGCTGTTTTGTACAGATGGGCGGGCTTGCGTTGTCAAGGGCGGGTTATTTTGTTATGATAATCGTGTTTATACTACACTCCCTTTATTAGGAAAATATTATGAAAATCAAAGCCTTATCTTTGTTAGCTCTAACTACCTTTGCCCTAAGTGCCTGCGTGAGCACCACCGGCACCAACAACGCAACGCCCAACGTATATAGCACCACACAAGGCGGACAAACGGTCAATATTGACGTCTCTGAGCTTGGCGGCTTGCAAGGGGCATTTAACAACGCTCTATCCCAAGCCGTTGGCGAACTCAAAAAGCCGACCGTACTAACCAACATCACCAATTTCACCACCGAGCGCAAGACAGTGCAAGGCAAAGAATACGCCATGCTCTACTTTCACACCGCCGATGGTAAGGTGTATATCGGGCGTGCCAATCCTGCCGACCTAACCCAAGAGAAAATTGACCGCTTTAAAAAGGTCAAAGGGGCAACGGTCATCGGGGCTATCCCTGCACAAGGTCAGCCGAACCACTTTGTCATTCGTGATATTAAGGATTTTGTGTATTAATAGATGGATTAAAGGCATGGGGCAACTCATGCCTTTTTAACATTAAATTTAATTTTCAAATTGGACTTTAACACCAACTAAAATAACCAACACACCAACCACAAGGAGCGACAAGCCATGAGCCAGTCAGACATTTTTAGCACACTCATTCATCATCACGACATTCAGCGTAAACTGTGCCAAGATTTTCAACGTGCCATTAGCCAACAAGACCGCCCCAAAGCCGAAAGTGCTTTTATTCCCCTAAAAAATGAGCTAGAAGCCCACGCCGCCGCCGAAGAGCGTCATCTGTATGTGCCTGTGATGGCATTTGATGACGGGTTAGAACTCTCTCGCCACGCCATTGCTGAACATCATGAGATGGACGAGATGATGGCGGTGCTGTCCGATGGACGAACAGGGGACGAGCGGTTTTTTAAGACAGCACAAGAGCTTATTGATGAGACCTTGCACCATTTAAAAGAAGAAGAAAATGAGTTTTTTAAAGAAGCCAGAAAACTGCTTGACAAACCCACCCAAGAGCGACTGGGCAAGTTATATCAAGCCGAACATCAGGCATTTGAAGATAAGCATGGGGAGTGATTGTTTTACAATGCAGACCCAAACCGCTTTAAAAATGGTAAAATAACCCATGAATTTTGACATCATACCACCCATTACTGGTAAAGATTGCTTTGCCAAAATGGGTGCTATCAGAGACATTAACCGCCTAAAACGACCTATGGCGGAACTAATTGGAAAAAATGCAAGGGCTTTTGCCTTGTCAAAATAAACAACGAAGTCTATGAAGCCGAAATCCATTGGTACGAATATCATGGCATTGGTGCGGTTGAGTATATACTCAATTCATATCAAAACCATACAAAAAACCGTTCGCCCTGAGCTTGTCGAAGGGTAACGGTTTTTCCTTATCATGGTTCGACAAGCTCACCACGAACGAAAAAACCTTTGTTGTGTTTTGAATAGAATTCACTATAAAATCAAAAGGTTACTATCATGAAATGGTTGTTGTGCATTAATAATAAAGACTACCCTGCCAGTTTGGAAGCCATGAAACTTTACAAACAGCTAGACGACCCAACCGCAGAGCAGTTGGGCATGGTGCGAATCATCGATGAAAGTGGGGAAGATTATCTGTATGCCAATTCCCTATTTATCCAAGTGCCTGCCGTCTTTGGCAATCACATAGACATGGCTTTATCCGTCTAGTGCTGGACTTATTGAGTTGCCAAACAACCTTGCAAAGCGTTAAATCTGCCGATACACTTCATTAAACGGCACACGAAACCGCTCGCCCCATACACCCTGCTCGCTACGCAGACCGCACGACACCACCATGTTAATCTCGGCGGTGGCAGGCAGTCTAAGCAGGGTCTTTATCATCGCCCCGTCAAAGCCCTCCATGGGACAAGTATCAAGCCCACGCTCACTCATGGCAAGCATGAACGTCTGAGCGACCAGCCCGCAACTTTTGTGCATGACGATGCGAATGTCATCTTTTGAGACGTCCTTTTGCATGGGGCGAACCTTTGAGATGGCACACGCCACGCCCTTTCTTGCCGTCCCCACCAGTGGCACATCTTGGGTGTAGAGCAGGGGCATGAGCCGATTATAATAATGGTCAAACTTCTTAATGCGTCTGTCCACCTTATGAGCAGGGCTATATGTACGCACGTTTTCACGCTCAAAGGCAAATACCGATGTGGCACGCTGTCTGTGCAAATCAGGGCGTATCACGAACACCACCATTTGGTCGGCGGTCGTGGCAGAGCTTTGGGATAGGCAGGCTTTGGCGAGTGTGGCGAGTGTGGCTTTATCGGTGATGTGATAGCACTCGTACAGTTGCATATTAGAGCTGGTCGGGGCAAGTGTGGCAAGGGCTAGGCAGTCCTTGACGATGTTGGGGTCAATCGGCGTGGGTAAGTACTCACGCACGGCACGGCGATGGTGCAAGATGTCAGATAGGCTCATAATCTAAGTCTGTTGGATGTGAAATAAATATTATAGCATGGTTGATGCGGTGATGATTTGGCATTTTTGCATAAAAAAGGGCGAATTATTCCGCCCTAATACTTTTTAAACATCTTCAAAAATGCATATCGCCCTACATCCAGTCCCTATCCGCCACTTCTTCGACATCACTTGGCAGACGAGTTACCAGCACTTGGTCAATCTTATAATGGTCAATGTCCACCACTTCAAATTTTAGATTTTCATGCACCACAAAATCGGCAGGGCGTGGAATCTTTCGCAAGCGATACATGATAAAGCCCGCCAACGTCTCATAATGATCCCAATCTTCAAACTCCACCACATCAAGGGCGTGCTTGACATCATCAATGGGCGTGCTACCGTCAATAAGCCAAGAATTTTCATCACGGCGGATAATCTGCTGTTCTTCTTCAATGGGCGACCCCCAGTCTCCCATGACCGTCATCATGATGTCGGACAATGTGATGACCCCGACCACCCACGCATATTCGTTGATGACGACCGCAAATTTTTCTTTACTGGCACGAAATTTATCCAAAAGCTCAGAAAGGGTTAGCGTATCAGGGATAATCAGCACGTTACGAATGGTAGATTCGTTAAGCTGTACAAAAGATTGGTTGTTGAGCAGTCTTACCAAAATGTCCTTGGTGTCGACATAGCCGATGACTTGGTCAATGGTCTCATTGCACACCAAAAATTTGGAATACGGAAACTCGGCTATCTTTTGTCGCATGGACTCTTCGGACTCGCCCAAGGTAAAATACACCACATCTTCACGCACGGTCATCGATGACGGCACAGTACGCTCTTCTAGCTCAAAGACATTTTCAATAAAATGCTGTTCTTGTTGCAGCACCACACCTGCTTCTGCCCCTGCATCCATAATGGCGGAAACGTCATCAAAGGTAATGCTCTCTTCTCGCACGGTATTGATTTTGAACAGGCGAAACGTGGCGTTGGCAATGCCATTGATAACCCACACAAGCGGTTTGACCACCTTGATGACCACGAGCATGGGATTGATGACCGCTAGGGCGACCTTTTCGGGGTTTATCATCGCAATGCGTTTGGGAATCAAATCAGCATATAGGATAAAAATCAGCGTTACCACCGCAAAGCTCGTAAAAAAGGCGATGCTCTCTGTCCATTGCCCTTGATAAAACTGTCCGATAAACTGGGCAAAATAAGGACGCAACGCCCCTTCCCCCACCGAACCGCCAAGAATAGCAACGGCGTTTAGACCGATTTGACTTGTCGCAAAAAAGTCCGCCGAATTTTCTTGCAAATCCATGATTTTGTCGGCACGATTGTCGCCCCCTTCGGAGATGAGTTTTAATTTCAATTTTCTTGCCCCTGCCAAGGCAATTTCAGAAATTGAAAAAAAACTTGACACCAATATCAATATGGCGATTAAAAATAAATGTTGTAATAAATCCATGTGAATGCTCAAAATGTTTTGTCATAATTTACCCTGCTCTCAACCTTATAAGTCGTATGGTAGGGTGCGTACCACGCACCTTTTGAGTAGAAAATCTTATTGGTGCGTGATACGCACCTTACTGCCAATGGGTGTATTTTAAAGCTAAATGATTATAAGATTAGGATTTGGGTATTTTTATAGTTTATCAATTTTCGTTTAAATTTCAAGTACAAAGACGTACGCCCACAAAAAAGGGCGAACGCTCGCCCTGATGTTATTTGGGTTGGCAATGTATTACTTGCCCTTTTATTCCGCTTGCCATGTCGGTCATGAGATACACATAGGCAGGCATGATGTCTTCGGGTGTTTTTAGGGTCAAAGGATTCTCCCCTGGAAAGGCGTGGGCTCTCATGTTGGTGCGAGTCGCCCCTGGGTTGATACAGTTAAACCGCAAAGCAGTGTGGTTTTTGGTCTCTTCGGTAAAAATGGTACTCATGCCTTCTATCATCTGTTTGGATAAGGCATACGCCCCCCAAAAGGGTCGTACTTTTGCCACGCCAGAGCTTGTAAACACCACCGAACCACTGGGGGCGGACATCAGTAGTGGAAACAGAGCTTGGGTGAGCATAAACACGGCTGTGGCATTGACGTGTATGACCTGCTCAAAGGTAATGGGGTCATACATCTCCAAAGGTGTCAATGCCCCAAGCACGCCTGCATTATGTAGCACGCCGTCTAGTCGCCCAAACTCTTTTTGAATCAGGGTCGCAAGCTCATTCATCTGGGCAAAGCTCGCCTTTTCTAAGTCCATGGGCAAAATGGCGGGCGTGGCAAGTCCCAAGCTCTCTATCTCATCATAGACCGCTTCTAGCTTGGACTGCGTTTTGCCAAGCAGAAGTACAGTCGCCCCACATTTGGCATAGGTTAGGCTTGCTACCTTGCCAATGCCGTCTCCTGCCCCTGTTACTAGAATAATCTTGTCGGCTAGGCTGTTGGCGGTTGGGGTGTAATTTAAAATGTCTGGTGTCGTCATGGTTGGGTACTGATTTGTTTTGTTAAGAGAAAATTAAAATATGGTTAAATTTAAATAATTTTATGCTTGCTTAACGGCAGTAAAGTGCGTATGACGCACCAATCAGATTTTTCATTTAAAAGGTGTGTGGTACGCATATTTTAAATGAAAAATTAAAAAGCGGTTAAATTTTCATCATTTTAAAATTGGCATTGTCAAATTGGCAACGGCTTAAACCATTCCCAACACCAACCGCCCCAATTCATCAGGCGTATCCACCACCTTATCCGCCCCCCACTCATGGGGGTTTTCATCGGGGACGATATAGCCAAACCCCACCGCCACCGTCATCATGCCAGACGCTCGCCCTGCCTGTATGTCTCTGATATGGTCGCCCACATAAATGCAGTTTTTGGGGTCTGTGTCTAGCTTTTTGCACGCCAAAAACATCGGCTCTGGGTCAGGCTTGGTATTTACCACATCATCAGGGCAAACCAGCACCGCACAGCGTTTGGTAAGGTCTAATTTATCCAAAAGCTGTTCTGCCAAATATCTAGGCTTATTGGTAACAATGCCCCACGCCACGCCTTTATTTTCTAGGGTGTTAAGCAAATCATCTAAGCCATCAAACAGTCGGCTATCCACACAAATGTCCTGCTCGTACAAATCCAAAAACTCTTGGCGATAGGCAAGCATTCGCTCATCGGTGTCCGCCACGTCCGCCAGCTCATCACCAAACATCAAACGCACCATTGCCCTAGCCCCTGCCGAGACCTGCTCACGAATGGCGGTATCAGTGGGGCAAGGGTGATTGTGCTTGGCACACATGAGTTTGATGATGCGGATAAAATCAGGGGCGGTGTCAATGAGCGTGCCATCTAAGTCAAATAAAACCGCTTTTAGCTTTGTCATATCAGCCCACCGCCTTTGGGCTTTGACCCTTGCCACTGCCTTTGGTAAAAGACATCATGTAGTTGACGTCCACATTGCTATCGGATAGCCAAAACCGCTTGGTTAGAGGGTTATAATGTAGCCCCGTCATGTTATCACGAGCAAATCCTGCCTTGATAGCCATGTCATCAAGCTCGGCAGGCGTGATGAATTTGTTAAAATCGTGCGTGCCTTTATCCACAAGGCGTAGGACATATTCTGCCCCCACGATGGCAAACAGGTAGGATTTAGGGTTACGGTTAATGGTGGACGTTACAAACACGCCATCGGGCTTTAACAAGGCAAAGCACGCACGCACAATCGCAGACGGGTCAGGGACGTGTTCTAGCATTTCCATGCACGTTACCACGTCATACGTTCCTGCCTGCTCTTTGGCAAGCTCTTCTATCGCCACACAGCGAAAGGCGAGCGTGTCGGTCATGCCTGTCCGCTCAGCATGAATCTGCCCTGCTTGCAGGTTTTGCTCCCCCAAATCCACGCCCAACACGTCCGCCCCACGCACCGCCATAGAATGCGACAAAATACCGCCGCCACAGCCCACGTCCAGCACCTTTTTGCCATTTAATTTTGAACCAAAAAAGGTACACGTTTGGTCTTCTATCCAGTCAAGGCGTAAGGGATTGATGTCGTGCAAGGACTTAAATGCCCCTTGTCTGTCCCACCACTCATCAGCAAGGCGGGTAAATTTGCCAATTTCGTCAAAGTCGGCATTGTGGGTGGTGTGTGCAGTCATGAGCTATCCCAAATGATAAATTGACTTATCTTACCATTTTTGGCGGTTTTTAACCACTTTTTCCCTTGCTTTTCGTGCAGATTTTGGCAAATTTTGTATTGTCTATTTAAGAATGCTTAAATTTTAGGCAGATTTCATAAAAATTTACATAATACAACGCTTGATTAAGAATTCTATTACCCAATTTTGGCAAAAATAAGTTAAACTATGCGATATTTTTATTTACCCATATTTGGTTTTACCAAAACGATTTGTTGGCACTGTGCCAATCTAGGATTTCTTATGAAAAACGCCCTTAAATTCACCGCCCTTGCATTGGCGGTCGGTCTATCTGGCATGGCTCATGCCAATTTTGTTGAAGGTCAAGACTACAAAGTCCTGCCCAACCCTGAGAAAATCGCTGGTGATGTCATCGTGGTGCGTGAGTTCTTTTGGTATGGTTGCCCCCACTGTTATACCTTAGAGCCACACATGCAAAAATGGGCAAAAACCCGTGCCAAAGACGTGGCGTTTTTCCGCACGCCTGCCGCCATGAACCCTGTGTGGGAAGTGCCTGCCCGTGGTTTTTATGCCGCCCAAATTATGGGTTATGAAGAAAAAACCCACCAAGCTCTATTTGACGCCATCCACAAAGACGGCAAACGTGTGGACAGATCTAAAGAAACCCTTGCCGACTGGTATGCCACCCAAGGCGTGGACAAAACCAAGTTTAACACCACTTACGACTCATTTGCCGTTACCACCAAACTAGAACGCTCAAAAGCAGGGGCGAAAAACTATCAGCTCACGGGCGTGCCTGCCGTTGTCGTACATGGCAAATATGTGGTTGCAGGCGATGGTGCCAAGGTTACCCAAGTGGTTGATTTTCTTATCAATAAAGTGCGTGAAGAGAAAAAATAATCAGCTCACTCATGCAGTCCGTGCCATGATTGGTACGGACTTTTTTGTGTCTTTTTATCACTCTTGCCTTAACAACTCTCCAAAAACCCCCAGACTCTCCCCAAACTCGTCCACCTTTTCGCTGTCTAGCTCTACGGTCATCACGACATTGTGAGCATAGTCCGCCTCCAAAATCTCACCACCAGCTTGCCCGACCAGATAGCGGATTTGGGCTTCGTGGGCGAAAGTGGTGGCGACTTTAACCACCGATTTTGGCACAAATAACACAAGGGTCATCTCATCCACGACTAGCTGTGTGGCGGTGGCGTAAGCTCGTGTCAGTCCACCCGCCCCAAGTTTGATACCGCCAAAATACCGCACGACCACCACCAGCACATTGCCAATCGCCTTATGCTGTAAGACATTTAAAATCGGTCTGCCTGCCGTGCCGTTAGGTTCGCCGTCATCGTCAAAACCTGCGTGCGTGGTGTTGTGTGGGTCGCCTAGGATATAGGCAACACAATGATGACGAGCGTCAGGGTATCTCTCACGCAAGTGTTCCACGTGAAACATCACTTCGTCTTTTTGGCTGATGGGATAAGCAAAGGCGAGAAATTCGCTTTTTTTGATTTCATAAACCGCTTGGCAAGGGGCAGATAAGGTATGGTAGGTCATGCGAAAATTTTTCTAAAAATACATAAGTATGATACACTAAACACCGTTATTTTTAAACCAAAACACCTGAGACCACACAATGAGACTAGACAAATTTTTAAGCAAAGCCACTGAACTCTCCCGCAGTGAATGCAAAAAAATCCTGCACCGTGGCGAGATTACGGTAAACGATGAAGTCGTCAAAGACGGTAGCGTACATATCAACGCCGATGATGACGTGCTATGGGCAGGCGAGCCGTTGTCGGTGGCGGACGGTAGCCGTTATATTTTGCTCTATAAGCCAGACGGCTTTGAATGCACGCTAAAAGCCAAAGAATACCCTATCGTTACCGAGCTGATTGCCGTACCCGAAGTGGCAAGTTTGCGTATCGCAGGACGGCTTGATGTGGATACCACAGGGGCGTTATTACTCTCCGATGACGGAGCGTGGCTACACCGAGTTACCAGTCCCAAGCGTCATCAGCCCAAACGCTATGAAATCACGCTTGCCGACCCCATGACCATTGACGAGCAAGCATACGCCATAAAACAAGTCGCCAACGGTATCTTGCTAGAAGGCGATACTGAAAAAACTCGCCCTGCCGAGCTGTCGTTTACAGACGAGACTCACGCCACGCTTATTTTGACCGAAGGCAAATATCATCAGGTCAAACGCATGATGGCGTATTTTGGCAATAAAGTGATAGAGCTACACCGAGCAAGCATTGGCACGATTACGCTAGACGGGCTTGACATGGGCGAATGTCGCTTTTTGAGTGATGATGAGATTGGGCAGTTTTGATTAATTTGGGCGGATTGACGTGTTTATTTAAACAATAAATACGCCACCGCCCCAATTTTTATGAGCTTCTATCCATCGTGTTTACTGCCCAACCTTGTCAAATTGTGGGGAAGTTGTAAAAGGCTCTCGTTAGCTTAGATTTTGGGGTATAATCTATGCCAAATCATTTTGGGATAAACCATGAAAACATTTAGCACACTACTCGCCCTAAGTCTTGCCATCACAACTACCACCGTCAGTCTGCCAAGCACCGCCCAGGTACCTGCCCCCATTACCGCAAGCGACGACCAACTCATCAAACAAACCCTACACCAAATCGGACTTGCCACGCCCGTTCGCACCATCACCCCGACAGGCATTGGCGAGCTTTTGATGGTAACGCTGACCACAGGCGAGAGTCTGCTTATCACGCCTGATGCTCGCTATGTGATTAACGCCACCGCCGAGCCAAATCCTAGCACCATTCACGCCATCGACCCTGCCATCATGAGCGATAAGCCCACAGGCACCCCGATAGACGAAGACCACAAAATCGCCCTGCTTGCCAACATGAACGCCCTACCCCTAGTTACGCCTGACACCGTGTTTTTTCACACGAGTATCAAAGGGTTGCTTTGGGCGGTTGCCCAAAATGGTACGCCATTTTTGGTTAGTGCAGACGCTCGTTATGTCATCGGGGGCGATATCAGCGTGATTGCCAACGGCAAACTTGGCGGACTTGACACCGCCTTTGAGACCGCCAAAAACCGCCACACGCTTGCCACCTTAGACCCTACCAATCTTACCATCTATCCTGCCAAAGACGAGCGAGCGGTCGTCTATGTCGCCACCGACATCAACTGCCCCTACTGCAAGATACTTCACAAAAACATCCCCAATCTTACCGCCAAAGGCATTACCGTCAAAGTCATCGGCTACCCTGTCTATGACGAGTCACCCGAGCCCATGCGACAAATCTGGTGCGAGCGTGATAATGCCAAACGTGCCAAGCTCCTAGACCTTGCCATGAAAGGGGTCAAGGCAGGCAACCAATGCGGTAATGACGACAACCACCTGTCATCCAACATCGCCAAAGTCCGCCCCCTTGCCATCATCGCCACGCCTGCCGTCTATGGCGAAAATGGCGAACTGTTTGAAGGCAACGTGGCAAATGATGAATTGGTCAAGTTTTTGATGGCAAAGTAGCATTGTCTTGACAAATATTTTTAAAATCGCTATATTAAAAATCATTTCGTTTTTAAGGACAAAATCATGACCCACTTCATCACCTGCGACCTATTGGACGACAACGAAGACAAAACCATTCACGTCATACCGCCCATGATAGACGGCAAATCGTTCAAGCACTATGGCGGAATCACAACCTTTGGCGGGCAAGCCGTTACGGTTAAATGCTTTGAAGACAACTCCCGTGTCAAAGAACTGCTTGCCACAGACGGACAAGGCAAAATCCTAGTCGTGGACGGCGGTGCGTCCATGCGATGTGCGTTAATGGGCGATATGATTGCCCAATCAGCGGTGGACAACGGCTGGGCAGGGGTCATCATCTGTGGCTGTGTGCGAGATGTGGACGAGATTGCCAAGATGAGCCTTGGTGTGCTAGCCTTGGCAAGCATTCCCAAAAAGAGCGTAAGAAAAGGCGTGGGCGAGACAGGTCTGCCGATTGTGATTGGTGGGGTGGTTATTCATGACGGCGATTGGGTCTATGCCGATAATAATGGCGTGATTGTCAGTGGGGAGAGATTGGTTTAATTCATCACGCCAAAAAGAAGTTTTACGGGCTAGATTGGTAATATCTAGCCCATATTTTTTGATTGTTAAAAAAGCTAGGCGAACAATTGCTACCCAACGTCATCATAATGATGTAATGGCGTTTAGTTTAAGGCATGGTTTGAGATTTTGCAAATTGCCCAATTCTCCCCCCCATTACAACCGTCTTACCATGTACAAACTCATCGCCCCATATGGCATTTGCCGATTTTGGTAACACGATAATGGCGGTAGAACCCAGATAGAACCGCCCAAGCTCATCGCCTTTTTTGAGCGTGATGTCATGCGTGCGGTGCTGAATGTAGGGTGTGCGTTTGATAGCCCCTGTCGCCACAGACTCAATCCCCGCCACAATCATCGCCCCAACCAGCACCACGCACGCACGCCCAAAAGCGGTGTCAAATTCGCACACCAACCGCTCGTTACGGGCGAACAGGTCAGGGACGTTCTCGGCAGTGGTGTTATTGACCGAAAACAGCGTCCCTGGCACATAGCGTGTGGCAACCAACGTGCCGTCAAAGGGCATATGCACACGGTGGTAATTGGTCGGGGCAAGATAAATCGTGGCAAATGAGCCGTCCACAAACGCCTTACCCAGCTCAAAATCCGCCAAAAGTTGCCCTACGTCATAATCCCGTCCTTTGGCTTGGAGAAGTTGCCCGTTTGTGATTGCTCCGATTTGGCTGATTTTGCCGTCAGCAGGGCAGGCAATGCCGTCTGTCGTCTCGTCAATCGGACGGGCATTTGCTTTTAATTCACGGGTAAAAAAGTCGTTGAAGCTGTCATAATCGTCCAAATTACCACGTTCATATTCTGCCAAATCAATGTTGTAGGCTTTGGCAAAAGTATGGACGAAGGCTTTTTTGATATACGGATTTTGGCTTTTGGCAAGGTAGCCTGCCACTTCTGATAGGGTTTGCTGTGGGGCTAAGTTTTGGGCTAGGGTAAATAGGTTCATGATTTTTCCAAAATAAAAACGGATTTGGGCTATTTTAACCGATATTTGCTATAATAACCGTTTTATTTTGCTAAATTTTATGTCAAACACCCCAACCAATCCCATGACTGCCAAAGAACGCCTATTTCATGCCGTGCTGTTTGAGATTGGGGCGATTGGGCTGACGGTGGCTGTTTTTGCCCTGCTTGGCGACAACCATAGCCCGACCCACGCCACAGGTTTGGCGGTGGCAATCTCGGTGCTGGCGGTGGTGTGGAACATGGTGTTTAACTTTTTGTTTGACAAAGTGGTGACGGGCGAACGCCTTGACCGCTCGCTTGGCACTCGCCTGATTCATATGGGATTGTTTGAAGGTGGGCTATTTTTGGCAACCGTGCCGATGATTGCCCATGCCCTAGATGTCTCGCTGTGGACGGCGTTTGTTATGGATATTGGCGTGGTGGCGGTGATTGGGGTTTATACGTTACTTTTTAATTGGGGTTATGATTGGGTGCGATATAAGATACGGGCAAGGTAATTTATCGGCATTGTTTATATAAGCCACTTTTTGCAATTATAAACGCATAGGGGGTAATTTATTCGCCCAAAAATCATACCACACATAGGATAAATTCTACCAAAAAAATAAATCACCCCAACAACTCCATTTAAAACCAACCCAAAGGAAAACCCATGAAAGCCCTAATCCAACGAGTCCACTGTGCCCATGTTGCTGTGGACGGTCAAATCATCGGACAAATCCAATCAGGTGTGCTTGCCTATATCGGCATTGGCAAAGATGATGATTTTGATAAAGCGTGCAAATTGGTGGATAAAATCATTACCTACCGCATTTTTGAAAACACCACTGACCCTGACAAATTGGGCAAAATGGACAAATCGGTGTCCGATGTGGGCGGTGGCTTGCTACTGGTGTCGCAATTTACCCTAATGGCAAAAACCGACAAGGGTCGCCGTCCCGACTTCGCCCCTGCCATGCCCCCAGATGATGCCAAAGCGTTGTTTGATAAGCTGGTAAATTATGCCAAACAAGTCTATCCCAATGTCGCCACAGGCGAATTTGGGGCGAATATGGCGGTCATGGCAGTCAATGACGGCCCGATTAATTTTTTGCTTGACGTGTGATTTTTGCAATTTACCATTAAAATTGACATGATAAAATTTGGGCGTATCGAAACAAATGATATTCGCCCAAAAATCAAGGTTTTATAAAAGGGTGAATGTGGTTTGCCCCACAACCCCCCCCCTTTAAATATCATCAGCCCCTTATTTCACACGCCCCACATCGCCCATTAGGTTATCAGGCAGGGGCAGGATTTCCCCAATTTCTGCCACATTTTCAGGCGAACCGATGACGAGTGCATCAAAGCCGTCATCATGTGCCACGCCATTGACGATTTGCACTTTGCCGACCTTATCGCCGTCTTGGACAGGCTCGGGCAGTCGCACACGGTGCAGGTAGGCTTTGGGGCTTGCCTTAAAATAGAGCCGTGCAATAATCTCCTGCCCCAGATAGCACCCCTTATCATAATCCACACCCCCACGCTGGTGCAGGCGTAGCTCTTGGGGCTGAAACAGTCCCGCTGTGGCTTGGGTTATCCAAAAATTGCCCGTCTCAATGCTCGCTCTCGCCCACGCCCCAAAATCAGCAAGGCTTTCATCATCGCCAAAAGTCGGCACGCCATTTGCCACAACAGGATAAATGGGCGTGGGAGCGGACTGGGTAAATTTAGAAAATGCCCCGTATTTTTTGATATGGGCGGTAAGGCTATCCATACAGTCTGCCGATGTTATAAGTGCAAAGGTCTCATCATCGGTGCGAGATACCCACAACCCAAAGGCAACACGCCCCTTTAAATCGCTGATGGCACAGGGCAAAAAGTCGTGGGTGAGTTTATCGACATTGACAGTTAATTGACCTTGTAAAAATTTGGCGGTGTCTTTGCCGGTTAGGGTGATTTGTGAAAATTGACTCATGGTGTTCTCGATTGGTATTTGTCATTTGTTATTTTCATGTCAATAAGGGGGCTTGGCTTTATTTTCAAGCCAAAATGTGTCAAAAATGATATAATGCTTTTATTTTAGGTAAAATTTATGACTTACCCTGCTTGCCCCAAATGCGATGAAGACTACACCTATGCCGATGGCAACCTGCTCATCTGCCCCATGTGTACCCACGAGTGGTCAGCCGATGGCGACACGGACGACACGCCCGTCATCAAGGATGCCGTTGGCAATGTGCTAAATGATGGCGACAGCGTAACGGTCATCAAAGACTTAAAGGTCAAAGGCTCGTCCACGCCTATCAAGGTCGGCACCAAAGTCAAGTCCATTCGCCTAATCCACGATGCCCCTGATGACCATGACATTGATTGTAAAATTGATGGCTTTGGGTCGATGAAATTAAAATCCAGCGTGGTTAAAAAGGCGTGATGAAAGGATAAAAAGGGCGAAAAATTGAACCGACCCCCAAATCTTAGACATAAGATTAAAGGTTAGGTTGTTGCAAGTGGTTGTATTAACCCTAATTGGACTAAGTTTCTGTACTTAACAGGACTTAGTCCTTTTAATTTGCTCTTTATTCTATCATGATTGTAGTAGTGTATGTACTCATCAATCACTTGTTTAAGTTCATCTGTTGATGTAAATGTGGTTGTCTCATAAAATATCTCTTGTTTTAGCGTACCAAAGAAGCTCTCTATCACAGCATTATCCAAACAATTGCCTTTTCTTGACATGCTTTGGGTTAAGCCTTGTTCTTTTAGGGTTTGTTGATACTGGTGCATTTGATAGTGCCAGCCTTGGTCTGAATGAATGATGGGTTTGTCATCCATCTTTTCTTGGCTTAGCTTGGATAGGGCATCATTTAACATCTCTTTGACCAACTCATACGTTGGTCTGTCCTTCATCGTATAACTGACAATCTCACCATTAAACAAGTCGATGATGGGCGATAGGTAGAGTTTTCTTTGAATGACACTGCCATCATTTGCCTTGTCTTGTACTTTAAACTCTGTGATGTCTGTTGCCCACTTTTGATTGGGTTTGTCTGCTTTAAAGTCTCTTTTGAGTATATTGTCCTGAATGGTATCTTTGCCCATTGTGCCTTTGTAAGTATTAAACTTACGTTGACGACGAACCAATGCTTTGAGTCCAAGTTTAGCCATCAGTCGTTGCACTCGTTTATGATTAATGACCATGCCTTTTTGGGCAAGCTGATTGTTAAGCTCTGATGTGATTCTACGATAACCATACCTGCCCTTGTGTTGGTGGTAGATGTGGTTAATGTGTTCTTTTAAGTCAAGGTCTTTGTCAGGCTTTGTACTTTGACGAATGTGGTAATAAAACACACTTCTTGGCAAGTTTGACACTGCCAATAAGTCAGCAAGTTTGTGCTTATGCCTTAATTCTTGGATGATCAGGACTTGTTCTTTGTTTGTACTGATTGTTCCTTTTGACGAATTAAGGCATCTAGCTTTTTTAGATAGTCATTCTCTGCTCTAAGATAGGCAAGTTCATCAAGCAAATCATCCACACTTTTTTCGTGGTCTTGTTTGGTTTTCCAAGTTGATTTGGTTTTATTAGCGTTGTGTTTGTTTGACATTGCTTTTTTGCCTTTGGGTTTGGGTATTAGTCCCATTATACCAAAGGCTTGGTAGGACTTTAACCAAGTTGACAGTAAAGAAGGTTGTGGCAGATTAAGCTCTATGGCAAGTTGTGTAAGCGATTTGCCCTGTTGTATGGCTTGAACGGCATTAAGCTTAAAATCTGTGTCATAGACAGCCTTTGTGTGTCGTCTTTTTATGCCATCAATGCCATGTGCTTGATAGAGTTTAACCCATAGCTCTACGGTTGTGTGGTTTAGATTAAAGTGTTTGGCGGTTTGTTTGTAGCCATGATGATTAAGATAATACCCAATCACAGACAGTTTAAAGTCGGTTGTGTATTTTGCCATAAAAAGCACCCCAAAGGTTAGTGTGTCTAACTTTTGGGGTGCGGTTCAGATTTGCCCTTTTTTGATGGTTGATGGTTTTGATGATTGCCTGTCAAAAGCCAAAGTGAAAAACATATACCATGCAAAGAATGGCTTAGTCATTGATTTAATCAAACACTTCGTCATTCATGATACTACCACTTAAAACATCAGCTCAATCATCTCTAAACAAAGACCTAAAATTATAAAAGTAAAAAATGCAAAATAATTATTAAAAAGAATAAGGCTAATGTAACACATTTAAGAAAAAAACTTGGCTCTCTTGATTTAAAAATACTATTATCATACCCATAGATATCACAAATAATACGATACTTTCTTGCTTCAAAAAAGTACATAAAGGCAGTCAAAGCAGATACAATAAATGCTATTAATGCTGATTGCATCAACTCAATATGATTTATAAGAAACTTAATAAACATGAATGAGCAACAAAACACCACAATTGAAAACGTGGCAAGCATGATAAAAACCCATTTTGATAAAAACAAAAAGCACCATTCTATACTTGTAATATCAATCTCCACCTGACCCCGTTTTATAACAAAATATTTATAAACATAATTTATTTGTCGTTCATCAAAAGACAGATTTTTGATTAAATCTATTGCAAAAGGTCTGATTTCGGGGCTAGCTTTTAATTTTGTTGCTTGTTGATATAATTCATTTATCATTAATTCATTTAAACGAGACTTTTCTAACGTTGGCATTTCTTGAAAATCAAGTGCTTTCTGAATATTTTCTATCTTTTTATTTTTAATATGATAATACATATCTAAATATTTTCAAAATTCAAAATAATATGAAAGATCGGAAAAATTAGCAAAACGATTGCAATATGAATGCCTTTATCCAATAAAATATTTATTATCTCAACATTCATCTCGTCTCCTTATAACAAGAAACAAAACCGCCAATTTCTTGACGGTTTTTATCAGTTTATTCCCACTCAATCGTCGCAGGCGGTTTGCTACTGACATCATAGACAACACGAGACACATCGGCAATCTCATTCATGATACGAGTTGAGATTTTATCCACAAGCTCATAGGGCAAATGGGCAAAACGAGCGGTCATAAAATCCACCGTCTCCACCGCACGCAGTGAAATCACCCACGCATAACGGCGTGCGTCCCCCACCACACCCACCGATTTGACAGGGCAAAACACAGCAAAGGCTTGGGCGGTCTTGTCATACCAGCCAGACGCACGAAGCTCCTGCATAAAAATATCGTCCGCCACTCGCAAAATGTCGGCATACTCTTTTTTAATCTCGCCCAAAATCCGCACGCCAAGACCCGGCCCGGGGAAAGGGTGTCTGTAAATCATCTCATGGGGCAAGCCAAGCGTTGTGCCAAGTTTACGCACTTCGTCTTTAAATAAATCACGCAGTGGCTCCACCAATTCAAACTGCAAATCATCAGGCAGACCGCCAACGTTGTGGTGCGATTTGATGACGTGAGCCTTGCCGTTTTTGGTTTTGGCGGACTCGATGACATCAGGGTAAATCGTGCCTTGTGCCAAAAACTTCACACCGTCCAATTTACGAGCTTCTTCGGAGAATACTTCAATAAACTCTCGTCCGATGATTTTGCGTTTATCTTCGGGGTCGGTCGCTCCTGCCAATGCGTCCAAAAAGCGATTTTCAGCGTCCGCACGAATCACCCGAATGCCCATGTTATCGGCAAACATTTTCATGACTTGGTCGCCTTCGTTTAGGCGAAGTAGCCCATTATCCACAAACACGCAGGTTAATTGGTCGCCAATGGCTTTATGGAGCAGTGCCGCCACCACCGAGCTGTCCACACCGCCTGATAAGCCAAGTAGCACCTCTTCATCGCCAATTTGCTCTTTTAACTGTGCCACTCGCATTTCAATGATGTTCTCAGGATTCCACAGATTGCCACAACCACAAATGCCATGCACGAAGTTGCTAATCACTTCCACGCCTTTGGCGGTGTGGGTTACTTCTGGGTGAAACTGCACGCCATAGAGCTGACGGCTTTCATCGCTGGCGGAGGCAAAGGCACAGCTTGGCGTGCTTGATGTGGTGATGAAGCCGTCTGGCAGGCTTGCCACTTTGTCGCCATGACTCATCCAAACTTGGATTTGGGCGTTGTCGTCTTTTAAGCCGTTTAGCAGTTTGTCGTCCACCGCCACGTCAATTTGGGCATAGCCAAACTCTTTAACCGCCCCTGCCACCACCGAACCGCCAAGCTGGGCGGACATGGTTTGAAAGCCGTAGCAAATGCCAAGCACAGGTACGCCAAGCTCAAAGACGATTTGCGGGGCTCGTGGCGAGCCTGCTTCGTACACGCTTTCAGGCCCACCTGATAGGATAATGCCCTTGGGGTTAAAGGCTTTGATGTCGTCATCGCTCATGTCAAAGGGGTGCATCTCAGAGTACACGCCTGCTTCACGCACACGGCGAGCGATGAGCTGGCTGTATTGCGAGCCAAAATCTAGGATTAGGATACGGTCGGAGGTGATGTTGGTCATGGGTCTTCCTACAGGTCAAATGATAAAGGTGCTATTATACCAAAACTAAGCCGACAATATCGCCACTTCTTTGACATAACTTTCAAAATCCGCCACACTCTCCGCCAAAAGTTCATCATCGCCCAAGTGCTTGGCGTATTCTATCCACAAAAGTAGCTGATAAATACTGTTATATTCTGCTTTTTTAAATTGCTTGACAAACTGCTTTATCGTGCTTTCATCGCTTAGGTTCAAACGGTTAAACCACGTTTCAATCTTAGTGCATTGCTCAGGCGTAAACACAAGCTCAAACAACGCCCCCGTCAAAACATGACGGTCTTCTTCAATGATGAGCTTACCCACCCGTTTGATTTGGCGGTTTTTGGCGGCATGGCTGTCAATCTCAGTCAAATGCTTTAATTCGTCCAAAAAATACTCACTTACTGGCAAGTTGGCAAGTTGTTTTTTGGAAAGTTTGGCAAGCGGTTCGGACAATTCTTGTAAGCGTTCGTGGGCTTTTTTGATTTCGGTGCGAGACACTCTCATGTCTTGTTTTGACCAGTCAATATTCATAGATTTCTCTTTTTAAATTTCATATTAAAGTGTGTTTTGTAAAAATTTGGGATAAATCACTATTTTTGATAACAGGGCGAATTGCAATTCGCCCCTACCTTTTAATATTGAAATACAAACTAATTTAATTCATTAACCAATTTATATTTTTAACATTACCAATAGCGTTTTTCACGGTGTTTGACAATAATAGGCATATTATCAGGCAACTGATTTTTTAATAACTCACCCACCTTTTGGGTAATATATACCGAACGGTGTTTACCGCCTGTACAACCAATAGCAACTGTTACCGAATAACGGTTATTATTTAAAAAATTAGGAAGCCATTTTATCAAAAACTTGCCAATATCATCCGCCATGTCGTCCACTTCTGGATAATTAGCAAAAAAGGCTTTTACATCGTCATCAAGCCCTGTTTGCGGACGCAAGTTTTCTTGCCAATGTGGATTGGGCAATATCCGCACATCAAAAACAAAATCGGCATCAATGGGCGTACCATGTTTAAACCCAAAAGACAACACATTGACCGATACCACATTATCCATGCCAATATGTTGGCGGACTTTTTCTTTTAATTCGTGAATGTTGAGCGTACTGGTATCAATTTTAATATCAGCATTGGTTGCAATCGGCTTTAACAGCTCAATCTCTTGGGCTAGGGCGTTGGGCAAATTATTGGCGGTCGGCATGAGTGGGTGGACTCGCCGTGTCGCCCCAAAACGTGCCACCAGTACGCTCTCTTGGGCGGTAACGTATAGGATTTTGACCGCTTCATGGTATTTGTCGGTCAAGTTCTGATACACGCCCCCAAAGGCGGACAAGTCGGCTTTTGGCGTTCTGACATCTATACCTAACGCCACTTTTTTGACATCATTGCCAATCAAATCGTCCACCGCCTGCCCCACAAGCGACAAGGGCAGATTGTCAATGACATAAAAACCAAAATCTTCTAAAATATTTAACACAGACGTTTTGCCAGAGCCTGACCGCCCTGATACGATGATGATTTGGGTGTTTGACATTTATTTTCCTTATAATAATTTAAACAGATTTCTTAAAAACTCCGCATCTAAAGAAAACCGTTCGTGGTGAGCTTGTCGAACCATGAAAAGGTTTTCTTTCACCCTTCGACAAGCTCAGGGTGAACGGAAAACCAGTTTTACAGGAAATCCGATAAATCAATTTCTATATTATCCAAAAGCCGTGCCTTACCGACATATACCGCCGTTAATACCACTAATTTTTTATCAGTCCCTTTAACGGGTTCTAATTTATCATTATAAAGCTCCAAATAATCCACGTTTAATCCCATATTGGTTAATTCATCGTGGTATTTTTGTATAATGGTTGGATAATTGTTTATATCCGATTTTATCACATCGGCTTTAATCTTTTGCAAGGTTTTTTGGATAATGGGAGCGGTGTTTAATTCATCATCATTTAAATAGCCATTTCGTGATGACAATGCCAAACCGTCTGTATTACGGATAATCTCGCCACCGATGATTTTTATGCCAAAATTTAATTCATCATTAAGCCTACGGATAATCGCAAGCTGTTGATAATCTTTTTTGCCAAATACCGCCACATCAGGGCGGACGATATTAAAGAGCTTGCCCACCACAAGCCCCACACCGTCAAAATGCGTGGGGCGAGATTTGCCACATAATATCTTAGTAATCTCGCCACTTAGCACCTGCACATGGGGCGGATAAGTGGGGTACATCTCATCAACGCTCGGGGCGAACACCATGTCCGCTTGTACGCTTTGCAATTTTTCACAATCAGCATCAAGCGTGCGTGGATAGCTGTCAAAATCTTCGCCCGCCCCAAACTGCGTGGGATTGACAAAAATACTGACCACGACAATATCGGCATGACGTTTGGCGATATTCACCAGCGACAAATGCCCGTCATGCAGATTCCCCATGGTCGGCACAAAACCAATGGTTTTGCCGTCTTTGCGATGCTTGTTTAGAGCGGTTTGTAAGTCGTTGATATGATGAAAGATTTTCATAATTTTTGCCATTGATTAGTGAAAGATATGCTCAACACTAGGAAAAGTCTTATTTTTAACCGCTTGATGAAAATTCACAAATGCCCCCAAAATATCGCCTGTTTCATTGCCAGTATCTTTTAAAAAGTCTTTGACAAATTTGGCAGGTTTTTGGGTATAAACGCCGAGCATATCGTGCATGACCAAGACTTGCCCGTCCGTCTCCACGCCCGCCCCAATGCCAATGACAGGCACGGCAAACCGCTCGCTCACGGCTTTAGCAAGCGATGACGGTACGCATTCCAGCACAATCATGCTCGCCCCTGCGTTTACCAAAACTTCACAATCTTTTAATAATTTATCGGCTTGGGTGTCCGTTTTGCCCTGCACCTTATAACCGCCCAGCACATTGACCGATTGAGGCGTTAATCCCAAATGCACGCATACAGGCACGCCATTATCCGTCAAAACCTTGACCGTATCAGCAAGCTCGCTACCACCTTCAATCTTCACCACATTCGCCCCTGCTTGCATGACCGCACGGCTATTTGCAATGGCATCAGGCAACGTGGCATAGCTCATAAACGGCAAATCGGTCATAATCAAGGCGTGGCGGTTAGCACGGACAACATTGGCGGTATGATACACCATGTCGGCAACCGTAACAGGTAGCGTGGACGCTTGCCCCTGCACCACCATGCCAAGACTGTCGCCCACCAAAATCACGTCAATGCCCGCCTGCCCCATAAGATAAGCAAAACTGGCATCATAGCAGGTCAGACAGCTAAATTTTTCGCCTTGCTTTTTGTATTTGGCAAGCGTGGATAGGGTTATGGGGGCGTGGGTTAGGTAGGTCATTCATCTTCCTAATTCATTGTGTACAAACAGTTTGATAAACAACATTTTTACCAATCATGGCACTATGTTTATTTAGTTTGAATTATTTGCCAATTTGGTTAATCCGTCCATCTCATGTGCCAATGCCAACTCACGGATTTTTTGCCCGCTTATCATCAATTTATCATTTAATTCCAAAAGTGGCACCAGCACAAAATTCCGCTCAAAAATCCCACTGTGTGGCACGGTCAGCCTGTCATTATGGATAACGTCATCGCCATACAACAAAATATCCACATCAAGCGAACGCTCGCCCCACCGCCGTAACCGCACACGCCCTGCCCCCTGCTCCAAATCTTGACAAAAATTAAGTAAGCTCATAGGGTCAAGGGCAGTCTTGGCGGACAACACCGCATTGACAAAATCAGGCTGGTCGGTTACGCCAAAGGGCTTGGAGGCATACAAAGACGACAGCACCACATCACAAAACCGCTCATCAGTATTCAGCGTATCACGCACCGCCAAAATGTGGCTGGTCGGGTCGCCAAGCTCGTTGGCGATATTGCCCCCCAGTCCTAAGTAGATTTGCACCTTATTGGTCATCGTGTTTGGCTCGTGGTTTGGCGTTGGATTTTTTGCGTTTTTTGGGTTTTGGCGTGTCCGTATCTTGGGCGGTTTCTCGTGGCTTCGCTTGTTGTCTTGTCTGCTGTCCTGTTGTTTGGCGTTTGCTCGCCTGCGTTTTGGGCTTGGCAGAGCTTGGCACAGATGGCTGTAAGTCGCTCTCGGTCAGCCCCTGCTCACGCTCTTTGATGGACAGCGTTGATGACGGCTGACGTTTGCGATAACGCACCGATGGGATGTAAGGCTCATCATTGTCCAGCAGTTTGGCAAAATCACTCTCGCTGTACGTGCGACGCTCAAAGGTCGGCACATCCACCTGCCGTACTCTTGGCGTGGGGCGAGTACTCTTGGGTGTGTTGGCATTATCCACCACCAGTAGCGGTTGTGGCACATCGTCCGCCTTGTCATCATCACGCCCTGAGAGCTGTTGTAGTTGCAGAAGTTCGGCATCTTTATCAATGTCAATGCCTGTATCCGTTCCACGCCGTCTGCGAGTGCGAGTCACACCACCTCCTAACGCACTTAGCATCTGGCTTTGACTGGTCGCATCGACCGCCAAATAACGTTGCCACCACGCCCCCATGCCATTGGTCGGCTCGGACAGCGGGCTATCATCATGGCTCTCACGCATGATAAGAAAATCAAGCCCTGCCCGAAATTTACCCTGCGAGCTTAGCCTGTCCACATCTTTGGGCTTGGGACTGACGAGCTTGGGTTGCATGAACCAAATATCGCTGATAAAATCTTCGGCAAACTTAGGGATGGCGGTCTTGATACGCTGAGCATCAAACACCTTGCGAGACGCTTTGAGTTGGGCTTCGTGAAATGGCAGACCCTTTTTCTTAAATTTTACCAAAGCGTGCAGATAATTCTCCCACAACAGCACCGCATAAAAAAACGCAGGATTGGCAGTTTTGCCTGACGCAATCCGTTCATCGGTGTTTTTGGCAACTTGCAGGGCAAGGCGAGTGGGCTTGGGCTGAGCGTAGGTCATCAGACTGCTCATCGCCCCGTATTGATACAGCAGGGGCAACAGCGGAGCCAGATAACCGCCCGTGAACATCTTTTGGGTCTCATCATAGAGCCGATGAGCCGAGACCTGCTCCAAAAGCGTCCAGCTTGTGTCATTAAACTGTTTGGCAAGGGCTTTGTCAAATTCAAAACCCAATTTTGCTTTAAATCGCAACGCACGAAGCAGGCGAACAGGGTCTTCTTCTATACGAACCTTTGCATCCCCAAGCAGACGTAATGTGCCGTTTTTGATGTCATCGACCGCCCCACAAAAATCAAGCACTTCACCCTTAATCGGCTGATAATACAAGGCGTTAATGGAAAAATCACGGCGAGCAAAATCCTGCGTAATGTCGCCCCACACATTATCACGGGTAATCATGCCGTCATCGGTGGTGTGCGTGTCGTCCTTGGGCGGGGCTCTAAAAGTCGCCACTTCAATGAGTTCACGCCCCGAATAAACGTGAGCGAGCTGAAATCGCTTGCCAATGATACGGCAACGCCCGCCAAAAATCGCCTTAATCTCATGGGGGCGAGCGTTGGTTACGGCATCAAAATCCTTGGGAGCCAGCCCCAAAAGACTATCACGCACGCCACCGCCCACGATATAGGCGTCAAAACCTGCTTTATTAAGCGTACTGATGACTTCCACGATACTGTGTGGCAAAGTGCGTTTGTCAAGCCCCAACTTCTGTGCCGACAGCACGGTCGCTGATGACTTGGGGGTTTTGTGTTTGGTTGTTTTTTTTTGCATAAGGTGTTTAGACTGCTTTTTTGATGTTTGGTCAATGACATGCTTTGCCATTGGTTTGTCTGTTTGGCGGTGCTTGGGCTGTTTAGACCGCTTGGCTTTTTTGGTTTTCTTAACTTTTTTGGGGCTAGCATGGAACTGCCCGAACTTTGTGTCCGCTTTTGTCTTTGTCATGACTTGTGTCACTCATTTTTTACTGGGGCGTGTTAAACATTGATAACATTGACTTCATTCTCAACTTAAAATGGTAACTTATTGATTTTTCAATTATTATTTTCGGGTTGTAGGGGCGAATTGCAATTCGCCCTTTATAAATTAATCACTCATACAAAGTTGAGAATGGGGTAACATTTATTTGCATTTAAAAGATTAAAAGATAAGTAAAAATCTTACACATTTACCTAATTACACCCAACTAACTTCATATTTACCACGGGTTTGTAGGGGTGTACCGAACACACCCTTTGATGGTGTTGTTTTTTACTCAGGCGTGCTCAGCACGCCCCTACATCCACACATCATTGTGCTTGTAGTAATTTTAAAGTTTATTGGCTATGAGTGGCTAATTTTTTCACAACAAAAACTTGCCTGATAAAATGACCATCAAATGCCCTTTAACAACCACCCGTCATAAGCTTCATTGTACCTTGTTTTTGCCAAAAAAGCTAATGCACCGTGAGTCTATGACGGTTTTTTTCTAAGGTTTTGACCCCAATACCCTTAACCTTTGTCAAATCATCCACGCTATCAAACCGCCCCATCAGCTCCCGATAATCCACAATCGCCTGAGCGGTCTTTGCCCCCACGCCATTTAAAGTCGCAAGCTCGCCCATGCTGGCGGTGTTGATATTGACCCGCTCACTCATCGCTTTTTGGGCGGATTGCTTGGCGATAAGGGCTTGATACGCCTGTTTAGGGTCGGCGTAGCACTGGTTTGCCCATACAGGACTGACTGATAAGGCAAGTAACGCCCATGCCCATCGCTTTAATTTATGGTGTTTCATTTGTGCTGTTTTCATGGGCTTTTACCATGTCCCAGTATTTATCCATTTCTGTCAAATCGCTTTCTTCTAGCGTTTTGCCCTGCTCCATCAGCGACTGCTCTACAAAGGCAAATCGTCGTTTAAATTTGGCATTGGTATTTTGTAGTGCCATTTCGGCATCAATGCCCAAATGTCGTGCCAAATTCGTCAATGCAAACAGCACATCACCAAGCTCGTTTGCGATGTTGTCTTTTTGGGTGTTATCTAGTTTATCCGTTTTATAACTAAAATCAGGTGTGGGTAATTCTGCTTGTAATTCACCTATCTCTTCTTGGAGCTTGTCCAGCACACCGCTCAAATTATCCCAATCAAAGCCTACTTTACCCGCCTGTTTTTGCAAATTTTGGGCGGTCATCAGAGCCGTGCCTGCCTTGACGTCAGATAATAGGCGTTTTGGGCGGTCTTGATTTTCAATCTGTTTAATCTCGTCCCAACGGCGTTTGACGTCTTCGTCCGTTTTTAGATTTTCTTTGTCAAAGACATGGGGGTGTCTGCGTATCAATTTTTCTTGCAATGTATAAATCACGTCCGCCATGTCAAACCGCCCCTGCTCGGCATACAGATGAGCATGAAAGACGATTTGCAAAAGCACATCACCAAGCTCGCCTTTAATGTCATCGGTGGCAAGGGGGCTTTTGTCATCGCTTGCAATGGCTTCTACAAGTTCAAAAACTTCTTCTATGGCGTATTTTTGCAGGCTGTCGTTGGTTTGTTTGGCGTCCCACGGGCAATCGGTGCGAAGGCATGCCATGAGTGCCAACAGGTCGGAGAATTGGTTGGTTGGGGTCATGATGTTTACTTTTTCATTTTAAGGATTGTTTTAATTTTACCACAAAAACAAAAAAGCCCAAGCAAACTGAACCGACCCCCAAATCTTAGACATAAGATTAAAGGTTAGGTTGTTGCAAGTGGTTGTATTAACCCTAATTGGACTAAGTTTCTGTACTTAACAGGACTTAGTCCTTTTAATTTGCTCTTTATTCTATCATGATTGTAGTAGTGTATGTACTCATCAATCACTTGTTTAAGTTCATCTGTTGATGTAAATGTGGTTGTCTCATAAAATATCTCTTGTTTTAGCGTACCAAAGAAGCTCTCTATCACAGCATTATCCAAACAATTGCCTTTTCTTGACATGCTTTGGGTTAAGCCTTGTTCTTTTAGGGTTTGTTGATACTGGTGCATTTGATAGTGCCAGCCTTGGTCTGAATGAATGATGGGTTTGTCATCCATCTTTTCTTGGCTTAGCTTGGATAGGGCATCATTTAACATCTCTTTGACCAACTCATACGTTGGTCTGTCCTTCATCGTATAACTGACAATCTCACCATTAAACAAGTCGATGATGGGCGATAGGTAGAGTTTTCTTTGAATGACACTGCCATCATTTGCCTTGTCTTGTACTTTAAACTCTGTGATGTCTGTTGCCCACTTTTGATTGGGTTTGTCTGCTTTAAAGTCTCTTTTGAGTATATTGTCCTGAATGGTATCTTTGCCCATTGTGCCTTTGTAAGTATTAAACTTACGTTGACGACGAACCAATGCTTTGAGTCCAAGTTTAGCCATCAGTCGTTGCACTCGTTTATGATTAATGACCATGCCTTTTTGGGCAAGCTGATTGTTAAGCTCTGATGTGATTCTACGATAACCATACCTGCCCTTGTGTTGGTGGTAGATGTGGTTAATGTGTTCTTTTAAGTCAAGGTCTTTGTCAGGCTTTGTACTTTGACGAATGTGGTAATAAAACACACTTCTTGGCAAGTTTGACACTGCCAATAAGTCAGCAAGTTTGTGCTTATGCCTTAATTCTTGGATGATCAGGACTTGTTCTTTGTTTGTACTGATTGTTCCTTTTGACGAATTAAGGCATCTAGCTTTTTTAGATAGTCATTCTCTGCTCTAAGATAGGCAAGTTCATCAAGCAAATCATCCACACTTTTTTCGTGGTCTTGTTTGGTTTTCCAAGTTGATTTGGTTTTATTAGCGTTGTGTTTGTTTGACATTGCTTTTTTGCCTTTGGGTTTGGGTATTAGTCCCATTATACCAAAGGCTTGGTAGGACTTTAACCAAGTTGACAGTAAAGAAGGTTGTGGCAGATTAAGCTCTATGGCAAGTTGTGTAAGCGATTTGCCCTGTTGTATGGCTTGAACGGCATTAAGCTTAAAATCTGTGTCATAGACAGCCTTTGTGTGTCGTCTTTTTATGCCATCAATGCCATGTGCTTGATAGAGTTTAACCCATAGCTCTACGGTTGTGTGGTTTAGATTAAAGTGTTTGGCGGTTTGTTTGTAGCCATGATGATTAAGATAATACCCAATCACAGACAGTTTAAAGTCGGTTGTGTATTTTGCCATAAAAAGCACCCCAAAGGTTAGTGTGTCTAACTTTTGGGGTGCGGTTCAAAACTTGGACTTTTTATTATGTTCACCTTTATGACTTCTACTGAGCCAAATCTTCAAACAAGGCGGTAGATAAATAACGCTCGCCCGATGACGGAATCACCACCACGATGAGTTTACCGGCGTTTTCAGGACGGCTTGCCACTTGTAGGGCAGACCGCACCGCCGCCCCTGCACTGATGCCCACAAGCAGACCTTCTTTTTCTGCCATTTGGCGAGCGGTGGCAAAGGCGGACTCGGTGGTAACGGTGATGACTTCGTTATAAACACCTGTGTTTAAAATGCTTGGCACAAAACCGGGGGCAAGTCCTTGCAATTTATGAGCCCCTTTTTCACCACCGCTAAACACCGGCGAATCAGACGG
Organism: Moraxella sp. K1664; assembly: GCF_039693965.1. Classification (NCBI taxonomy): domain Bacteria; kingdom Pseudomonadati; phylum Pseudomonadota; class Gammaproteobacteria; order Moraxellales; family Moraxellaceae; genus Moraxella; species Moraxella sp. K1664. The sequence goes on from NZ_CP155576.1 coordinate 820,464, forward strand.
TTCTACTGCCACGATTTGTACGCTGTCCTTTTTGGCTTTTAGTACTTCGCCCACGCCTGTAATCGTACCGCCCGTGCCAATGCCTGCCACCACGATATCCACTTGTCCGTCTGTGTCGTTCCAGATTTCTAGGGCGGTGGTTTCACGGTGGATTTTTGGGTTGGCTAGGTTGTCAAATTGGCGTGGCATAAAATAGCCGTCTTGACTGGCAAGCTCGTTCGCCTTGGCAATCGCTCCGCCCATACCGTCTGACGCAGGCGTTAGCACAAGCTCCGCTCCATAAGCACGCAATAACGCACGGCGTTCAAGGCTCATGCTCTCGGGCATGGTGATGACAAGTTTATAACCCTTGGACGCACACACCATGGCAAGCCCAATGCCCGTGTTGCCCGATGTCGCTTCTACGATGGTGGTGTCTTGGTTGATAAGTCCGTCTTTTTCGGCTTCATTTATCATCGATAGGGCAATGCGGTCTTTGACCGAGCTGGCGGGGTTAAAGTATTCTAGCTTGGCGACAACGCGAGCAGGCAAACCTTCTGTTAAGCGGTTAAGCTCTACTAAGGGCGTGTTGCCGATAAGGTCGGTGATGTTTTTGGCGATGTTCATAAAATTTTCCTTTTTAAAGGTTGTTGGTTTAAAATATTGCACAGTTAGCATACCAAATTTTTATAAAAATTTATAGGCGAAAAATGTTAAGTATTATTCCATTTTGGCATTTAAATAATTTCACAATATCCACGACTAAATCATGATAAAATTAAACTGTTTTATTTTCATACTTAGGATAATTTATGACTACTTTTAACCCCATCACCATCTCCTGCTTTAAAGCCTATGACGTGCGTGGCGAGCTTGATGTTAATCTAGACAATGCCATCGCTTACCGCATCGGACGAGCGTTCGCCCAATATCTCAATGACGGCAAAGAAAACCCTGTCATCGTGGTCGGCTCGGACATCCGCCCGTCCAGCGAGAGCCTAAAACAATCCGCCATTGACGGCATCGCGGACGCAGGCGTGGACGTGATAGATTTGGGCATGGTCGGCACCGAAGAAGTGTATTTTGCCACAAGCCATTACAATGCCATCGGTGGGATTGAAGTTACCGCAAGCCACAACCCCATCAACTACAACGGCTTAAAAATGGTGCGTGAAAACTCTCGCCCCATCAGTGGCGATACGGGCTTGGCGGACATTCGTGCCATTGCCGAGCGTGGCGAATTTGTGGTGGCGGACAAAGGCAAAGTTACCCTAAACACCGACAAAACCGCCTACATTGACAAGCTCATGAGCTTTACCGACACCGCCAAATTTACCCCCAAAAAAATCGTGGTCAACAGTGGCAACGGCTCGGCAGGGCCTGTGGTTGATGAACTTGAAAAACGCCTTGGCGATAAAATTGAGCTTATCAAAGTCCACCACACCCCAGACAGCTCATTCCCCAACGGCATTCCCAACCCCATGATTATCGCCAATCAAAAGACGACTTCGGACGCGGTCATCGCTCATGGGGCGGATTTTGGCGTGGCGTTTGACGGCGATTTTGACAGATGTTTTTTGTTTGATGAAAAAGGGAGATTTATTGAAGGCTCATACATCGTGGGCATGCTTGCCGAAGTATTTTTGAAAAAACATCAAGGCGAGAGCATTGTCTATGACCCCCGAGTGATTTATAACACCGAGAACGTCATCGCCCAAAATGGCGGTAAACCTGCCATCAGCAAGTCAGGGCATTCGTTCATCAAGCAGGTCATGCGTGAGACAGGGGCGATTTATGGGGGCGAGATGTCAGCTCATCATTATTTCCGTGATTTTGCCTATTGTGATAGTGGCATGATAGTGTGGCTACTGGTGATTGAACTTCTGTCAGTAACAGGTAAAACTTTATCCGAGCTGGTTAATGGTTATATCAATGATTTTCCAAGTTCGGGGGAGCTTAATTTTCGCTTGGGGCAAAAAACCGCCACCGAAATCGGCGAGCTGTTAGAACAAAAATACCACGCATTAAATCCTACCAAAAATACCCTAGACGGACTCAGCCTAGATTTTGGCAACTGGCGATTTAATCTCCGCTCGTCCAACACCGAGCCACTCATTCGCCTAAATATTGAAACCAAAGGCGACAAAGAGCTGTTAAAAGAGCGAACCGATGAGATTTTAGCGGTGTTAGATGAATGCGGTGCGGTGAGTGCCAACCACTAAACGTTAAACCAACAAAAAAGAGTTGATAAAAAAACAGGGTAGCGAAAAATTTGAACCGCACCCCAAAAGTTAGACACACTAACCTTTGGGGTGCTTTTTATGGCAAAATACACAACCGACTTTAAACTGTCTGTGATTGGGTATTATCTTAATCATCATGGCTACAAACAAACCGCCAAACACTTTAATCTAAACCACACAACCGTAGAGCTATGGGTTAAACTCTATCAAGCACATGGCATTGATGGCATAAAAAGACGACACACAAAGGCTGTCTATGACACAGATTTTAAGCTTAATGCCGTTCAAGCCATACAACAGGGCAAATCGCTTACACAACTTGCCATAGAGCTTAATCTGCCACAACCTTCTTTACTGTCAACTTGGTTAAAGTCCTACCAAGCCTTTGGTATAATGGGACTAATACCCAAACCCAAAGGCAAAAAAGCAATGTCAAACAAACACAACGCTAATAAAACCAAATCAACTTGGAAAACCAAACAAGACCACGAAAAAAGTGTGGATGATTTGCTTGATGAACTTGCCTATCTTAGAGCAGAGAATGACTATCTAAAAAAGCTAGATGCCTTAATTCGTCAAAAGGAACAATCAGTACAAACAAAGAACAAGTCCTGATCATCCAAGAATTAAGGCATAAGCACAAACTTGCTGACTTATTGGCAGTGTCAAACTTGCCAAGAAGTGTGTTTTATTACCACATTCGTCAAAGTACAAAGCCTGACAAAGACCTTGACTTAAAAGAACACATTAACCACATCTACCACCAACACAAGGGCAGGTATGGTTATCGTAGAATCACATCAGAGCTTAACAATCAGCTTGCCCAAAAAGGCATGGTCATTAATCATAAACGAGTGCAACGACTGATGGCTAAACTTGGACTCAAAGCATTGGTTCGTCGTCAACGTAAGTTTAATACTTACAAAGGCACAATGGGCAAAGATACCATTCAGGACAATATACTCAAAAGAGACTTTAAAGCAGACAAACCCAATCAAAAGTGGGCAACAGACATCACAGAGTTTAAAGTACAAGACAAGGCAAATGATGGCAGTGTCATTCAAAGAAAACTCTACCTATCGCCCATCATCGACTTGTTTAATGGTGAGATTGTCAGTTATACGATGAAGGACAGACCAACGTATGAGTTGGTCAAAGAGATGTTAAATGATGCCCTATCCAAGCTAAGCCAAGAAAAGATGGATGACAAACCCATCATTCATTCAGACCAAGGCTGGCACTATCAAATGCACCAGTATCAACAAACCCTAAAAGAACAAGGCTTAACCCAAAGCATGTCAAGAAAAGGCAATTGTTTGGATAATGCTGTGATAGAGAGCTTCTTTGGTACGCTAAAACAAGAGATATTTTATGAGACAACCACATTTACATCAACAGATGAACTTAAACAAGTGATTGATGAGTACATACACTACTACAATCATGATAGAATAAAGAGCAAATTAAAAGGACTAAGTCCTGTTAAGTACAGAAACTTAGTCCAATTAGGGTTAATACAACCACTTGCAACAACCTAACCTTTAATCTTATGTCTAAGATTTGGGGGTCGGTTCATTTCTATCCTGTTTTTTAGATATTTTGGTCTAATAGACAAAATCCCTGCTTCTGTTGTATTTAAAGTTTGGCAAAGAATTTTAAAATTAACAAAATTTATGATGAATGAGCATGGGGGCTGGCTCTGTAGGTCCTTTATTTGATAGTACTGATTTTTATAGACGTGTTCAATACATTCCTACAAATCCGTGGTAAATATTGAGTTTTTAGGCATAGATATTTATGGCAATATCCCACAAGAATATGGTTGCAAATACACCCCCTAACACCCCACATCATCAACACGCCTTCTAACCACCCCCGTGTGCGTTAGCACAATTCTATAAGACAACTCATCAGACACCGAACAATATTTAATGTGCCCAAAATGCCCACGTGGACTGGCACTGGCACCAAAGTATTTAACATGATGTCTGGATGCCGACACTCTCATGTCAATTCTGCCATGCTTTAAGTTAAGATCATACTCTTTAATCAGCTCACCATCATCAAGGCGAGCATTACCATCTAAATCCCTAAACACGATAATCTTTACCCCTGCCTGTCTATGACAGCGATTTGATTCATCAGCAGGACACATGATGATATTTTGCTTGGTGATGTGACTTTGACTGCGGGCTTCTTTTAATGCATCGGTAATGACAGATGCAACATTGTTTGCTTCCATTCCCCGTAAAGCCCGCATCACACTAGGATAAGCAATCATACAAATCACACCCATCACAATAACCACCACCATCAATTCAATCAACGTAAATGCTCTTTGCCCACCCATAACCATCAACTCCATAAAAACCCATCCATCTATCATCATTTATGAACCCACCCCAACTCAACCAAAACCCCCCACATCTTCCAATGTAGGGGGGCTTTAAATAAGGTGCTGACGATGACCTACTCTCACATGGGCGAACCACACTACCATCGGCGCTAAGACGTTTCACTTCTGAGTTCGGGAAGGGATCAGGTGGTTCCATCTTGCTATTGTCGTCAGCGTAAAAGGATTAACAACGCTGTTTATGAGTCTGTTGTTTTGTTTTTACTTTAAATTTTAATTTTTTAAAGTTTTAACTTTTTAAGTTAAGTTATTCAAGATTGATTCAAGCTTGTTAGGTAAAATCTTTAAACTTACTTATACAGCACATGAAGTAGTTTTAAACCACTTGGGTGTTGTATGGTCAAGCCAAACGAGCAATTAGTATTGGTTAGCTACACACATCGCTGTGCTTCCACACCCAACCTATCAACGTCGTAGTCTACAACGGCTCTTTAGGGAAATCTTATCTTGAGGTGGGCTTCCCGCTTAGATGCTTTCAGCGGTTATCCCATCCGAACGTAGCTACCCGGCGATGCTTCTGGCGAAACAACCGGAACACCAGAGGTTCGTCCACTCTGGTCCTCTCGTACTAGGAGCAGATCCTCTCAAATTTCCAACGCCCACGGTAGATAGGGACCGAACTGTCTCACGACGTTCTAAACCCAGCTCGCGTACCTCTTTAAATGGCGAACAGCCATACCCTTGGGACCTGCTTCAGCCCCAGGATGAGATGAGCCGACATCGAGGTGCCAAACACCGCCGTCGATATGAACTCTTGGGCGGTATCAGCCTGTTATCCCCAGAGTACCTTTTATCCGTTGAGCGATGGCCCTTCCATACAGAACCACCGGATCACTAAGACCTACTTTCGTACCTGCTCGACTTGTGGGTCTCGCAGTTAAGCGCGCTTTTGCCTTTATACTCTTTGAACGATTTCCGACCGTTCTGAGCGCACCTTCGTACTCCTCCGTTACTCTTTAGGAGGAGACCGCCCCAGTCAAACTACCCACCATACATTGTCCTTGATACTGTTATATCTAAGTTAGAACCCCAACATAACCAGGGTGGTATTTCAAGGTTGGCTCCATGGCAACTGGCGTCGCCACTTCAAAGCCTCCCACCTATCCTACACAAGTTAGGTCAAAGTTCAATGTAAAGCTGTAGTAAAGGTTCACGGGGTCTTTCCGTCTAGCCGCGGGTACACAGCATCTTCACTGCGATTTCGATTTCACTGAGTCTCTGCTGGAGACAGCGCTGCCATCATTATGCCATTCGTGCAGGTCGGAACTTACCCGACAAGGAATTTCGCTACCTTAGGACCGTTATAGTTACGGCCGCCGTTTACTGGGGCTTCGATCAAGAGCTTCGCTTACGCTAACCCCATCAATTAACCTTCCAGCACCGGGCAGGCATCACACCCTATACGTCCACTTTCGTGTTTGCAGAGTGCTGTGTTTTTAATAAACAGTTGCAGCAGCCTGGTATCTGCGACTGCCAACAGCTCAGGAAGCAAGTTCCATCACCATCGGCAGCGTACCTTCTCCCGAAGTTACGGTACCATTTTGCCTAGTTCCTTCAGCAGAGTTCTCTCAAGCGCCTTGGTATTCTCTACCTGACCACCTGTGTCGGTTTCGGGTACGATTTCTTTATGACTATCGCTTAGAAGCTTTTCCTGGAAGCAGGGTATTTGCCACTTCGCCAGTAAACTGGCTTGCTATCAGATCTCATTAATAGTCTGGCGGATTTGCCTACCAAACCTAACTACATCCTTCCACCTGGACAACCAACGCCAGGCTGACATAACCTTCTCCGTCCCTCCATCGCATCATAAACAAGTATCGGAATATTAACCGATTTCCCATCGACTACGCCTTTCGGCCTCGCCTTAGGGGTCGACTCACCCAGCCCCGATTAACGTTGGACTGGAACCCTTGGTCTTCCGGCGAACGGGCTTTTCACCCGTTTTGTCGTTACTCACGTCAGCATTCGCTCTTGTGATACCTCCAGCATACCTTACGATACACCTTCACAGGCTTACACAACGCTCCCCTACCACTTAATTGAAACAATTAAATCCGCAGCTTCGGCTCCTAGTTTGAGCCCCGTTACATCTTCCGCGCAGGCCGACTCGACTAGTGAGCTATTACGCTTTCTTTAAAGGGTGGCTGCTTCTAAGCCAACCTCCTAGCTGTCTGTGCCTTCCCACATCGTTTCCCACTTAACTAGGAATTTGGGGCCTTAGCTGGCGGTCTGGGTTGTTTCCCTCTTGACGACGGACGTTAGCACCCGCCGTCTGTCTCCCGGATATTACTCATCGGTATTCGGAGTTTGCATCGGTTTGGTAAGTCGGGATGACCCCCTAGCCGAAACAGTGCTCTACCCCCAATGGTATTCGTCCGAGGCGCTACCTAAATAGCTTTCGGGGAGAACCAGCTATCACCGAGTTTGATTAGCCTTTCACCCCTATCCACAAGTCATCCCCTGGCTTTTCAACGACAGTGGGTTCGGTCCTCCGGTGCCTGTTACGGCACTTTCAACCTGCTCATGGATAGATCACTCGGTTTCGGGTCTATACCCTGCAACTAATTCGCCCTATTAAGACTCGGTTTCCCTACGGCTCCCCTAAACGGTTAACCTTGCTACAGAATATAAGTCGCTGACCCATTATACAAAAGGTACGCCGTCACCCGACCACTTAATCGTTCTGATTGTCAAATTGTGATTTGACACGATTCATCAAGAAAGTTCTCATACGACCATTATTTTTTATGGTTCGTTCTCGCTTTCTTGCTACTTGTTCGTTAATGTAGGCTTCACAATAAACAATACGCCATGTTCTTGCTCTGGTTGAGTAAGTTGTGCCATTGTTATGGTCATCAATTCTTTGTTTTAAATTGGTGGTAAAACCAACATAAAACTCATCATGATTATCCACGTTTTGTATGACATAGACGTAGTAAAAATTCATTGTTATCCTCAAAACGATTAAGTGGTCGGGCTCCGACTGCTTGTATGCACACGGTTTCAGGTTCTATTTCACTCCCCTAACAGGGGTTCTTTTCGCCTTTCCCTCACGGTACTGGTTCACTATCGGTCAGTCAGGAGTATTTAGCCTTGGAGGATGGCCCCCCCATCTTCAGACAAGATTTCACGTGTCTCGCCCTACTTAATATGTCTCATAAACAGTTTCGCATACAGGACTATCACCTACTATGGTTGGCTTTCCCACGCCATTTTGCTACTGTAAATTCGATCGGCTCCTCCCCGTTCGCTCGCCGCTACTTGGGGAATCTCAATTGATGTCTTTTCCTCGGGATACTGAGATGTTTCACTTCTCCCGGTTTGCCTTACACAGTAAACTGTGTAATAGCCAACTTATGTTGGCTGGGTTTCCCCATTCAGAAATCGCCGGGTCACAGGATATTGCCACCTCACCGACGCTTATCGCAGGCTATCACGTCTTTCATCGCCTCTGACTGCCAAGGCATCCACCATGTGCACTTCATTACTTGACCATACAACCCCAAGTAGTCTTGGTGTCATAAGGGTAATGTGTAACGATTCACCTATGTTTACGCTTGATTCAGTTCTCTTTACTTTATCCGATCATCATCAATACTAAAAGTTTTAACTTTATATGCTTGATGTGGAGTATGATCGGAATGGTTAATTATTTGTTGGAATTAAATAATTAACCCAGACTCATAGTTACGTTGTTAAATAATGTAATTAACTTCATCAGTTAATTGTAAGTTATCTACATAAAGTAGAAGTAAGAAATCTAATTTACTGGTGTTTAATTTGATTGCTTAGTTCTAATTTATTGTAAGTGGTGGAGTTAAGGAGAGTCGAACTCCTGACCTCCTGCGTGCAAGGCAGGCGCTCTACCAACTGAGCTATAACCCCATAAATGGTGGGTCTAATAAGACTTGAACTTATGACCCCCGCCTTATCAAGGCGGTGCTCTAACCAACTGAGCTATAGACCCAATTTAACTTACTTTACTAAGAACAACTTGTTGTGAATTCTTGCCAATCAGATAATCTCGTTAAGGAGGTGATCCAGCCGCAGGTTCCCCTACGGCTACCTTGTTACGACTTCACCCCAGTCATCGACCCCACCGTGGTGATCGCCCTCTTGCGTTAGGCTAACCACTTCTGGTGAGATCAACTCCCATGGTGTGACGGGCGGTGTGTACAAGGCCCGGGAACGTATTCACCGCAGCATTCTGATCTGCGATTACTAGCGATTCCGACTTCATGGAGTCGAGTTGCAGACTCCAATCCGGACTACGATTGGCTTTTTGAGATTAGCATCACATCGCTGTGTAGCAACCCTTTGTACCAACCATTGTAGCACGTGTGTAGCCCTGGTCGTAAGGGCCATGATGACTTGACGTCGTCCCCGCCTTCCTCCAGTTTGTCACTGGCAGTATCCTTAGAGTTCCCACCCGAAGTGCTGGTAACTAAGGAAAAGGGTTGCGCTCGTTGCGGGACTTAACCCAACATCTCACGACACGAGCTGACGACAGCCATGCAGCACCTGTATGTAGATTCCCGAAGGCACTCTCGCATCTCTGCAAGATTCCTACTATGTCAAGACCAGGTAAGGTTCTTCGCGTTGCATCGAATTAAACCACATGCTCCACCGCTTGTGCTGCCCCGTCAATTCATTTGAGTTTTAACCTTGCGGCCGTACTCCCCAGGCGGTCTACTTATTGCGTTAACTGCGTCACTAAGTCTTCAAGAGACCCAACGACTGGTAGACATCGTTTACGGCGTGGACTACCAGGGTATCTAATCCTGTTTGCTACCCACGCTTTCGAACCTCAGTGTCAGTATGATGCCAGGAAGCTGCCTTCGCCATCGGTATTCCTCCAGATCTCTACGCATTTCACCGCTACACCTGGAATTCTACTTCCCTCTCACCTACTCTAGTCACCCAGTATCAGATGCAGTTCCCAGGTTAAGCCCGGGGCTTTCACATCTGACTTAAATGACCACCTACGCTCGCTTTACGCCCAGTAATTCCGATTAACGCTTGCACCCTCTGTATTACCGCGGCTGCTGGCACAGAGTTAGCCGGTGCTTATTCTGTGGGTAACGTCAGGGCTTGTGGGTATTAACCACAAGCTTTTCCTCCCCACTTAAAGTGCTTTACAACCAAAAGGCCTTCTTCACACACGCGGCATGGCTGGATCAGGCTTTCGCCCATTGTCCAATATTCCCCACTGCTGCCTCCCGTAGGAGTCTGGGCCGTGTCTCAGTCCCAGTGTGGCTGATCATCCTCTCAGACCAGCTACAGATCGTCGCCTTGGTAGGCCTTTACCCCACCAACTAGCTAATCCGACTTAGGCTCATCTATTAGCGAGAGCTAAAAGCCCCCTTTCTCTCGTAAGACGTATGCGGTATTAGCGTAAGTTTCCCTACGTTATCCCCCACTAATAGGCAGATTCCTAAGCATTACTCACCCGTTCGCCACTAATCCGTCTAGCAAGCTAGACTTCATCGTTCGACTTGCATGTGTTAAGCCTGCCGCCAGCGTTCAATCTGAGCCATGATCAAACTCTTCAGTTTAATCTGTTTTTTGCCTATTAACTTATTAAGATGATAAACATTTTAATTAGAAGTTAGGGCTTTTTGTTTTTGGCTCATTTATCGTGTACGTTATGTACTTACTAGCAATATTTGATATTTTAAAAATATCAGCTCATCGTGTAAATGAATTAACTTTGAGTATTTTTGCTTGATAAATGATAATTTTTGTATTATCTTGTATTAGCAAAAATCCACACAAGTTGTTCTTAGTATGTTTTTAAATAGTTTGTGATACATCGTCTGTATCATCAATCAAGGCTGACTATTTTATCACAATGGATTTTGATGTCAAGCACTTTTTTTAATTTTTTTGAAAGTTTTTATTTTTGAAGTTTTTAAATTTATTTTAGTTAAGATGTTAAGGTAAACTCTTTATTAAACTAAATTTTGAAACTTTAACTTTCAAAACCATTCAAACTTTAACAAACTTCATTCTTAAATTATTTTAGCTTGAAGTTGTTTTGTTGGTGTTTTGTAACCAACCATTGCTTGAATGAGTGCGTATTATACAGGGTTTTTGGTGGGGGTCAAGGGGTAAAATTAAAATTTTTAATATTTTTTGTAAGTGTTTGATTTTTAAGGGGATTTTATAAACAAAAAAGACAGCCTTGCGTCTGTCTTTTTATAGATGGTTATGGCATGGCTTAAAATAAGATTAACCTTTTACTTTTTTGGTGTGAACCACACGGCAATCTTTATAAGAGATTTGTGATTCTGGGTCTTGGATGATGATGTCTGATCTGTGGTAATTACCCAAGGTCAGTGCATCAGTACCCAGCATCCAGCTGTTTTCATCACCAAAGAATGTACCTGCAATGTCAGAGCGGTTTAGGTTGATTGGCAAAAAGCGAGTTTTGCCCCCTAAATGAGCTTCGGCATAGGTTGGTAGTTTTTGCTTATTAAAGCCATAAGTAATCTTGACTGCACCGCCTGTGCCACAGCTGTATGATACCTGTCTTACTTTCGTGGCGGTATTGTCAGCTTTTGCAGCATCCATGGTCGCTTCTGCATGAGCCACACCTGTAAAGGCAACGCCAAGAACGAAGATTGGGGCGATAAATTTAACCGCTTTCATAAGAACTCCTTAAAATAAGGTAAATAAAACAAAATATGATCATCAAATTAAACAGTCCCAGTTATCAAATAAGACTGTTTTATCTTGATTGGCATTATATAAGAAGAAAACTAAACTTGCTACTGTATAACGGTAAAGAATTATTGCTGATTTGGCGTTTGTGGTGACATAAGGGCTATTTTGAAATGATTTGTTACATTTTGGAAAAACTTAGGTTTATCAATGGTTTATAAGTACAACCGTATTTACATTTGTACTTTATTCTCATTAAAAAATTATCGAAAGCACTTCATGCCACCCCACTTAAATGGTAAAATACGCCAAATTTCCCATTTTGTCCTTTTATTGAGAATCATCATGCAAATTACCGTCATCAATCATCCCCTTGTCCGCCACAAATTGTCGCTCATGCGAGAAAAAAACTGCTCCACCTATAAGTTTCGCACGCTCACCAACGAGCTTGGACGACTGATGGCATATGAAGCGAGCCGTGATTTCGAGACCGAAGATTTTGACATGGACGGCTGGGACGGTAGCACCATTAAAGGCACGCAAGTCAAGGGCAAGACGGTAACGCTTGTGCCGATTTTGCGAGCGGGGCTTGGTATGTTAGATGGCGTGCTTGACCTACTTCCCACCGCCAAAATCTCCTTTGTCGGCTTACAACGTGATGAAGAAACGCTTGAACCTGTGCCATTTTTTGAAAAGTTTGTCAAAGATATCGACAAACGCCCTGCCCTAATCCTAGACCCCATGCTTGCTACGGGCGGTAGTATGGTTGCCACCATTGATATGCTAAAAAAACATGGCTGTAAAAGCATCAAAGCCCTTGTACTGGTCGCCGCCCCCGAAGGCGTGAAACTTGTCAATGACGCTCACCCTGATGTTGAGATTTTTACCGCATCGCTTGACAGTCATCTCAACGAAGACGGCTATATCATCCCTGGTCTTGGGGACGCTGGCGATAAGATTTTTGGCACTCGCTAAACCACCCTACGCCAGTCTTAATGATTGGCGTTTTTCTTTTATTTTTGAGATGATAATTGCCAAAACAAACACCACCGCCTGCAAAAGCACAATCGTCGCCCCCGTTGCCGAATCCAGATGATAACTTAAAATCACGCCTAAAAAACTGGTCAAACACGAACTTGCCACCGCCACAGCCAGCATGGTATGAAATCGCCGACACAAGACAAATGCCGTAATGCCAGGGGAGATGAGCATCGCCACCACCAAAATCACGCCAACGGCTTGCATGGCAACCACAATTGTGGCGGACAATAAAATAAGCAACCCATAATGCAAAACTTTGGGCGACAGTCCTGCCACACGAGCATGACTTGGGTCAAAGCAGTACAAAAGCAAATCCTTGCCCTTTAACAATACCGCCCCCAAAATCGCCCCACAAATTATCATGGTTTGGATAAGCATTTCACGGCTAATACCAAGCAGATTGCCAAACAAAATATGCTTTAAATGCTGGTCGGTATCTATCTTGGTAAACATGACAAGCCCCACGGCAAACATTCCTGCAAAGACAATGCCCATGAGCGTATCTTCCTTGATACGGGTGTTATTTTTTAAAAAACCCACCGATATGGCACAAAACAGCCCTGCCACAAACGCTCCAAGCGACATCGGCAGTCCTGCCCACACCGCCACAATCACCCCGGGGAACACCGCGTGACTAATCGCATCGCCCATGAGCGACCAGCCCTTTAACACCACATAGCACGACAGCACCGCACACACCGCCCCAACAACGACCGATGATAATAGAGCGTGTTGCATAAAAGTGTGGGATAAGGGTTCGGTGAGAAAGTTTAAAAAGCTCATAAAATCACGGTCTTTATTTTTTAAAATATATCAATATAACGAGACATGGCATACACTCTATCTCTTTTCCCACCTGTGATTTCTTGTAAAATACCACTACTTTCAAAGTCTTTTAACAAAGAATTGGCGGTGGCAGGCGAAATATCCAGTAACTGCTGAACGGACTTAGGGGTTTGCACTGGATTAGAGTACAATATTTTTAAAAAAGCACCTGCCAATTCAGCACGCTTACCCATGCCCATGGCAATACCTTGCAGCTCTTGTTGCAATTTCAATATTTGCCTAAATACCAAACATCCTTTTTTGGCTGTTTCTTCAACACCATTTAAAAAGAACAAAATCCAATGCAATAAATCATGACGCAAACGCACCGCCATCAAAGCATCATAATAACTGGCACGATTGCGTTCAAAAAAATCCGAAATATAAAAAGAAGGCTTTTCTAATACGCCATGCCCGATTAAATACAAAGGTATCAACAGTCGCCCCACCCGTCCATTACCATCCAAAAAAGGATGAATGGTCTCAAATTGATAATGACTAATGGCAATGCGAATCAGATGGGGAACGGCGACATTTTCATTATGCCAAAATAATTCCAAATCACTCATGAGCTCTACCACATTTTCATGATGTGGCGGAATAAAGGCTGCATCTGACAGATTAGAGCCACCTATCCAATTTTGACTGGTGCGAAACTCGCCAGGCAATTTCCCTTCGCCCCTTGCCCCTTTAATCAAAGCATGGTGCGTATCTTTTAGCAAACGATTGGACAAAGGGATACGTTTTAAGTCATTCACCGCTTGATTCATGGCTTTGATGTAGTTTTGTACTTCACGCCAATCATCTCTTTTTTCGGGCTGTATCTGCTCTTCTGGCATCAAAGCTTCATCAAGTTGGGTTTGTGTTCCTTCAATCTTGCTTGATGTTTGGGCTTCTTTAGTAATATGCATTTGAATAAACAAATCAATATCAGGCACAATAAGCGAAAAAGCATTCAACTCTCCAAGTGCTTTGGTGGCACGTTCAAGGTGCAAATTAATGGCAGGCTCTTCCCAAATCCACAAGGCATTAACCTTAGTTGGTTCAAAACTCTTGTATTGATAGCGTTCACGCCAAACACCTGCCTGAAAATTTTCTATTTTTTGGATATTCATCGCTGTTCCAATCAAAAAAGCATTTGCTTAAAATAACAAATCTTTTTATTTTAAGCAAATGCTTTTTCTTAAAATAAGCTCTGATTTTATTTTAAGAAAAAGCCATTTTGCAATTATGCCAACTTCTTTCGTCTTAAAAGTCCAAACTTCGGCGAAAACAAAAACGCCAATACAAACAACATCGTCTGCAAGGACACAATCACGCCCCCTGTCGCTCCGTCCAGATAGTAGCTTAGATACACGCCAAGTCCGCTTGTGGTTACACCCAAAAATCCTGCGATTAGGATAAGCGGACGAAATCTATCGGTAAGCTGATATGCCGTTGCCCCTGGGGTAATGACCATCGCAATCACCAAAATCGCCCCCACCGTTTGTAGTGCCGACACCACGCACGCTGACAATAAACTAAAAAACAGTACTTGATACACTTTTGGCGACAGCCCCACCGACTTGGCATGAATCTCATCAAAAAAGACAAGCAGCAAATCTTTCCAAAAGACGAGCAAAAAACCAAGCGACACCGCCATGACAATACCCACTTGTATCATGTCGCCATCGCTAATACCCAAAATATTACCAAAAATAATCTCTTGAACATTGACAGACGTAGGATTGATAGAGATGATAAACAGTCCCAACGCAAAAAACGTGGTAAAAATAAAGCCAATCACCGCATCTTCTTTTAGGTTGGTCAAGGATTTTACCCACAAAATCGCCAAAGACGCCAATATCCCCGAAAAAAACGCCCCAATCGCATAAGGCAAGCCGAGTGCATACGCAATCGCCACGCCGGGGACGACCGCATGAGACAAGGCATCGCCAATAAGCGACCAACCCTTTAACATCAAATACGCCGACAAAAACGCACACACGCCACCAACCACGGACGACAGCACCATCGCTTTTACCATATATTCATAAGCGAACGGCTCGGCAAGCAGGGCAAACAGCTCACTCATGACATGTCCTTACTTAGATTTGAGTTTGGCGTTGGGCTGGGCGTTGCGGTGTCGCTTTTTGGGTTGTACAGTTGCACGCCGTCATTTTTTATCCGCTTTTGGTTCATATTGACCTGCCCCACACGGCTTGCCTGTGCGATCTTGTCACAGTGGCTACGTTCGGGCGTGCCGTCATGCACCCCATAAAACACCGCAGGCACTTCATCGTCCGCCAAAATCGTAACGGCACGACTGTCATCATCATCGTGCAAGTCCTTGCCTGCCAAGCGAATTTGCCGTAACACACCACCAAACACCCTCTCCAAATTCTCTTGGGTAAAGGTCTCTTTGGTCGTACCACTTGCCAGCACGGTGCGATTTATCATCACCACTTGGTCGCAAAATTCTGGAATCGTCCCTAGATTGTGCGTGGAGATTAAAATCAAATGCCCTTCGCTTCGCAAATCGTCAAGCAACGCCATAATCGCCTTTTCGGTCTTGACATCAACGCCTGTAAACGGCTCATCAAGCAGGATAATTTTGCTTTCTTGGGCGAGCGAGCGAGCCAAAAACACTCGTTTTTTTTGACCACCTGACAATTCGCTGATTTGTCTATCTTTTAGATGAGAAATATCCACCCGAGCCATGGCGTCCGCTACCTTTTGGCGGTCGGTTGCCTTAGGCAGTCGCAAAAAATTCATATAGCCATACCGCCCCATCATCACGACATCATAGACCGACACGGGAAATTGCCAGTCCACTTCTTCGGCTTGGGGAACGTAGGCGACTAGGTTTTGTTTTAGGGCGGTGTTAATGGGTAGACCAGAGAGCAAAATCCGCCCTGATTGGGGCTTAATCAGTCCCATAATGGACTTAAACAGCGTGGATTTGCCAGAGCCATTTACCCCAACCAAGGCACAAGTCGTCCCACCTGTTAGGGCAAAATTCATGTCAAAAAGGGCGTGATGACCGTTGGCATAACGCACGGACAACTCCTGAACGCTTATGCTGGCGGTTAAGTCGTGAATGTGTGTCATAACTGTTGAAAACTGATTTAAAAAAGATAGAAATTTTTGAAATTGGTATGATAAATCAATGGTATTTTGGGGATTTAGGTGAATGTAATTCGCCCCTACCGTTTAATGTAAAACGCTCATATTCCCATATTTTTTAAATCAAAAATTTGGCAAGATACCGTATTTTATCTTGCCAAATCGCCTTGTCAATTATTTTTGAACTTTTGCGTCTTCAAATCCTTTAACCACCGTACTTACCGTTACGTTAAGTAGATCAAGATAGGTTGGCACCGCCCCGTCTTTTTCGCTTAGGCTGTCCACATACAGCACACCGCCATAATACGCCCCTGCTTCTTTGGCGACTTGTTTGGCAGGTTTGTCCGAAATGGTGCTTTCGCTAAATACCACAGGGATTTTGTTGGTTTTGACCGTGTCAATCAGTGCCTTGACCTGTTGGGGCGTGCCTTGTTGCTCGGCGTTGATATCCCACAGATAGGCTTCTTTTAGCCCATAATCTTTGGCAAGGTAACTAAACGCCCCTTCTGACGTAACGAGCCAACGCTCATTTTCAGGAATTTGGGCAAGTTTGGCACGCAGTGGCTCGTCCATGGCTTTGATTTTTTGGGCGTACTCCTCGGCATTTTTGATGTACACTTCTTTATTTTTAGGGTCGTGGGCAATGAATGCGTTTTTGATATTTTCCACATAAATCAGGGCGTTAGACGTGGACATCCAAGCGTGCGGATTTGGCAAATCCTTATATGAGCCTGCCTTAATCGGTATGGGCGTGATACCGTCCGTTACCACCACCGCAGGAATGTCTTTGGCATCTTGATAGAATTTTTCAAACCAACGCTCCAAATTCATGCCATTCCACAAAATCAAATCAGCTTCTTTGACCTTGGCAATGTCCTTTGGGGTCGGCTCATAGTCATGAATCTCTGCCCCTGCCTTGGTAATGGACTCAACATCTGCTGCGTCTCCTGCGACATTTTGGGCAATGTCTTCAATAATGGTAAAGGTCGTTACCACCGTCATTTTGTCGGTTTGGGCGGTGGGCGTGGGGGCTTGTTCGGTTTTTTGTTCGGCAGGCTTGTCGTTGCCACAGCCGATGAGAGCAAGGCTAAGTCCCAAGCAGGTCGCCCATTTTTTTAACTCAAAAGAAGGTATCATCATAAAATTTCCAACCACATCAATAAATTGAAATTACCCTTATTAACTATATAACTGGTTTAAGATACGCCTTAAACATACATCAAAAAAAACATGTTATAAATAAGGAATTTTGATGATAATAATACTCATTAATCGTTAAAAAATCAAGGGGTTTGACAAAAAATATACAAAAAACCCTGCCAATATCATAGCAAGGTTTTTGTCAAATCAACATTTAACATTTTAAAATGTCAATATTCTTTGATTAAATTATTTTTAATTATTTCAAACGTTTTTTACCCGTGGCAAACTCATAGATGAACAGTACGATGATGGCGCCAATGACTGACAGCACCAAGCCACCAAAACCGCCATTGGCTGACAAATTCAAGGCACTCGCCAAGAATCCACCGACGACCGCCCCGACAATACCCAAAATGATGGTCATGACCCAACCCATTGGGTTCGCCCCTGGTTTGATGGCACGAGCCAACAGCCCAACGATAAAGCCTGCGATAATCGTTGAAATAATACCCATGATGTCTCTCCTATAACTACCTAGCTCATAAATGCTTTGGCAAATCAATTAACCGTGGTTACAAGATGGTCTTAGAATTATCCCGACCAATTTGCTTTATCCACTTTTTACTTGATGTAAAAGTTAAATGAATTGTAAGCCAATCTTACCGCCCACACCACCCCAAAAACGTTAATAACGTAGGATGAATGTCAAATTTTAGGCAGATTTTTGATGATTTGGTTAAAATCTTAGCAAATATGCAAGGTTGTGAGTGGTTTTTGTAAAAAAGACCTGTCTAAGCAAGTCTTTGTGATGGCTAAGCCAGTATTTCCAAAATCCGCCCATGTATCCCCTCAAACGCCCCATTACTCATGACCACAATGGCATCATCTGAGCGTACATTTGCCTTGATGAATGCCAATACCTCATCAATGGTATCAAGCACAACCTGTCCATTTGTATGACCAATGGCTTCTTTTAGTCCCCATGACAGACCCTTTGGCTCGTACCAAATAACACCATCTGCCAAAGACGCAGATAAGGCAAGCTGTTCCTTATAAATACCCAGCTTCATGGTGTTAGAGCGTGGCTCAATAACCGCCCAAATCTTACGACCCATCAGCTTCTTTTTAGCACCGTCTAAGGTGGTGGTGATGGCGGTTGGGTGATGGGCAAAATCATCATACACCTGCACACCCCCAACATCACCAATGAGTTCCATACGGCGTTTTATCCCTGCAAAGTCCGACAGAGCTTTACATGCCATCGCCACACTCACGCCCACGCTGTACGCCGCTGCAATTGCCGCCAAAGCATTATTGACATTATGCACACCACTCATGCCCCAGTTCACCACACCCATTTCATCGCCTGCTTTATTGACATGTTTCACGTGAAACACCGAACCATCCTCTTCTGCCAAAGTCGCTTGCCAATCACTCTCATCACTCTCATCGCCCACCTCTGTTCGCCATACTGGTGTCCATACGCCCATATCTAGGGTATCTTCTAGGCTTTTTATGTCTTTTGGCATGATGATTTGACCACTTGGGGGTATCATGCGAATCATGTGGTGAAATTGGGTTTGGATTGCTTTTAAATTGGGGAAAATATCGGCGTGATCGTATTCTAAGTTGTTTAAAATGACGGTTGTGGGGCGATAATGCACAAATTTTGAACGTTTATCAAAAAAAGCACTGTCATACTCATCCGCTTCAATCACAAAATAGTCCTGCCCCAAATACGAACTGTGGGCAAAGACTGACTGCAATCGCTCATCATCAGTATTGACAAGGGGCACACCACCGATTAAAAAACCTGTGTCAATCCCTGCATACTGCAAAATCCAAGCCAGCATGGTTGTGGTTGTGGTCTTGCCGTGCGTGCCTGCCACTGCCAAAACATGGCGTTCTTGTAGGAGATGCTCTGATAAAAACTGTGGGGCGGATGTGTAGCGAATCCCCTTATCAAGCATATACTCTACCGCCTCCATGCCACGTTTACAAACGTTGCCAACCACCACCAAATCAGGGGCAGGATCTAAATGAGCGGATTTGTACCCCTCTAATATCTCAACGCCTGCTTGCTGTAACTGTGTACTCATGGGCGGATAAATGGCACTGTCCGAACCTGTAACAGTATGCCCAAGCGAACGTGCCAACAGGGCAAGCGACCCCATAAATGTGCCACAAATACCCAAAAAATGAATGTGCATGATGTTGCCTTAATGATGATATAACTGAGATGATTTGGCAGATTATAGCAAATTTTGGCAAATGACGGTTTTATTTACACAAAAATTTATTCGCTGTTGCTCATATCTGTTTTTTTAATATCCCAAAAAGCCCAAAACTCAACATCACCAAAAACACCACAAACATCGCCAAAGTCAGATGAGGTATGCCAAATCCTGCCATTTGCCAGTCCATCAGAGCACATTCACCCGAACCTTTTAGCACTTCTTGAAATACCTGTAAAATCGGTAAAGTATCCACCCAATAGTTTAGCCCAGGGCCGCAGGCAGGCACTTCATCAGCAGGTAAGTGCTGTAACCACACATGACGAGCCGCCACCCCAAGCCCCCACAGTGCACCAAATACCATGCCAACCCACAGAACGAGTTTACCCCACAGCTGTTTGGGATTTATGAGCATGCCAATAAAGGCAAATGCCCCCATTATCCACACGCCCATCCGCTGAAAAATACACAAAGGGCATGGGTCAAGCCCCAAATGCTTTTGAAAATAAAAAATCGCCACAAGGGTCGCCACAACCGACAAGGCAAATAAGCACGCACACAGCGTGCGAAAAGTTAGGTGTTTTAACATGGTGTTACCTGTATTGTTGTAAATATTCATAAAAATCTTGGGTCTCTTCTCGCTCTAATTGCTGTTGGTCAGCAAAGGAGCGGATGGCAATATTGGCATAATAGAACGCATCTTCGTTGCTAAGAGCATGGGTGAGTAAGGATTTATGGTGTTTTTGGGCAAGCATTTGCCCCAATTGCCATGTACTGCCCAATCTTTGGCTGTCAGATATGATCTGAGCGGATGGTGTAAAGTTGGGATTGATTGCCATGCCTTGCATGAGTGAGAGTGCCAAACGGTAGTCGTTACCACCGTGATACTCATCAAAAGCATCAGCGATGGATTGCATCTGTTCAAGAGTCTGCATTATCCATACCCTCAAAGGTTGCTTACCATCGGAGGTGATGATGGTTGTGTGAGTATCTCGCCCATCATTGACCACTTTATCAATATTTACCGACAGCTGTTTTTCTTCATCAGGCAACAGTTTGGGTGAGTCCGACAGCAAGCAATATAACGCCAAAATCTCCAAAAAGCATGCCGTGGCAGTTGTAATACTAATATCACTGTATGGGTCTAGGTCAATGGCACGAAATTCAACATAAGCGATGCCCCGAGATGCTAAGGCTTGGGTCGGTGTCTCACCAAAGTGCGTCACTTGCTTGGGGCGGATGGGGCTATAAAATTCATTTTCAATCTGTAAAATGTGGTCATTAATCTGTATGGGATTGCCATCTTTGTCATCCACACCGATGCCACTAAAATCAGCAAAAGACGTACCAATCGCTCGGCGTAGCCCTTTGATGTATTCGTCTAGGTCATTATAGCGAATGTCCAAATCCTCTTGTACGCTATTGGTATAGCCCAATTTGCCCATCCTTAGGCTTGTTGCATGTGGTTTATAATAGGTGCAAGCCTCATCACACTCACCCAAAGGAATCAAATCATGTATGCGACCTGTCAAAAAGCACTCGCACACGCTTGGGCTTGCCCCCAGAAGATACAAAACAAGTGGGGTTAGGCGTTTAAAATTGCGAATAAGCCCCAGATATTTTTCATTTTTAAAGGCTTGTAAATCATCACGCTTTTCATCATCCGCCCACACTTTGAACAAATCATCGCCAAAAGATAAGTTATAATGCAATCCTGCAATGGTCTGCATTTTACGACCATATCGCACTCCAAGCCCTGAACGGTACAAGGTTTTAAGCCGTCCAATATTAGATGTGCCATAATTGGCAAGAGGAATGTCTTTGTCATCATCTGATAACATGCACGGCATGGACAATGGCCACATCATCTCATCATTTTCTAGTGAGCGGTGCACCAAAACATGTAAGGTACGTAGCATGTCTAGGGCATCTTTGATGGTTGCTTTGGGTGCGGTGATGAGTTCAAGCAAATTCTCAGAATAGTCGGTGGTAATATAAGGATGGGTAAGTTTTGAACCCAAATGGGCAGGATGAAAAGTCTTAGCAGAATAGCCATCGGGCTGCATGCGTAGACCTTCTTTTTCAATACCCCGTTTCATACCCGCCACAAGAGCTGAGTTAAACCATATGGGCAACATAAAATGTTGAGATGCGTTCATTGTATTATCCAAATAAATATTTAAGTAGCTAACTTGACCATTATAATAGAGATGGGCACATGACTGCAAAATTTTTTTGGAAGAGAGTTTTGGGAGAAGTACTCAGCAACGTACTTGGTTGACATTATCATAAAAAATCACCCAATTCAATATCGGGTGATTTCAAGCATGACGTCAGTGATTGCAAATATGACACCAAAGCGTGGTAGCGGTCATTGTCGCCATTCATCACCGACACCACAGCGAGTACCACGGCATTTTCTGCCATTGACACTTAGGGTAAGGTTACCATCCTTTGACTGAGTACTGGCAGCATTTGGGGTAGCTGTCAGCTCCCAGTTGCCAGAATCTAAATTTCTGATGGTAATTTGATATGATACATTACCTGAACGAGGGTAGTTCCCAAGCAAATCTTGAATGGCTTGGTTATTGTTTTCTGCCAAGATGCGATAACCGCCTCGCCCTACTGCCAGCTTCCTTGACTCTAACTGTCTGCCGATGTTTTGTAGCTCAACCATCATGTCTGCACGTTTGGTACGCACAACATAATCTTGATAACTGGGGATGGCGATGGCTGCCAAAATGCCAATTATCGCCACCACGATGAGCATCTCTACCAACGTAAAGCCCTGCTGTCTATTTGTCATTGGGCATTTTACCATCACCACCCCTCCTGTCCTGGTGCACCACAGGTTGTTGTGTCCAGACCAACAATGTTTTGCTTGGCACCAAAACTGGATTTACATTTAAAACCTGTGCTACGCAAAACAAAAGCACTGGCGTCATTGATGCTGCTATTATTGGGGTTTGGTGTGGCATACATCACCCAAGCGCGCCCCAAACTCATGATCTTATTGTTATTGGCAGGATTTAGACCCACTGTTGGGTTATCGCCATCTCTTAGCTCAATACGATAACGAAAGTTATTTTCGGTGCTGCCTAGTGGCACAAATATGACCGTACCATTGGTAGTATTGTCACCATAACTATAAGTCAATCTTGCATTTCTGTCTACATTATTGACAGGTACAAAACCACGATAGGTCAAGGCAGATGCCCGCCATCTGTCCAAATCTATCTGAATTGTACCCATGGCAGACTGCACCTCTGCCTCTGCGTTACGAATGACCATTCTACGATAAGAGGGGACGGCAATGCTGGCAAGTATGGCGATTATTATCAACACAGCCATCAACTCCAACAACGTAAAGCCCCTCTCACCACGCCCAACGAAAGCCCTTTGGGTCATATCATCTCTCCACATTTTGGAAATCGTACCAGCGATTTACTTTGAGATTGTATTGCTCTCTGTCAATCTGAGGTTGGGAGAATCTGTCAACACCAGCACCTGTCTTAACCGTACCTGCTGTATCCACAAAGCGACCATCTGCACCGCCAACACCATGAGAGGGGGTCTTGGTTTTGTTTGCCATTTCAGCTCTTTCTTGTACTGTTTGGATGCTAAGGAATGTACGCAAGTTCGTGGTTTTGTCCGCCTGTGAGGTATAAGGGACCGTTGTAAGCTCTTGGATGCCAATGCCAGCAGGTGCATATCCTAATGTACCATTTTTAGATGGCTTGTTCGGAGCATCTGTTGGGCAGACACCCCAAGGCATGCAGTACATTTGACGTTCTGTTGCACCTACGGTACGAGCTTCACACTGTCCGGCGTTGCCATACTGAAAATCAGGACTGTACACGCTGTTATAGTACACGCCACCTGTTACCATGCCAGGCCCGACCGCTTTTAGGTTCTTAACATCAATGCGACCATCATAACGAATCATGTCATAATACCAGCCCATTTTGTCATATACTGGCAGTGTGATGGTGCTGTTTCCAACCCTGACCTCTTTTTCTGCATTGGGCTTTTTATCTCTCATGGACTTGATGAGAGTTTCGCGGTATGTTTGATCGTTTCTCTCTATCTCTTTGGTGTCCATTTTTTGTAAATGGCTGTTATTTAGGTTTCTGCTCATCAGAGCTTCTGCACTGATGAGTGCATTGGTAACACGGGCACTGGTGATGTCACGGTCAATGATGCCATAGACACGGTTAGCATCACCAAGATCACGGCGACGGCTCAGCGGTGAGCTTCTGTCGCCTGAGGCTAGGTTTATCACCGCAAAACGCTGTGCATCATCAGGGTTGGTATAAAAACTGACCACTGGTGCTTCATAGAAGCGATAGGGGACATGAGAATTTGCCATGTTGGCATTGGCATCAAACACCCTGACCACACCTCGGGTAATGTCATTGGTGATGTCTTTCTTGTCATCTTTTTTATTATCCTGACCTGATAACTCAATGAGGTCGATACGGAACAGCTGACCGCCCAAATCAGCGAAATACAGATGATCAACATAACCGTTGTTGTTGCGATCCAGTGCTGTGATGCCACCGACCACACTGTGCTTCATGTGGGTTAGACCATCGATAGTCGTCTTAGTATTACTATTTATGGTTTTGCCTTGTGTCCAGCTTGCCACCAAATCGCCAGTTTCTGAGTCGACCATATACACCGCATTGCCTTTGGTCATATCCTTGTTGGCACATGCATCAGCAGCCTTGTTGCCATCTTTTAGCTTAAACAGGGTACTCTCATAGCACATGTCATAGCCACCGCCAAAGATGAGCACCTCACGATCCACGCTCCGACCCTTGTCGGTGCCGATTTTGATTTTTGCTACGACAGGCTTGGCCCAGATCTGACCTATGCGTTCAAAGCCTTTTATTTGGTCATCTATACTAAAGAGCATCTCAGGATTTTCTTTATTGGTCAGATCCAGACCATACAGACCCTTGCCGCCCATACGCAGACCGCCATAGGCATAGATATGACCTGCTGTCTGTTCTTCTGATGATGTGCCTGATTTTTTGATCGCTTTGGTGGTGATCTTTGCAGGCTGAGTTGAGAAATCGTAGTTGTATTTGGCGTTAATCGTCCAAGGAGCATCCACCCCAAAGACAGGCTCGCCTGAGATGCCTGTGCCTGATGGGCTTAGGGCTGCACGCTGCTTCTTATCCTTAAACATCTTATAAGGGATGAAGCTGAACTTCTCAACGCCTGTTTTGGCATCTGCCATGAGCAGTGCACCACTCATGGAGCCGTACAGCACATAGTCCTCACGACCCTCTGTTGATGAGATGTTGCCTGTGTTATCAAACTGACCCTTATATGCTACCAACGCTGGCACAGAGTGATGTATGCCACCCATCACCGGCCGTCCTGTGGGGTCTTTGTCCAGCTCTCTTTGTAGTGCGGCATGCTGTTGTGTACTATCGCCATTATAGATCGACTCTGTGGTAGAGACACTGCCAAAGCCCAGATAATGCAGGATATACGCCTTATCAACTCCGCTATATTGAGATGATAGCTGGTCAAAGCCATCCAGTTTACCATCCTTGACACCGACCTTTTTCATCTGGTTGCCATCTTCTACATAGACGGTACGTACTTGGCTCTTGTTGGATTTTGTGGGTGCTATCAGACGTGCATAGGTACCCCCTGTGGTGATGGCGCCATCAGTGCTGGTAGTCGTTTGCCATAGGTCTTGTGCCTTGGGATTGGTGGCGTATGGGAGGGTAGAGCCACCTGTCTTTTGGTAGAGTCTGGTTGTCTTATCTTTGCCATATAGGCTGCCGTTGATGGTGTGGTATTTTTTAAGGTTACCCGGCCAGGTTGCAGGGGCTTCTGCGACGTCTGCCTGTAACATGGGCAGATAGGCATAAGGCTGTAAGCTGGTGATGGACAGCGGATCGGTCGGTACTGCCACGGTGCCAGCAGGAGAGGCTGAGATGTTGCCTGAGACATTGGTTACAAAGTCAATGACACTCTTAGCGACGTCATCAGAGGATTCAGCATAATAAAAGCCCCCCTCACCATAGCCATGACCACGCTCACCCAGATAGCATAAGTTTCTGGCATCGCGGTGACTGTCTGGGATCCTAGAACAGTCATGCACCTGTTTGACAGATTGCTCTCCTGTGATGATGTTCGTTACCGTCTGTTCTCTCTTATATTGGCTTGCACTCTCAAAGACCTTACCAAAGCCCACCGTCGCTGTGGGGATGGGTTTGCCCACTTTGTTATGATTACTGGCCAGCGCCTTGGCAAACTCTCCGATACACTCCCACTGGGGATGACCGCTATTGGACCCAGTAGCAGAATAAGTAGTACCATGACTACTGATAGTCGATGCACCATTTGTCACTGTACACACCCTATTGCCATACCCATACCCAGACATGGATACAAAACCTGCCGAACCTTGTAGGGCGTTATTCATCACTGTGGTCGTGGTGCTGGAATTAACACCATTATAACTGCCGCCATTGGGCTGACCATCGGTGAGGAAATAGATGCCATGACCATCACACTGGCTGCTCGTTACGGGGGAGACATAAGCACCGTCTCTCACCGCCAAGGGATGTGCCAACGAAAAGCCACTGCCTGCAGTAGTGTTTTTATATTCTGTCTCTTTACGGTAATAATGAGTATAATCTCTTTTGTTTTCTCGATGATTCACTCCCAGTTGACTAAGCAAGGATTCACTAAGAGAATGGAAAGTTACAGGTCCCAAACAATCAGTACTCTTATAATTTTCCCATTTAGGAGGGTAGGTACATTTAGTAAAATAAGCACCGTTACCGCCATTATAATGACGGTAACCCATTAGGGTATAATTGGTTGCCTGCTTTAACGCACCAGTTTTGGTACCGAGCATATAAGCACCTGACTCTGCATAGGCATGGGCGGTTGGTGTGAGGGTATTTGCCTGCAAGCTGGCTATCTTTTTTGCCATTGCAAGGCGGTTGGCATAGGTCAGTGTCGAGATGGGGTAGGCAATCTGACCACCAGAATCCTGTTTTGTTGTAAGATAAAAATTACCCAGTCCGATCTTATATTTCATATAATCAGCACCCAACTCTTTGGCTGGGTCAGCGAGCAGGGTGATGATGGCATCTTTGACACGAGTCATGCGGTCATGATATGTTTTTTGATCACCGCAAGATGGTCAATAATGCCCATTAAAAGTAACAGTTTCTCCTGTTGTGCCGTCATCTTTTTTTATGTTAAAAGAAAAGTTTTTTTGTCGAAGTGCAGGGTAAGTATATCCAACCCACGGATTTGCTTTATCCTTACAGTTATAATAATGACTAAGCTGATAATCTTCTTCGATGCTACGATAATCCATCGACCCTGAGTTGTCCAACATAAGCAGAACCGATGCACCGCCCCCTGTGGCCGCTTCATAGATCTCCAGATCGCCGATGCGTTTTTCGACATGATTGGCATGGGTGGGCAGTGTCGCTGCTTGGGCGGGCAGTGTCGCTGCTGTTGTGAGAGCGATGGCGTGGCTGAGCTTTTTTAGTGAGAATGTTTTCATGATGTGTGCCTTGTGTTAGTTGAGTGTCAATGTGCTGGGTGAGTGTCGTCTGTCTTTGTCTCATGATGACATGAGGTGTATTAGGGTGGTGTCAGCTTTGCTTGGCAGGTACCATCTCTGGCAAGCTGGGCGTTATCACAGACATCTGCCTCTCTTTCAAAACGAATTGTACCTTCTTCGACGATGGCTTTGGCGGGTATGCCGTGCTCTTGGAGGCAGTTGGTTAGATTGGTTCTGCCATGGATGATGCCATAATCGGTGTCTGTGATGTTACCGACTGCCTTATCCAGACAGTCTGTGATGTCGGCAGGTCTGACACTGGACATGCCAGGCAGCATAGACACACTGTGCATGGCAATGCGAGCACCAGGTGGTGTAAAACCTGTGCCTGCCTGCTCTGCTTCTAGGGCTGATTTGAAGTTGTCGCTGTCGGCGGTCTCACTGGTCAGTCCACGAGTTACCACCTGTGTCATGACGGTGTTACGCCCTGATACATAGTGATGGGTGTTGGCAGGGTTGCAAACACCAGCACTGCTGCGCACCATACCGCCACCTGGCAGCAGCACACGAGAGCTGTTAATATCAAAGAATGTTGATGATTCTGGCATGTAGCAAAAACGCACCTGATGCCCCACCTTTTCGTTAGGGTCTGCATTAACACCGCCGATGGGGATGAAATAACCGAGCACCCCTTGGGTCTGGGACATGAGTTTGGGGCGTAACTCGCTATCTTTATCCGCTGCCACCGTCTCAATGTGAGCCAGTACGGCATCCGATGAGTTGAGCATGAGCAGATCAGCCTGCTCATTGGTAGCAACACGTAAATCCAGACTGCCCTGGCGCACCGCCATCATGCCAGCGATCGCGATCAACAGCAAAAATAAGAGTACAGCGATCAGTGCCACACCAGATTCAGAGCGAGTTAGCATAGTACCACCTTTGTTATGTTGTTATGTTGTTGGTTTGTCATACATACACCCAGCGATGATTAGGAACGACCACGAGAGTTGCGTAGCATGATGTTGGTTTCATAGACACGGCGAATAAATTGACCCTGATCACTTTTCATGCCCACATCATTACCCAAGATGGTATAGACCTGAGACTCTGGGGCATCGCTGGACGGAACGCTGCCTTTGGTCAAAAGACCAAGTTGGACGGTAATGATCGCTGTATTAGGATTTTGTGTCTGATACTCTGTTGGTGTTACATAGCGAATACCATTAGCACCGCTGGCGATACCAAATCTCACCTGAAAGTCATCGATGCCTGAGACGATCAGTGCTCCATCATCACCCAAATCATGGATATTATGACGCTCGCCAACACCTGTCAAGATGGTGGCGTTGGGTGTACCCTGTCCGTCATCTCGGATGATGTGGTTTGAGACATACAGACCAGCATCACAACGAAGCTCCAAGGTGCCGTTATTGTCTTTGACAAAATAGCGTTCAACGATGATCTGACCATCAATAGAGACCACAGGGTTACCCGGCAGATCCAAGATCCCTGTTCTGGGCCCTAATACCAGACGACCCTCACAGTCGCGCATGTTGGCAGGGGCTCTGTACTGGATGGTGAGTTGGTCGCTGACAACGCTGGTGGTATTGGTAGGACCCGAGTCATCACGGCTGATAAGTTTGGGGTCAAGATTGGCACCATTGGCACGCAACGTACTGATGGCGGCAGCACCATTACCACTTACCAGTATGCCACTGTCGGCAGCACCTGCTTTGGCGACATCAGACAGACCCAATCCTGCCATGCGAATATTATTCTCAATCTGCTGTAAGCCGAATACGTTGGCATCCAATATACTAGAACCTGCTTGCTGGACGGTGGCTGTACGTAAACTGATCACATACACCTGAGATGCCGCTGCGATGATGAGCAAACCTAGCACAAGCGAGATCATGAGTTCTATCAGGGTAAAGCCTTGTTGTTTATTCATCAGTAGGTCTCCAAGACGACACAACTAGAACCACGATTATAAGCACCCGACTCGGAAATACAGTCTGTGTCTCCACTACCAGCGGTTGGTTTTGTCTGCCCCCAACTGGCAATCAGACAGACGCGCATTAGCTCGGAGCTATTGCCAGGGCATTGCATGGCATTTAACATCATTTGGTTGTCCGCTGCCAGTTTCATGGCTTGATGGGCGGTGTATTCCGCCTGCTGCACCTCGGTGCAGGCTGACTTTGCACAGTCTACACGAGGTTTATTTGGTATGGCAGAAGCATAAGCGTCAGGGCTGGCAGCAGTGCCGTATTTGGAAATGGCCGTAAGATATTTAATTTTCATCGTTTGGGTGGGGTGTAATCGCATGTTCTCTGCGATGTTACGCACTGCCACCATGGCATCACTGCGAATCAGCGTCTCATCCGTCGCCTTTACCGCCCTCATCTGCATGGCACTAAACCCAAGGATGGCAACAGCAAGTAGCAGTAATGACACAACCACCTCTACCATACCCATACCATGCTGACCAGCACGAGTATCTTGTCTTAACATTGGCTGCCCTCCGAACGTAAGCTGACATTACCATTAACATCCACTGTCACCACACGTCCTGCACGAGTGCCTTGGCTGTCGCAAGCGACCGTAAAGGATGATGCTGGATTAACCCTACGATTTGCCAAAAATACAATGGAAGCAGCACCGCCAGATGGCGTGATCGGTGTCGTGCTACTGATATTAAAGTTCTTTAATGTGGTTGTCTTTTTATTATTGCCTGTTACTGTCAATATTGCATTGGTAGCACTCAACGTCAAGGTGACATCCTGTCGGCGTATCATGCTCTCTGCACGTGCTTCTTTCATGGCAGTAGCGATGGTCTGGGCGGTATTTTTATTACGCTGGCTTTCTAATGTACTACTGACATTTGGGGCGGCGATGGCGGCGATAATACCTATGATTGTGGTAACAACAATCAGCTCAATCAAGGTGAACCCTGACTGATTGGGTGGCATCAGATAACCATATCTGGATGATGAAAAGGACACGGTGCATTCCTTAATGATTTTTGCTGACTTATCATCAGCCTTTTTGGTAAATTTTTGGTAAAAATGTATATAAAAAATATTGCAAAAAATATTCCACATATGACCAATCTTGGGCAAAAAGGTTTTTATTTTCATTTTTTATACAAAAATACACAAACACAAAAACACAATCCAATGAAGCCAAGATGAATGCCATACCACAATCTATTGATTGCCTGTGTTTCACTTGCCGTCAAAATGATCATTAACAATCAGTAAGTTACCACGCTAAGTCAAAATGGTAATTTATATTTTACTTGTTTGGTATTTTATACAAAGTCTTAGTTGCTGTTGATATTGATATTGATATTGATATTGTAACATTATTTATATGAATTGTCTATGATGATGTCCTAATTTAGATGGGGCAAAAAACAGCTACTTGAAATCTACCCAAATCTACTCTACTCTATAATGTGTAATTATGAATAGATTGATTGGTATTAACGAAGCTGCAAAACGGCTGGGTGTCTCTATCTCAACATTACGCAGATGGGAACAAATAGGTGTGCTTGTTAAGGCAGTACTACAATGACAACCATTCGTGGACACATCATCCGACTTGACCCAACCAATAAACAAGCCACACATTTTGGCAAGACTTGCGGTGTCGCACGTCTTGCCTATAACTGGGCATTAGCCGAGTGGCAAAAACAATACCAAGCGGATAAAAACTACCGTGATGAATGTCAAGCAAAAGGCATAACCATTGACGAAAACCGACTTAACAAACCATCACAAGGTAAACTAAGAAAACAGCTTAACGCCATAAAACGTGAACAATTCCCCTTTATGCTAGAAGTTACCAAATGCTCTCCCCAACTTGCCATTATGCAGCTAGGCGATGCCTTTAAACGCTTTTTTAAAGGCGAAAGCAAATACCCCCAATTTCGCAAAAAAGGCGTCAATGACCGTTTTAGCCTATCCAACGACCAATTTAAGCTAAAACTCAAAAAAGACAAACCTTTCATTCAAATTCCCAATTTGGGCTTGGTTAGAATGACCGAACATCTAAGATACAATGGCAAAATCCTATCCGCCAAAGTTTTTACCAAGGGCGGTAAATGGTTTGTATCAGTTGCCGTTGAATTGTCAGAAACAACCAAGCCTTTACCCAAAACAAATAAATCCGTTGGCATTGATTTGGGCATTACAAGCCTTGCCATGCTTTCAGATGGTACAAAAATCCAAGCCCCAAAACCACTTAAAAACAAACTTAAAAAACTAAGACGATTGAATAAATCGTTAAGCCGTAAACAAAAAGGCTCTAACAACCGTGCCAAAGCGAAAACCAAGCTCTCACGGTTGCATTATCAAATCAGCTGTATCAGAAAAGACTTTTTACACAAATTAACAACCAACTTGGTTAAAAAGTTTGATGTGATTTGCATTGAAAACCTTAACACCAAAGGTATGGTTAAAAACCGTCAATTAAGCCGTGCTATCAATGATTTAGGGTTTTACGAACTTAAAAGGCAACTCATCTACAAAGCAAATCAATGGGGCAAGAGCATCAAAGAATTGGATAGATTTTATCCATCAAGCAAAACCTGCTCTTGTTGTGGTGTTAAGTTAGATGAATTACCTTTATCTGTTAGAAACTGGACTTGCCCCAACTGCAACACAAACCACGATAGGGACATCAACGCCAGTATCAATATTTTAAATCAGGCAGATAAGGTTTTAACCTTATCTTAACAAAAACCTTGGCGGGTGAGTTCTATCCCCAATTTTAAAATGCCTATGGAGCTTATGTAAGACCTACGCCAAATAGCAAGGGCAACAAGCGATGAAGTAGGAAGAAAACGCTAAATTTGCCTTTGGGTAGATTTGGGTAGGTTTTTTGGAACGGCGTTGTTCCAACCGAATTCTTAAACTCAGAGCATGCCCATCTTTAAACCCAAAACCAAGTCCAGCACTGGGACTGACACAAAATACTCTTAAACAGTAACCAACTGATGTAGAAGTACTATCTAAAATAAAAAACACCTCCCACAAGGAAGGTGTTTTTAAATGGCTGTCTAGAATTAAGAGAAATCTAGTTCAGTTTCAAAACCTTTTAGGCTGTGACGAGCCATTGCTAGGTTTGATTTTTGACGGTCAAGTACTAGGTACAAGAATAGGTTCTCGTTACGAACCAATGGACGAAGTAAATGGTATTGACCGCTTAGCGTGATTAAGATGTCTTCAATAGAGTCGTTAAGGCTCAACGCTTTTGCAGTTTTACGCTTGGCACGTACCACCTCAGTGTTACCAGCAGATGCCAATTCTAGGTCAAGACCGCTACCCAAAGTCGCCAAAGCAAGACCTGATTCGCTGTCAACCAATGCCGCTGCGATGAAACCGTCGATGTCGCCTAGACCGTCAAGAGATAATTTAGCCATGATGCTATTCCTTAAAAAGTAAATTAATATTGAAATTAATGACGATTTAAGTAATAGTTATCAATAATTAAAGATTTTAAAATTAACAAGTTAATTTAAAACTTTAATGACTATTAACAAATTTCTAAAAATCGTCATATCATAACAAAATCATGTATTAGCATTTTGTTATGTGTGTATTAAACCACACCAAGAAATAAAATGCAAGCATTATTTTGAAATTTTGTGCGGAAAAATTTGTGCGGAAAAAATAGAAAAATCAATTTTTTAATAAAAATTTATATAAAAATCAATTACTTTTATAATGTATAGTTTTTTAAAAGATTATTTTTAATTTTTAAAACTATTGATTTAAGCAAACACCCAATATGGCTCAAGACATGCCTAATATAATAAATGATAATCATATACAATATCTTACCATCAATCCACCCTAACCCAAATCGGCATGGTCTGTGAATATTGGCTCGTGCCATAGCTCCCACTTGTGATGTTGTCGGTGCGAATGTCGCCGATTTTTGTCCATTGTCCACGGTGTAGCATGATGTCGCTTGATAGATTTTGGGTGCTAAGCGTGCCTGTGCGTGCCGACTGGTGCAGACTTAGGCGGATTTGACCGTTTGGCGAGACGGTCGCTTTGGCAGAAAAACCATCTGTGAGTGCCACCCAAGACGCACCAAAACTCACCCACACCTTGCCACATCGCTGATGAGCTTGCCAGCCTACAAGCCCGATGAGCGTACTTTGAGTGATAGACACAGGCGAGCCTGATAGGGTTTGCACGGTGTAGTGCTGATTTGTGGTGCTTTGGCTTTGGGTGTTGTGATATTGCCCGTTTATCCACACCTGCCGAGAGATGCCGACATTGACATGACCGCCTTGACTGCTTTGGGAGGTTTGGTTGTTTAGGGCAAGCGAGATGTTAAGCTGGGTGGGGGCAACATCCACTTGACGGACAAGGGCGGAGATACGCTCATAGTCGGCAGGGGTCGCCTTGATGATGAGCTTGTCTTGGTATAGCCGTGCCGTGCCACGATTGCCAAGCTCATCTTGGACGATGTCAAGCAGGGCAGGGTCGCCATAGGTGTGAATGACGTACATTTAGGTGTTGGCGTGGGCGAGCGTGGCAAGAAAGCTTAAAATGATGAGTGGTTTTTTCATGATGATATAAAGGTTAAAATGGCTTTTTAAACATTCGGCTATTTTAACCTTTTTTAGAAAGGAGCTTGTAGGTTTATTGTGTGCAAAAATTACCAGTTAAACCATTTAATAAGCCATTTATTTTAACCCAAGCACGTCCTGCATGTCATACAGCTGTGCAGGTTGCTCATGTAGCCACAAGCCAGCTCGTACTGCCCCATTGGCAAAGGCCATACGGCTTTGGGCTTTGTGGGTAATCTCGATAATCTCGCCATTCATGATAAATTCCACGGTATGTTCACCGACAATCTCACCTCCACGCACCGCATGAATGCCAATCTCGCCATCGGCGCGTTTGGCTTGCCCTTGTCTGCCATAGATGGCGGATGTTTTAATCGTTTGCCCACGGGCATCTGCCACCGCATTTGCCATCATCAGAGCCGTGCCAGACGGTGCGTCTAACTTATGTTTGTGATGATGTTCGATGATTTCGACATCCGCATCCATGCCCAGTACTTTGGCGGTGATGGCAAGTAGGTTGAGCGACAAATTCACCCCTGTGGAGTAGTTGCCAGCATAGACGATAGGGATGTGTTTGCTTACCTCATGCAGTTTGGCTTCTTGGGCTTCGTCAAGCCCTGTTACTCCCATGACAAGGGCGACTTTGTTGGCGATACACGCCTCTAACACCTCATCTAAGGCATCGGGCAAACTAAAATCGATGAGCACGTCCACCCCTGACAAATCTAGCGTGGAGAGTGTAACCCCACATTTACCCATGCCCACAAACTCGCCTGCGTCCACGCCGATAAGGCTAGATATAGAACGGACAAATGCTCCTGCTAGGTTGGCTTTGGGGTTGTCTAGTGTGGACTGGATGAGCATACGCCCCATGCGACCTGACGCACCCATGATTGCGATGTTTAGTGCCATGATAGTTTCCTTAGGATTAAGTTTAAGATGATTTGATGATAACCAAAAATTTGCCAAAAGTAAATTTAAAAAATAAGATTTTGGCTCAAAAAGCATGCTACAAGGGCAAAAAACAGCTACTTGAAATCTACCTAAATCTACTCTATAATGTGTAATTATGAATAGATTGATTGGTATTAACGAAGCTGCAAAACGGCTGGGTGTCTCTATCTCAACATTAAGAAGGTGGGACGAAACTGGCGTGCTTGTCGCAGAACGCACCCCCAAAGGTCATCGCAGGTATGATATCAATAAGTTACACCCTAATTTTTACCATAATCTACCCATACCAAACCGCAAAACGGTTGGCTACGCACGAGTATCCAGCCACGACCAAAAGGACGATTTAGAGCGTCAAATCCAAGTTTTAGAACTCTACTGTGCCAAACAAGGCTGGACTTATGAGGTCGTGGGTGATTTAGGTTCTGGCATGAACTACCATAAAAAAGGACTTAAACAACTGCTTGACGGCATATTAAACAATGAAATCGGCAGATTGGTTTTAACCCATAAAGACCGCCTATTACGCTTTGGTGCAGAACTTATCTTCGCTCTATGCGAAAGAAAGAATGTGGAAGTTGTCATTATCAATCAAGGCGAAAACCTATCCTTTGAAGAAGAGCTTGCTCAAGATGTGCTAGAAATCATTACGGTATTTTCAGCAAGACTATATGGCTCACGAAGTAAAAAGAATAAAAAACTGCTTGAAGCCGTTAAGGCAGCATTGCAATGACGGTTATTCGTGGACACATCATCCGACTTGACCCAACCAATAAACAAGCCACACATTAAACAAGCCACACATTTTAGCAAGGCTTGCGGTGTCGCACGTCTAGCCTATAATTGGGCGTTGGGGCAATGGAAAAAGCAATATGAACAAGACAAAAACTACCGTGATGACTGTCAAGCAAAAGGCATAACCATTGACGAAAACCGACTTAACAAACCATCACAAGGTAAACTAAGAAGACAACTTAACGCCATAAAACGTGAAAAATACCCATTCATGCTAGAAGTAACCAAATGCTCTCCCCAACTTGCCATTATGCAACTAGGAGACGCATTCAAACGCTTTTTTAAGGGCGAAAGTGGTTATCCGACATTTAGAAAAAAAGGTGTAAACGACAGATTTAGCCTATCTAATGACCAATTTAAGCTAAAACTCAAAAAAGACAAACCTTTCATTCAAATTCCCAATTTGGGACTTGTTAAAATGCGTGAAAACTTACGCTTTGATGGCAAAATCCTCTGTGCCAAAGTCTTTACCAAAGGTGGTCAATGGTTTGTGTCTATTGCGGTTGAATTGGACAATAACACACA
The DNA here is from genome assembly GCF_039693965.1 of Moraxella sp. K1664. Classification (NCBI taxonomy): domain Bacteria; kingdom Pseudomonadati; phylum Pseudomonadota; class Gammaproteobacteria; order Moraxellales; family Moraxellaceae; genus Moraxella; species Moraxella sp. K1664. The sequence goes on from NZ_CP155576.1 coordinate 856,516, forward strand.
AGTCAGACAACTTAAAACCAATCAAACTCTTAAAACTCTTAAAACAGGTAATGCTGTTGGCATTGATTTAGGCATTACCGACCTTGCCACACTTTCAACAGGAGAAAAGATACAAGCACCAAAACCTTTAAAGAATAAACTTAAAAAACTTCAAAGATTATCAAAACAACTTAGCCGTAAACAAAAAGGCTCTAACAATCGTGAAAAGGCGAAAACCAAGCTCTCACGGTTGCATTATCAAATCAGCTGTATCAGAAAAGACTTTTTACACAAATTAACAACCAACTTGGTTAAAAAGTTTGATGTGATTTGCATTGAAAACCTTAACACCAAAGGTATGGTTAAAAACCGTCAATTAAGCCGTGCTATCAATGATTTAGGGTTTTACGAACTTAAAAGGCAACTCATCTACAAAGCAAATCAATGGGGCAAGAGCATCAAAGAATTGGATAGATTTTATCCATCAAGCAAAACCTGCTCTTGTTGTGGTGTTAAGTTAGATGAATTACCTTTATCTGTTAGAAACTGGACTTGCCCCAACTGCAACACAAACCACGATAGGGACATCAACGCCAGTATCAACATTTTAAACAAAGCGGATAAGATTTTAAACTTATCTTAACAAAAACCTTGGCGGGTGAGTTCTATCCCCAATTTTAAAATGCCTATGGAGCTTATGTAAGACCTACGCCAAATAGCAAGGGCAACAAGCGATGAAGTAGGAAGAAAACGCTAAATTTGCCTTTGGGTAGATTTGGGTAGGTTTTTTGGAACGGAAAACTATTGCCTGCTCATAACGGTTTTCCGACTCGCAGGCATGGCTCAGAGCGAACGGAAAACCTAGTTTGGCATACTTTTTAGGCTGCCACCAAAAATAAAAAACACGGTAAAATTTTACCGTGTTTTGTTTGAAAAGTTAGGTTTAATCAAAAATGTCTTTAACTTCATCTTTGATTTTGTCAAAAAACCCCTTTTTTTTGGCACTTGCTCCGTTGTCGCTATTTAGGGTTTTGGCAAATTGCTCAAGCAAGGATTTTTGTTCGCTAGTCAAATTGGTGGGTGTCTCAACGATGATTTTGCACAGCAAGTCGCCCTGCATGCCACCACGCACGGTCATTACACCCTTGCCACGCACACGCAACACTTTGCCACTTTGGGTGCCTTCGGCAACTTTGATTTTTAGGCGACCACCGCCCAACGTGGGGATTTCTACTTCATCGCCAAGTGTGGCGGTGGCGATATTGACAGGAATATCAAGGTGCAAATCCGCCCCATTTCTGGTAAAGATGTCGTGCGGTTTGACATGAATCTCAACATACAAGTCACCATTTGGCATGCCATTGTCGCCCGCTTCGCCCTTGCCTGATAGGCGGACACGGTCGCCATTGTCCACGCCAGCAGGGATGGAGACTTCTAGGGTCTGAGATTTGTGCTGTTTGCCTTTGCCATGACAATCAGGGCAGGGGTTTTTGATTTTTTTGCCAGTGCCGCGGCAGTCAGGGCAGGTTTGTTGCATGACAAAAAAGCCCTGTTGGACACGCACCTGACCATGTCCGCCACAGGTAGGACAGCTGACGACATCGCTGGCAGACTTTACCCCTTTACCATCGCAGGTCTCACAGTGAACGCTCGTGCTGTATGTGATTTCTTTTTTACAGCCAGCTACCGCTTCTTCTAGGGTGAGACTGATTTGGTAGAGCAAATCCGCTCCTTTGCTAGCACGAGAAGAGCCACGAGAGTTGCCGAACATATCACCAAAGATGTCGCCAAAACCGCCACCGCCACTAAAGCCACCACGAGCCCCACCGCCAAAGAAACTACCAAAGATGTCGTTTAGGTCGTCAGCACTAAATCCGCCAGCATTGCCAAAACCACCGTTGTTCATGCCCTGCTCAAAGGCACTGTGTCCCATACGGTCATAAGTGGCACGTTTTTGGGCGTCCGACAGTACTTCATACGCCATCGTTGCTTCTTTGAATTTTTCTTCGGCACTTGGGTCGTCTGGGTTTTTGTCGGGGTGATATTTCATCGCAAGACGGCGGTAGGCTTTTTTAATCTCTTTATCGTCTGCCGACTTGTCCACGCCCAAAATGGTATAAAAATCTTTACTCATGTGTTGTCCTGATTGGCTTTTGGCTACTTAGGCGACCCAAAAAGGTCACGATTCGCAAAAATAAAAAATTTGCCTATTTATGGTGCTTTTATGCCATTTATCAAGCGTGATTGGTGTGATTTTTTACCAATTTTCAAAAATTTATGGCAAAATACCCCGCATTATCCCTATTATCATCCTGTGTTTATGAAAGTCACCAAACTGCTCTTGGCACTTGCCATCATCGCCCTTATCATCGTGGCAGGCTCGCCTTATTATAAGCTCTACACCCTAAAAAACGCTTATGACAATGGCGACTATACTCCCATCATCAACAGCATAGACTTTGAGACACTACGCCCAAACCTAAAACATCAGCTCATCACCAAAACGGATAACTGGCTTGGCTCTAACGACGTGGTGCAGGGCTTGTCACTCTTTGGCGGACTGCTTGGACTAGATGGTGCCAAACTTAACACCATCGCCCACAGCTTTATCAATACTGCCGTGGATAAGGGCGTTACCCCTGAGAATCTAACTCGGCTTGCCCAAGGCGACGTTCAGCCCGAGAGTGAGCCCATGCTTGTGGGCATTGCCTTGTTTGGCGGTTATGTCGATACTGAACGCCTACTCACCGACTACATCAGCACAGGCGACATGAACATCGCCATCGATAACCAAAAAACCGCCATCGCCGCCAAGGCAAGCGACAACATCGGACAGCCGACCCAGCCCAAGCTGTCCTACTGTGGTATCAACTGCTTTGAAGTCGCCACCACCATCAAAGATAAGCCCTATACCATCGTCATGCACCGTCATCAGGTACTAGACTGGCAGATAGTTAATGTTGTTCTGCCTTGATTAACACAAAACAAAACCGCCATTAAGACGGTTTGGTTACAACAAGATTAGCACACCCCAATCTTAATCAATCTTAATCAATCTTAATCAATCTTAATCAACCTAAATCGAAAAAGACGACCCACAACCACAGGTGGTCGTGGCGTTAGGGTTATCCACGACAAAGCGAGAGCCTTCAAGCCCTTCGATGTAATCAATGGTTGAACCGTGTAGATACTGGTAGCTTAGACTGTCCACCACAAGCGTGGCATCACCATTGTCAAAGGTGGCATCGTCATCGTCTAGCTCATCGGCAAAATCAAAGCCGTAGGAGAAGCCCGAACAGCCCCCGCCTGTTACATAGACCCGAAGCATGAGCTCGTGATTGCCTTCGGCGTCTTTTAGTTTTTGTAATTTTTTGGCGGCGTTGTCGGTTAGGGTCATGACGTTTTGCATGGTTTTTCTCTTGTTAAAATTTTTACAATTCTTAGGGATAATTATACCATAATAAGCCCAAATTTTAGCGATACAAGGTATAATAGAGAATTTTTAACTTATTTTGCACATTGAATTATCATGATAGAATTTAAAAATGTCGCTGTCCGCCGAGACGGACGCTTGCTGTTTAGTGAATTTGATGCCCAGCTCCACAAAGGGCAACGCATCGGCTTAACAGGCAACAACGGCACCGGCAAATCCACACTGTTCGCCACGATATTGGGCGAGCATGGCACGGACGTGGGGCAGATTGACGTACCAAAGGATTGGCAAATTGCTCACATGAAACAAGAAGTTCATGCCAGCGAGCAGACTGCCCTTGATTATGTGTTATCTGGCGATGATGAGTGGTATCATCTTAACAACAAAATCCAAAACCAATCTGCCCTATCCGAGCATGACATCGCCCCCATTTACCAAAGGTTTGATGAGATAGACGGCTATCGTACCCCGTCTAAGGCAGGGCTGATTTTGTCAGGGCTAGGATTTGGCGAGCATGAACATACTCGCATGGTGCGTGAATTTTCGGGCGGTTGGCGTATGCGTCTAAACCTTGCTCGCACGCTCATGCACCGAGCGGACGTACTGCTCCTAGATGAGCCGACCAACCATTTGGATTTGGACGCGATTTTGTGGTTAGAAGAGTGGCTACTCAAATTTGACGGCTTGATTTTGCTCATCAGCCATGACCAAGAATTTTTGGACGGCGTGTGCGGACACATCTTGCACATAGAGCAGGGCAAAATTAGCCTATATACGGGCAATTATAGCCAGTTCGTTCGCACCCGAGCCGAGCGACTAGAACAACAGCAGTCTGCCTTTGCCAAACAACAAGCGACCAAAGCCCACCTAGAAGACTTCATTCGCCGTTTTCGTGCCAAAGCCAGCAAAGCCAAACAAGCCCAAAGCCGTCTCAAACAGCTTGACCGCATGACCGACATCGCCCCTGTCATGGCAGACAGTGGGTTTGATTTTCGCTTTTATCCGCCCACACACATGGCAAGTCCACTCATCACGCTAGATAACGCATCTATCGGCTATGATAAGCCTTTGATAACTAAGATAAACTTACAAATCACGCCCGACACACGGCTGGGCGTATTGGGGGCAAATGGGGCAGGCAAAAGTACGCTCATTAAGGCACTGGTGGGCGATTTGCCGTTGCTCGGTGGCACTCACAAATGCTCCGAAACCCTAACGCTGGGCTATTTTAATCAGCACCAAATGGACGCCCTAGACGAGTTTGCCACACCCATTATCCTACTTCGGCGACTGGCAGGGACGACATCGGACGCCGATTTGCGGGCGTTTTTGGGGAGCTTTGATTTTCGTGGCGACAAGATTGATACCGAAGTACGCCTGTTCTCTGGGGGCGAAAAGGCACGGCTGACCCTTGCTCTCATCGTCTGGCAACGCCCCAACGTGCTGGTGCTGGACGAGCCGACCAACCACCTAGACCTATCCATGCGAAACGCACTCATGCTCGCCTTGCAAGACTTTGACGGTGCGTTAATCTTGGTATCGCACGACCGTGGTCTCATCACATCTGTGTGCGACAGCTTGATATTGGTCGCAAACGGGCGGGCGGACGAGTTCACAGGAGACATGGCGGACTATGCTGAGCACCTAAGACAAGCTCGCCTTGCCAAACTCGCCCAAAACAAAGCGAACAATCCGCCCCCAACGGCAGACGACACATCGGACAAACCTGCCCTAACCAAAGAAGAAATCCGTAAAAAAAATGCCGAAAACCGCCAAAAAACCGCTCCCTTGCGTAAGCAAATTGACAAACTAGAAAAAGAGCTGGACACGCTAGGGGCGAAACTTGCCGAGATAGAAACCGCCCTATCGGATACCGCCCTGTATGATGACGACCAAAAAGATAGGCTCATGACCCTACTTACCGACCAAAGCCAAACACAAAAACAGCTAAGCGACACCGAAGAGAGCCTACTTATGGCAATGGACGAGTTAGAGACGTTAGAGCGAGCGTTGGAAGAATGATTTTAATACTGGTATTGTTAATCAACCATACCTTTGGGTGGATTTGTAGGGGCAAATCACATTTGCCCTGTGATAAAGTGTTGATTTTTGGGCGAATGTCATTCGCCCCTACACGTCCAAATTTTAAAATATATCTTTATTGAACAATACCATAAATTCGCCCCACAACCTATCAAACTACGATGAAAAAATGAAACAACCCCCCAAACACGACTATTACGCCATTTTGGGCATCTCAAAATCGGCAGACATCGGACAAATCAAAAAAGCCTACCGCCAACTTGCCCAAACCCACCACCCCGACCGAGTGGGCGAGAGTGGACACATCGTGCTGATTAACGAAGCCTACGCCACCTTAAAAGACCCCAAAAAACGTGCCGAGTATGACGTGTATCACGCCGTTTATTTTAGCACCACAGGCAAAATCGCCCAAAAAGTCGCCACCACCGTCAGCCACAACCTACAAAAATCCCCCACTGTCATGGCAAATTTAAAAAAGCTAGAACGCCAAGCGACCGCTTTTGCCCAGTTTGCCGAGCATGAATTAAAGCCTGTCTTTATCAAAAACGCCAAAACTTTATTTGGCAAATTTAATGACCTTATGGCGACCCATACTCCCAATGCTAATGCTAATTCCAAGCCCAATTTTAATCCCAATGCTAATCACAGCACCGCCCAAACCACGCCCACCCTTGTCATCACGCCAGAGCTTGCCATACATGGCGGACAGATAACCTTTACCCACAACGGTCAGACCATTCGCACCACCTTGCCACAGGGCTTGACAGACGGCTCACAAATCAAGCTGACTATGGGCGGGGTGGCGGTGTGGTTTGTGGTGCGGGTGCAAGGGTAATTTATTGACATAAAATCGCACATATAGAAAATAAAATTGCCCGCCTGCAATAAACGATTTTTTTAAAAGGGTAGCAACCATTAAAATCATTAGACTTCTTTTCAAACCTAGATTTTTATGGATTTTTTAAAAACTTCAACCCCAGTATTTATAAGGGTTTATTTTTAGTTTGGAAAGAGATCTATTGAAATTCTACCCAAACCACCCATTTATAACAAATTATAATAGACCCCTTTCCAAACCAACAACACATCATGTTATAATACCCATTTAACCTTAAAAAACCAAGACATGACACCCAAGCAAGCTGAAAAACTAAACGACAGTGAGTTTAAACGATACTTTGGTATAAAAAGAACTACTTATCAACACATGCTTACAATACTACAAGAAGCCTACAATGAACAACATAAAAAAGGCGGTAGAAAAGCCAAAATTAGCCCAGAGAGTAAACTTGTCATAACCTTAAACTACTACAGAGAATACCGCAGTCAATTTCACATAGCCCAAGACTTTGGTATTACTAAAAGTGCTGTGTGCAAGGCAATTAAATGGGTGGAAGGTATACTCATCAATCACAAAGACTTTGCCTTGCCAGGTAAAAAAGCCTTATGGCAAGACAACAACCTTGAAACTGTACTCATTGATGCCACAGAAATCCCCATAGAGAGACCTAAAAAAAGCAAAGGCGACAGTACTCAGGCAAAAAGAAACGTCATACCTTAAAAGCACAAATTGTTGTTGATAAAAAGAGTAAGAGAATACTATGCACCCATGTTGGTAGAGGAGGCATGCATGACTTTAAACTCTACCAATCATCAAAAATAACCATCAAACAAAGTATTTTGATTCAAGTAGATTCAGGCTATCAAGGCATACAACAAACTCATGCAAATAGCCAACTACCAAAGAAAAAGACAAAACTTAAACCTTTAACCAAAGCAGATAAAAAAGCAAATCGCAAGTTATCATCCAAGCGAGTAACCAATGAACATGTCATTGGGAAACTCAAGTGTTTTAAAATCTTATCATGTCGCTACCGCAATCGCAGAAAAAGATTTGGATTAAGGGTGAATCTAATTTCTGCGATTTATAATTTTGAGCTGGGGTAGTTTGGAAAGAGGTCTAATTTAAAAAAGAGAACACCATGACTGCCCTTGCCACTGATTTTCGTCCGCCCCTTTGGCTAAAAAATCCGCACCTGCAAACCATTTTGCCCCGTTATGTGGTCAAATACACCCCCGACTACACCCGTCATCTTATCAAGGACTCGCTTGATGAAAGCCAAGTGGCGTTTGACTATCTACTCACTGATGACACCAAAGTGGACGGCAAATACCAAAAACCGCTCATCGTGCTGTTTCACGGCATGGAAGGGTCAAGCCAAAGCCACTACGCCAAGTCGCTTGCTCGGGCGGTACATGGGGCGGATTGTCATTTTGTGGTGGCTCATTTTCGCTCGTGTGGCGGTGTGGCGGTCTCGGGCAAGGTCTTTTATAACGCAGGGGATACGGCAGAAGTTCATCATAACTTGACCCATTTACAAAACGAATTTGCCCACATCTATGCCGTGGGCGTGTCGCTTGGCGGTAATGCCCTTGCCAAATACATGGGCGAGTACGGCTCGGACGCTATCCCTGCTCGTGCGGTGGTGGTGTCCGCCCCTGTGGATTTGGCGAGCAGTTCGGTGGCGATGGAACGACTGCTTGGACGGCACATTTATACGCCGTATCTACTAAATCCCATTGTCAAAAAAGCCCTAGAAAACCGCCTAACGCCTGATGAATTAAAAGCGTTAAAATCCGCCAAACGCATTGGCGACTTTGACAACGTCTTTACCGCTCCCCGTCATGGCTTTCGCTCAAAAAACGACTACTACCGCCAGTCGTCCGCCTTGCCATATTTGGCGGACATCACTAAGCCCACGCTCATCATCACCGCCAAAGATGACCCATTTTTGGGCGTAACTGCCGAACGCTCGGACGTGTCGGCGGATGTGGAGCTACTAGATACCACCTATGGCGGGCATATCGGTTTTATGAATTATGATTATCGCACTCGCTCGTTTGATACAGGCTTTATCGGTCGGCAGGTGGTGGGGTTTTTGGGCGTGTCGTCATGATACCCGCCTATCAATGATGTAGGGCGTGCCTACCATTGATAGCATTCTTATAAAATATGGCAAAATTTGACAATTTCAGCCAATTTTTGCATGAAAAATGGCTAAATCTTGTTTTTCATCGTCAAAAACTTGTCTGATAGAACAACAATTAGCCTGCATTTTTTCCTTGAAAAACGTGCGATTTTTCTCATTTTTCATTGCAAATACCAATATTTAACACACCCTAATAAAAACACCCAAACCATTGATGGCTTGGGTGTTTTGGTTTGGAAAAAGTATTTAAAACTCATACCTTAAACTGGCAAAGTACGAGCGACCTGCTTCATTATAACTTTGGCTTATCGTGTTATCACGCAGTCGTTGTTTATCAAAGACGTTGTTTATCAAAGACGTTGTTTATCCCGATACGTCCGCTGACATGGTCATTAAAATAATAGCCCGTATTGACTGAAAATATGCCATAGCCTTTGACATCTTGGTTGTTTAACAGACCATTGCCGTTTAGGTTTTCGATGTTGCTTTGGGCAAATTGGCGTACCTTTTGGCGACCGTATTGGGTATAGGTGGCATTCACGTCCCACTTGTCATTGATGTCATAACCCACGCTGGTGTTCCATGTATAAGTCGGCACCAGCGACAAGGGGTTGCCCGTTTGCTTGTCTTTGGAATTTATCATGTAAGTTAGGTTGTTATTGATGCGCCAGTCGCCTCTTTGCCACGTCAAGTTACCTTCAATGCCTTCAACGACCGCTTTTGGGGTACTTTCCCATTTTAATAAATTATAGGTATAATCCACGCCCCTTAATGAGACGATGTCACTGCTTAGGCTCGTTGTACCAGCGACGATTTTGTTTTTGTAATCACTGTGAAAATAGGTGGCACTGGCGTTGATGTCGCCATGTTGGTATTGTACGCCAAATTCGGTGTTTATAGATGTTTCGGGTTTTAGGTCGCTATTGCCTTGTAGAACACAGCGATTGTTATCGGCAGTACTTAGATGAATGGGGCAACCCTGCCCACGAGTGTACAACAGATAACCTTCGGCATTTTGATAAAGGTTGGGGGCTTTATAGGCACGAGCCACGCCTGCTTTTAGCGTCCATGCATCAGTCAGGTGGTGAGTTAGATTGATGGCAGGGCTAAAATTACCGCCTGATTTGTTGTGGTGGTCATAGCGGGCAGACAACACCAAATCCGTGTTCTTGGTAACTGCCAAATTGTTTTCGGCATAGGCAGACATAATGCGGGATGTCATGGTGGAGCGGTCGCCTGTTGTGTATTTTTGGGCATCGAGTTCGGTGACAGATACCGTGCCTGTGGCTGTCCCTTCATCGGTATTGGCATTATCAATGAGCTTATCATGGACATATTCCACGCCCAATGTCACGGTCTGTGGCACACCAAGATAAAAAGGCTTGACAATCTCGCCATGCAAGCGTTGGGCAGTCAGCTCGGTGGTCTCAAAACGCAGTGGATTGGCAGCATTCTCAAAAATCACCCCTTCGGGCCCGCCTGACAACCCTTCGTTTAGGCGGGTATTTTTGGTTTGGTCGTGTTGCAGGGTAAGTTTACCATCACCCCAATCATACGCCCCATCATAGGTGAGTGAGTAGCTGTCTCGTCTCATGCGGTTGGTTTGGCTACCGATAAGACTGTTTAGTAGGGCGTTGCTTTGGGTTTGACTGTCGGATATGGCGGTGGCATCACGGTTGGAGTTTTGGGTGTCGCCTGCGTACTTATTGCCTTGCTGACCATAAGTGGCGTCAAATGTCAGACTGTGGTCGGGGCTAATTTGGTAAGTCAAACGCAAACCCACATCTTTGTTTTCCACGCCTTCACGCCCTGCTGAGCGGGTCAGATAGGTGCCGTTCGGAGTCGTATAAGGCACCAAAGGGTTAATGTCCACGGCATCCATGTCTGTTTTGTTAAGACCGCCATAGAGCCTAAATCCTAATTTATCAGCAATGATAGCCCCGCTTAGGCTTGCCCCCACACGCCAGCTGTCACCTTCTTTGGAATTTTGGGGTTGATTGATGTAAATTTCTGCGGTGCCTGCCAGCTCATCACTCACAGGTTTGGTGATGATATTGACCACGCCACCCATCGCCCCACTGCCATAACGAGTGGCGGATGGCCCCCTTAGGACTTCTATTTTTTCGATGGCATTGGCGGGTATCCACTGTGAATCACCCCGAGTATCACGTTCACCCTGCCAGCCATAACGCACCGAGTTTCTGGACGTGATGGGCTTGCCATCCACCAGTACCAAGGTGTTCTCAGGTCCCATGCCCCGAATGTCTATTTGGCGGTTGTTGCCACGCTGACCTGTGGCAGAGTTGCCTGTTAGGTTTACCCCTGGCATTTTGCGGACGATGTCAGAGATGTCGCTTTTGACGGGGGTACGGTCTAGGTCGGCTTGATTGATATTGGACACACCGAGCGACTGCTTGACCTGAGCTTCGGCGGTAATGGTTTCATCAGGTAGCACGACATGTGGCTGAGCAAAGTTGGCTTGACTGCTTTGGTCGGCATGACCATCTTTGGCAAAAGCGACAGCACTCATTATCATAACAAGGCATAAGGATAAGGGCTTATGCTTAAAGATAGGGCTTAACTAGGCAGGCATAATCACTCCATACTCTATGATAAAAGTAATTTACAAAACAGCAATAAATCTCTTTCCAAACTAAAAATAAACCCTTATAAGTATTGGGGTTGAGGTTTTTAAAAATCCACAAAAATCAGGGTTTGGAAAGAAGTCTAATATTATAAAATCATCGTATGGCTATGTAAATAGGAATTATTAATAAAATGAGAGTATTTTTTAAATGCTAGTATTTTATTTTTTAAATAATTACGGTTGGGATTTATGACTTGTGTTTTGGGGTGGGTCGGGGTAATATGAATAATTTTTTAAAAATCCACCATGAGACGACTTTTCTTTTTAGCCACGACCATTTTACTCATTGAGCTGTTTACTTACATCGGAGCGAAGGGCATTTTTTGGCTTATCAAACCTTATCTGCCCAATGCCAAAACGGCGGTGTTTGCGGGCATGTTTGTCATCACGCATTTGTTTTTGGTTACGCTGTTTGTGGGCATGTTTCGCTTTGGTATGGGTTATATGGCGGTGTTATGGCTTGGCGTGCTAAGTATCATCATGACCACACTGCTTGTGTTTGCCATAAAGCACATCCCATCTTTTGGTGCCATCATGGGTGGGGTAGATGGTGTGATGGTGCGTGTGTTTGGTGTGGCAAGCTTTCTTGGATTGGTTGGCTTGTCCGTTTATAATGCTTATACGCCTGTGGTGCGACATTTATCCATACAAATTGACAAACCGATGAACCCTGTGAGAGTGGCTGTGGCGAGCGACACCCATTTGGGCTACTTGGTCGGCAGTCGCCAGCTCAATCGTTTGGCGGATATTTTAAGACGTGAAAAAGCGGACATGCTACTCATGCCGGGGGACATCATGGACGATGACACGCACGTTTATCATGGCGAAAAGATGCACACCGCTTTTGACAACCTAGTCGCTTCGGTCAATGGCAATCTCATCGCCAGCCTTGGCAATCATGACCTATACAACGCCAAAGAACGCCACGCCATCGTACAAGCGGTGCGTGATAGTGGAGCGATACTGCTTGATGACACCGCCCAAACGTTTGTCATCAATGGCACGCCGATGACGATTATCGGGCGGTATGATGACCATTATGCCGACCGCTTGCCCACGCACGAGCTGATGCATGGCGTGGATACTCGCCACCCTGTGATACTGCTTGACCACCGACCAAGCCAGATTGACCAAAATACAGAGCTGCCCATTGACCTGCAAGTGTCGGGGCATACCCATAACGGGCAAGTTTTCCCTGCCAATTTTATCGTCAAAGCCATTAACCGCGTGGCATACGGACACGAAAAAATCAACGGCACGCATGTGGTGGTGTCATCAGGCTATGGCTTTTGGGGCGTGCCGTTTCGCTTGGGTTCACAAGCAGAAGTGTGGGTGATTGATATGCGTGGTAAATGAGAGTTTAAAACAAAAAGGGCATGACGCCCTTTTTTAATGATTGCCTTTAAGTGTTAAATGCTAAATCTTACCATGACATTGTTTATACTTTAAGCCACTGCCACAGGGGCAGGGGGCGTTACGGTTGATGTTGGCAGGGATAAAGACATCATCGGTGTTTTGGGTTTCTGCGGTGTCGCCCACATCTGTCATGCTTTGGTTGGTGTCCATGCTGGTATTAGTGTTGGTATTGGCATGACCGTTTGGCATAAGATTTGGCATGGACGGTACGGCACCGCCTAGACTGACCGTGATACGCTGGACATTTTGGGTGGCTCGTGGGCGACTCTCATCGGTGGCAATCCCACCTTCTAACCCCATGTCATTATGCTCAAAATGCAGTCGCATCATCTCGGCTTGACGGCGACGCTCTTCTTCCATTTGGGCAATCTCTTCTGGGGTGGCGATATGCACCCGTGCCAAGTCCTGCACCACGTCTGATTTAATTGCCCCAAGCATGGACTGGAACAAATCAAAAGATTCACGCTTATACTCTTGCTCGGGATTCTTTTGGGCGTAGCTACGCAAATGAATGCCTTTACGCAGCTGATCCATTTGGGTCAAATGCTCTTTCCAGTGGCGGTCAAGGTTGCGGAGCATAAAATCACGCTCCAATCGGGCAGCGTTTTGTTCGCCCATGGACTCACGTTTTTTCTGATAATGAGCAATGGCAAACTCAATAATCTTAGCACGCAAACCCTCTTCATCGAGACGGCGGTCAGCGTCCAGCCAGTCATTAATCGGCATATAATAGCCAAAGGCGTCCTCAATCTCATCTTCTAGCCCGTCAATGTTCCACTGGTCATCGACCGAACCTACTGGCACGAACTGCGTGATAAGGGCGTTATACACCTCATGGTGCATGGCTTTGATAGACTCTTGTAAATCAATCTCTTCTAGCAAATCATCACGCTGTCCATAGATGACCTTACGCTGTTCGTTGGCGACATCATCGTATTTTAGCAGGCTTTTGCGAGCATCAAAATCACGAGCTTCTACCTTGCCCTGTGCGTTCTCAATCGAGCGAGACACCATTTTATGCTCAATAGCTTCATCCTCTTTTAGCCCCATGGCACGCATCATTGACACCACACGGTCGCCTGCAAAAATCCGCATCAAGTCATCTTCTAGTGATAAGAAAAAGCGAGACTGACCGGGGTCTCCTTGTCGTCCTGCACGTCCACGTAATTGGTTGTCAATACGGCGTGATTCGTGGCGTTCAGAGCCGATGATGTGTAGTCCACCTGCTGCTTTGACCGCCTCGTTACGAGCTTGCCATTGGCTTTGTAACTCGCTCTTTTGGGCATCGGTGAGTGCGTCCAAATCCTCTATCTCTGCCTGCCAGTTACCGCCTAGGATAATATCCGTACCACGACCTGCCATGTTGGTGGCAATGGTTACCGCAGATGGTCTGCCTGCTTGGGCGATGATTTCGGCTTCTCGTTCGTGCTGTTTGGCGTTTAGGACGTTATGTTTAATGCCAGCTTGGTCAAGCAAATACGACAGCTCCTCACTTGCCTCAATGGTTGCCGTACCGACCAGTACAGGGGCTCCTTTGGCGGTGATTTGGCGAATCTCACGGATAATGCCTTGATATTTACCCAATTTGGATAAGAAAATTTGGTCGTTCAAATCCACACGAGCAATCGGACGGTGCGTGGGAATGATGACCACATCAATGTCATAAGTGGACTTAAACTCCGCCGCTTCGGTGTCTGCCGTCCCTGTCATGCCAGAGAGCTTGTCATACAGACGAAAATAGTTTTGGAACGTGGTGGTTGCCATGGTTTGGTTTTCGGCTTGAATCTCCACACCCTCTTTGGCTTCTACCGCTTGATGTAGCCCCTCACTCCACCGTCTACCGGGCATGGTACGCCCCGTGTTTTCGTCCACGATGACGATTTCATTATCATCAGAGATGATATAATGCACGTTTTTGATGAACAGATGATGAGCCCTAATCGCCGCCTGCACATGAGCAAGTAGGGGCAGACGAGCAGGGCTGTACAGGCTTTCTTTTTCGCCAAGCTCGCCCACTTCTATCAAGAATTTCTCAATTTTCTCATAGCCTTTTTCGCTAATCTCAATGGCTCGGTTTTTCTCATCAATCCAAAAATCCTCCGCCACATTGTTTTTATTATCCTCTTCGTTGTCGGATTTTTTTAGGCGGGGAATGATGTTATTAATCAAGGCATACAGATGAGCCGAGTCTTCGGCTTGCCCCGAGATGATGAGTGGTGTTCGAGCCTCGTCAATCAAAATACTGTCAATCTCATCGATGATACAGTAGTTTAAGGGACGCTGTTTTTTCTCATCTTTGCTAAACACCATGTTATCACGCAGATAATCAAAACCGTATTCGTTGTTGGTGCCATAAGTGATGTCGGCACGGTAGGCATCAAATTTCTCGTGGGGCGGCTGTTGGCTATAAATCACGCCCACCGTCAGCCCCAAGAAGCTAAACAGTCCACGGTTTAGCTCGGCATCACGCCCTGCCAGATAGTCGTTCACCGTTACAACGTGTACGCCCTTGCCACTGATGGCATTTAGGTACATGGCAAGGGTTGCCATTAAGGTCTTACCCTCGCCCGTTTTCATCTCGGCAATCTTACCCTCGTGCAAGGTCATGCCACCGATGAGCTGAACGTCATAGTGTCTCATGCCGTTCACACGTTTGGACGCTTCACGGCACACGGCAAACGCTTCGGGCAAGAGCCTATCAAGGCTCTCGCCATTGGCATGACGGCTTTTAAACTCATCGGTTTTTTGGCGTAGCTCATCATCAGACAGTGCCGAGATTGTGGGTTCAAGGGCGTTAATCTTGTCCACCTGCCTTTGCATACGCTTTAATTCACGTTCGTTTTTGGTGCCGAATACAGCACTGATGGCTTTTGTTAGCATGGTTTTTTCCAAATTGCACAGGGCAAAAATATTTTATAACAGCAATTTTAATTAGCAATACAATCAAATTATATGGTAGTCAATTTTAAAAAATCAACCAATCAGCTCACCAAATGCCTTATCTGCACAAACAAGTGTCCGCTCAATGTCATCATCGGTGTGGGCAATAGACATAAAGGCAGCTTCAAAGGCAGATGGGGCAAGATAGACACCCTGTTCTAGCATGGCATGAAAAAACTGATTAAAACGCTTGGTGTCGGCGTGTGCCACATCATCAAAGTTTTTGGGTAACTCTTTGCTAAAAAACAGCCCAAACATACCGCCCACATAACAACTTGAAAAGTCTATGCCATGTTTATCCGCCAGTTTTTGTAAGCCATTGACCAATTTGGCGGTTTTGGCGGTTAATTGTTCATAAAAATCCGGACGGGTTAATTCATCAAACATTGCCTTACCTGCACGCATGGCCAAAGGGTTGCCTGAGAGCGTTCCTGCTTGATACACACCACCTAAGGGGGCGATACACTCCATAATCTCACGCTTACCGCCAAACGCCCCCACAGGCAAGCCAGCTCCGATGATTTTGCCAAAGGTGCTAAGGTCGGGGGTAATGCCAAAATGATGACTTGCCCCTTTTAGTCCCACACGAAAACCTGTCATCACCTCATCAAAAATCAACACCGCCCCGTGCTTGGTGCAAAGCTCACGCAGGGTGTTATGAAATTCTTGGCTTGGGATAACCATGTTCATGTTGCCCGCTATCGGCTCTAAAATCACGCATGCAAATTCATCACCAAATTTGTCAAAGGCAGATTGTAGTGCTTGGGTGTCATTATAAGGTAGAGTAATGGTATGTTTGGCAAAGTCGGCAGGCACGCCCTTGGATGTCGGCTCACCAATATCTAGCATGCCAGAGCCTGCCTTAACAAGCAAGCTGTCTGAATGCCCATGATAGCACCCCTCAAATTTGACAATCTTGTCTCGCCCTGTGTAGCCACGAGCCAGACGAATGGCACTCATGGTAGCTTCTGTGCCTGATGACACCATGCGAATGAGCTCAATGTGTGGCATGATATCGGCAATCAAATCCGCCATGGTCGTCTCAAATGGCGTGGGAGCCCCAAAAGACAAGCCGTCATCACAGGCGAGCTTTACCGCATCGACGACCTTGGGGTGAGCATGACCCAAAATCATCGGCCCCCACGAACCCACATAATCAATGTACTCACGCCCTTGGGTATCATACATATATGCACCCTTGGCACGGCTTATAAAAACAGGCGTACCACCCACACCTGCAAAGGCACGGACAGGCGAGTTTACACCCCCTGGGATACGGCGTTTGGCTTTTTCAAATAAGACTTGGTCGGCGGTAAGTGTCGTCATGGGAGTTCCTATGTTATCAATAAAAGAGAATGGATAAATCAGCCTATTTTATCATTTTTTGGCGTGGCTGTCTGATTTGATTTTGCTCGATAAATATTTGACATGAGATTGGAATCATTCCTTGATTTCACCCAAGACAGATGTTTACTACTGATGAATTTTACACAAAAATGCTATTTTTTATTTAAATTTTTCAAAAAAACCGATATAATAGTACAACAAATAACACAAAAAATATTTATCGTAATATTTGATTACATAAAATTACAATAAATTGAGCAAAAAGCAAACATCAGTACCACGGAGATTTGACATGGTCATGAGTATGAACCCCAATGATTTTGTCAATGAGAAATCAGTTGCCCCCATGAACGATAACAAACACCCAGCCAAGCAAGAGCTTGACACGCTGACCGTCCACAATATGGACGACAAAGAGCAAGGCTCGCCCCTTGTGGCGTTTTTAAAAAAACACCAAACCTTTTTAATACTCCAATGTGTGCTACTCATTTTACTTGGGGTAAGTTTTTTGTTTTGGTGATTTAACGCCAACAAATTTATCCGACCCTGCCCAGTCGCAGGGTTTTTTATAAATCCAGCTCCTGCCTTGATGTAAATTCCCACCGCTCGCCTGTGATAGGGTCGTCAAATACAAGGTGTTTGGCAAGTAATTGTAAGGGACTAGTAAAGTCATCTTTGGGCTTATGACGGACAGATGGATAATACGGGTCATGGCAGATGGGTGTGCCAAGATGGTTTAGATGAACTCTAAGCTGATGAAGTTTGCCGGTCGTGGGGCGAAGTTCGTACTTGGCAAGGTCGCCTTTGACCGCCAAAATATCAATGTGCGTGTGCGTATTGGCAGACTTGTCGGCATTGACACGCATGACATAAAACGGCTCGCCACGTTCCAAATGCAGGCGAATATCTGTCGGCATTGTTAAGTTATGATTAACAGTGGCGATGGCATGATACACTTTGGTGATGGCATGATGAGCAAATAAGGCTTGATACTGATGGCGAGTGGCGACATTTTTACTGACGAGAATGAGCCCTGCCGTCTCTCTGTCTAGCCTGTGAATGGGGGATAAATCAGCGTTGCCCGTATCGGCTTTTAGGCGAGCAAGCAGGGTCTGTTTGACATAACTGCCCGATGGCGTTACCGCCAAAAAATGGGGTTTATCCACCACCATAAACTCATCATTTTCAAACAAAATTTGATAATCAAATGGCACAACAACCTCACACGCTAAGCTACGGTAATAATAAATCGTCCGCCCATGTAGATAGGGTGCATCTGACATCAATGGCACAAACCCACCCTCTGTTGTATCGCTCCACACATCACCATTCTCAAAACGTGCCCACCATTCATCAAAGCTGACATGGGGGAATTTTTGGCATAAAAATACCAACAAATTCTTGGGTGTATTGTTTAATTTTTCTAAATAAATACGGCTTGGAGATACGCCGTCTTTCATGGGTGGTGCAGTTTGGAGCATGGTGTGGTTTTTATAAGATGTCAACATGGTTTTATGTCATTTTATCACATTTATCATCTCATTTATCATCTCATGATTTTTGTGATATCACAATCATCTTGACATATCTAAATTTATAGATATAATGATATATTGTTTATAAAATCACCTGCATTCAATTCATGAAATCTACCGACATTTTTAAAGTGCTGGGCAACGATGTTCGCTACCAAATTTTACTGTGGCTAAAAGACCCTGCCACACATTTTGGGGTGGATGCCTTGCGTTGTACAGAAACAGGATTTGATGGTGGGATTTGTGTGGGTGTGATTGCCGACAAATCAGGACTTGCCCAATCGGTAATTTCAAGCTATCTAAACAGTCTGCAACAAACAGGGCTAATAGAGAGCAAACGCCTTGGCAAATGGACGTATTACCGCTACTGCCCAAGCGGTGTGGACGGCTTTATCCGCCAAGTGCGTGATGAGATTGGCGGGTTGTCTGATTAACATAATTTGCCCTTTGTGGTGCGTTGATAATCGAGCAAATGCAATTCGCCCCCGCCTATCCATTTAATCAAATAACACCCAAAAATTTTGCCAAAACATATCTAAATTTTTATAAATGTAAAAGCGAGAAAACCCATGACCGACTTATCTATTTTAAACCTTGCTCCCTTACGAGACGGCGAGACGTTCAATGATGCCATTGACAACCTTGTGGGCTTGGCACAGCTTGCCGAACGCACAGGCTACGCTCGCTACTGGATTGCCGAACATCACAATATGCCCTATCTGGCAAGCTCCGCCACAAGCCTTTTAATCCAACGTGTGCTTGACAAAACAAGCACAATCCGAGTCGGCTCGGGTGGTGTCATGCTCCCCAACCATTCGCCCTTTGTCGTTGCCGAGCAGTACGGCACACTGGCAAGCCTATACCCCAACCGTGTGGATTTAGGGCTTGGGCGAGCCCCTGGTACAGACCCTGCCACCGCACGAGCCATTCGCCGTCATCGGGACGATTTTGCGATGAGTTTTCCAAGCGACATTAAAGAGTTGCAGTTTTATTTTGGCAATGACGACAGCGACAAAGTGCGAGCCTACCCTGCCAAAGGGTTAAATGTGCCACTTTATATCTTAGGTTCTAGTCCTGAGAGTGCTTATTTGGCGGCGGAATTGGGTTTGCCTTATGCTTTTGCATCTCACTTTGCACCACGCTTTTTAACACAGGCGGTTGAGATTTATCGCAAAGAATTTAAGCCCTCTGATGTGCTTGACAAACCCAAGGTCATCGTTGGGCTAAATGCCATCGTTGCTGATACCGACAGCGAAGCGAAACTTTTGGCGACCACCAGTTTACAGTTTTTCCTAAATGTGGTAACGGGCGAACGCTCAGGCATGAAACCGCCAGTACCAGACATTGAAAGTCGTATCCCACCGCACATCTTATCCATGGCAAAGAGCATGACGGCGTGTAGCGTGATTGGTTCACCAAAGACGGTCAAAGCCCAATTAGAGCAACTACAAAGCCAAGTCAATGCCGATGAATTTATGGCGGTAAGCTACATTTATGACAAAGACAAGCAGGCTCGCTCGTATGAGCTACTTGCTGATGTGGCAAAAGGTTGACTTGATGTTTTAATGGCGTATTGGAAATCATATTTACCCAAAAACCTGCCCAAAAGTAGGATAGATTAACAATAGCATATTGTTTTACTATGGTTAAAGAGCCTAAAACTTGATGCGTTTACAAGGGCGAATGTGATTCGTCCCTACCGTCCAATTTAACAATACCAATTTAGCAATCAACCCTTTTTATTTTAAAGAGAAAATTTATGACTGATACAACCCCACTTTTTACTCCGTTTACCCTAAATAATGGCGTGGAGATAAAAAACCGCCTTGTCGTTGCCCCAATGACCCACTATGCGTCCAATCCTGACGGCACGTTGTCCGATGAAGAGCGGGCGTTTTTGACAGGGCGGTCGGACGATTTTGGCTTATTTATCACGGCGGCGACTTTGGTACACCCAAGCGGTAAAGCCTTTGTCGGGCAACCGTCCGCTTATGATGAGAGCCATTTGGAAAGCCTAACCGAAATTGCAGGTATCATCAAGCAAGGCGGTGCAAAAGCGATTTTGCAAATTCATCATGGCGGTTATCAGTCGCTTGCCCAGTTTGGCGAAGTCATCGCTCCGTCTAATATGGACAACGGCAAGCAGTCTGCCCGAGCCATGAGCGTGGACGAGATACAGGCAGTCATCACAGGCTTTGGCGTGGCAACCGACCTAGCGATAAGAGCAGGGTTTGATGGCGTGGAGATTCATGGGGCGAATAATTATCTTATTCAGCAGTTTTTCTCGCCCCAAGCCAACAAACGAGATGATGAGTGGGGCGGAAGCCTACAAAACCGCTTGCGTTTCCCCAAAGCCGTCATCAAAACGGTCAATGATGTTAAAGCCAAGCACGACAAGGCGGAATTTATCGTGGGCTATCGCTTTTCGCCAGAAGAAGCAGGCGATGATGGCTTGACGATGGCGGATGCGTTTGATTTGATTGACGCTTTGGTGGATGAGCCACTGCAATACCTGCACGTCTCGTTGTGGGATTTTTATAAAAAGGCAAGACGTGGGGCGAACACCAATTTGACTCGCATAGAACAGCTCCATGCCCGCATTGGTGGGAAACTGCCACTCATTGGCGTGGGCTGCCTTTTGTCTGCTGATGATGTGGTGCGTGCGTATGGCACAGGCTGGGCGGATTTTGTGGCGGTGGGTAAGGCGGTCATGATGAACCCCAATTTTGCCACGCTATTAAAGACAGGCGACACCGACAAAATCGCCACGCACATCGACCCTGAGCGTAACGACATCTACAAAATCCCAAGCCAGCTTTGGGCGTATCAGCAAAAAGGGCTTGCCTATCTACCGCCATTAAAGGGCAAAGAATGGCAACCTTTGGATATGTGATGAGTATATTTCAAAAAGGGCGAAATGATTCACCCAATCTAATTTTTTAATTTTATAAACCCCAACTAGGAGATACCCATGACAAACCCACAAGCGATTGATTTGGACGATTTAAACCTTGATGAGCTGGATTTTGATACCATGCTTGGCGATTTGGCGGACGTGAGCGTGGTCGGCGGATTTGATGGCGACAATGATGACGGCTGTGAAGGCGGTGCGTGTAAGATTTAGATTACCCAAATCTTTTGACGATTTAATCAGGTCTTGGAATACAAGAGCTGATTAAATCACTTTAAAATCAACAATCATTACTTCCAGAGCAATCGCACTACCCCTTACCAAACAACAACTGTTCAAGATAAGACTTATTCTGTGAAACTCTCATTTTACTGCGTTTCACAGAGAGTTTAGCATCCCCATTGGCTCGAATTAAGTTTAATGCGGTACGAGTCAGTAATGCTTTATTTGCTTTTTCATGACGTTCAAGACTTTTTTGGTCATCTTCACCAAAGATAACATCTAACACCCAATGCTGACTGTTTTCAATAGACCAATGGTTACAAATGGCATCAGCAATCATATTAACATCTGTCAGGGAGCTTAGGTAATAACGGCGTTCAGTGGTCACCTTATCTTTAACATCACGAATGGATTCTACCATGACCACTGCATGAAGGTTAGTCCAATCATCTTTACCTGATAACCAATCAGGTTGTGTTGATGTCGCATAACGTCTTGTCTTAATACGACCGTGGTCTTTTTCGACAGTCTGTATGCTGGTCATGTTGTTATTATTAAGCTTGCTGTTTAACCACAGTACGATGTCTTCATACAAAGTTTTGTGGTTTTGCTTTAAGGCAAAGATGTACTTGGCTTTTGCTTTAATGATTTGTTTGCTGATGTCTTTTTGACAGTAAAATGTCCTTTTTGCTCACATTTTATGATTTATTGTGGGTTTGTCGATGGTTGTGGTGCGATTGCTCTAAATGGCAGACAACGCTATAAGTGCAAAGGTTGTAGTCATTACTTCTCTGTCAAAAAGCCTATTCGCCATAAAAGTAATGAGACCAAACAAATGGCAATCAAGATGTACTTAGAAGGCTTAGGGTTTCGTACCATTGGTAGATTGCTGAATATTTCTCATCAAACAGTCTATAAATGGGTCAAACAGCTTGGAGAAGAACATCAAATCAGATTTGATGATAAGCAAGAAATTGACCTTGTAGAACTTGATGAAATTCACAGTTATACCAAACACAAAAAAACTACTGTTGGGCTTGGATTGCCATCAGCCGACACACAAAACGCATCTTAGGCTTTGTTTGCGGTAAGCAAGACACCAACACTTTTATGAAACTGTACAACCCAACTAAACCCATACAACATCAAACTGTTTTGTTCTGACGGAAATCCTATCAAGAAATTATCCCAAGTCATCAACATTTACAAAGCAAAAAAGAGACTTTTACCATAGAAGGTTATAACAGCTTGATTCGACATTACCTAGCAAGGTTCAAAAGAAGAACTAAATGCTATTCTAAATGTCAACATATGATAGAATGTTCTCTTAACCTACTCTTTGCTAAGTGGAATGGGTGTTTGAAGTTTGCGTTTTGAGTTTACAATGCCAAAAATAAATAGCCACACAAGTTAAAATCCCCTTGCCAAACAAGGGGATTTTGATTAACTATCACAATATCACAAAAAACCAAATTACCAAGTATAGGACAATTTGACCCCTGCTTTGGTATGGTCAGCATCTTTGCCGTCAGTACGCATAAGCGACAACTGTGCCATAACTTGCCCTGTGCGTGCTGTCAGCCCAAACTCATTTGTCCACACAACAGGCGTATCTTGATCAAAAGCGTATCCATTGACAGACATAGGTTTGTTGCCACCGCCTTGGCGTAAACTGCTGTTTAAGCTCGACTCAATGGTAACCGCCCCTACTTGCATGGCTTTACCAAGGCGTACGCCAACAAAACGGTCGTAGCGATTAGTCGTGGGATGATAGATTTTGGCATTGTCAAGCGTATAGCTAAGACTTGGCGTATGATACACTCTTGCCCCAATATAAGGCTTAACAAAAACATCACTTAACACCAAATCCGCCCCCACAGTCGCCCCAAGTTGGGTGCTGGTGCGTTTTAGTGTTTGGCTTTGCCCATTAAAATCAAGTTCGCTATTGCTATGAGCAATCGCCGTATCCACCGCCACAAAGCCTTGTGGTAAATGATATTTGGCATAGGCGGACAAGGCGTTTAGATCAGCTTTGTTTGTGCCACGCTCAAAATCAGCTTGTGCATTGGCGTGCGACAACGCCACACCAAAAATCGCATTTGGACTAATCGGTGTATCTATACCCACTTGCACAAGCGTGCTTTTGGCATCATAACCACGATGTAAATCACTGTGGTGCTTACCAAGCTCATGCTCACTGGTCGCCCATACACGGCGGATGGATGTATCAGTCAAATGACGAGTCAAGGCATCAGCATTTTGCGATAATAGCGTTTGGTGTAAAGTATTTTCAATCAAGCCAGCATTGCTATGACGGCTGATAATATCCGCTTGTCTATATTTTTGGCGTTCGGCTTCAATTCTTGCTTGTTCTGCTTTTTCAGCTTCGGCTTTTTGCTTAGCAATTTCAGCTTGTTTTTGTTTTTCGGCTTCTGCTTTTTGGCGTTCGGCTTCAATTCTTGCTTGTTCTGCTTTTTCAGCTTCGGCTTTAATTTTTTCTTCCATTTTGGGATTGTATAAACGATAATCGCCGTCATCATCAATCAATCTATACTGATATGCTCCTTTGTCCACCACTTGTCCGTCATTGGCTAAGCGAACTTGCAAATTATCTGCTTTTTTTACTGTCAAAAGCGACAAGCGGTCGGCGTGTGTTGGTTCTGCACCTGTATCTTTAACATTTAACAAAAAATCGCCTGTGGCATTATCAGCACTAACATGGTCTGCTTTTTTGCCTGCAATATCAGTCAAATAATAAAAAGTTCCACGCCCTAATAAATTACTGACAGTCAATTCATGATAATTGTCATTTTTGCCTGCATCATAGCCGTCATTTAGCACGATGTTGGCATTATCCAGATTCAAACTGGGTATTTGGCTGTCTTCTATCAAAGTCCAAAAACTACCCGTATCCATGGTCATATGGCTTTGGTCACTAGCCTTAACACTGCCCGTCAAATGAGCTTTACTGCCAAGCTGTAAATGGGCGTTGTCGGTCATGGCGACATTGCCTGTAATTGAAGTGGTAGGCAATGTATCAAATATTGAATTATCAAGATTTTTGATAGCACAAGTGGTCAATCCTGTGCGGTCAGAACGCACGCACTCGCTGTCATTTTGGCTAAATCCTAATTTTGCGGTCGCTTGGTTAGACAGTTCAAAATCACCTGTTACGCCAGACACATTGCGACTGACGATAAGTTTACTGTTGTCTTGTGCCTTAAAGGTTTTTGCGTTAAATTGGCGGTTTTGCCAATCGTTGTCTTTGATGACTTCTTGGCGATTTTGATGGTCATAAGCGTGCGGTGTGGGGCGACCTGACAAAACAAGCGTGCCGTTTTTGTGTGCTGATAGCGTACCATCTAAATCGCTACCACCTGACAACAACAAATACGCA
Source organism: Moraxella sp. K1664 (assembly GCF_039693965.1). NCBI lineage: Bacteria > Pseudomonadati > Pseudomonadota > Gammaproteobacteria > Moraxellales > Moraxellaceae > Moraxella > Moraxella sp. K1664. The sequence continues at coordinate 881,376 of NZ_CP155576.1, forward strand.
TTATCAATATGCGGATTAAATGCCACATCTAACTTGCTATTTTTGCCGTGCGTTTGGTCATTTTCACCCAAAAAGCCATTAAAAGCGGTATGTTGGTTTTGAGCGTTTTTCTTGGCAAGCACTCGTGCTATCGCTTTTTGTTTGCCTTCTTCGCCTGAACCAATAAATTCCCAGTGATCATTTGAATTTTGATCTACTGGATAAAATGCCCCTGCTCGACCCTTTAACAAAAAATAATCTTTGCGATTATCACGCCAGTTATTGACATACTCATAAATGTCGCCACCTGCTTGACTCCATTTACCCCATTTAATCTCATCTGGGGTCATCGCCCGATTGCCTGCAATAGATACGGTCGCTTTGTTGTCATGATGATTGACAATTTGAGCACCTTCATCCATATTGGCAATACGGTTAAAGGCAATATCTTGCCCATTGACATCTAATCTACCGCCCCTAAAACCAAAATACAACTTATCCCAGTCCATTTGAGCATTATCGCCCACGACAACTGTGCCACGCCCTGAAACAATACCAACACTATTAAAGGCTTGTTTTTGGTTTTTGTTGTCGGCTTTTTGGTTTAACACAACCGTACCATCGCCAACACTAATATCGCCTTGGTTTATGCCTGTACCACCAACAACAAGCGTGCCTTTACCCAATTTGGATAAACGGTCATTTTTGGGATTTTTAATCTGCCAATCTACGCTTTTATCTTTGGCAACAACCACACCTGCTCCCACCCAAGTATGGTCAGGATTATCAGCGGTAACGGTCGCATTTTGAGCAAAACGCAACGCTCCTGCACCTTGATTTAAATTATCCGTCAAACGCAAAGTATTGTTATTACCGTTAATAACTAAGGTCTTACCATGATTTAATTGAGCGTCAATTTGTTTTATGCGTGCTGGCGATTCACTGTTGAATACATCAAGCTCTTGATTTACTGTTTTGCCATTTTCTTGATAGCTAAGCTGTGCTTTACCTGCTTGTTTTGGACTAATAACAATGGCTTGGTTGTTTACATCAAGTGTTACACCAATATCATCATTCATCATTTGTTTGTTATAGTCAGAACGAGCTATTGACCAAGTGTTAGAATAGATGCCTTTGCCACGATCGGCTAAAAAATTTAAAGTCCCAGCTATTTTCCAAACTTTTTGCTCTTTATCATAAACCAAAATACCTGAACCGCTATCCCCCGGTAGTCCAAGCGTTACCAAAGCACCATGACGATTACCAAACAGATGTCCGCCTGCATCAAGCCAATCTTTGCGGTCGCCTGTGATTTCAACTGGCACACCCCCTGTCAAATACGCATATGCACTTGAAATAGACTGTACATCACTGCCTTTAACACTCTCAGCACGCTGTGTACCTGACCCTGCCCTAGCAAAAGTATAGCGGTCAGGATTTTTGACCAACTCGCTAGTACTCACACCTTCTAGCGTAGGTATTGGTGCAACTTCGGTAACCATTTTATTCAGGCGTGGTAAATGATAATCCCAATTACCTGGATACTGTTTTTGAAATTCAGCAAGTTTTTGTTTGTCATTTTTGATATCATCGCTAGGCTTTGGATAGTTATTATTATCCACCAACTTATAATCATAATAGGGGTTATCGGTGTGATTATCAGTACCACTTGCCCCAAAACGCATTGAAGCATAACCGCCATTATGTGCCACGCTTAACAAATACTGCTCATCAACCAAAGTCGCCACGCCATTAGCACCCACAACCGCCAAATCAGGCATTGGGATATCTTCAAGCATCTTGCCAACTTTTTCGCCTTGCTTATTATAAATATCTACATTAGTCTCACCGATAACAAATTGTCCTTTGTTTTCGGCAAAATCACGAAAGTACTGGTAATCCACATCGTTACGCACGCTTGACGCATAGGCAGTAGAAGCATACATAAGCCACGCTGTGAGCCACGCCAAAGTTTTCATGGGCGACAGCACGCTTTTAATAGGCGACAATATCGCAGGCAACGGATAAAAAGTTTTGGTAGATAAGCAATCTATGGATGGACGATTTGACATAATTAGTTTTACAATTGATTAAAAGTCCGCTAGTATAATACAAAAAAACCAATAAATCACTATACTTGTGATTATTTTTTAGTATCATTTCTTTGGTATAAATGATATAAATTTTTAAAAATTCTTTATTAGACTTCCTGCAAAACCCTTCCTATGCTAAAATACCCCAATGAACTATGAAGCATCCACACACCTATCCGACACCAAATTCAAACGCTTAGTTGGCATTGAACGCAGGGTTTTAATGAAATGCTTGCTTGTTTAGAGCAAGCACAAGCGACTGTACATCAAAGAGGCGGTAGAAAACTTAAAATCAGCATGCCCAATTTGTTAATGACAACCTTGCAGTATTTTAAAGAATATCGCACCTATGAGCAGATAGCCGCTGACTTTGGCATCCATGAAAGCACACTTATCCGTAAAAGCCATTGGATTGAAGACATACTAAGCAAGCAAGGCTTTGTCATTGCCACACAAACACCCACCAAAGATGACATTGTCATTGTAGATGTGAGCGAAGTGCGTGTTAATCGTCCCAAAAAAAGCAAGAATTAAGTTATTCTGGCAAGAAAAAGTGTCATACCGCAAAGGTGCAATGTATCATCAATCACCACAAGGTCATCTTACAAGTAGATACCAGCATCATTCAAATGCATGACTTTAAGCTCTTTAAGCGAACAAACCCAAATTTAACAAATGCTAAGTTTATCCTAGCAGACAGTGGCTATCAAGGCATACAGCATTTATACAAGCAAGCCTTTACGCCACTAAAACAAACTAAGAAATATCCACTTGTGCAAGAAGCCAAAGATTATAACGCATTATTGTCTAAAACACGGGTGAGAGTAGAACACATCTTTGCCAAGTTTAAGGCCTTTAAGATGTTTTCTACCACTTACCGAAAGTCATTAACAAGGTTTGAACTTAGAGTGAAATTGGTGTTTGGGTGGATTGGGTGGTTTTGCAGGATGTCAATGAGTTTTAACAGTTGGGGTAATGTGCTAATTTCGTTGTTTTTATCAGCAATGTCAACTTGAGCAAGAATGAGCTTGGTTTGACTGGCAAAGGCGGTAACAAGCTGTAATGCGTTGTCATTTTTGTAGCCACCTTGGATGAATTTACCATCAATGGCGATGTGTGGATGATTGGCTTGGGTTTGATTCATCCACTCACTAAAGTATCGACTAAGTTCATCTTTGTTAAGGCGTTTAAAGACATTGCCAAAGTCTTCTATGTCTACCCAGTCATGATAACCACAGATAACTGCGGTTAAGGCAATGGTTAGAATGTTTTTAAGTGGGTGTAGCAGGTTTTTGTTTTGACGCCTTGGGTCATGAACCTGTGATAAATAGTCAATGGGGTTTGTGAGCATAAAGAATGTCCTTTTTGCTCACATTTTAATGATTTATTGTGGGTTTGTCGATGGTTGTGGTGCGATTGCTCTGCATTACTTCCAAATACGCTACCCAAATGATAAAAACCTTGCTATACTAACCTTATGGCAATTATCATAACGTAAATCATGAGCGACAACACCAATAATCAAAACTGGCAAGAATTTCAAGAACTTAGCAATCAACGCATCTTATCAGAACAGCCTGATAATACAGTCACCACTAGCACAATCAAAACACACCAACTCACACCTTCGGAACAAAATACCGCAGTTTTTGATACGCAAGGCATGGCACTCATCTTTGGCATTGGGGCTTTTATCATTTCGCTTATCTGTCTTTATACTGTTCTTAAAAACTCCAAAAACAACCAACAAGACAAACCTAATAAACTAAGAATAAAACGCAAAAGCTCAGCTCCGTTTGGCATTCGCCCAGAATTTTTGGAAGAAGCCAAAAGTGAAAGACAACACCGAATTACACAGCGTAAAAAATACGGAATATTTGACAAAGACGGCAAACGCTTAAAATAAATGCCTATTGTCACTTTTGATTGATTTTTCATTGATTATTTCCGTCATAACCCACACAAACAGCAACAAGCAAAAAACAGTAAAACCCCCATAAATTTGTTATAATATTCTTTTAACTTGAAGAATAACAACATGAAACTGACCAATTATAGCGATTATGCTCTACGTTCTTTGATTTATCTGGCGGTAACACCCAAAGATGGCGAGCTTGCCAACATTGACGACATCGCCCAAGCCTATGACATCTCAAAAAGTCATCTCACCAAAATCATTCATCAACTGGGTAAATTGGGCTACATCGAGAGCGTGCGTGGCAAAGGCGGGGGCATTCGCCTAGCCAAAGACCCAAGCGAGATTAACATCGGGCGACTCATTCGCCACACCGAGAGCGATTTTGGCATATTAGAATGCTTAGATGATAACTCTAAAAACACAGACGGTAAAATCAGCTTGGTCAATATCGGCGATGACACCAACAGCTGTGTCATCTCGCCTGCCTGCCGTTTAAAGGGGGTGTTTTATAAAGCCATGCTTGCCTTTGTGGCGGTGCTAGATGGCTATACCCTTGCTGACGTGTTGGTCAATGACAAAGAGCTATTGACACTTTTGGATAAAAACGCCGAATAAGCATTTGTAAGCAAATGCTGACAAAACTTTGCGATTTTTGCGTATTTTCTTATGGGTGCTATTTTGGCATAATACACACATCAGCAAGGAGATGGCAAATGGATAAGCCAACATGGATGAACGCTGATATTATGGACAACCCAATGGAACACCGCAGGTAGCAAAACCCCATGACAAAAGCCACAAATGACCCCCATTTGTGGCTTTGTTTTTACTGTTACACCTAAAAAACTTTAAAATTACTACAAATACCATGATGTGTGGACGTAGGGGCGTGCTGAGCACGCCTTGCACAATAATATCATCAAAAGGTGTGCTCAGCACACCCCTACAAACCCGTGGTAAATATCGAGTTTGTTAGGTGTAGATTTATACACGACAAAACAAAGGCAGGCAACCCCACCTTCATTCTCAATAACCCAAACTATTTAAGCCCCGCCTGTTTCAACAACGCCCCAAAACTCCCCACTTTGGCAGGTTCGTTTTTGGCTTTGTTAAATTCACGTTTTGGCTTATTATTGGGCTTATTGCTTGGCTTGGCGTTTGTTTTGTCTTTAAATGCTTTATCCGATTTGTCAGACTTTGGCACTTCTTTTTTGTCAGGCGATTTCATAGAAAGCCCAATCCGCTTTCTTGGCTCGTCCACCGATAGCACACGCACTTTGACAATGTCTTGGGGCTTGACCACGTCCGCAGGGTCAGCCACAAAACTGTCGGACAGCTCAGAGATATGCACCAATCCGTCTTGGTGTACGCCAATGTCCACAAAACAACCAAACGCAGTTACGTTCGTTACCACGCCTTCTAGCTCCATGCCGATTTGTAAGTGTTTGATTTCACTCACATCATCACGGAATTTGGCGGTTTTAAATTCGCCACGGGGGTCGTGAGCAGGTTTGGCAAGCTCGGCAAGCACCGTGGCAAGCTGACTAAAATTGTCCGTGCTGTCGTTTAGCGATTTGGCAAGGGTTTCATTGCCCAGTACGTCCGACAACGACTTGTCCGCCTTACGCAAAATCTCATACACCAGCCCATAGCTTTCGGGGTGTACGCCTGTTGCGTCCAGTGGCTCGGTGCCGTCTTTGATACGCAAAAATCCTGCCGACTGCTCAAAGGTCTTTACGCCCAAACGTGGCACGGCTTTTAGCTCTTCACGGTTTTTAAATGCTCCATTGGTACGGCGGTAGTTCACGATTTGTTGGGCGACATTTTTGTTGAGTCCTGCAATGTGAGCCAAAATGGCAGGGCTTGCCGTGTTCACGTCCACACCCACCGCATTCACGCAGTCTTCGGTAACTTTGTCAAGGCTTGATTCTAGCTCGGCTTGATTGACATCATGCTGATATTGTCCCACACCGATTGCTTTTGGTTCAACCTTGACAAGCTCGGACAAGGGGTCTTGCAATCGTCTGGCGATAGACACCGCCCCACGCACCGACACATCAAGCTCAGGTAGCTCGCTACTGGCAATCTCACTTGCCGAATACACGCTCGCTCCCGCTTCCGATACCACCACCGCTTTGGCGGATAGGCTGTTCTCGCTAATGACCGCCTTGACAAGCTCATCCGATTCACGGCTTGCTGTGCCGTTGCCAATGGCGACAAGCTCCACACCATAATCAGCGATAAGCTTGGCAATCACCGCCTTTGCCTTGTCGGTCGTGGGGTCGGTAAAGGGGTACACGGTGTCAGTCGCCACGACATCGCCTGTGCTGTCAATCACCGCCATTTTTACGCCATGACGGATACCAGGGTCCACGCCTAGGATAACCTTGCGTCCAGCAGGGGCGGTCATGAGTAGGTGTTTTAGATTTTGGGCAAATACGCCAATGGCGTGCGTTTCAGCGTCCAGTCGTCTCTCGGTCAATAGGCGATGCTCAATCTGTGGTCGCCATTTGGCACTCCATAATCTATCTGCCGTCTCGCTCAAAAACTGCCCACGCTCGTCCGTATCGCTTGCCCCAAAAGTGGTTTTAATTTGAGCGACAAACGGCTCATCTTCGCCAAGCACGGATAGGACAAGCACATTTGCCTGTCTGCCACGAAGCATGGCAAGTAGGCGATGATTGGAGAGCTTGGCAAAGGTTTCGGTATGGTCAAAATAGTCTTTGAATTTCTCGCCTGTCTCTCGTTTTTCTTCGCCCACAAGCTTAGCGTGAATGCTTGCTGTGGCGTTAAAGCCTGTCCGCACCTTGTCAAACAAATCTAAATTCAACGCCCATTCATCAAGGATAATCGCTTGCACGCCTGCTAGTTGTAAATCACGAGTGCTATAATCCACATCAAAGCTCTCGCCTTGCTCATCCGTTACCGTGCTAACAGGCGTGTAGTCCGATAGTGCCGTATCCAAGCTTTCCCCTGCCAAAATCCGCTCGGCAATCGGGCGAAGCCCTGCCAAAGTCGCCTTAGCCGACAAGGTACGGCGTTTTGGGCGGTAGGGCTCATAAATCGCTTCAAGCTCCAACTTGCTCATGGCGTTTTTGACACGCAGGGTAAGTTCGTCCGTTAGGGCGTTTTGGGCGGTCAAAAGCTCAAGCACCTTGTTACGGCGAACCGCCAAATCCCGTTCGTGCGTTAGGGCTTTTTCTAGGGTACGAAGCATGCCATCATCAAGTCCGCCTGTTTTGTCCTTACGATAACGGGCGATGAATGGCACGCTCGCCCCTTCGTCCAGCAAATCAGCAAAGGCTTGAACCTGCTCGGCACGCACGGCATGGTCTGTGGCAAGTTTTTGGTAGATGGCGGTGTGGTTGATGGGATTAGGGCTTGTGGCTTGGGTATCCATAATATCCTACTTATATGAGAATGATAAATGTGCTATTATAACAAGTTTTAGGGGTGTTTGATAGGCACAAATCTACACCTGCATTTACCCGTTTTACCTATTTTACTTTTACCTATTTTACCCATTTTGTCAGAAGTGCCATGACCGCCTTTACCCTTATCATCTTAACCTTTATCATCGCCAGTATCTTTCATGGGCTGACAGGCATTGGCGTAACACTCATCGCTACCACCGCTTTGGCAAGTAGCTATCCGATGTCGCACGTTTTGGTGCTGACGGTCATTCCTTGTTTGCTTATCAATTTGGTCGTGTTTTTGGACGGTGGACGGATTGTTTATTATCTTAAAAAGTACTGGCTCCTTGTGCTGACAAGTTTTGTTGGCAGTTTTATTGGCACAAAACTTGTTTTTATCATCGCATCTCATCATCTACTGATTGCGTTAGGGCTACTCATTGTTGGCTATGTCGCCATGCAGTTTGTGGCGATGAGCGTGGGCAAAAATTTTAAACTGCCCAACACCACTCCAAGCCTTGTGATAAGCGGTACGATTGCAGGGGTGTTGGGCGGAGCCACCAACGCCATGTCGCCCCTGCTCGTGATGTATTTGCTCTCCGCCACCGAATACACCGATGACCCAAAAACCGAGCTTATCAAGGCAAGTAACCTATGCTATGTCGTTGGCAAAATCGCCCAGCTTATCGTCTTGTGACAAGCTCTGACTGCCTTGCCCAAAAATGACTGGCTGATGATTGGTGTGGCGAGTGTGATGTTTTTACAGCTAATAAAATTGAATTTTACTACGGAAACCGTTCGCCCTAAACTTGTCGAAGGGTCGGTTTCCGTTATGGTTCGACAGGCTCACCACGAACGGGAACCGTAGTACTTTTTCATTTTGTAGAGTGTATATTTGGGGTTTTATTTTCGGGATAAAATATCCCAAGCAATGTTTAAAAAAATCGTGCTTGTCATTTTGCTGATATTGGGCGTGCGGGCGTTAATAAAGGGATTTGGGGCGTGATTTGCGTTTGTAAGCATATGCTTACAAAACTTTGCGATTTTTGCGTATTTTCTTACAGGCCAACTTTTGACATAATACACCCATCAGCAAGGAAGACGGCACATGGTTATACCACCACGGATGACCGCTGATACATGAACCATGGATGATGGACGGACTACAAAACCCATACGGTAAGCCCTAACGCAAGTTGGGGCTTTATCGTTTTTGAAACTTACCATTTTTCACTCATCATTAAATCTCTTTCCAAACTAAAAATAAACCTTTATAAGTATTGGGGTTGAAGTTTTTAAAAATCCACAAAAATCGGGGTTTGGAAAGAAGTCTATTTTTTCATTGATTTTTACAAATTTTACGTTAAAATTTGCCTTTTAGACATTTGATATACTCATGACACGACACATCACTCGCCGTGATTTTTTAAACGGCTCAGCCCTACTCATCACTTCCCTTGCCACAGGCACACTAACCGCTTGCAGTGATGATACTCCCACGCCACAGACAGATACACCCAAAGCCAGTGGCAACACCCCACCACCCACCGCCAAGACCAGCTCCAACTATCCGCCCGAACTGACAGGCTTGCGTGGCGACCATGCAGGCAGTTATGATGTCGCTCATGAGATGGCATGGAAAAAAGTACAGTTTGATGTCTCAGGCGAGAGTGTATCAGAGACGGTGGATTTGGTCGTGGTCGGGGCAGGCATTAGCGGGCTTGCCAGTGCCTATTTTTACCAAAAAAAGTTCCCTAGTGCCAAAATTTTGGTGCTAGACAACCACGATGACTTTGGCGGTCATGCCAAACGCAATGAGTTTAGTGAGAGTGTTGACGGCAAAGACATTTTTCGCATCAGCTATGGCGGTAGTGAATCCATCGATACCCCAAGCGATTATAGCGATGAAGCCATGGGACTGCTTAATGAGCTTGGCATTGATGTTCAAAAATTCTACACCTATTATGACCAAGATTATTTTAAAAATCTAGGCATGAACAAGCAGGGCGTGTTTTTTAACAAAGCCACCTTTGGACAAAGCGTGGTACTGCCCGATGAGCCGAATGCTGACAACGCTGCAGAGTTGTTTGCCAAAGCCCCCTTAGCGGATACAGACAAAAACGCCCTGATAGAGCTATACACCACCCCCAAAGACTATTTGGGCGACATGGCACCGAGCGAGCGAGAAGACTACCTGCAATCCATCAGTTATGACAAATTTTTAAAAGACCACGTCAAACTCCCCCAAGGAGCGATGGCGTACATGGAAGAGATTTGTTTGGAATACTGGGGATTTAACATTGATGGTTTGTCAGCTTATGACGCCTTTTATGAAGGCCATGCAGGACTTGAATTATCGGGGCTAGAAGCTGATGACGATGGCGAGAGCGAGCCTTATATTTTTCACTTTCCTGACGGCAACGCCTCCATCGCTCGCCTACTGGTCAAAAAGATGATACCCGCAGTTGTCGCCAACCCCGACCACGCCAACGGCAAAAGCGAGATGGAAGCCATCGTACTAGATAAATTTGACTACACCAAACTTGACATGCCCGAGCAGTCTGTCAATATCCGCCTAAATACCACCGCCGTCCAAGTCAAAAACATCGAAATCGACGGCAAAAAGGGCGTGATGATAGGCTACAAAAAGGACGGTAAGCTCTACCGTGTGAACGCTCATCACTGTATTCTAGCATGTCAGCATGGCATGATACCACTCATCGATAGCGACCTGCCCCAAACCCAAAAGGATGACCATCTACAAAACATCCGTGTACCCATGATTTATACCAAAATCTTGGTCAAAGACTGGCAAGCCTTTAAAAAGCTCGGTGCATGGCAGTTTTACGCCCCCAAAGCCCCTTACTGCTTTATCATGACCGACTATCCTGTAAGCATGGGCGGTTATCACTGCCCCAAAGACCCGAGCGAGCCTATGGTCATTCACATGGTGCGTATCGCTGTGCCTTATGGCACAGGTAAAGATGTGCGTGAAGCCTGTAAAATCGGACGCTCCGAGCTGTACCGAGCCAGTTATCATGACTTAGAAAAACAAGCCCTTGACCAACTGCGTGAGATGTACGACGTGGCAGGGGAGTCTCTTGATGATAAAATTCTTGCCATCACCATCAACCGTTGGGGTCACGGGTATAGTTATGAACAGAATACACTGTTTGATGACGATGATGTTGCTGGCAAAACACTGGACAGTGTCAAACAAGCTCATGACAATATCCACATGGCAAACTCTGACTCCGACTGGATGCCTTATGCCGATGGGGCAATAGACCAAGCATGGCGAGCCGTCCAAGAGATTAAGGCGTAATAAACAGGAAAGCCCAAATAAAACAAAAGAGCTTGAATATCAAGCTCTTTTTATCGCTTATGTTATCACACCCTTTTGTTTCACGTGAAACACTCATCTGGTGTGATACCACCCTGTTTCACGTGAAACTTTTTAAAATTCTTTGGCTCATGCAGGGCTGATATTTTTTGGGCGACTATCCTTGCCGTCTCGTCTTGCAAACTGGTTATCATAAGCTGACAAGGCAGTGACAGTAGTGTATCAAGTAGCATATCCATCGCTCCCACATCAAGCTCCGCATCAATGTCATCAACAAGCACCACAGGCTGTATCTGCTGATACGCACACATCACTTGTAGTTGCGAGAGTCTTAGGGCGATGATGAGCAGTTTTTTCTCGCCCCGAGAGAGCACATCCACCGCCTGACTTTTGACTTGTCCGCCATCGCCAGACTGCTTTAACATCACCATCACATCGGCACGGTGAGCCCCCACACGAGTATAGCCCAGCTCCATGTCAGAGTCCAAGCGAGACGCCAGTACACAGAGCAGTCCTGCCTTATCATCAAAACCTGCCTGATAGGACAGATAAATATCGCCCTGATAATGTGGTAGCAGTCGCCCCATCATCTCATCAAAGCACACCTGCCACCGCTCAAAGACCGCCTGCCGACATTGGTGTAGCTTGTCTGCATGATACGCCAGCTGACTGTCCCATGCCCGCACTTCACCGCCTCGCTCACGCACACGGGGCGATTTTAGTAATAGATTTCGCTGTTTGAGCAGTCGCTGATAGGCAAGCCATTCTCCATAAAACTCCTGTTTCACGTGAAACGTCAGCCAATCCAACATCTGCCGTCTGGCATGACTGCCCTCTTCTAGCACCGCCATGCCGCTAGGGTCAATGGGTAACACTGGTAAGGCATAAGTCAGTGGACTTTGAGTGGCTACGGTTTGCCCATTGAGTTTTAACACCGTCGTTGCCAGCTGTCGCTCATCCAGATTTTTTTGCACTGCTAGCATGTCAGACTCTGTCATCGCCCACACCGTGCAGGATTTTTGATGATGACTGATGTAGCGTTTGGGCTCGTGATGACGAAAAGTTTTACCCCGAGACAACAAAAACACCGCCTCTAAAAGCGATGTTTTGCCACTGCCATTACGCCCCACGAACACATTACAGTCAGCGAGTGTCAGACTTATCTGAGCTAGGTTGCGTACATGGGTGATTTGAAGCTGTGTGATCATGCCCTGCCCATCACACACGCATGGGCATGACGACATATTGATAATTGTGGTCATCACCCACTTGATAAATGCGTGTCGGACTGGTCGGGTGTACCATTTCTAGGCGGATGTCGCCCTCTAACACATTTAGCACAGCACGCAAATAGGACTCATTAAATGAAATCTCAATCGGCTCACCTGTGTAATTGACCGCCACCTCTTCTCTGGCTTCGTCTTGCTCACGGTTGGTGGAGATGACATCCACCGTCTCGCTTTTGGCAAAGTGCAGTAGCACGCCAGGGGAGTCTTTGGTGTTCACCACCGCCACCCGACGCAAGACCTCAACCATGCTGTCTTTATTAAAAATGGCGATTTTATCGTTATTGGTTGGCATGACACGGCGGTAGTCGGGGAATTTACCCTCAATTAAACGGGCGGTCAAAGATATCATCATCTGCCCACCAAAGTTTAAACTGACGGTCAAAAAGTCGCTATCTAATCCCAAAGTTACCATGTCGCCATTTTCTTCGGCGGTTTTTAGTAGGTCGGTCAAGAGCTTTTCTAGACCACTGACCGCCTTACCGGGGATAATAACTTTGGTTTCATCATGACTGTCCGCCAAGGTTTGATACGCCACTGCCAAACGATGTCCATCGGTTGCCACCGCGGTCAGTTTGTCGCCCTCAATCTCAAAGAGCAGTCCCGTCAAGTAGTGGCGTACGTCTTGGGTCGCCATGGCAAAGCGGGTGTGCTTGATGAGATTAAATAGGGTATCACGCCCGATTTTGACCAGCTTTTCTGAACGTGGCTCGCCAATGCTTGGATAATCCTGAGCAGGTAGCGTGCTAAGCATGTATTTACCCTTGCCACTGGTGATGTGACAGCGACTGCCTGCCACTTCAATGCTGACCATATTATCAGGCAGAGCCTTGCAAATGCCAAAAAACTTATCCGCAGGAATGGTTACCGCCCCTGCTGTCACGCACGCCCCCTCGGGCAGACTGATGACATTGGTTAGTTCCACCTCCAAATCGGACGCGGTCATCGTCAGGCTTTGTGGTTCTAGCACCAGTTTTAGGTTGCCCAAAATCGCCATTTGGTGATGATTATCCACCGCCTCAATGATGAGCGTCATGGCTTTGATGAGTAGGGCTTTATCAATGACTAACTTCATAAAAATCCTTAATGTTTACAAAAATTTAACATGGCCTATTATAACAAACTTCACACCGCATTTCATGATGGCTGTTACCATCAAGCAAATTCAAGCGTGGCAAGCAAAGCCTGATAGTCTTTTTCTACCGATGAATCTTCGGCTCGCAGTTCACTAATTTTCTCACAAGCATGCATGACCGTGGTATGGTCTCGTCCGCCAAACACTTGTCCTATCTCAGGAAAGCTATCTTGGGTCAGCTCACGCACCAATGCCATCGCCATCTGACGGGGACGAGCGATGTTGCGAGCCCGCTTTTTACCAATCAAATCTTTGACCGACACACCATAATACTCCGCCACTAGGTCACGGATATTCTCTGCATTGACCGCCCTTGCTCGTGCCTCAATACGGTCTTTGATGGCATGACGCACCAGCGAGAGTGTTACCTCACCGCCCACCAACAGGGCATTGGCACGCACTTGGTTTAACGCCCCTTCTAATCGGCGAACATCTGGGGGCATGTTTTGTGCCATAAAAATCGCACAGTCTTTGGGTAGTTCCATGCCAAGCAACGTCGCCTTTTTTTGCAAAATTTGCATACGCATTTCAATGTCAGGCGGTTCGATGGCAAGCGACAACCCACCCTCAAAGCGAGACAAAAAGCGTGTGTCAAAATCCTGCATTTGTGACGGTGGTCTGTCAGACGCCAAAATCAGCCGTTTGTCGCCTTTGGTAAATTCGCCAAATAGCGTCATCAAAAACTGCGAGACTTTCGGGCCGTTTTTGTTGTTAATCATGTGCACGTCATCAACAATGAGCAAATCCGCCTGACAAATCCGCCGAAGCAAAGAATCCGCCCCACCCTCGCCCCCACGCAGGGCATTAATGGTCACCTTAAAAAACTGGTCTTTGCTAAAATAACACACCAAAAGCCCAGCACGTTCATAGCGGTGAGCCACCGCATGCATGAGATGGGTCTTGCCCAGCCCTGATGAGCCGTAGATAAAATACAAATGCGTGTCATGCTTGGCGGTTTTATCGGTCAGGTTTTTGGTCAGCTCTTGGCAGGCGTTATATGCCAGTGCATTGGACTTACCCTTGACAAAATTTTCAAAGGTAAACCGCTCTTCTAAGGGCTGGCTCTCTTCAATGCTCGTCGGCTTTTTGGGTGATTTGGGCTTTTGCTTTTTGGGAGTTTTGTCTACCTTGTCGCTTTTTGGCACAAGGGGCATGACCCGCAGGGCAACACTTGACACATGCCGACCACCACCATCTGCCAGACGTGTCACCACCGCACAGATTTTGTCATAATAATGCGTCTCAATGCGGCGGATAAACACATCATTAATGGCGAACAATACCAGCGTCTCATCCGCAAATACAGGCTTCAAAGAGCGTAGCCATTGGTTCAGCTCGCTCTCTTTTAACTCATGTTTTAGTTCAGACAGGCACGACTGCCAAAACAGCTCAGCATCGGCATCATGTTTTTGAACATCGCCAATCACACCATCATCGCCCACTCCAACACCTGCCGAGTCTTTATCGCCGACGACAGGGGCATCACCCTTATAATTAGCATCATAACTGACATTTGTATCCATGCCCACATCCGTCTTATCAGACGGTAGGTGTTCCGGCATGGTTTCATCAAACAGCGATATGTTTTGCATGATAAATTAACTCAAATAACAAACTTGGATAAATAATAAATTTAACTTAAAACAAACTTAGGCGACCAACCAACATCGAACCTGCCCACCTTTTCATGTTTGCATGTTGTGCTTGCACCCACTTAAAACATCATTAAAAACCAAAAGTTATAATTAAAAATAATCATAACCATAAGTTTTTAATAAAAAATAAAAATAACTAAAACACAAATCGGGCAAAAATCCTGCAATTCTTGGTATTTGACTAATTTTTAATCAAATACCAACTTGCCCACCCTTAAATTTTTGCCTATAATACCACAAATTTGACATTTTTCAACGATAATTTTTCTGTGGATAAGTTTGTGGATAAGTTTGTGGATAACTAAAACAAAGAACTTATTCACATTTTACCCACAGGTTATATACAGGTTTATCAACAATATAAATACATGATTTTAATAAATTTTTATTACTTATCCACAGAAATACCAATCCTTTATTATTATTATTTTTATATTTAAATAAAAAATAAGTCAGCGGTAAATCTGTGGATAACTTTTTAAAAATATTTTTAAAAATATATTAAAAACCAACTCATTTTCAATGATAACACTTAATCCATGCGACATAACAACGACAAACACAAACACCATAGAAAAAACAATATTGTAAAAAACCTTGACTTGGGAATGTTTTTTTAGTAAAATCCGTAGGTTTTTCGCCAAACATCCATCATGACCACATTGGCTGATAGCTAAATATAAGTCTGATGGCTTAACTGTTTGGTTAAACATAATCCATCACAAGAAATGGCTTCTGCAGAGCCTGTGATACAACCTTAAGGTAATTATCATGAAACGTACATTCCAACCATCTAACCTAAAACGCAAACGCACCCACGGTTTCCGTGCTCGTATGGCAACCAAAAACGGTCGTCAAGTCCTAGCTCGCCGTCGTGCCAAAGGTCGTCATCGTTTGACCGTATAATCTGATAGATTATAAAACTAAGCACTCTTTGAACCGCACCCCAAAAGTTAGACACACTAACCTTTGGGGTGCTTTTTATGGCAAAATACACAACCGACTTTAAACTGTCTGTGATTGGGTATTATCTTAATCATCATGGCTACAAACAAACCGCCAAACACTTTAATCTAAACCACACAACCGTAGAGCTATGGGTTAAACTCTATCAAGCACATGGCATTGATGGCATAAAAAGACGACACACAAAGGCTGTCTATGACACAGATTTTAAGCTTAATGCCGTTCAAGCCATACAACAGGGCAAATCGCTTACACAACTTGCCATAGAGCTTAATCTGCCACAACCTTCTTTACTGTCAACTTGGTTAAAGTCCTACCAAGCCTTTGGTATAATGGGACTAATACCCAAACCCAAAGGCAAAAAAGCAATGTCAAACAAACACAACGCTAATAAAACCAAATCAACTTGGAAAACCAAACAAGACCACGAAAAAAGTGTGGATGATTTGCTTGATGAACTTGCCTATCTTAGAGCAGAGAATGACTATCTAAAAAAGCTAGATGCCTTAATTCGTCAAAAGGAACAATCAGTACAAACAAAGAACAAGTCCTGATCATCCAAGAATTAAGGCATAAGCACAAACTTGCTGACTTATTGGCAGTGTCAAACTTGCCAAGAAGTGTGTTTTATTACCACATTCGTCAAAGTACAAAGCCTGACAAAGACCTTGACTTAAAAGAACACATTAACCACATCTACCACCAACACAAGGGCAGGTATGGTTATCGTAGAATCACATCAGAGCTTAACAATCAGCTTGCCCAAAAAGGCATGGTCATTAATCATAAACGAGTGCAACGACTGATGGCTAAACTTGGACTCAAAGCATTGGTTCGTCGTCAACGTAAGTTTAATACTTACAAAGGCACAATGGGCAAAGATACCATTCAGGACAATATACTCAAAAGAGACTTTAAAGCAGACAAACCCAATCAAAAGTGGGCAACAGACATCACAGAGTTTAAAGTACAAGACAAGGCAAATGATGGCAGTGTCATTCAAAGAAAACTCTACCTATCGCCCATCATCGACTTGTTTAATGGTGAGATTGTCAGTTATACGATGAAGGACAGACCAACGTATGAGTTGGTCAAAGAGATGTTAAATGATGCCCTATCCAAGCTAAGCCAAGAAAAGATGGATGACAAACCCATCATTCATTCAGACCAAGGCTGGCACTATCAAATGCACCAGTATCAACAAACCCTAAAAGAACAAGGCTTAACCCAAAGCATGTCAAGAAAAGGCAATTGTTTGGATAATGCTGTGATAGAGAGCTTCTTTGGTACGCTAAAACAAGAGATATTTTATGAGACAACCACATTTACATCAACAGATGAACTTAAACAAGTGATTGATGAGTACATACACTACTACAATCATGATAGAATAAAGAGCAAATTAAAAGGACTAAGTCCTGTTAAGTACAGAAACTTAGTCCAATTAGGGTTAATACAACCACTTGCAACAACCTAACCTTTAATCTTATGTCTAAGATTTGGGGGTCGGTTCAATTTTGGGGTGCTTTTTATTTGCTCAAATTTTGGCTTATGTTTTGGCTTATGATTGTAAGTCGGATAAGCCATTGACGAAACACGCCAAGCCTTGTATGATAGCCTGATTTAATATAGCTTTATCATGACAAATCCACAATCTGCTACTCCTGCCCCGCCATTTTGTTTTACCAAAGCCCAGCGTCTGCTTAGCCCCAATGACTTTAAACGGGTGTTTGATAATCCTATCAAAAAAATTCACTCAGAGCATCTGCTCCTATTTGTCCAAACAGGCATGCCAGAGCAAACGCACGCCCGCTTAGGGCTTGCCATTACCAAAAAAAAGGTCAAACTGGCGGTCATGCGTAACCGCCTAAAACAACTTACCCGTGAATACTTTCGCCATACTGCCCCCACGCTTGGGGCGGTGGACGTGGTGCTGATTGTTAAGAAAAACTACACAAAAGAGACTGACCTGCATGATGAGCTGATTCATATTTTTGAAAAATTAGCCATGCTGTTTCCTAGCGATTTATCTAAAATTAATCAGTCATGCTAACCAAACTTTTACTACGGCTTGTCAGATTTTATCAAAAAGCAATCAGCCCGCTTGTCCCTGCTCGCTGTCGCTATTACCCCACTTGCTCGGCGTATGCCCATACCGCCTTAACAACCCACACCACGCCAAAGGCTCTGATACTTGTTATTAAAAGAGTGTTGTCTTGTCAGCCTTTTGGTGGTTCGGGCATTGATTTTGTGCCGGTGCCGTTATACCGCTACGCCTTTGTGCCAGCGATGATTCTGCACCGCTACCCCTTAAAAGACCGCCATTCTTATCAAGCTCGTCAAAACCATTTGGTAAAATAATTGTTTACCAATGATTTTACAGTGTTTTAAGTAAATTGATATTCCAAAATTGGTGATAATCCTTGGGTTTATTTACAAAAAAATGGGGTAATTTTTGTTATTTTATTGTAAAATAGCCTATTTTGTTTTCTATTTTAAACATTGCAAAGGCTAAAACTTATGCAAAAGATTTTACGGACCCTAATTATTATTGCCATGCTCATCACGTCTTATCTGCTCGTGTTGGCGTGGCGAGATGATTATGCCAATAAGCCTGTAACAGCGACACAGCCTGTGGCAGTGCAAGGGGCAAGTGATGTGCCAAGTGCCGGCGGTGGCGATGTGCCAGTGGTGGGCGGAGCCACGCCTGTGATGACACCAAATGTCAGCAGTGGCTTGATTAGCGTCTCAACCGACCGCTATGACATCAAGATTAACCCTGTGGGTGGGGACATCGTTTATGCAGGGTTGAAGCAATATGATGCCACGCTTGGCAGTAGCGAGCGTTTTGTGCTGTTAGAGAGTGAGCAGGGTCGCACCTATGTCGCTCAGTCGGGACTGGCAGGGCAAGACGGCATTGACACCAATGCAGGGCGTGCCATTTATCAAAGCCCCAGAACCAGCTATGACATGGCAGGCACGGCGGTGCTAACCGTGCCACTCATTCATGAAAAAGACGGCGTAACCATTACCAAAACCTACACCTTTAACGCCGGCGAGTATCCCATTAACGTGGCGTATAACATCAATAACGCGTCCGACAAGGTGTGGCAGGGCAATATGTACGCCCAGCTAAAACGTGATGGCTCTGCCGACCCTGGTCTTGATGATAAGGGCATGATGGGCATGGCAACCTATCTGGGCGGTGCGTGGGGCGTGCCAAGTGAGCCTTATAATAAGTTAAAATTCAAAGACTTCAACAGTGGCGAGCTTAACGCCGTCAGCAGTGATGGCTGGGTGGGCGTGGTTCAGCACTACTTTGTCTCGGCATGGACACCAGGTAATTTTGATGGGCAATTTTATGCCCGTGAAAGCGGTGGCGAGCATTTTATCGGCTTTAATAGCCCTGCCGTTGTTGTCCCTGCCGGCAAACAAATGACCATAGATGCCACACTCTATGCTGGCCCTAAGGTGCAAGATGAGATGGCAGGGGTGGCAACAGGGCTTGAAAAAGCGGTAGATTATGGCATATTTTGGCCAATCTCAAAGCCAATGTTCCTAATCCTTGAAGCCTTGCACAAAATCTTGGGCAACTGGGGCTGGGCGATTGTCGGCTTGACTTTGATTGTCAAAATTGCTCTGTTTTGGCTATCCAACAAAAGCTATGTGTCGATGGCAAAAATGCGTGCCATTGCCCCCAAATTAGAAGCCCTAAAAGAAAAACACGGTGATGACCGCATGGCGATGAGTCAGGCGATGATGCAGTTGTATCGTGATGAAAAAGTCAATCCGATGGCGGGCTGTTTGCCGATTTTGCTACAAATGCCGATTTTCTTGGGATTATACTGGTGTTTGGTGGAGAGTGTGGAGCTACGCCACGCCCCTTGGATTTTGTGGATTAAAGACTTGTCCGCCATGGATCCGTGGTTTATTTTGCCGATTATCATGATGGCGACCATGTATTTTCAACAACTTCTAAACCCACAGCCCACCGACCCCATGCAGGCTAAGATGATGAAAATCATGCCACTCATTTTCGGGGTGTTTATGCTGTTTTTCCCCGCAGGTTTGGTGCTATACTGGACGGTAAACAACCTATTTAGCATGGCTCATCAGCAGTTTGTCAATAAACGAGTTGAAAAAGCCTACAACAAACCTGTCAAAGTGTTGTCCGACTGATGATGATTAGTCCCAAGCCAATCCGCCTATCTGGGCGGATTTTTTGTGGGCAAAGTTGGCTAAATAATGGTAAAATGACAAAAATTTTATCAACTACCACTATGCCAACTCTATCTCAACAACCCACCATTGTCGCCATAGCAAGCCCTATCGGTCAAGGCGGTGTGGGCGTGATTCGCTTATCAGGTCGCACCGCCCACGCTATTGGCTGTGCCATATCGGGCAAATCGACTCTCACCCCACGCCACGCCCATTTTGCCAAATTTAAGGACAATACGGGGGCGGTTATCGATGAAGGGGTCATCATCTACTTTAACGCCCCACATTCGTTCACAGGCGAAGACGTGGTGGAACTCCAAGGGCATGGCGGTATGGTCTTGCAAAACTTGCTCCTTGCTCGCTGTTTTGAGCTTGGGGCAAAGCAGGCAACCGCAGGGGAATTTTCAATGCGTGCCTTTGAAAATGACAAAATTGACCTTGTGCAAGCCGAAGCGATAGCGGATGCAATTTCTGCTACGAGTGTCGCTCAGGCAAGCAGTGCCATGCGTTCGCTGTCAGGGGAATTTTCCAAAAAAATCAATGAGTTATCTGAGAAAATCGCCAATATCCGCCTGTATGTGGAAGCGAGCATTGATTTTCCTGATGAAGATGACGTGGAATTTTTGTCGGACGGGGTGATTGAGTCAAAAATTGATGAGATTTTGCGTGCCATTGATGACATTTTGGTAACCGCCAAACAAGGTCAGCTCTTGCGAGACGGGGTGCAGGTGGTGCTGGCAGGTAAGCCTAACGCTGGCAAATCAAGTCTGCTAAACCGCCTAGCAGGGGTGGAGCGTGCCATTGTTACCGACATTGCAGGGACGACACGAGATACGCTGTCCGAGACGCTCGTGCTGGACGGCTTGACCGTGCATTTGACCGACACCGCAGGGCTTCGAGATACGTCCGATAAGGTGGAGAAAATCGGCATTGACCGTGCCAAATCTGCCGTCAAACAAGCCGATATTTTGCTGTTTGTCTATGATGTGAGTAGTGAGAGCGAGCCATTTATCCTTGCCAAAGAGCTGTTTGCCGATATCATTGATGAGATTGGCATGGAGAATTTTGAGCGTAAGCTCGTCATGATTGCCAATAAAGCCGATTTATTGGGCAATGTTTCACGTGAAACAATGGCTGATTTTAACCCTAATAATAACCACAATGATAACCAAAATGGCGAAAATGTTCCACGTGAAACCATACAAAATAGTTTAAACAACTTAAACAACCAAGATGATTCTAATGTTCCACGTGAAACAATCAGCCAAATCCGAGTTTCTTGCACCACAGGGCAAGGGCTTGATGACTTGGTGGGTTTATTAAAAGACAAAGTGGGCTTTCATCCGCCAGAGAACAGTCTCATCGCTCGTACTCGCCACATTGATGCCCTAAAACGTGCCAAATCACACGTCACAGACGCTCACACTCAGCTTGTCGTCTATCAGGCAGGGGAGCTGGTGGCGGAGAGTTTGAGGCTGTCGCAAACGGCATTGGGCGAGATTACGGGGCAGATGACGGCAGATGAACTGCTTGGGCGGATTTTTTCAAGTTTTTGTATCGGAAAATAGGAGAGCGATGTGCATTGTCCGTTTTGTAGTGCCATAGACACCAAAGTGATTGACTCACGCCTTGCTGCTGAAGGGTCGCAGGTTCGCCGTCGTCGCCAATGTACCGAGTGTGGCGAGCGGTTTACCACCTTTGAAGTTATGGAAGTGGTCATGCCCCGTATCATCAAAAGCAATGGCTTGCGTGAGCCTTATGATTATAATAAACTTCGCCGTTCTATGGCATTGCCCCTGCAAAAACGCCCTGTGAGCATTGACGAGATAGATACAATCGTACACCGAATAGAGCAACGCCTACGCCAAACAGGCGAACGTGAAGTATCCAGCAAGGTGCTTGGCGAGATTGTCATGGCGGAGTTAAAGGCGATTGACGATGTGGCGTATGTGCGTTTTGCCAGCGTATATCGGGATTTTCAGGACATAGAAGCCTTTAAAGCCGAGCTTGAAAACTTCGCTCCCAAAGTGTGTCATGATAACCTACAAGGACAAGGTCATGAGTGATAGTTTTGCTGATATTTGGTCTGACAATATGTTGTCTGATAGTGTCAAGTCTCGCCTAAGCCCTGCCCTGCCTGATGATGAAACATTCATGCTTATGGCATTAAATGAAGCCAAAAAAGGCGAATTTACCACTCGCCCCAATCCTGCGGTGGGCTGTGTCATTGTTAAGAATAACTTAATAATAGGCAAGGGTTTTCACCCCAAAGCAGGCTATCCCCATGCCGAAGTATTCGCCTTAACTGATGTCAAAAATAGCGGTCAAGACACAAAGGGGGCAACCGCCTATGTTACCCTAGAACCGTGCAGTCATACAGGCAAAACACCACCTTGTGCGGACGCTCTGATTCGCTCAGGGGTGGCTCGGGTGGTGGTGGCGTGTGCCGACCCCAATCCACAGGTGGCAGGGCGTGGCTTACAAAAGCTCCTAGATGCTGGCATATCGGTATCGCTTGGGGTGTGCCAAAAACAGGCGTATGAGCTAAATGCAGGCTTTTTAAAGGCAATGGCGACAGGTTTGCCCTTTGTCCGCCTAAAAATGGGTATCAGTTTGGACGGTCGCATTGCCATGCAAAATGGGCAGTCTAAATGGATAACGGGCGAATTATCTCGCAAAGACGTGCAAAACTTGCGTGCCAAAAGTGGGGCGATTATTACAGGCTCAAATACGATTATCGCTGACAACCCTGCCCTAAATGTGCGTTTGCCCGATGTGGAGCTTGATAATATCGGCACAACCGCCATACCACAGCCCAAAATCGTGGTGGTGGATAGACGGGGCAAGTTGTCGCTTGATGATGATTTTACGGTGTTTAAAAACCCTAATACGCTAATTTGGCAAGATGATTTACCTACGCTTTTAAAAACGCTTGTGGTACAGTATCAATGCCACGATGTACTGGTGGAGACAGGGGCAACGCTTGCCACGAGTTTTTTAAGTCAAAATTTGGTGGATGAGCTTATTATTTATCAAGCCCCTTGCCTTTTGGGAGCGACTGCTCGTCCGATGTTTGGGGGGCAGTTTGAGCGATTGCAGGATAAGCTAGATTTTACGCTTGTGGATGTAGAACGACTTGGCGATGATGTTAAGATGATTTTTCGCCCAAAAAACTTATCCACAGCTTGATTACTTAAATAGTTGAGCAAAAATTTGGCAAAAAATGTTCCACGTGAAACTGTGGAAAACTTTTTAAAAATTGACGATTTTAATTCAAAATGGGGTTTGATAGCACGCCATAAGCCTTGATTTTAAAGTGTTCCACGTGAAACCAAAAACGACTAACCGTGTTCCACATGAAACATATTTAGGTTGTGGATAAGTTAATCGGATTATTTGTAAAGGGTTAATGATTAAAAAGTTATCCACAGTCGATTATCAAGGCTAATTGGTGTTAATTGGCGATGTTTTGGGTGGATTGTAGGGGTGAATTACATTCGCCTATTAAGAATTAAGAACGGTGTTTTGTTAAAGGTTTGCGATGATTGTATTTAGCTAAGTTAAATGGCAAGCCAACGGCACATAAGATTAAATATTGGTGGTAGTCTAAAAAAGTATGCTGAACTAGGTTTTCCGTTCACCCTGAGCTTGTCGAAGGGTAGGAAAACCGTTATGGTTCGACAAGCTCACCACGAACGGTTTTCCTTGTAGCATACTTTTTGAACCAAAGCCTAAATATTAAATAAAATTCAACTTAACAAATAAAGGTTTATGATAAGTAATTGATTTTTATAAAATTATCATAGATTAGTTTTTTAAATCATTAAGAAATTTTAAATCATTTAAAAAACCAATCATAAAAGGTAAGCCATGTTTACAGGTATCATAGAGGCGACAGGCACGCTGACCGCCATTACGCCCACGGGGGGCGATGTGCGATTGACCATTTCTGCTCCTGATTTGGATTTTGGCGATGTCAAATTGGGCGATTCCATTGCGTCCAACGGCATTTGCCTGACGGTGGTGGCGATAGACGGCAACAGCTATGCGGTAGATGTTTCACGTGAAACATTAGCCATTTCCGCCCTAAATGTTTGGAAAGTGGGCGACACGCTCAACCTAGAAAAAGCCATGCTTCCAACCACACGTTTTGGCGGGCATATCGTGGCAGGTCATGTGGACGGCGTGGGCAAAATCGCCAAAATTGCCAAAGACGCTCGCTCGGTCTATATCGAAGTCGCCCTACCGTCCGAGCTGATGAAATACACCGCCGACAAAGGCTCAATCACGGTGGACGGCATCAGTCTGACGACCAACCGCATAAAACCGTCTGAAAATATCGTCTGCCTAAATATCATTCCGCACACTGCCGAGATGACCAACATCGCACGGCATTGGACGGTGGGGCGAGCGGTAAACATTGAAGTGGATTTGGTGGCACGGTATTTGGAACGGCTTATCGGGGCAAAAACCGACACGCCACAAAGCAGGATTACCGAAGAGTTGTTGATAAAAAGTGGGTTTTTTAAGTAGATTTAATGAACTCAATATTTAACGCACGTCCCTACGTTTACGTTATTAAATTGGATTGCGGTAATTTAAAAATATATATAAAGGTAAAAAATGAACCAAAAATTACGCCTAATTTTCGCAGGCACACCAGAATTTGCCAAAGTCGCCTTACAAGCCCTAATTGACCGCCAAGACGGGCTAAATCTTGACATTGTGGCGGTTTATACTCAGCCTGACCGCAAGGCAGGACGTGGGCAAAAATTGACCGCAAGCCCCGTTAAAGAGCTTGCCCTTGCTCATAATATCCCTGTGGAACAGCCGATAAGTTTTAGCTTAAAGCATGAAAACGGACAGGTTTCACGTGAAACACTTGCCAATTATCGCCCTGATGTGATGATTGTGTGTGCGTATGGCTTGATTTTACCGCTTGGCGTGCTAAATACTCCGACTTATGGTTGCCTAAACATTCACGGCTCGCTACTGCCTAGGTGGCGTGGCGCGGCTCCTATTCATCGGGCGATTTTGGCAGGCGATACGACCACAGGCATTACGATAATGCAGATGAATCAAGGGCTTGACACGGGCGATATGCTTTACAAACTTCCTTGCGACATTACCGACACCGACACGACCCAAACGCTTCACGACAAACTTGCCGAGCTTGGTGGTGTGGCGATGATAACCGTGCTAAAAGATTTGGCAACTTATCAGGCTAATGCCGAGCCACAAGATGACCGCCTTGCCAATTATGCCGAAAAAATCAGCACCGATGAAGGGCAAATCAACTGGCAAAATTCCGCTCATCAAATCAATCGCCAAATCCGTGCGTTAAATGCGTTTGCTTTTTTAAATGGCGAGCGTATCAAGGTGCTAGAATGTACGCCCATAAAGCCTGACCAAACCACGACCGAGACGGCAGGTAAGATTGTGAGTGTGGGGCGAAAGGCGGTGCTGGTGGCGTGCGGTGCTGATGAAAATGGCGATAAGCATTTGATAAATATCACAAAAATGCAATGGGCGGGGGGTAAGCCTTTGACTGCTGAACAAATTGCGGTGGGCGATAAATTAAAAGACGGACAAGTTTTTGATAATTACGCTGACAATGGGCAATAATATGCAAATCAATCCACAATTACCCGTCCGAGCCAATATTATTTTAACCCTTGAAAAAATCAATCAAGGGCAATCCTTAGCATTATTATTGGACGATTTATTAAACGCCGTCAAAGATAATGAAAAAGGCTTCGCCCACGAATTATTATTAGGCACGCTTCGCCATTGGCACGCCATTAGTCGCATTGGTGAGAGTTTGATAAAACAGCCCCCAACCGATATTGGTATTACCTGTGCTTTAAATATGGGCTTGTATGAACTTTTATATATGAACACGCCTGATTATGCCATTATCAACGAAACATTAAATGCGGTCAAATCTTTAAATAAAAATTATGGCGTAGGGCTAATTAACGCCATATTGCGAAAAGTGGCAGACAAAAAAGAAAAATTCGCCAAAAAGGTAAATAAAAATCACAGTCTGCCTAATTGGCTTGCCAAAGAATTCAAGCAAGATTGGGGCGAATATTATGAAAATTTGGGGCAAAATTTGCGAAAGTCTGCTCCGATATTTTTGCGTGTCAATGGTAAATTTAGCACGCTTACATATTATGCCGATTTGTTAAATTCTGCCGATATTGCCCATGAAATTCTACCACTTGGCGTGGCGGATGAGTGTGTGATTAAGCTGACCACTTCGCAAAAAGTGCAATCTTTACCGCATTTTCAAGACGGTTTTGTGAGTGTGCAAGACCGCCATGCCCAGCTTTGTGGGCATATTTTAAAGGCGTTAAACCTATCCAAAAATCTAAGATTATTGGACGCTTGCACCGCCCCTGGGGGGAAACTCGCCCAACTGCTTGAACTGTCAAACGATGTGTTTCACGTGGAACATATCACGGCACTGGATAATGACGAAAAACGCCTAAATCATGTGCATGACAACTTGGCTCGCTTGGGGTTGGCGGGCAAGGCGGACGTGATTTGGGCGGACGGCACGAGCTATCGCACGGATACGCCCTTTGATGTCATTGTGCTTGACGCTCCGTGTACTGCCACAGGGGTCATCAGGCGACACCCTGACATTGCCCTACTTCGCACCGAGCAAGATGTCGCCCAAACGGTCGCCTTGCAAGCGGAAATTTTACAAAATCTGTGGCAAAATCTGGCGGTGGGCGGGTATTTGCTGTATATTACTTGCTCCTTGTTAAAGGTGGAAAACGAACATCAAATGACAAATTTCCTTGCCAGTACGCCAAACGCCAAAGCGGTGGAATTTAAATTGACCTTACCCAATCAAATCAAGCAAACGGTGGGTTATCAATGTTTGCCGTTAAATGACGATGACGGAGACGGGTTTTATTATGCGTTGCTACAAAAAGTGGATTAAAGGCAAAATAAATGATAATATGAACATTATTTGTTTAATGAAATAGATAACCAACCGCCAAAATCATTTGTCAAGATTATATCAATTTAGACAGATAGGTGTTTGAAGAAAAATATCAGATGTATTATGATTGATAAATAATAGGAGTTGTTATGGATATTAAGCCAATACAAACCATTGAACAAGCTGTTCAATATATACAATCCATTCCAGTCCAAAGACAGCAAGGTATTTTTGATTATTTGTATGCGGATATGATTGATTATCAAAACAGGTCAAAAACAAATCAAGAAAAACGCCAATTTGGATTATATCAAGGTAAAGGCAGTTTTAAGTTGTCTGATGATTGGGAGATGAGCGAAGAAGAACTATTGGGATTATAACATGAAAAATCGGTACGTTATAGATACGCATATTTTTCTATGGTTGGTTTTTAATCCTAATAAAATCAATGATAAAATCAGACGTTTATTGGAAGATAAAAATAATCAAGTTTTTATCTGTAATACCAGTTTTTGGGAAATTTCCATTAAATATAATCTGGGTAAATTGGATTTAAATGGCGTATCGCCCAAAGAATTGCCTAATATTGCCATAAAAATGAGTATTGAAATTATACAAGTTAATCATGATATTATGGCAAATTTTTATCAATTACCAAAAGTAGAAAAACACAAAGACCCATTTGATAGAATTATGATTTATTATTGTATTTATCATAAATTAACATTGGTTTCTATTGATGATAAGTGCAATGAATATCAAAAGTTTGGTTTGGATTTAATATAATTTTTTAATTTAAAAGGTACTTTTATGAACTATATCAGCACTCGTGGCAATACCGCCCCCATGCAATTTAGCGATGTTTTGCTTATGGGGCTTGCCCCTGACGGCGGTTTGATGCTCCCTGAAACCTACCCACAGATTGACCGTGCGACTTTGGATAAATGGCGTTCGCTGTCTTATACCGAGCTTGCTTTTGAGATTATGTCGCTATTTGCCACCGATATTCCAAGCGATGATTTAAAGGTACTCATTGACAAAACCTACACCAAAACCGCCTTTGGCACGGACGAGATTACCCCTGTTCGCACGCTAAAAGACGGCATTAAAATTTTGGAATTATCCAATGGTGTAACGCTTGCTTTTAAAGATATGGCAATGCAATTTTTGGGCAATGCCTTTGAATATGTCCTAAAACAAAAAAACAAACGCCTAACCATTATCGGAGCAACGTCTGGCGATACAGGCAGTGCTGCTGAATATGCCTTGCGTGGTAAAGATAATATTGATGTCTTTATGATGTCGCCACACGGCAAAATGAGCGAATTTCAGCGAGCTCAAATGTATAGCCTTATGGACGATAATATCCACAATATCGCCATTGACGGTATGTTTGATGATTGCCAAGACATTGTTAAAGCCATTCAGCAGGATAAAGCATTTAAAGACAAATATCAAATTGGCACGGTTAATTCTATTAACTGGGGTCGTATTTTGGCTCAAATTGTTTATTATTTTAAAGGCTATTTTAATGCCACCAATAATAATGACGAGTGGGTAAGTTTTTGCGTGCCGTCTGGTAATTTTGGTAATGTCTGTGCAGGTCATATTGCCCGTGAAATGGGATTGCCAATTCATCGCTTAATTGTGGCGACCAATGAAAATGATGTATTAAATGAATTTTTTAAAACAGGCAAATACATTCCAAGAAAAGCAAGCGAGACTTATGTAACGTCAAGCCCTTCTATGGACATTTCAAAAGCGTCTAATTTTGAGCGGTTTATTTATTTGCTCATTGGCAAAAATGGTAATGAATTAAATAATCTGTGGCAAGATGTCAATAGCGGTAAGGGATTTGATTTGTCGCATTTATTAAATGATGCCAATGACAAATACGGCTTTGTGTCGGGTAAATCCACGCACGCTGACCGCATTGCCACGATTAAGGCGGTGTGGCAGAGCGATAAGGATTTGCTAGACCCGCACACGGCAGACGGTGTTAAGGTCGCCCGTGAAGTGCGTCTGGCTGATGAAGTGATTGTCGTTGCCGAGACTGCCTTGCCTGCCAAATTTGCCGAGACCATTATAGAGGCGGTTGGGCAGATTGACATTCCACGTCCTGATCATACCAAAGACATTGAAAGCCTACCGCAAAAAGTCGTGGTGCTTGATAATAAAGCGGAGCTGGTTAAAGAGCAGATTGAGAAGTTTGTGAAGTTGTAAAATAAAAAAGCCATTTTAGAAATGAAATGGCTTTTGATTATTTAAAGTTATATTTGAAAAACTATGTCTGCTACGTCTTATTTAATTAACCATACAAAGAAACAGGTATTAAGCTTTTGTCATCTACCTGTTTCAACAATTGGCGAGATAATGATGAATCATGTCGCCAGTGCAATGGTTGTCTGTTATGTTAATGACAATAAAAGTGATGAAATTTGTTTTGTCAATGATTACGATGACGATATGTCCTTATATCAAGATTATCAAGAAATCACCAATGCTCTCATTGATAAAATGATAGCTCAAGATATTTTGATGTATCACAACCCAAAACAAACTTGGATAGATGATGAGATATGGTTTTGGAGTTTGGCGGTAAAATCAGATTAAATTAAAACCCATTAAACGCCGTGATGTTCACTGTTTGTCATGAGATGTGTGATAAAGCTTGCCTAAGTGCGACAATGGTAAGGTGTGAGCAGTCTTTGTAAGGTGTGCCAGTCTAGATTTTTAAAGTTTGTTCGAGATGGGCTTGCTGCCAGATTGGCTAAATTTTTTTAGAAGTTGTATTTTTGTCGGAAAGTTGCCGCCAAATAATGATAAAATAGTTAATATTTTTTTACATTTTGTGGTATGCTAAGCAAGATTTTAGCAAGTTCGTGTTTTGATGTCTAAAAAGACACACTTGTTGCCTTTAATAATGGATAATGATATGAAGCTAACAGCCCTAAAAAGCCTGATGACTGCTTGCCTGATCGGTGGTGTGATGATGTCATCAGCCCATGCAAATAACCCTGCTCCAACCATCAAAGCAGATGCCCCTAACCGCTACACCGTCAAAAAAGGCGACACGTTGTGGGACATCTCTGGCAGATACCTAAATGCACCGCACAGATGGCGTGAGATTTGGGCGACCAACAAACAAGTCAAAAACCCACACCTTATCTATCCCGGCGATATCCTTATCATGTGTATCATCAAGGGTCAGACTTTGGTTGGTGTGGATACAGGCGAAGGCTGTGCAGGCATTGAACGTCAGATGCAAGAGACACCGGCCAATGATGCCCCTGTACAGCTTAACTCATCAGAAGGTAGTGTGCCTACCATCCCATTATCAAACATCCGTCATTGGCTTGACCGTTCGGTGATTGTCAACCCTGATGATTTTGAGACGACCCCTTATGTACTGGCATCTAAAAAAGGCAATCTCATCACCGCAACAGGCGATAAGATTTATGTCAAAGGTGCACTACTCACCCTAGGTCAGACTTATGGTGTTTATCGCAAATCTGAGCCTTATGTGGACGTAAGAACTGGTGCGGTCATGGGGTTAGAAGCCATCCAAGTGGCTCGTGGTATCGTGACTGATGTGGCAGGTAATGGCGTATCAAGCATTCAGATTACCCAATCATTTGATACTGAGATTCGTGAAGGCGACCGTGTATTCTCTGAGATTCACACCCAGTTGCCTTTGGTGTTCTATCCTGCTCCTGCTGAAGTGACCCGTGGTGGTGGTATTGCTCGCGTGATGGGCAGTATTGGTAGTGCCGCCAAAGGTAGCGTGGTTGCCATTAATATCGGTGCTGCTCAAGGGGCAAGAGCGGGTCACGTTCTTGATGTCTATCGCAAAGGGGCATTAGTGCGTGATGTTCATGACAACGACACGCCGGTTCGTCTGCCCAGCGAAAAAGCAGGTCAAGTCATGGTATTTAAAGTATTTGACCACATCAGCTATGCTTATGTTCTCTCGTCAGAGTTGCCACTTAACAAAGGTGACCAGTTGGTGCCACCTGACTATCTGTAAGTTTTTATTTTCAAATTGCCAGTACACTGTATTGGCAATTTTATTTTGTCAATGAAATTTTACAAAAAAGGCGGTGGTGGTATAATGCCATCTAAGATAAAAACAAGTAATGATTATGAGATACCAATCACTAAATGAGACATCCGCCACACTTGCCTTGTGGTATGTGGTAAACACATCTTTGACTGCCTTTTATAAATTGACCGAACAATTTGGTGATGCAAAACAGGCGCTGTTAGCAGAGCTTGGGGCGTGGCAAGAGCTTGGTGTGCATAATGCCCACATCAAAAGATGGCAGGATGCTGATGATGTTATGGCGATGGTGGATAGACTGCATGACGAAGCAGGGCGTGGGACGTACGGGATGCTTTTGATGGATGATGAGCGTTATCCTGAGATGCTAAGACAGATGTATGACCCGCCACCAGTGCTGTTTTATCGTGGAGATTTGGCACGCTTGTCAGATAGGCAGGTGGCAATCGTCGGCAGTCGTCAGCCCACCGAATTTGCCTATCAGATGACTTTTAATATGGCAGAATATCTGGCTTATCAGGGGCTGACTGTGACCAGCGGATTGGCAGGCGGTGTTGATAAGGCGGCACATTTGGGTGGGTTGTCAGGTGGGCGTGGGCAGACAGTTGGGGTAATGGGAACAGGCATTGATGTGTGCTATCCTAAGAACCACAACGCTCTGTATGCTCAGATTGTCAATGATGGCGGTTGTCTCATCAGCGAGCTATTGCCTGCCACACCTGCCACCAAGCACAACTTTCCACGCCGTAACCGTCTGGTGGCAGGATTGTCATTTGCCACACTGGTCACCGAAGCTGCCATTGCCAGTGGTTCACTCATCACTGCACGCCTGACCGCCGAACAAGGCAAGCAAGTCTTTGCCGTGCCCAGCTCCATTGATAATGTTAATGCCGAAGGTTGTCATCATCTCATTCGTGAAGGGGCGACCCTTATC
The DNA here is from genome assembly GCF_039693965.1 of Moraxella sp. K1664. Classification (NCBI taxonomy): domain Bacteria; kingdom Pseudomonadati; phylum Pseudomonadota; class Gammaproteobacteria; order Moraxellales; family Moraxellaceae; genus Moraxella; species Moraxella sp. K1664. The sequence goes on from NZ_CP155576.1 coordinate 913,334, forward strand.
TACCACCCCAGTCAGATTATCGATGAGCTAAGTGAGAGCGTGACAGGTTATAATGCCCTGCCCAAAACCTTCTCTCGGGGTGTCTTAGCACTTGATAATACTCATGAAAAACCCCCTGTACCCGCACCAGTTGTTATCCCATCTCATCTACAAGGCGTGTTTGATAAGCTCTCTGGTCAGCCCGCAGACTTAGATACGCTTGTTATGGCGACGGCACTAGATGTTGGGACGTTGCTGGCGTCTTTGTTGGAGCTTGAAATGCTTGGCGTGGTAAAGGTGGTTGGGGGTCGTTATGAGCGGGCGTGAGTATGTCACCGATAGCGTTGATGTGGCGTATGAATGGGTCAAGCAGGGTAGGATTTTGGCTTATCCCACAGAGAGTGTATGGGGGCTAGGCTGTCATGCTTTTGATGTGCAGGCGGTAAACAGACTGCTTGCTCTAAAACAACGCCCTGCCGAAAAAGGCGTGATTGTACTGACTTCTGACAAATCATACATTGATGTATTTTTAAAAAATCTACCAAAGGCTCGCCAAGATGACATCATCAAAAGCTGGGCGTGTGTCGATGACAGACAGCAGGCGAGTACATGGCTGTTTGATATTCCCGATGGGGTTTATATCCCCCCGTGTGTGCGTGGCAAGCATGAGAACCTTGCCATTCGGGTGATACATCACGCCAAAATCGCCAAGTTGTGTGATTTGTTTGCCACCGCTGATAATCACAATCCTTTTGGTTTTTTGGTGTCCACCAGTTGTAATATTGGCGGGCAAGCCCCCGCCCCTGATTTTGACACGGCATGGGAATATTTTGGTGATGGTATCTGTTATCTGCTTGGCGATACCCTAGGTTATGACAAGCCCAGCCAAATCATTAACGCCAATACAGGGCAAGTGGTGCGGTAGTTTTGATGATAGTCATAAAAAAACCCTTTGTATGACACAAAGGGTTTTGACTTTAAAAATAGTCAGACTGCTTAGATGCCAGCAGCGGCTTTAAAGGCAGCTTCATCAAAGTCATCACCGTGAGTGACAACCACAGTGCCTTTTTCAACGTTGATATTGACAAACTTAACACCAGCGATATTTTCGGTTTTGGCAACCAAAGCATCAGCGGCAGCTTGGTCAGCAACAGTTAGGTTAAATTGAGATTGAGACATAAGATACTCCATGGATTAAATGATGGGTGGATGGTAATGATATAGATTAAGCATGGTATGAGTGTGTTTAAATTAAGATTTAAATCAACTCATCGTTTATTTAAAACCAAAACAAATTGATATTAGACTTCTTTCCAAACCCCGATTTTTGTGGATTTTTAAAAACCTCAACCCCAATACTTATAAGGGTTTATTTTTAGTTTGGAAAGAGATTTACTAAACTTATTCTAGCTGATATCAGGTCTTATGCAATAAAATACAGATGAAATGTCATAAACTAAGCATCAACAGCATTGATTTTACAAGTCATTACAATGTAAGCTAATGTAATCCAAAAGTTAAGTATTCATCGCAGATTTGGGATTGTGATGACATGATTCATCAGCATGTTTAAAAGTATGAATTTTTCTGTGATTTTATCTTAGATTTTAAAAACTTGAAACAAACATTTTGATACAATATGTACCAAAATGTTTGTTTTTATTACTAAATTGTGATTTAACAATCGTGCTAAATGATGGTACTTTTTATTTATTATCTAACTACTTGATAAGATTGCATTTTATTGGGTTTTTTAAAAAGGAAAGGTTATGCAAGAAAAAGCAATATCTTCTCAAATGCAGAGATTTTTAAGAGGTGTGGAATGGCTTGGCAATCTGTTGCCACACCCTGCCATTTTATTTGTATGGATGTCGGTCATTCTGCTTGTAGCGTCTGCCATTTTGTCAATGATGGGCGTGTCGGTGGTTGATCCACGTCCAGAGGGTGCTAAGGGGCGTGGCGAAGATGGCATGATTTATGTTGTCAATCTCTTAAATGGTGATGGACTTGCTAAGATTGTTGAAAATCTGGTATCCAACTTTACAGGATTTATACCACTTGGGACGGTGCTTGTCGCCTTGCTGGGGGTGGGAATTGCTGAGCGTTCAGGCATGATTTCGGCGGCTCTTCGGGGGCTTGTCATGAACGCCCCGCCAAAGATGGTAACTTTTGTCATTGTTTTTGCAGGTATCATGTCAAACACCGCATCAGAGCTTGGCTATGTGGTGCTGATTCCGCTGGCGGCGATGATTTTTCATTCATTGGGCAGACACCCATTGGCAGGACTTGCCGCTGCTTTTGCAGGCGTGTCGGGCGGTTATAGTGCTAACTTATTGCTTGGCACGGTGGATCCGCTACTGTCGGGCATCAGCCAAGAAGCGGCACGCATTATTGACCCTGATTATGTCGTGGGGGCAGAAGCCAACTGGTATTTTATGGCGATTAGCACGTTTTTGGTGAGTGGCATTGGCTACTTTGTTACCGAAAAAATCGTGGAGCCATCTTTGGGTAAATACAACCCCGATGATGCCGATGACCCAAGCGTGCTTGATAGCAAGGTGGAGCGACTGACTGCCCTAGAAAAGAAGGGACTGATTTGGTCGGGCGTGTCCATGCTGATTTTTTGTTTGCTACTGGCGTGGACTGTTGTGCCTGCGGACGGGATTTTAAGACATCCTGAGACAGGACTTGTGGCAGGCTCGCCATTTTTGCATGGGATTGTGGTGTTTATCTTTGTGTTCTTTGCCATTCCAGGGATTGTGTATGGTAAGATTACAGGCACCATCAAGACCAATGATGACGTGGTGGATGCCATGAGTGCTGCCATGAGTTCGCTTAGTATGTACATCGTGCTGGTGTTCTTTGCCGCTCAGTTTACCGCCTTTTTTAATTGGTCAAACATCGGCTCGGTCATGGCGGTATCAGGAGCGAACTTCCTAAACGGCATTGGGCTGACAGGACCTTTGTTGCTCGTGGGCTTTATTTTGATTTGTGCTTTTGTCAATCTTATGCTCGGCTCGGCATCGGCTCAGTGGGCAATTACCGCACCGATTTTTGTGCCAATGCTCATGCTGACAGGCTATGCGCCAGAGATGATTCAGGCGGCATATCGTATCGGCGATAGCAGTACTAACATCATCACGCCGATGATGAGCTACTTTGGGCTTATCATGGCGGTGGCGATTCGTTACAAAAAAGACACAGGGGTTGGCACGCTCATGTCGCTTATGATTCCGTACTCGCTCTTGTTCTTGGTGGGGTGGACGGTGCTGTTTTGTATTTGGGTGTTTGCCTTGGGCTTGCCTGTTGGTCCTGGGGCTGCAACCTATTATACTCCCTAATCTTATCTTATGATAATCTTAAATCTCTTGTTTTATAACAAGGGATTTTTTGATATTCTAAGCTAAAACTGTCTGATAATCCTCCGTTTTGATTTGTCAATATGGGTTTTATCAAGGTGGCATTTGGTGATATTTGATGGCAATTGATGAATTTAATGGGGTGATTTTGATATTTTTTAAAAAATTTATCATAAAAAAATAAAAAACCCTTGCATTTTTGCCAAACTTTGCTATAATCATCGCCCACAGCTTTTGACAAATTTGTCAATCAAAACGGTGACGTGGGTGAGTGGCTGAAACCACATCCCTGCTAAGGATGCATACGGGAAACTGTATCGAGGGTTCGAATCCCTCCGTCACCGCCATTTATTTTAAAAAATAAATAAAAAAGGCTTGACATCCTAAATTTTTGATGTATAATAGCCCACCACAACGAGTGGTAAAGATTGACAATCACATCAGTTGTACTGCACCCGTAGCTCAGTTGGATAGAGCACTTGGCTACGAACTAAGGGGTCGGGAGTTCGAATCTCTCCGGGTGCGCCATATACCGAACACCAAAACTTGATTAAGTTTTGGTGTTTTTGTTTGTGTGGATTTATCAAATGGATTAGTGTGGATTTATCAAATGGATTTATAAAAATAATTTGATGGTTTAGCGTGGCATGAATTTAGGGCTTGGCTTAGCTTTTGAGATTAAGTATGCCATTCTCAACTTTGTATAAATGATTGGTTTATCAAGGGCGAATTGCAATTCACTCCTACGACCCAAAAAATAATTATCAAATAATCAATAAGTTACCATTTTAAGTAATGAAGTATCAAGTATCAAATAGTCATTTATGTAAGACGGATGAAAGCGTGACATTTTGTCAAACGCCAATAAAATGGTATTAATGACAATCGCACCCTAAAACTTTAACACATAAAAGTGTCATAAAGGTTCAACACACCCCAAAAGTCATGGTAAAATAAAGCCTATTTTGACTCTATTTATCATCATGGCTAAAAAAAATAAAATCCCAAAACCCCGCCCATCACAGACACACAGCGAAGATATGCCCATGCAGGTGAACCCTGATGAGCTACCTGTCATCGCCAAGCCCTTGGTGCGAGTGACGGCACTGTTGTATGACGGTATGTTGATATTGGCGATGTTGTTTTTGGTGGGGACGATTGGGGCGGTGGTCGGCACGCTGTTATTTATGGAAGTGGGGACAGACTCGGCACATGCCCAAAGATTGCCAACTTGGTATCAAAATGGGGTCATGACACCGCTGTTTGTGCTGACCTTGATAGGTTTTTATGGACTGTTTTGGCGAAAATCAGGGCAGACGCTCGGCATGCAGACATGGCGATTAAAGACAGTGGATAGTTCAGGACATCTGCTGACGTGGGTACAAAGCACTCGCCGTATCATCAGTGCCTGCCTACTGCCCATACTCTGTGCGACCATCGGTGGGGTGCTACACGGCTCACGACTGGCGGTGCTGATGAGTGCCATGCTGGGGTTTTTGTTTAATTATCTGTTTTGTGCGTTCAATACTCGGGGGCTTGCGGTGCATGACATGCTATCTAACACCATCACCTTAAAAGTTCCCAAAATCCAACATGAAAGCCTATGGCAATCATGGCGTAAAAAACAAGAAACTCCCTAATAAACAAGAAATCTAAAAATCGCCCAGTCTGTATGGATTGGGCAATTTTATATAAGGGCTTTGATTTGTAAAGTTTGCCATATTATCACTTTGATATCCAAATAAAAAACCTATTTACCAAAGGGTGGTAAATAGGTTGGAGAAACAAAAACAAGTAAAAAATCAGCCATCAATCAACGTGGGTTTACAACCACATTTTGGTCGGTATTGATGATAATCTCAGAAGGTCTGTCCACAACGATACGTACTTCGTTAGGGTTTACTTCGTTGGCGTTACGATAGTTGTCATAGGCTTCGGTACAGCCCACACAGCGAGAGAGTGCCGACCAAGGCTTGACAACCAAAGTCTCATAAGAACTCTCCACGCTACCTGATGCCATAGAAAATGGTAAGCCTACCGCATGAAGTGCTGTGCCTGCAACCGCACCAACCAACTGTAATGGTTTGGCAACGGTAATATCAAGTACCGCAGAACCATAGGTAGGACCAAAATGCTCTTCATCAATCTCGATGGCAGCGTGAGCGGTGGTGCTGATAAGGGCGGTGGCAGTCAGTGCCAATAGTGTGTGTTTGATTTTCATGAGAGTATCCTAATGGGGGCGATTTGCCCAAGATAGATTTATGCTATTATTAAAACAAGTTCCGCCCATATTATCAAGCCTATTTTGCCAGAAAGTGGGTGGACGGTAAAATTTTCCGACAAGGGGTAAACAAATCGGTAACATTTGGCGATGCCCAATGATTGCTAAAAACTAATGAATTAAACAGTTGAATTAAACAGTGGGGTTAACAGCTGGGTCAAGTGGCTGACAGCTCGGGCAGTACACACTGGCTCGCCCACCGATTTTAATGTTTTCCAAAATCTCTTGGCATGCCGTACATGGCTCACCTGCTCGTCCATAAGCCAGTAGGATTTGTTGAAAATAGCCCGTTTTGCCCGCCCCTACGGTAAAGTCCCGAAGACTTGACCCGCCTTGTTCGATGGAGCGAGCGAGTATCGCCTTGATGTTATCGACCAGTACAGCCATCTTGTCTTTATCTATCTGATGGGCAGGCGTGGCAGGGTGTACGCCTGACATGAACAGGCTCTCCACGGCGTAGATGTTACCCACACCAACCACGATGGACTGCTCCATGATGACGGATTTGATGGGGCGGGCGATGGGGCGTTTGGGGTTTTTATGAATCAGCCCGTGCAGATAGTCAGCATCAAAGGCATCATCCAAAGGCTCTACCCCGAGTTTGTCAAGATAACGCTCGGCATCATCTGCCCACATCACCATGCCAAAACGCCTGGGGTCATGATAATGCAGACGCACCGATGAGTCATCAAAGCCAAAGATGACGTGGTCATGCTTGCGTGAGGCAAGGGAGTCATGTTGTTGCAGACTGCCTGACATGCCCAAATGAATGAGCAGACGCAGGGGCGAGCCGTTTTTGTTAAAATCAAGCAGTAGATATTTGGCACGGCGAACCACACGCACAAGTTTCGCCCCGACAAGCTCGTCTAGGTCGTCTGGTATCACTTCACGCAAGCGATGGGCGGACGTGTAAATGTCGCTGACACGCTGACCGATGAGTGGGGCAAGGCTGGCTTTGGTTGTTTCAACTTCGGGTAATTCGGGCATGACTGTATTTCTGATAAATCTGGCAGGAGTGATAAGTGGTTATTTGCTTTTGTAGCTAGGTTTGTTATTATAGCTAATTTTGGGGTCTAAAACAGCTATTTTTGCATTCTTAAATTTGTAAGTAATTGAAAATTTAAAATTTAATTTTATTATGTGATTGCATACAAAGCGTGAAATTTGTATAATAACTTCATTATTTTTTCCAAAAATTGGATTTATTAGCATGATAATTACTCGCCTGTATGTGGATAATTTATATGGATTTCAAGATTTTGAGCTTGACTTGACTTACCCAAGAAAGCATTCGCAACCCTTATTAGACTTTGAATATTTAGAAGATGTGCCAGCATTCAAATTTAAACGAGTGTGCATTTTAATGGGAACAAATGCCAGCGGTAAAACGTCGCTAGGGAAAATTTTATTGGGTATTCAATGGATGTTAAATGGAAATTCTATTATTGTTCCTAGTATCTTGTATGATGCGGTTTGTAACATTGATAAGTCTGCACGGATTGAAATTGAATTTGTTTTTTCTAAAAGCAATCAATTTATCTCACTTTCTTTGGAGTTTTTGAAAAATGGTAAAATTGTCACCATTGAACATACCGCTATCACTTTAAATAAAAGTGATAGCAATATTACAGCAAAAAATCGCTTAGAAAATCAAAAAGAACAGGATAAACTTAGTAGGGATTTGCTCAATCCAATTGATAGCGAAAGTGATAAAATAGCTGAATATTATCAAGATAAAGAATTTTCATTTTATTATGTATTTGCAGAAAATCATAATAATGAAATCAGACCAATTAGATTATCAACAGAGTATGATTTTAAAATTTTGTTAAAAATTTTAAAGTCTTTTGATTGTTCTATTATTGATGTAGCACCTTTAAAGACAACCAGAAAAGATGATGAGGATATCATTGAGGGTTACACAGTGTTTTTTGAAAATGGCGATTCTGTTAAAGTAACCGACAATGGCGAGACTTTTACACAAAGAAGTAAAAATCGCTTTTCAAAAGGCACTTATGATGTATTGAGCGTGGCGGATTTTATATTATCTGTTATTAAAAATGACTTTTATAGCTCTATTTATTTTCTTGATGAAAAACTGTCATCAAGCCATTCTGAATTAGAGATTACTATTTTAAATTTGATTATTCAAAAACTAAATAGATATTCGCAATTTTTTTATACAACCCATAATTACGATGTTTTGGACTTAAATCTACCAAGTCATAGCTTTGTTTTTCTACATAAAGAATATGGGTACTGTATGGCAGAACAGCCAGAAAAATTAGGTTTTTCAAAAAATGACAGAACATTAAAAGGTTATGTCAGAAATAATTATTTTAAAACCATACCTTCTACACAATTTTTAGATGAATTGATTTGGGGGGAATGATGTTAAAACCTAAAAAAATTCCTGAAATCGTTGTATTGGTTGAAGGCGAAAATGAGCAAAAATATTGGGATGCCATAAGATTTTTAGGTAAAACAAAAAAGTTTAATCTTTGGCAAGCTACAGAAGCTAAGATAAAATCACTATTGCGAACAATCAAGGTAAGCTCACAAATTGTCGTCATAGCCGATACCGACCAGTTACAGGAAATCAATAATTTTATTCATAATATCAGCAGTCTTAAAAAGCATTGTAAATTAGCACCAATTGTCATTTTACAATGTGAAAATTTTGAAGATGAGCTATGTTATTTTTGTAACTGTAAAATTAGTCATTTGTATTCTCATTTTGGAGCAACAGGTATTGACAATCTTAAAAGCAATATCAACAAAGAAAAGCATTTGATTAAAAAATTAGAAAAAATCAAGCACAATTCTTCATTAATGTGGTCAAGAAGTGGAAAAAATAGTCAAAAATCATTTGATGACATCAAAAATCTCATCGGTAATCACGATACTTTGATAGATAAAGGCATTCGGGTTGATTTTAACTCATAACCAAACACCTTGCCCCACCGCCCAAACCATGCGATAATAGGCGGTTAAATTGGCAAAAATTTGACAAGTTCTAAATCAGACCAATTTTTAAAAATCTCTTTTAATTCAAGGATTTGTATGGCTCAATACATCTACACCATGAACAAAGTGTCAAAACTTGTTCCGCCTAAGCGTGAAATTTTAAAAGACATTTCATTGTCCTTTTTCCCAGGGGCAAAAATTGGCGTGCTGGGTCTTAACGGTGCCGGTAAATCCACCTTGCTACGCATTATGGCGGGCGTGGATACCGAATTTAGCGGGGAAGCTCGTCCGCAAGCGGGCATTAAGGTGGGCTATCTGCCCCAAGAACCCCAACTTGACCCCACCAAAGACGTGCGTGGCAACGTGGAAGACGGCGTGCGTGAAGCCCTTGATGCCCTAGAACGCCTTAACCAAATCTATGCCGAATATGCCGAGCCTGATGCCGATTTTGACAAATTGGCCGCCGAGCAAGGCAAAATGGAAGACATCATTCAGGCGTGGGACGCTCACAACCTAAACACCCAGCTTGAAAAAGCAGCGGACGCACTTCGTTTGCCACCGTGGGACGCTGACGTCTCCAAGCTGTCAGGAGGCGAAAAACGCCGTGTTGCCCTGTGCCGTCTGCTCCTGTCTAAGCCTGATATGCTCCTGCTTGACGAGCCGACCAACCACTTGGATGCAGAGTCTGTGGCGTGGCTAGAACGTTTCTTAAAAGACTACTCTGGCACGATTGTGGCGATTACCCACGACCGCTATTTCCTTGACAATGTCGCCGAGTGGATTTTGGAGCTTGACCGTGGCTATGGCTACCCATACCAAGGCAACTACACCGAATGGCTAGAACAGAAAAACAAACGCCTAGAACAAGAGCAAAAGCAAGAAGAAGCCTTTGCTAAGGCTCTAAAACAAGAGCTAGAATGGGTTCGTAAAAACCAAAAAGGTCAGCAAGCCAAATCCAAATCTCGCCTTGAACGCTTTGAAGAGATGAACTCTCGTGAGTTCCAACAGCGTAACGAGACGGCAGAGATTTATATTCCACCAGGACCCCGTTTGGGCAATAAAGTGATTGAAGTTAATAACATCTCAAAATCCTTTGGCGACCGTTTGCTGTACGAAAACCTATCGTTTAGCGTGCCACCCATGGCAATTGTGGGTATCGTGGGACCAAACGGTGCGGGTAAAACGACCCTATTTAATATGATTACGGGCAAAGACAAGCCCGACACCGGCACGGTAGAAGTGGGCGAGAGCGTCAAAGTCGCCTATGTGGGGCAGGTTAGAGATGAGCTTGACGACAACAAAACCGTGTGGGAAGAAGTGTCAGACGGACTTGACATGATTACCGTGGGCGAATACACCACGCCAAGCCGTGCCTATATCGGACGCTTTAACTTTAAGGGTCAAGACCAACAAAAACGTGTGGGCAGTCTGTCAGGCGGTGAGCGAAATCGCTTGCAACTTGCCAAAACCCTAAAACAAGGGGCGAACGTTATCCTGCTTGACGAACCGTCCAACGACCTTGACGTGGAGACCTTGCGTGCCTTGGAAGATGCGGTGCAGGTGTTCCCTGGTACGGTCATGGTGGTGTCCCACGACCGCTGGTTCTTGGACCGTATTTGTACGCATATTTTGTCGTTTGAAAACGAAACGCCAGAGTTCTTTGACGGCAACTACACCGAATACGAAAAATGGCGTAAAGAGCGACTTGGGGCAGATGCCACGCCTAAGCGGATGAAGTATAAGAAGATTGGGAGCTAGACGTTATATAGTAATAAAGACTCAAACAAAGGATTGTTTGAGTCTAATTTTTAATTTAAGAGCTTCAAAATGCCAAGAAAAGAATTGAAAGATGAAAATCCAATTTTGGAATCCAAAGAAGAAGTGGATTTTAATAAATTTTTGAACACTATCAATAATGGTAATATTGATAAAAAATATGATGATATAATAAATAAATTATTATCTGTCTTAGGTTTTTTGTAAAATTACTGCCCATTATTACTGTTTTTAGCATTGTAATAGGTTTTATAAATATAAGAATATATCTTGATATCATAGACAAATCTTTTTTATTTCCAGATATCATTTCAAAATCTTATAATTTGATAGCAATTATTAGTTTCTATTTACTAAATATTATGATATTGCTGTCATTATTTTTTATACCTAAACTTATCGGACTTTTAAGTAATACGTTAAAAAATGACATATCAAAAAAACCGAATATTTCAACTTTTTTAACTATTTTATTTATATTTTCGTCCCTTTCTTTTTTGTGCAATATAATACTAGGCTATATTTTATCAATATCTTTCATTGTTTTATTTTTTATATTAATCTCTATAATATCGGTAGGTGAAAAAAGTAATGTATTGAGTAATTTGTTCAGTAATTTTGTGCTATCTTTATCTCTTTTAATATTATTCTCAACAGTTTTACTGTTTTATTTTTTTAATAATAGACCCCTTTCCAAACCAACAACACATCATGTTATAATACCCATTTAACCTTAAAAAACCAAGACATGACACCCAAGCAAGCTGAAAAACTAAACGACAGTGAGTTTAAACGATACTTTGGTATAAAAAGAACTACTTATCAACACATGCTTACAATACTACAAGAAGCCTACAATGAACAACATAAAAAAGGCGGTAGAAAAGCCAAAATTAGCCCAGAGAGTAAACTTGTCATAACCTTAAACTACTACAGAGAATACCGCAGTCAATTTCACATAGCCCAAGACTTTGGTATTACTAAAAGTGCTGTGTGCAAGGCAATTAAATGGGTGGAAGGTATACTCATCAATCACAAAGACTTTGCCTTGCCAGGTAAAAAAGCCTTATGGCAAGACAACAACCTTGAAACTGTACTCATTGATGCCACAGAAATCCCCATAGAGAGACCTAAAAAAAGCAAAGGCGACAGTACTCAGGCAAAAAGAAACGTCATACCTTAAAAGCACAAATTGTTGTTGATAAAAAGAGTAAGAGAATACTATGCACCCATGTTGGTAGAGGAGGCATGCATGACTTTAAACTCTACCAATCATCAAAAATAACCATCAAACAAAGTATTTTGATTCAAGTAGATTCAGGCTATCAAGGCATACAACAAACTCATGCAAATAGCCAACTACCAAAGAAAAAGACAAAACTTAAACCTTTAACCAAAGCAGATAAAAAAGCAAATCGCAAGTTATCATCCAAGCGAGTAACCAATGAACATGTCATTGGGAAACTCAAGTGTTTTAAAATCTTATCATGTCGCTACCGCAATCGCAGAAAAAGATTTGGATTAAGGGTGAATCTAATTTCTGCGATTTATAATTTTGAGCTGGGGTAGTTTGGAAAGAGGTCTAATATCACATATCAATCATTAGAAATAAATAGTGATTTTGAAACTAATTTTTTTATCTATTTCTTGGGTTCCATTATTTTTATATTTTTAAATCTATTCTTTACATTTGATGATGTTATTAAAAAAGTAAAGGACAATAGAATTTTAAATACTATTTTATTGCTAGTAACCATTGGTTTTTATGTATTTTCTATAACGGTAAGTAAGGGGCATGTTATAAGCTCTTTATCCTTCCCTAAATTCATAGAAAAACCCCAAGACAGCTCTTGGTATCTTATTCATAATGGTAATACCACTTCTGAAAATATCAATGGCTTATCCAAAAGAGATATTTTGGCACAAAAAGATATTTTTAATGCTTACAATTGTACAGGTTTAAAAAATGAAGAGAGTAAAAAGAAATGCCAAGATGATAATAAAGATATTTTTAATAATAGAGATAATGCCTTATATGGCTATATGGCATGGAATTTGGGTAGCACCAAAGTTTTCTGCCCTGTATCGGTAGATTTTTTCAAGTTTGCTACTGATGAAGAAGGTCGAATCAATCAGTCAAAAGACATTGCAAAAACAAAAACTAAAATACAACAGGAGAAATCCGCCAAATGTCTTGTGATTGACGATAAATATTTACAGCCTGTTAGTGAGCATTATTTGGCCAAATGATGTTGTGTGAAAAACCCATGGAAATATATAAATTGGAGTTTAGTGGCGGTTTGTTTTGTCTTTTGCAGGTTATTTTTGATGACAAAAAGACTGCCAAACCACGATAACCCTAAATCCATTTTACCAAAACCCAATTTTCTGATATAATACCCCAAAACCAACGACAAGAGACATTATGGCACTATTACCCATTTTACATTATCCTGACCCACGTTTGCGTACTGTGGCAAGTGAGGTTGGCGAAATTACCGATGAGATTAAGACCTTAATTAGCGACATGTTTGAGACCATGTATGATGCCAAGGGCATTGGACTGGCGGCGACACAGGTGGACAGGCATGTGCAAGTGGTGACCATGGACTTAGCCAAAGAAGGCGAAGAGCCACAGCCCAAGGTGTACATCAATCCCAAAGTCACGCCACTGACCGATGAGCTTGTCCCTTATAAAGAGGGCTGTTTGTCCATTCCTGAGGTGTATGATGATGTCAGTCGCCCTGCCCGTGTGCAGATTGATGCTTTGGATGCTGACGGCAAGCCATTTAGCGTTGAGGCGGATGGGCTGTTGGCGGTGTGCATACAGCATGAGCTTGACCATCTAAAAGGCATTGTGTTCGTGGATTATCTATCCCGCCTAAAACAAGACCGTGCCAGAGAAAAGGTGCGTAAAGTGGTCGCCAAAAAAGGCTGATGTGCAAGCGGTAATCCAAGACAAACATCCAGTAAAAAACCAAACAACAAAGCGTTGTTTGGTTTTTGTGTTATCAGCTCTCTGCCCCGTCAGGGACAAAGACATAACCCACGCCCCACACCGTTTGGATATAGCGAGCCTGAGATGGGTTGTCTTCGATGAGTCGTCTTAGGCGTGAGACTTGTACGTCAATTGAACGCTCCATCGCTCCCCATTCACGCCCACGAGCCAGATTCATGAGTTTGTCACGGGTCAGTGGCTCTCTGGGGTGCTGAACGAGTGCTTTTAGAACGCTAAACTCGCCTGTGGTTAGGGTGACGACATTGCCGTCTTTTTTTAGGGTGCGAGTGGATAAATCAAGCGTCCATGAGCCAAACTCCACCACTTCCATCTGCTGAGATGGGGCTCCGGGCAGCTCTCGGTTATGACGGCGAAGCACCGCTTTGATACGAGCCAGTAGTTCTTTGGGGTTAAAGGGTTTGGGTAGGTAGTCATCCGCCCCTGCTTCAAGCCCTGCGATGCGGTCGGTGTCGGAGCCTTTGGCGGTCAGCATGATGATGGGAATGTCGGCATTATCGGCACGCAGGCGTTTGCAGATGGCGATGCCGTCTTCGTCGGGCAACATCAAATCAAGCACGATGAGCGAGAACATCTCACGTTGCATGAGTTTGTCCATCTGCTTGCCATCATGGCACGCACGCACGGTAAAGCCATCATCTTCTAAAAATCGCTGTAATAAGGCACGCAGTCTGGCGTCATCATCAACGACTAAGATACGATGACTGGCGTTTGGGTTTGGATTGGCGTTATCTTCGGTCATGTGTCACCCCTGATAATTGTATGGCTCTTAGTTTACAACATTACACAAAAAAATGTAACTGTTTTTGTCATTATAAATAATATTTTAAGGCTAAACCATATCCAAGATATGTCAAATGGTTAAAAGATCTCTAAAATATGCTAAAAAACTGATGAATTATCATACCACGATGAATACCAAAAGTCGGTAATATTTTGGTAAATGGGTTTGGTGAAATGATTTTGGTTTGTCAATGCACCTGATGTGGCATGCCATGTATAGCGGCAAGCGTATAAATAGGCTTTTGCCTTGATAAAATTTGTGTTAGCATAAGAGCAGTATTTTTAACTTTTAACTTTTAACCTTTAATATCAACCATTAAGGACAGCCCCATGACCGACATCATCCACAACCTTGCCACACAGCGTTTTGAAGTGACCATTGACGGACATACTGGCTTTTTAAGCTATGAAGTCATCAATGATGATACCCTAGATTATAACCACACCATCGTTCCCAAAGAGCTGGGCGGGCGTGGACTGGGTACGGCATTGGTCAAACACGCCTTGGATTATGCTCGTGATAATGGCAAAAAAGTCGTGCCAAGCTGTTCCTTTGTGGCAAGCTACATCGACAGACGAGACGAATACCAACCGCTGTTGGCGTGAGCATGACTTAACACGTCTTATCATGATTGGGTAACAACTAAATTGTGATAATCGTTTACAAAAATATGGGTTAATTTGCCAAAAATCTTGCCGAAATTTTGAAGATTTTGGTAAAATGGCTTGGTGTATTTTTATCTTTTACCTAACCAAAGGAACATCATGAGCAGTCTTACCGCAGACCAAGTCGCCTTACAACTAGAAAGATTGCAAGGCTGGGCATTGGATGGCAATAGCCTTGTCAAGACGTATGAATTTGCCAGTTTTGCTGACGTCATCGCCTTTACTACCCGTGTGGCGTTCTATTGCGAAGAGTTAGAACATTACCCCACGTGGGAGAATTACTATACTGTTTTAAAAGTACGCATTGGCGAGCCCGACCAATACGAAGTGCATGGGCGAGACATTCAGCTTGCCAAACGCATGGAAATGGCAAACGGCGTGGTCTTTGACCAAAAAGAGAAAAATTGAGTTTGGAGAGATAAAATGGGTGTCATCGCCCATTTTTTTTGTGTTTTTGATTTGTGTTTTAAAGTTAAAAAACCGCTTTATAAATCTGCCAACTTCCCATTATACATAAAATCCCCAATCAAAGTAGGTCTTTTTACAAAGACTTACAAACCTTGTTATCAATCTTACACAGCCGATTTTTTGGCTACATTTTAACCATAAAACCGACCATTTCTTAACAGACAAATACCCAAAAACTCGCTACAATCATCATCAGATTTTAAATTTAGATTTTATAATCGGACGGTTAAATTTAATTAATTATGTGATTAGGGCGTGCCTGCCTTTGGTATTTGCAATGAAAAATGAGAAAAATCGCACGTTTTTCAAGGAAAAAACGCAGGTTGATAGTTATTCTATCAGACAAGTTTTTGACGATGAAAAACAAGATTTAGCCATTTTTCATGCAAAAATTGATTGAAATTGTCAATTTTTCATCTTATTTTATAAGAATGTTATCAATGGTAGGCACGCCCTAATGATTAGCCATTTAGCAATCAAGTTTAAGGAGTTTGTTATGAAAGCAACATTAAAAAACCTAAAAGCCACCCGTGGCAATCCTGCCGTGAGTATCTTTGTCAAAACTCACCGCACCCACCCAGAAAATGAGCAAGACCACATTGCCCTAAAAAATCAACTAAAAGTCGCCGAAGAGCGTATCACAAACGAACATGACAAACGCACAAGCGATGCCATCATGGAGCTTATCCATGCCAAGACGGACGAGCTTGACCATAATTATAACTTAGATACACTTGCCATTTTTGCCAATGAAAACGAAGCCCAAGTGTTGCGTTTGCCATTTGATGCCAAAGAGCGTGTGATTTTGGGCGAAAAGTTTGCCACCAGAGACTTGGTGCGTGATATGTCCGAAGCGGTGCATTATTATGTACTTGTGGCAACAAGCGAACACGCTCGCTTGATTGAAGCGACCAACGACCGTGTGGTTAAAGAAATCGGTGGTGAGAGCGAACGTCAATCGCAAATGAGCGAGCTGACTTTCCCGATCAATAACACAACCCTACCCACAGGGGCAAAAGCCGACCGTACAGGCTCATCGGATGATGACCGTTATCTAAAAGAGTTCATGAACCGTGTGGATAAGAGCTTACAAGAGTTTCGTAACATTGACCCATTGCCTGTGATTTTGGTGGGCGATAGCCGTACTTTGGGCTTTTATGAGCAGGTAGTGGACAACGACAGCTTTATCATCGGTAAAGTGGAACACCTGCCCAACCTAAAAGACGGACGTGCCGAAGAGATTGTGGCAGGCGTGCAGGATGTGGTGGAGACTCAGCGTGCTACTCGCTATGAGACCGCCCAAGGCGAGCTTGAAAAAGCCCGTAACGAGAAGATGGTACGCACCGATTTGCAACAAATCTACCGCTCAGCGGTTGAAGGCAATGCCGTCAAACTCTTAGTGCGTCAAGGACACATCGTGCCTGCGACCATTGATGAGACTGCCTTGACTTTGCTCGTATCAGACGATGCAACAGCAGATGGCGTCACCGATGATGCGGTAAGTGAGATTATCGAGATGGTGAGCCACAACGGCGGTGAAGTGGTATTTGTCCCCAAAGACAAAATGGACGAAAAAGAGCCGATTGCTCTGATTACTCGCTACTAATTAGCATGTATCAAAGCACAAAAACCTGCCTACGGGCGGGTTTTTAGTTTTGGGAGAAATTTATTTGGCATTATTTAGGTCAAATAAAATTCGCCCCGCCCGACTTGCCTTACCTGTCCACCCATCTGTATGCCGTCATTAAGCTCCAAAAACAGACGGTTTGGGCGGTGTAGATGGTCGCCTTGATGAATGGTAAATTGTCTGTGGTTGGTGCCATTATCAAGCAGATACGCCCCCAAATTCACGCACGCCGAGCCTGTGCCACTGTCTTCTAAGATAATCCCATTTTGTTCAAAAAATAAGCGAACATGAATGGTATCATCATTCATGCACCACAGATATAGCGTGTGTTCAAGCGTTATGCCTTGGTTGATGGCAAGGGTTTTGTTATTATCAAAGATGTTTTTTAGGCTTGTCAAACACACCTTGGCACGCTCTAACGCTTGTGTATCTTTGACTTGCAAAAGAAGCTGGCACACTCCTGCATTGACAAAATATGCCTTATCCGCCAACATCTCTTGGGGCAAGGCGGTCAAGGTGCTAAGGGCGTGGCGGTCTGTTTGGGCAGGGCAAAGGGCGTAACTGTTGGTGGTTAGCGTGGTGCAAGATGGCATATGGTTGAGATGAACGGCGCGAGTTTGTGTACTGATGTCAAGTGCTGACAAGCCGTGCGTTGTCGCCAAATACCACCCCGACCCAATGGTTGGGTGCCCTGCAAAGGGCATTTCAATACTTGGGGTGAAAATGCGAATGCGTGCGGTGCGGGCTTGTTTGTCAAAATGGGTGATAAACACCGTCTCATTGAGATTGAACTGGCAAGCGATGGCTTGCATGGTGGCGTCATCAAAATTGGCGTGGGGAAAGATTGCCAACGGATTGCCCCCAAAGGGCGTACCATCGGTAAAGACATTGGCAAGGATAAATGGGTGGGCGGTCATGGGTATGCTTATGAATTGTCCAATATAAAATTATCCTGTTAATTTTACAATAATCTTAAAAACTTTTGTGGTAATTTGCTACAATAAGCATAACTTTTCTCATCCAATGTTGCCATGCCAAACAAAAAATCTTCCAAAAAATCCCCCCTAAAATGGCTCACTCTGGCTGTCGTACTAGCCTTGATTGCCCTGTGGGGTGCCATCGTCTATGTAACCGCCTTTGCTAAGACCGACCGCCCCGCCCAGACTTTGACGGTGGATAAGGGCGACACTTATCATAGCCTACTTGTCAAGGACAAATGGCAGACCAGTCCGCTTGCGTCCAGCACCGCCACACGACTGTATCTTAGATTCCACGCCAAAGGCAACCTAGAAACAGGGACATACCAAATCCCACAGGGGGCAAGCCTTGCCGATGTGGTCAAGATTTTGGGGCAGGGGGGGCAAGTTGCCATGATAAAGGTGCAAATCATCGAAGGCAAAACGGTCAAAGACCTATACCACACCCTAAAAACGACCGATGGGGTCAAGCTTGAATTGCTCACGCCGCTCCTGTCGGACGCTGATGGGTATTCGTGGGCGGACGTGGCACGAGACAACGCCAAAGTTGCCAAAGCCCTAGATATCAGCACGCCTAACGGCAATCTGGAAGGACAATTTGTCCCCAATACCTACTTTTTTAATCAAGGCACAACCGACACTGTCATTTTAAAAAAACTGCACAGCGACCAGATGGCGATATTGGGTAAGATATGGGCAGAACGTGATGAGGGTTTACCTTATAAAACGCCTTATGATGCACTTATCATGGCAAGCATCATAGAAAAAGAAACAGGCATAAAATCTGAAAGAGATGACGTGTCAGCCGTATTTGTTAATCGCCTGCGTCAAGGCATGAGATTACAAACCGACCCAACCATCATCTATGGACTGTTTGACCGCTATGATGGTAAAATTTATAAATCCAATATCACCGA
This sequence comes from Moraxella sp. K1664, assembly GCF_039693965.1. Lineage (NCBI taxonomy): Bacteria > Pseudomonadati > Pseudomonadota > Gammaproteobacteria > Moraxellales > Moraxellaceae > Moraxella > Moraxella sp. K1664. The sequence goes on from NZ_CP155576.1 coordinate 932,150, forward strand.
GCGAACCGATTACAACACTTATCATATAGACGGTTTGCCACCTACGCCCATTGCCCTGCCGTCTGCCGAAGCCATACAGGCGAGTTTGCACCCATCTGATGCGCCATACATCTATTTTGTGGCAACAGGTAAAGGCGGTCATAAATTTAGCCTAACCCTTGCTGAGCATAACAAGGCAGTGGCGGAGTATCGGACCTTGATGGCGGATAAATAGATGACATTGCAATCTTTTGTGTTTCATTAACACTTTTTTAAAAATCAAAATATTTGGAAAAATCATGACAATACCCCAATTTATCACCTTTGAAGGTACCGAAGGCGTAGGCAAAACGACTGCCATAGATAACTTTTGCTGTGAGCTTGATAAACAGGGCATCACTCACATCCGCACCCGTGAGCCAGGGGGTAGCCTGCTTGCCGAAGACTTGCGTAAAATCCTACTAGACAGCAAAACTGACATCAATGATGACACCGAGCTTTTACTCATGTTTGCCGCACGAGCTGACCATTTGCATCGCATCATTTTGCCTGCTTTGGCAGAGGGTAAATGGGTGATTTGCGACCGTTTTTTTGACAGCACCGTGGCGTATCAAGGCTTTGGGCGGTTTGGGGGCGATGAGCGTGAACTTGCTAGGATTGAACGGCTCATAAATGATTTTATCCCAAAACAGCCTGATTTGACTTTTTGGCTGGATTTAGACCCTGCCATTGGCTTGGAGCGGGCAGGTAAGCGAAGTCAAGCCGACCGCTTTGAGAGTGCAGGGCAAGGATTTTTCGACAAAACTTATCAAGGCTTTTTGTATCAATACCAAAAAAATCCCGAGCGTATCAAGCGAATCAATGCCAATCAAAGCCCTGATGGTGTAACAGATGAGATTATGCAAATTTTCAAGATTAACCAAAAGCGGTTGCTCTTGCTTTGATATGCTTTAACGCTTAGCCTTGTTGCTCTTGTGTCATCATGCTTGTTGATGGGTGATGGTAATGGGTTTTGTCTTTGTTTAAATGGGTTTTGATGGTATAAATAGTTGTCATCAAAGAAGTTTAATAATACCACAACACTCAAAAACCGCCAACCACCTTAACCTACTCTTAGACAATTAAGTTAAAACGACCGACTAAGCTCCAAATAAAAATTTTGTTTGTTATGGCTATAAAGTGCTGGCAAGTTGCTGTTATTTTTACTGTAACGATAAGTCAGCTTTGGCGTTAATCCAAGCCAGCGAATGTCTTTGTGCCAAATGGAGGTTTGCAGGGTTAGGGTTTTATCTGTGCGATACACATCATTGGGATTGACCAGACGCAATAATTTACCATGATAACGCTCACGCTCAGCACTCATCCTACCTTGCACGGTCAGACCATTTGGTAATCTTTGCAACACCCCAAAATGTATCTTTGTGGCATGACTGCTTTTTGTTGCATCTTGCAGATGACCAAGCTGATACCCCACGCCCAAAGAATAACGACGATTTGGACCATCTTGCAACAAAATGGTGTCACTCACATGATAACGCTTGCCATCATAACCTTGATAACGCTCGGCATAATTGCCTTTTTCCATGCGTACAAAAAACGCATTTTGCCATTTATCATTGATCCGATGATGGCTACCAAACGCCACGCCCTGACTGTCTTTTCTGGGGGATAATCTGCCATGCAACTGCTGATTGGTGGCAAAAATACGCCCAACAAAAGGCACGACATCAACATAACCTTTTTGGTGGTCTTTTCTTAGCCCAGCATGAGCAAAAACCGCCAGTTCATTGTGGCTTTTGTCATCATAAAACTTACCATCAACATCTAGGGCTGTATAAATACTAATACCATGACTAAGTGGCGTGTATTTATTCACACCAAGCGATAAGGCAAGCCCATGAGCAGGTTTTGGGGCGTCTTTTTTAATGTTGGGCTGTGTGATGGTAGAGGCGGCATTGATATTGTCCAAATGCAGATAGTTGATGCCCAAATCCAAGCCCATTTTGTATTTTTTATGTAAATAGCGACTTTGCGACAGCACCCATCTTTGTTCTTTTTTGCTTAATTTTAAAAAGTGGGCATCGTCTTTGAGTTCATCTAGCACCATTTGGGCGTGTTTATCGTGCTTTTTGGTCAGAAGCAAAGAGGCAAGTTGTAATTTCACCGCCGTAAGCGTCGGCTCTTTGTTGCTCAAATCGGTCAGCAGATTTAATGCCAATTTGGTATTACCATCACTTAGGGCAAGTTTGCTTTGGGCAAATAACAACAAAACATCATCTTGATAATCATCAGGCAGGCGGTCATAAAATGGCAATAACAAGCGTAATGTCGCCACATCATCTTGCACAATCGCTTGATGAAAGACATGATAAAATGCCTCTGGCTGGGCAAGTAAAAAATTGACATCTACGGTTGGTGGGGCAGATTGGTTCTCATTGCTCTGATTGATGGGTAAGATATTGATGGGTAAGGTATTGATGGGTAAGGTATTGATGGGCAGGGGGCTTTTATCACTCTTTAAGCCATCACTGGTAAAACCATCGCCTAAACCATCACCTAAGCCATCTGGGCTATCCAAACTGTCCAAATCTTTACCCAAACTTTCATCTGATAAACCATCAGCAGATGGCAGCTCATGCGTGGGCGTATGAATGGGCATATGATGGCTGTGGGCATACGCCTGTGCTGTTAATGTATCAACACAGAGCAATAACAGCAGCTGCTTTAAAAGTCTGTGCTTGACTTTTAAAGCAGGGTTGGTCTTTGATAAAAAACAGGTCATATTAAAACTTCATTTCAAGACTGGCAAAGTAACTGCGACCTGGTGCAATGTAACGGGTTGATTGGGTACTGCTTGCAGCTTCACTGGGCAGTTGGCGTGCTGCTTCCCATGTGGTGTAGCGGGTGTTTAACACATTGTTGATGCCAAGGCGGGCGGTGATGCTCTCAGTTGGGCTATAATAACCTGTCATGTCTATTAAAGTATAGGCTTTGGGTATTGTGCGTGTTAAGGTTTGTGTTTCTCTTTTGCCATTTCTGATTCTAAGGGCACTAAGCTCATTTTCATCTTTTTGTTTGCTGTGCGTTAAAGTTGTGCCAATGCCCCATACTTGACTTGGGTGGTCATAGTTTAGACCGACCACATAGCGTGCTGGGGTGATGGCATCCCAAAAAGCAGGGCGAGCCTGATACCAACCATCGGCATCTTTGGGTGCAATGTAATCAAATTTCCCCAATTTGGTATGACCATAACCTAAGGTCATTTCAAGACCATCTGGCAGCTTTGATGTCATGGCATGCAAATCCAGTTTGCCTTTGACGCTCACCCCTTTGATGGTGGCGTTATATAAGTTGGCAAATACCTCATCACTGGTTTTGGGCGTGGGCGGATTGCCAACACATTCATTGGAATCCAAATGAGCCTTACAATACTCTTGCTGGGCTTTGGTTAGGTTCGGTATGGCTTTATCTAACATGTCCTTGTAACGGCTTTTGAACATGCTCACCTCAATATCCCCCCAAGGGTGCTGATAGCGAAAGCCATATTCGTTGGTATTTGAAGTTTCAGGTTTGACATCAACCGCTCGTTTGGGAAAAGACACATCAGGGTCGTTTTTATGCTGGGCGGCGGTGCTGTTATAGTTGTATAACTCATAAAAACTTGGCGTACGAAAGCCTTTGGCAGTTTTATACAACAGGCTAAAATCAGGTGTCAGATGAACCGCCGCCCCAAAATTATAGCTTTTGTTGGTGTAAGTTTTGTTGATGATGTTTGAATCGGTGCTGTGAATGCGTTGTTTGTCCAAGCGTCCACCAAAACTTAAATCCACATAATCATTTGGTGTATAAAGGTTGTTAATGCCCACATATTGGTTACTGCCATGAATGGGAGCACGTTCACATTCATTGGCATTGCCACAGGCATCTTTTTCTTCTAAGCGTCCAAGGCGATTTTTGACAATCCACGCTGCCCCTGATTGCTTAAATTTGGCTTGCTCCTGTGCTGTCAGCGTGCTTTCATCAATGATGGCATCGCCTTGGGTGGTGTCAATGATTGTGCGTCTGGGGTTGTTGGCACGAAATTGGCTTTTAATTTTATCTGCACCAGCCAACACCGTCAAATCGTGCTGACCCAGCAGGTCAAAATTAAAATCAAGTTTGCCTGTCAAACTGGTACGCCCTTCTTTATAACGGTAATTGTTTTGATATTCATAATGCCCAATTTCACTGATGCCACAATTTAAATCCACCTTGGGATATTGGCTGCACGATTTTTTAATGTCATGGTTAATGATTTGGATATTTTGTTGATGTAGGTTTAATTTTGCTTGTTTAAACCATGGCGTGTCAGGCTTAAACTCAAAACCTAACCCATAGCGAGTTTTGCCATGCTCTTGGTTAAACACACTGCTTCTGGCATAAGCCAGTTTTGGAATGGGGGCGTCATTGGCACCTGGTCTAAATGATGCTTGTGATGCGTCATTGGCATTTAGATACTCTTGATAATCATCGCAAAGGACAATGGAGCCGCCATTGGCAGGCTTACCGTCATTGCCCAATCTTGCCCCATGATAACTACAATGACGCATATCACGAATGTTGTATGTTTGCTTGGTGTCTTCTAATAACAGTTTGCTGACCAGATTTGGGGTGATTTTGATGTTAAGGCGTGCCAAATACGAGTCTGAACGATAGTCCATGGGGTCAGGTAACAACCGATAAGTGCCTGTATAATCTTTGGCAGAGACAACCTCATGGGGGTGCATGGACGCCAAATATTGTGCTTTTTCAGCATCATTTAACTCAGAAAAATTGCGATTGCCGATGCCATCTGGCAGGGCTTTGGTGTAGACATAAGGGTATTGTACGCAGCTTTTTGGGTCATCACTTGCCAAACAGCTTTCGGTGATGTAGCTTGTGCCTGCAAACAGTTCGTTAGGCTTTCTTAAATCATATTTTTGTTGCCATGCACCCAAGCGATATAGGCTTTGGTTGATGCCATTTAGGTCGCTGTGTGTTTTGTTTTCTTTGCCTTTACGGCGAGTGTATTGCACCATCGCTTCCACACGCTCGGTTTTACCTGCCGCTGCCAGCGTCTGACTAAAATGGCCATTTTTGCTGTTATAAGTGGTTTTGCTTTGAGCGCCAAGATTTTTACCAGATTTTAAGACATCGCCCACATCTTTGGTATGAAACGCCACCGAACCGCCCAACGCACCAGAGCCTGCTTCTAGGGCATTACCGCCTTTATTGATGGCAACGGCGGCAATGTTTTCAATCTCTATCTCGTTCATCGCCCCAGAGCCTGCACCAGCTCGTTTGGTGGATTCATCTTTGTAGGATTGAATTTGGGCAATGCCATCTACGGTAATCCCCACTCGGTTTTTATCCACGCCATGAATGGCAAATCCGCTGCTGCCACCACGCCCCTGCTCAACCACACTCACCCCAGTTTCATAACGCACCAAATCACGAATGCCCTGCACTTGTTCTTTTGCCAGCGTGTCAGCGGTTTTGACCGTTTTGCCAAGCCCTGTTACATCGGTGTCAAACCGAGAAACAGGGGCAGATGGGGCGGCGGTTACCGTGATGGCATCTAAATAGACGACAGGTGTTTTTGTGTCTTTGGCATCAGAGTTGGCATCTGTCTGAGTGTTTTCTTGCGCCCAAACGGATAAGGGCAAAACTGCCACACCAAATAACGCCGCTTTGATGGCAAGGTTTAAGCGGTGCGTGGTCATGGTATGGACTGATGGTGTGTGTGTGATAGATTTTGACATAAAAAATCCTAAACTTTATTTTCTATTTTCTGGCGATGTTTTATCAAGATATTAGCCCAAGGAAAATCTGGCGTATTTATCCAAGAATTCGCCCAAGGCATTGTTTTAAGGCACTGTTTTAAGACACCATTTCAAAGTGCTGTTTATTTCAAAGTGCTGTTTTAAGGCATTGCCAAGGGCGTCATCAACTGTTGGTCAAGCGACTAAACGACTAAGCGACTAAACGATGATGAGGGGGGCGTTATTTGGTCTCTTTGACAGCCCCAAAGACAGCCCCTGCTTTTTCGGCGGTGTCATTGATGCCATCGCCTTTGTCATACTGTAACTGCCCTGCCAACTCTTCGCCATTTGTGCCAAAAAATTGCCCCTTAACATCAATGTCTTTGATGTTGTATAAAAATCCGCCACTGTTGTTATTGCCAATCTCATGGCGATAATCGGACACATCGGCTTTGGCGGTAAAGGCTGTGCCATCAATCTTGCCATCTTTGATGTTAAAAACAATGTCGCCATTATTGTCATTGAGATTGCCTTTCAGGCTGTTGGTGTCAAAATCCACATCAAACTTAGCTTTATTTTTACCATCTAAGGAGAAGGTTTTTTCATAAGTAGGCTCGTTAATGGGCAAGTGCTTGTTGGCAAATTCGGGGCGAATCTCACCTTTTTGATACACATTATCTGCACCATCATCATCGGCGTCTGCATCATCATCTTGGAGGCCAGCAGATGCGGTCAAATCATCGTCATCTTCTTCTGGGGTAAAGTCTTTGGTTAACAGATAACCTTGATGACCTTTTTCCTTGATAATTTCTTCTTTATTGCTATAACCTTTGTCCTTTTTTTGAGTAAGATAGCCTGCCCAAAGACCGTTGTAGGTGAATTGACCTGCCGTGGGCAGCGTGGTGCTGGTATCGGCCCTACCGCCTTGCACAAAATAACTGCGTGTTGGGGTTTGGTTGGCATCGTTATACAGCGTCTCGCCAAAACTGATGTGCTGATAGCTTTTGGCACGAATGGCGGTATACGGCTTATCGCCTTTGGCTTCTTGTAACACGATGGTGGTAACTTGGTTATCTTTATTTAGTTTGGCATCAGGGTATTTTTCTTTAATGGATTGGTTGGCTTTGACAGCATCGGCAGGGGCTAATTTATCAACATGATTGGCTGATAGGTCATAATAGTTGCCATTAAAATAAAATTTATCATGTTGCCCAAAATAAGCTGGCACGGCTTGGGTGCTGCTGCTGACTTTTTTGGTGAACTGCTTCTCTGGCTTGCCCCAAGCATATTCATAATATTCTTCATTATTACTGACAGGGACAATCCCTTCTTCAATTTGGTCATTGATTTTATCATTTAACCCTTGACTGTTAATAATTTCACCAATTGTTTCATTATCCACAAAACTGGTGTTGGGTTTTTCAAAGCCTGCACTAAAATACACCGTTTTTGTGGCGACAGGTTTGGTCGTTTTGTCTCGTTTGCCACCAAAGACCACATAAGATGCGTTGTCATTGGATAAAAATTTACCCGCCAGCTCATCGCCCGACTTACCATAAAATCCGCCTTCTAGCGTATCTGAGTTGGGGTTTGGGTTGTTTGGGTTGGCAGCATTAGAGAACAGCTCTTTGATAAAAGGCGCGGTTTTTGTGTTCTCGTTAACCAAAGATTTGGCTGTACCAACAAAGCGGTTGCCTTTGATTTTGGCATCAATTTGATACACATCGGTTTCATTGACTTTTTTGGTAGTGTCAAATTGGCTTTTAATATAGTCGCCTTTATTATTTTGCTGATTGGGATTATCATAATAAGACAGCTTGCCTGTTAATGAGTTTGTGTCAAAATCCACCTGATAAGTGGCAGGCGTGTGCTTATATTGAAAGCCATTTAGATAAATGTGGGCGGCACTGACGACATCGCCCTCGTTGGCCTTGCCACTGGCATTGAGATAGACCCCCACTCGCTCATCTGCTGCTGAAAGGGCGGGGCGTTTTTTGACATCACTTAGGTACAGCCAGTTGCCTGTGTAGTTAAATTTACCAGCACTGGGCAGCTGGCTGCTGGCATTTTCTCCATGATAAAACAAAATGGGCATGGGTTTGGGAATGCGGTCTTGGTCATTTTGAGTATCGGCATTTTTTTGGGTCAGGCTGCTGCCTTGTAGTTCAAGATACCCAAAACGGATATTTTCATAAGCATCGGCGGGCTTTTTGGCTTTGGCATTATCAGCTTGCTGATGATTGATGTGAGTGTTGTTGTTGGACGGTGTTGTTAAGTTGCCATAACCATACACTTTAATGGTGTTTATCTTTTGGGGGTCAAAACGATGGCGTTCACTGTCTAAGTGCAAATCAGACAATGCAGGGAATTTGTTAAAATACAAGGGTTTGATGTCATTGGTGGTGATGGGCTGACGCAAGTTTTTACCTTTTCCGATGCCATCAGGGCGATGGGCATCAATACCAACATATAATTTGCCTAACCACTGCTGTATCAAATCATTGCTATAATCTGGGTCATTTTTTGGGCTGGTATCACGAATCTTACCCATCACAAAAAACCCTGCGGCAGCGGCGGTCTTTTGTGATTGTGTCAGTTGGTTGTTATCGCCATTTGGGTCAGTTGTGCTGGTGTTGTTATCCGTGTTGTTGCCCTGATTGTTGGCGTTGTTGGCATTATTGGTATTGTCATGACCTGTGTTCGGTGTTGGTAAAACTGTGCCTTGGGGCAGTTGGGTAACATTGGGTGCATTGGCACTGATGTCATCAGAATGGCAGCCTGTCATCAGAGCGGCAGCAAAAATACTGGCGATGGCAAGGCTAAGGGTGTTTTTGGTAGAAAATGTGGGGGCTTTGACAGTACTCATGGTGATGTCTCGTTTGGTGTGTTATGAAGACCGCTTTATTAAATCAGCCCAAGCATCCACCACGAAGAAAAGTGCAATCAACTCCCATAAACACACAACAAGGCAAAAAGCACAATCAGCCGATGCTGTTATGCTAAGCTTGCTGTCAATCGGACAATTCGCTCACCGTTTGGTAACTGTTAAGATGGGGGATGAAGTTTAGCAATGGATATCTTGGCACTAATGATAATTAGTATCATATAATAACATAAAAATTTACAATCTAGCAAGTTATTTTCTGATATTTTTCTGTGACAATATCAATGGTGTAATAAGATTTTTTGGTAAGATAAATCTTTATGGTTGATAATTTATGGTTGATAAGTAGAATGATGAGCAATAATTAGGGTGTGTTGAACCAATGCTCAACACACCCCAAATCAAATCCATCTATTCGCTGACAAAAGCGATTTTGCCCAGTCCTGCTTTTGATGCCTCAGCCAAAACCTGTGCGACGGTGTCGTATTTACCCTCTTTATCAGCACGCAAATTAATTTGAGGGTTTTTGCCTGCATTAACCTGCTCGGTGAAACGCTGACTTAGCTCATCTAAGCTCAGTGCTTCACGGTCCCAATAAATCCCCCCTGCCTCATCAATGCTAATTTGTAAGACCTCAGGCGGTGCATCATTCACCGATGCCGAAGTTTTTGGTAAATCAAGCGGTACACTTGGATTTAGCACCGTTGCTGTTACCAAAAAAATAATCATCAAAACCAACATGATGTCAATCAGCGGAATAAGGTTCATCTCATTCATGCCGTTATTGTCATGATCACCCAACTCAAAAGCCATCAGAATCTCCTTTATCGTACAATCTTAGACAGAATTTGATGGGCTGTATCAGTTGCCAGATGAGTCGCTTGCTTGTTGATGCGTGTGGCAATGTTATAAAAGATCACCGCAGGTATTGCAACCGCCAAACCCAAACCTGTCATAATCAATGCCTCGCCCACAGGCCCTGCCACTTGTGCCAAGCCTGCTTGACCTGTTGCACCGATGCTATGAAGGGCATGAAAAATCCCCCAAACTGTACCAAACAGCCCAATAAAAGGTGCGATGGAAGCTGTTGTGCCAAGAACGGGCAGACCTTTTTCAAGTTCATAACGATGACGAGCGATTTGTTGGAGCAGTTTTTGCTCTGTTGCCATCTTGCGTTGGTCAAATGGCAAATCATCCAAGTTTTGGATATTGATTTGGGAGGTTAGCTCATCAACAATATTTGCTGTGCGACGCCGAGAGTTAATCACACGCATGATGCCCACAACCCAAGATGTCATTGATAAAGCCAATAAGACAAAAAACAGTGTCTTACTCACCGCATCGGTATGCGACCAATAAAATCCAAAATCCATAAATTCACCTCAAATTTTCAAAACCTAATCAAATGACCAAATATCTGGGCAACTCAACTAAGTTATCATAAGAATTATTGCTAAAAATCAGTTAAAACCACAAAATTAGTTGGTACATGACTCATCTTTTGGTAGTTTTAACGTAATCGGATAAATTGCAGTGCCAACACGTGTGATGTTACCCTCTCTAAACGGATGCAGGCGACCACGACCGATTTGACGGATAATCTGTCGGTCTAATTTGGCATCGCCTGTTGAGCCATTTAAATTGACATTAGAGATTTTACCCTCAGCATCAACACGGAAACTCACTTGAAGCGTGGTGTCAATATCACTTCTTGCTGAACAAAAATTATTCACTCTGGGCTTGGTTTTCCAGCTGGCATTACTGATATTAATGCCACCTTCCACGGTCTGATTTTGGGCAGGCTGACCGCCCCCATGATTGCCTGCTTTTTTGGCGGCATCAGCCGCCGCTTGGGCAGCCGCTTGTCTTGCAGCAGCCGCTTGGGCTTCTTTTTGTGCTTGTTCTCTGGCTCTGTGTTCGTTGTCAAGTCGCTCCTGCTCACGTCTTGCGTTTTCTAAGCGTTCATTTTCAAGGCGTTCTTGTTCAAGTCGCTCTTGTTCTCTGCGTTCATTTTCAAGGCGTTCTTGTTCAAGTCGCTCTTGTTCTTGAATTTTGGCCAATTGTTTTTGCTGGGCAACCCAAGCCTCTTGAAGTCTTTGTTGTTCTAAGATGGCTTCTACATCAATCTCGGGCTCAGGTTCAGGCTCGGGCAATGGCTCAGGTTCGGGTTCAGGAATCGGTTCAGGCTCGGGCAATGGCTCAGGTTCAGGAATTGGTTCAGGCTCGGGTGGCGGTTCAACAACCTCAGGGGTAGCAACCTCTGGCTCTACAACAGGCTCTGGCGTAACAACAGGTTCGCCTGGTGGTTCGGGCGATTCAAGGTCATTAAGTGCGATGGGTTCAGGCACTGGTTCTTTGATGAATTCAATCTCTAAGGGCGGTGTTACAGGTGGTGGTGTTATTGGTTTTATGGTCATATTCGCCAATCCAAAACCTACCAATCCATGCAAGACAGCTGCGATAGAGATAGCCAACACTTTGATTTTTTTGGAATTATCCACTTAAAACACCCATAAACAACTAAATGTAGCACATCTATTTATAGAAAATTAAAAATATTAACGATTATCATTTGTTATATTATAAATAATTTGATTATAAATTGCAACATTTTGGTAAAATTTATTTCACCAAAAAAGCACCAAGCACGCTCATCATCTTATCCTTAATCCAAACCAAGTTAGCACAGTGTTTGGCAAAGTTTAGGTAGGAGCCTAATTTAGGGAGATAGTGAGTGTAATGATTGGTAAAATAAGCCCAAATGCCTTTGTCTGTATAAAGACCTAAGCACTCTCCAACAAGCTCCATGGTAATGATTTTTGCATCAGATAAAGCATGAGTAAAACCTTTGCCTCTTAAAGGTTTGGTTACAATATTTTGATACAAAGTCTCTACCAAAAGATAGGCAACAATGATAAAATCATCATACGACATGGCTTGCTCTGATTGTTTTGTGGTGAAACTTAGGATTGGGCTATGTCGTTTTTGTTTCAAGGGGCTTGGGTTTAGTTGAGAGTGGGGTTACGAGTAGGTCATGGTATTTAGAATCCCTATTTAACGGATGTTAGGGTATTGTAGCATATTTGGGGTTTGTGGGGTGTACCTACTTTCCATGACGGACGATAAGGATGCGGTTATCAAGGTTGGTAATCTGTACTAGGGCGTGCCTGCCCTTTATAACACTATTTGCAATATAGAAATATTTTAGAGATAAACTAATCGTTTTTGCATGAAAAATGGCTAAATCTTGTGACTCGAAGTCAAAAGCTCGTTTGATAGAACGACTATCAAACGAGCTTTTTCCTTGAAAAGCGTGCGATTTTTCGTGATTTTCATTGCAAATACAAAAGGCAGGCATGCCCTATTTTGTTAATAAAAACATTTGTATTATCTCATATAGAGTTGATGTTAATGGTTTGTATTATTCCTTGTTTATCACTTGCATTTGTATGATGCTTTGTATTATAATTTTACTTATTTTTACAAACTTTAAACCAAAATAACCAAAATCAAAAATTAATCACAAAAATCAATCACTCTGGTTGGGTGGTTTTAGCAAGCAAATGGTTATTTTGGTAAAATGGTTGTTTTGGTAAAAAATAAGTTTTCAAAGACGATACACTTCATACACATTTTTGGCATCTTCAATTTGATGCCTGCCTTGTGATTGATTGGGGTGTATCGGTGTGTCAAAGCGCAAAAGCCAACAGGTGGTCATTGATGAATCAATCAAAACAAAACAACAAATCCAAAAAATCCAAACAAGTATTAAAACTTAGTGCCTTGTCTTTGGGTCTGCTTAACATCACGCAGGTGGCACTGGCAAACACAACGGCCGATAAGGCGGAAGCAACAGATAAGACAAACCTTGTTGTTGTCTTGGATGAAACTGTCGTAACAGCGAAGAAAAACGCTCGTAAAGCCAACGAGGTTACAGGACTTGGCAAGGTGGTCAAAACTGCTGAGACCATCAATAAAGAACAAGTACTAAACATTCGAGACTTAACACGCTATGACCCTGGCATTGCTGTGGTTGAGCAAGGTCGCGGGGCAAGCTCGGGCTATTCTATTCGTGGTATGGATAAAAATCGTGTGGCGGTATTGGTTGATGGCATCAATCAAGCCCAGCACTATGCCCTACAAGGTCCTGTGTCAGGCAGAAATTATGCCGCAGGTGGGGCAATCAACGAAATAGAATACGAAAACGTCCGCTCCATTGAGATTAGCAAAGGTGCAAATTCAAGTGAATACGGCTCTGGGGCATTATCTGGCTCTGTGGCATTTGTTACCAAAACCGCCGATGACATCATCAAAGATGGTAAAGATTGGGGCGTGCAGACCAAAACCGCCTATGCCAGTAAAAATAACGCATGGGTTAATTCTGTGGCAGCAGCAGGCAAGGCAGGTTCTTTTAGCGGTCTTGTCATCTACACCGACCGCCGTGGTCAAGAATACAAGGCACATGATGATGCCTATCAGGGCAGCCAAAGTTTTGATAGGGCGGTGGCAACCACTGACCCAAATAACCGCACATTTTTAATGGCAAATGAATGTGCCAATGGTAATTATGAAGCGTGTGCCTCTGGCGGTCAAACCAAACTTCAAGCCACGCCAACCAATGTGCGTGATAAGGTAAATGTCAAAGATTATACAGGCCCCAACCGCCTTATCCCAAACCCACTCACCCAAGACAGCAAATCCTTACTGCTTCGCCCAGGTTATCAGCTAAACGATAAGCACTATGTCGGTGGTGTGTATGAAACCACCAAACAAAACTATGCCATGCAAGATAAAACCGTGCCTGCTTATCTGACGGTTCATGACATTGAAAAATCAAAGCTCATCAACCATGGCGAAGCCAATGGCTATTATCAAGGCAATAACCTTGGTGAACGCATTCGTGATGCCATTGGGGCAAATTCAGGTTATGGCATCAACTATGCTCATGGCGTATTTTATGACGAAAAACACCAAAAAGACCGCCTAGGGCTTGAATATGTTTATGACAGCAAAGGTGAAAATAAATGGTTTGATGATGTGCGTGTGTCTTATGACAAGCAAGACATTACGCTACGTAGCCAGCTGACCAACACGCACTGTTCAACCTATCCGCACATTGACAAAAATTGTACGCCTGATGTCAATAAACCTTTTTCGGTAAAAGAGGTGGATAACAATGCCTACAAAGAACAGCACAATTTAATCAAAGCCGTCTTTAACAAAAAAATGGCGTTGGGCAGTACGCATCATCACATCAATCTGCAAGTTGGCTATGATAAATTCAATTCAAGCCTTAGCCGTGAAGATTATCGTTTGGCAACCCATCAATCTTATCAAAAGCTTGATTACACCCCACCAAGTAACCCTTTGCCAGATAAGTTTAAGCCCATTTTAGGTTCAAACAACAAACCCATTTGCCTTGATGCTTATGGTTATGGTCATGACCATCCACAGGCTTGTAACGCCAAAAACAACACTTATCAAAATTTTGCCATCAAGCAAGGCATAGAGAAATACAACCAAAAAAATACCGATAAGATTGATTATCAAGCCATCATTGACAAATATGATAAACAACACCCCAAAAACACCCTAAAACCCTTTGAGAAAATCAAACAAAGTTTGGGGCAAGAAACATACGACAAGATAGACAGACTGGGCTTTCAAGCTTATGCAGGGCTACGCAAAGGATGGGCGGATTGGACTAATGAAAACAGCCAAAAAAACGCCAAAAAAGGCACGGATAATATCTATAAGCCAAATCAAGCGACTGTTGTCAAAGATGATAACTGCAAATATAGCGAGACCAACAGCTATGCTGATTGCTCAACCACTCGCCACATCAGCGGTAATAATTATTTCATCGCTTTAAGAGACAACATGACCATCAATAAATATGTTGATTTGGGGTTGGGTGCTCGCTATGACAGAATCAAACACAAATCTGATGTGCCTTTGGTGGACAACAGTGCCAGCAACCAGCTGTCTTGGAATTTTGGCGTGGTGGTCAAGCCCACCAACTGGCTAGACATCGCTTATAGAAGCTCGCAAGGCTTTCGCATGCCAAGTTTTTCTGAAATGTATGGCGAACGCTTTGGCGTAACCATCGGTAAAGGCACGCAACATGGCTGTAAGGGTCTTTGGTACATTTGTCAGCAGACTGTCCATCAAACCAAGCTAAAACCTGAAAAATCCTTGAACCAAGAAATCGGAGCGACTTTACATAACCGCTTAGGCAGTCTTGAAGTCAGTTATTTTAAAAATCGCTATACCGATTTGATTGTTGGTAAAAGTGAAGAGATTAGAACCCTAACCAAAGGTGCTGATGCAGGCAAACAGCGTGGTAAAGGTGATTTGGGCTTTCATAATGGACAAGATGCTGATTTGACAGGCATTAACATTCTTGGCAGAATTGACCTAAACGCTGTCAATAGTCGCATTCCCTATGGATTATACTCAACACTGGCTTATAACAAAGTTGATGTTAAAGGCAAAACCTTAAACCCAACTTTGGCAGGAACAAACATGTTGTTTGATGCCATTCAGCCATCTCGTTATGTGGTGGGAATCGGCTATGATGCCCCAAGCCAAAAATGGGGAGCAAACGCCATGTTTACCCATTCTGATGCCAAAAATCCAAGCGAGCTTTTGGCAGATAAGAACTTAGGTAATGGCAACATTCAAACAAAACAAGCCACCAAAGCAAAATCCACGCCGTGGCAAACACTTGATTTGTCAGGTTATGTAAACATAAAAGATAACTTTACCTTGCGTGCTGGCGTGTATAATGTATTTGATACCTATTACACCACCTGGGAATCTTTACGCCAAACAGCAGAAGGGGCGGTCAATCAGCATACAGGACTGAGCCAAGATAAGCATTATGGTCGCTATGCCGCTCCTGGACGCAATTACCAATTGGCACTTGAAATGAAGTTTTAACCTGCACTTTTAATCAGTGGTTTGGATGTGATTGTGGCATGCCAAATCCCAATCAACCAATGAATAAAGCCCCCATCTACCATGAGGGCTTTATTTTATCATCGCTAAGTGATGCTCTTAGCGGTCATCACTCAGATTAGTCATTAATTTATTAGCAATTAATTTATCAGTAATCACGTTGCTCTTTTAGGATGTTAAGTGATGGGTATTCAAGAACGATGTCATACTCAGCACCGTCTTTGTAGGCTTCTACTTCAAAAACAGGCTTGCCCAAATAATCATCAACTTCTATATCAGCAACTTGATAGCCACGAGCAACAAGCATTTGCATGGCTTTTTGACGATTTTGGTTAAAATTGCTGTCGCCATAAGCTTGTGCTTTAATACGGTCGTTAGCAACTGCGGTGGTAGAGATACCAACGGCAGGCAACAAAACAGCAACACTTAGCACACCAGCCAACAGTTTATTGGTTAAATTTTTCATAGTAGTTTCCTAATTATTATCATTGTAATTCATGTTTATCGTTATAAACAATCGTTATAAATAACTGTGTCGTGATAACCATCAATCACAAGTGGGTTAAATGCCTTTTGCCCAATGGCAAATGACGCAATATGCTGTTTGTTCTATGATGGTCTATTATGATCATCATTTTATTGACCTATTTTTTAGTCGTAATGTTTGTTTGATGTTAGTATAAATTTTATCAATCAAACAATCACAAATTATATCAATCATAGACGGTAAACAGGCTTCATATTTTACGCATATTTCCCCAAATGTCTGTGGTATTTCATAGATGATTTGTAAAATAATTGTCGGTCATTATTATCAATTGTAAACTGATGGCTAATTTGTAACCTTATGGCTAATGATAATATGAATAAAGCGTTATACTGTATCAAATAATGAATAAAAACCATCAATGGCATCTTATTTATCGTCAGTTTGTGTAAATAAGATGACAATGAAACTAACAATTTTGATAAATTAATTAATAATTATTCACATTTTTATTTTTAAATACCATAAAAAATGGTAAAATATGCTCGCTTTTTTGATAGGAACTGTCATGACAATCACGCCTGTTTATACCACATTCACCCCCACCAAAACACCCATAAAAATTTTTATGGCTGGCTTGACTTTTCTAATCGCTCATATCAGCCATGCCGATGATGGTCGCACCGACAATCAAGAGCCAACCGCCCTTGAACCCATCATTAACCATGCTCAGCCTGAACTATTGCCCCATGGTGCATTAACACCAACAACAGAACCAACACTGGCACAAGCATCAAATCCTGACGAAGATACGCTCATCGCCGATGAAGCGTTACTGCTTGATAACCCCGATTTGCTCAATCACGCCCTAAATTCTGCTGTCATGACCAATCATATGGCAGGGGTTCGCGCATTATTGCCCATTTATCAAAAACTGCCCAAAGACCATCAAAATGGCATCTTGCTTGGGTATGCCAATGCACTGGTTGCCTTGGACAAAGGCAACGCCAAAGTAGCCATTGATGAGCTACGTCGCATCATCGCCATCATGCCTGAATATAATGTGGTGCGTTTTCATCTGGCAAGGGCGTTATTTATGGACAAACAAAACGAAGCCGCCCTTGACCAATTTAATAAATTACATGCTGATAACTTGCCAGATAATGTACGGCAGGTTGTTGGGCAGTACAGACAAGCGTTAAAACAACGAGATTCATGGACATGGCAAGCAGGCATGAATCTGGCCAAAGAAGACAACATCAATCAGGTGCCCAAAAACACCACGCAAGGTCAATGGACTTTTAACAAACCCATTGATGCCATCACCCTAAGCTATCAATTGGGGGCGGATAAAAAGTGGTCTTTGCCCAAAGGGGCATATGTGGGAGCGAACGCCCAAATCCATGGCAAACATCATCAAAATCACAAAAAATACAACGACCATTGGGGCAGACTGGGGGCAAATTTGGGCTTTGCTGATGCCAAAAAAGACCTTGGCATTGAGGCCTATGGTGAAAAAAGATTTTATGGGCATGAGCGTTATACCGACACCATGGGCATACGCATGTCAGTTGATTATAGAATCAACCCAAAATTTCAAAGCCTAAACGCCATAGACATATCACGCCTAACCAACCATCGGACGCCTAGGGCTGACAGTAATAACACTTTATACAGCACATCATTGATTTATTACCCAAATGCCACACGCTATTATCTTTTGGGGGCAGACTTTTATGATGAAAAAGTGCCACAAGACCCATCTGACAGCTATGAGCGTCGTGGCATACGCACAGCGTGGGGGCAAGAATGGGCGGGCGGTCTTTCAAGCCGTGCCCAAATCAGCATCAACAAACGCCATTACCAAGGGGCAAACTTAACCAGTGGTGGACAAATTCGCCATGATAAACAGATGCAAGCGTCTTTATCATTTTGGCACAGAGACATTCACAAATGGGGCATCACGCCACGACTGACCATCAGCACAAACATCAATAAAAGCAATGACATTAAGGCAAATTACCATAAAAATCAAATGTTTGTTGAGTTTAGTCGCATTTTTTGATGGGATAAGCACGCCCTGCTTTTGTTTTTGTAAAAAAATGTACCATCATAGACAATATCAAGAAAAAAATCAAAAATATAATAGATAATTGTTATTGTTTATGTTATTATTTATCAATGTAAATTTACCGTATTTTGTCCATCACAAACGCATTTATCATAAATGCCCAAACAAATACGCCAAATGCACATTGTCAGCATGCCAAAATAGGCATTAACAGACTTGTTTAGATAATACCATCAACCCATCAGAGGATTATTTTATGAAACACATTCCTTTAACCACACTGTGTGTGGCAATCTCTGCCGTCTTATTAACCGCTTGTGGTGGTAGCAGTGGTGGTTCAAATCCACCTGCCCCTACGCCCATTCCAAATGCAGGCAATGCAGGTAATGCTGGCGGTACAGGAAATACAGGCGGTACTGGCAGTACTGATAATGCAGGCAATACAGGCGGTACTGGCGGTGCAAACTCTGGTACAGGCAGTGCAGGTAATTCAGGTAATGCAAACTCTGGTACAGGCAGTGCCAACACACCAGAACCAAAATATCAAGATGTGCCAACAACGCCCAATAACAAAGAACAAGTTTCATCCATTCAAGAACCTGCCATGGGTTTTGGCATGGCTTTGAGTAAAATTAATCTATACGACCAACAAGACACGCCATTAGATGAAAAAGATATCATTACCTTAGACGGTAAAAAACAAGTTGCAAAAGGTGAAAAATCGCCATTGCCATTTTCGTTAGATGTAGAAAATAAATTGCTTGATGGCTATATGGCAAAAATGAATGAAGCGGATAAAAATGCCATTGGAAAAAGAATTAAAGAACAAAATAAACAAATCTCCGATGCAGAGCTTGCCAAACAAATCAAAGAAAATGTGCGTAAAAGCCCTGATTTTCAGCAAGTAATAACATCACTGGAAAACAAAATTTTTCATTCAAATGACAAAACAACCAAAGCAACCACACGAGATTTAAAATATGTTGATTATGGTTACTACTTGGTGAATGATGCCAATTATCTAACCGTCAGAAAAACAGATGAACCAAGACTTTGGAATTCAGGTCCTGTGGGTGGTGTGTTTTATAATGGCACAACGACCGCCAAAGAGTTGCCCACACAAGATACAGTCAAATATAAAGGACATTGGGACTTTATGACCGATGTTGCCAAAAATAAAAGAAACCGATTTAGCGAAGTGAAAGAAACCTATCAAGCAGGCTGGTGGTATGGGGCATCTTCAAAAGATGAATACAACCGCTTATTAACCCAAGAAGGCTCTGCCCCTGATGGTCATAGCGGTGAATATGGTCATAGCAGTGAATTTACGGTAGATTTTAGTAAAAAGAGCCTAACAGGTGGGCTGTTTAGTAACCTACAAGACAGCCATAAACAAGCAGTAACCAAAACCAAACGCTATGACATCAATGCCAGTATCCACGGCAACCGCTTCCGTGGCAGTGCCATCGCACATGATAAAAAAGAAGAAAGCAAAACCAAACACCCCTTTACCAGCGATGCTACAAACAAGCTAGAAGGTGGTTTTTATGGACCAAAAGGTGAGGAGTTGGCAGGTAAATTCTTAACCGATGACAACAAACTCTTTGGTGTCTTTGGTGCTAAACAAGAGGGTAAAGTAGAAAAAACCGAAGCCATCTTAGATGCTTATGCACTTGGGACATTTAATACAAATAACGCAACCACATTCACCCCATTTACCAAAAAACAACTGGATAACTTTGGCAATGCCAAAAAGTTGGTCTTGGGTTCTACCGTCATTGATTTGGTATCTACCGATGCCACCAAAAATGAATTCACCAAAGACAAACCAAAGTCTACCACAAACAAAGCGGGCGAGACTTTGATGGTGAATGATAAAGTTAGTGTCAAAACCTATGGCTATGGCAGAAACTTTGAATACCTAAAATTTGGTGAGCTCAGTGTCGGCACAAGCAACAGTGTCTTTTTGCAAGGCGAACGCACCGCTACCACAGGCGATAAAGCCGTACCAACCGAAGGCACAGCCAAATATTTGGGGAACTGGGTAGGATACATCACAGGAAAGGACACAGGAACGGGCACAGGAAAAAGCTTTAATGAGGCCCAAGATGTTGCTGATTTTGACATTGACTTTGGGAAAAAAACGGTTAAAGGCAAACTGACCACCCAAGGCCGCCAAGACCCTGTATTTAACATCACAGGTCAAATCGCAGGCAATGGCTGGACAGGCACAGCCAGCACCGCCGAAGCGAACGCAGGAGGCTACAAGATAGATTCTAGCAGTACAGGTAAATCCATCGTCATCAAAGATGCCGAGGTTACTGGGGGCTTTTATGGTCCAAATGCAACCGAGATGGGTGGGTCATTTGCACACAAAAACAGCGGTGATGATGGCAAAGTCTCTGTGGTCTTTGGCACAAAAAAACAACAAGAAGTTAAGCAGTAATTTAAACACAATGTTTGTTCGGCTGATGGGATTGATGCTTAATCAAATATAAATGATTAAGATGATAAGCCCAAGCCATGCCAATGATTGATAGCAACGATGGCAGATGATGAGTTTTCATTATCTGCCATTATTATTGCTTAGTTACTGTTTGTCATTTGGTGGCATTTTACTTAGGTGGTGTTACTGGTTTTGGTTATGATGCACCATTTTAGAGCAAATGGTCAGATTATTTTCACATCAGACACTTGCCTGCAAAGGCTTATGGTTACCGCTATTCTGCTTAAAAAGCATATACCCTCTGCTGTTTATATGGACATTTTTATGGTAAATACAAAATTTCAACACGCTTTAGGGTATGCCTGCCTTTTGTATTTGCAATGAAAATCACGAAAAACAAGATTTAGCCATTTTTCATCCAAAAACGATTAGTTTATTTCTAAAATATTTCTATATTGTAAATAGTGTTATAAAGGGCAGGCACGCCCTATTAATTTTTATGATATATTCATAAAATTAAGTTAAGTTTTATTTATACTCACCAAACCCCAAAATAACATCTCAAACCTTCTTCGATTGTCTCAAACTTTGACAAATGACTCCTAAGCCATCGCTAACCCATTCACAATCTTTTCAACAACAACGCAATAAAAGCTAAATTCACAAACTGCAAGCTTGTATTTAAGTATCGCTTGCAGTTTTTCCTTAAAATGACTTTAAACTTGTGTAATTCATCACGTTTAGCCACTTCGGTTGTGACTGTTTCACCTAAAATGCTTTTGATACAATGAGTAAACGTCTCGTCACGATAACCGCCATCAACCATGACATTTTTTACTCTGGTGAGTTTTTTACTGCTGCTTTGGTTTTTTAAATAACTGCACTAACCTGCCTGATTTGACCACCTAAAAAAATCACGATGAATGCTATAATAGTTGCCAAGCTCACAAGGCAAATCTTCCCACGAAATGCCTGCACGAATGCGATACAAGATGCCTTCTGCGGTGTTTCTTAAACTGTGCTTGTTATAGATGCCTAATTGTAGTAAAATGGTTTTTAACTTGTACCATTGTTCATCTGTGAGTAAGGTGCGAGCCATAGCGATTTTGATACTTTGACTGGGTTAGAGCTTTCATTGTGCCAAAATCGTTATTTGTTTTGTAAATAATTGTCGGGATGCTCTAGGGCGTGCCTGCCTTTTGTATTTGCAATGAAAATTACGAAAAACAAGATTTAGCCATTTTTCATGCAAAAACGATTGATTTATTTCTAAAATATTTCTATATTGTAAATAATGTTATAAAGGGCAGGCACGCCCTAATAAATGCAATAATTTTAATTTAAATTATTTTAAAACGCTCAGTAAAATGTTAAACTAAGCCATTTGATACAAAATGACAAAATCAGGTGCTTTATGACAACTTATGATGAGATGAAGGCAAGACTACAAGGCTCGATGACAGCACTGGTAACGCCCATGACGGCAGACGGTGCGGTGGATTATGATGCGTTGGCTCGCCTGATTGAGTGGCAGATTGAGTCTGGCACGCACGCTTTGGTGGCGGTGGGAACAACAGGCGAGTCCGCCACGCTTTCTATGAAAGAACACGGCGATGTCATTGAATTTTTTGTCAAACAAGTGGCAGGTCGCATTCCTGTGATTGCAGGAACAGGGGCGAACAACACCGCCGAAGCCATTGAGCTGACCGCCCACGCCAAGGCAGTTGGGGCGGATTTTGTCCTGCTTGTCGTGCCATATTATAATAAGCCCACCCAAGAAGGGCTGTATCAACATTATAAGACCATTGCCGAAGCGGTGGATATCCCCCAGATTCTCTATAACGTCCCTGGTCGCACGGTCGTGGACATGAATGAGGACACCGTGGCACGCCTTGCCGATATTTCCAATATTGTCGCCATCAAAGACGCCACGGGCGATTTGGTGCGTGGCAAGGCACTTATCGAGCGTGTGGGCGAGCGTCTTGTGGTCTTGTCGGGCGATGACCCAACCGCCCTAGAACTCATGAAATTTGGAGCAAAGGGTAATATCTCAGTAACATCCAATGTCGCCCCCAAAGCGATGAGCGAGATTTTTAGCTTAGCTTTGGCGGGTAAGTTTGATGAAGCAAGTGTCATCAACCAAGGTATTGAGCATTTGCACAAAGAGCTGTTTTGTGAATCTAGTCCCCAACCTGCCAAATACGCCCTGCACAAGATGGGCATGATTGACACGGGCATTCGCTTGCCTTTGGTGTGGCTGTCAGCAGGCAATCAGTCCATCATCGACCAAGCATTGCAAAAAGCCAATTTGATTTAACAGCAAGAATAAGTGAGAATAACATGACCATGCTAAAAACAACACTAAAACCAACACTAAAACTAACCGCCCTTGTCATGATGAGCGTGGTGCTACTGACGGGGTGCCAAAGTGTCAAAGGCGTACTGGGCAAGCGTGATAACGGCAGTTTGGACTATGTTCACGCCACCAAGCTACACCCCATCCGCCTACCTGCCAACCAAGCATCCGCTCCATTTATCCCTCTGTATGATGTGCCAGAAGTGGCAGGCGAGATCACCCCGTCGACCAATGAGTCAGGCAAGCAGTACCAATTACCCAGACCACCACAGGTAAGATGATTGTTTGGCACGAGCGTTGCTGTTCGTGCCTTTTTATTGTGTAAATTTATCGTGCAAACCGCCACCAAACACGGAGAAACCCATGCAAAAGCAAGCCCTACTTTATGCTGGCAAAGCCAAATCTGTCTATGAAACGGACAACCCTGATTATCTGATTTTGCATTTTCGCAACGATGCGTCCGCCTTTAATGGCGAAAAAATCGCCCAACTTGACCGCAAAGGCAGAGTCAATAACCGCTTTAACAGCTTTATCATGAGCAAATTGGCAGACGCTGGCATTGAGACCCATTTTGAGCGTGAGCTGTCTGATGATGAGGTGCTGGTCAAACGCCTAAAAATGATACCCGTAGAATGCGTGGTGCGTAACTATGCCGCTGGCGGTATTGCCAAGCGTTTGGGGCTTGCTGAGGGCTTGCCACTTATGCCACCGACCTTTGAGCTGTTTTATAAAGATGACAAATTGGGCGACCCCATGCTTGCCCCAAGTACCGCCATTGCCTTGGGTTATGCCACCGCAGACGAGTTGGAGCAGATGAGTGTGCTGACTCACAAGGTCAATGACGTGCTAAGTCAGATTTTTGATGAAGCGGGTCTTATGCTGGTGGATTTTAAATTAGAATTTGGACTGTTTCATGGGCGTGTGGTGTTAGGCGATGAGTTCTCGCCTGATGGCTGTCGCCTGTGGGACAAAGAAACCAAGAAAAAGCTCGACAAAGACCGTTTCCGTCAAGGTCTAGGCAATGTGGTTGAAGGCTATGAAGAAGTGGCAAGACGTATTGGCGTACCGCTTGACTAACTTGGCTAAGAAGTACACCTAACAAACTTAATATTTGCTACAGGCTTTGTAGGGACGTGCTGAGCACGTCCTTTTAATGTTGATATAACATGCTTATTTCTTACATGCAAACTGTGGTATAAGTCCATCATGCCCCTGCACGTCTGCCCAAAATACAACCATCCAAACCCACCCCAATCCGCCCCAACGATTGACGGCACAGTACACATCTGTTAATATCCATGTTATTTGTAAGGATAACACATGGACACCCTACGCCCCACCGACCTAAAAACCATTTTACATTCCAAACGTGCCAATCTGTATTATTTAGAGCATTGCCGAGTCATGCAAAAAGACGGACGAGTGCTGTATCTGACCGAAAGTAAAAAAGAAAATCTCTACTACAATATTCCCATTGCCAACACCACCGTGATACTGCTTGGCACAGGCACGTCCATTACCCAATCTGCGGTAAGGCTACTGGCAAGTGCAGGCGTGCTGATTGGCTTTTGTGGGGGCGGTGGCACGCCTTTATTTATGGGGAGTGAGATTGAGTGGCTGACGCCACAATCAGAATATCGCCCCACCGAGTACATTCAAGGCTGGCTGTCGTGGTGGTGGGACGATGATAAACGTCTCGCTATGGCAAAACGCTTGCAAATGGCTCGGCTTGATTTTATGAATGACGTGTGGGGGCGTGATAAGGACTTGCGTGGGGCGGGCTTTGATAGTAAATCTGATGAAATCATAAGCTTACAAAATCATTACCGCACCCAAATTTTAGGGCAAAATAGCGTCTCAGACCTGCTCGCCCTAGAAGGACGTATGACCAAAGAGCTGTATAAATTTGCCGTCAAACACACAGGCTATAAGGGATTTAGCCGTGATTATGACGGTGTGGACAAAGCCAATCAATTTTTAAATCACGGCAATTATTTGGCATATGGCTTGGGGGCGACCACTGCTTGGGTGCTTGGCATTGCCCACGGATTTGCGGTCATGCACGGCAAGACACGGCGTGGGGCGTTGGTGTTTGATATTGCCGACATTGTCAAAGATACAATTATCCTGCCACTTGCCTTTATGTGTGCGTCTGATAACGTCCGTGAGCAGGAATTTCGTGAACTGTGCCTGTCTTATTTTACCAATTATCACGCCCTTGATGTGATGTTTGAGACGGTAAAGGGGCTTGCTCTAAACAAGGAATTTGAATAAGGATTTTGCATGATTGTAACCTTTATTTCTCAATGTGAGAAAAAAGCCATTAAGCGTACTCGCAAGATTTTGGATGCTTTTGCTAATCGCATTGGCGACAACGTTTGGCAAACCAACATTACTGAAATCGGTCTAAAAACGGTGTATGAGCTGTTAAAATCCACCGCCAGTAAATCCACTGCGGTCGCCTGCCACCGTATCGCCACTCGCCACCGCACCGAGCTTGTGTGGGTGGTGGGGAATAAATCTGCTTTTAATCATCAAGGTTATGTGCCTGTGAATCGTACTTCTATGGAGTTATTTATGGATATTGCTGTTAACCAAACATTTTTTGCCAACTCTCACGGTCAATTATTAAGTCATCATTTATTCGCAGTGGGATTTATTGCTTATCATTTGATTAAAAAATTGGAAATTGATGATGATAGATTGGCTCAATCGGCATTTATCGCAGGAATATTACACGATATGGGCAAATTAGACCCACAATTTCAAACGTGGCTTGCCAAAAAACTTAATAAAACCGATGAAGAGATTTATTTATCTGATGACGGCGTGCATATCAATGGCAGTGATAAAGGATTTGCCAAATTTAATTTTGAAAATCATCCACGTCATCACGAACTATCTTGGATTTTGGCATTATCGCTACTGCGTGAAAATAATACATTAAATTCCAGCCAAAAAGAACAAATTGCTCACGGTATTTATTGGCATCACACTCGCCCTTATCGCACCAAAAACGAGAAATTTTTTGAATCATCACAAGGCATTGATAAATTATGGCAAGAAACCTTACAAACAAGCGATAATATGCCAACCAAAGTCAGTAATGTATTAAAAGACATTCAACAAATCGCCAAGCATTTTAATGACGGTACAGAATTACTCATTCCGTTTTGGCAATATCAGTGTGAATGTGTCAATAGCTCAACACCGAATTATAAAAATTACAGCGACATTTCAAACAATATTAAAGATTTTGTTAATGAAATCCGCCCCAATGCGTTAAATAATTTGGTAAGAATGGCGGTAATTTGTGCAGATAGGTGGGTATCGGCATTATCGGCTGATGATTTACAAGAATATATCAATGAAGGCAGTTTAATTCGCCTTTTAGATGATAAAGACATTGGTGAGCTGTCGGATAATAACGTTTTAAGACAAGGCATTGCACAATGCCTAAATAATTTTGAGCAAAAATACCCAAACAGCGAACGCAATATTGCCCAAAGTCAAATTGCCAAAGCGTTGGCGGAATTAAAAGACGATGCCGAATTTGCCAATGCAGATAATATCGCCGTTCTACAAGGGCCAGCAGGCTGTGGCAAAACCAAAATCGCCCTAGAATGGGCATTAAACACCCACGCCAAACAAATTATTTGGGTGTGTCCCCGAGTGCAGGTATGTTTGGGGCTGTTGCACGATTTGACGCAGGCGGATTATTTGCCTGATTGTCAAATTGAGATTTTTACAGGCGAATACAAAAAGATAATCGGTCAAGGCGTAGATTTTGATAATACTGATGATACCTTGCCACAGGATTATTTTTCTGGCGATATTGTCATTGCCACAATAGATCAAGTGGTTAATAACATCATTTCACATCAAAAAGTCGTGGGGCTATTTGATTTTATGAATGCTCATATTGTATTTGATGAGTTTCACGAAATCATCAATATCCCTGCATTAAATTTATTATTTGCCGAGTTGATTGAAGCTAAAAAATTACGCAAAGCAAATGCCAATGTATTGCTTGTCTCTGCCACACCGCACGATTATTTTGTCAAAAATGTATTGGGCATTGATGAAAATTATATCGTGCGTATGCCAAGTTTTAATACATCGCAATACGAATTGCAATTTATCAGTTTTGATGAAACCGAGCAAAAAAGTCCGCTTGTTTTGGATAATGTGGATAAAAACAAAACCACATTTGTGATTAGTAATACCGCCCAAGATGCCCAGCTTGGATTTTTGTTGCGCCAACAAGATGAAAATGCAATTTTGCTACACTCAAAATATACTCGCCAAGATAAAAAAGCATATTTTGACAAGGTATTTGACAGCTTTAAACAAAATGGCTCTGGGAGATATGATTTATTAAGAAGTGGCCCTATTGTACAAGCGTCATTAAATATCAGTTGCGAGCGAATGTTTAGCGATTTTACCAATGCCGAAAATTACCTACAACGTTTGGGGCGGTTAAATCGGTTTGGCGAAAATGACCAAGTCAGCATTTATACCGTTGTTTATCCCAAAAGTTTTGATAATAAAAAACAAAGTAGCAGTCAAGCAAAATTTTTGGCAAGTCTAAACAGTTGGCAAAGCAGTTTGGCGTGGTATGAATTTTTGACCAATTATTTGTCAATTCACAATATCAAACACATTGGATTAAATCAATTGTATGAAATTTATCAAGCATTTTATCAAGATAAAGACAGTGAAAGAAAAATCCAAGATGACATAGAAAAATCACTCAAACAAAGCCGAGACATTATCAACAAAAAAGTCATTGACCCGATGAGCACCCCCACTCGAACAAAACAAAAAGACAGCGTGATGAAAATCGCCAGCACGTCCTTGCGTGGGGATAACCGTTTTGTACAAATGGCGGTATGCGAAGTGGATAATCAGCTCAATCCCACATTTGTTGATGAGTATGCCTATGATGAAAACACCAATCATCGTGAGATGATTATCGGCTTGACCGAAAGTGTGGATAGGATTCAAGGTGGGCGTTTTGAGATGCGAGATGAGAACAAAAATTTGGTGGAATTTATGCGTAAAAAACACCACAATATCATGGCGGAAAAACACCCCAATGAAACATTTAAACAAGCCAAAAATGCGTGGGAGCTTCTAAAACTGGCTCGCTCGCCTGAATTTCCGATTTATCTAAGCTATACCGAGCAGGATTTGGCGGTGGTTGGTGGCGATAGGGCAAGACACCCTTTTGCCATGTATTATGTCAAAACCGCCAAACAAGCGGTGGGTATGATGCCTGTGGACAGACTGCAAAACCCAACTCAGGTTGGCGATGATGAGTAAATTACCTATGCGGTAAGGAATATTAAGAGTACTAATTGCTAAGTCATCTGTACAATGATGACTTAGTATAACACAAAATTTTATTTTTATAAGAGCACTAAGGTTGAAATTGGTTTTAACCAATGCTACAATTGTACCGTTGGCATAAGCCAGCATTATCTAACTTTATAAGGAACCAGTAATGAGCATTCAAAAAGTAACAGGTGTTAAAAGCGTTGATTTTAAAATCACAGCATATGGCTATGGCGTGGTAAACTGGAATGGCCCAACCACACTAAGCAGTGAAGGGCGTACGGTGGATAATCACACTCTGCCAAAATTGCGTGGCTATACCAATTTGACAGGCAAAATCAAGGAAGAGACGGGCTACAAATACAAAAAAGAAGCCACTGACATTGATTTTAAAGAAACGCCACTCTATATCAGCCAAAACTGTATCCGTCATCATCTGTTTCGTGAACAAGCCTTTGATTTGCATTTTGCTCACGAAAAAGGCTTGGATAAAGTGCTTGCGTCATTGACAGGGTTGGTGCGTGGTTATGTTGTGCCTGCCAGTCAATGCAAACGCACCAGTCCACTATTGCTTGAAGATTTTATTGATGAGCTTGGCAATGGGAATTTTGAGCAGTTTGGGCAAGCAGGCGAGCGAGACAGTTCGTCATTCTTTTCAAAAACAACCTTCGGCGATACCAAATATACCGCCTATGGCTCTATCAGCATTGAGCAGTTGCAGTTTATTTCATTAGATAACAAATTTGACCGTTGTGCGATGATTATCAAGGACAATCAAGGCGATGAGATTGCCCAAAAGGTGCAAGATTTTATTCAGTCGCTAGACCCAAGCCGTACGCCAAAAGCCACGTTCCAAGCCAATTATGTGCGTAAAGGGACAATTTATGAGCAAGGCGAAGTAGGTATTTTGCTTGATGAAGTTGCCATTGATATTTTGGTGCAGACCACGCTGGATTTGATTGGCGAGCTGTTTATCCGTCAAGCCAAAGGCTATATGTATGTGGACGAGCTGAGTGTGGATTATAACGACAGCAACAAGATGATGCGTATCAAACGCACCCCTGAACAAGCCAATCCCCAAAAGATGAGCGATTATGCGGTTTATTTTGAAGCCAAATAAGGGGGCGTGATGAGAATTATCATTCACTATGAATCATCGTGGCGAAATTCATTTTTGGACGGTAGTAACGATGAACCCTTGCCCAAAAAAGGGCGAAATTTTGTTGCTTCAATGACCGAGCTTGGCAAAGCAGAGAATTTTCATGCCCGAGCGGTAAGCCATAATACCGTCATGGGTGTGCTGTGCCGTTTGATTGGCGACCAACGAAAGCTCTATCAGGCTCGCCAAAGTGATGATTATTGTTTTGCCAATTTGGAAAATCAGATTAGTTTTGTAGATACGCCAAGCGTTATCAATCATGAGATTGCCTATATTCGCAATATGAAAGGCAGTACCGACCAGAACTCTTTTACAGGTATGATAAAGGTCAATGACCCCATATTTTTGTCGGATTATTCGGCGGAGTTTTGGGCGGTGCTGACATTATCGGTTGATGAATTATGCGACTTTATTATGAATGATGATAAAGTCATTCAATTACCGCCTGATTTTGAGTTAAGCCCTGTGCATATCTTAAATCAGTTGGCAGTGATTCAAAAGCTAAAACCTATCGCTTATGAAAATCATATCAAACAAGCGTCTGATAAGCTGACAAGTCATTTTGAAAAATACAAACCGCTCAATGCCAAGGGTTTGCAGTTGTTATTACCCATGTATTGTTCGGCATTGTATCTACAAATGCAACGCCTTGAAAAACGCTATGATATGAGTAGTGCCAAATCAAAAATGGGTGGTATTAGTGGCATTTCCAACAATGGCTTTACTTACAAAGACTTTATGGATAAATACACCACAGGGGCGAAAAAGCTGATTTATGGCAATCCCTATATCCGTGAAGAGTTTGCCCCAGGCGAAGGCAAAATCAACCACACCCTAACCAAAGCAAGCGGACAGCTTGAAATTCATTTGGATATTGACACCGAACAAGCCAAAACCCTAAAACAAATGATTGATAATGCAGGCGTGTCGTCATTTTATCTGGGCAAAAAGGGACTTGCTTATGTTGATGACATTCGCCTACGCTAAATAAGGATAATATGATGAAAGTGTATCAAGAGATTAACCTAATCCCAAACGATGACATACCGCCCTATGCGATATGGAGCAAGCTCTACAATCAGCTTCATATCGCCCTAGCAGACGTGGCAAATACACATGGTATTCGTACCATTGGTGTGGCATTCCCCAATTATCGCTATGTGGAGCGAGACGGCAAGACGTTTGCCACGCTGGGCAGTCGCTTGCGGATATTTGCCCCAAGCCGTGATGAGTTTGAAAAGCTAGACCTTGCCAAATGGTTTGACCGCTTGACCGACTATGTGCATATCAAAGCGATAGCGGACGTGGGCGAGCGTGCGACAGGCTATGTGGTGGTAGAACGCCAACAGCGAGCGGGTTTGCAAAAACAAGCCGAGCGATTTGCCGAGTTTAAAAATCTGACGGTGGAGCAGGCGTTGGAGCATTGTTTGGCGTACAAAAAACAGCCAAAGGCGTATCCGTTTATTGAGCTATTCAGCCAAACTAATCAAGTGCCGTATCGGCTGTATGTCAAACAAACAGTCGTGGATAAGGCGGTGGACGGCGAGTTTACGGTCTATGGTATGCACAATCAAGGCGGAGCGATGACGGATAAGGCAACTGTTCCACATTGGTGATTGAGTTTGGTTGTGCTAAAATAAGGGGTATGATACAGGTTTATGCCCTTTATTTTTTGACTATTTAAAAACTTGATAAAAATCAACTACTTATAACAAGGCTAAAAAACATTGGGTAAATGCCCAAAATATGGCTTTAAGTCTTGATATAAGTGGGTTTTATGTTGTATAATTCTAGTTCCTTATCGCATAGATAACTTAGAAATACGCTATTCAAAAACCCCCAAAACTCACTCAAGTTCCTTATCGCATAGATAACTTAGAAATAGATGCAGAGATTGGTGCATTACTAGGCTAACGTTCCTTATCGCATAGATAACTTAGAAAGATTGGTATTTTAATGCCCAAAAAGCCCCTGCAGTTCCTTATCGCATAGATAACTTAGAAAGCTAATCTCAATCGCTCTTTTGACAACTTTGACGTTCCTTATCGCATAGATAACTTAGAAAAATCATACCCCTGCTAACCCTTGCTATATAAGCTTCCTTATCGCATAGATAACTTAGAAACGATGACCTAGCAGATTATTTGCGAGATGATAGTTCCTTATCGCATAGATAACTTAGAAATTTGTACTGATGTTTACCGTAGCCTTTATGCTGTTCCTTATCGCATAGATAACTTAGAAATTACTGATAGCAAATTGGTGTTTGGTAGTACCGTTCCTTATCGCATAGATAACTTAGAAAAGTATCAAGAATTGGATAGGGGCAAGGCAAGGGGTTCCTTATCGCATAGATAACTTAGAAATTGTAAACTCTTAAATGAGAACAACACCCATTGTTCCTTATCGCATAGATAACTTAGAAAGTAAAATCCAACTCAAAACACAGTGCCATCAAGTTCCTTATCGCATAGATAACTTAGAAAAACGGATATTGTGCGTTTTAATCGCATAGAGGGTTCCTTATCACACAGATAACTTAAAATTGTATTGAACCGTATCGCAATACAACTCAATACAATCCACGCCGCACAGATAGCTTACAAAGCAAAAAAATGCTATAATAACCCACATTTTTCAAAGAATTAGGCGTATGCCAAAGGATTTTTATGAGCGAGCAACTTCCTACCAACGACTACAATGCCAGTAGCGTGCGAGTTTTGCGTGGACTAGAAGCGGTACGAGTCCGCCCTGGTATGTACATTGGCGACACCGATGACGGTTCGGGCTTGCACCACATGGTGTTTGAGGTGGTGGATAACGCCATTGACGAGGCACTCGCTGGGCATTGCGATGAAGTGCTGGTTACCATTCATGCCGATGAGTCGGTGTCGGTGTCGGACAACGGACGAGGCATTCCTGTGGATATTCACCCCGAGGAGGGCGTGTCGGCAGCCGAGGTTATCATGACGGTCTTGCACGCAGGGGGCAAGTTTGACGACAACAACTACAAAGTCTCAGGCGGTCTGCATGGCGTGGGCGTGTCGGTGGTCAATGCCCTGTCTAAGAAACTCACGCTCAACATCTGGCGAGACGGCTATGCCCACACCCAAGACTACACGGACGGCGTGCCTGATTTCCCCCTAAAACGCCTTGACAAAACCGACAAAAAAGGCACCGAAGTTCGCTTTTATCCAAGCGATGAGATTTTTACAGGGACGATTTTTGATTATGACATTCTTGCCAAACGCTTGCGTGAACTCTCCTTTTTGAACTCAGGCGTGCGTATTGTGCTGACCGATGAGCGAGACGGCACGCAACATATTTTTGAGCATAAAGGCGGTCTTGGCGAATTTGTCGGCTACATCAATGACGGCAAACAAACCCTAAACGACATTTTTCATTTTACCGCCCAAAGCACGGACGGCATTGGCGTGGAAGTCGCCTTGCAGTGGTCGGACAGTTATAACGAAAAGGTTTTGTGCTTTACCAACAACATTCCCCAACGAGACGGTGGTACGCACTTGTCGGGCTTTCGCTCGGCATTAACTCGCTGTCTCAACGCCTACATGGATAGCGAAAACATCGGCAAAAAAGAAAAAGTGGCGGTAACAGGCGATGACGCTCGTGAAGGGCTTGTGGCGATTGTGTCGGTCAAAGTACCAGACCCCAAATTTAGCTCACAGACCAAAGACAAGCTCGTATCTAGTGAAGTCAAATCTGCCGTTGAAACGGTCATGCACGAAAAGCTGTCCGAGTTTTTGTTAGAAAATCCAGCGTCTGCCAAGGCAATCGCAGGCAAAATCCTAGACGCAGCCCGAGCAAGAGAAGCCGCTCGCAAGGCTCGTGAGATGACACGCCGTAAGACCACGCTAGACATCGCAGGTCTGCCGGGTAAACTTGCGGACTGCCAAGAAAAAGACCCTGCCTTGTCCGAGCTGTACCTTGTGGAGGGGGACTCGGCAGGCGGTTCTGCCAAGCAAGGACGTAGCCGAAAAACGCAGGCGATTTTGCCCTTAAAGGGGAAAATCCTAAACGTGGAGCGAGCCCGTTTTGACAAAATGCTGTCATCTGCCGAAGTCGGCACGCTTATCACGGCACTCGGCACGGGCATTGGCAAAGATGAGTACAACCCTGACAAACTTCGCTATCACAAAATCATCATCATGACGGACGCTGACGTGGACGGCTCGCACATTCGCACGCTACTGCTCACGTTCTTTTTCCGTCAAACGCCTGAGCTTATCGAGCGTGGGCATATCTACATCGCCCAACCGCCACTTTATAAGGTCAAAAAAGGCAAACAAGAGCTGTACCTAAAAGACAATGACGCTCTAAAATCTTATCTCTTGTCGTCCACGATTGACGACAACCAACTATTTTTGAGCAAAGACACCCCTGCCATTCGTGGCGAGGCGTTGGAAAATTTATTGAATGATTATAGCCTTGCCCAAAACACCAAAAACCGCCTAAGCCAAAGATATCCTGCCAGTCTCATCGACGCCCTAACTTTTGTGCCAAAGCTAGAAAATGAGATGCTAAAAGATAAAGTGGCACTGCAAGCATGGGCGGATACATTGCTAAATGTGCTAAATGATAAGGCAAGCGAGCTGTCGCCACAGGTAAGTCTAGAACCTGTGGGCGGTGCGGACACTGAGACCGCCCAGACGTTTTTGCCAAAAATCACCATTTTTGTGCATAAACTGCCCCAGCATTATACGCTTGACCCCTTATTTGTCAATTCGGGCGAATATGCCAAATTGCTAAAATTATCAAGCACTTGGAACACGCTACTGACCGATGAGAGCTTTATCAGACGGGGCGATAAAGATTTTGCGGTGAAGGATTTTGACCATTTGTGGGAGCAGTTTATGGCAGAGGCTCGCCGTGGGCTTGCCATTCAGCGTTATAAGGGCTTGGGCGAGATGAATGCCGACCAGCTTTGGGAGACGACCATGGACCCCGAAAACCGCAATATGCTCAAAATCACGATAGAAGATGCCATTGAGGCCGACCGCTTGTTTAACTGCTTAATGGGCGATGAGGTTGAGCCAAGACGGGTGTTTATTGAAGAAAATGCGTTGAATGCGGATATTGATACTTGACGACTTAATGACAAGGGCGAGATATTCGCCCTTTTTCTAAATTGGCGATAACACACCGAAATTTATCAAACAAAATACCAAGGACAAACCATGAACACCTACCGCCTAAAAATATCCTTAGTAGAACCGCATTATCCCATTAACGAGTTGCACCGCATTGTCGAAGTGTCGGGCAACATCCGCTTTGACGAATTGCACCAAGAGATATTTAACCTGTTTGAACGCCATGACGAACATCTTTGGCAGTTTTTTATCGCTCGGAGCAAAATGGACAGTTTTAATAAACTGTTTAATGATTGTCATGAATACGTTCTACTAGATGACAGTTGGCAGTTGGCTGATGAGTTATTTGCCAGCGAAAATAAAATCCACCCCACATCGACCACGCTAGATGAGCTAAGTTTAGCCGAAAAAGAATACATCTATTATTGGTTTGATTTTGGTGATGATTGGCTACATCGCATTCGCATTGAAAAAATCACCCAAAGCGATGACTTAGACGGCTATCACTTTGCCGTCATCAAAGCCGTGGGCGAGATACCACCCCAATATGCCGATGAAATGGACGAGCTTGCCGATACACCCTTTGACCCAAATAACATCAGTCCTGAGCTGGATTTGGAGCTGTCTTTGTTGTCCGCCATGATGCTTATCGTGGGTGATCCGACCAATCCCACCCGCTTTGGCGATTTGGTGGAAGCAGGCATTGCCGATGAGATGCTAAAAAGAGAGCTTATCAAGCCTTGTGTGAGTCTCACGCACAGAGTGCAACTGACCGCCAAGGGCGAGAGCGAGCTTGTGCGGGCGATGGAGATGCTTGGGATTTGATTTTGGTATTTGGTATTAACATTTTCATAGAGACACACCATGACAACCACGCTATTTGCTACCGACTGGCACGCCCTAATAGACCCCAAACTTGATGATTTTATCGCCACAGGTACCATGGTGCTTGATGATGTGTTTGGTGCAGACGACTTGACCGCCTTACAAGCTGAGAGCGGATTTATAGACTACAAAGAAGCTCATCTTACCCATGGCGAGCGAGAAACCGCCATTCGTGGCGACAGCATTCGCTGGATTGATGAGACCTGCTCTGTGGGGTCGGCGTACCTTGGGGCGATTGACGAGCTTGGACGGTATTTTAACGCCACGCTATATACAGGCATTCGCTCATCAGAAGCCCATTATGCACGCTATCCGTCAGGCTTTGGCTACAAATGGCACTCGGACAACCCCAAAGGGCGAGATGAGCGGGTCATCTCTGCGGTGTTTTATTTAAATGATAACTGGACGGCGGACAATGGCGGTGCGATAACGGTGGTGGATAAAGTGGGCGAGACTACCCAGCTTTTACCACAACTTAATCGTCTTGTGGTGTTTGATAGCAATCTGTTACACCAAGCAGAAATTACCAATCGCACTCGGTTTTCTATTGCAACGTGGTTAAGACGTGATAACAGAGTTCTATAATGACAGATTAAAAAAATTATCAATCAATCTCATCAAATTTTAATTCATAAATTAGGTAATGGAAATTTAAAAGCCTATGAAATTTAAAAGCCTATAATGAAGCATCCTTTAATTAGGATTTGCTTATATTTATGACGGACACACAGGTGAGATTGTTGCCTATGTATGGGGCAGACGAAACCTTGCTACTGCCAAACAGTTAAGGTCAAAATTGATGAGTTTAGGTATAAGTTTTAACAAAATTGCTTGTGATGATTGGGATGGCTTTCTTGTTGCTTTTAAGCACTCTATCAAACAAGTGGGCAAACGCTTTACCGTTGGTATTGAAGGCAATAACACAAGGCTTAGAACCTTTGCTAGGCGAGCATTTAGAAAAACGTGTTGTTTCTCTAAAAACCCAACCAATCATCTTAAAGCATTTGACTTGGTGTTTCATTATATCAACCATGGGTGGGTGTAGCATACTTTTTGGACTGCTAGAAAGTTTTCTAAAATTATTGACATCATGCTAACCGCTCGTTATAATAAATTTTCTAAATTAACCAAAGAATTAATAAGGAGGTAGCCATGCTAGGCCGTTCACACAACTAAATTAATAGACAAACACCAGTTTGTGTAGTTAAGAAGCTTACCACTTACTTTACTATTTTTAAAATTTTAAAAATGGGTGGTAAGCTTTATTAATTTTAAAGGAATAATTCATGTACTATACATCAAAACAAATTAGCTTTGGAATATTAGATGATAAAAATTATGTTATATCATCTGGTAGTAAACAGGAATTAACTGCTGACATTAAGTTTTTTGATAAGTTGGTTGATTTGTGTGATTTTTGTCTAGATGGCAAAAAAGAAATCGATATCATAAACTTCATGAAAGCCAATGAAATTGATGAATATTGTTTACAGTACCTACTAAACAACAGATATATTTTACCTAAAAAAATTGATTTTAGTGATAGATATAGCAGGAACCATCTTTATTATGAAACCTTAGGTTATGATAGTGATTTAGTGCAAAAAGCAATATCTAGATCGCATATAGTATGTGTGGGTGCTGGGGGCATTGGCAATATTATATCTTATCTAACTGCAAGCCTTGGGGTTCAAAAAATAACTTTGGTTGATGATGATATAATAGAAAAAACCAATCTAAATAGGCAGTTTTTTTTAGAGAATGCGATATTGGTTGCAAAAAAGTCGATATAATAAAAAGAGAATTGGAAAACATAAATAAAAATCTAATCATAAATATTATATCTCACAAAATTTCACAAGAAATTTTAGAAAGCATTGAAAATATTGACTTGATAATTAGTTCGGCAGATGATGACTATTGCCTATCTTTGATGAATGAGTATTGTTGTCATAAAAAAATACCAATGGTTGGGGTGGGATATATTAATGATATTTCTACAATTGGACCATTTTATATTCCAGAACTCACATCTTGCTTGTATTGTAATAAGGATATTTATTTGGAAAGAACCAATTATGATGAAAAAGTTATTAGGATTAATAATGCCTATAAGGCTCCATCAACCATAGTAAATAATTTTTTTGCAGGAGCAATGATTTCATCAGAAATCATTAAATTCTTCGCTAAAGATTATGATGGTATGCTAAGTATTAATAATATTATTGGCATACATAATAAAACTTTTTTATTAGAAAAAATAAAAATAGAGAAATCCCCTAACTGTATTTATTGTGGCGGTGAATATCATGTATAAATACAAAAGATTAATTTTAAGCGAAGTATCCGTATCTTCGACCAGAATGCTCATCGGTGCATCTTCAACTATCTATATGATCATCAGTGGTTTGAGCTTGTATCAAGTTGGTATAATAAAGAGTTTTCAAGCCTTGATTATATTAGCCTTGGGGTTTATTGTAGGTCTAATATCCGACAGAATGGATAGAAAGTACCTTTATGTGTTGGCTGTATTCTTTTCTTTTATTTGGCTCTTATTAAGCTATATGGCGGGCAATAGCAATGGTAATAGTTTTGAATTGTTTTTTTTGGCAGAATTATTTAATGCGTTGTCGTTATGTGTCTTTCAAAATAATAATCATGGATACCTTGTAGATACTTATAATAGCCAATTTGATGATAATGATACTAAGAAGATTTTTGGAAAAAAGTCCTATCTTGAATTCTTATTCATGTCGATTGCATCTTTGATTGGTGGCGTGTTGTACCAGATCTTGAAGAGTGATTTATTTTTACTAACTTCAATCATGATGTTTATAGTTTTTATGTTAGGTACGTTTTATTTGCCTAATTGCAAAACAGCAATTGAGAATAACCCTTCATCAAAGATTTTTGATAAAAAATCTTTTGCCTTAATTTTTGAAAAATTTGAATTTTATAAAAAAAGTATATTTCTTTTTTTAATATTTAGTCTCTATTTTCAGATAATTATTCAATATTGGCAGATTATCATTGATATCTTTGATATGGTTAAGAGTAATGAATCTATATTAGGTTTGGTTTTATTTTTAATGATGTTAGTACAGTCTTTTTCTGGAAAAATTCTAGAAAAATATAACGTGTTTTCTGATTTTTATATTTTATCAATATTTTTCTTAGGATTGCTTTTTTGTATTATTTCTCTACAAATACGAGGATATTTAGGGTTGGTTCTATTTGTATTAGGCATATGTGCAAATATTTTCTCCATCAGATATTTAGTTACAGCCACCAATTCAAAAATACACGCCAATATTCCATCTTGTATTAGGGCTAAGTATGATATGGTTTTAAATACTGTTTTAAGATTACTAACAGCGTCTATGCTACTTCTTGTGGGATTTATTTCTGATAAATTTGGAGCGAGTGTAATAGTTTATTTTGGGTTGGTTCTAGGTGCAGTTAGTGCGTTTATAACTCTTAGAGTAAAAGACAAGAATGGTTAAAAATTAAGGGGCTGTAGTAGATTACACAATGTGATATACTAGGGCGTGCCTGCCCTTTATAACACTATTTACAATATAGAAATATTTTATAAATAAACTAATCGTTTTTGCATGAAAAATGGCTAAATCTTGTTTTTTATCGTCAAAAGCTCGTTTGATAGAACGACTATCAAACTTTGCTTTTTCCTTGAAAAACGTGCGATTTTTCGTGATTTTCATTGCAAATACAAAAGGCAGGCACGCCCTAATCACTCAAAAGAGTTTGTAAAAGACCACAACCACATCAACGGCATTGAAAATTTCTGGTCGCAAGCCAAACGAATACTTAAAAAATACAACGGAATTAACAAGAAATACTTTCATCTCTTTATGAAAGAGTGTGAGTTTCGTTTTAATTATGGTTTACCATCTCATCAGCTTGAAGTATTGAGAAAATGGTGTGAGGTTTAAGATTTATCTACCACAGCCCCAAAATTAAAGTTGAGTACTTTAAGGAACTCCCATGACCCCCACCTTATCCCTATCCACCACCCTATTAAAAGAGCTGTCCATTACGCCCAATGATTTTGACTGCCAAAATATCTTGGCAGAATATTTGGGCAACTTAGGCTTTGACTGTGAATTTTTGTATTTTGGCGACCCAAATGACAACGGCAAAAACGCCCAAATCAAAAATCTCTACGCCAAGAAAAAAGGAAGCGACCCCACCGCCCCCCACCTATGCTTTGCAGGGCATACCGATGTCGTGCCTGTGGGCGATGAGAGCCTATGGACGTATCCGCCTTTTTCGGCGACTGTGGCTGACGGCTATCTGTGGGGGCGTGGGGCATCTGACATGAAAACCGCCATTGCCTGTTTTTGTGTGGCGTGTGATGAGTTCATAAAGACTTGCCCCAACCACAAAGGCGATATCTCACTGCTTGTCACCGCAGACGAAGAAGGCGTGGCGATTAACGGCACGCACAAGGTGGTATTGGAGCTTGCCAAACGGGGCGAGCGTATGGATTATTGTCTGGTGGGTGAGCCGTCCAGCACAAGCGTGCTTGGCGATGTCATCAAAAATGGCAGGCGTGGTTCACTAAATGCCAAACTTATCGTAACGGGTAAACAAGGGCACATCGCCTACCCACATTTGGCAGTCAATCCCATGCACGAGCTTGCCCCCGCCCTTGCCGAGCTTGTGGCGTGTGAGTGGGATAGGGGCAACGACTATTTTCCTGCCACCAGTATGCAAATCTCCAACATAAATGGCGGTACAGGGGCGACCAATGTGATACCAAATGATGTGGAGGTGCTGTTTAATTTTCGCTTTTGCACCGAAAACACCGCCGAGAGCTTACAGGTAAAAACTCACGCCATTTTGGATAAGCATTTTGCCAATTCAAAGGCGACTTATGACATTGAATGGAGCTTATCAGGCGAGCCATTTTTGACCCCAAAAGGCGAGTTTGTGGATGCGGTGGTATCCGCCATCCACGACGTTACAGGCACGGACAGTAAGCTGTCCACATCGGGCGGAACATCGGACGGGCGGTTTATCGCTCCGATTATGAACGCCCAAGTGGTTGAGCTTGGCGTACTAAACGACACCATTCATCAGATAGATGAAAAAGTGGCGGTCGATGATTTGGAGAGATTAACGCTGATTTATGGCAAGATTTTGGAAAGGTTGATTGTGTGATGAATTTATAAATCGGCATAACAAAAAGGGCGAGTGTGAACCGCACCCCAAAAGTTAGACACACTAACCTTTGGGGTGCTTTTTATGGCAAAATACACAACCGACTTTAAACTGTCTGTGATTGGGTATTATCTTAATCATCATGGCTACAAACAAACCGCCAAACACTTTAATCTAAACCACACAACCGTAGAGCTATGGGTTAAACTCTATCAAGCACATGGCATTGATGGCATAAAAAGACGACACACAAAGGCTGTCTATGACACAGATTTTAAGCTTAATGCCGTTCAAGCCATACAACAGGGCAAATCGCTTACACAACTTGCCATAGAGCTTAATCTGCCACAACCTTCTTTACTGTCAACTTGGTTAAAGTCCTACCAAGCCTTTGGTATAATGGGACTAATACCCAAACCCAAAGGCAAAAAAGCAATGTCAAACAAACACAACGCTAATAAAACCAAATCAACTTGGAAAACCAAACAAGACCACGAAAAAAGTGTGGATGATTTGCTTGATGAACTTGCCTATCTTAGAGCAGAGAATGACTATCTAAAAAAGCTAGATGCCTTAATTCGTCAAAAGGAACAATCAGTACAAACAAAGAACAAGTCCTGATCATCCAAGAATTAAGGCATAAGCACAAACTTGCTGACTTATTGGCAGTGTCAAACTTGCCAAGAAGTGTGTTTTATTACCACATTCGTCAAAGTACAAAGCCTGACAAAGACCTTGACTTAAAAGAACACATTAACCACATCTACCACCAACACAAGGGCAGGTATGGTTATCGTAGAATCACATCAGAGCTTAACAATCAGCTTGCCCAAAAAGGCATGGTCATTAATCATAAACGAGTGCAACGACTGATGGCTAAACTTGGACTCAAAGCATTGGTTCGTCGTCAACGTAAGTTTAATACTTACAAAGGCACAATGGGCAAAGATACCATTCAGGACAATATACTCAAAAGAGACTTTAAAGCAGACAAACCCAATCAAAAGTGGGCAACAGACATCACAGAGTTTAAAGTACAAGACAAGGCAAATGATGGCAGTGTCATTCAAAGAAAACTCTACCTATCGCCCATCATCGACTTGTTTAATGGTGAGATTGTCAGTTATACGATGAAGGACAGACCAACGTATGAGTTGGTCAAAGAGATGTTAAATGATGCCCTATCCAAGCTAAGCCAAGAAAAGATGGATGACAAACCCATCATTCATTCAGACCAAGGCTGGCACTATCAAATGCACCAGTATCAACAAACCCTAAAAGAACAAGGCTTAACCCAAAGCATGTCAAGAAAAGGCAATTGTTTGGATAATGCTGTGATAGAGAGCTTCTTTGGTACGCTAAAACAAGAGATATTTTATGAGACAACCACATTTACATCAACAGATGAACTTAAACAAGTGATTGATGAGTACATACACTACTACAATCATGATAGAATAAAGAGCAAATTAAAAGGACTAAGTCCTGTTAAGTACAGAAACTTAGTCCAATTAGGGTTAATACAACCACTTGCAACAACCTAACCTTTAATCTTATGTCTAAGATTTGGGGGTCGGTTCAGTGATTCGCCCTTTTTCCTGATTTAAAAACCTACATCACTTAAACGACCAATGGCGAGCTTGCCAGTTGCCAAGAGCATCTTTGGTTGAGTAGCCTTTGACATGCGGTTTCACCACACGCACATTCACTTGATGATATACCCACACATTTGGTACGTCTTTGTCCAAAATCGCTTCAAGCTCATGATACACCTTGGCACGCTCCTCGGGGCTGTTGGCGGTGTAGGCGGTTTTTAGCAGGTTGTCATATTCGGCACTAGAATACGCCCCATAGTTGCCAGAACCTTTGGTTTTCATGACGTTTAAGAAGGCAGCAGGGTCATTATAGTCGCCACACCATGCCGCACGAGCCATCTGGTGTTCGTGGTTGCGGCGAGTGGCAAGGTAGGATTTCCACTCTTGGTTGTGTAGCTCAATCTTGATGGTCTCGCCAAGGGCTTCGTGCCATAAGGACTGAGCTGCTACTGCCACTTTTTTATGATTTTCGCTGGTGTTGTAGAGTAGCTCAAATCTCAAAGGATTTTGCTCATTGTAGCCTGCATCCGCCAGCAGTTGTTTGGCTTTGGCAATGCGAGCGGTTTTGTCAAGTTTTTGCCAATCGGGGGTGTAATTGGGGTTGTTGGCAGTAACTTTTGGGGTCATCTGATAGGCAGGGGTCTCGCCACGAGCCGCCACTTTTTCGGCAATCAGCTCTCTATCCATTGTCAAGGTCATCGCACGGCGAACACGCACATCATCAAAGGGTGGTTTGTTGACGTTCATTTCATAATAATACGAGCAAAACGATGGCGATGTTTTGACTTCATTTTTGTCGGCTTTGGCAAGAATATCGCTTGGAATGTCGGTATAAGTAACATCAATCTCGCCTGCTTGATAACGGGTGTAGTCTGTCTGCCCAGAATCAATCGGTAGTAGCACAAGGTTTGGAATGGCAACTTTGTCGGCATCATAATAATGGGGGTTTTTGGCAAGGACGATTTTTTCGCCCATGACACGCTCTTTGATGATGTATGGCCCATTTACCACGATGTTTTCAATTTTTGACCAGTCATCGCCCAATTTTTCTACCACATTTTTGGGAACAGGTCGCATGGCGGTATAGGTAAGCATATCAGGCAAAAATGCCACAGGCTCGGATAGGGTAATCTCAACGGTCTTATCATCAATGGCTTTCACGCCAAGCTCGGTGGGGGCTTTTTTGCCTTCGATGATGTCGCTTGCGTTCACAAACTTAGCGTCTGCCACATAGTTGGCAAAGTTGGCAGCCGTCTTTGGGTCAACCATACGCTGAAAACTAAACACAAAGTCATGGGCGGTAATCGGCTCGCCATTTGACCATTTGGCATCACGCAGTTTGAACGTCCACACCTTGTTGTCGGCACTCTCCCAACTTTCGGCAATGGCAGGTTCAAGATTGCCATCAGAATCTGTACTGACAAGCCCCACAAACTGCTGACGAGCAAGCCCAGACTCGGGCACGCCCCCTGTTTTGTGCGGGTCAAGCGAACCGACTTCGGCACCGTTGTTGATGATGAGCGTATCACGGTCGGATTTTGGGGTGGTCGTGTCCGCCTTGGTCTCGCTTGTCTTGTCGGCGGTATCGCCCGTTTGGGCTTGGTTTTGGGGCTGACTGCACGCCCCAAAAAATAGCGGTAAGCACACAGGCAGGGC
Organism: Moraxella sp. K1664; assembly: GCF_039693965.1. Lineage (NCBI taxonomy): Bacteria > Pseudomonadati > Pseudomonadota > Gammaproteobacteria > Moraxellales > Moraxellaceae > Moraxella > Moraxella sp. K1664. The sequence continues at coordinate 976,037 of NZ_CP155576.1, forward strand.
AAGGACTAGGGATTTTTTGGAAAATTTAAAGGATTGGCTTGTCATGTCAGCTCCATCGTGATTTGCGATATGTCTTGATACACCCTATTATCAGGGCTTTTTATGCAAAGTCTAAATTCCATTATGACATATATCTTTATCATTTTGGCATATAAAATGGCTTGGTTCATCATGTCTGCACCAGACACGAAAAGCCATGCACTCACACATCCACCATCTGATAGACATCATACGCTGGCACTTCATAAGGATGAGCCGATTTGTAGGCACGCACCACGTCCATGAGCCTATCATCGGGGACGATGGTCTCAACCCGCCATTCGGGGACGTATTCTATCTTATCAATCTGACCGATGGCAGGGTTTGCCCCTTTTAAGGGTTTAAACTGCCCCACGCCAAGCACTTGCCAAGAGCAATGGCTATATCCGTCAAATTGCCCTGCCCCTGCGTTAAATAGGGCGGTCTTGACGTTTTCTAGGTCGGATTCGGGGATGTAGGCGATGAATTTGTACATGGTTTGCCCTAAAATGGGTTGTTGGCGATACCAAAAGCATGGATGATGTTTTTGATATGAGTCCTAAGTACTCTATCACAAAAGAGTGCATTGGGGCAAATCACTTTTGCCTTTTGTGGCAGTCAAGCCATCAAGCAAAATTGGGGCGTAGCTGATGCCTTATGACAGATGGAGAGCGAACTTATCCAAGCAAATGAGAATAAATAATAATTGATAATGGGGTGTGATTTTGTTATAGTATTATTTTTTTACGTCAAATCAAACAAGGAAAATAATGACCAAGTTAACCAAATTTTTTAGCGCACCATGGCTTAACCGAAATGAAGGTGTTCGCATGGCGGTTACGGGATTTTGGGTGTTAATTTTTATATCCTTTTCAAAAATTATCTATTCTTATTTGCCACTTAATCAAAATAATTGGGTATTAGTTTGGCTTATGATTTTTGTTTTAGGTTTTGGCATTAATTTTTTGGTAAATGCTTATTTTTCAAAACGTGATTATTCTGATGAACAATTAAAATGGTTTAATAAAATAGGTTATGGGTTGTTGCTAGTATTTACCTTGTTGTCTTTTGGCGTTATTTATTACAGTTAACACAATTGAATTTTACTACGGAAACCGTTCGCCACAAACTTGCCTGCGGGTAACGGTTTTTCGTATTATGGGCAGGCATAGCTTACCAATGGGCGTGTGCAACACGCCCCTACAAAGGCATTATTTAAAGAGATAAAATTGATATGAATTGGGGTTAATTTACCATAATGTACTATTATTGCTTTAAATATTTGGTTTGGGTTAAAGCTTGGCAAATGTGTGTCATGCTTTTTTATTGCCCTAATATTTGTTATAATGTTACCAACTTGACGGAGTGCAACCCAAAGTTGCCGAGATTGTGGTTATGCCACAAAATCCGTTGAACCTGATGCGGTTCGTACCGCCGTAGGAAATCAAGTTTTCAAAATCTTAAAAATTCTGTATATTATTGATTGATATCAATAATTCTTTTTCATCATAAGATTTTTGATGGCTTGATTTGTTTATTAGCCATTTAAAAAGGATATTATGATGAGCCAAATCGCAAATCAATCCCCAACCGAACTTATCAATCAACACGAACAGGACGCTAAGGATTTAACTCGTATCCTGCCTGCGTCCAAAAAGGTGTATGTGCAAGGCTCACGAGCGGACATTCGTGTGCCGTTTCGTGAGATTACGCTGACCGACACGCCCATAGGTCTTAGCCAAAATGGTAAACAGGACGGTTTTGAAAAAAACGAGCCGATTTTGGTGTATGACACATCAGGCGTGTATACCGACCCAAGCGTTCACATTGACCTAAATCAAGGCTTACCCAAACTGCGTGAGACGTGGATTGCCGAGCGTGATGATACGGACGTTTTGGACGGTTTGACATCGGATTTTGGTAAAGCTCGGCTAAACGACATTCGCACGGCGGACATTCGTTTTGCTCACATTGCCAAACCCAGACGAGCCAAACGTGGCAAAAACGTAACCCAAATGCACTATGCCAGACAGGGCATTATCACGCCTGAGATGGAGTACATCGCCATTCGTGAAAATGGCAAACAGCGTGATGGCGTGGATTTACGCCAACATCAGGGGGAGAATTTTGGGGCGAAAATACGAGAGATTACCCCTGAATTTGTGCGTAAAGAAGTGGCAGAAGGGCGAGCGATTATTCCGTGTAACATCAATCACCCAGAGAGCGAGCCGATGATTATTGGGCGAAATTTTTTGGTAAAAATTAACGCCAATATCGGCAACTCCGCCCTAGGTTCGTCCATTGATGAAGAAGTCGCCAAAATGACGTGGGCGACACGCTGGGGAGCGGACACAATTATGGATTTGTCCACAGGCAAAAATATCCACGAAACACGAGAATGGATTATCCGCAATAGCCCTGTGCCGATTGGGACGGTGCCGATTTATCAGGCGTTGGAAAAGGTAGGTGGCGTGGCGGAGGATTTGACGTGGGAGATTTTTAAGGATACGCTCATTGAGCAGGCAGAGCAGGGCGTGGATTATTTTACCATTCATGCAGGGGTGCTACTGCGTTATGTGCCACTCACCGCCAATCGCTTGACGGGCATTGTCTCTCGGGGTGGGTCAATCATGGCACAGTGGTGCTTGGCTCATCACAAGGAGAATTTTATTTATGAGCATTTTGATGAGATTTGTGAAATCGCCAAAGCCTATGACGTGGCGTTTAGTTTGGGCGATGGGCTAAGACCAGGCTGTATTCAAGATGCCAATGATGAAGCTCAATTTAGCGAATTAAAAACGCTTGGCGAGCTAACCAAACGCGCGTGGGAGCATGACGTACAAGTGATGATAGAAGGGCCAGGGCACGTTCCCATGCACATGATTAAAGAAAATATGCAGATGCAACTCACGCATTGCCACGAAGCCCCATTTTATACGCTAGGGCCTCTGACGACTGACATCGCCCCTGGCTATGACCATATCACCAGTGCGATAGGGGCGGCGATGATTGGCTGGTATGGTACGGCAATGCTGTGCTATGTTACGCCAAAGGAGCATTTGGGTCTGCCCAACAAAAAGGACGTAAAAGACGGTATCATCACTTACAAAATCGCCGCCCACGCCGCCGACCTTGCCAAGGGACACCCGCTTGCCCAAGTGCGTGATAATGCCTTATCTAAGGCACGGTTTGAGTTTCGCTGGGAAGACCAGTTTAACCTTGCCCTAGACCCTGACACAGCAAGGGCAATGCACGATGAGACCATGCCAAAAGAAGCCCATAAATCGGCACATTTTTGCTCAATGTGTGGTCCAAAGTTTTGTTCGATGAAAATCACGCAAAACGTGCGAGAATACGCTCGTGGCATGGACGAGATGAAGGATAAGTATAAAGAAGGGGGCAGTCAGCTTTATCGGGTGGTGTAGTGATAGATTGCAATAAGGAAAAAGGGCTTAGGGTCAATCATCGCCCCTAGCTCTCACCTTGCTTATCGCATTGTGTCCGTCATCACTTATCATCAGATAGACTTCGCAGTTTTTGGGGCGGACGGCAAGCTCAAATTCTCTAAATTTTATCATGTTAAACAGGCGTGGACACTCGCCCCCATGATAGCCAAGCATAAGTTGCCACATGAGCATACCCAGCCACATACCATGCGTAAAGACCACATAAGTACCGTCTGGTAAGACATCAAACACATCACGCACCGCCTTAACACGCTCTGCAAGGTTCACAAAATTATCGGTCGTGGGGCTGTCGGTGTGGGCTTTGTCGTTAGTTACCCAGTAGTCGTCCGCCATTTTGACGATTTGGGGCAGGGTTAAATCCTTGATATGCTCATAATCTAGGTAATTAAACTCCCGCAAATCATCAATCTGCACAGGAGTCATGCTCGTCCTATCCAAATAAGGCTGTGCCGTCTGGTGCGTGCGAATGTAGGACGATACAAAGACCTTATCAGGCGTGGGGACGTGTGTGATGAGCCAGTCCGCCACGTCTGTGGCTTGGGTCTGTCCGAGCTTGGTAATGGCAATCTCGTGGTTTGGGCGAATGGCGTGTCCTGCGTTGGATTCGGATTGGGCGTGGCGGATTAGGTAGAATTTTTTCATGGTGTTTGGTTTTGGACTTATCTTTGATTTTGGGGGCTAGCAGTATGATGATTGTAGCGTGATTATTGTAAAAATGCAATGAATGGGCGTGGGTTTGGGCGGTGCGTGGTGTGTATTTATGACTGAACAAAAAACCAACGCCATGTTGGATTTTTTGTTGCTTTGAAGTAGTTTGTACGCTGTTTTGGCATTATTTTGCTGTTAGCATTCTAAATCCTGCATAACCCACAAAAACAAAAATGCTAACTGCCAATAACTGCCCTACACTTATGGATTTGCCTATGATAAGTCCATAAATCAACCCAACAAAAACAACCCCGACCCACAACACCGCAAGCCCTGCAAATATCATTCGCCACGCCCTGCCAAATACGCCCAATTCATGAAGTGGCGTAAATTGCTTGGGTAGGATAATGTCGGTATTAAAAATAGCGATGAGTATTAGCATTATATTTATAAGGGATAAAACAATGGCTTTGCCATTTTGAATATTGCCTTCTGTCATTATTTTTACCATAAATAGAATATAAATAAGAGCGATAAGACAACGGATAATGCTAAATTTCATGGTATTTTCCAAGATTATTCAGTTGGGCGTAGAGTACATATCACGCACCTTTTATACAATAAAATAACCCAAATTTGATAATTTCACAAGGGAGAATTGCAATTTACTTCCTGTCAATTTATCCAAAAACCTTATCTATTAAAAATACCTAAAAACATATTGGTGCGTATTACGCACCCTACCATACTATCAGTTTGTCATCGCTGATAAAGGCTATATAGGTCTTGAACACAAAGGACTTATATAGCCTTTATCAAAAAGCACAAAAACAAACCCCAAGACAAAGAGATAACACAGATTAACAAAGCCATTGGTAAAAGACGTATCATCATAGAACACATCAATGGCAAATTAAAAGTGTTTAAAATACTAAGCACCACCTACCGCAACCACCAAAGAAGGTTTAACCTAAGGGTGAATTTGATTGCGGGGATTGTGAATAAGATGGTTTAGTTTCGCAAGGGGTCTATTGATTATTTTTAAGTTACAGGGGTGAATTGTAATTCTCCCCTGTAAAAATTAATGACTTATATAAAGTTGAGAGTGAAATTAAGATTCTCAATCATTATGGAATAGACTATTCTTTGGTTGTTTGTCAATATGCTCCTTACAATCTTTATGATTTTTTGATATATCTCATGATATGCCCGTGCAATAGATTAGCAATTCTTTTGCTGAAATACATAAAAATACTCATAATAATCAAATATATATAAATTGATATCTGGGTATTTATATAAACAAAACCCATAAATACATATACAATGCATATCAGTAGTAGATAAAATAAGCTATTGCTCATAAATAAATTTCCTTTTCTTTTCTAAATAGCCCACCTGCAAAACCCCTCCCATGCTAAAATACCTCAATGAACTACGAAGCATCCACACACTTATCTGATGAGAAGTTTAAACGCTTAATTGGCGTTGAGCGAGAAGTCTTTAACAGCATGCTTGCTTGTTTAGAGCAAGCACAAGCGACCATACACAAAAAAGGTGGTAGGCGTAGAGTGCATATCACGCACCTTTTATACAATAAAATAACCCAAATTTGATAATTTCACAAGGGCGAATTGCAATTTTCCCCTACAAATTTATCCAAAAACCTTATCTATTAAAAATACCTAAAAACATATTGGTGCGTGTTACGCACCCTACCATTACTGAACCTCTTTCAAGTAGTTTAACAACCATGACTATTCTCCTACTGAGTTAATTTTAATAAGATAAGGTATTTTCTTATCTCGTACTTTTTTACCAAAATCTTCGTAATATTCTGTGCTGTATGTTAAACATACCAAATCACCTTGTTTGGCATTTTTTAACATTTTTTTATTTTCTTGATAGAGATCAGATTTTGATTTTGCAAGATTTGCATTTCTGACAAAATGCAACTCCTTACCATGATTATTTTTAATTGAAAAATAATCAATGTTTCTATTTCTAGGGTCATCAGAATCAGGGGAGGAATACAAATCAATCAAATGTCCACACTCATCTTTTGACGCTGATTGGAGTTTTTTTGTTTCATTGGGTTTTAAGTAGAAATAATAAACAGCAGAGAAAAATAAAGCCATCACAACAATAAAAATGATTTGCTCTTTAAAAGACTGCACAAGATGTTCTGTTGAGCCGTATTCTGGTTCTTTTGACATATAGTTTATTCCCAGTAATTGGCAGTAACACCAAACTTTAACTTAGCGTAATTAAATGCTGTCATTTTGCTTGCTCCTTATCTTTGCTAAAAATTAAATCAATATAGATAAAAAATATGATAAAAATCCAAAATAAATCTACATACCCACTTTTTCTTTCAAAGTGTTTTTTTACTCTACCTATATCACTCTTTGGCGTAGAAACATAGATAATTTCTTGGGTCGTTTGGTTGACAAACTTACCTCTAAGGATAATAACATCATTAATATTATTATTCTTTCTATCTGTAAACGAGACAATACTCACACCATAACCAGTAAAATCATAGCCAAAATTTTTTTATCAGAGCAAAGGGCATTTTCTGTGCCAACAAACTCGCCACATTTTGCACTATATGCCCTACCATGATTATCCCTGACATAGACTCTTGCAACTTTTTTATTATTGACATTATAAGACAAACCATCAGGTAGGGTAATTGGAATGTGTTTAGCACCCTGCACAACATTAGTAATGGGCTTTATAGATAAAATGATTGGTATGGGTAATAAAATAAAAAATAACCGTATTCTATTCTTTCTCATCTTAAAACTACACTCATTATCAAATTAACTAGTGGTAGGCGTAGGGTACATACCACGCACTTTTTTTATACAATAAAACAACCTAAATTTGATAATTTCACAAGGGCGAATATCATTCGCCCCTGCACGTTCAAATTTTAAAATATATCTTTATTGGGTTCTGGTTCAAAAAGTATGCTACAAGGAAAACCGTTCGTGGTGAGCTTGTCGAACCATAACGGTTTTCCTGCCCTTCGACAGGCTCAGGGTGAACGGAAAACCTAGTTCAGCATACTTTTTAGACTACTACCCTTTATTGAATATCTTTCATTTAAAAGCGTGTGATACACACCCCACAAAATGCCTAATTCTCCACTTTTTCTGCTTTTTCCACACGCTCCACGCCTATCCCCACCACACTCAAAAACCCCTTTGGCAATGCTCCGCCACGCCCTGCACGTTTGCCCTGATAGCTTGCCCAGTCGGCAGGTTTTAGGGTAAGTGTACGCTTATTGGTGCGAATGATGAGATTGTCCGTGTCAGCTAAGGCACACACTGCCACCAGCGTTTCGTTGTCTTTTAGGCTCATGAGTTTGTTGCCCTTGCCCTTTGCCAGTACGGGCAATTCATCACGGTTAAAGATAAGCAGATTTCCGCCACTACTCACCACCGCAATGTGCGTGGCGTTGTCCACAGGGGCAAATGGCAACAGGGTCGCCTCGCCCAGATTGACCACCGCTTTACCTGCTTTTTGGGCGGTGTCTAGCCCTTTGGTGTCGGTGATAAAGCCATAGCCTTGACTGCTGGCTAGGATAATGGGATAACTGCCAAATAGGGCTTGCTCAATTTTTACGCCATTTACCAAATTAAGCATACTGCTAATCGGCTCACCCTGCCCACGAGCGGACGGCAGACTTGCCGTGTCTAGCCCATAGCTACGCCCCATGTTGTCAAGCATGATGAGTCGCTCCCCCGTCTTGCCAAGGGCGTGCGTGGCGTACTCATCGCCTGTGCGAAAGTTTAGGGCGACAGGGTCAATCTCATGCCCTTTTGCCATGCGAATCCAGCCTGCCTTTGAGATGATGACAGTTACGCTCTCGCTCGGGGTCAGCTCGGACGCTTTGATGGCGACAGACTCTTCACGCTCCACGACAGGCGATTTGCGTTTATCGCCATGCGTTTTCATGTCGGCGGTTAGCTCGTCTATGAGTAGGTTTGTTAGGCTATCGGGGTTATTCATTTGCTCGGCAATGATAGCTCGCTCTTTTTGTAATTCATCTTGTTCGGCATTGAGTTCAATCTCTTCTAATTTGGCTAATTGGCGAAGTTTGATGTCAAGAATGGCGTCCGCTTGGGTATCGGACAGCCCATAACGGCTCATCAAGACCGCCTTGGGGTCGTCTTCGGTGCGAATGATGTGAATGACTTCATCAATGTGCAAATACGCAATGAGCAAACCTGCCAAGATGTGCAAGCGTTTGTCAATCTTATCAAGGCGGTTGGCAAGTCGTCTTAGCACCACACTACGGCGTGATGAGAGCCACTCGGATAGGATTTGTTTTAAATTTTTGACTTCGGGTTTGCCATTTAGTCCAATCATGTTCATATTGACCCGATAGGACGTTTCTAGGTCGGTCGTGGCAAACAGATGAACCATGATTTTGTCAATCTCAACCTTGCCCCGCTTAAACTCAATGACAATACGGCAAGCGTTCTCGTGGTCGGATTCGTCATTGATGTCATTGACCCACGGCAGTTTTTTGTCGGTCATGAGTTTGGCAATCTGCTCAATGATTTTTGAGCCTGAGACTTGATAAGGCAAAGCGTCTATGATGACGGTGTTTTTGTCTTGTTTATCAATGTGATAAGTCGCTCGCATTTTGTAATTGCCACGCCCTGTTTCGTACATTTTGACAAGTTCATCTTTTGGCGTGATAATCTCGGCAGATGTCGGCAAATCAGGGGCAAGCACCGTTTTGCATAGCTCGGCTGTGCTGATGTCGGGGTTTTTTAGGAGCTTGATACACGCCTTGACGGTCTCGGTGAGATTGTGGGGCGGAATGTCGGTCGCCATACCCACGGCAATGCCTGTGGTGCCGTTTAGTAAGATGTTTGGCAAGCGAGCAGGGAGCGTGGCAGGCTCGCTCATCGTGCCGTCAAAGTTGGGGATAAAATCCACCGTACCTTCGCCAAGCTCGGATAACAGAGTGCTGGCGTAATTGCTCATCTTGGCTTCGGTGTATCGCATGGCGGCAAAGGATTTGGGGTCGTCAGGACTGCCCCAGTTGCCTTGCCCCATAACAAGCGGATAGCGGTAGCTAAACGGCTGTGCCATAAGCACCATGGCTTCATAGCACGCTGTATCGCCGTGGGGGTGATATTTGCCCAGCACGTCGCCCACGGTGCGGGCGGATTTTTTGGGCTTGGCGGTGTGGCGAAGTCCTAGCTCATTCATGGCGTAGATGATACGGCGTTGGACTGGCTTTAAGCCGTCAGCGATGTGCGGTAAGGCTCTGTCCATGATGACGTACATGGCGTAATTTAGGTAAGCAGATTCGGTAAATTCGGCAATGGAGCGGGTGTCAAAATCGGTTTTCATGGTGTGGTGTCAATAAAAATTTGGGGTATTGTAGCAAACTTAATAAAAAATGGCTATTTGTCAGGAGGCTAAAAATATCCCTACCCAACACCCTAAATTTGTGCTAATCTAATAGGGCGTGCCTACCCTTTATAACACTATTTACAATATAGAAATATTTTAGAAAAAACTAATCGTTTTTGCATGAAAAATGGCTAAATCTTGTTTTTCATCGTCAAAAGCTCGTTTGATAGAATGGCTATCAAACTTCACTTTTTCCTTGAAAAACGGGCGATTTTTCTCATTTTTCATTGCAAATACAAAAGGCAGGCACGCCCTACCCAAATCCCTTATTTTATTAAGCCATTAGGTTTTATTAGCCATTAGGAGCTATCATGGACATCAACAAACACAAAGCCGATTTGCTTGCCCTAAAAGCAGAGTATGAATACCGCATTGACAAAATTACCAACCACCTAGAACACCCCCAAGATGAGCTAGGACATCATTGGGATGACCAAGCTGTTGCCGCCCAAGAGAATGATATGCGTAAAAATTTGCTCATCGAAGCCCAAGAAAACCTTGCCAAAGTCAATGTCGCTTTGTCTCGCATTGAAAACGACTTGTATGGCGAATGCAGTGAGTGCGGTGAAGAGATAGAAGAAGGGCGACTGGATGCGGTACCATATGCCACAGAGTGTATCAAGCACGCTAAGTAAACATATTGCTATTTTTTATTTTTTACTCCAAGGACGTTATTATGAGAAAATCTTATCTTTTTGCCCTGCCGATGGCAATTGGCTTGTTCGGCTGTAATCAGCAAGCTCCCACTCCTGAACCAAAACCTGCTGACAGTGCCACGACCAGTCAGTCCACGCCTGCCCCTGAGTCTGCCAATGACCTACCAGTGGACGCTCCTGTGGTACACGTGGCGATGACAGGCATTGATGAGCCGTTTACTTTTAAAGATGAAAAAGGCTCGCTCACAGGGCTAGAATATGACATCATGCAAGCGGTGGCAAACTCACAAGGGCTAAAAGTTGACCCGATTATCGTCTCACCAAACAACCTATTATCAGGACTGGACACCCAAAGCTATGATTTGGTGATTGCGGTCATGGGTTATACCGATGAGCGTGCGTCTAAATATGGTGTTTCTAAGCCGTATTTCTCATCACCATCAGCGATTATGCACATCAAACCTGAACTGACCATTAATAGCTACAAGGATTTGGCGGGCATGAATGTGGTGGTCGGCGGTGGTTCGTTCCACGAAAAAGACCTAAAAGCGATGGGAACAGCCAAATCAGTTGAAGCTCTTGACAGCACTTATTTGATGTTCCAAGGCATGGTACAGGGCAAATATGACGCCATCATCCAAGACCAAACCATGCTCCAATATACAGCAACCAAATACCCTGATGTCAAAACCACCATCTCGCCTTATTATGCCGATGAAAAAGAAGGTAATGACGATGTTGTCATGATTATGCACAAAGACAACACCGAACTGCTTGAAAAAATCAATCAAGGCATTGATGAGATTAAAGCCAATGGTAAGCTTGATGAGATTTCTCAAAAATGGCTGAACGCACCTGCACCAAAATGATTTGACAAGATTTTGGAAATCATCCATTAATTTTCCCAATCATCAAACAAAAAACGGTTCAATCGCATGAACCGTTTTTTATGGTCAAGTGTTTAGGGTAGGCACGCTCTAAATCTTAACCCACACTTCGCCTTGCCTTGACCACGCTTGGCTGTTGCTCGATTTTGGCAAGCAGGCGAGATAAATGCTCAATGCCTGCCACTTCCACAAAGAATTTCATCTGAGCGTCCATGCCGTCATCAAAGACTGTCTCGGCACGTTGGATATTGACTTTCTCACGGTCGATGACATTAAACAAATCCCTAAGCAGTCCGCTTGTGGCGTGAGCGTCCACGACCACACAGACAGGCTGATACCGCCCAAACTCCGCTTGCCAGTCGGCACAGACGACCCGCTCTGGCTCTTTTTGGGCGAGCCGTGACAGCTCCACGCAGTCACTACTGTGGATACTGACCCCATTCATGAGCGTGATAAAGCCTGTGATGGGTTCGCCATGTACAGGGTTACAGCATTTGGCAAGGTGTATCTCGACATTGTCCAGCCCATGCACGTCAATCTTGTATTTGTTGGGGCGAGTTTGGGATTTGGATTCGATGTGCGTTTCGCTGACATTGGGCGTGCTTAGGTTCAAATCCTTGATGATTTTGCCTGAGATTTGGCTAACCCCAATCTCGCCCATGGTGATGGCAAGATACAGCTCATCTTCACCTTTGTAGTCTAGCTCTCGGCACAGCACACCAAAGTCCACGCCCGACACCGCCACGCTCAGTCGCTCTAACTCACGCAGTAGCAGGGCTTTGCCTGTTTCGATGTTTTTGTCACGGTCTTGTTTGTTAAACCATTGACGTAGTTTGGCTTTGGCACGAGCGGTATGGATGTATCCGAGCGATGAGACAAGCCAGTCACGATTCGGCTCACGGCTTGATTTGGTGATAATCTCCACTTGATCGCCTGTTTTGGGCTGATGAGTCAGTGGCACATAACGCCCGTTTACCCTTGCCCCTTGGGCGCGGTTGCCAACTTCGGTATGCACATAGTAGGCAAAGTCAAGCACGGTCGCCCCTTTGGGCAGCTCGGTGATGTCTCCGTCTCGGCTAAACACGTAGATTTGTTGGACGTTATCAAGGTTATCAAGCTCTATCTCGTCGCTCTCGCTTTTGTCTCCGCCTAAGAGCTGTCTTAGCGAGCTGATTTTGGCGGTGAGATAGTCATCTGTTTTGCCCTTTAAGCCCTCTTTATAATTGACGTGCGACGCCTTGCCAAGCTCCGCCTCAAAGTGCATGTCAAAGGTGCGAATCTGCACTTCTAGGGTACGGTTCTGGGCGATGACGACCGTGTGTAGCGACTTGTAGCCGTTGGGTTTGGGGTTGGTGATGTAGTCATCAAACTGCTCGGGGACGTGTCGCCACAGTCCATGCACCACGCCTAGGGTGTGATAGCATTCGGCGTTGGTGTTGACCAGTACTCGCAAGGCTCTGATGTCATAGAGTTGGTCAAAGGATAGGTTTTTCTTTATCATCTTGCGATAGATAGAGTAGATGTGTTTGACACGCCCTGAGACTTCGCATTTGATGCCGACCCGATTTAGCTCATCGGTGAGTGTTTGCTTGACTTCTTCGATGTAGCACTCACGCTCGCTACGTTTTTGGGCAAGCAGACTGGCGATACGTTTGTACTCATCGGGGGCAAGATAGCGAAAGGCTAGGTCTTCTAACTCCCATTTTAGCTGAGCGATGGATAGGCGATGAGCCAATGGAGCGTAGATGGTCATGACCTCACGAGCCACTCGCTTTTGGCGGTCGGGTGTGGCAAAGGACAGCTCACGCATGGCAAAGGTACGCTCGGCAAGTTTGATGAGCACCGCCCGCACGTCATTGGTGGTGCTAATGAGCATGCTGTATATGGTGGATAGCTGTTCACGGTTGTTATTTTCAAAATAATCTTCAAGCCGTTTGTTGCCCTCTATCGCCTCAGACAGTCGCCCCATGGCAAGCGTGTCTTCGATGAGATGGGCGATGTCCGCCTCGAACTCATGAGCGATGGTGTCCATGCCAATCAGTTCACGCCGTACCGAGCGATAGAGCATGGCGGCGACCAGTGCGTTTTCATCTTGGAACAGATACGCCAAAATGTCCGCCATGCCAATGCCCGTCACATACGCTCCCGAGCGAGAGTTATGGGGTTTGGATGATTGTACTTGTACAAATTGGCAGGCTTTTTTGAGCAGGGGCAACTCATCTTTGCCGATACGTTGGGCGACATTAGATAGCCACTGGGCGACATCGATGTCCGTCTCGCTAATCTTGGCAGGCGTGTCGGTGGCGTGGCTGTGGTCGTGGGTGGTGGTGAGTTTTTGACTGTGAAGCTGTGCCTGAAAATCGGGGTGTAATTGGTCTGCCACAAGGCTTGCTGCTAGGCTTGCACTGTCGCCTGAGTCTTTGCCTGTCAGCAGGGGCAAGCTGTCTCGAATCTGTACCACGTCATGTCCTTTAATCTAAACTTTCAATCACTGTTTGATAAAATATATAGGCATTGTCATCAATCATGTCTTTGGGCGGATTTGTTGGGGTGGATTGTGATTTATCCTATCAACGCATTTATTTGAGCGTTGCGTTTCATCCTATACACCCAACCAACTTGATATCCACCATGGGTTTGTAGGGGTGTGCTGAGCATACCCTTTGATGGCATTACTACACAAGGCGTGCACAGCACGCCCCTACATCCAAACATTATTGTACTTGTAGTAATTTTAAAGTTTCTTGGGTGGATGTCCATGTTTTAAAAAACATCTTGCATTAAACAATGCCAATGATAAAACACTATTATTGCATTTTCGGGGCATTTTTAAAAGCCAAAAACCCCTAAAATTTACCAAAATTTCCTGCCTACTTTGCCAAAAACTGTGGTATAATGGTTCTCTTTGGTAAAATAATTTGCCAAAACATCGCTGAACCTGCTTATTTTCTATTCATATTATAATATATAATAAGCCACATCGTAGGCTAGGACGGTTTTGCCGTCAAATGTGTTTAAGAACGAGTTAAGTTCGTTTTATACTTCTGGGCGTTTGGATATTTCATCATTACGTTTAATGATAAATATATCAGAAAAATGCAAATTGCCATTGTTTATTTTTTAATACAATTAAAATGGCACGTCTAAAATGACTTCTGTGTACTTCTTATCATCATGATTGCTGATTTTGTCAAGATTAGTTTTGATTATAAAACCAATGGCAAACTGTTGGCAGTATGAATTGTCTTCGGTGTTTTTGTAAAACATGATTGGGTTTGGCAAGGGTTATCCTTTGCCATTTAGATGACTTTTTAAGATACTTCTTTCTCAATTTAACATGGTAACTTATTGATTGTCCCATAATTATTTTTTGGGTGTAGGGGCGAATTGCAATTCGCCTTTGATAAATCAATCACTTATACAAGTTGAGATTGGGGTTTAAGATTTTTTTAAATAGACATTTTAAAAACCTAACCACGTTCGCCAAGCCAGCGATTATTATCAACATCATGACATCAAGGTTATTTATGACAACCCAACACCAACAAGATTTTGCCCCACAAAATGAGCAAACAGGCGAACAACCCACCGAGCAAAAAGAGCAAAACAGCTTAACGTTTGAGCAGTTGCAACTTGCCAAACCCATTTTAAAAGCCCTAACCAAATCAGGTTATACCACGCCCACGCCCATTCAGGCAGGGGCAATCCCCCACGCCATAGACGGACGTGATTTGCTATTGTCTGCCCAAACAGGCTCGGGCAAAACGGCGGCGTTTGTCCTGCCGATTTTGCACCAATTAGCCCAGCCAAAACCTGCCGAAAAATCCAGCGAGTTTAGCCAAAAATCACACAATCGCCACCAAAAGACCGCCATTAAAGTCCTGATACTGACCCCCACCCGAGAGCTTGCCATGCAGGTGCAGGACAACGTGCGTAAATACAGCAGTGAAATGCGTGGGATTTTTAGCGTGCCATTGGTTGGCGGAGCTCCGTATGGCGGACAGATTCGTGCCTTGCGTAAGGGCGTGCAGATTGTCATCGCCACCCCCGGTCGCTTGATTGACCACATGAATGACGGACGTGTGGATTTGTCCGAGCTTGACACGCTGATACTGGACGAAGCTGACCGTATGCTGGACATGGGTTTTGCCGATGACATTAAGACGATTTTGGAAGCCGCCCCAAGCGAACGCCAAACTGTGATGTCGTCAGCGACGTGGGACGGAGCGGTTGGTAAGATTGCCGAGAGCTTTACCGTGAATCCTGAGCGTGTCTCTATCAAAGTTGAGTCGGCTCATATCGATGAGAGCGTGTATTTTTGTGATGATTTTCACCACAAAAACAAGATTTTGATTGAACTTCTAAACAACCCCGAGATTAACCAAGCGGTGATTTTTACCGCCACCAAACGCAGTACCGAACAGCTTGCCGAGTCGCTCACCGAAGCAGGATTATCGGCTCGCTACCTGCACGGCGATTTGCCACAAGGCAAGCGTAACCGTATCATCAGCGATGTCAAGTCGGGCAAGTGTAACTTTTTGATTGCCACCGATGTCGCCGCTCGTGGCATTGACATCTCTGCCATTAGCCATGTGGTGAACTATGATTTACCCCGCCAAGTCGAAGACTATGTACACCGCATTGGTCGCTGTGGGCGAGCAGGGCGGACAGGGGTCGCCATGAACCTATGTAGCATGGACGACAGACGTCAGCTCGGACACATCAACCGCTATCTAAACCGTGAAATGAAAGAAGAAGTGGTTGCAGGACTAGAACCCAAACGTCCCGCCCCAAGTGCCAAAGACAAAGACGGCAGACGTGAAGGGCGTGGCAGACGTGGCGAGCGTTATGGTCGCTCGGGCGGTCGTGGTTTTGGGCGTGGCGAGAGAGCAGAGTTCGGCAGTCGTTCAGGGCGGTCATCATTTGGCGGTCATGACAGACAGGCTTATGATAAGCAGGCTTATGACCGACAAGGCGACAGACCAAACCGTGAACGCCAATACCGCACAGAGCGATATGAGCGTGGCGAGAGCAGACGTGATGAGCGTTTTGCCAAGCCATACCAAGAGCGTTTTGGCGACAGAGATGACAGACGCACTCGCCAAGACAGAGACTATCGCCAAGATAAGCCCAAATCTTTTGGCTATGCCCGTGAAAACAGCCGTGAATTTGGACAACGTGATAATACCTACAAAGGCGAGCGTGCATGGCGTGATGACAAACGCAAGGACAGCAGAGAGACGGCAAAATTTGGCGGTAGAGACGGCGTGAAAAAGCCCTACAAAAAACGAGCGGTCGAAGAAGTGTTCTTTGCCAAACGCCAAGAGAAAAAAGCCAAACGCAAATTTGGCGAGCTGTGATGTTTTTATTACAAAAATGGACAAAAACCCATGTTTTGGCATGGGTTTTTGTTTTTGGGTTTAATGAACTGTTAAATTAATCTTAATAAATTCATCTTAAAAACGCACAGACGCATTCTCGCCCAAGCTATCGGCAACCTTACCGCCTGTAATGGCAGACGCTGTTAGTTTGAACATATTAACGACACTGTTGCCACTTAGCCAGTATTCTGCCCCATTGGGGACGACTTTGATGAGTTGTACATTGGCATCATCTTTGCCATTGGCAAAAAAGGCACTGTACGTGGGCGACCACAGCTCATCGAGTTTGGCAGGGTTGGCGACCAACTCGGCTTTGCCATTGATAGACAGATAGTCTTTGTTATTTTGGGCGGTGTAGGACAGATTGACCTGTGGGTTTGCCTTGATGTCGGCAACGGTTTGGGTGCTGGCGTCAGCGATGAACCAAATCTCTTTTTTAGCCAAATCAAACTCGCTGGTTGTCATGGGGCAGGCGTGCAAATGTCCGTCTGCGGTAACGGTTGTCATCATGGTAAATTTGATGTCTTTGACCAACTCGCCAATGGTGTCAATGTGGGTTTGGGTGTCGCTCATGGGATTGTCCTTATTTATCAATGAGTTAAAATTGCTTTATCACTAGGGCGTGCCTGCCGTTGGTATTTGCAATGAAAAATGAGAAAAATCGCACGTTTTTCAAGGAAAAAGTGAAGTTTGATAGTCGTTCTATCAAACAAGTTTTCGCCTTCGAGCCACAAGATTTAGCCATTTTTCATGCAAAAATTGATTGAAATTGTCAAGTTTTCATCTTATTTTATAAAGATGTTATCAATGATAGGCGCGCCCTAAATCGTGATGTCTTACTTTAACAAGTTCTGCCCCATTTACCAAGTAAATTTATGTACCGCTTTGTGTGCTTATGTAAGTTATGCCTTGGTTGTGTATAAGCAAATCATGCGTATGTGTGAACAAATCGCCATCTGCCCTATATAACACACCAAAAAGCCCCAATCATTGGGGCTTGGTTGGGGCGTATCCGCCTTTTATTTTTGCAAATTTTTAAAATTGACGCTGTTATTTCACATCAATTTGACGGCGAAACTTTTGCCCTGCCTTAAAGGTAACGACACGGCGAGCCTTGACAGGGATAACTTCCCCTGTTTTGGGGTTGCGACCGGGGCGGGACTTTTTGTCTTTTAATTCAAAGTTGCCAAAGCCTGAGAGCTTGACTTCTTTACCGTCCGCCAAACTTTGGCTAATCTCACTAAAAAAGGTATCCACCAATTTGCGAGCGTCTTGGCGAGTCATACGCAGGCGAATGGTCAAATGGTCTACCATGTCTGCTTTGGTTAAGGTTGCCATGTGTTATCCTTTTAAAATTAAATTAAAATCGGCATTGCTAATCAATGACTGTTTGGGTTAGGGCGAACCACATTCGCCCCTGATAAGTCAATACATCAGCTATCACGCAGTTGTGCTTGGTATTTGTCGGTCAATGCCACAATCACCCTATCCATAAGAGCCTTAATCTCATCATCAGACAGGGTACGAGTGGTGTCTTGTAAGGTCATGGCAAACGCCAATGATTTTTTGCCTTCGGGCAGTTTGTCGCCTTGATAGACATCAAACAAGGCAACGTCTGTCAAATGCTCGCCTGCCACATCACGCACGACATCTGCCACGTCTTGCCATGCCAAATCCTTATCCACGAAAAACGCCAAATCACGGCGAACGCTTGGGAATTTGCTTGGCAAGGCGACATCAAGGGCGGTGCAGTGCAGATTGATGAGTTTATCAAGCTCAAACTGAGCCACCCACACCGTCGGCAAATCTAAGGCGGTGCTGATACTGGGGTGCAACTGCCCAAAATAGCCAATCCGCTCACCACCCACCGACACATACGCACTTTGCCCTGAATGCAAAAACGCCAAATCTGCCCGCTCATAATGGGGCGTGGCGTGGCGTGGCAGTAGGCTCTCCACGTCCGCTTTTAGGTCAAAAAAGTCCACCGTACGCACGCCATGAATGCTGTCGGTTGCCCGTCCTGTGGCGATGATAGCAAGGCTTGGGATTTGCTCCAAACTTGCCACGTCTTTACCAACAAATGACAAACCCGTCTCAAACAGTCGTACGTCCGCTTGCTGGCGGTTTAGGTTGTGGCTCACGATAGGCAGTAGGCTAGACAGTAGCGTACGTCTCATGACCGCAAGCTCTGATGAGATTGGGTTGGCAAGGGGCAAAATCTCGCCCAATTTGTCATCGTGGAGCAGTTGTTCTAATTTGTCATCACAAAAGCTAAAACTCACCGCTTCAAAATAGCCCTGTTTGGCAAGGGTTAATTTAAGCGTATGGGTCAAATCTGCCGTATCGTCATAGCTCATGTCCACCGCAAACTGTGGCAGGCGTGGGGCGATGTTGTCATAGCCATACACACGGGCAATCTCTTCAATAATATCTTCGGATATGCTGATGTCAAAACGATGACTTGGGGGCTGGCAGACAAATGCCGTACCGTCAAACGTGGTATGGATTTCTAGGCGGTTT
The DNA here is from genome assembly GCF_039693965.1 of Moraxella sp. K1664. Taxonomy (NCBI): domain Bacteria; kingdom Pseudomonadati; phylum Pseudomonadota; class Gammaproteobacteria; order Moraxellales; family Moraxellaceae; genus Moraxella; species Moraxella sp. K1664. Next base: position 995,056 of record NZ_CP155576.1, read on the forward strand.
AATAAGTCGGTGATGTCATCGGCAGACAACGCCACGCCAAGCAGTTTTTCTACCTTGTCAAATGGCACACGCACAGGCTCACGTTTTGGCAAATCTGCCACGCTCTCTGCCATGGTGATTTGTCCGACTTGACCGTTTGCAATGGTTGCTATCAAGGTCGTGGCACGGTCAAGGGCGATTTTTGGTAAGTCAAAATCCACCCCACGCTCAAATCTGGCACTGGCATCGGTGTGCAAACCAAAGCGTCTGGCACGCCCTGCGATGTTTAGCTGATTAAAATGAGCCGATTCTAACACGATGTTGGTTGTGCTGTCCGACACCGCCGAGCGAGACCCACCCATAATCCCTGCCAGTGCAAGCACGCCCACGTCATCAGCGATAACAAGCTCATCACCTGTTAGGGTAATGGTTTGCTCGTTTAACAGTTCCACCGTTTCGCCTTGATTGGCAAGGCGTACCGTAATCGCTCCCACGATTTTATCAGCGTCAAATGCGTGCAGGGGCTGACCGAGTTCTAATAGGATAAAGTTGGTTACGTCCACCAAAAAATTATGGGTACGCAGACCGCTTGCCATAAGATTGTCTTTGAGCCATTTGGGGGTTTTTACGGTGCGGTCAATGCTACCGATGTACTGGGCAAGATAGCGTGGACAAGCGGTCGCATCCGCCACCTTGACATTTACCGTCTTATCCAATGTGGGGGCGGTTTGACTTATCTGTGGGCGGTTTAGGGGCAGGCGGTTTGCCACGCTCATCTCACGAGCCAAGCCAAGCACGCTTAGGCAGTCGCCACGGTTGGGCGTGATTGCCACATCAAAAATCTGTCCGTCAAGCCCCAAATAATCTCGTACATTGACACCAATCGGGGCATCATCGTCCAACTCCAAAAGCCCGTCTATCTCATCAATGAGACCAAGCTCGGACGCACCACAAAGCATACCTTGACTCTCCACGCCACGCAGTTTGCCTTTTTTGATTTTAAAGGGCTTGTCATCCTGACTTGTGCTTGGGGGCGGTAACTCTGCCCCGACTGTGGCAACCGCTACTTTTAGTCCTGCTCGTACATTACTTGCCCCGCAGACGATTTGTAGGGGGGTGTCGGTGCCAACATTGACGGTCGTTACGCTTAATTTGTCGGCATCGGGATGTTTGTCGCAGGTGATGACCTGTCCCACAACCACGCCACCAAACATGGGGGCGATAGGCTCCATGCCGTCCAATTCTAAGCCAAGCATGGTAAGCTGTTCGCCCAATTCGGCAGATGAATTAGTGGGATTGACCCATTGTCTAAGCCAGTTTTCGCTGATTTTCATAAGCTTCTCAAATTATTTAAATAGTTTTAAATTAGGGTATTGGGGAATGATTGTGTCTTCTGTGATTAAGGTAAAATTTTCACTCATGGCTTGGGCGATTATCAATCTGTCAAAAGGGTCTTTATGATATAAAGGCAAGTCTTGCACCAGTAAGCAATGCCCTGACAATACTGGTAATTCCAAATACTGATTTTCAATCAAATGCTGATAAAGCAATTTGACATCAACATCAAAACCTGCCTTACCCAACGCCTTTTTAATGGCAACTTCCCACAAATTGACTGTGCTAAAATACACTTTGACATTTTTATTTAAAAGCAAAGCCTTTAATCTTTCATCTAGCTTTTGAGGTTCTTGGGCAAGCCAAATGACGATATGAGTGTCTAATAAATACATCAGTCCACACCAAACAGTTTTGCCACTTCATCATCGCCCCAATGAATGTCATCAGGAACAGCCCCTTGTCCTTGCATAAAGCCAAAACGCTTTTCGCCTTTTTTATTTAGGTCGTAAGTTTGCGACTCATCAAATGCCAAATCATCAGGCAATAGCGTTACAATCAGGCGAGCATTTTGTACCTGTGGGGGTGTGTCTAGCCATTTTAATTGACCGTGTTCAATGACGGCTTGATAACTTTGCAACATGATTGCACTCCTTGTTGATTAAGCAAACTGCCCCAAAAATCTTACGTCATTTTGGAAAAAGACTCGCAAATCATCAATGCCATAATACAGCATGGCAAAACGCTCAATGCCTAGCCCAAAAGCAAAACCTGTATATTCATCAGGGTCAATGCCACAGTTACGCAAAACTTGGGGGTGTACCATGCCACAGCCTAACACTTCTAGCCATTTGCCACTGTCAGACAAAATATCCACTTCGGCGGACGGCTCGGTAAATGGGAAAAAGCTCGGACGAAAACGCACGGTCATCTCTTTGCCAAAAAACGCATTCAAAAATTCATGAATCACGCCCTTTAACTCGGCAAAATTAGATGATTTTGAAATCATCAAGCCTTCCATTTGATGAAACATGGGCGAGTGCGTCTGGTCGCTATCACAGCGATACACACGCCCAGGGCAGATGATACGCAGGGGCGGTTCGCTCTTTTCCATGGTGCGAATCTGCACCCCACTGGTGTGCGTGCGTAGCAGGTAGTGAGCGTCAAAATAAAAGGTGTCGTGCATGGCACGAGCAGGGTGGTGGTCGGGGATATTTAGGGCTTCAAAGTTGTAGTAGTCGCTCTCCACTTCGGGGCCTGTCGCCACGCTAAATCCTGCCTGTACAAAGAATTTTTTCATGCGTTCGGTGGTGAGCGTAATGGGGTGCAGACCGCCTGTGGGCTTGTGGCGGGCAGGGAGCGTGATGTCTATTTGCTCGGCAAGTAGTTTGGCGTTTAGTGCCTGTGCCGACAGCACCGCCCCACGCTCATCAAAGGCGGTGGCAATGCGGGTGCGAAGCTCGTGCAGGTATGCCCCATAGGTTTTTTTGCCGTCTGCGTCCAGTCCGCCCATTTGCTTAGATAGGGCGGTGATGGGGGATTTTTTGCCTTGCAATGCCCCTTTTAATTCTTGTAGTTGGGCGGTGTCGCAAGCCGTGCCAATCGCTTCGATGACCTGTTTGGCATAATCATCAAAATCATCACTGCTAATATCTGCTAGGGGTTTATCCAAATGCGATAGGGCAAGCACCACATCTAAGGGAGAATGAGTATCAGTCATGTTCGTTATCATCATGAATTTAAAAGAACTATTGTAAAAAATAATTATAAAAATGTAAACAAAAACCACGCCATTTTGGCAAAAACCGACAAATTATGGGTAAATATGACTGATTTTTTGGTTTTAAAAGACAATGGTGAGCATAAAATATTAACAAATAAGCCATTAGTCAGCCTAGACATGAAAGTGATTATTATTAACTTAGCTTAAATAATGTTGTTACATAAAATCATGACAAAAATGTGAAAAATTAATTTTTCCTACTTGACATTTTCAAAAATCAACATTATTCTACACAAACAAAGATTTTTGTATCATTTAGTTACATAACATAATATTTAGTTATGCATATGTATCACAAAATGTCATGTAGCCACCCAAGTCACTTCGACTAAGCGTTAGCCATTACAAATCTTTTGTGCTTTGTGACTTGGATGTTATTTTTTGGTGTTAAGGAGAACAAACTTTCTATGCACAAGCTAATCCACCCCTTTCATCCACTTGCCAGACAGCTTTGTTGGGTTGCTCCCATGTCTGTTTTGGCATTGTTTGCCATGCCAGCTTATGCAGTTACGTTGGAGATACCATCGGTCAAAGATGGTCTTAACCTTAGCATCTATGGCAGCATCAACCCAAATTTTAGTACCGAATCCAATAAGTTTAGCTACTCTTATGGTGACCCAGAGATTTTTGGCAATAAGGGCAGCATTGCTGATGTGCTTGTCAATCAAGACCGTAAAGACAGTGATGAACAGCTAAGATTAAATGGTCTTGATTCAGGTTCGATTAACTTTTATCTTAGACAAAGACTGACCCCAAAAATTACCGCCAACAGTTCCATCTTAATAGAAGCTTCTAAAAGTTACAGCAGTAACTGGGGTGCTTATTGGGGTGTTGGCTTTGATTTTGGTTCTTTTGGTGAACAAGGCAGACTTACTGTTGGCAGTTATCACAATGGACTTGATGTCAGCCAGACAGATTTATACATGCTAAACACCTTAAATGATGGTGGTACCAACATTAATGCCAAATATACAGGCATTCCCAATCTAACTTTATCCGCCTATCACATGCTTACTCAATCAGCAGATATTAATAATCATGATGATTATGACAAAGGATGGCATCACAGCGATGGGGTGTCTGCCAAATATGACTTTGACTTCGCCCCACGCAAGACACTGACATTGACAGGGGGTTATGGTCGCAGTCAGGGGGATAATGATACATTAAATGCTTATAATACCAAAAAGGCAGATGCTTATCTGCTGGGTGTTGGCTTTGGTCATAATGATTGGACGGTTGGGATAGACTATGGCGAGCGTGAAGAGACATACAACGGTGCCATCACCCGTGGTGTGGATAAAAAAGTCTATGGTGCCAAAGTGGACTATGAATTCACCCTACGCCTAAAAGGCACGCTAAGCTATGGACACAGCCATTCTAAAAATAATACACCCATACCTTTTGCAAGAATGGTGAATTTTGGTAGGTTAGAACCTTATTCTGGGGTAGAGGCATTATTTTTTGATAAAGTCAAGCAGAACCGATACGGAGCGACCTTGGAATACAAACTGTATCAAAACATTACCCTAAACGGTTCGCTGACCAATTTAAAGACCGTAAACCATGTCAGCGAAGGTGAATTTAGCCGCCGTGAACAGCTCACCGCCAACATTGGGGCGTCATTCTCATTTTAATCAGTTAAAGGACTTTTATGAAAACAGCTCAATCTTTTAAATTAACCAAAATCGCCCTAATGACAGGCGTCATGCTAATGGCAACCAGCACTCAGGCAGTTTATAATCTTTATAAAAAAGACGGTCTGTCTTTGGACATCGGTGGGCAGATTGACATGCAAGCGACCAAGCAGGATAAACAATTTGTGCTACAAAGTCCGATGTCAGATGCTTATTTTGATAAGACAAATAATTGGCTTTGGTCTGATATCACACCAAAAGGCACAAAGCTTTCTGTTACGGATAAAAAACCACGCCTAGGACAAAACCACGGCGTATCCTATGTGGATTTTCGTGGTTCACAAGAGTTGCCAAATGACTGGCGAGTGACGGGCAATGTTGGCTTTGGGTATAGTAATGGGCGTGATTTTTATCTGTCTAATTCTAGCCTGTCTTTTGACAAACGTCATCTGGGGGCGATTAGCTTAGGTCGCCAATATCTGCACACCAACTACGTCAATCGCACTGGCACAGACACGCCATTGGATATTTTTAGCAGTAGTGCGGTGCGTTTGGACTATTATGGTGTTAAAGGCTTGCAAACCAGTGCTTATTATAGTTTTGCAGGTTATCACGATGTAACCAAAGAAAATAACACCGAAGTGGATTTAGGTTATGGTGTGTCAGCAAGTTATCGCTTGCCCATCGCCCACAGTCAAAGCCTAAGAGTGGCGGCAGGTTATACACACAGTGCTTATAATCCTGTAAGTAATATTGTTCTAGAAGAGCGAATTGCCAACAAAAACACCCTAAACCGCTATCCACAAAAGGTTGATGGTGTGGCGGCATCACTAGAATATCAAGCAGGTAAATTCTTGGTAGCGGCGGATATTGGTCGCAAAAAAGAGGACATGTCAGACAGTCGTAACACACCTTTGGATGAACGCAACACCGATTATTTGGGAGCTAAGATTGCCTATGATATTAACCCTGTTTTGCAGGTGAGTGCAGGTTATGGCACTAAAAAAGCTAAGACGAATTTGAAAAAGGGTGCATTAGCACTCACCAATGATGCAGACGCTTTACGTGAAATCTATCAAGGCGGTAACCCAAACGATTTGGCAAAGTATTCTTATGTAGGGGCAGGCGAGCGATATCTGTATGATAAAGCCGACACCAAAGAAGCGTATGTGCAGATGGACTATCGCATCCGTCCTAATGTCCGTGTTTATGGTCGTTATGACAGCGAAGAGACAATTTATAAAGTTGATGGTAAGGATGCTGGCAAATTGACCGATGATAATGTGCGTGTGGGCATGGTATTTACGTTCTGATACCACGCCAAAAACCCTAGGGCGGGCGATTGCTTGCCCTTGATGGGTGCATGTGTAGGCTGATTTGCATGGCAAAAATTAAGGAGTTGCCCATGATAAAATTAAAACTCACCACGCTGTCATTGGCGGTGCTGTCATGTGTGTGTATGACACAGACACATGCCAATAACGATACTAACAGCAATAAACCAAACTACCCAAAAACTCGGGTGCATCAAGACAGTTATGACCCCTTTTTGTATGGTGAATTTGGCATCTCTGCCAATAGTGCAGGCATAAAAAATGCCCAATACACAAATAATCAGCACGCCCCAGATGATGGCATTGACCATTATCCTACCGCCACTTATGTGGATGAATACCGCTGGTTAGAAGAGTATGATAATATTGATGCGTATGTTGCCAAAGAGACAGATACTGACCGTGAACGCAACTTCATTGGTACTCGTTTTGAGGATGACAGACCATCGGTAGCCAGAACCACCAAATATCTACAAACCGTGCAACCTAAGGCATCCAGTGAGGTAAATGATTGGGTTGATGAGCAAAATGAGTTAACCGAAGCATACATTCAAAACTCTGCCATCTATGAGCAACTAAAAATAAACCACGATGCTCTAAAAGATGTTGAGCATACCATGAGTCGTTTTTATCGGGATAAGGTTGGTGAGATTCGCCATTATCGCCATGTTGATGGTTTTAGTCGCATTGAGCGTATTGACCCAGATGGCACCCGTACCGAGCTGGTTAATCAGGCAAACATCTCCCCAGATGGCAGTGCTGCCATTCGTAGTGTCAAGGTCAGTAAAGACGGCTCTTATGTGTCATTTTTTGTGCGTCAAGGTTCCGCTGATATTGATCCCACCTTTTTGCATGTGGTAGACACTCACACAGGCAAACTTGCCACACCCATCATCAAAGGTATTAGGCGAGATGCCTTGGCATCTACATGGCTAGATGATGATACGTTATTTTATGTGGGCAGTGTGCCACAGCTTGCGGTCTATCGTCGTGATATTGGTAAAGAGCGTTTTCATGACCCCATCGAAACCAACTCAAACCAAGTGGGCGGTGGTGCGATTACCAGTATCTATTTTGATGGCGATGATGACCGTTATTTGGTTATGGATGGCATGTACTGGGGAGCAACAATGGCTTACATCAAAGACCGCAAGACGGGCGATGTGTATCGTCTGCATGACAATAAATTCTTTGATAAAGCCGTTAGGTACAATCCAGCTTTTAATAATAACATCTTGGCACAGCTGATACATTTTGACCCAGAGACCCGTGATGTGTGGTTTATTAGCGGGGAGAATGACCGTAGGGGCGAGCTGATTAAGAGTAATCTTGACAATCTAAAAAAGCGTGAAGTGGTGGTTAGTATTCCGCAGGATTTGGATTTGATGCGTGATGCGTATTATCACGAAGAAGGTAGTGGCTATTTCTTGGTAACTTATCTAAAAGATGGGGTAAGTCGCCTTAAACTGGTGGATGCAACCACAGGTGTCTTTTTAAAAGATTTGACGCCACCACAGGGAGCGGGCTTTATCTCTGAGCTGACTGGTAATTTGGTGAACAAAGAACAGACCGATTCCAACCACGAAGTGGACGAAAATGACGCTGAATCCAACGAAAACTATGTGCAGTTTCGTTTTGAAAACCCAACTTTCCCGCCCACAGATTATAAGTACAGCATTGCCAAAGATGAGTTTTTGGATATTCGTCGCTTTGACCTAGCACCATTTGATGAGACGCAGTACGAAAGCAAAGTGGTGTTTTATACATCTTATGATGGTACACAGGTGCCGATGAATATTAGCTACAAAAAAGGCATTACCTTAGATGGTAAGAACCCGACATTATTATACGGTTATGGTGGTTATGGTGTCATCTATGACCAAACCTTTGGCTTTCCTGCCAATACCGCATGGCTAGAAAATGGTGGTGTTTGGGCTCATGCCTTTATTCGTGGTGGTGGTGAATATGGACAAGAATGGCAAGATGCCGCTAAGCATACCAAACGCTTGACAGGTTATGATGACTTTGCCGCTGCTGCTGACTATCTAAATCAAGCAGGCTATGCCAATCCTGACCATCTAGGCATTATTGGTGGGTCTAACGGTGGTCTTTTGGTGGGGGCGGCGATGGTGCGTCATCCAGAGAAGTATCGTGTGGCATTCCCACAAGTGGCAGTGCTTGACCAATTACGCCAAGCGGACATGGGTATTACTCAGTATTGGATGGAAGAGTATGGCGTGCCATCAGAAGGTCGTCGTGTTTATGATGTTTTGATGAGTTATTCTCCTTATCACAACCTAAACGCAGGTACTTGTTACCCATCTACCTTGGTGCAGACATCCAAGCGAGATGACCGTGTGGTGCCGTCGCATTCTTATAAGTTTGTTGCGCGTTTTCAAGAGATAGAAAGCTGTGGTCGTCCCGCACTGCTTCATGCTGCCGAAAACCAAGGACATAGTCCAAATACCTATAATGAGCGAAAAGAAGACGAGCTTATGACGATTGCTTTTGCGTTCCAAGAGATGGGCGTGACAGACATACCAAATCTAGAAGTGCGACCTACGACCGATGAGATGAAGACAGACAAATGGCGAGCCGAAGATGAAGCCAAGCGTCAAAAACGTCTCAAGGAACGCTCTGTTCAGTAATTGTAAATAGCAACAAAAACTCAGCTTGGTCTGGGTTTTTGTTTTTTGGCGACCAATTTTTAGATGGCAATAACTCATCATGCACCACAACTGGCAATCTAAATTATTTGTTAAATATTCCTATTTTCATTGATTTATCAAGAATTTTTGGTTAAAATATGTAACCATTATTTATTTTTTCATGTTATTCTCATATATAGGACGTGTTATGTTTACCAAAAAATAGGACGTGTTATGTTTACCAAAAAACTTTTAGCCCTTGCCGTTGTTGGTGTGTTCGGTCTGACCGCTTGTAACCAAGACAAACCTGCTGAAAAATCAGCCGACACCCAAACTGCCTCCACCGAACAAAAAGCCGACACCGCCACAGGCGATATTACCATCAAGACCGCCACAGGCGAGCAGACTATCCCTGCCAATCCAAACCCCATTGCTGTCTATGACATGACCGCCCTACAAAACTTGACCGCACTGGGCGTGGCGGTTCAGGGTTTCCCTGATATTGCCGATGACCGTGCTTTGGCATTGAACCTAAAAGCACAAGACGCTCCTGCCACCACTCAAATCGGCACATTGTTTGAACCAAATCTAGAAGTGTTGCACGGTCTAAAACCGCAAGCGGTCTTTGTCGGCTCTCGTATGGCAAAACACGCCGAAGAGCTTGGCAAAATCGCCCCAACGTATAATTTGACCATGGACACCAACAACGTCTATGAGTCAAGTAAACAACAGATTACTGATTTTGGTAAGGTGTTTGGTAAAACTGCTGAAGCCGACAAACTCATCGCTGACATTGATAACGCCATTGCCGAGACCAAAAAAGCGGTAGAAGGCAAGGGCAACGGGCTTGCCATTCTTATCAATGGCAACAAAATGAGTGCCTATGGCAAAAACTCACGCTATGGCTATCTACACACCACATTTGGCATTCCTATGGCGGACGCTGACGTGAACAAAAACGAAGAGCGTCATGGTCAGCCCATTAGCTTTGAATATATCCAAAAAGTTGACCCTGATTGGCTATTTGTCCTAGACCGTGGTTCGGCGATTGGCGAAGAAGGCGTATCGGCTAAGGAAGTGCTAAACAACCCACTCATGCACAACACCAAAGCCTATAAAAACAACCAAATCGTCTATGTTAGTGCAGATTCTTATCTTGCTTTTGGTGGCTATTATCAATGGCTAAAAGACACCAAGATTGTTACCGATGCGTTTAATGCAAAAACAGCTCAGTAATTGATATTGGGTCTAAAAAAAGGGGGCGGATTTTATTCGCCCTTTTGCTGATTTTTTTATTTTAGGGAAAATGATGACTGATATCACTGATTATGTTCATCGCCAAATTGCACAATTTGATAACGCTTGCCAAACCGCCAAACCTAGTATGGTGGCATATTTGGCTGATTATTTTGCCAAAATAGACCGCTAGCAGGTGGACACGCTTTGGGTGGAATATAACGATGATTTGGATTTATTTATTTTTTGGTTAGACAAAACAGGCAAAACCTTAAATCGTGGTTTGGCAGGCATGATACCAAAAGAGCATTATCCAACGGGCAATTTTTCATTGGACGAAATAGAAGATGAGCTTTATGATTTTGATTTAGATGATGATGAAGTCATGGAATATTATGATGATATTTCAGATAATATTCATAACAGATTTGAAACATGGTTTATTGATTGTTGGAAACAGGCTAATCAAAACAACGCCCAACCATTACCTGCTTATTTTTCAGAGCATGACAGTATTACAAAATATGATTTGGTAAATCATACCAAAAAGGCATTAAATGACCTTGAAAAAAAACATGGTTGGACGTGTTTATTTGAATGATTTTTTTGATTAAATATTTTAAAAAAGTCATTGGATAATTTGGGTGATTTATTTGCCAAATTTCATATTGCCATTTGCCATAGGGCGAATAAATTACCCCTACACATCTAGATTTTAAAAATACGGTTTATCAAAGGGCGTGGAAAGCACGCCCCTACAATGTCCGACTTTTAAATATATTTTGATTTAACCATGTCAATTTATCATATAAACCTCTTTGTCCTGCCATACCCTTAGGAATTATCACTTAGGAACCCTATGACCACAGCGACACTCTCTACCCCGAAGTCCGCCCCAAAATCTCGGTGGTCGCCAGCATTTGTCAATGTTGGTGCATTTTTGCTTTTGTTTGTTTTGATTGTCATCAGCATTTCGGTGGGGGTGGCGGATTTTTCATGGGCAAAGCTCTTTGACGACACCGACAACAGCTCACAGTTATTTTTGGTGAGCCGTCTGCCCCGTACGCTCGCCTTGATTTTGACGGGGGCGAGCATGGCGATAGCGGGCATGATGATGCAGGTCGTGCTAAAAAACCGCTTTGTTGAGCCGTCCATGGTGGGGGCGACACAGTCGGCGGTGCTTGGGGTTTTGCTGACAAGCCTATATATGCCAACCTTGCCCCTTTTGGGTAAGATGAGCGTGGCAACCGTCATGGCGTTTGGTGGTATGATGATTTTTATGCAGATTATCAAACGCTTACCGCCCACGGACTTTCTCATCATTCCGCTTGTGGGGATTGTGTTTGGGGGGATTATTGATTCGTTTACGCTGTTTTTGGCGTATCAGACCGAGACGGTGCAAATGCTGTCGGTGTGGCGGTTTGGTGATTTTTCTAGCGTGCTGGCAGGGCGGTATGAGACCTTGTGGCTGGTGGGGATTTTGTCCGCCATTGCCTATATCATGGCAGACCGCTTGACCATTATTGGGCTTGGGGACGGTATCGCCAAAAACTTAGGCGTTAATAAAGATGCTGTCATGTGGCTAGCGATAGGCATGGTGGCGATGATAAGTGCGGTGGTGGTGGTTACGGTGGGAGCGATTAGTTTTGTGGGGCTTGTCGTGCCAAATATCATCAGCCGTCTGGTCGGAGACCGCCTGCGAGTGTCGCTTCCTGCGGTGGCGTTGCTTGGTGCGTCTTGTGTCCTTTTGTGCGACATTATCGGTCGTGTGATACGCTATCCCTTTGAAATCCCTGTCTATGTCGTCTTTGGCGTGCTGGGGTCGGCACTGTTTTTGTGGCTTTTGTCAAAATCAAAATAGGGGCGTGTGATGAATTTTATAAAAAAGTTATTGGGCAATCCTATTTTATTGGCGTTTATCGTGCTTGTGATTGGCTGTGGGCTGTATTTGACCTTAAATGTGATGAGTTGGGATTTTGCCTTGCCCCTGCGTACTCGCAAACTCATCGCTTTTTTGGTGGTGGGCTATGCGGTGGGGGTGTCCACGCTACTGTTTCAGACGCTTACGCATAACCCCATTTTAACGCCAAGTCTCTTGGGCTTTGATGCCTTATATGTCTTGATACAGAGCCTTATGCTGTTCTTTTTGGGTATGCTAAGTTATGTAACCTTGCCAACGGTGGGCAAATTTGCCTTTGAAGTGGCGGTCATGATGATGATGTCGGTGATTTTGTTTCGTTTTTTGTTTACCAAACACAATCAAGACTTAACACGGCTTATCTTGGTGGGCGTGATTTTTGGGACGTTGTTTCGTAGCTTATCCTACATGGTTGCTCGCATGATAAATCCTGATGAATTTGTAACCGTGCAAGCCAATAGTTACGCCAGTTTTACCGCTATTAATGTCAATTTGCTTATCACCAGCGTGGTGCTGTCGGTGGCGACTTTTATTTATGTATGGCGACAACGGTTTGCATTGGACGTGCTACTGCTTGGCAGAAATTGTGCCATTTCGCTTGGCGTGCCGTATCATAAGCTCTCACTCGGCATTTTGATGACAATCTCGCTACTGGTATCCATGGCAACCGCTCTTGTGGGCCCGATTACGTTTTTTGGGCTTTTGGTGTGTGCTTTGACCAATCGTTTTTGCACCAAAATGGCTCATGGCGAACGGCTCATCTTGGTAACACTCATCGCCAGTAGCACGCTCATCGTGGGGCAGGCGGTGTTTGAGCATATTTTTAAAATGGCAGGCGTGCTTGAAGTGGTGATTGAGCTGTTTGGTGGGGTGGCGTTTTTGCTACTGATTTTTACGCAATACAATAAAGGAAAAAGAGCATGATAAAAGTAAAAAACGTAAGCCACAACATCGGCGATTTACCCATTTTAAAAAACGTAAACTTTGAGCTACCCACAGGGCAAATCATCGCACTCATCGGGGCGAACGGGGCGGGCAAAAGTACGCTGTTTAGCCTGATGGCTCGTATGAATCCGTTGCAGGACAAATCCGCCTGTATTAGCTTTGACGGACACGACATCAGCACCGCCACAGATAGCGACATGGCAAAAGTGGTCGCCATGCTCGCCCAAGAAAACCACATTCAGGGGCGACTGCGTGTGCGTGAGCTACTCATGTTTGGGCGTTATCCTTATCATCAGGGCAGACCCACACAGGCGGATAAGGATAAGGTGGAAGAGATGATTACAACCTTTGAATTGGAGCCACTTGCCGAGCGGTTTTTGTCCGACTTGTCGGGCGGTCAGCGTCAGCGTGTGCTGATTGCCATGGTGGTGTGCCAAGATACGCCATATATCCTGCTTGATGAACCGCTCAACAACCTAGACATGTACCACGCAGGGCGACTCATGCGACAGATGAAAGTGCTGGCAAGTCGTGGCAAAACGGTGGTCATCGTGCTACACGACATCAACCAAGCGTCCCAATTTGCCGATACGGTCGTGATGATGAAAGGGGGCGAAGTGGTGTCGGTGGGTACGCCAAAAGACGTGCTAACCGCTGAAAATATGAAAGTACTGTATAACGTGGACGTAACGGTGCTAATGCACAATGGTAAGCCGACTGTGGTGGATGTGGTGTGAGAAAGGGGCGAATGTTCGCCCTTTGCATATGCTTAGCTTTTAATTTTCAATGTATGATTTTCACTGGTATAAAAATCCCCAATACAATATTCTGAATTATTTAATTCTTCAGCAATCATTGACGTAGTAAAAATAATCTGATGTTTTACGGTTAATTTTTTAGATTCGGCAACAATTAGTTTTTGAAAATTTTTACTCCTTGCTTCTTCCATGCCTTTATCTTCAATATTATCCATTATGGCTAATCTTGGATACAAGAAACTTTTATCCTGACAAGAGGCTATCAAAAGAGCTAATTTAAAACAGCTTTTTAAAAAAGCGGTTGAACTTGCTGAAAACATGCTGACGCCATCAACTTTGATAATATCATTGGAAAAACTAAAGCTAACCTCCTTTGCTTTCTTAAAAGAATCTTCTCTATCTAAATCTTGTTTGATTAAATCTAGCACAATACCTGATATTTTTGATTCTTTTGATAGCTTAACCTGCTCATTTTTTTTAACAATTTTATCGATGTCGGAAGACAATTTAGAGACAATCGCTTGCAAGTCATCCCTTTTTTCTTTTAATATTTCAAATTTTGACAGCTGAGCAATCTTTTCTTGCAAATGGATATTTTGTTGCTCTAAATTTCCAATTTCCAATAAAGCGAGTCTATTTTGTGTAGATAGTCCGCCAATAGGTTTTTCCATAACCATTAATTTTGCTCTTACATTATCGATATTTTGATTTATTGTAGCAAGTTCGGACTCTGATTCTTCATATCTTTCTTGATATTTTGGCAATAAGCTTTGTGTTTCTTGAATCTGGAATTCAATATTTTTTTGCAGTCGATATGTTGGTTTTTCGTATTCTTCTGACTGTTCTGAACCACAAACATTGCAAGTTGTATGACTTGTGGTGGGTTTTAATTTTGAGAAACAAGCAGGGCAATGAATAAACTGTAAATCTGATAAAATATTAATCATTTTTTCAGAATTCTGAACGTCAATCAATCTATTTTTTTGAGATTTAATAAATAATTCTGAGTCTTTTATTTCAAAAAGAATCTTATTTAACTCATCAATTTTATCTTCCTTTTGTCTTAATAATTTGTCAAGTCTATCTCTTTGAGTATAAATTTCTTGACGAGTTTCATTATCGGCAGACTCTTCATTAATATATTCAAGTTGTGCATTAAGTTCAGAAATTCTTTCTTGGTTAAAATTTATTTCTTGATTAATTTCATCAATAGTTTTTATGTCTAAATAAACATGTGTGAATGTTTTTATTTCATTAATTGAATTAGCATGATCTTTTTCATATTCTTTCAGCTCATTCTTTTTGTGAAATAGGTCACTAATCACACCGATTAGTAGATCGCCTATTGCTTCTCTTTTTGTATTGGAGTCAAAGTCTTGTTCACGAAATATCCTACTAACACTTGTTAATTGGTCGGTATAAATCAGACGCAATATTTGATTAAAGTTAATGAAATTATTATCTGTGGATTTGATAATAGGGATATTTAATAATTGAAGCAAGTTTGCGTGATAATTTTGTTTATTTTCTCTATCACTATAGGGAAATAATAGACTATCCTTGATTGAAAAATCATCATAACCTCCTTCAAAGATTCTCATTCCAATTCGTGATTTATTGGATATATCGCGACATAAAGTAAATGTCTTTCCGTTTATCTCTATTTCAATATAAGTTGTAGAGCATTTCAGTGCAATTTCTTTCCATTGCTTTGTTGGAATATCTCCACCTAATGCAAAAAACATTAGCTCCATAATTGTGGATTTCCCAGAACTATTATGTCCGCGAATAATATTCACACCCTGATGAAATTTTTCATCATATACAGTATAGTTTTCTTTTTGAATTACTAAACGCTTTATAAAAAGAGTGGGATCAAACTGTATCATAGCGGAACTCCATTAAGCCAGATCTAGATTTTAAGCCTTTTTCACCCAAAAGATCAATAGCTATTAAAACTCTGATAATTTCTTTATGTATTTCACTAGTAAAGTAAGGATTTTTTGCCAACTGTTCATAGGCTACTTCAAAATATTTCCCTTTTCGCATTACCATATTTTCTTCATCAATATCAATAATTAGTTTGGATTTTAAAACTTGTAGAGCATAGCTTTGAAAATCATTCAGTTCAGAAAATAAAATTTTTCTGTTTGGTAATTCTTCATAAGGTTGCTCAATTTGATTTGCTATATTTTTTTGTATTTTATTTCCTTTTGGAAATGTAAAATATGTATTATTAGTTAAAAATATTGGAAAAACTAAATAAAAATCAATGATTTTTAACTTATCCAATTCAATACTTGATAAGTTGTTTGATGATAAAATATGTATCATTCTAAAACAACAATGGTAAATATCATTTCTAGGGTGATAAATCATATTCGTTATCCCAATCAATGTGGCAATTACCAGTTAAAAGAAATAATAAACCATACATTTCATCTATACTATCGAATAATGAGGACATTTGACAATCCTCCCATAAAGGATTAATGATTCTATCTGCAATGAAATCATCAATTTTTTGATTGGAAAATTCTTTGGATAAAATTTTTCCTTTAATTTGATATTGAAATATGGATAATGTATTACTTAATAGGAATAAAAAAACTTCATTTGCTGTTTTGAATAAGCCATATTTTGCAATTTTTCTGTGGATTTTACTTTTGCTTTCAATGGCTATTTCAACAAGGTGCTTTCTATTACCATCAATCAATTTTTGTTTTAAGCCTCTTGCTAATTTGGGGTTATTCTTTTCAATTTTTCTTTGTAAATAATGTGTAAGCTCTTGGCTTAGTTTTTCAAAATCTGGATTGTCTTGCTTACTTCTCTCAAATTTCTCAATTAATTGGCTTAGTTTTCCGTTTTTTTTGAATATGCTGATTGAAAGTAATAGGTGAATTATTAGCTACAATGTTTGTATTGTTATTGCCAATATTTGTTTGATTTGTCGAGTTGTCTGCTGTGTTAAGCTCAAAATAGTTGGCATATTGTGAGATAAAGTCTTCCTTGCTTATACTGAGTGGTGAGGTGGGAATGTCTTGACTTTTTGCAAAGATGAGCCTTGCCTGTTCATCGGGCAATTCATAAAGGTTTTCTTGGAAAAATTCTTTGATCTTTCTGGCGGACAGTGTAATACCCTCTTTAAAGTAATCATACATTACACCAGATACGATTGCACCACTTAAAAAATCAAAATCCATAACATGACCTTGTGATTTAATGATTTAAATTTCTATTTTATCACTTCATTTATTAAGCTTCAAGAATTAATATTTGATAAACTGTTAAGGGTGATGTTATCAATTGTTATGATTTGATATGGTGGCTACCCCCACCTTATTCCCCACCAAAAATGCGACCAGCCCAATCACCAACGCAGGCACGACAGCGTGCAAATCCCATAAGGCAATCATATCACTCAATCCACCCTATCCCCACGCCCCGCAAGCCAGCCAAAGCCGACATTGACACACATTAAGATAAATAGCACATACAGCGACAGCTCCCAAGTACCTGTTTTTTCGTACAATTTACCCAGCACCAATGGACCAAAAAACGCCACGCCATAGCCCACCGCCTGCACCATGCCCGACAAATCCCGAGCGGTGTCAAGCCGTGTCGTACGAATAGAAAACAGCATAAGCGACAACGTAAAAATACACGCCCCACCAAAGCCCATGAGTGCCGACCACAGCATGAGATAATCAGGAAACCAAATAAATCCGCCCGACCCCACCACGTTGGCAAGGCTTGCCACTAAGGCGATGATTTTTATGGGAAAATTTCTTTTGATTAAAAAGGTTAATAAAAATATGGCGACAGGGGCGGACAACTGAAAGGCAAGGGCAAGAGAGCTTGCCTGTGCCAAACTTAGCCCATAGCCCATACCAATGGACGGCAAAAAGCTCGCCACCGTATAAAACAGTAACGACTGTATGCCCATATACACGCCCAAATACCAAGCGTCCTTGCTTTTCCATGCGTTAAAATGGCTGGGTGTGCTGGTGGTTTGGGCGGTGTCGGCATGATATAACTTATTGATAAATAACAACATAAAAAACGTCATCACCGCAAACATCCCCCACCACGACAACGCCACCTGCCACGACACCACACCCATGAGCGGTACGACCAGATAGGCACACAGCCCTGCACACACTGACATAGATAGGCTAAACACGCCCGTGGCAAGGGCGATGTGATTGGGAGTGTATTTTTTGATAAAGGGGGCGGTTAAGGCATTTAATAGCCCAATGGCAAGCGACAAAACAACTGTACCAACAAACAGCCCACCCACCCCAAGCCACACCCGAGACAGCACGCCTAGTGCCAGCACCACACCGCTTGCTATCATCATGATTTCAAGCCCAAAACGCTTGGCGAGCATGGGGGCAACCAACGCCCCAAACGCAAACATCGGCATGGGTAACGCCCCCAACAGCCCAATGGCGGACACCGACAGTCCGAGTGCGTCTGTGAGTGTGGGGGCGATCGAGCCTAGCATGACAATGGGTGAACGCATATTTATCGCCAACAACACAAGCGTGATGATAAGCAGGGCAAGGGGTAGGGCGGATTTGTGGGGGTGTGTGGTGTTTGGCATGGCGGTTTGGTGTGGGTAAAGATAGGATTTTAACAAAAAAGAACAAGGCTTGAAAAGGGAAAATTTAGGATAAATAAAAGAAAAAGGGCGTAAATCGCCCTTGTGTCTATGTTGATTTTTGTGTTGGTTATTGTAGGGGTAAATTGCGATTTGCCCTTTTAAGAATTTTACATTTGGGCGAATAAATCGCCCCTTTTTTAAATTCAAATTTTACATTCAAACGGATTTTAAAACCGCCACTATCAAATCTCTTTGGCAATCTTATCCAACGTTGTTTTATTGGCGAGCATGGCTTTTTTGTCGTCTTCGGTTAGGGACTCGCATTTGTTCGGGTCATTGCCACAAAACTGGCAAAACTCATCGCCCATCAGTGTCGCCACGCCCCCGCATGAGCCTTTTAGAGGTTTTTTCTTGACCAAATAACCAATCCCCATAAACAAAAAAAACAGCACAAACACCCCAAAGGTTACAATAAACATGGGGATAAATTGGGCGAGTAAGTCATTCATGGTGTTCTCCTAATTGATAGAGATGAAAGGTGTATTATAAAGAATTTTGCCAAAAAAATCAGTCCGTTTTTTGTAATGCTTATGCCAAAAAACCGTTCATGCCATGCGTTTTAAGTGGCAAACAAAACCCTAATCATTGTGTTTAATCGCTCCCTGTCTTTGGGGGTGTTGTGCTGTTTGATGACTTCTTGGACATCGCTGTCAAAAAAACTGCTCAAATCATCATGGGCTTTTTTTCTTGCCCTTGCCTGTAAGATTTGTGAGTTTTTGGTGGGTGTCGCCCCACTAAAATCAAAATCTTTATAGCGTTCGTAATCTAGGTCAATATTTTGCATTGGCATACTCCTTTTCTTGGTTTTTGCTTGGAAAAAAGGCGGTAATAATGCGATAGGTATCGCCCCTTTGTGTCCAAACCACGACCAATAATCGTGCTTGATTGCTCATACCGATTGTTAGGGTTCTTTGTTCATCATAATCGCCAAAATCATCTTTTTCAAGAGCGTTGTCATCAAAAAATACGCTCGCCACTTCGTCTAATGTAATGCCACGATTTTTATGAACAAGTTCGTACTTTTCATCATGCCATTCAAAAATCAACCCAAATAAGCTAAGAATTGGCATAAATACTGTCCTGTTCTGTGATTGTTTGTTAAAAGGTTTGGCATATTTTCAATAAAATATTTTTTATTATAAAGAATTTTGCCAAAAAAATCAGTCCGTTTTTTGTAATGACTGACCAGTAAATATTCACCCTTTATTAAATTTCTAAATCAGGGCAAATTGCAATTTCCCCACCCGCCCAAATTTTAAAAAATAAAAGGCATTGTTATTTCGCAATGCCTTTTACTTTACCTTATTTTACTCTACACCACTTCCACCCCTGCACACACCTGCCGATGAAAGCTCATCAACAGCTTTAATTTTGGCACATATAGCCAATGCAAAAATTCCACGCAGTCATCTTGTTTAAATTCATCTAAGATTGCTGATTTGGGTTTGCCGATTAGGGTGCTTATGGTTGTGATATTAGTCATGGGTAGTCTCCTGATTGGTTGGCGTTGCTTTGGGTAGATGAATGTTTGGCATGAGTGGCGTATTATCATTTTCATTACTTTCATTTTCATCACTTTCACTGTCATCATTTT
The DNA here is from genome assembly GCF_039693965.1 of Moraxella sp. K1664. NCBI lineage: Bacteria > Pseudomonadati > Pseudomonadota > Gammaproteobacteria > Moraxellales > Moraxellaceae > Moraxella > Moraxella sp. K1664. The sequence goes on from NZ_CP155576.1 coordinate 1,014,889, forward strand.
GCCCTGTCATGCCATACCAATCCACATGGCGAGTGGCAACCATAATCACGGCAATACACACAAAGGAGAACACCGAACCCATAAGCAAATTCATGCCACTTGCTGAGAGTATCGCATAAAAGCACGCATACAGCGTCCCCAGCACCGCCCCAAAGCCCATGCCACGCCCAAACGAGCCGAGCATATAACAGGCATACCAACCGATAAGCCCCACGCAGGCAAGGCTTGCGATGATATAGGCATATAAAAAGGCGATGTGTTCGGCAAGTGATAACAAGAGCAAATAAAACACAAGCAACGCACTTGCCACCAGCAGATACTGAATGGGGTGAATGGCACAAGCCTTGATAACTTCAAACAAAAAGAACGTCCCAAATGACACCATGATGATAAGTAGAGCGTATTTGATACTGCGGTCGGTCTTGGTGTAGGTGTCGTTGGTATGGATAAAATCGGTCATGAGAGCGTAGTGCGTGTGTTGGTCAAAATCGCCCATGATGCCCCGTGATAGCTCCATGATAAGTTTTTGATTTTGCACGCCTAAGACATGGGCTTGCCATGTCGCCCCAAAGCCGTTATCGGTGAGTGATTTGTGCGTGGGCAGGGCTTGCCCGTGGAATTTGGGATTTTGCCAGTTGCTGTTTAGGGTAACGGTGTTCATCTCGCCAAGCGGTAACACGCCAAAACTGCCAATGCCAGACACGTCAAGCTCAAACTGTACATTTAGCTCCCGACTGCCCATAAAATCATCTTTTATAAAGTCGTCTAAGGTCATGGGCAAAGCCACTTCCAAATGCGGTAAGGCGTTGTCCGTACCAAAGGTGGTAGGATAGCTTTTGCCATTGACGGTTACATCCGTTGGCATGACACCCCGTAAATCGCTTAAGGCAATGATAAGTCTTAATGGTTTGGGGGTGGACTTAGCAGGCTCGGTGGGCGTGGGTGTCGCTTGGGTGGTTTGGTTTTGGGAATTTTGGGTGGCGACTTGCTCGTTTGGGTTGGATTGGACTTGTTCGTTTTGGGATTGCTGATTTTGAGCCTGTTCGTTTTGAGCTTGGCTATCAGGCGATGCTGTTTGGGTAGGCTCGGCAGGCTTGTCAATGTGCAAGGTGTGGGCGGTGGCATGGGCGTTAAAGCTCTGCTGTACGACCACCTTTGTGCCATAGCTTATTGCCCGATAAATGCCCCGTTTGTACTCGTCATCTCGCACATTGCTTGTCGCCTTGATGTCGCTTTTGGTGGGGAAAATGTAGTGCTTCTCATCGCCATGTCCTGCCACCAAAAAGGGCGTGGCTAGGATTTGCGATGACACATGGGACGACTTAATCTCGCTGATAACTTCATCGTGATAAGACTGTCGCTCGCTCACAAGTCCGCTTACGAACATGAGTCCGACAAAGAACACAAGGCATACCGCCCCGATGAGTGATAATTTTGTACCGATTTTTTGCATAAATAACTCCTAAAAACATGAAGTCATTATAAAAATCGTGTGTGTAAAAATTATGGAAAAATGGGGCGGATTTATGGAAAATGTGTGAAATCAGCGTGGCACGCTCATCGCCACAACCACGCAATTATCCTTATCCTGCCCAAAACTCACCGCCCCGCCATGAAGCTCTATCACTTGCTTGACAAGGGTTAGCCCAAGCCCCGTGCTTTTTTGGCGGTGGGTATTGCCCATGCTAAAATACCGCTCAAAGGCTCGTTTGATGATAAAATCGTCCAGCGTGTCGCTGTCGTTTTTGATATGGATAAACGTATCCGTCTCGGTTTGGCTTATATGAATGGCTATCGCACTTTTGCCATAATAAATGGCGTTGTCAATGACGTTTTGCACCGCTTGGGCAAGCCAAAATTCATCAGCACGGATAGAAATACCACTTTTGTCAAATTGCACGGTTTTGCCAAGCTGTTTTAGGGTTGCCGACTGCTGATTTAGGCAAGTTTGAATGAGTGCGTCCAAATCAACATCGCTCATGGTAAGTTTGAAGGTGGGCTGTTCAATCTTGGCAAGGGTCAAAAGTTTGTCCACTAGGGCGGTCAATTTGTCCGTTTGTGATAAAATAATGCCCGTAAACTGCTCACGCTCGGCAAGCGTCAGCTCGTCTGTCAAAATCTCGCTACTGGCACGAATGGCGGTCAGGGGCGATTTTAGCTCGTGCGTGAGCGTGTGGACGTACTCGCTGACGTACGCCTTGTTTTCTATGGTGTCTTTCATGGCGTGAATGCTTGCCATGAGTTCGTTTAGCTCTCGCCCAAGATAAAAATGGGGCGGCGCGGTACTGGCAAGCCCTTTGGTGTAGCGGTTTACGCTGTCTATGCTGTGGCGTAACCACCATGCCATGAGCGTGGCGGTGGCAAGCGTGATTGCCATAATCGTTAAGATAATCTTAATAATCTCATCGGTGCTTTTGTTGATATAAGGAATGAGCGTTTGGGTAGGTTTGCCAACGGACACCACGCCAATTATCCGCCCGTCCGAGACAATCGGGCTTGCCACATACATGACCGAATGCCCGCCGATGTCGGTACTTCTTGCCCCATATTTACCACGCAAGGTCAAATACACGTCATTCCAACGGCTAAAATCCGCCCCCACGCTCGCCCCACGACTGTCATAGATGACCATGCCTGTGCCGTCTGTGATATAGATGTGGTAAGTGCTTGTGGATTTTTGATGATACCAGATTGGCGTGCCAGCAAGCTCGCTCGGGTTGGTAAAGGCGTGAGATAGTTTGGTATTAAGGGATTGATTTAATTCATCTTTTGATAAAGTTGCTACGTCTGTTGCCACGATGTGCGACAGTAGCACCGAGGTATCCACAAGGCTGTCTTCTACCACACGCTTGGCGGACGGTCGCACGGTTTTTTGGACATAATACAGAGCAAGGGACGATGACAATAGGGTAATCAAGGCAAAGGTGAGCCATATCCGCACAAAAATGCTAAAACTTAGGCGTTTTTTAAAAATGCGGTCAAGTAGGGTGTGAAATGTTAGCATGATGATAATTATTTTGATTGAATTTTTTTATTTTAGAATTATCTAAAATAGCATTGTATGAGCTAGTAAGTTATGTTATAAATAACTAAACCATAAATATTAAGGAATAAACACATGAACGTGCATTCTTTTTTAGACCCACAGACCGAGACATATAGCCACATACTCATCGATGATGATACCAAACTGTGTGCCATCATTGATCCTGTGTTAGATTATGACCCTGTGTCGGGGCGGGTGAGTTATGACAATGCTGATAAACTCATGGATTTTATCACAACGCACGCCTTGACGGTCAAATACATCATCGAGACCCACGCCCATGCCGACCATCTTACGTCCGCTCATTATCTAAAAGAGCGACTTGGCGGTCAGACGGTCATCGGCAAGCACATTGCCACGGTTCAGCATATTTTTAAGGACATCTATGACCTTGATGATGATTTTATCCCCAATGCGTCTCAATTTGACCATTTGACCGATGACGGCACGACACTCACGCTCGGCAGTCTTAGCATTACCGCCATGCACGTGGCAGGGCATACCCCTGCGGACATGGCGTATCAGGTAACGGACGGCATACGGCTCATCGTCTTTGTTGGCGATACGTTATTCGCCCCTGATGTTGGCACGGCTCGTTGTGATTTTCCTGCTGGCGACAGTGGTCGGCTCTATGATTCGATACAACGCATTCTAGCATTGCCTGATGAGACGGTATTGTATCTGTGCCATGACTATCCGCCAGAACATCGCACGCATAGCCCAACCACCACAGTCGGCGAGCAAAGACGGCATAATATCCATGTCAAAGACGGTATCAGTAAAGATGACTTTATCCACATGAGAGATACTCGGGATAAAACCCTATCCGTGCCTAGGCTCATGCTTCCGTCCGTGCAGGTTAATATCAACGCAGGCGAGTTTTTTACCACCCAAAATGGCAAACCATATGTCCGCATTCCTGTTAATCAGTTTTAAGCCTTAAAAGTGTTAAGTCAGTCCATACCCAAGCCCCCGATGTGTGATGATAATCTCATCATCGCACACTTCTGCCAATTTCTGCCGTAAGGTCTTGATATGACTATCAATGGTGCGTGATAGGCGGTGTTCGGGGTGGTCAGATATGCTCGCCAAAATCTGCTCACGGGACAAAATGTGCGTGGGATTGGCAAGTAAAGTCAGCATGATACCAAGCTCGGTTTTTGATAAGGTTAAGGCGTGATTATTTATAAAAAGTGAATAATCATGGGCTTGATAATGCCAAGTATGTCCGCCTGTGGTTTTGGTAAAGTCGGTGTGAGTAGGGTCTGATTTATCGGTTTTGTCCGATTTTTGGGTAAAGATGTTTTCTCTACGCCATATCGCTTTTAGTCGTGCTATCAGCTCTCGGGGGCTAAATGGCTTGGCGATGTAGTCGTCCGCCCCTAACTCCAAGCCCAAAATGCGGTCTATCTCGTCCGTGCGTGCCGTCAAAAACAGTATGGGGGCGTGGGCGTGTCTGTCGCCTTGGCGTATCATTTGGCACACGCCAAAACCGTCTCCGTCAGGCAGTCCCACGTCCAGCACGACAGCGTCAAGGCGTGGCGTATCAAGGCAGGGGGCGACTTTGGCAACCGTGTCCGCCCATGACACGGTGTAACCTTCACGCTCTAAGGCAAAACGCAAGGTCGTGGCAATGGCAGGGTCGTCTTCGATGATGAGAATGTGCATGGTGTGGTGTATGATGTAGCGTGGCTGTGATGTTAAGTTAGCTCATTATACGCCAAAATTGTGGGTTTATGTAGAGCGTGAGTATTTTTCATGGATTTTTCATCACTCATCAAAAGCGATCATACATTCCCTATCATCAATCACACATTCAATCGCTCTATTCAAAAGCTGTTTTAAGTATTTGGCAGTTTTATCCAATTCATAAATGCCAGCCTGTTCATTATACTGATTGTCTAATTCTAAAAAGTTTTCCAATGAAAATTGATCGGTTGGATATTTAATTGGGTTATGGTAAAGTTTGGTGATTTCTTGCTGTTTTTCGCTTGGGAAATCTGGGAATGGGATAATATTCCAATATTTTTGAGCCAAACTTCCTCCATTGCCTCCAACCTTAATACCATTAACTACTTCTTTTTGTGCTAAATAATCCATAAAGCATTTAACGAAGATGCTTAATGTTAAATCTTCCTGATACAGAGTAATACCATGAATGTTGGTAATGTAATTCTCTGTATTTTCACAGATAACTATACTTCTAAAAGTCCCTTCTGCTCCAAAGATAATTTCACCTTGATTTAAGGTTTTTAGTTTCTTTTTATTCCCTAAGTAGCTAATTTTATTCATAATACCATAATTGGAAAAGTTGGTTGGTAAAATTAAATTATAAAAACCATTATGATAAATATCTGAATAAACGCTTTTTCCAATATTACTTTCCTGTAAGTTTTGCCCCCTGCTTAGATGAAATCCCAATTCATAAATTGTGGAAAATCCTGATTTATAATTTTTTATTTTAAATATTTCTTTCTTGAATTTCTTAGAATATAGACCAGTATCCAACCGCCCTATATTTTTTATCTCTTCAAAAGTCGGATAATCAAAAGTAAATCGATTATCTAGCTGATTTTCTAATAATTCTTGCTCTATTTTTTGTAAAATCGCCAAATGTCGCTCTTTAATGAGACTTTCCTTATTGATGATTGCTTGTGTTAATAATTCAATAAATAAAATTGTGTTATCGCTATTATGATTTGGCATCGGAATTTTACAATCCAAAAACAGGTTTTGGCATGGCGAATGGTTGCTCCTTTTGGTACAATAAAATCCAACTGCTCTCTAAAAATATCATGTTTTATCATTGCTAACAAATAATATTTGTACTTATCTGTCGGCAATTTATACAAAGCTCCTGACAACATATAATTGGGATAATCTTTTTCCAAAATGACAATTTCACCAATATTGCTATCTTTTGAAATAATAACATCACCCTTTTTTAAATCCATTTTTTTAAAATTGCTTGGTATGATTGGAATAGCAGTTTCAGACGTAATTTCAGGCAAAAATGAATGTGCTTGCAGAGCTTTTGTTCGTAAAAAATAGTGAGTGGAGCGTTCAATATAGCTTATTGAACCAACTTCCAATCCTAAATCGCTACGTTTTAAATCACGACTTAAAAAATCTCGTACATAAAGAAAATTGTCATTTTTGATATTTAAATCCCTATACTGCGATGATGAAAAACTATAATTTTTATCAATCATTTCCGATAAAGAAATATGATGTTTTGTGGTAATATATTTACTCATTTTTATTTTTCCTTAATAAAAATATCTTGCAATGACTGCTCTTGACCTAAACACCATTGTTTAAAATCAACAATCGTTTGGCTAAAATCCTCATCTTTAACCGCTTGCCCACTCTCATCAATTTCAATCTCAAAAGTTTCGTAATTAATTTTATAGATTGGCACAAATTGTTTAACTCGTTTACTGGTTTTGACTTCATAGCCTACTTTTTGAATGTCTTTGGCAAAAATTTGATAACCTTGCTTTTTAAGGTTTTCCAATTCTTTATCGCTTGGCTTGTAGGCGACAATGATAGAAGTATTTACCCCAGTCTCGGCAAATACATTGGCAGGCAAATCAAAGATTGCCACAATTCGCATTTTATCCATCAACCATTGACGGGCGATTTTATGGCTGTCAATACTGGCAATGGAATTGGATAGTACAATGCCCATTCTGCCATTTTCTGCCAATATACGATAGGCATTTTCTAAAAATACCACTCCTAAATCTATTTTATTGGCTTGTTTTTTGGATTTTTTATTGTCATTTTGCTCATTATCATCGTTATTGTTGCCATATAAATGCCATAATTCATAGCACTCAATCATTGCTTTATCTTTGTCATCTTTTGGCGTGAATGCACGGTCTTCACCAAATGGTGGATTGGTTAAAACCACGTCAAATTTTTTTAACTCATCATCGTCAGAGCGATTATCCCAATCTCCTTTTTTGTTATCATTGGTGTCTAATTCTAAAATATGACCTTCTTTGTTAAATTTGTGAGATAATGAACCATAGCCTGATTTGGATTCTATTTTTGCATTACCATCACCATTTAATAGCATATTTAAGGTGGCAAGCATAACCATTTGTTCGTCAATATCCATGCCGAATATATTGCCATCGTCCAGTTTACTATTAGAATTTACATAAGAAACAGACAAAAAGTCCGCGATACCGACTGTTGGATCAATCACTGTTTCGCCATTTCTAGGATTAACAATATTGACCAAAAATTCTATAAGTGGCAATGGGGTTACAAATTGGGCATTTTGCTCTTTTGAAAACGGTGTGGCAAATTTATTGAATACCAACTGATAAAGGTCGGTTTTGTGAGAACGCACAAAAGAGTAATGCTGAAATTGACTGACTACCTCAATTAAAACTTTAATGTGATTTTCGTTTTTTTCATTAAATGAATAATTCTTTAAAATACGATGATAAATTCCTGTTGCACTATCTTTTAATTGATTTATGCGGTTAATAAAGTTTTTTATGTTGGCATCGGATAATTTTTTAAAAAACTTTTCGTCATTGGTGATGTAAAAATCCAAATGTCGGCTTGGTGTTTTTTCATTGCGTTTTTCATCAAATATTTTTAGGGACAGAATTTGAATAAGAATTTCAAATCCACGCTGATTGACCATGCCAACCTTATCCATTGTTCGCAAAATATCACTCATCACATCGTTGATTTGTGTAGAATGAATACCAGAAATAATATCTAAATCAAAAATGGTGCGTTTAGATAAATCAATATCTATTTTGTTTTCAATATTTAATAAATCTTGAAAATTAGGAATATTAAAATAAGGGTCTGTTTGTGAACCGCACCCCAAAAGTTAGACACACTAACCTTTGGGGTGCTTTTTATGGCAAAATACACAACCGACTTTAAACTGTCTGTGATTGGGTATTATCTTAATCATCATGGCTACAAACAAACCGCCAAACACTTTAATCTAAACCACACAACCGTAGAGCTATGGGTTAAACTCTATCAAGCACATGGCATTGATGGCATAAAAAGACGACACACAAAGGCTGTCTATGACACAGATTTTAAGCTTAATGCCGTTCAAGCCATACAACAGGGCAAATCGCTTACACAACTTGCCATAGAGCTTAATCTGCCACAACCTTCTTTACTGTCAACTTGGTTAAAGTCCTACCAAGCCTTTGGTATAATGGGACTAATACCCAAACCCAAAGGCAAAAAAGCAATGTCAAACAAACACAACGCTAATAAAACCAAATCAACTTGGAAAACCAAACAAGACCACGAAAAAAGTGTGGATGATTTGCTTGATGAACTTGCCTATCTTAGAGCAGAGAATGACTATCTAAAAAAGCTAGATGCCTTAATTCGTCAAAAGGAACAATCAGTACAAACAAAGAACAAGTCCTGATCATCCAAGAATTAAGGCATAAGCACAAACTTGCTGACTTATTGGCAGTGTCAAACTTGCCAAGAAGTGTGTTTTATTACCACATTCGTCAAAGTACAAAGCCTGACAAAGACCTTGACTTAAAAGAACACATTAACCACATCTACCACCAACACAAGGGCAGGTATGGTTATCGTAGAATCACATCAGAGCTTAACAATCAGCTTGCCCAAAAAGGCATGGTCATTAATCATAAACGAGTGCAACGACTGATGGCTAAACTTGGACTCAAAGCATTGGTTCGTCGTCAACGTAAGTTTAATACTTACAAAGGCACAATGGGCAAAGATACCATTCAGGACAATATACTCAAAAGAGACTTTAAAGCAGACAAACCCAATCAAAAGTGGGCAACAGACATCACAGAGTTTAAAGTACAAGACAAGGCAAATGATGGCAGTGTCATTCAAAGAAAACTCTACCTATCGCCCATCATCGACTTGTTTAATGGTGAGATTGTCAGTTATACGATGAAGGACAGACCAACGTATGAGTTGGTCAAAGAGATGTTAAATGATGCCCTATCCAAGCTAAGCCAAGAAAAGATGGATGACAAACCCATCATTCATTCAGACCAAGGCTGGCACTATCAAATGCACCAGTATCAACAAACCCTAAAAGAACAAGGCTTAACCCAAAGCATGTCAAGAAAAGGCAATTGTTTGGATAATGCTGTGATAGAGAGCTTCTTTGGTACGCTAAAACAAGAGATATTTTATGAGACAACCACATTTACATCAACAGATGAACTTAAACAAGTGATTGATGAGTACATACACTACTACAATCATGATAGAATAAAGAGCAAATTAAAAGGACTAAGTCCTGTTAAGTACAGAAACTTAGTCCAATTAGGGTTAATACAACCACTTGCAACAACCTAACCTTTAATCTTATGTCTAAGATTTGGGGGTCGGTTCAGTTAAATGTAGTGTTAAATCTTTCGTTTTACTATCGTCCCCTTTTGTGTTGTATTCTTCACTATAACGCAAAAATTTGCCATTATGTTTTTTAAATAAATATAGTCGCTCTGTATCGTATAAAGTTCCGAAACAAAAGTTACGATTGCTTTCTTTTAAATAGGCTTTTAGTTGTTTGTCCCAAACTTCACTAATATTTTTATTATCTTCCTTTTTAAATTCAATGGTTGCAATTAAATGGTCTCTCAACCATTCTAAGCTATCGCCATCATTATTTTGATGATAGTTTTGATAATGAGTAAACCAATTCTTGTCGTCAAAAATTGCACCGTCTATTTTGATAGGTGCTGATGACTTGTTGCCTTTTGGGAAATGTATTTCTGTGCCAATATAGTCTTTGGCAAACAAGCCTGAATTAATTAGAGCATACAGAAATTGCCATTTGTAGTATTGCTCATTTCTACCGCCATCCTTTTTCTTAAAATAGGTAGATTTATTTAATGTCAAATGTTCTGGCAAAAAACAAGTAAATTCATCTGCCGAGCCATATTTATCATCAAATTGGGATTTTAACTCTGAAAAATTGGACATATTAATCGTCTCTTAAAAAAATTAGGTAATTATACTCAAAATATCCCAAAAAATCCATGAAAAAACAAGCCCCCAATTTTCATTGAGAGCTTGTCTGTCAAGTCAAAGAATTACTTCTTATCATCTTTCACTTCGGTAAACTCAGCATCTACCACGCCGTCATCGGCAGGTTTGGCGGGCTCGGCTTGACCTGCGTCCGCACCTGCACCAGCTTGGTCAGTGCTATAAATCTTGGTACCGATTGGCAAGAATGCATTATCAAGGGCTTCTAGCTTGGCTTTGATTGCGTCCACGTCATCTTCTTTGGTCGCAAGTTCTAGCTCACTGATTGCCGTTTCTACCGCTTGTTTTTCTTCATCGGTCGCTTTATCGCCATTTTCTTTTAGGGCTTTTTGTACCCCTGCGATACGTCCGTCCGCTTCGTTACGCACGCCCGCAAGCTCGGCAAACTTCTTATCCGCTTCGGCATTGGCTTCGGCATCACGCACCATTTGTTCAATCTCTTCATCCGTCAAACCGCTGTCAGCTTTGATTTGGATAGATTGTGATTTGCCCGTTCCCTTATCCTTAGCAGAGATGTTCATGATGCCGTCTGCGTTGATGTCAAAGGTAACTTCAATCTGTGGCACGCCACGGGGTGCAGGCGGAATGTCGGTTAGGTCAAAGTTGCCCAAAAGTTTGTTTTGGTTGGCAATCTTACGCTCGCCTTGATACACCTGAATGCTTACGGCAGGTTGGTTGTCGGCAGCGGTTGAGAACACTTGTGATTTTTTGGTAGGAATCATCGTGTTTTTCTCAATGATTGCCGTCATTACGCCACCCATGGTCTCAATGCCTAGGGTCAATGGGGTAACGTCAAGTAGCAACACGTCTTTTTTGTCGCCAGAGAGTACCGCACCTTGGATAGCAGCACCGATTGCCACCGCTTCATCAGGGTTCACGTCTTTTCTTGGCTCTTTACCAAAAAACTCTTGCACTTTTTGCTGTACAAGTGGCATACGGCTTTGACCACCCACCAAAATCACGTCATCAATGTCGCTAGCCGACAGACCTGCATCTTCTAGGGCGATTTTACATGGGGCAATCGTGCGAGCCACCAGCTCTTCGGTCAAGGCTTCTAGTTTGGCACGGCTGATTGTTACCACCAAGTGTTTTGGGCCTGTGGCATCTGCGGTGATGTATGGCAAGTTTACTTCGGTAGACGTTGAGCTTGACAGTTCAATCTTGGCTTTTTCGGCAGCTTCTTTTAGGCGTTGCATGGCTAGCGGGTCGCCTTTTAGATTGACGTTTTGCTCTTTTTTGAACTCGTCCACAAGGTAGTCAATCAAAGCAATATCAAAGTCTTCACCGCCTAGGAATGTATCGCCGTTGGTAGATAGCACTTCAAACTGCTGTTCGCCGTCCACGTCCGCAATCTCAATGATAGACACGTCAAACGTACCACCACCCAAGTCATACACCGCAATGGTGCGGTCGCCTTCTTTTTTGTCAAGACCAAACGCAAGGGCAGCAGCGGTTGGCTCGTTGATGATACGCTTAACATCAAGCCCTGCGATACGTCCTGCGTCTTTTGTGGCTTGACGCTGGGCATCGTTAAAGTAAGCAGGGACGGTAACGACCGCTTCGGTTACGGTTTCGCCAAGATAATCTTCGGCGGTTTTTTTCATTTTTTTCAAAACTTCGGCAGAGATTTGTGGCGGTGCTTGTTTTTTACCGTTCACTTCTACCCACGCATCGCCATTGTCGGCTTTGACGATTTTGTAAGGCACAAGACCGATGTCTTTTTGAACCGCTTGTTCGTCATAACGGCGACCGATAAGACGTTTTACGGCAAATAGGGTGTTTTGTGGGTTGGTAACTGCTTGGCGTTTGGCAGATTGACCGACTAGGGTCTCACCGTCTTTGAATGCCACGATAGAAGGCGTAGTTCTGGCACCTTCGGCATTCTCAATGACTTTGACGTTGCCATTTTCTAGGACTGCCACACAAGAGTTGGTTGTACCTAAGTCAATACCGATAACTTTACCCATAATTTTTCTCCGATTTGTTAAGTGAATTTAAGTGATTTTTTGGCAAATTTGCAAAACAGTTTTGCCAAACTTGTCTGTTATATTTGTGTCAAATTTGGATTTTCAAGAGAAAATTTGACAAATTTTTAAAAAATTTTTTGTAAAAATTTTGTTTTAAGCCATTGAAATTTAAAACAAAATCCATAGGCGTTGATAAAATTTTGCCTATGTGTTTTTGATGATTTATCCAGTAGGGGCGAATTGCAATTCGCCCACATTTAGGGCAAGGCTATGCCCCTACAAGCACCATTGCAGGGCGTAACGTACGTTCATTTAAGGTATAACCCTTTTGCAACACTTGACCAATGGTGTCTTTGTCGGCATCAGGGAAAATGCCCACCGCTTCATGAATATCAGGGTTAAAGGCATCGCCAATCTCACCCACGGCAACCACGCCATTACGTTCTAGGACGGTCAGTAGTGATTTGTGGGTCAAGCGTAGCCCTTCAAGGGTAGCTTCATCTGCCCCTGCTTGCTCACTGGCTTGTAGACCACGCTCCAAGTTATCCACCACGTCAAGCAGTTCTTTGGCGAACTTTTGTAGGGCGAATTTTTTTGCCTTTTCGGTTTCTTGCTCCATACGGCGTTGGGCGTTGTAGGACTCGGCATTGGCACGAGCCTGTGCTTCTTTGGCTTCTTTGACTTCGGCTTCAAGCGTTTCAATGGTGGCAATCAGTTTGGCAAGCTCGTCCGTCTCGGTAGGCTCGGTTTGTTCGTTTTCGTTTAGGATTGGCTCTTGTTCGCTCATGGTGTTCTCCAAATGGGATAAAATTCCCCTTATTGATAAAGGTTATGGGGCAAAATTTCAAGGGAGAATGTCGGTTTGGGCAAAAATTTTGTTATAATGGGGCAAAATGCAATTAGGATATGCCATGCTGATTTTAGACCTACCGCCCAGCGTAGAACAAACGCTCATCGCTCACGCTCACGCCCAAGATTTAAGCGTAAGCCAATACGTCCAAAACCTATTGCCAAAAGCCGACCAATCCAACCAAGACCCCCATGAAAATTTGGCATGGGAGCATGGTAAAGAGTTGTTTGGTTGTTGGGAAAGTCATGACGGCACATTAAGCCAAAATGTCAAAAAATTAGTCCTACAAAAGGTATTGGAAAAGCATGGCAAAAATATTGATTGATAGTGGTATTTTTGTGGCGTTGTTTGATAAAAGTGATAAATATCATCAACAATCCGTGCAATTTATCAAAGACAATAAAAAGCCGTTAATCACAAGTTTGGCGTGTGTTACCGAAGCCATGTTTTTACTTGCTCACCCACGCCCACAAAATGCCTTGTTAAATTTTTTGCATTTGGCACGCATTGAGATTGCCGAATTTAGCCATAAAGATATGCCAGCATTGGCGGATTTGATGAGCCAATACAGCAACGTGCCAATGGATTTTGACAGCAACGTGCCAATGGATTTTGCGGACGCTTGTCTTGTGCATTTGGCACAGCGTGAGACATTAAGCCACATTGCCACCATTGACAGCGATTTTCGCATTTATCGCATTCACGGTTATCCGTTTCGTGTGATGATTTAAAATAACCCCATTTGGAAAACCCCCATGACCACCCAAAAATCCTTTAAAAAAGACCCCAAAAAAGACGTTCAAAAAAACAAAAAACCCACCCAAAAACCCAAAAAACCCACCATGCCCCATTTTTATGGGACGCACGCCATTAAAGCGATTTTAAATACTCGCCCAATGGACGCCAAAGCCCTATTTGTGCAAAGCTATGACAATCATCACAACGACAACCACGATGAGATTATCGCCCTTGCCACATCGCTTGGCGTGTCGGTACAAACCGCCCAAAAAGACACATTGACCGAACTGTGTGGCAGTCCCCAACATCAAGGCGTGGTGCTGTCGGCACGTTCTCGCCCCATGCTGGACGACAGCGAGCTTGATAGCCTAGCAGGGCAGGATAATGCGGTGTTTTTGGTGCTAGACCAGATTACCGACCCACACAATTTTGGGGCGTGTCTGCGAACGGCAAGTGCCATGGGCGTATCAGCAGTCATCGTGCCACGTCATCAAAGAGTGGGGCTAACGCCAACGGTCGCCAAAGTCTCGGTAGGCGGAGCAGAGAGTGTGCCTGTGGTTGCGGTAACTAATCTGGCACGGTGTTTGGAGAAGTTAAAATCGGCAGGGGTGTTTGTGTTTGGCACGGCTCTTGATGAGAGTGCCAAGCCCTTGCAGGCGTGTGATTTTGGCGGAAAAGTCGCCATTGTCATGGGGTCAGAAGGGGACGGCATGAGACGGCTCACAGGCGAGCTGTGTGATACGCTCGTTTATATCCCCATGACGGACAACCCCGACCGCCCTCAGAGTCTGAACGTGAGCGTGGCGACAGGTATGGTGCTGTGGGAAGTTTTTAGAAGTCGTTAGGATAAGGGGTGCTTATTTTGTTTTGGCATTGTTGATGAATAATACACTCTACAAAATGAAAAAGTGCTACGGTTTCCGTTCGTGGTGAGCCTGTCGAACCATGACGGAAACCGACCCTTCGACAAGCTCAGGGTGAACGGTTTCCGTTCGTGGTGAGCCTGTCGAACCATGACGGAAACCGACCCTTCGACAAGCTCAGGGTGAACGGTTTCCGTAGTAAAATTCAATTTTTTTGACTGTACCTTTGAATAGATGTGTAGGGGTAAATTGCCATTTGCCCTGTGATAGATATGAATATATTGCACATTTATATGGTAAAAATTATCTTAATTGGCTAATGCTTTGTTTTTTAAAAATGCCTATTTGTCGATTACCAAATCCAAAATCTACCCTTATTTATCCAATCGCCCCACCCCAGCTTTGTCTTTCATAAAAGCATAAAAGACAGATAAAGTAACAATAATCATACTCAAGCGTTTTATATCATTAAAAATTTTTTGCAATCATCATGGCGATTTTTATGTTTTTTTGGTATGATATGCTGTATTTTTTCGCCAAGTGATTTTGTAAGCGATTTTGGGTGTTGGACAGTTAGCACGCCCATTTGATGATTTTGCCAATATTTACTAACGGCGTTTTATTTTTTGGTAGTAGTCTAAAAAGTATGCTGAACTAGGTTTTCCGTTCACCCTGAGCTTGTCGAAGGGTAGGAAAACCGTTATGGTTCGACAAGCTCACCACGAACGGTTTTCCTTGTAGCATACTTTTTGAACCAGAGCCTATTTTTTAAATAAGAGACACACAATGAAAACCACTCGCACCACTTTTTTGATGACTGCCCTAATGGCGTCCATGCTTGCCCTAACAGGCTGTAACAAAGAGAGCAATACCGCCAAACCTGCCAGCACCGCAAACATCAGCGAACAAAGCCCTGAAATGGACAAAATCAGCTACATCTTGGGTCATGACGCAGGCAGAAACCTAAAAGAAATGGACGGCGAGATTAACCCAAAAATCATCGCAGCGGCACTCTCTGAGGGTTTTGAGGGCAAAGAGAGTAAATTTACCGATGAGCAAGCTCGTGCCATCTTTGAAGAATACCAAACACGCAAAGAAGCAGAAGCGGTCAAAGAGCTAGAAACCAAAGCGACCACTAACAAAGAAGCAGGGGCAAAATTCTTAGAAGAAAACAAAGCCAAAGAAGGCGTAAAAACCACGCCATCAGGACTACAATATAAAGTCATTACCGAAGGCACAGGAGCCAAGCCTAAGGCGACAGATGTGGTGGTGGCACACTATGAGGGTAAGACCATTGATGGCAAAGTCTTTGACAGCTCGTATGAGCGTGGCGAGCCTGCCCAGTTTGACCTAGGTCACATGATTCCCGGTTTTACCGAAGGCGTGCAACTCATGCCTGCTGGCAGTAAATATGAGTTTTATCTACCGTCAGAGTTGGGTTATGGCGAAGCAGGGGCACCGCCTGTGATTGAACCTAACAGCACCTTGATTTTTACCGTAGAGCTACTAGATGAAGCCAGTGCCAAAAAGGCGACTGCCGATGCCCAAGCTGCTACCGAAGCACAAATGGCAGAGTTGATGAAGCAGTTGGAAACACAGGCAACAGAGCCAGCGACCAACCAATAATCATCGCCATGGGTGACGCCGACCCAAGCAAGCCAAGTGCGTCGAGACGGACTTGGTTTTTGTTTTTATCAAGACTGATTTTAAGCCGATTTTAAACCAAACACCCAAACACATCCAAGCCTATTATCATGACCACGACCGACCACACACCTGCCTTTATTCATCAGACTGTCCTACTGCATGAGACGGTAGCAGGCGTGCTTGGTGTGTCCGATTTGTCGGGTGTGTCGCCACAGGCAGGCGTGTATGTCGATGCCACCTTTGGGCGTGGGGGGCATAGCCGTCTGTTGCTTAAATATTTGACACCCGATAGTACGCTTATTGTCTTTGACAAAGACCCGCAAGCGATAGCGGTAGCACACGAGCTTGCCAACACCGACCGCCGTGTGGTGGTGGTGCATGACAGCTTTGCCAATCTTAATGAAAATTTGGCAAAACTTGGCATCAATCAAGTGGACGGTATCATGGCGGATTTGGGCGTGTCTAGCCCACAGCTTGATGATGGCTCTCGTGGGTTTAGCTTTATGAAAGATGGGGCGGTGGATATGAGAATGGACACGAGCCGTGGACAAAGCGTGGGGCAGTGGCTCAAAGTTGTGGACGAGGAAACCCTTGCCAATGTGCTTTATGAATATGGCGAGGAGCGTCATAGCCGTAGAATCGCCCGTGCGATTAAGGCGATGGACAGCTATGATTCCACGTTGGCACTTGCCGAGACTATCAAACAAGCTCACCCTGCTTGGCAAAAAGGCAAGCACCCTGCCACGCAGAGTTTTCAAGCCATGCGGATATTTATCAATAATGAACTGGGTGATGTCAAAGATTTTTTACATCAAACCCTAACCGCCCTAAAATCAGGCGGACAGCTTGCCGTCATTAGCTTTCATTCGCTAGAAGACCGCATCATCAAGCAGTTTTTAAACAATCACAGCAAAGGGCGACATGAGGGCGATGATAAAATGCCCCTACCGCCAAAACGCCCAAAATACTTTGATAAGCCCTATCGCATCGCCCCAAGTGATGGCGAGGTGCGTGCCAACGTGCGTGCCAGAAGTGCCTATTTGCGTGGGGCAAGGCGAAATCAGACGGCATTTGAGCCATCCAATTGATTTATTATAGCCATGATTTGTCCCATTTAATTTATCATTTAAACCATTATAAATCACAACCCCATGAATCCAAGTGCTGACAGCGACTTACACGAATACACGACCGAGCGGATGAGCTTGGTGGGCTTGTATCGGCTGATTGTCGCTGGATTACTGCTCGGGATTCTCATCACGGGCGTAATGATAGCCACACAAACCCAAAAACGCCATCAGACCTATCAAGAACTTACCCGCCTAAGACAGCAACTGGCGAACATGCAAGTCGAAGAGAGCCGTCTGCTCATCGAACAGCAGACATTTAGTGCAACCCCACAGGTGGCAAGACGAGCGGTGGGCGAGCTTGGCATGCATTATCCAACCAAAAAAGAGCAGATAAATCAAGATGAATGGGACGAGCTTGGTAATTTAGACAATCTAGATAACACGGGGGTGTCTTATGAGTAAAAACGACCAAACCCCAAAACAGCCCAAACACCCAAAAAACCAAAACCGCTCAGGGCAAAAGACAAATACGTCCCCCAAGAGTGATATTGGCGAGAAACTAAGCAAAATCGACAGTCTGGGCAAAAAGCTGGACAAAAGCCATGCCATCAAACGCACATCTGATGCCCAAAAGTCAACCCAAAGCCCCCTGAAAAAAACACGCAAACGAAAAAAAAGCTCGGGCGTCTCGCTGTTGGGTGGGCTTCAAGATGTGGGGCGTTATAAGATAGTTTGGGCGGTTATGGTGGTGTGTTTTTCGGCACTTTTCGCTCGTGCTTATTGGCTTCAAATCGCCAATGCCGACTACTACATCAGCCAAGGCGACAAGCTCATCACCAGTAAGCGAACCATCACCGCCCATCGTGGCAACATCTATGACACCAATGGGGCTCCGCTTGCTGCCAATGCCCCTTTGAGCACGGTGATTTTTAGCCCTTATGACTATGCTTTGGCGTATTATGATTTGCAAAAGAAAATCAAAAACACCAAAGGCGAAGAGCGTCGCCAAAAGCTACTGCAAGAACTTGATGAGATGAATCTAGAAACGCTGGCGGTTGCCAGTGGTGTTTCACGTGAAACATTAGAACAGGCGGTACATTTGGACGGGGCGGTGGATCTGGATGACCCAGAAGCTGTCAAACAAGCCCTGCCATCGGGGATGGGGTCGAAGCGATTGGTGCTACTTAACCGAGTCGCCCCCGAGATGGCTCAGCGGGTTACCATGTTAGGCTTTAAGGGCGTGTTTAGAGAGACGAGCGAGAAACGCTACTATCTACAACCTGAACCCATGGCACAGATATTGGGCTATATGGGCTATTCCCAAGATGACCCACCTGTCTATGGGGGGCGAACAGGCATAGAAGCCAAATACGATAAAAAGCTGACAGGACAAAATGGTCAAGTGCTAAGCCTGCGAGCGGTGCAAGGCAGTATCGGTGACATCAAAGAACTCTCGCCCATGATGGCAGGGCAGGACATTCATCTGACCATAGATTCACGGTTGCAGTATATTTTGTACAAAGAGCTAGAAGAGCTTGGGCGGGTGCAGTCGGCACGGTCAAGCTCAGGCATGATTGTGGATGTACAGACAGGTAACGTGCTTGCCATGGGGTCGTGGCCGTCCTTTAACCCGAATGATTTGTCCAAAAGACATGGGGCAAGCGAGCGTAACCGCCCTGTGCTAGACACCTTTGAACCGGGGTCGGTGGTCAAGCCTTTGACGGTGGCAGCTGCCTTAGAGTCGGGGCGGTATAGCACCCGAACGCTTATTGACACAGGGGCGGGTAGCATGAGACTTGGTGGGTACAGCATTCGTGATGGTGGTCGCTATGGGGTGATTGCCATGGGTAAGCTCATCCAAAAGTCATCCAACGTGGCATCCGCCAAAATTGCCCTAGACTTACCGCCCGATGCCATCGTGAGCATGCAAAGAAAGTTCGGCTTTGGGCAAAAGACGGCTTTGAACTTGCCCGCTGAGTCGGCAGGCGTGTTACATACCCCGACCGCCAAAGATGTCACCCGTCGTGCCACGCTGGCATATGGCTATGGGCAGTCGGTCACTCTAGCTCAGATTGCAGGGGCATATGTGACACTTGCCAATGGGGGTAAGATGAATCATCTAAGACTGGTCAAAGAAGAGTCTGCTCCTGCCCCAGAGCAGGTCATCAGCGAGCAACATGCCAAAGACATCACCAACATGATGATTAGCGTGACCGAAAAAGGCGGTACGGGGATGGCCGCGGCCATTGACGGCTACTATGTGGCGGGCAAGACAGGCACGTCACGTCGCACCAATCCAGCAGGCGGTTATTATACCGATCAATACCGCAACGTCTTTGCAGGGTTTGCCCCTGCGACCAGTCCCCGTTTTGTGGTGGTGATTTTGGTAGAAGACCCAAGGCGGAGCAAATACGCTGGGCAAACCGTCGCCCCTGTGTTTGCCAAAGTGATGAAAGAGACGCTTAGGATTTATAACGTGCCATTTGACAAACCACTAGATACGAGCCAGTGAGCTGTTTTACCACTTTATTTTTATTTTTATTTTTAAGAAGGATTTTTATGACAACATTCAACGATTTTGCTGAAATTTTACAGCCCCATGTGTCCGATATGGATTGGGGGTGTATCAAGGATTTGCTCATCACAGGCTTTGTGTCGGACAGTCGCAAGGTGGCAGGTGGCGAGATTTTTGTGTTGTTGTCGGTCAATCCTGACATTAAGTCCAAGGCAAAAGGCTATATTGATAGTAACAATAGCCAAGCGGTGCTGTCCGAGATAAGTGCATCTGATATGGGCGTGGATAACACCAAAATGCCCATTGTGCATATTGCTAATTTACGTCTGATTTTGGGTGATTTGGTCAAGGCGTATTTACAAAAAACAGGGGCGGCGGCTCTGCCAAAAGTCGTGGCAGTTACAGGCACCAACGGCAAAACCACCATTAGCCAGCTTACCGCCCAGCTTTTATCCCTTGCCAATCACAAAACCGCCGTCATGGGCACAGCAGGTAATGGCATTTTGCCAAACTTAACCCCAAGCACCCATACCACGCTAGAAGTGGTCGCTCTACAACACGCCATTTATGACTATGCCCAAGCGGACGTAGAGTGTATCGCATTGGAGGCAAGCTCGCACGGACTTCATCAGCACCGCTTGCAAGGCGTGCCAATCACGGTGGCGGTGTATTCCAACCTATCCCGAGACCATTTGGATTATCATGCCGACATGGACGACTATGCAGGGGCGAAGGCACGGCTCTTTGACAAGGCGTTATTTCCCACGCTGACTCATGCCATTATCAATGCCGATGATGAATTTAGTGAAATCTTTATCCGTCAAGCCAAACAGTCGGGGCTTACCATTTGGACGTACAGCACCAAAAACCCCAAGGCGGACTTTTTTGCCAAACAAATCAGCCCAAGCCTAAACGGGGTGGATTTGGTTATCCAAACCCCACAGGGCGAGATGACGGTAAAAAGCCCATTGCTAGGCTTATTTAACGTGGCAAACCTACTAGCCAGCATTGGGGCAAGCCTTGCCATGAATGTAAGTTTTGATGAAATTATCAATAATATCAAACACTTAAAAGGGGCAAGGGGACGCATGGAGCAAGTGCCGTCCGAGCGTGGTTCGTTTATCGTGGACTATGCCCACACCCCTGACGCTTTGACCCAAGTTTTGACGAGTCTAAAAGCTCATTGCACAGGCAAACTCATTGCCGTCTTTGGCTGTGGGGGCGACAGAGACAAGGGCAAACGCCCGCTTATGGCACAGGCAGGGCTTGCCTTGGCGGATACAGTCATCTTGACCGCCGACAACCCCCGAAGCGAAAACCCCAACGCCATACTCTCCGACATGCAGGTCGGCATGACGTGCGATGACCATTATCGCACCGTGATAGAGCCTGACCGCAAACGTGCCATTGAGCTTGCCATAAAAGACGCAGGCGAGCAGGACATTGTCGTGATTGCAGGCAAGGGGCATGAGACGTACCAAGAGATACAGGGCGTACGGTATGATTTTGATGATGTGGCGATTCTTGGGGAGTTGATTGGGAAATTTGGCAAATAACAGATTTACTGTATTTATTTTTAGGGATTTAAAATGCACATTCAATGTCAAAAATGCAACCATTATGAAGAAGTTAATTTAAAATTCTTTATAAACATTATTGGCGGTGCGGTTGTTGGTAGTGGTTATTGGGCTTGGACTGCGTATTTATTTGCAGGGACAGGTTTTGCCATGCCAATTTGCATTGCGATTATGACAGGTGGCGTGGCAATGCTTGCTTTTTCTGATGAAATTGTGGCTTGGATTGCAAAAAGATATGATTGTCCAAAATGTCAATCAAATCAATGGGTGGCGGTTGATATCAAAAGGCTTTTGGCTGAAAAATTAACCCAAAATCCAACTGATAAGCAAGAAGTAGAAAATGATGATGTGTTAAAAAAGAGAATGTCATCAATCTTGTCAAAAGCCAAAAATGGCAAGCATATAGAAAAAGATGAAAAAATCCAATCGTTATTAAATCAAATTGAAGGGTTGCAATTTTTATTAGGGCGTGTTGAACTTTGGTATTTGCAATGAAAAATGAGAAAAATCGCCCGTTTTTCAAGGAAAAAACGCAGGTTGATAGTTATTCTATCAGACAAGTTTTTGACGCAGAAAAACAAGATTTAGCCATTTTTCATGCAAAAATTGATTGAAATTGTCAAATTTTCATCTTATTTTATAAAAATGTTATCAATGTTCAACACGCCCTAGAAAAACAACAAAAAATTTCTAATAAAGACAATCCACAAATTGCAATCTTGACAAATAAAATCCAAGAAAAAATTTTGGAATTAGAAAAACTCATGTCATGATGGTTGTTATGATTTGATTGGCATGAATACGACTTAAAATTATTTTGATAAATTGGGTTTTTATTTTTAACCCAATTTATAAATGTTTGTTGATTAAATAATGTTTTGATGTATACAAATGTAGGGGCAATTTATTCGCCCAAAAATCAACACTTTACACAGGGAAAATTGCAATTTGCCCCTACAAAATATCCAAAAGGTATCGTTAATTAACAATGCCAAATTTTAAAAATTAACTCAAATAAACAAGAGAACCCCATGACCCCATATATTTGGCAAACCGATAATTTAACACAGGCATTAGCCAGCCTAAACCCCACATGGCACAACGCCAACGGCTTTACCCAAAGCACTCGTATTACGACTGACACTCGCAAGATTGAGCGGGGCGATGTGTTTTTGGCGTTAAAGGGCGATAATTTTGACGGTCATGACTATGTCGCCACCGCTTTTGACAAGGGGGCAAGCCTTGCCATTACAAGCCGTGCCGTGGGCGATTTTGCCCAGATTGTCGTTGATGACACTCGTTTGGCACTCGGGCAACTTGGCAAATACCGTCGTGATGTTCACCCCAATCTTACCGTGATTGCCCTGACAGGCTCGTCTGGCAAGACCACCACCAAAGAAATGCTTGGGGCGATTTTTGGGCAGTTTGCCCCCACCTTGACCACCCGTGGCAACCTAAACAACGATTTGGGCGTGCCGATGATGTTATTAGAGCTGTGTGATGAACACGAATTTGCCGTCATGGAGCTTGGGGCGAACCATGTGGGCGAGATTGCCTACACCGCAGGACTGGTGTCGCCTGATGTGGCGTGCGTGCTAAATATCGGCACGGCTCATTTGGGCGAGTTTGGCGGTCGTGAGAATATCGCTCGTACCAAGGCGGAGATTTTTTCGGCATTGACGGCGGACGGCGTGGCGGTGCTACCCTTTGGCGATGAGTTTTTTGACTTTTTAAAAGACGAGAGTGCCAAATTTACCGAGCAGTACATTACCTTTGGCGAGCGAGCCGAACGCCCCGAAAAAGCATTGGATTTTAGCAAACTATCCCAAGCCGAGATAGACGAGCTATCCACCCTTGACAGCGTGCTAATTATGGGCGATGTGTTTGCCGATGATGTAGACTGTGCCAGCACGCACAGCGACTTTGAGCTGACGGTCAATCTGGCGATAGATGAGCTTGACAGCACCGAGGTGCAGTTGCCCTTTGTGGGCGAGCATAATGTGGTAAACGCCCTAGCCAGCACCGCCATTGCCACCGCCTTGGGCGTGCCACTTGACAAGATAAAATCAGGCTTGGAGCGTGCCACGCCACCAAAGGGGAGATTGACTCGCCTTAGCTTTGGCGAGCATACCTTGATAGATGACACCTACAACGCCAATCCCAATTCTATCTATATGGCGGGTAAGGTTTTGGCGAACGAGAGCGGGCAAAAAATCTTGGTGTTGGGCGACATTGGCGAGCTTGGCGATGAAGCGGTGTCCGAGCATGGTAAACTTGGGCAAACCCTTGCCACGCTTGATATTGACCATGTTTTGACGGTCGGCACGCTGATGAAACATTGCACCGATAGTCTAAATGGCATTCGTGGCAATAGTGAGCATTTTGCCAATAAAGCAGACTTATTAGAAAAATTAAAAAGCCTATTAAACGAGCCGTCTGTCGTGCTGTTTAAGGGGTCAAGAAGTACCACCATGGAAACCCTAATCCACGATTTAACCCAACCTGTAAGCGAGTAAACGATGTTATATTGGCTCATTGATTATTTTGACATTTTGTATAGCCAGACCATTGCGTCTTTGGGGCTAAGGAGCTTGCTTGCGGTCATGACGAGCATGGCGATTGTACTCATGGCGGGTAAGCCTGTCATCGCCTATCTTAGAAATCTCAAATACGGTCAAGCGGTACGCACGGACGGCCCAAAAACGCACCTTGTCAAGCAAGGCACGCCAACGATGGGCGGTGTGTTGATTTTGTTTGCCATTGGGATTTCTACCTTGCTGTGGGCGAATTTGACAAACCCTTATGTATGGATTTTGATGGCGGTCATGGTCATCTTTGGGGCGGTCGGCTGGCGTGATGACTGGCTAAAAATCAAACACAAAAACCCACAAGGCTTGGTCGCCAAAAAGAAATATTTTTGGCTGTCGGTCGGAGCGTTGCTCGCTGGCGGGTCGCTTTACTATATCTCTTTGCAACAAAATCCCACCACCATGCACGCCATGCAGGATTTGCTCATACCTGTCTTTAAGGACTGGGTCATTCCGCTGTCTGTCATACCATTTGGGCTTGGCTTTATTACGCTCACTTATTTTGCCATTAACGGCACGTCCAATGCGGTCAATTTAACAGACGGCTTGGACGGCTTGGTCGCCTTGCCTGTGGTGCTGGTGTCGGCAGGGCTTGGGGTGTTTGCTTATGTGTCGGGTCATGTGGAATGGGCAAATTATCTGTCCGTGCCGTATATCGCTTATAATAGCGAAGTGGTCGTGGTGTGTGCGTCCATGATTGGGGCGTGTTTGGGCTTTTTGTGGTACAACGCCGCCCCTGCCGAAGTCTTTATGGGCGATGTGGGGGCGTTGAGCCTAGGCGGTATGCTTGGCACGATTGCGGTGATGACACGTCAAGAAGTGGCATTTATCCTAATGGGCGGTATTTTTGTCATGGAAGCCTTGTCGGTCATCATTCAAGTCGGCTCGTACAAACTACGTAAAAAACGAGTCTTTCGCATGGCACCTTTGCACCACCATTTTGAAGAAATGAGACTAAAAGAAACCAAGGTTGTGATACGTTTTTGGATTGTGTGTATTATCCTTGTGGTGCTATCACTCATGACATTAAAATTAAGATAAGAAAGATAAAGGAAAAGCCCTGCAAAGATGCGGGGCTTTTTTGTGGGGTGTGGGTTTTTATTTTTAAAAACCAAACGTCCTTGCCCGAATCTACCCGCCAAAACTTGGCACCACACCCAAATAACCGCCAATTTGGGCGATGATGTTTATCACACCAAAGACGATAACAAAATAAATCATAAACTGACCGCCAAAAGCTCGGTAAGTGCTGTCGGGGTATTTTTGGCGGTGAGCCTTGGCAAGCAGGGCAGGGACGATGACACCCCATACGGTCAAGGCAAGCCCTGCAAAACCAATGGCGGTTGTAAAGCCAAATGGGGCAATCAGACTTAGCACCAAAGGCGGTAAGAACACCACCGCCACCGCATAGGCTCGCCCTGTCTTGTCATCGCCAAACCCAAAAAAATCACTCAAAAAGTCAAACAATCCCAACGCCACGCCCAAAAAGGAGCTGGTCAATGCCATGTAAGCAAATGCCCCCAACATGGTGCCGATAAAACCCGATTTGCCAATCGCTCCTAGTAGCGTTGCCACATCGCCGTCTTTGGCGATGACTGGGGCAAAATCGGTGCGTGGTAGATTGCCTTGGACGACCACTTGCCACAGCAGATAAAACCCGAGTGCCATGAGCGAGCCTATCAAGACCGACTTGGCGACTTTGGCGGTGTCGCCCCCAAAGTATTTGACCATGCTTGGCACGCCGATATGATAGCCAAACGACACCAGCACCGTGGATAATGCCACCCAAATGTAGGGCGTGTAAGCTGTGCCAGTTGGGGCGTGAGTGTCAAAGAGCGTATCCAGACTAACCGATGACATCATGCCAAAGGCAGAGATGAAAAAGCTGGTTATCATGCCAATCATCAGTACGCTTGCCACTCTGTCCACGACCCGAGTTGAGAGCCACACAAACACCGCAAATAGCACGCTGATGATGAGCGAGCCTAGGCGTGGGGCGATGTCCGTGCCTGTCAAGGCAGACAGATGACTGGCGGTCAAGCCCCCGCCACTGGTGATGTAGGCGTAGAGCAGGATGTACAGCACAAAGACGAGCGATAGGCTATTGATGGTGTTCCAGCCTTTGCCGAGCAAGGATTTGACAATGGTTGCAAGGTTGGCATTGGGTGGAAATGTGGTGCTGGCTTCTAATATCATAAGACCCGATGCGTACATACAAAGCCAAGTGTAGGCGAACACCAACAGCGACCATGAGAACCACACGCCTGCCGTGGCGGTGGGGTTGGCGAGCATACCCGCCCCAATGGCGGTGCCTGCGATAATCATCGCCCCGCCAAAGACCGAAGGGGATTTTGACATAAATAAACCTTGATAACCTGCCAAATGTGGCAAAAGGGGATTATTTTAATCGTTTTTGGGAGTGATTACAAATACGGTTGTATGATAAGTCAATGAAAAACCCAACTCATATCTTTTAACACGATTGTCTTTTAAAATAAATTGTCTTTTAAAATAAAAAATGCTTGTGCTACAATAAGTGGGCTTAGGGCGTGCCCGCCCTTTATAACACAATTTAAAATTTAGAAATATTTTAGAAATAAACTATCTGTTTTTGCATGAAAAATGGCTAAATCTTGTGGCTCGAAGGCAAAAACTTGCTTGATAGAATGACTATCAACCTGCGTTTTTTCCTTGAAAAACCTGCGATTTTTCTCATTTTTTCATTGCAAATATAAAAGGCAGGCACACCCTATTTAAGTTATTTCAATCCATTTAAAAAAGGAAATCCCCATGTTCAAAAACTTCGCCTCAGACGCTCTTGGTTTATCCGACATTGGCAAAATCATACCGCCCAGCCAGTTTAACCAAACGGATATTGACGACTATATTTTTCATGAAGATGATGAGCGGATTTATTTTGTCATCAAATCAAAAATGGACGAATACTGCTTTACCAATACCGCCTTTATCCACTTGGACGGGCAATCCGCCACAAGCAAAAAACGTACGCTAAAACGCTATCCTTATCGCTATTTTGCCCCAAGTCAAGTCTCCATTGAGACGGCAGGGACAATGGATTTAGACGTGGAATTAAAGTTTCATTTGGGCGGTTTGGCGTTTAGCATTGACATTGACAAAAGTCAAATTGAAGGCGTGCGAGACATTTACAAGGCATTGACTGCCATTGCCGAGCGTTGTCAGGCAATCCGTCATGATGAGATGGTATTGGAGAAGACCTTTGAGACAGTGACAGGCATGTTTAATTTAAAAGACGTGCCAGAAGCGGTGATTATGAGTCTACCTACCGTCATCAATCAAACGGTGCAAAAGGTAGAAGCAGGCTATAACGAACGCCTAAATGCCATTCGCTAGTATGACTTTGGGGTGGTGTTTGAGCATTATTTGCGTGACTAATTATTTGCGTAACTAAGGGTTAAATGGGATAAACTAAAACCGCCCCGATAGTCATTCGGAGCGGTTTTTTATGGCAACTGGATTATTTTAGCACTTCTGCCATGCTGTTGGCGACATATTCTACATTGGCATTGTTTAGCCCTGCGATACACATACGCCCATTTTCTACCATATAAATGGCGAACTCATCACGCAAGCGGATAACCTGCGGAGCGGTCAGCCCTGTAAAGCTAAACATACCACGCTGTTTGGTAAAGTAGCTAAAATCACGCTCGGGGAGCTTCTGGGTCAATACGTCTTGGAGTTTTTGACGCATTTCACGGATACGGTCTCGCATCTCGTACACTTCGCCTACCCATTGATTGAACAATTCATCATCGTTCATCACGGTGTCCACCACCGCATTACCGTGAGACGGTGGGCTAGAATAGATACGGCGAACGGTGAATTTTAATTGCCCAAGCACGGTATCCGCTTCCGTCTTAGTGGGGGCAACCACTGACAGACCGCCAACACGCTCGCCATAGAGCGATAGGTTTTTGGAGAAAGAATTTGACACAAACACGGTCAAGCCTTTTTCTACCGCCAGACGAATGGCAGACGCATCGCCGTCCATGTCATCGCCAAAGCCTTGATAGGCGATGTCCATAAAGGGAATGAGTTTTTTGTCTTTGATGATGTCAAGCACGCTGTCCCATTGCTCGTTTGACAAATCCACGCCCGTGGGGTTGTGGCAACATGGGTGTAGTAGCACCACGTCATTTTCGTTTAGGGTGTTTAAAAACGCACACATCTCATCAAATTTGACCCCGATGGTCGCCCCGTCATAGTAGGGGTATTTGCCAACTTCTATGCCTGCCCCTTCAAAAATGCTGATGTGGTTGCCCCATGTTGGGTCGGATACATAGCATTTGGCGTTGGGGAACCACTCGTGGATAAAGTCCGCTCCCACTTTTAAGGCACCAGACCCACCAAGCGTGGCAATCGTGGCAACTCGTCCGTCTTTGACAACTTGGCTGTCTTTGCCAAACAGTAGCTCTTGGCACGCTTTTTTGTAACCTGCCAAACCGTCCATAGGCAAGTAGCCACGGGGGCGAGGTGGATTGGCGATACGTCCTTCGGCGGTTTTGACGCATTCTAGGACGGGCAATTTGCCGTCTTCGGTGTAGTACACGCCCACGCCAAGGTTTACCTTGATGTCGGTGCGTGGGTCATTGGCAAATTTGTCCATGAGACCCAAAATCGGGTCGCCAGCATAGGGGGTAACGTGTTCAAACATAACAAATACCTTTGTTGTTGTGGATAAAAACTAAATAAAAACCGTGTCAGTATAACGCAAAATCGGGCGGTTGTGGGGAAATTTTGTTGTTTTTGAATGATGATTTTGGTGGTGCTTTATCAGCCAAATAATACTGACTGCTTGCCATCAATCTCAACAATGAGCTTTCCGCCTAGGGCTTGGACGTATTTTTTGATGGTGGCGTATTCGGGGTTGTCGGCACTTTCCATTTGGCAAATGGCGGATTGGGATACGCCAATTTTGTCGGCAAGCTCGGCTTGGGTGAGCTTGGCATTTTTGCGAAGCTCGCTTAGGCGGATACTGACCAAGGTGTCGGCAACTCGCTGTTCTATCTTGTTACGGCGTTCGGCAGGCAGACTTGCCATGTGGTCGGCTAGGGTTTTGTAAGTTTTCATAACTCATTATCCTTTAAGTATTCGTCATAAATACGCTCGGCAAGGGGTACCATGCGTTGATAAAAACGTTTGTCGCCTGTTTTATCGCCTGCACACAACATGATGGCACGGCGAATGGGGTCAAATGCATAAAAGGCACGGTATGGCTTACCATTATGCTGAATACGCAACTCTTTTAGGTTTGAGATGGTGCTATCATAAAGCGTATCGGCATAGGGTCTGCCCAACTGCGGTCCAAGTTGTGCTAGGATGTTTAAGGCATATAAAACGCTGTCAATTTCGTCATCGTCTAAGGTGTCAAGCCATCTGGCGAACTCATCAGCATAAAGTACTTCCCACATTATTATCCCCCTTACCAAAATTATAAGTCAAGACTTATATTTTTTCAACCCATTCTATACCGTTGTGGGCTTACTGACCAAAAAATCCCCAGCGTTATTAATCAAAAATTCCTTAAAGGCAAGAGCGGCAGGCGACAGCGAGCGGTTTTTGTGGGTGTAGAGCAAAAATTTGCGTTCTACCACAGGCTCGCTGATGGGTCGCATGACCAGCCCGTATAGTTCCACCCATTCGGCAGCATAGAGTAGGCATAACGTCACTCCAAGTCCCATTCGGGTCATGCCAAGGGCGGTTGAGAGAAAATTAATCTCAAAATCGGGGTTAAAGATGCGACTTGAAATGTTATTGGGAAGTTCGTTTTGTAGGCTTTTAATAAAAGGTCCATTTAGGGTAATGAGCTTTTCATCAAGTAAGTCCGCCCATGTGATTTCATCTTTTTGGGCAAAGGGGTGGTTTGGCGGCAGCACCAGATAAAAAGGCGAGCTAAACAGCACATCCACATTCAAATCATCAGAATAAGGACGTTCGGGAGCGACCCCCAAATCAGCTTCTAGGTTCTCAATGTGCTCAACCACATTGTCCACCGAGCAGTCGGTGAGCGTGACCTGAATGTTGGGGTGTAGCTCACAGAACTTGGCGACAAATTTGGGCATGGTGGACGCAGACAACTGCTGAGAGACGGCAAGGCGGACGTGTCCTTGATGTAGTGATTTTAGGTTGTTGACTTTTTCGTTGAGTACCGACATCTCATTGAGAACTCGCCGAGCCTGTGGCAGTAGCCGTGAACCCGCATCTGATAGGTGTAGTTTGCGTGTGGTGCGGTCAAAGAGTTTGACATCAAGATTTTGTTCTAGCTCCTTAATCAGACCGCTTAGGGCAGACTGGGTTAAGCACAGTGTCTCGGCAGCCTTGGTAAAACTGTTTTGCTCGGCGACAAGCACAAAGGCTTTTAGCTGGCGTAGGGTGGTACTCATTATTATTAACCTTAATAAATATATAAGATGATATTATAAATGATAATTGCCAAGATACAAGGGGGCGGATAAAATATTTTTTGGGTAAAAATTAATCGAATTCGCTTGATAAAAATACTGGATTTGGCGATGATGTAAAAACAATGACAAACCCCACCCACTATGCTAAGATTATTTTATTTACCCACAAAGAACGCCCATGCCCCACACCGACACCATTGCCGACTGGCTTGTCTCTCACCGTCTGTATGAAGACAATCTATTTTATTATGCTCTTATTATCTGTTTTTGGTTCTTTATTGGATTTGTCTTTTTAGGCTTTGAAATCAATGGATACAGTCAAGCCCAAAACCTTTTCTTTAACTTCATCTATTATCTTATCATCTGTGCCTGTATGGCACTCTGTCCCTTTTGGTTTAAACTTTTCTTTTCAAAAACTCATACTGCCAAACGAGAGCAAGAACTACAACAAGCCCTAGATGAACTTAATGAATACGACAGAGCAGAAGTAGAAGCAGAGCTTGCTCATACAGGTGGTCTTGCCATGCGACCTATCCAAAAATGGGCAATCATCTTTCTTGGTTCATACTTCTTATTTGAAGTGTTTTTTATTTCGGCATGGGTTAAGGATTTGGCACTTGTATGGGAGCCAAGATGGGCGAGTGCATTGATTGAGTGGGTAAGAGAGAATACGGATTTTTTGTCTGATAAAGAAAGAGTTGATCGTAAGTTGTTTTCAGTATATATCAAGCCTAGTGATACAGAATTATACCAACTTTACACGTCCGAAAGAGAGTTTTTAGCTTCTAGTTTTGGTGGAGCAACTGCTCTTTTTCAGGTGTTTAGAAGTTTTTGTTTTCCGCTCATCTTGTTTGCATTTGCAACGATTATTTGGCGACCTTTGGACTGGCTAGGCGGACTTAGTGTAGACCCAAGAAACATTCATTCGGTTGGTTCGTTTATTTTTTCTAGTGTGGCAACAGTGGCGATGACATTGTTGTTTTTGTCAATCATTCTTTATTTTATTTTCTTAGAAATGAGTGCGGTTTTGTTGTTTGATAAACAACATTGGGCAAATGGTTTTAGCTGGAATTTTGCATTTATATTTGCAGTTTTATCCATAAAATTCATTTGCGGTTGGTTTGTGTTTTGGAAAAATGTGTTTTTTAATCGATAATTTGTATATTTGGGCAGGAAAGTGGGATTTGATTCTTAAAAGTCTAAATGGCTAAAATCAATCCTAGATAATTTTAAAATTGGGCTTGGGATTGGTGCGTTGGGCTTGTAAATTTCTTTTACCCGACCAAATTATCCAAACAAGTCCCGATTGTGCTAAAATATCGCAACGATTCATACTTATAATGGAACATTCATGCTAACAGCCCTAACCTTAGATAATTTGGCTTTGATTAAGCACCATGAAATCGTCTTTGATGAGCGTTTTAATGTCATCACGGGCGAGACAGGTGCAGGTAAGTCCTTGATATTGGACGCTTTATCGCTGTGTGTGGGCGGACGAGCTGACGCTGGCATGGTGCGTTTTGGCGAGAGTGAAGCGTCGGTGTTTGGCGAGTTTGATGTAACCGATAATGACAAGGTGAGCCAGTGGTTTGCCGAGCATGAGCGAGAGCTAGAAGAAGACACACTGCTCATCCGCCGTAAAATCAGTGCCAACGGACGCTCAAAATCATGGATAAATGGCGTACCAGCGAGCCTTAGTGAACTAAAATCACTGGGCAGCATTTTGGTCAATATCCACTCACAGCATGCAGGGCTTGAACTGCTAAAACCGCAGTTTGTCATCGATTGGCTAGATGATGTGGGGGGTTTGCACACCCTAAAATCAGCGACCAAAGACGCCTTTGGGGCATACCAACGCCTAAAAAAAGAAGCCGATGACGCTCGTGCCATGTCCACTCAGCGTGCCGACCGCATGGCACTTTTGTCATCACGCCTAAGCGACATTGAGCCACTCATGGCGGTGGACATCAGCGAGATAGAGCAAGAGTATGATGAGCTGTCCAACCTTGAAAATCTCATGCAGTCAGCGGTGCAAGCGGTCACGCACCTAGACAATGACGAGATGAGTGTGTCTAGTCTGTTAGCACGCAGTCTAAAAATCTGTGATAACTTATCGGACAAAAGCCGAGTGTTCGCCGAGTGTAGCGAGCTACTTACCCAAGCGTCCGAGCAGATAGATGATGCGGTGGCACGGCTTATGGACTATGCCGAGCAGTCACTGCCTGACGAAGAGCGACTAGATGAGCTTAATAATCTCATGGGGCTGGCTCATCGCCTTGCCAAAAAATACCACACGACCACAGACGAGCTGACCGCACAGGCAGGGCAGTGGCAGGCGGAACTGGACAAATTAGAGAGCCTGCCTGACAACGAGACCATGGATGAGCAGGTGGCAGGGGCATGGGATGAGTATGTGAGTGTGGCGGACAAACTGCACCACGAACGTACCAAAATCGCCCCACAAATCGCTGACGAACTGGCTCATCGCTTATCGGCACTTGCCTTGCCGAACGCCAGCTGTGTCTTTGAGTTTAGCCCCAAAGAGACACATCAGTATGGCGGTAGTGGGATGTTTGACATCGCTCTCATGTTTAGTGCCAATGTCGGCATGCCCATGCAACCGCTACACAAAGTGGCGTCAGGGGGCGAGCTGTCTCGCATGGCTCTCATCATGCAGGTCATGAGTGCAGGCGTGAATCAAGAGACACGCCCGACCTTGGTGTTTGATGAAGTGGACGTGGGTATCAGTGGTGGTACAGCTCAGGTGGTGGGTGAGCTACTAAGAAGTTTGGGCGACCATCAGCAGTTGTTCGCCATCACGCACCAAGCACAGGTTGCGGCGGCGGCACACCGTCATATCTTGGTACACAAAGAGCATGGCGAGCAGACGATGAGCCATTTGTCCATCATCACAGGCGACAGACAAATTGATGAGTTGGCACGCATGTCAGGTGGGGTGAACATCACCGAAGCGACTCGGGCTCATGTCAAGGGCTTGCTTGATGATATTAATAAAGCCAGCTCATAGCCTTACCATCCACAAACCTTGTAAAATGGCGATTTTGCCCCATATTGACCTTAATGATAATGACATCCCCAAGCGAGCTGATTTGAAAAAATTTTCCAACTTAACACATCATTTTTTATTGCCCAGTCCGTCCATGCCTGATGAACGCTTTGCTGACGCATTGATTTATATCTGCCGTCACAGCACTGACGGGGCGTGGGGATTTATGATTAATAAGCCCCTCGGTGCTTCGGTGGGCGGTTTGCTACACGAGCTTGATTTGCCCGCCAGCCAAAAGGCAATGAACACCCCTGCCATGCACGGGGGCTTTATCCGTCCCGAAGCGGGTTTTGTGCTACATACAGGACTGCCCGAGTTTGCGTCGTCGTTTGCGGTGGGCGAGAACGTGTGTATCACAACCAGTAAAGACGTGCTAAGCCTGATATCGGGCGACAGCTTGCCCCACTTTTTGCTTTGCATGGGGTTTTGTAACTGGACGGCAGGGCAGTTGGAGCAGGAGATAAGCGAGCAGGACTGGCTGGTTTGCCCTGCTGATTTGGAGATATTGTTTCGGGCGAAGTTTGAAGACAGATTGATGTTGGCTTATGACAAACTGGGCATTGACCCTGATAAATTTACCTTGACCACGGGGTTTGCTTGATTTTTAAACGTGATGTTTTAAAAAGTTAAAAAGCCAATTTGCTTTACCTGTGACCGATTTTTTGATTTGCCAAAATAATAGGAATTTCATGACAACACCGACTTTGATTTTAGCCCTAGATTTTGGCGTCAAAAAAATGGGCATGGCACTGGGCAACAGCCTAAGTGCAGACGCACGCCCCTTTGACATTTTGGCGATGGACAACGGACAACCTGACTGGGATAATCTACTGGGTATCATTGAGCAGTGGCGGATTGATGTGGTGGTGGTCGGTTTACCGCTGAACATGGACGGTACCGACTCCATGCTCTCAAAACGAGCGGCTAAATTCGCTCGCCGTCTGGCACACCGTCTGGGTGAACGCCATTTGCCCGTGCAGGTATATATGTATGATGAACGCCTATCATCGCACGAAGCTCGCATGATGGCATGGGAGCGTGGCTGGATAAAGCACGAGCGAGACCCGATTGATGATGTCTCGGCGTGCTTGTTGGTTGATGGTTATTTTAACTCGCCAGAGCTTGCCCGCTATGTTGGCAGTTATCATGATAATGAGCAAAAAGGCAAAGATTAGGGCGTGTAATCTCATCCGATATCAAAATTAGGTATGCCAAACACCGCCCAACCACACAAATAAAAGGACACACATGGATAACCACGCCCCCAACCCGACCCAATCCAACCCCCAAGCCAAACATCAGCAAATCATCCAAATCATCACGCAAGCGATAGGGCTTGCCAATGTCAGCGTGTACTTGGGTTATGGGGCGATTGTGTGTTTTTGTGTGTTTGGCACGTTGGCGAGCATGGCGACGTTCAAAGACAGCGGGGTGGTGTATTGGGCGTTTCATTACCTGCCCTATGTGCTGATTGGCTTGTCCATGCCGATAAGTTTGTATCATCTGTTCATTTTGGGTCGCTATCGCATTATCCAAAAGGGCATTTTAAAGATGATTTTGGTGGTGGGCATGGGGCTGTTGGCATTTGCTCTTGCCATGGCGATTAAGGGCTGGGCGGTGGCGTTCTACATGAGCCTGTTTTTGGCGATGATTGCGTGGTTTGGCATGCCGTTTTTGTTTCGGGTGAATTTAAAGAAGTTTTTAAATTTTCTAAATAGTCCGACTGATGAAGCCGATGAAAACGAGAATGAAAATAAAAAATAGCCAAAAATCGTGAGTTATGCTACCATAAGTCATTTAAAATTACACGCATTTTCCCATGAATTACAAACACGCCTACCACGCAGGCAACTTCGCTGACGTTGCCAAACACATTTTATTACTCCAACTGCTCGCCCAATTTAGTGCCAAAGCCAAGCCTTTTTATGTGCTTGACGCTTATGGCGGGCGTGGGCTGTACTCGCTAGAAAGCACCGAAGCCACCAAAACAGGCGAAGCGGACAAGGGTATTCGTGCCTTAGAAAATGCCAACCTTGGCACACCGCCAAAAGCCATTGCCCAGTATCTATTAGACCTTGACACCGCTCGCAAGACCTATGATAAGCACGTCTACCCCGGCTCGCCTTGGTGGATTGCCAATCATGCCCAAAACCATTCGGACAACGCCCCCTTGCGTGCTGAAGCCTTTGAAGCGGTGGCGGACGAGTATGACGCCCTAAACTATCAGCTTTATCAACTTCCCATTGGCATTCATCATCGCAATGCCTTTGAAGGCGTGCCTGCCGTACTACCGCCCAAGGAAAAACGTGGCATTATCCTGCTTGACCCGCCTTTTGAGCAGGAACATAAGGATTTTAGCCGTTTGGTGGATTTGCTTGTGGCAAGTCATAAGAAATTCGCCACAGGGACATTTGTGCTGTGGTATCCTATCAAAAATGTCGATGCGGTGGAATTGTTTTATAAAAAAATGAAACGCACCGACATCCGCCGTCAGCTTGTCTGTGAGCTAAACCTATACCCCAATGACGTGGCGGTGGGCATGAATGGCACAGGGCTACACATCATCAATCCGCCTTGGCAATTTGACGAACACGCCAAAGCCATTTTGCAAACGCTCGCCCCAATCCTAAAACCAAAAGACGCACCTGCCATGAATATGGACGACATGGCGGTGGTTAAATGGTTGGTTGGGGAGTGATTATTTTAATAAGTTAAAATCGTAGTCATTCAAAAGTATGCCGAACTAGGTTTTCCGTTCGCCCTGAGCCTGTCGAAGGGTAGGAAAACCACTATGGTTCGACTTAGCTTACTTTGAGCGGTTTTCTTTTACAGTATATTTTAAATCAAAAACACCATGACAACCCAAATCCCAAAAGACCCAGACGACCATGACGGCATTACCTTTGAAGTCGTTGAGACCGAACAACACGGCAATCAAAAAAAGATAAGCCGTGGGGTCTATCCCATTCCCAATCTTATCACCAGTGCGTCCATGCTCTCGGCATTTTTTTCTATCGTTGCCAGTAGCGAAGGGCGGTTTGATAAGGCGTGCCTTGCCATTTTTTTATCCGCCATTTTGGACGGTATGGACGGACGAGCCGCCAGACTCTTAAACGCCCAAAGCCCCTTTGGCGAGCAACTCGACAGCCTTGCCGACTGTATCGCTTTTGGGCTTGCCCCTGCCATTCTTGTGTATCATTTTGCATTGCATGAATTTGGGCGGTTTGGGCTGACGTGTGCCTTTGTGTTTAGTGTCTGTGCGGCGTTTCGCTTGGCAAGATTTAACGTACAAATCGGCACGGTGGATAAAAAATACTTTATCGGATTGGCAAGTCCTTTGGCAGCGATTTTGGTAACGTCAAGCGTGATGGTGGCAAGAGACCATGCAATGGGTTTTAGCCCCCAACTGCTCGCCACCATCTGTGCGGTATGGACGGTCATCTGTGGACTGCTTATGGTGAGCAATGTCAAATATTATAGCTTTAAAGAATTTGACCGCCAAAAAATCCCCTTTGTTGGGCTAATTATTGGCGTGCTTATCATGGGCATTGCCCTTTATGACATTCCTGTGGGCGTGCTTGCCATTGGCGTGATTTATGCCCTGTCGGGGTTTTGGACGACATTTAGAGCAAAAAAAGAAAAAGCCTAAATATTTTTAAAACGCTCAAAAATACCTTTAAAACCCAACTCGCAAACCCACTTGGCTTATCATGTCATCTGCCAATTCGCCCATCGCCCAATTTATCCACGCCACTCGCCCACGCACCTACCCCATTGCCATTATGAGCCTTGGGGTGGGGCAGGGCTTGGCGTATCGCACGCTTGGCGGATTTGGGCTGGATAATTGGGCGTTGTGTGTGCTGATTATCTATACCGCTTTGTCCTTGCAGATTTTGTCAAACCTTGCCAACGATTTGGGCGATGGCATTCGTGGCACCGATAAAGATCGTCATCATGACAGCCCAGCCCGTCTTGTCGGCAGTGGGGCGGTGTCGGCAGGCAGATTTCGGGCGTGGCTTGTCCTTTGGCTTACCCAAACCATGATGGCAGGGGCGATGCTGATTTGGCTAAGTCCTTTAACAGTTTACCAAATTGTGCTGTTTTTTGGCTTGGGGGCGGTGTCGATTTTGGGAGCATTGGGCTATACCATGGGAAAAAAACCT
Organism: Moraxella sp. K1664; assembly: GCF_039693965.1. Taxonomy (NCBI): domain Bacteria; kingdom Pseudomonadati; phylum Pseudomonadota; class Gammaproteobacteria; order Moraxellales; family Moraxellaceae; genus Moraxella; species Moraxella sp. K1664. Next base: position 1,052,464 of record NZ_CP155576.1, read on the forward strand.
TATGGTTATCATGCACTTGGCGAGCTTGCCGTTCTGATTTTCTTTGGCTATGTGGCGGTGCTTGGCGGTTATTATCTACAAACGGGCAGGGCGGACATCGCCCAAAATCTGCCCATCGCCACAGGTGTGGGGCTGTTGTCCGCCTGTGTGTTGTACATCAATAATCTGCGAGATACTGACACCGACCGCACCAGTGGCAAGACAACGCTTGCCATTGTGTTGGGGTGTTATCGCATTGTAGGTTATTTTGTCCTTTTGTATGGGGCGATGATGTGCTATGGCTATCACGCTGTTGTCTTTGGTGATAGGGCGTGGGCGTTGGTATTGTGTTTACCCCTGCTTATCAAGCACACTCATGCTGTCATCACGCACCGCCATAGCCCTGCTCGTCTGGGCAAGGAGCTTGGGGTAACCGTGAGGCTTGTGATAGTAGTGAATGCTTTGATGATAGGCTTGGTTGGGGTTTGATGCATCCTGCAAATCCACATCAATGGCGAACTTCCACGACAAGCCTTGTTTTGCCAATTTCATCTAACTTGGCGTGAATGATGTCCGTGTTCACGCCATCCAAATTGGCGTCCCACTCATCAAGGAGCAATATAGGCGTATCATCGCCCGTTAGCTCATCAATTTCACCGATAAGTCGCTGTCCTGTTGAGCCTTCGGTATTATCAAAAATCAGCTCATGCTTGGCGGGCAGATAATAAGCACGCTCGCTAAGCCTGTTCTTTAATGTCAAAAGCACGCACGATTTGCCCACGCCATTATCGCCAACAAGGGTAATGCGTCCTGTGCTGGGCGGATTTTTCAAAAATTCATCAAAATCAAAGACTTGATTGGTCTGTTTGACAAAAATTCTATCTTTTTTAATGTGCTTGTCAAGCGTGGCATTTGGCGTATCAAACAATTGGATTAGCCCGTCAAGCCGAGCCATGAGTGTGCTAATTTCCGCCCGATAGCCAATGAGTTCATGGCTCATTTGAAGCATTTGAATCTGGCGTGGCAACGTAGCAACGAGCATGGCAAGCATCGCCATATCCCCCAAATTTTGCCAAAACAACACGCCACTTGCCGTCAAGACGCACACAAGCAAAACAAGCATTCCCACATTACTGCTTAGGTGTCGCATGGATTTGGCATGGATACTGTCGGTTTTGGCTTTGTTAAGGGTGTCTGTCAGAGTGCGATTGTGTCGTAAGTAATTGTATTTATTAAAAATAATCACATTATCCCACGCCTTTGATAGCCCCGACATCAGCATGAGCCGAGACATTTGGGCGGTTTTGGCAAGATTACCAAGCCTGCCTTTAAATAAATGTACCGCTCCCATGGCAAGCACCATGCCCAGACCATAACCCAATAAAATAAAGCCGTCTAGCACCCATGCAATGACAATCAGATTAAATCCGACATTTAATAGTAGTGTTATCATATCAAAAACGCCAAGTAAGCTGTCATCAAGGGTGTGTTTGCTTTCTTGGGCGAGCATGGCGGTGGCGGTCTGTTTTAGAGTGTGGTTGTTATAATGGCATGATTTTCCCAAAAAATGCTTATCAAACAAAGTGTTATAACGTGCTAGCGAGTCAAATTTGGCTTTTTCCAAAAAGATACTGGCAAAATAAAGCGGTATCAGTACGAGTGTCAAAGATGTCACAAAACCAATAAGATAAGGCAGCGATAGCGTGCCGTCCGTTACACTTTTGGCAAGATTTGCGATAAAAAAGGTGGATGATGCGACAATAAGTTGGGCAATACCAACAAAGGCAAGGCTTGCCACAAAAGCAGGGGTAAATAGTAGAGCGTGTCTCATACAGAACTTTCCAAAGTTTTTAACCCAATCTCAACTCAGAATGATAACGTATTGACTATTGATGGTTTTTGAATTGTAGGGGCGAATCACATTCGCCCTTGATAAATCAACGGCTTGCATAATGTTGAAAGTTGGGTGTTTTTAAAAATTTTAAGTGTAGGTAAAGATGAGATATGAGTTACATTGGCAAGTCCTTTTGAATGGGCAAAGTGCTAAGATAGCAAAATGCAAGCGGTCTAGCAAGCAAAAATTTAAAAATAAATCCCCTTAAAAATCAAACACTTACAAAAAATATTAAAAATTTTAATTTTACCCCTTGACCCCCACCAAAAACCCTGTATAATACGCACTCATTCAAGCAATGGTTGGTTACAAAACACCAACAAAACAACTTCAAGCTAAAATAATTTAAGAATGAAGTTTGTTAAAGTTTGAATGGTTTTGAAAGTTAAAGTTTCAAAATTTAGTTTAATAAAGAGTTTACCTTAACATCTTAACTAAAATAAATTTAAAAACTTCAAAAATAAAAACTTTCAAAAAAATTAAAAAAAGTGCTTGACATCAAAATCCATTGTGATAAAATAGTCAGCCTTGATTGATGATACAGACGATGTATCACAAACTATTTAAAAACATACTAAGAACAACTTGTGTGGATTTTTGCTAATACAAGATAATACAAAAATTATCATTTATCAAGCAAAAATACTCAAAGTTAATTCATTTACACGATGAGCTGATATTTTTAAAATATCAAATATTGCTAGTAAGTACATAACGTACACGATAAATGAGCCAAAAACAAAAAGCCCTAACTTCTAATTAAAATGTTTATCATCTTAATAAGTTAATAGGCAAAAAACAGATTAAACTGAAGAGTTTGATCATGGCTCAGATTGAACGCTGGCGGCAGGCTTAACACATGCAAGTCGAACGATGAAGTCTAGCTTGCTAGACGGATTAGTGGCGAACGGGTGAGTAATGCTTAGGAATCTGCCTATTAGTGGGGGATAACGTAGGGAAACTTACGCTAATACCGCATACGTCTTACGAGAGAAAGGGGGCTTTTAGCTCTCGCTAATAGATGAGCCTAAGTCGGATTAGCTAGTTGGTGGGGTAAAGGCCTACCAAGGCGACGATCTGTAGCTGGTCTGAGAGGATGATCAGCCACACTGGGACTGAGACACGGCCCAGACTCCTACGGGAGGCAGCAGTGGGGAATATTGGACAATGGGCGAAAGCCTGATCCAGCCATGCCGCGTGTGTGAAGAAGGCCTTTTGGTTGTAAAGCACTTTAAGTGGGGAGGAAAAGCTTGTGGTTAATACCCACAAGCCCTGACGTTACCCACAGAATAAGCACCGGCTAACTCTGTGCCAGCAGCCGCGGTAATACAGAGGGTGCAAGCGTTAATCGGAATTACTGGGCGTAAAGCGAGCGTAGGTGGTCATTTAAGTCAGATGTGAAAGCCCCGGGCTTAACCTGGGAACTGCATCTGATACTGGGTGACTAGAGTAGGTGAGAGGGAAGTAGAATTCCAGGTGTAGCGGTGAAATGCGTAGAGATCTGGAGGAATACCGATGGCGAAGGCAGCTTCCTGGCATCATACTGACACTGAGGTTCGAAAGCGTGGGTAGCAAACAGGATTAGATACCCTGGTAGTCCACGCCGTAAACGATGTCTACCAGTCGTTGGGTCTCTTGAAGACTTAGTGACGCAGTTAACGCAATAAGTAGACCGCCTGGGGAGTACGGCCGCAAGGTTAAAACTCAAATGAATTGACGGGGCCGCACAAGCGGTGGAGCATGTGGTTTAATTCGATGCAACGCGAAGAACCTTACCTGGTCTTGACATAGTAGGAATCTTGCAGAGATGCGAGAGTGCCTTCGGGAATCTACATACAGGTGCTGCATGGCTGTCGTCAGCTCGTGTCGTGAGATGTTGGGTTAAGTCCCGCAACGAGCGCAACCCTTTTCCTTAGTTACCAGCACTTCGGGTGGGAACTCTAAGGATACTGCCAGTGACAAACTGGAGGAAGGCGGGGACGACGTCAAGTCATCATGGCCCTTACGACCAGGGCTACACACGTGCTACAATGGTTGGTACAAAGGGTTGCTACACAGCGATGTGATGCTAATCTCAAAAAGCCAATCGTAGTCCGGATTGGAGTCTGCAACTCGACTCCATGAAGTCGGAATCGCTAGTAATCGCAGATCAGAATGCTGCGGTGAATACGTTCCCGGGCCTTGTACACACCGCCCGTCACACCATGGGAGTTGATCTCACCAGAAGTGGTTAGCCTAACGCAAGAGGGCGATCACCACGGTGGGGTCGATGACTGGGGTGAAGTCGTAACAAGGTAGCCGTAGGGGAACCTGCGGCTGGATCACCTCCTTAACGAGATTATCTGATTGGCAAGAATTCACAACAAGTTGTTCTTAGTAAAGTAAGTTAAATTGGGTCTATAGCTCAGTTGGTTAGAGCACCGCCTTGATAAGGCGGGGGTCATAAGTTCAAGTCTTATTAGACCCACCATTTATGGGGTTATAGCTCAGTTGGTAGAGCGCCTGCCTTGCACGCAGGAGGTCAGGAGTTCGACTCTCCTTAACTCCACCACTTACAATAAATTAGAACTAAGCAATCAAATTAAACACCAGTAAATTAGATTTCTTACTTCTACTTTATGTAGATAACTTACAATTAACTGATGAAGTTAATTACATTATTTAACAACGTAACTATGAGTCTGGGTTAATTATTTAATTCCAACAAATAATTAACCATTCCGATCATACTCCACATCAAGCATATAAAGTTAAAACTTTTAGTATTGATGATGATCGGATAAAGTAAAGAGAACTGAATCAAGCGTAAACATAGGTGAATCGTTACACATTACCCTTATGACACCAAGACTACTTGGGGTTGTATGGTCAAGTAATGAAGTGCACATGGTGGATGCCTTGGCAGTCAGAGGCGATGAAAGACGTGATAGCCTGCGATAAGCGTCGGTGAGGTGGCAATATCCTGTGACCCGGCGATTTCTGAATGGGGAAACCCAGCCAACATAAGTTGGCTATTACACAGTTTACTGTGTAAGGCAAACCGGGAGAAGTGAAACATCTCAGTATCCCGAGGAAAAGACATCAATTGAGATTCCCCAAGTAGCGGCGAGCGAACGGGGAGGAGCCGATCGAATTTACAGTAGCAAAATGGCGTGGGAAAGCCAACCATAGTAGGTGATAGTCCTGTATGCGAAACTGTTTATGAGACATATTAAGTAGGGCGAGACACGTGAAATCTTGTCTGAAGATGGGGGGACCATCCTCCAAGGCTAAATACTCCTGACTGACCGATAGTGAACCAGTACCGTGAGGGAAAGGCGAAAAGAACCCCTGTTAGGGGAGTGAAATAGAACCTGAAACCGTGTGCATACAAGCAGTCGGAGCCCGACCACTTAATCGTTTTGAGGATAACAATGAATTTTTACTACGTCTATGTCATACAAAACGTGGATAATCATGATGAGTTTTATGTTGGTTTTACCACCAATTTAAAACAAAGAATTGATGACCATAACAATGGCACAACTTACTCAACCAGAGCAAGAACATGGCGTATTGTTTATTGTGAAGCCTACATTAACGAACAAGTAGCAAGAAAGCGAGAACGAACCATAAAAAATAATGGTCGTATGAGAACTTTCTTGATGAATCGTGTCAAATCACAATTTGACAATCAGAACGATTAAGTGGTCGGGTGACGGCGTACCTTTTGTATAATGGGTCAGCGACTTATATTCTGTAGCAAGGTTAACCGTTTAGGGGAGCCGTAGGGAAACCGAGTCTTAATAGGGCGAATTAGTTGCAGGGTATAGACCCGAAACCGAGTGATCTATCCATGAGCAGGTTGAAAGTGCCGTAACAGGCACCGGAGGACCGAACCCACTGTCGTTGAAAAGCCAGGGGATGACTTGTGGATAGGGGTGAAAGGCTAATCAAACTCGGTGATAGCTGGTTCTCCCCGAAAGCTATTTAGGTAGCGCCTCGGACGAATACCATTGGGGGTAGAGCACTGTTTCGGCTAGGGGGTCATCCCGACTTACCAAACCGATGCAAACTCCGAATACCGATGAGTAATATCCGGGAGACAGACGGCGGGTGCTAACGTCCGTCGTCAAGAGGGAAACAACCCAGACCGCCAGCTAAGGCCCCAAATTCCTAGTTAAGTGGGAAACGATGTGGGAAGGCACAGACAGCTAGGAGGTTGGCTTAGAAGCAGCCACCCTTTAAAGAAAGCGTAATAGCTCACTAGTCGAGTCGGCCTGCGCGGAAGATGTAACGGGGCTCAAACTAGGAGCCGAAGCTGCGGATTTAATTGTTTCAATTAAGTGGTAGGGGAGCGTTGTGTAAGCCTGTGAAGGTGTATCGTAAGGTATGCTGGAGGTATCACAAGAGCGAATGCTGACGTGAGTAACGACAAAACGGGTGAAAAGCCCGTTCGCCGGAAGACCAAGGGTTCCAGTCCAACGTTAATCGGGGCTGGGTGAGTCGACCCCTAAGGCGAGGCCGAAAGGCGTAGTCGATGGGAAATCGGTTAATATTCCGATACTTGTTTATGATGCGATGGAGGGACGGAGAAGGTTATGTCAGCCTGGCGTTGGTTGTCCAGGTGGAAGGATGTAGTTAGGTTTGGTAGGCAAATCCGCCAGACTATTAATGAGATCTGATAGCAAGCCAGTTTACTGGCGAAGTGGCAAATACCCTGCTTCCAGGAAAAGCTTCTAAGCGATAGTCATAAAGAAATCGTACCCGAAACCGACACAGGTGGTCAGGTAGAGAATACCAAGGCGCTTGAGAGAACTCTGCTGAAGGAACTAGGCAAAATGGTACCGTAACTTCGGGAGAAGGTACGCTGCCGATGGTGATGGAACTTGCTTCCTGAGCTGTTGGCAGTCGCAGATACCAGGCTGCTGCAACTGTTTATTAAAAACACAGCACTCTGCAAACACGAAAGTGGACGTATAGGGTGTGATGCCTGCCCGGTGCTGGAAGGTTAATTGATGGGGTTAGCGTAAGCGAAGCTCTTGATCGAAGCCCCAGTAAACGGCGGCCGTAACTATAACGGTCCTAAGGTAGCGAAATTCCTTGTCGGGTAAGTTCCGACCTGCACGAATGGCATAATGATGGCAGCGCTGTCTCCAGCAGAGACTCAGTGAAATCGAAATCGCAGTGAAGATGCTGTGTACCCGCGGCTAGACGGAAAGACCCCGTGAACCTTTACTACAGCTTTACATTGAACTTTGACCTAACTTGTGTAGGATAGGTGGGAGGCTTTGAAGTGGCGACGCCAGTTGCCATGGAGCCAACCTTGAAATACCACCCTGGTTATGTTGGGGTTCTAACTTAGATATAACAGTATCAAGGACAATGTATGGTGGGTAGTTTGACTGGGGCGGTCTCCTCCTAAAGAGTAACGGAGGAGTACGAAGGTGCGCTCAGAACGGTCGGAAATCGTTCAAAGAGTATAAAGGCAAAAGCGCGCTTAACTGCGAGACCCACAAGTCGAGCAGGTACGAAAGTAGGTCTTAGTGATCCGGTGGTTCTGTATGGAAGGGCCATCGCTCAACGGATAAAAGGTACTCTGGGGATAACAGGCTGATACCGCCCAAGAGTTCATATCGACGGCGGTGTTTGGCACCTCGATGTCGGCTCATCTCATCCTGGGGCTGAAGCAGGTCCCAAGGGTATGGCTGTTCGCCATTTAAAGAGGTACGCGAGCTGGGTTTAGAACGTCGTGAGACAGTTCGGTCCCTATCTACCGTGGGCGTTGGAAATTTGAGAGGATCTGCTCCTAGTACGAGAGGACCAGAGTGGACGAACCTCTGGTGTTCCGGTTGTTTCGCCAGAAGCATCGCCGGGTAGCTACGTTCGGATGGGATAACCGCTGAAAGCATCTAAGCGGGAAGCCCACCTCAAGATAAGATTTCCCTAAAGAGCCGTTGTAGACTACGACGTTGATAGGTTGGGTGTGGAAGCACAGCGATGTGTGTAGCTAACCAATACTAATTGCTCGTTTGGCTTGACCATACAACACCCAAGTGGTTTAAAACTACTTCATGTGCTGTATAAGTAAGTTTAAAGATTTTACCTAACAAGCTTGAATCAATCTTGAATAACTTAACTTAAAAAGTTAAAACTTTAAAAAATTAAAATTTAAAGTAAAAACAAAACAACAGACTCATAAACAGCGTTGTTAATCCTTTTACGCTGACGACAATAGCAAGATGGAACCACCTGATCCCTTCCCGAACTCAGAAGTGAAACGTCTTAGCGCCGATGGTAGTGTGGTTCGCCCATGTGAGAGTAGGTCATCGTCAGCACCTTATTTAAAGCCCCCCTACATTGGAAGATGTGGGGGGTTTTGGTTGAGTTGGGGTGGGTTCATAAATGATGATAGATGGATGGGTTTTTATGGAGTTGATGGTTATGGGTGGGCAAAAAAATAAGTATCTGATTATTGGGCAGGGTTTTGTTGGCAAGGCAGTTGCCCAGATGTTATCTCAGGCAGGGCATGATGTCACAGGGTTGGCACGCACCGCCAAGAGCTATGATGAGCCTGTACATTTTTGGCAAAGAGATGCTAGGACACTCGCCCAAGATGAGCTTGCTCCATTTAGTCATGTCGCCATTATTATCACGCCAAACCATGAGATGACCAATAGGGTACAAGCCTATCGTGAGAGTTATTTGGCGGTGTGTGAGCATATCGCAAGCCTTGATTTGCCAAATCTGCACCGCGTACTATTTGTCTCATCCACATCTGTATATGGCGAGAGCGGGGGCGAGTGGGTGGATATTGATACGATAGCATGTCCTGCCACAGATACAGCCAAGATACTGTTAAAATCTGAGCAGGTATTGCAAAAAGCCTTTGGTGAGCGATGCGTGATAGTTAGACCATCTGGTATTTATCATGGTGGCAGTACACGGATGAAAAGAATGGCTCAAACTGCCCACATAGATGGCGTGCCGCTCTCCCATTACACCAATCGCATTCATCGTGATGATTTGATACAAGTGATTTCTCAGGTATTAACTTTGCCTGCTTCTAAGTCTGTGTATTTGGTAAGTGATTGTGAGCCTGTCACCAGTCTTGAAGTGATAAGATTTTTGTGCCGAAACTACGGTTATCTCCCGCCAAAGGTCATTCATGCCACACCCACAGGTAAACGCATTCGGGGCAATGTGGATGATTGGCTTGTTTTTAAAAATTATCAGATGGGTTATGGGGTTGATTATTTATTTCACTCCCATTTAACATGGTAACTTATTGATTGCTGGGTGATTTTTTCTGAACCATGGGGGCGAATTAATTTACCTTTGATAAATCAATCACTTATATAAGGTTGAAAGTAGGTTTATGTACTAGGGCGTGCCGACCCTTTATAACACAATTTACATTTTAGAGTGTTTATAGGACATATCTGCCATTGATGATATTTTCACAAAATATGATGAAAATTTAACGCTTTTATCAATTTTTGCATGAAAAATGGCTATCCGATTACTTAATTTAAAAATTAAGAAAAATTTTAAAAATTTACCCAGTATAAGTGATCGGATTATTTTTCCTTGAAAAACGGGCGACTCCCCTGCTTTTTTAGACGAGCGTTTTTTATGGCAAATATCAAAGACAGGCACGCCCTACTTTGAATAAAAAAGGGGATGATATCATCCCCTTTGTGGTTTATTGTTCATCAATGAGTGTTGGCGGGCACTAAGCTCGTCGTCCCATCAGGATTTTGTATGCGGCGATAAACGATGCCACCATAAGAAATATGATCAGAGTGGCTTTGACTAACCGACCCCCGAGAGATGCTAAATGATGAGCTTGGGCTTTGGGATGGGTTTTGGTTATCTTGGCGAATGTGTATCACGCCCGTCTGATTGCCATAATTCACACTTTGTATGGGGCTGGACACGGGCTGATAGGTTGGGCTGACATTGCCAGCATTGCCCATGATGAGACGGTAGAATTTTTGTCCTGCACGTCCGTCAGCAGGCACGCCCATTTTACGTTGATATTCTCTGATGGCAATGCGAGTGTTGTCACCGATGATGCCATCAACATTACCGATATTGTAGCCGTTATTAATGAGTGCCTGCTGAATTTCTTTGGCTTCACGACGGCTGATGCCAGGGTCATCGGTTGGCCAAGGGGTGGCAAAATTAACATTGGTATCGTTATTTTCGATCAAAGTGGATAGATGGGCGATGGCAAGGGCATAGCTTTCGGATGCATTATAAGAATAGAACGTGTCAAAGTTCTTACCTACCAAGAAAGCCGGCCCTTGCCGCCCAGCAGGTAGCAGTAGCCCTGCTGATGTCATGTTGTTCGGTAGGGGGCGACCGTCAGGTAGGGTAATACCCATGTTTTGCCAGTGACTGATGGATTTTTTGTTGGTGCGACCACTTGACCCCGAGTAGCCGTTTAGCTTGACTTCATAACCCCAAGGCTCGCCACTGCGATATCCCCGTTTGGCAAGGAAGTTGGCGGTACTTGCCAAAGCATCCGCCTTAGAATTAACAAGGTCTTTACGTCCGTCATTGTCAAAGTCCACCGCCAATTCTAAAAAGGTGCTGGGCATGAACTGAGTCTGGCCAAATGCTCCTGCCCATGAGCCTGTCATGTCCTGTGGTCGGATGTCGCCGTTTTGGACGATGCGTAAGGCACTGGCGTATTCGCCACGGAAATATGATTGGCGACGGTCAAAGCAAGACAGCGTGGCAAGACTGGTAAATAATTCCTTTTTACCAAGGGTCTGTCCAAAATTACTCTCAACACCCCACACGCCAAGCACATGTGCGGGCTTGACCCCGTAGCGGTTTTCAATGCGTCTTAGTACGTCTGCCATCTCGTGTTTGGCATGCAGACCATCCGCCACACGTTCACTATCAACCAATGATGCGTGGTAATCCCACGGGTCTTTTTTAAATTCAGGCTGATAGTTGAGTGAGCGAATCACCGTTGGGTCAGGACTGCTGGGTCTGTAACGGTCAAAGGTGTTGGATAAACCACGAAAATTAGTGCTATTTCTTAGGGTGTTTAGGCATTGGTCAAAATGACTTTGGGATAGATTGGGCAGGTCGTTAGCATGAGCGGTGCCGATGGCAGTCAAGGCAATGATACTAAGTGCTAGGGGCTTAAAATAAGTCATGGGAGCATCCGATAGAATTTGGGTTTAAAAACTATTTAAAAAACCAATTAAAAATAAAAATAATACGATATTAGTATATCATAGCCGATTTTGCCATGATAAAAAAGTGCTTTTTGGTAACTGGGACGTATTCATGTCTTTGATGGTATATTTTATGTTGAAAACATCGCTATTTTTACGACTGTTATTGCAAATACCAATGTTCAGTATGCCCTAAAATGTTTTTAAAAAGGGTTGAATTTGATTTAACCCTTTTGTTGCTAGAATGTTAGCTCCACTCCTAATGTGTAATTCCGTCCTGCGGCTGCATATCTGCTCGGACTTAGGTTTTGATGACCGAGTAAATCAGCCCCTTTGCTTGATGACTGTCTGGCACTCTCCCATGTGGTGTAACGATAGTCAAGTGCGTTGTTGATACCCGCTCGCACGCTGATGTTTTTGTTGATGTGATAATATCCTGCCAAATCCAGTGTTATCCATGATTTTGTGGTCAGGTTGGTGGTGGCTTTACCATAACCATTGCCAAAACTTTGGCGATGAAAGGCAAGCTCATCGGGATTTTTGGCTTTTGAATAAATCCATGTGGCACTTACCCCCCCATTTGTCATTGGGGTTATCGTAGGACAGTCCATAGACAAACCGACCAGGTTGCACTGCTTCTAGGGGGTAGGATTCTACCGTATGCCAGTCGCCGTCATTCAGATACAAACGGTCGGCACGGATTTGATTGTACGAGCCAAATGCCACCAGCCCTTCTGGGATTTTGTCGTACACGGCATTTAAATCCACCCGACCACGCAAGTTAAATCCCTTTAAATCAGCATTTTGGGCGTTGTGATAGCCTGTTTGTTGGTTTTTTGGTAGATTGCAGTTGGCGTTTGGGGTGCACAATGTGCCTTTGGCGATAAGGTCTTGATAGCGACTTTTAAAGATACTGCCTTCTAAATCCCACACGCCATTATTAAAACGTATGCCCGCTTCGTGACTTAGTGATGTTTCGGGTTTTAGGTTTTGGATGAAGTGAAATTCGCCCCCACGTTCATTGCCGTCATTGCCGTCAAAGCCATATAATTCTTGAAAGCTGGGCACACGAAAGCCTGTGGACGATTTGGCAAGTAAGGTAATATTATCATTGATGTCATAGGTTGCCCCTACACCCCACGAGTGATTACGATAGGTGTTGTTTCGTACCGCCTTATCATCAGAGCGTACGTTACTATGGTCAAAACGCACCGAACCGCTCAACGCCAATTTGTCAAAATGAGCCACATAAGATGCACCGATAAAGGTGTTGGTCATGTCAATGGGCAGGCGAGTGCAGTTGGCTTTGTCAAAACACACGTCATCACGAAAAATCTTCACGCCCAAATCTTGATAAACGTCCACGCCATCTTCACGTCCAACGTGAGATGCCAAATGGCGTGCGTGTGTGTTGATATTGGTGCGATGGTAGGTGGCTTGGGTTTTGCTTATGCCTGTTGTTAGTTGAGAGCGGTGGTTGGCACCAAACGCTGACCATGCTTTATCAAGATTAACCATGCCATGCCATGCCCGCTCGCCATAATAAGCCGATTCGTTGATAGAAAACGACCCTGCTTTATCAGTACCAACTTCACAATTTTCATCCACGGTGGGATAGATGCTACACCCTTTTTTGGTGGAAGCGGTGTCTTGGTTGATTTTTTGATGAGTGATGCTGGTGCTGATTTTATCAAAAAACGGGGCGTTGGTATATTCATGCGACACGCCAAGCCGTTGTTTTTTATGAAATTCATCCAGCAATCTGATGCGTGTGTAACGCAAAGATGGCAATACTGTTTCACCTTTTTTGTGAATGCCTGTCAGCTCACTGGCGGATGTGTTCTCTTTTAGGTGTACGCCAGAACGCCCATAAGTGGATAAAAATGCCATGTTGGTATCACAACGACTTTTTTTATCCAATGGCAGATAGCTACAATAAGTCATATCACGACTGTCATAGCGTTGGCGAGTGTCTTCTAGGATGAGCCCAAAATGATGATGGTCGTTAGGCGTGTAGCTAAAATTACCCAAATACGAATCCGACTCATAATCCATAGGGTTGGGAAGCAGTCGCTCATAACCTGCATAGTCTTTTGCCAAGATGGTTTCGGTAATGTGTTGGCTGTTTTGGTATTGTGTGGTTTCGTCAGCGGACAAATCAGCAGGCGAGCGGTTGCCGAGCGTGAGTTTGTCAGATGTGGGCGAGAGCCGATACATGATACAGTCATCGCCCACACAGTCAGAAAAGCGGTAAGGATTGTAGAGTGTGTTTGGTGAACGCAGGTCGTATTTTTCTTCAAAAGAGCCAAGTCGGGTAAAGGTATGCGTGCCACGTCCTGCATCTTTGTGAGCGTGTACGCCTTCGCCTTTTCGTTTGGTGTATTGTAAAAGCCCGCTAAACGTGCCATCATCAAATGCCCCTGCCACCGTCTGAGCCAGTCGCTTGTCTTTGCTGGTGTAAGTGGTGTGGCTTTTGATGACGTGGTCTTGACCTGTTGGTATGATGTGGCTGGCTTTTTTGGTGGTAAATTCTACCGAGCCACCCAATGCCCCACTACCGACAAACGACCCATTACTGCCCTTAGCGATGTACACTGCATAGACGTTGGCAATCTCCACTTCATTCATAGAGCCTGTATTGCCCGAGTTGGTGGTTTCGTCCACATAGGATTGGGATTGAGCCACACCATCCACCGTTACGGCAACACGGTTTTTGTCCACACCATAAATAGCATAACCGCTACTGCCACCACGCCCTTGTTCTACCACGGATACGCCTGAGTCGTATTTGACCATGTCTCTGATGCCCATGACCTGCTCTTTTTTTAGGTCGTCGGCAGTCTTGGTAATACGAGATAAGCCACTGACATCCTTTTTAAAACGAGTAGGTTTCTTGGTAATGGTAATGACTTCATGTCCAAGGTCGACCGTGGGGGTGCTGGTTTGGGCAAAGCTAGTATGCCCAAGACAAATCAATGGCAGGGCATAACAAGCACGACAAATGCTCTGAGTTAATGGTTTGTGTTTAAAATCTTTCATAATGTCGCCCCTTTACTTTTTACTCGCCCCAAATACCATGCCCAATCGCACGTTTGGTTTGTCAAAATGTTCTGCTTTACCGTCATTGTTGTTGTGCCAAATCACACCGCCAATCTCTTTGCCGTTGTCGCCATAAAATCCGCCTTTGACGATGGCGTCATTGATGTGGATGGTTTCTTTTGCCCCCGTGCTAAAACGGTTAAAGGTAAAGCCTGCACTTTCGGTTTTTGCCGTGCCGTCAAACCCTGTGCCTGTGATGTTGGCATGAACGTCCAGCACGGGCTGTGTGCCTGTCAAAAGCCGTCCCGTTAAAGTCTTTTTGCCAAAATCTGCGGTAAAGTTGGCGGTATTATTATTGGCATCGTCTGAAAAGTAATGTTTGACAAATGGGCTGTCATCATAGGCGGCGTCCGTGTCTTTTCTTGGGCGAGTGCTGTCAATAAAGCCTGTTCAACGCCCCGCATAAGTCGCCTGACCTGCGGTAGGGATGGATGTTGAGCGAGTGCCTTGTACAAAATAGCGTGGCGTTGTCATTTCATCCACTTGAAACTGCCCAAATTTAACATGGCTAAAATCATCACAGCAGACATTAATGTAGCGACTGGATGTTTTGCCGTCAGGGGTTTGAGCGAGAACGAGTGTGCGAGTTGTGCCGTTTTGGGTGATTTTGATGGCTTTGGCGTTGGCAAGTACGTCATCGGTGGTTTTGGCGTTTAGATTGTACGCCTTGCCATTAACACGCAATACGCTGGGGTCGCCAAACCCTATGCCATTTTTTGGCATAACAAGACTGGATACTTGCCCACGCACAGTAGCTAGATACTCATGGCGAGCATTGGTGTAGGCTTCTTCTAGGGCGAGTAGCTCGTCATCATCCAACTCAAATTCGCTGTATTTTGTCAGTGTTTCATCAAAGTCTGTCGCTCCGTGACTAAATGCCTGCCAAAATACCCCCGATTGCACTTTGGCTTTGGCTAGCTAGCCATCGTCAAGGGCGGTTATCAAATCTTCGGGCAGATTTAGAGCGAGCGATTCGTTGTTGGCTAGGTCACTGTTTTTGATGATTTGGTCGTGCGTAGGGTCAAATTGGATGTTGTCGAATAGTGTGACGTGGTCTTTGGTGGCAGTGGTCTTTTTTGCCCCAAATACGCCCATCAGGTCGTTATTGTTGGTGATGAATTTACCGACAAGCTCGGCACCGTGTTCGCCATAAAACCCACCTTCCACCACGCCATCTGTGCCAAATAACGCCTTGTCAATACGAGTATCATTATGTGTGTAGCTAATGCCATAATGATTGATGGTGCGTGGGGTGTTTTGCACTTGGCTTTTTGCTGTGCCTGTAAAACGGTTTTGGCTGATGTTGGCATTGATGTGATATAGAGGTGTGTAAGGCTGACGCATTTTGCCAATTTTTTGTTTTTTGACATCTTCTATGTCATCATCACGAATGTCAATTTTATGAGGTTTGCCATAGGGGTTTTCGTAGGCTAGTGTGCCCGTGAGTTTTTTGTCAGCAAAATCAACAGTAAAGTCGGCAATCATGTTATCGTAGCGGTTGGCACCATTAAGGGGTGACAAATCGGTGCGGGATGCATGTGTGGCACTGGCAAACTTGGCGTTACCTGTGGTATCGTTAAAATCAATCAAATCATGAAAATACTGACTGTTGTCCGCTTCGTGAATGTCTACATTGATGTTTTTGTCTTCTTCTGCTTTTTTGGCACGAGCATCGCTCATGTATGTCCAGTGCCCTTTATAATGAATTTGATTGGCGATGGGCAGACTGTTGGTGGGCTTATCGCCATGATAAAAGGTATAAACTTGGGGGATGGGTTTGCCATTGGGGGCAAGGTGGGTGCGGTGTATCAAATGCCCAAAGCGAACGTGCTGATAATCGCCATAGTTGGTCTGTGAAAGGGAAAATGTCTTTTTAGGGTTGATGACACTCAAATCTCCAAGACCTGTCAAACTTACGGCATCATTGTTGCTAAATAAACTGTGGTCTAGGTCAGGTTTATTACCCAGACTTTGTAACTCATGGATGTGTAGGGCTTTAATCTCATCATCATCGCTACGCACCGCTCCTTTCATTAGGTATCCTAAGGCAGGCTTGTGCAGGGTGTCAGTGGCTTCGTGGTGGATTGGGGTAGTAGGCGGGTGGGGACAGGTTTGGTTGGGCTGACTAAGGGTGTGGAAACGGAGGTCGTGCCAAAATCACCCCCTGTACAGCCTGACAATATGCCGATGAGTGCCAATGAGATGGCTTGGTATAAAGATGAGTGTCGAATGGTCATGCGTTGCTCCTATGAAAATTTTTACAATAAAACCACAAAGATTATACATTATATTGAATAATTATCAATAGTGTTTATATTCTCATTAGTTCTATTATTCAATTTATGAAATAAAATAGGAATAGAAGTGTGTGGAGACTTGATGTGATTGACCGATTGATGGTCTCTTGTTCTTCACAACCAATTACTCATAAAAACGTCGGAAATTTGAACGATTTTGGGTGAACTTTTGTGGTATAAATGTCATTGCCATGCCAAGGATAAGGATTTTTACTTTATTTTCGCCTTATCACTGGTTTGACTTTTTATTCATGGAGTTTGATATGAACCATATTTATCGTGTTATTTTCAATACCGCACTTGGTGTGTGGCAGTGTGTCTCTGAGATTGCTCGTGCCAAAGGCAAATCTAAATCATCAAAAACAGCAACAGCCCTGCTACTAGGGGCAAGCATGACGGTCGGTGGCATCGCATGGGCAGATGTTGCCATTGATAGCCACCAAAATATCACAGGCGGTGTCTCGTACGACGAGACGGTAAATATCGCATCGCAAGTCGATGGTAAAGCAACTGTTAATATCACGGGCAAGGATGCCATGTTGAGCATGGATGCTGGGGGCTTACATGAAAATTGGATTGGGGTGGGCGAACATGGACATGGTGTTCTAAATGTTGATGGTGGTCGTGTCAACTCATCTGACAGCGTGATTCTCGGTGTAAAACAAAAAACAGACAGCAATGCCTTTGTTGGCACAAAATACAGCCTAGGCGAAGTGAATCTAAAAAATGGCGGTCGGATTGATGTGACCAACAGCTTAATTGTCGCTGATGGTGGCAATGCCAACCTAAACATGCAAACGGGTGCTACCATCTATGCAGGGTCGGTTTCGATGGCTCATCTGGCAGACACAACCGCCAAAGTGGACATCATTGGCACAAAATTGGCAAGTGGCGACACCAAAACAGGCATCTACACCACTGGTAACTTGGTTTCAGGCGATGAAGGCAGGGCGGACATCACGGTTAGAGAAGATGGCA
Source organism: Moraxella sp. K1664 (assembly GCF_039693965.1). NCBI lineage: Bacteria > Pseudomonadati > Pseudomonadota > Gammaproteobacteria > Moraxellales > Moraxellaceae > Moraxella > Moraxella sp. K1664. Next base: position 1,069,887 of record NZ_CP155576.1, read on the forward strand.
CGATTGCTGCTGACATTATTTTGATTAACAAAGACAGCACCATCAATGCCATCCAAGGTGGTAATCTAAACGTGGGTAATATCGTCCGCTCAGGCAATGGCTCGGGGGCGACGCTATCTTTTAATGAAGGCGACATCAAGGCACATCGCCATGAAAGTGATTTCTTCGGGGGATTTACATCAGCAGACACCATTCGTGTAACCAACGGTTTGGAGTTTAATACGCAAAACTTTGATGTTACCATCAACCCCAATGCGGTTATCACGGGCAATTTTGGACGAGTCGATCTTGATAATTTAAAACAAAACAATCGCTCTTTGGGTGGGCTTGAAAAGACAGGTAAGGGTAAACTAACCATTGCCGAAAATACCATTAAAAATGTCGGTGGCGATTTTGCCATCGGTGGTGGTACACTACAAATCAATGGCAATCACACCATGAAAGCAGGCGACTTGCTGGTGGTGGGCATCAACGACCGTAACGACTACGGCAAATTTCATGTCTCTGGCAATGCCAGCATCAGCGAAGGTAAGCTAAATGTGATAGCCGCAGATGTTGTCAAAGCACTCATCACCAGCACCAATCCTACTGCCGAGTACACCGATGTCGTCAAGGCAGGCAAGCTCATCGGGCAGTTCAAGGACTACGCTGTGCTTGACCGTCAAGGCAATGCCATCACAACCACACTCGCTCCTGTGTATGAAAACAACAGCGTCCATCTAAAAATGGGCAAGACTGATGACTCAGACCAATATCCTGTCAATGGCGAAAACGGCACAGTCATTGACACCAAAGGGCAAGTCATTAACCTAACTGGCAGTGCCATCAAGCAGGGCGTGGATTATGTTACCATCACAAATGGCGGTACAGTAAATGTCAAAGCAGGCGACAAGCATTGGCGTGAAAGCCGTGTGGAGAGTGGCACATTGCGAGTGGATGGCGACTATAAACTGGTAGGAGATAAACTGAGCATATCACTAAATAGCCTAAGCGACTATGGTAAATTACATGTCAATGGCAAAGTGGATGTTCGTGATGCTGACCTTGATGTGGCAGCCAGCGATGTGGTGCGTGCCTTAATCACAAGCAAAGACCCATCAGCATCATGGAGAGATGTCATCAAAGGGACAAGTCGTGTTGGTGAGCTATCTGCGGTGAATTTGCTTGATAAAAATCACAATAAAATGACAACGCACAACCTAGTGGCGGATTACTCTGACACTACGGCAGTACACCTAAAAGTAGAAGGGGCAAGCACGCCCAGCACGCCCCCGACCAATCCTGTTGTCCCACCTGTTGCTCCGCCTGTAAACCCAACCCCGCCTACCAATCCGCCCATTCTAGTCCCGCCTGTAACAAGCGTAGGGACATTTGCCGAAGCGACCAAACATACAAATCAGACATCATCGCTTGCCATCGCATCGGCATTGGATAAAGTCTTGGCAAGTGGTAATGGCTTGGGTACAGCCTTGGGCATGCATATCCAAGACCTACATATCCAAGATGACAGTCAAGCCCTAACCGAGCTTGTCCAGAGCCTACAACCTGCTATTAACGCCCAAGCTACCCATGTGGTCAGCGAACAACAAAATATCGCCACACAAGCAGTGATAGACCGTGTCTTTGGAGCGAGACTGGACATGACCCAAGGCTCGGATAACGACCATCGTCCGTTTAGACGTGGCGATGACGTGGGCAGTCAAGTGTGGGTACAAGGCTTGGGCATCAAGCACAAGATGGATGCCAAAAATTCATTTGCAGGCTATGATGGCAACTCGTATGGTCTGATTGTGGGTGCAGACAGTTTGGTGGGTGATGGTCTAAGACTGGGGGCGGCGTTATCCTACTCAGACAGTGATGTTGATTCTGTAGGCACTGTTAATCATCAGAACCTAAAATCGGACAACATCCAAGCCTTTATCTATGGCGACTACGCTGCAACGGATGAGACGCATTATAATGGCTTTGTTAGCTATGGGCGTAGCGATGTCAAAACCGAGCGACGACTGTCATTGGCGGGGATTTCTGACATTGCCAAAGGGGAGTATGATGCCAATATTTTGCAGGCAGGTGTTGGTATTGATCATCGTATTGGCTCGCATGACAAACACGTCTCGCCCTATGCCCAGCTTCGCTACACTCGCATCAAAAATGACGGATACATCGAACAAGGCGGACTGGCTCAGCTCAATTTTGCCGTGGATAAGCAAACTTATGACAGCCTAAAAGCGACGTTGGGGGTGCATTTTGCCCAACCGCTGTCTGATCGTCTGGGTGTGGTTGGACATTTGGCAGGGCATGTTGAAAATGCCGATGACTTGGCGGTTAATACCAGCTTTGCGACCATACCAAGCGTGTCCTTTACCGAGACAGGCAGCCAGAAAAAGAAATTCTCTGTTGGCACGGGCATAGGATTGCGTTATCAGATGGGCATGAATACAGAAATTACAGGCCAGTATGCAGGCGAGTTCCGTAGCGGTGCCAAAGACCATGGTGCGGTTGTGATGGTCAAGTGGAAATATTGATTTGACTGCTAAGTTAGGCATAAAAATTAAAACATAAAAATCGGACACATTTGTCCGATTTTTATTGCAAATCAATCATCAAATGGCGACATCCCCTAAGATGACTTGTCCAAAAACTCATCGCCCGTTACCACAAGCTCTTCGTGTCGTACGGTGTCGCTGACGGTTTTGCTGATGTTTTGGCTGTATTTGTGCAGGTTTATCTCTTCGGCGACATGGGTCTCTTTGCTGAGTCTTACCACTTCTTTGCTGATTAAAATCTCCACAGGCTCGCTCATGGGCGTGCCATTGATGAGTACGGTGGCAGGCATGGCATCATCTGCCATGACTGTGTCCGCCATTGCCATTAAGTTGTCATTGACAATCCGAATGCTCAGATACTCTTCGGTCAGCTCCACAGGGACATTGACCGTCTTGGTGCGGACGACTTTTTCAAGGATAACCTTGCCCGCTTGCACTTTTTGGGTATCAACAACCAACCGCTCAGCGAGTAATTCTAAGGTCTGTGGATTGCTAAATGTGGTGATGTCATCACGCTCATGGTGGGGGTTTGACATATATTGTCCTTAATTTTACAAATTTTAAATGGCAATTTTAAATGAATTTGGGTCAGGCGGTTGAGTGAACAAATTACAAGCATTCAACTTCAAAACACGCCCATTGACGGTACGCAACCCTAAAAAATGTGGGATTGGCATGAATTTACTAGGGCGTGTTGAACATTGATAACATTTTTATAAAATAAGATGAAAATTTAACACTTTTATCAATTTTTGCATGAAAAATGGCTATCCGACCACTTAATTTAAAAAATTAAGTTAAAAATCTTAAAATTTACACGATTAAGTGGTCGGATTGTTTTTCATCGTCAAAAACTTGCTTGATAGAATAACTATCAATCTCAAGTTTTTTCCTTGAAAAACGTGCGACTTTTCTCATTTTTCATTGCAAATACCAAAGTTCAACACGCCCTAATTTGGTAGAAATAATTTGCTAAAAATTAATTTAAAAAATTCATTAAAAAAATAAATCCAGCAAAATAAATCTAACCAATCATCTTAACATACCAACCGCCACCGCCAAAACCCAAAAAAGCCAGAGCATTGCCCTGACTTTTTGGTGGTGGTCGGATTATAGACCACGAGCACGGCGAACTTCATCGGCGGTAATGCCTTCATAGCTAACCACGTTGCCTTCACGGTCAACCACGTTACCTAGGTCGTCCACGTTTAGCTCTTCACGCTGAATGGTTTCCAAAATGGTCTCGGTGCGAGTGCCAGTGGTTTTGCCTAGCGTTACTTCTTCGGTAACAAAGGTGTCTTTGCTCACGTTGGCACGCTCTGCTTCTAGTTCAACACTCACCGTGGCAGCCCCAGCATCATCACCGATACGGCGGTCAGTTGGGCGGTTTACGGCAGTACGCTCGATGTGGGCGTGCTCTTCTTGTAGTTCAACTTCAACACGTTGCTCTTCGCTCACCACACGTTTGCCGATACTTGCCACGCCAGAGACGATACGGTCTTTGTTCACAGACAGACGCTCTTCGAGTAGTTCTAGGGTGTTGGGTGCGGTGTAGTGGTTTTCGGTCAGCTCAACACGGCTCTCGGCAGGTAGTGTTTCGGCAGCGAAAAACTCACGGTCTTTGGCATATTGCTCTTGGTAGTTATAGACATAATCACGGTCATAGGCTTCCATTGCTTCCGCTTGGTCTTTGGTTAGGCTGTCAAAGTACACGTCATCGCCAACAATGCGAGATAGACCTGCTGGGATAAGCACTTCTTTTGAGCTGAACCAACCGCCTACATCAACGATAAGATAACGCACACGTCCTGTTTCTACTTCTACAAGGGCATCTTCTACTTTACCGATTTTCTCTTCGCCAATGCCATAAGCGGTTTTCCCTGCTGGGTTGTAGTAGTCTGTACCCAATACTTCACGCTCGGTGGCTTCAATGTCTTGTAAACGAACTAAACGGCTCATATATTTCTCCTAAATCATGTTAATAAATGCCTTATGGCAACTTACAAGTGCTTAATGTGCTTGACTTGATGAGTGTATTGTAGGAGGATTTTGAGACGAAAAATAGGATAAGTTGGTAAAAAATAGGGGTTTTTCACGGGTGTTTGGTTCGTCAAATGTAAGACTTGGTAACTTCATGTAAACTGTGAAAAATTGTGTTGGATTGTGTTATGGCTGGGTAATTTTTCATCAAATGGTCATCAAATTTTCATGAAAAAATGGCAGGTTATTTTAAATTTATCTTTATAATTTTATTAAATTAACTTAATAAAATAAGCATGATTGGATAAAAATTATCATAACCCATTGATTTTTATAAAAATAAAATAATTAATGGTATAAATAAAAATGCCAATGATGAGTGCATTGACATTAAAAATCGCCAAAATCCCAAAAATCGGCTATACTAACCGCCATATTAATTTGCCTAACATCACAGATTAGGAAACCCAAATATACCAACACCAAGTAAATACAAGAGAGAAAAACCATGAGCCAACGTTTACAACGCCTAGCCGACCAGATTCAGCGTACCTTATCGGTGCTTATCCGTGATGAGATTAACGACCCACGTCTGACGGGGTTTGTTACCATCTCTGAGGTTAAGGTTAGCCCTGATTTGGGTTATGCTGATGTTTATGTAACCATTTTAGAGCCATCCCAAGATGGGGGTATGAATATTGATGCTCATCGTGAGAGCTTGACTGTCTTAAAAAATGCCGCAGGTTTTTTGCGTACTGAGCTGTCGGCGACCATGAAGACTCGCACCACGCCACGCTTGCGTTTTCATTATGATGAGGTTACCGCTCATGGTAATCGTATGATGAATTTGGTCAATGAAGCCATGCAAAAAACGGACAAAAGTAACGTTGATGAGGTGGATAACAACCAATGACAAAGCAGATTGTCTCTGGGGTGCTACTCTTAGATAAGCCAAGCGGTATTAGTTCGTATGCTGCCTTAACCCAAGCCAAACGCCTATTCATGTCGCCCAAATTTGACAGTAAAAAAGCAGGGCATACTGGCACGCTTGACCCTATGGCAACAGGGATTTTACCGATTTGTTTTGGAGATGCCACCAAATTTAGTAGTTTTGGGCTAGATGCTGACAAAGGCTATACTGCCATCATTAAGCTGGGTGAGAAGACCGATACGGGCGATAAAGAGGGGCAAATCATCGCTCAAAAAGACGTGCCAGTTTTTGAACAAAGTGAACTTGATAAACTGGCAGTTAGCCTAATGGGTGAACAAATGCAAACGCCACCGATGTATTCTGCCCTAAAAAAAGACGGTAAGAAGCTCTATGAATACGCCCGAGATGGCATTGAGATAGAGCGACAGCCACGCCCCATTGTCATTCATCATTTGGCTTTAAATAAATTAAGCAATGATGAAATCACCCTTGATGTCATCTGCTCCAAAGGCACTTATGTGCGAGTGCTGGGCGAGACGGTAGCCGAGCGTCTTGGCACGGTGGGGCATTTGACCGCTTTGCACCGCACCAGTACGGGCGGATTTGACGTGGCAGATGCGATAAGCCTTGATGATTTGGCGGATTTATCTTTGGATGAACGCTTGGGCAGACTTTTGCCCACAGATGTGATGCTTGGTCATTTGCCCATGTTGAGACTGACAATGGACGAGACGGCACGCATTAAAATGGGGCAACGATTAAACGTCAAAGACCGCCTTGATGATGTGAACTTTGGTGATGATGCCATACAAATTCGGCTCTATCATGATGATGATTTTGTCGGATTGGGGCAAGTGGCGATGAGTGGACGATTGCAGCCCATCAAAGTGGTGCATTGCTATTGACAAAATTCCTTGTTTAAAATTCCTTGTTTTTGTGTGTAGATGAGATTGAGATATTGATGCAGCGTGTTTTCATCTCGTCTTGATTTTTATACATTTCATCTAAAAATAACAAATAATACTTGCAAAAAACGCAGGGGAGGAGGTAATATATGGGTAATTTATTGTCTTACATTCCACAGTTAAGTTAAGACTAAATTGCGAGTACGCAGTAACTTAACTGGTAAGACGTTTTTAAACACACACTTAAGCTAATTTGTGTCTATGACAATCCTAACAGTAGGATTAACTTAAAATAAGAACCTAAGATGTACGGTGTGTCGTACGGGCGGTTGCCACTATCTTAGGCTTGCGGTCTGGCTTGACCGTCTTGCAGAAGGAATCTCCGCACTTAGGGCGGAGAGGAAGTCAAGTAGTTTTGTAGAGTTTTTCTCCAATTCTCAACTTATCTCAACTTAAAATGGCGATTTACCGATGATTCGGTAGTTGCCTTTTAGGTTGTGGCGTGGATGATGATTTGCCCCTGATGAGTTAATTACCTGTATTAATTACTTGCATCAATTTGAGAGTGGGGCAGAGTTTGGTGGTTTTATTTTGTATTTTATTTGGTATTTTTAAGGAACGCTTATGAAAAAGCTACTTTTGGCAGTCCTATTGACAAGTACTTCAACACTGGCAATGGCTCAAATCTCCACCGATGGTCTGTATGTACAAGGCAATGTTGGCGTATCAAAATTAAATGCCAAGGCGGATGGTGAGAAGTTTTTTAAACGCAACGCAACTCAATATACCATCGCCGTCGGTAAAGACATGGGTACAGCACGTTTACAAGCAGATTATACCAACTTTGGCAATTTTAAAGAAAATGGTTCAAAAGGCAAGCGAGACGAGGTTGGGTATAAAGAATGGAAAAATTCCTTGAAAATCCATTCGTTGGGCGTGTCTGCCATTCATGACATTAAGACCACAACAGAGCTTATGCCCTATGTGGGCGTGCGTGTTGGTGTCAATCAGCTAAAATTTGACGGCCAAGATCTTTATAATAAGATTACACCAGACGGTAGGCTACAACTAGTAAAAGATATCGAATCAAAGAAAAGCAACAAAGTCGGCGTGGGTGCAATTGCAGGTGTGCAATACGCCTTTAACCCACAGCTGGCATTAGATGCAGGTGTGGAATATCACTACTTAGGTAAGATTGTGGATGCCAAAGTCAATCAATACGGTGCTAAGGTCGGTCTACGTTATAACTTCTGATTTTTTAAGACCAATAAAATCCCCTGTTCTCCACGCAGGGGATTTTATTTTTAATGCCATTTTAGGATTTTTATGTTATAATGGTGGTCATATTGCCTTATCTGTAAGGATGGGGCTTAGGCAAACCTTAGCAATGCAATGTTTGCCTGTATGTATCCGCATTGCGTATTTTAAGGATTAGTTATGCTAACCAACCAACAACGTGAAGAGATTATCGCCAAATTCAAACGTGGCGAAAACGACACTGGTAGCCCAGAAGTGCAAGTGGCTCTATTGACCGCTCGTATCAACGACCTACAAGACCACTTTAAAGCCCACAAAGCTGACCATCACAGCCGTCGTGGTCTTATCCGCATGGTAAACCAACGCCGTAAGCTACTAGACTACCTAAAAGGCAAAGACGCCGGTCGCTACACCGCTCTTATCGGTGAGCTTGGACTACGCCGTTAATTTCAAATTAGGCTGTCTAATTTTGTCAAAAACGGTGTGCGTTTGCGTGCCGTTTTTGTTGTTTTAAACGTGTAAAATACCCACAATTTATCTTAAAAGTAGATTATTGATTGGTGGTAGGGGCGAATTGCAATTCGCCCGTACAATTTTGGATAATTCCAAATTTATCAATAAATTACAATAAATTGGGGTAGTTAAAATCATTTTGATAAGGTTGAGATTTAGAACTCTAAGAGATGTTTTTTTGACACATTTGTAGGGGCAAATTGCAATTTGCCCTATGATAAAATATTGATTTTGGGTAAATAAATTTTCCCGTACAATTTTACAATTTTTTAAATACCAAAAAATATCTCTTAGGGCTTTAAATCATCTTATCAATGAAAAACCCAATCATTTAAGGAAAACCTATGTTTAATATCATTCGTCAAGAATTTCAATATGGCAATCAGCAAGTTGTCCTAGAAACAGGGCGTGTCGCTCGCCAAGCCAACAGCGTGCTTGTGCATATGGGCGATGTGTCGGTGCTGGTGGCAGTTGTGGTACGCCCAGAAGCCGTGGCAGGGCAAAACTTTTTCCCATTGACCGTAAACTACCAAGAAAAAATGTACGCTTCGGGCAAAATCCCGGGGGGTTATGGCAAACGTGAGGGACGAGCATCAGAATTTGAAACCTTGACTTCTCGTTTGATTGACCGCCCAATCCGTCCCTTGTTCCCAGAAGGGTATTACAACGAAATCCAAGTAACGGCAACCGTCATCTCATCAGGCAAAACCCAAGATGCCGACATTGCTGCGATGATTGGTGCGTCTGCGGCATTGGCAATCTCTCCTGCTCCATTTAGCGGTCCAATCGGGGCGGCTCGAGTGGGCTTTATTGGCAACGAATATATCCTAAACCCAAGCCTTGCCCAGATGAAAGACAGCTCGCTTGACCTAGTTGTGGCAGGCACCAAATCTGCCGTGCTTATGGTTGAGTCAGAAGCGGACGAACTCTCCGAAGACCAAATGCTCGGTGCGGTGCTATACGGACACGCCCAACAGCAGATTGTCATTGACAACATCAACGCCTTTGCCCAAGCGGTAGGTAATGCCAAAGCCGAGTTTGTCGCCCCTGCTATCAATGAAGAGCTAAACGCCCAACTAAAAGAGCAGTTCACTGCCAAAGTCAGCGAAGCCTACACCATTACCGTCAAGCAAGACCGCTATGCTCGCTTAGATGAGCTTGCCACAGAAGCGTTGGCACTGGCTGGCGATGAGAGTGCAGAAGACTATGCCGATAAAGTCGCTCAAATCAAAGAGTTGTTTGAAACCCTAAAATACCGCACCGTGCGTGATAATATCCTATCAGGCAAACCCCGTATTGATGGGCGAGACCTAGAAACTGTGCGTGCGTTGGACATTCAAGTGGGCGTGTTGCCTTATACGCATGGTTCTGCCTTGTTTACCCGTGGCGAAACCCAAGCCCTTGTAACGACAACGCTAGGCACAAGCCGTGATGTGAACCTTGTGGATACATTGTCAGGCACCAAGCAAGACCACTTTATGCTACATTATAATTTCCCACATTATTCGGTGGGCGAGACAGGTCGTGAGGGTGGCCCAAAACGCCGTGAAATCGGGCATGGTCGTCTGGCTCGCCGTGGCGTACAAGCGGTACTGCCTAAGGCGGAGCGTTTCCCTTATACCATTCGTGTGGTGTCGGACATTACCGAATCTAACGGTTCGTCATCTATGGCGAGCGTGTGCGGTGCGTCATTGTCGCTTATGGACGCAGGCGTGCCACTAAAAGCCCCTGTGGCAGGTATCGCCATGGGTCTGGTCAAAGAAGGCGAGCGTTTTGCCGTATTGTCCGATATTTTGGGTGATGAAGACCACTTGGGCGATATGGACTTTAAAGTGGCAGGTTCGGTCAATGGTATCACCGCCCTACAAATGGACATTAAGATTGAGGGTATTACTGCCGACATCATGGAGCAAGCCCTAAAACAAGCTCACGCAGGGCGTATCCATATCCTAAATGCCATGAACGAAGTCATCGCCACGTCTCGCACCGAGATTAACGCTCACGCTCCAAACTATGCCACCATTGAGATTAACCCTGAAAAAATCCGTGATGTGATTGGTAAGGGTGGGGCGACCATTCGTGCCTTGACCGAAGAGACAGGGGCGACTGTGGATATTGATGACAACGGTACAATCCGTATCTTTGGCGAGTCAAAAGCGTCTACCCGTGCCGCCATTGCCAAGATTGAAGCGATTACCGCCGAAGTGGAAGTGGGTGCGGTCTATACAGGTACAGTGGCTCGCATTGTGGAGTTTGGGGCTTTTGTTACCATTTTACCAGGTACGGACGGCTTGGTGCATATCAGCCAAATCTCTGATGAGCGTGTTGAGAATGTAACCGACTACCTAGCCGAGGGTCAAACCGTCAAAGTTCAAGTGCAAGACATTGACAATCGTGGACGCATTAAGCTAACCATGAAAGGCATTGAGCAGTAATTTATACGTAATGGTTTGTATCACCATTGCACTTGTATTAAACTGTTATTAAACTGTCGTTGATGACCGCTCCGCTCTTAGTGGGGCGGTTTTTCATGATAGAGCATATAAATCAAGCATCATAAAAAAGCAGTCCATGTAGGACTGCTTTTTGGGTGTCTCTCATCAATTACTAAAATCACTAATAAGAGACAATGGATGGGCGATGATTTGACAATCAGAACTCATAGTTTACACCGATGTTATAAGAGCTTTTTTTGCTACCACTCACGTTAATGGCAGTACCACCTTTAAATGCCAACTGCGGATTAACACGGTAGCCTGTACCAATGGCAATGGCAGATTTTGAACCATAACCACCGATGGCTGCTGAGACGCTGACTTTACCGACACTATAAGGCTGGAAAAGACTGTTTAGGGCAGCTTGGGCAGCCATGCCATTTTTAAATTTATCATCCAAGGCATTAATACGACCATCAAAACCATTCACCTTGGCATCTAAGGCACTGATGCGACCATCAAAGGTATTAACTTTGCTATCCAAGGCATTAATACGACCATCAAAACCATCCACCTTGGTGTTTAAGTCTCTGATGGATGTTGTGTTTTTGGTGATGTTTTTTGCATTTCTGGTAAGGGCATCTTCTGTTGCTGCAAACTTAGCATCGGCTGCGGCTTTGTTTTTATCAACGCTTGTTTTTAACTCTGCTAATTTTTGCTCATCTGCCTTACCACCCAATTTTGCTTCAAAGTCTTTTTTGTTAGCATCGATTTGCTTGGTGTGCTCATCAAGTGTGGTTTTGTTTTTGGCAATGTCTGTTTTAATATCTTTAAACTTAGCATCGGCTGCGGCTTTGTTATCTGCAATGTCTGCTTTGTTTTTATCAACGCTTGTTTTTAAATCTTCTAATTGTTGCACATCTACCTTGCCACCCAATTTTGCTTCAATGGCTTGTTTGTTAGCATCGATTTGCTTGGTGTGCTCATCAAGTGTGGTTTTGTTTTTGGCAATGCTTGTTTGGTTTTTTTTGATATTTTCTGTATGAACCCCTATTGCTCCTTGAACAATCCGTTGAAGGGTTGCTAAACTTTCTAGTTTTTTATTTATATCATTTATGCTAGGTGTATTGTTTTGTGCAGATGCCACAGTCGTCATGCCCAACGCCCCAATGGTCAACAAACTGGCCAAAACCGTCTTATGAAAGAGGGGGGATGATTTGGTAAAATGAGAACATGCCAACGAATGGTCAGTAATATTTTTATTGGCTAGGTGGAACTTGTTTGTCTTATTCATCTTGGGTCTCCCAAACAGATATTACGATGATTGATATAACCAAACCATTAACTAAAAAATACGCCACTCGTTCAATCATGGACAAAAACCTTGGCTGTGGTCTGGCTGTGTTGATTTTGATTGAATGTCTGAAAAGTTCAGTAATCTTGCAAGGATGATTATATCGTTATATCTGTATGAATGCAATAAAACTGCCCAATCATCTGAGCGGTTTTTAACTATGTTATACCATACTGTAATAATATGGTGTATTTTGTGATTATGGCGCATCATAAATCTTACGCACGACTCGCTTAAAGTAAGCAAAAGCATCATCAGCACCTTTCATGGCAGATTGTTTATCATCATCACTTAAAGGTAAGGCATTGATTTTGGCTTTGGTGGCACGCCAATGAGGCATGCGTCCATCTGCATGGGCTGCCAGATGAGAGGCACCGAATTCATCGGACAGGTCAATTTTGCCTGCTTCTTTGTATAAAATCGCCGCTCCCACGTTTGAACCCTCCACGCAGTAGAGCCAGCCGATGGCTTCACTGTCGGTAAAGGTGGGGGTCTTTATGTCTTTGTCAAATGGGGCGACTTCCAAGTCTTTCATGTCAGATTTGACACGGTCAAGGCGGGCAAGCTCTGCCAAGCCGTCAATTTGGCTTTTTAATTTGTCGTTGTGGTAGATGGGATTGGCAGTACTGTGAAACTCATACTGGGCTTGTAAAAATTTGCGGTAATTGTCATGACTGGCAAAAGGCTGCATGCTCATGACAAGGTTATCCACGCTATCATGGGTCGTGCGTGAATGCTCTTTTAGAGCTTCGGTTAGGGTAAGTTCGCTCATAAATCACCTGTGTGAAACGCATATTAAAAACCGATATAAAATAACCTATTTTTATCAATTTGTAAATAAAAAAATAATAATCATTCATGTTTACAAACATACCTTATTTGTGCTATGCTGTATCGCTCTATAAGGTGGGTGATTTTTATTTTCAATATTTTAAATCTCGCACTGATTGCCAAAGTGCTATAATAGGGCTTTTATGACAAGATGAGCCTGCCTGCCGTCTTGCCGATAGCAGGTATCAGCCTGCCTTGATTGTTGTATTGCCATGTCCGACCACATCGACCCTGATTATACCGACCCCGACCATACCCCATCATCACGACCGTCCAAACACGACATACATCAGAATGTCTTGTTACGTTGGGCGTTTTTTATCATGGGGTTTATTTTTGTGGGACTTGGGATTTTGGGGGCGATACTGCCCGGTATGCCGACCACGGTATTTATCCTGCTGGCAGGTTACTGCTGGGCGAAAAGCTCTCGGCGGTTTCATGGCTGGCTAATGCGACATAAGATTTTTGGCAAAATGCTCATCGACTGGGAAGAGCGACGTGCCATGCCACGCTTTGCCAAATATCTGGCGTGGAGCATGATGACGATATCCAGTGTGTTTTTGTTTTGGCGACTGCCTGCGGATAAGCTGTGGGTGGCGGTGCTGACAAGTGGGATTTGTCTGGTGACTGCCATTTGGATGTATCGCCTGCCTGACGCTTAGCACGCCTGACGCCTTGTCCTGTGGTTATTTTGTGCTATAATGCTTATCAACCAAAAAGCACGGACAGCCATCATGGACAGATTTAATTTCAATTTTGCCCCCTACAACACCCTAACCCCCACCGAACAAAAACAACTGCAAAAACAAGTCCAAATCGTCTTTTTTGATGACAATGCCCCCATCATTACCGCAGGCGAGCCGATGGACGCTCTGTATGTCGTCATCAAAGGCGTGGTCAAAGAGCTTGGCGATGATGGCGACGTGGTGGCGTTGTACCGCACCAATGACAGTTTTGAGACACGGGCGTTGTTTGAAAATGTCAGTCCGCACAGCTTTATTTGTGCCGAGCAATGCCTTGTCTATGCCTTGCCTAAGTCCTTGATTTTAAATCTAATAAGCTCAAACGTGCGTTTTGGGGCGTATTTTTATACAGGCATTGCCGAGCGGTTATCCAGCATCACTTGGCACGAAGGGCATGAGCTATCTCAGCTTTTTCATGCCAAGGTATCGGACGCTTTTCATCATGACACGTTGTGGGCAGATGGGGGCATGAGCCTTGCCGAGCTTGCTCGCCTGATGCGTGAACACAAAGCCAAATCGGTGCTGGTACGCCATGATGACAAGGTGGGGCTGATTACCGAATCGGTATTTCGTGATGTCGTGGCAAATGGGGCGGACACAGGTGGGGCGATTTTTACTCATGCCAACTTTGGGCTTGTTGGGATTGGCGGAGATGACTTTTTGTTCAATGCCTTGCTTACCATGATGAATCACCGCATTCAACGCCTTGTGGTCAAGGATGATGGGCAGATTGTGGGGATTTTGGAGTAGATGGATATTTTGGCATATCTGTCAAGCCATAGCCATTTGGTTGCCGAGCGGTTGCACCGAGCGGACAGCCTTGACGAGCTTGCCAAAATTGCCCACAGCATGAATCAGTCCATCTCATCCTTGCAAGCCAGTGGCATGAGTGCCGTTCAGCTTGCCCGCCTGATGCAAGTGCTAAACGGACAACTGTTTGAAAAAGCATGGCAGATGATAGCACCGCCTGACATGGTCGCCAAGACGTGCCTTGTCGTCATGGGGTCGGAAGGGCGTGGCGAGCAGGTGTTAAAGACCGACCAAGACAACGCCCTAATCGCCGATGATGACGTGGACATGACTGCCTTGCATGAATATGCGGTGAAGTTCTCCGATACGCTTGATAAGTTCGGCTATCCGCCATGTATGGGCGGAATTATGGTATCCAATCCCAAATGGTGTCAGACGGTCAGCGACTTTAAACGCACGGTCGCCCATTGGTGCAAAAGTGCCGATGGCGAGAGTCTCATGGACATGGCGATATTTTTGGACGCACGGACGGTGGCAGGTAAGGCGGATTTACTTGATGAAGTCAAACACCATCTGAACGCCCATTTGGATAAAGACGTGGGTATGCAGATGAATTTTGCCCGTGCGATTATGCAGTTTGATGAGCATAATCGGGGCTTTTTTGCCAAAATGCTTGGTAAGACGGACAATCACAAAATGGACATCAAAAAAATGGGGCTGTTCCCTGTCGTGCATGGCGTGCGTGCGTTGGCATTAAAGGCAAGGATAGACGAGACCAGCACCTTTGAGCGACTTATTGCCCTAAAAAATCAAGGCGTTATCAGTGACACGCTCGCCAAAGATACGGTAGACGCTCTGGGGTATCTGATGAACATTCGCCTAAATGCAGGGCTATTTTATGTGCGAAATGGCGAGCCGATTAGCCCCAATCAGGTGGATACCGAGCTACTTTCTACCTTGGAGCGTGATTTGTTAAAAGATGCGTTGGCGGTGGTCAAACGCTTTAAACATGAAGTTAAATCGCAGTTTGGACTGCATAATGTGTGATGATAAATTGACGCAAACACTCATCTAAATACAACACACAGGCAGGGCGGGCTATTATCCGTCCTAACCATGCTTTAAAATAATGCCTTTAAAATAACATCTTTAACATCATTTCTTTTAACATCATTTCTTTTAACATTATTTCTTTTAACATTATTCCTTGGGCTGTATTACCACTGGTAACACCAAACCACGCCCAAACTCGTCGGCAAAGACATAATCAAACTTATCCGCCACGACATCGGGAGTGGTCGTGATAACAAGCGTCATGTCTGCCCCGTCGGTGAGCTGATGAGTGATGTATCTGCCATCTCTTAATTGGTCTAGGATTTTACTTAGCACTTCGGGGCTTGCCATGGCGATGACCATGCTGTGCTGGGCTTGTTTGTCCGTGATGTCATAGGCTTTGGCGTAGTTTTTTACCGCCATGCTGTCAAGGGCGATGGGGTAGTCATACGTTGCCGTGTCCGCCTTAGGTGTGTCGGTGAGAATGTGGGTCTTGTCAAGGGCGATTTTGCCGTCAGCGGTGGTTAGTGGCTGTACATCAGGCAAGGCGGACGGGTCGGATGTGCTAAGCTCACTGGCAAGGGCTTGTAAGTCGTGGGGGTTCTCGGGAGCGGACGGCTCGCTCGGTTGCTCGGCAGGCGACTGACTTGTGGTAGGGGCAAAGTTATGCTCGGTGGCGGATTTGTCGCAGGCACACAGGGCAAGCATGGCGACCAAAAGGGGGATGTATTTCATGATAATCCTTATGAGTTAAAGCGTGATACGTCTTGGCAGGGCTGACTGATACGCCGTTGTACGGTGGCAGGCGATGTGCCTGTATGCTCGGCAAGGGTTTTAAGTGGTGAGTGCAGTCGTCTTGGAGTGGGTTTGGCAGGGTTTTGTCGGGGTCATCTAGGTCTTGGGTCATGGTCGGCAAGCAAAATTTTTGGTAAATTTTATCAAAAGTAGCCAATTTTTGCAAAAATTAATCATCATGATGATAAAAGATAAAAATTTTTATTAAACAAACCTTTTATAATACGTCATCTTTTATCAATGTATCAACCAAAGACCATGAACCTTGCCCTACCCGCCCAATTTAGCTTACCCAAAAACACCTTTGCCCTAGGTGTAACCCTTGCTATCTTGTCCAATGTCATGTTTGCCATGGTTTATGCTTATGGCAAGTGGCTACCGCCCTTGACGGGGACGGCGGTGTTTTTGTGGCGGATGGTCATGATGTGGGGGTGTTTGGTGATACTCATCAGCACGCTTGGCAAATGGGAATTTGTGTTGGGCGGGCTGTCTCGGGTCAAGGGGGTTCGGGGCTGGGCGTGGTTACTTGCCCCCACGCCCATTCTTGCCAGTCAGTTGTGGCTGTTTGTCTATGCACCCCTAAATGGTCATGGCGTGGCGGTGTCTATGGGCTATTTTTTGTTCCCGCTTGTCATGGTATTGGTTGGCTTTGTCATGGGTGAGAGACTAACTCGCTTGCAGTGGCTTGCGGTGGCATGTGCAGGCGTGGGCGTGGGCATGGAGATTGTGCGGACGGGACGGGTCAGCTGGGCGACGTTTTGGGTGTGTTTGGCTTATCCGATTTTTTATGTGATGAGACGGCGACAAAATATCCCTGCCTTGACGGGGCTGTTTGTGGATTTGAGTATCATTGCCCCCATTTGCCTTGTGGCGTTGTGTTTTCATGAGTCTGCAATGTCGGCGGTTATCGGCTCGCCTGTGATGATATTCAAGGTCATCGGTTTGGGGCTCATTAGCGTATTATCGCAACAGGCGAACCTAGAAGCCAATCGCTTACTGCCCACGTCTTTGTTTGGATTGCTCGGTTATCTTGAACCTGCGTTGCTGTTTGTCCTTGCCATTACGGTGTTGGGCGGAGCGTTTGAATGGCAAATGCTGACAAGTTTTGGGCTGATTTGGGTGGGGATTATTTGTTTGTTGATACAGGGTGTGGCAAAGCGGTGGGGGTGGTAATATCAGGCTAAATGTGTTTAATCAGTACCTTAGAATTTCGCCCATTTTGCCATTGTTTAAACCGCTCACAAGGTAACTCATTTGGGGTGGTTTCGCTAAATCCATGTTCAATAAACCAATGCAAGGTGCGTGTGGTCAGGGCAAACAGGCGGGATTTGCCTTTGTGTTTGGAACTTTGCTCGGCAAATTTTAAAAGGTTTGCCCCACGCTCGCCACTGCGATAGTCGCCATGCATGGCAACGCTGGCAATCTCCACGCTCTCATCGTCTAGCTCATGCATGGCGATACAGCCGATGATTTTGCCGTCTCGCTCCATGACGCTAAATTCATCTATCATCTCTTCTAGGCGTTCACGACTGCGGGCGATGAGTATGCCTTGTTCTTCTAGGGGGCGAATGATTGCCATGATACCGATGATGTCAAGGGCGGTGGCTTGCCTGATGTGGTCGTAGTCGCTTTGGCTTATCATCGTGCCACGCCCGTCTGTCGTGAACAACTCGCCCAACAAGGCATCATCTTTGTCAAAGTCAATGAGCTGAACACGCCCCACACCATGCTGGCAAGCGTGAATGGCATGCGTGAGTGTGGGGGCGAGCGTGGATGTGGGGATGAGCTTGTGGGCTTCTGTGGCGGTCAACTCCTTGATGAGCGAGCCGTGCGAGTCGGTCAGGCTTTTACCTAAGATGATGAGCTTATCCGCCACCAGCGATGTGGCGATGTGCGTGGCGACATCTAGGGCATTAAGGTTAAACAAATCGCCCGTTGCCGAAAAGCCGATGGAGTTGGCGATGACGATGTGATGATTGTCAAGGCTGTGTTTGATGGCTTTGGTGTCGATACGGCGGACTTCGCCCGTCTGCATAAAGTCCACGCCATGACGTACGCCAAAAGGCTTGGCATTGACAAAGTTGCCTGTTACTGTGCTGATTTTTGCCCCAAATAGGGGCGTGTTGGCAAGTCCTTTGGAAAACTCGCCTTGGATTTTTAGGGTAAGCTGTCCGACCACCGCCAAAATGGTCGGCATGGCAGATGTGGGGGTAACACGCACGCCATGACAAAAGGGCGTGTCATCGGTGAGCTCCGCCCGTGCTAGGGCATCATTTATCTGCACCCTTGCCCCATGCACCAGCACCAAGCGAATACCCAAACTGTGCAGTAGTGCCAAATCCTGCACCAGCGTGGCAAAGCTGTCATGGGCGACCGCTTCACTGGTCATCATGACGACAAAGGTCTTGCCCCTGTGGGTATTGATGTAGGGCAAGGAGTGGCGAAACCAGTGGATGGGGTTTGGGTGGGTCATGGCGTGCTATGATGGTGTTTTTGATGAATTTTATCATAAAATCAGCAAAACTCATCAAATTATTGTCTCATGACTTGTCTTTTGTGCCTTTTTTATCGTGCCGTCTTTTGTTATGTCTTACCATTTGGTCAAAATTTGGCAGAAAGTTACCATAAATAAACGCACGCTTAACGCACGCAACAGCTTTTCATGCTATCATGGGCGACATTTATTTTTACCATAGAGTTAATGAAGGAATGATTATGCCCATCCAAATGTTGCGTGGCGGTGTTGCCGTGTTGTCCCTGACCGCCTTGTCGGTTGCCGTGTCAGCCCATGCCATGCTACCCACCCCGACCGAGGCCCCCGCCCTAAACCAGACAAATGCAGGGGGCGAGATTAGCTATACTGCCAACCCCCAAGCCAATCCGAATGCCCCAACGCTAAACACCCCAACGGCAGGCAGGGTGGTCACGGTCACACCGCACAGCACCCCCATTCACAATCCATTGGCTCAAAATCCTACCCCTGCCGTCACCCCGATGGCGGTCAGTCCCTTGCAAGCCCCTGTGGCATTTCCTGCACCCAATATCCCTGCCAGTCCTGCCACACCTGCGACTGCTTCGACAGCTTATGCAACTGGCATTCAGAACCCAGCCCAACAAGTCCCCACTCAAACCCAAAACCTTGCTCAAACCCAAACCCCCCAACGTCAAGGCTCATCAGTAGGGATTCAAAGCGTGGTGAATGCGTTCATCGTGCAAAACATCAATGGTCAGGAGACGCTAACCCCCATTAATGCTGGTACGCCCGTCAAGTCAGGCGACATCTTAGAATATCAAGGTTTGTTCACCAACAACAGCTCGGAGCGGGTGCGTTCGATGGATGTTACCCTAAGCATTGCCGATGGTTTGGAGTTGGTTGGCGGTATCCACCCCAGATTTCCCCATGCGACCATTGATGGCAGTCGCTTTGTCCGCTCGCCCATTCGTGCCAACGTGGGCGGACAAGTCCAAGAGTTACCCCTGTCGAATTATAAAGCCCTAAGATGGACGCTAGAAGACATCGGTCTTGGTGGTACGAGTGTGGTTAAATATCGTGCCAAGGTAAAATAAACCACAATAAAACCACAAACAAATATGGTTTTAAAACTTTAAAATGACGGCTTTGGGTCGTCATTTTTTGTGTGTTTGTTTTTAAAAATCATGGTTTAAAAGTGTGGTGTGAAAAGATGTTTTTAAAAAGTCATGACATGCCAGCGAGATAAGGCTGTTTTTACGGGTGTTTTTATAAAAGTTGCTTTTTATAAAAAATGCCTTTAATATAAGCCCATCACTCACATCAAGGATTATCATGACCGACCTAACGACCTACATGAATGACGTGGGAGTGCGTGCCAAGACCGCATCCGCCACGCTTGTCCGAGCCAACACTGCCACCAAAAACCACGCCTTAGCCTGTATCAAATCGGCTCTTATCGCCCAAAAAGATGGGATTTTATCCGCCAATGAGCTAGATGTACAAAACGGCAAGGATAAGGGGCTAGATACTGCCTTACTTGACCGCCTTATCATCAGTGATAAGGTGTTTAATGGCATATTAAGCTCGCTTGATGACGTGATAGCCCTTGCCGACCCCATTGGCGAGATGAGCGAGATGACCTACCGCCCGAGTGGCATACAGCTTGGCAAAATGCGAGTACCGCTTGGCGTGATTGGCATGATTTATGAAAGCCGTCCCAACGTTACCATAGAAGCAGGGAGCCTTGCCATAAAATCAGGCAACGCCATTATCCTGCGTGGCGGTTCAGAAGCCTTTCACTCCAACCAAGCCCTAGCCCATGCGGTGCATACAGGCTTACAGCAGACAGGACTACCGACCGACTGCGTGCAAGTACTGACCACCACCGACCGTAATGCGGTGGATAAGCTCATCACTATGGTGGGCGTGGTGGACGTGATTATCCCACGGGGCGGACGGGGGCTGATAGAGCGTATCGCCAATAACGCCCGTGTGCCAGTCATCAAGCACCTAGACGGCAACTGTCATACTTATGTGGACAGTCTGGCGGACATGGACATGGCGGTCAAGGTATGCGTCAATGCCAAAACGTCTCTCTACTCGCCGTGCAACGTCATGGAGACCTTGCTCGTTCATGCGGACATTGCCGATACCGCCTTGCCACGGATTGCCCAAGCCATGCATGACGTGGATAACGCCATGACGTTTAAAGTGTGCGATAAATCCAAAGAGATTTTGGCAAATGTTGGCGTAAACATAGAGCCTGCCACCGATGACGACTGGTACGCCGAATACCTTGCCCCCATGCTCGCGGTCAAAGTCGTGGACGACCTAGACCACGCCATCGCTCACATCAACCACTACGGCTCGCACCATACGGACGTGATTATCACAAATAGCTATGAGAATAGCCAACGCTTTATCCGTGAAGTGGATTCAAGCTCGGTCATGGTCAATGCGTCCAGTCGTTTTGCGGACGGCTTTGAGTATGGACTGGGGGCGGAGATTGGTATCTCCACGGACAAAATCCATGCTCGGGGGCCTGTGGGATTGCATGGGCTAACTTCTCAAAAATGGGTGGTGTTTGGGCATGGGGAAGTGCGTATTTGATAATCATGTTAAATATTGATTGATAATTATTACTTTTTGGGATATAGTGTGCGGTGGAATTGCTCATTTGGGTAATTTCGCCCTTTCATTTTTATAAGGAATTATCATGAAAAAACTTATCGCAATCTCCGCCCTAAGCCTTGCCACGTTTGGCATGACTGCTTGTCATCACACCGCACAAGCCCAAATCAAGCCCACCGCCACCGCCCTTGCCACCACCAACACCAGCTACAAAAACGAACGCCACATGACCATTGACGGCGTATCTTTTCCTGTTAGCGAAACGTCCGCACGCATTTTGGTAGGGGCGGATGGTCAGCCCTTGCTCGTGGACGATATTTTTGACGGTAAGGCGGACACCCCTGTGGCAGGCTATCGTATCATGGTGATGAACCGTGCGTCATCGGTGGTGGTGGAAGGACGCACCCTAAAAGATGGTAAGGTCATTGATAACCGCATGATTCATCGTGGTTCAAAAGCCCGTATCGGCATTCCTGTGGTGGGTGGTAAAGTGGCGTTGGATAAGGCGGTACTACTGGATTTAGACATTATCTATGACGACCCAAATGCACCCCTTGCTGAAGGTCAAGCATTTAAGCCCCGTGGCGAAAAACTTACCAAAAAAGACGTGCCTGTCAATGACAAAAAAGTCGTGGTACGTTCATTTACTCTGCCAAACCTAGCCACGGGCGAAAATGCAGGCGGGGGCATTGACTTTACCGCCACAGCAACCATTGAAGGCAAACAGGTCAGCACGGGGGCAAACTCGGCGTTTCAAATCTTTGAAGGTGGTATGGACGAAAAGCGTTTTTGATAAAGGCAAGTAAGGCAAGCCATGAATAACAAAGGTGTGTAGAAACGCCTTTGTTGTCATTATTACCCATCAGTCATTGTCTATTGCACCAGTCACTCACACAACGCCCGCCAAATCTCATCTAATCCATTCATGCCCGTCATACCAAGCTCAATACCGCCTTGGGGCGTGGTAGGCTCTCGCAGGTTAATACGAATCAGGCGTGGGGCAAAGCCATCGCCAAACCGCCTTACGGTTGGTATTGCCGTCCCTGCCCCAATCTCGATGACGACAGGGTTTTGGTGGGTCGTCAAAAACTCGTGCAGGCGTGTCTCTTGCTCGTCCGTGCGATAAGACTGCCAACCCCCAAGCCAAATCAAATGTCTCAATGACAGGCAAAATGGCAGCAGTCGCTCCACAAAGTATCTTCATCCAAAATCCACTGGGTCAAAGCCCCACTCCTACCGTTACGCCCATGACGGTCAGTCCCCCCCAAACCCCCCAACAAGGCTCATCAGCAGGCATTTGGAGCGTGGTTAATGCGTTTGTCGTGCAAAATATCAACGGTCAAGAGACGCTCACGCCCATCAATGCTGACACTACTGTCAAATCAGGCGATACCTTAGAGTATCAAGGTCTATTCACCAACAACAGCCCAGAGCGTGTGCGTTCAATGGAGGTTACCCTAAGCATCACTGATGGTTTGGTGTTGGTTGGTGGCATTCATCCCAAATTCCCCCATGCAACCATTGATGGCAGTCGTTTTATTCGTTCACCGATTCGTGCTAATATTGGTGGACAAGTTCAAGAATTGCCCTTGTCTGACTATAAAGCCCTAAGATGGACATTGGAGGACATTGGTATTGGCGGTACAAGTGTTGTCAAATATCGTGCTAAGCTAAAATAAAACAAAAATGACGGCTTTGAGTCGTCATTTTTGTTTTATGTTAATTGCTTTGTTATATCACACAAAAGCAATTAACACCAATTGTTTAAGCTTACTCATCAATCAAACAACTACCACTTATAAGTCATTGAAAGTAATAAAGAACGCCCTTTGGCAAAATTGGTCAATACCGAGCGAGTAGTACCGCCGTATTTTGCATCAGGCTTACACAACTGCCCCGCTGCACAAGGTGCACCTTCATCGGCATCATTATAATATGAATGATAATAACGCTGAGTGGCGGCATCATTGTTGGCATCTAAGGGGTCAAGATAAAGTTTATCAAACGCATTTTGCACATCAAGACGCATCACCAAATCTTTTATCGGTTCATAAGCAACATAAAAATCATGCACCAAAGGTTGTCTTTTTAGCATCTCAATTTGTTTGATGACATGGGCACCTTTATCATCTGAGTGCGATGTATTACCGCCATGCGTGCCATCAATGTATCTGGGTTCAATGGTCGCTCGTGGGCTTTGTCCATAATAACGCACCGCACTGCCCACGGTGAGTTTATTATCAAATGCACGCACACCAAACTCAAATCGTCCATAATCTTTGGGCAACATTGACACTTTGCTTAGCCCATAGCCTTGTGTTAATTGGTCTTCTTTTGAGCTATTTAGTGGGGACTCGCTGGCATCGCTATAATTGGTTGGCTGGTCGGTCTTTTGTCTGGCATAAGACAAATTGGTAAAATATCGCCCAGCATCATAGTTGATTTCAAGCTCTAAGCCCTGTTTATGCACGGGCATTTGCCAGTTGCGATGTTGTATGGTATTGCCTTTTAATGCACCACTAGCAACCCAACTGGGTGGATTTTTTGTGTCATACCATTTGCCATAAACATTATGAATGTAATTGTTGATACGGCTTTCATAACCCAATACTTTTAGCCCCAAAGTATCGTTGTCTGTCAATAGATTGTGCTTAAAAACATTAAAACCCAACTGATATGTATTGGCTTGTTCTGGTTTTAATGCGGTATTGACACCAACATCACCAATTTGAGAAAAGAACATTTCTTGAATGTTGGGCATTCTGTGCGTGCGTGCAAAGCTGACAAAAGGCATAAAACCTGTGTCATATTTGGCACTTAAAGTAACAGAATGGTTGATGGCGTGTTTTTTACCAGAAGTGGTTACCAAAGGCTCATACACATCACAACTTGGCGAGCAATGCTGTTTATAAATTTGCGAATCTTCACCAAACTTATCTTTAAACTCTTTTTGGCTACTATAATAACTGGCATGCTCACCACTAAAACGATACTGACTGGCATTAACGCTATAATCTAACTGATATTTGTCTTTTTGTAATGATGTGTCCAAATAAATAGAATGAAAACGCTGTTTGCCTGAGGGCTGTACAATCACCGATTTTTTTGGCAGTGTGCTGCTTGTCCCCTGAAAACGACCACCACAGGCATCATAACCGCCGCCACATAATAAATCATTGGTATAAAATAGCCCAAGCTCATCTGGGAAGCGATTTTTTGAATATTCATTATGCAATATGTTAAGCCCAATGGTTGTGGTCAAATCCATTTGCTTTGGCAAATTAAAGGTGTGAGTGTTGTTCAGGTCAAAAAGATTGGCAGTGTTTTTGGCTTCAAAATCTTTATCCAATTTCCAGCCTGTAAAAGTTGAACCTTTGGGATATTTTTGTACGCCCACATTATGAGCTGCCAACACTTTTAAATCAATGATCTCATTTGGATTGTAAGCAACATCAAGCTGATAATTATCATTGCTGATACGGCGACTGCCTATCGTGGTGTCCATTTTACGCAGTTGTAGACCAACATCGCTGGTATCATTGTTATAGTTAATTTTTGCCAAATGGCTTTTTGAGGTTTGGTTTAGGGCGGTGATATCAATGGGGGCGATGCTGTACTCTTTTGCACCATGCTCTTGCCATTGTTTCTGCTTATCAGCAACATAATCATCAAATTTTTCTTTTGTATCAATACAGCCCAACCCATAGCACTTACCGCCAAATCGATATTTTCTGTCCCATAAAGGCTTGCCTGTTTCTTCATCTAATTTGGTCAAATCTTTTTGCCAAGACTGGC
This sequence comes from Moraxella sp. K1664, assembly GCF_039693965.1. Lineage (NCBI taxonomy): Bacteria > Pseudomonadati > Pseudomonadota > Gammaproteobacteria > Moraxellales > Moraxellaceae > Moraxella > Moraxella sp. K1664. The sequence goes on from NZ_CP155576.1 coordinate 1,094,879, forward strand.
TGGCTTCATCGTAAGTGAGTGCATGCTCTTTGGCAAAAACTTGTTTTTGTTTACTAAGTAGCAAATCATCACCAACATTGCCAATGTGTGTCCCACCACCGCCAACTTTATAATTTTGGCTAATGTCTTTGTGGCTATAAGCATATAAAGCACTGATACTGCCATTATCAAGCCATCCACGTCCGCCAGCTGCCAGCATAAAATTTTTATCCGTCACATTTTTACCGGTCAAACCCTTGGCAATGACGCCAAAATTCTTGTCATCTTTAATCACATCATCAGCATTTAGCGTACGAAAATTGGCCGAACCTGTTAAGGTATTTAGACCACCTTTACCATTAAAACTGCCCTTGTTTAATTCAACGCCTGCGATGAAATTTTGGTCAATCACCGCACCAAACTGTGAGGTGCCACCCCCACGCCCAGCATCGGTTGAGGTGCTGTAAAAGGTTTGGGTTACACCATCAACCATGCTGTTGGCACGCCCAAATCCGCTATCGCCTCGCACATTCAATGATACCAGCCCAGAGGATTTATCCTGCTGAGTGAACGCCCCTGGCATACTACGCACAATGGCATCAACATTCTCACTAGCATTAAATACATTTTCTCGCACACTGGTGGCTGATGCTTTGGTAAAGGGTTTTTGGGATTTTTTGGTGCCGTGGGGTGCTGTTACGACAACCTCATCTAAGACAACAGAAAAATCGGTTGTCTTTGCAGCTTTGGGGTCATCATCTGCCATGGCGGTTTGGGTGATGTGTAGCAAACACAAGGACAGCATGCTAAGTTTTAGTACCTTTTTAGCATGATTTTTATGTTTGGTTTGTGTCGTTAAATGAAAGATTTGGTTCATGAGTGTTACCTATTGTCATTGCTTTTGCTGACTGTGTTAATCATTTTAACAATTTAACAATTTAACAATGGCAAACGCCATCACATTGTGCCTGTTTTTATCACCAATCATCACAAAAGCAGGCAGAATTTGTTAAAAAGTTTGTCAAAATGTAAAAAACGATAATATACATCATTATCATTTAATTTTCAAGCATGGCAATCAATTACCCATTTTAAATCAAAAATGGGCGGTATTTGGGCATGGAGAGGCTGGGGCATGACATGAATTGACAAAGCCCAACATGCGATGTTGGGTTTTATAAGGGCTTGGCTTTTTAAGATAAAACAGTCGTGTGCTTAGCTAATGAGCTGTTTTAACAACGCATTGACCTGAGCGGGGTTTGCCTTGCCACGGCTTGCTTTCATCACTTGTCCGACCAGTCCATTAAAGGCTTTTTCTTTTCCGCCTTTGTATTCGTCCACCATGGCTTGATTATTAGCAAGCACATCGGCGATGATGGCTTGAATTGCCCCTGTGTCGGTCTCTTGTTTTAGTCCATGCTCGCTGATAATTTCATCAGCACTTTTGTCAGACTCCCACAGATGACCAAACACCTCTTTGGCGATTTTACCGCTGATGGTATCATCCAAAATGCGAGCAATCAGCCCTGCCAGTCGCTGGGCGTTGATTGGCGATTTGTCAATGGTTAGCTCGTTTTTGTTCAGTGAGCCCGACAGCTCGCCCATGACCCAGTTCGCTCCGATTTTGGCGTTATTTTTGCCAATGAGTTCAACAACTTGCAAGAAATAATCCGACAGTTCACGACTGCCATTTAGTACATTGGCATCATAGGCGGTCAAGCCAAATTCACTCACAAATCGCTCTTTGCGTACGCTTGGCAGTTCTGGCATATCGGCACGCACCTTGGCAAGTGTCTCATCTGATATGATGACAGGCAACAGGTCAGGGTCTGGAAAGTAGCGGTAATCGTTGGCTTCTTCTTTGGTACGCATGGCACGAGTTTCATCACGCTCAGGGTCATATAGGCGTGTGGCTTGCACGACTTTGCCACCGTCTTCGATGACATCAATTTGGCGTTCAATCTCAGACTTAATAGCACGGTGAATAAAGCGAAATGAGTTCAGATTTTTAAGCTCACAGCGAGTACCAAAGGGCGTGTTTGGCTTGTGTACCGACACATTAATGTCCGCCCGAAATGAACCCTCTGCCATGATGGCATCACTGATACCCAGCCATGTAACCAGTTCGTGAATGGTCTTGACATAAGCAACCGCCTCATCAACCGAACGCATGTCAGGTTCAGAGACAATCTCAATGAGCGGAGTGCCTGCACGGTTCAAATCCACACCCGTCATCTGCGGTACAGCATCATGCACCGATTTGCCAGCGTCTTCTTCTAGGTGAGCTCGTGTGATACCAATGCGTTTGGTGTATTCATCCTTTTGCCCTGCATTGACCAAAATGTCAATGTAGCCACGTCCCACAATAGGATTTGCCATTTGCGTGATTTGATAGCCTTTGGGCAGGTCAGGATAAAAGTAATTTTTGCGGTCAAAAGTGTTATAAGTGCCAAGTTTGGCATTGACACCCATGCCAAATTTTAAGGCACGCTCAATCACGCCTGCATTTAACACAGGCAACGCCCCAGGAAAGCCCAAATCCACAATGGTGGCTTGGGTGTTTGGCTCTTGCCCAAAGGCGGTGGGGGCGTTTGAAAAGATTTTGCTGTCGGTGTTTAATTGGCAATGAATCTCAATACCAATCACGACTTCATAGCCGTCAATTAGGGGGGCTTGTTGGGTCATAAATTTTTCTATTCACTATAAAAATTTAATGGATTATAAAAATGGATAAATTTCTTTACCAATTTGTGCCATTATTTCATCTTTTTGATTTTTAAAATCAAGGGATTTACCATCATGGGGCTGGGTGATAAATAGGCTGATAAAATAAGGTTTATTATTTTCATTCCAAATCACAGCAATGATATTTTTTGATTCACTACCTGTGCCTGTTTTGTCGCCAATTCGCCAATTTTTTGGTAAATATTTTCTCAATAAATTATCAGCAACTTTATCATTGATAAGCCAAGTTATCAACTGTTCTTTGCTTTGATTGGATAGGATATTGCCTACAATCAGTGCTTTTAGGCTTTTTGTGTAAGGAATTGGTTTTGCGGTATCACTGGTTTCACCATAATGTGAGCGATTTAATAAAGGCTCATTATTTGCCAGCACCATATCCGCCCCAATCTCTTTCAAAAATTGATTGAATGCAGTCAAACCCCCAATTTTATCCAACAAGATATTAGCAGAACCATTATCACTCAGTGTTATGGTAGCTTCGCACAATTCACTAATAGAAATTGGTTTATTCTCATCAAAGTATTTTTTACAGACAGGAGAATATTCTATCAAATCGCTTTCTTTAATGATGATTTTTTCGTTTAAATCCAATTTTTCTTTATCTACAAGTAATAATATATGACTTGCAATAAAGGCTTTAATGGTACTATTAACAGGAAAATATTCATTACCACGATGACTGGATAGTTCACCATTGTCAGCAATAATCGTCATACCAATTTTGGCATTAAATTTATTTTCCCAAATTGGCAATATCTCTTTTAATTTATTTTGTAATAAATTTGGATTGTTTGTTATCTTATCATCGGGCAAATAATCATCAGATAAATTCGTTTTACATCCAGTTAATAAATTGCCAGAAAAAATAATAGGTAGTGCCAATAAGGTTTTTTGTAAAAAATGACGGCGTTGCATCATTATCTCCTTTTATTGTTTGGGATAAATTTATTATTGTTTGGGATAAGTTTATCATTCACCCCAATCCAAAAATCACTTCACCAAATCCGCCTTTGCCTGATGAAAATCGGTATGGCTTTGGTAAATGTGAGCGGTTTTTAACAGCTCGCTTTCCGCCCAATGCTTACTAATAAGCTGCAATCCCACAGGTAGACCGTTCGCTTGTCCTACGGGGTGCGATAGGGCGGGCAGACCTGCCAAGTTTACGCCAATGGTATATACGTCAAGCAAATAAATGCTGGCAGGGTCAAGGCTTTCGCCCAATTTATAGGCAGGCGTTGGGGCGGTGGGGCTTGCGATGATGTCGCATTTTTCAAACGCCTTTTTAAAGTCGTCCACGATGAGACGGCGAACCTTTTGGGCTTTGGTATAATAAGCGTCAAAATACCCTGCCGATAGGGCGTATGTTCCCATGATGATACGGCGTTGCACTTCTGCCCCAAAGCCTTCGGAACGTGAACGGGTGTATAAGTCGTGCAAGTCTTTGGGGTTTTCACAGCGATAGCCAAAACGTACGCCGTCATAACGAGACAGGTTTGAGCTGGCCTCAGCGGGGGCGAGCAGATAATAGGTGGCAAGTGTGATGGCAGGGTCGGTGATGTCCACTTCCACAATCTGAGCCCCCAGCTCTTCGTATTTGGCTAGGGCGGTGCGAATGGATTTTTCTACTTCATCATCAAGCCCTGCTCCAAAATACGCTTTTGCCACACCGATTTTTTTGCCCGCTAGGGGCTTGCCATCTGTCTTGGTCGCCAAAATGTCCGCCACATAATCTTCGGTGGGGCGGTTGATAGACGTTGCGTCTTTGGGGTCGTGCCCTGTCATCGGGGCGAGTAGGTAGGCACAGTCTAGGGCGGATTTGCCAAAAGTCCCTGCTTGGTCAAGGCTTGACGCATAAGCAATCATGCCATAGCGAGACACACGCCCGTAGGTGGGCTTAATGCCTGTAATGCCACAAAATGACGCAGGTTGGCGGATAGAACCGCCCGTGTCCGAGCCTGTCGCCACAGGCACAAAACCGCTTGCCACCGCCGCCGCTGAACCCCCTGACGACCCACCTGGCACACGCTGGACATCCCAAGGGTTATGCACTGCCCCAAAATATGAACTTTCGTTGTCCGAACCCATGGCAAATTCGTCCATGTTAAGTTTACCAAGACTCACAAAGCCACTGTTTGCGATGCTATCAACGACCGTTGCATCATAAGGCGATATGAAGTTGTAGAGCATTTTTGAGCCAGCAGTGGTCAAAACCCCTTTGGTACATAGGTTGTCTTTATGAGCCATTGGCACGCCAAGCAGGGGGCGAGCGTCGCCTTCGGCACGCAGTTTGTCGGCAAGTTCGGCGTGTTTTAGGGCGTTGTCAAAATCTTTGGTGATAAAGCTGTTGATTTGCCCGTCTAGGCTGTCAATGCGACTGGTAAAATGTTTGACCAGTTCTTGACTGCTAAATTGTTTGTTTTTTAAGCCGTCTGCTAATTCATGGACGGATAGGTGGTGTAGGTCTGTCATAAAATGCCTTTGTTAAAAGTGAAAGTTTAAATTGTCCATTCGTCTGTGATGATGGCAACTAAATAAGGGCGACCTTGATGATGTTCAAAAACCAATCTTAACACTCGCCAATCAAGATAATCCCAACGTTTAGAGCCTTTAAAGCCAAATTCCACAAAATCATGCTTGTGATATATCTGTTTTAGGTTATTTGGGCTATTGCCCCCATGATAAAACTCATTGATGGCAACGCTGTCAAAATCAAGCGACACATCACGCACCACCCAATTTGTCAAATAATCAGGCAAGGTGGTGATGAGTAAGTCGCCTTTGCCGTCTTGCTCTCCCCATGTGAATTTTATCCGAGAGCGTTTTAGGTGGTGATGAAAACCACTTCGGCTAAATACCTTATCTGTCGTTGGGTCAATGTGGGCATACATACTAAAACGCACGCCTTTTTTGGGGTGAATGTGGGGCGTGATGGCATGATAATCGCCCTGCCAAAGTGCTTGTTTAATGGCGTGGGCGTTCTGCACAAAAGGGGCTTGTTGCACGTTTGTGATGGTATCAGCATGAGCGGTTGGCACGACTGTGGTCATGACCAATAACGGTAAGATTAAGCCCGATAAGGCACTTGCCCATGATTTCATGATGCGTCCTTTAATCACTCAATCACCTGTGGCACAAGATATAAACCGTCTTGTACCGCAGGGGCGACCGTCTGAAAGCCGTCTCGGTCAATGTCGGTATTGGCGACATCGGCACGCAACTCGGTACAGGCTTCATGAATGTTGGCAAGGGGCTTAATATCATCGGTATTGACATCGGACAAGACATTCATCATCGCAAGGATTTTGTCAAGACTACCAGCGTAGCTTTGGGCGGTGGTGTCGTCAATGGCAAGACGAGATAAGTTGGCACAATTTTGCACATCTTGGGCGGTGATTGTCATAAATTTTCCTAAAATAACAGTTAAAATGTTAATGTTTGATAAAAGCGAATAGACTGGCTAATTTTACCATAAAGTTAATGATTTCAAAAAACTAAAATTTAAGTATTTTACCATAAAGTTAATGATTTCAAAAAACTAAAATTTAAGTAGGGCGTGCCTGCCTTTGGTATTTGCAATGAAAAATGAGAAAAATCGCACGTTTTTCAAGGAAAAAACAAAGGCTGTGAGTCTTCTGTCAGACAAGTTTTTGACGACGAAAAACAAGATTGAGCCATTTGCCATGCAAAAATTGGTTGAAATTATCAAACTTTCATCTTATTTTATAAAATGTTATCAATGGTAGGCACGCCCTAAATAAGTCGGTTAAAATTTACTCAGGTATATTCTTACGTTTATCTTAATTTTTGGTAAAATTTAGTAACTTTGGTTAAAAATCGGCAAATTTAACCCGTTTTGCAAAAATTTCTTGCAAATTAGGCAAAATTTTTCATAAATCATCATGATTTTTTTGTCGTAAATCGGTATAATTTACCACAATTTTTAACTATTTGGCATTTGGCTAATTTTTAATCATATTTTTGCTCATGGATTAAGATGAGCGATGCCTTGCCACTCTTATTTTTTGGAATCATGCGTTATGAACCTGCTGGGATTTTTATCGACCAACATTGCCATTGACTTGGGTACTGCCAACACCTTGATTTATGCTCCTGGTAAGGGCATTGTGCTTGATGAACCAACAGTGGTGGCATTGCGTTCTAACCGCACCCAAAACCCAACGGTGGCGGCGGTAGGTATCGATGCCAAGCAGATGCTTGGGCGTACCCCTGATAACATCACCGCCATTCGCCCCCTAAAAGATGGCGTGATTGCTGACTTTGAAGTCACCCAGCAGATGTTAAAGCACTTTATTAAAAAGGTTAAGGTCAAACGCTTTTTGGCAGACCCGAATGTGGTCGTGTGTGTGCCATGCAAATCCACGCTGGTGGAGCGACGTGCCATCGAAGAAGCGGTGCGTTCGGCAGGGGCGAACAGCGTGCATATCCTAGAAGAGCCGATGGCAGCAGCGATTGGAGCGGGTCTGCCTGTACATGAAGCCAGTGGTTCGATGGTGGTGGACATCGGCGGTGGCACGACCGAGATTGCTGTGATTTCGCTGTCGGGCTGTGTGTATTCAGATTCTATTACCATCGGTGGTGATAAATTTGATGATGCCATCATCAATCACGTCAAAAAGACCCACGGCTGTTTTATCGGTGAGACGACCGCTGAGCGTATCAAAAAAGAAGTGGGTACGGCGGTTTTTGATGACAAAGAGAACCTAGAAGTCGAAGTGCGTGGACGCTCGATGGCAGAAGGCGTGCCAAAGACCTTTACCGTCAATTCCAAAGAAATCCAAGAAGCACTTGCTGAGCCTGTCTCGGGTATTGTCGATGCGGTCAAACTTGCCTTGGAGCAGACCCCGCCAGAGCTGTCATCGGACATCGCCGAGCATGGCGTGGTACTGACAGGGGGTGGGGCGTTACTGCGTAACCTAGATAAGCTCATCTCCAAAGAGACAGGACTGCCTGTGTTTGTCGCCGAAGACCCATTGACCTGCGTGTCTCGTGGCGGTGGTAAGGCACTTGACTTTATCCATGATAAGTCGCTCTCGATGATTTTTGTCTAAATCCATGAAATCATGAGCGGTGTTCACGCACCGCTTTTTGTGTTTTGGGCTTGTGAATATTCATAAGTACATAAAAAGGTCTGGCAATGCTCCCAAGTATATTTTCACAAAAACCTGTATTTGCACGCATGACGGTTGCGTTTTTGGTGCTTGCCTTGATTTTTATGTTGCTTGACAGCAAAAACCCCCAGTGGTTTGATGGTATTCGCCGCCTAAGCCATGCATCCATGCAACCCATTTATCAAGCGTCCCTAGGGCCGTCTTATGCCATGGAATATGCCAGTCATGCCGTCCATACCAAAGAAGCCTTGCGTCGTGAGAATATCCGCTTGCAAACCGAGCTGCTCCAAGCCCGTGCCAAACTCCAAACCCAAGATTATCTACTTGCCCAAAACGCCCGCCTAAAAGGCGTACTCAGCACCACGCAGTCCAGCGAACATCATCTACTGCTGGCACGCATTATCGGCACGGATTCCAACCCCTTAAAGCAAGTGGTGGTGCTTAACAAAGGCACCAATGATGGCGTGCAAATCGGGCAGACAGTCATCGATGAGCATGGCATCATCGGACAGGTGCTAAACGCCTACCCAAATACATCTCGCTTGCTACTCATTACCGATGAACAGCAGTCGGTGGCGGTCGTGGTGGCACGCACAGGACAGCGTGCGATGGTCTCAGGTGGGGGCAAGCCTGATAGTCTAAGCCTAGATTATATCTTTAAGACCGCTGACGTCAAAGTGGGCGATGAGCTTATCTCGTCAGGGCTTGGTGAGCGTTTTCCTGCGGGTTATAAAGTGGGAGAAGTCTCAGACATTGACACCACTCGCACCGATAATTTTGCCGACATTCGTGTCAATCCTGCCGCTGATTTTCTAAACAGCAGTTATGTGCTGATTTTACAGCCCAAAGATAGCCCTGCCCCAAAAAAGAACAGCTAAATCACGCCATATAGGACTCATAAAACCCACTTATGAACTCAAAACCCTTTTTAGTCATCGGTATCATCATCAGCTTCGTGGTGGCATCCATGCTCAATGTCTACCCTTTGGGGCATGACATGGCAAGCGTTCGCCCCATGTTTTTGGCGATGGTGCTTGCCTTTTGGGTGATGTATCGCTCGCCCATGATGGGGGTGTGGGTGGTGTTTTTGGTGGGACTGGTCTCGGATTTGTTGTTGGGTACGCATTTGGGGCATCAGGCATTTAGTGCGGTGCTTATGGCGTTTGTCATACGGGTGTTACTGCTGTATGCCAAAGAGCTTGCCCTGTCGCAGGCGTGGGTATTGGGGGCGATTGCCCTAAGTGTCTATCAGGTGTCGCTGTGGATATTACAGGCATTTTCTCATGCTCAGTTTGTGTGGACAGGCATGGGGTCGCTCATGAGTAGTGTTGTGCTGTTTCCTGTGATGTGGTATCCGCTATATTGGATAAACCGCCAATTAAAAGAGCGAGCCTATTGATGATACCCCTTATCCTAGCGTCCACATCGCCCAGACGGCATGAGTTATTGACACAGTTGCATATTCCCTTTACAGTCAAGTCAGTCCAGATTGACGAGCGTTTTTATTCCCACGAAAATCCCCACGACTATATCATGCGTATGGTGAAGACCAAAGCGGACAAAGCGTGTGCGGATGTGTCATCGGCGATTGTTATCACGGCAGATACCATTGGTGTGGCAGATGATGAGATTTTAACCAAACCTGCCGATAAGGCTCATGCTTTTGCCATGTGGGACAAATTATCAGGTGGCACACACGAGATTTGGACGGCGGTGTGTGCCAGCACTGTCAAAGATAGGCAAGTCATTTTTCAAAAAATCATCAAAGTCACCACCCAAGTCACCTTCATCAAACTCACCGCCCACCAAAAAGAGCGATACTGGGCAACGGGCGAACCTGCCGACAAAGCAGGGGCGTATGCCATTCAAGGCGGAGCAATGGCGTGGGTGCGGTCTATCAATGGCAGTTATACCAACGTGGTGGGCTTGCCCCTTGCCCAGACGGCAGAGCTGATTGATGACTGTATGCAAATATTGGCGGAGTGATGGCGTATTAAATGATGATAAAATTAGCCCATTATCATAGCCAAGCGATTGACTTCTAATTTGCCCAATCAGCTTTCAATCAGTGATTGATTCATCAAGGGCAAATTGCAATTTGCCCCTACAATCCAAAAATAGTTATTAACTCAATAAGTTGTTATTCAATCCACAAACCAAATCATCCAATCCCACACCATCTTTATGTCAAAACACGCCCTAATCAACGCCACGCCCTTTGAGACTCGCCTTGTCATCGTTGATGACGGCAGGCTTGATGAAGTGTTTATTGAGCGGGTACAGGCACGTAGTTTGGTGGGAGATGTCTATTTGGGGACGGTGGTGCGGGTACTGCCTGCCATGGGGTCGGTATTTATTGACATCGGGCGTGAGCGTTCGGCATTTTTGCACCAAAGCGACATCATGCTACCGACTCGCCCGTCATCCCAAGATGATGTTGCCACGCCCACACCCATCACGACATTGCCCATGGCTCATCAGGTAGGAGATAAAAGCCCCACGCAGTCCCAGCCTAGACCCAAGCCTAAGCCTGCCAAGCCCAAACTTGACCCCAAACTTTTGCCCAAGCTCCTACCCAAAGTTGGCGAGCGAGTTGTCATCCAAGTCACCAAAGATGAGTTTGGCACCAAAGGGGTGCGTGTGACCATGCACATCGCATTGGCAGGGCGATATTTGGTCTATCTGCCCACGTCGCCACAGTCGGTCGGTGTATCCACTCGTATCGGTACCAAGGCTTATCGCACCAAGCTAAAAGCCCATTTGACAACCTTGCTTAGCCAATCATCGCACGCAGGTGGGCTCATCGCTCGTAGTGCGTGTGAGCAGGCACTTGGCGGTGATGAGACATTGGCAGACATGGGCGAGCGTATGCAGGCAGAGCTTGACCATCTGGGTGCATTGTGGGTGGATATTAGCCAAGCACGCACACAGGCGAGCCTGCACAAAGCCAAGCATGCCTTACTCTACCAAGAGCTACCTTTGGCCGAGCGTGCCTTGCGTGACATCATCACTGACGACATCCAAAGCGTGTGGATTGACGATAGGGCGACTTATGAGCGAGTACGGCATGCCAGTTGCATGCTCATGCCGTCCATCACATCTGCCATTTATCATCATGATAAGCCGACCCCACTGTTTGCCCAGTCTGTGCCTGATGAGTGTCGCTCGCCTAAGCCTGACATTGAGACTCAGCTGACACACGCCTTGTCACGGCATTGCCCGTTGCCATCGGGTGGTTATCTCATCATTGAGTATACCGAAGCGATGACGACCATCGATGTCAATACAGGCTCGTATGTGGGGCAGGGCAGGGCAGGCGTGGACGTGGTGTATGAGACCAACAAAGAAGCGGTGACCGCCATCGCTCGTGAGTTAAAAGTGCGTAACATTGGCGGTATTATCATTCTAGATTTTATCGACATGGACAAATCCGCCCATCAACAAGCAGTGCTAGACATGCTCGCCCATGCATTAAAAGCCGACCCTGCCACGACCAACATCACCCAAATCAGCGAGTTGGGCTTGGTTGAGATGACTCGCAAACGCACCCGTCCCAGTCTATCTGATGAGCTGTGTGAGCCTTGCCCTGCCTGTCATGGCACGGGCAAAATCAAAAGCGTGCAGACGGTGGCATTTGAGATTCTAAGGTCACTCATGGGTCAGTTGGCAAACAGCACTTCTTTTAAAAAACCCAACGTGACGATAAAGGTCAGTCAGCTGGTGGCGGACTATTTGTCATCACATCAGGATTTATCAAATTTACAAAAATTAACAAATACATCCATTCATCTATCCATAAATACATCTTATCATCAAGAGCAATATGCGATTTTGGTGGAGTAAAAATGGTTTTTTGCCAATAAATCTGCCTAAAAATCAATCAATTTATTAAAATTGTAACATTTTGTAAATTTGATGAATTTTAAGGCAAAGACAGGCAAATTTAGCCACTTTTTTATCCAAAAATAAAGCATGGCTCTTGCTTTATCTGATTTTTCGTGTATAATACGCACACTTTTCTTGTTTAGCGTTGCATTTAAGCAAAAGTCTGTTTTTGACTACATTTGGCTTAGATGAGTGATTATCTTCGGATATATTACAAGTAGTGAGTAGGGCTTGCCCCAAAGCGAATCAACGCCACAGCCGAAGCATCGATTTTGGCACTATAAACAACAGCTCTGTTGCCAACATTCATGTCTGGCGGACAGGGATTGTATTATTTTGTCCAAAGCGGTTCTAGGACAAAATTTAATCAAAATAACATGACTGAAATCCAAGCGATGGAAGTTTTATAAAGCACTTAATTTAGGAGCTTGTTGGCATGGCTAACCAGAGAATCCGTATCCGACTAAAATCTTTCGACCATCGTCTGATTGACCAGTCGGCACAAGAGATTGTCGATACCGCAAAGCGTACAGGTGCACAAGTTTGTGGTCCTGTTCCCTTGCCGACTCGTATTGAGCGGTTCAACGTATTGACATCACCACACGTCAACAAAGACGCTCGTGACCAGTATGAAATTCGCACCCACAAACGCATGATTGACATCGTTCAACCTACTGACAAAACAGTAGACGCATTGATGAAGTTAGATTTGGCGGCCGGTGTTGATGTTCAAATCGCCCTAGGCTAAGAACAACTGGTTTAATATAAACGATTATAAGTAAGAGGTCTAAAATGGCGATTGGTTTAGTCGGTATTAAGCGTGGTATGACCCGAATCTTCACTGAGGCAGGTGCATCTATTCCTGTAACAGTGGTTGAGGTTAACGCAAACCGTATCTCACAAATCAAGACAGTAGACACTGACGGTTATGACGCAATTCAAGTCACCACAGGTGAGCGTCGTGAAAGCCGTGTAACTGCTGCACAAAAAGGACACTTCGCAAAAGCTGGCGTTGCCGCTGGTCGTGGTGTTTGGGAATTTAGAGCTGACGCAAGCGAACTTGAAGGTCGTGAAGTTGGCGGCGATATTTTGGTGGATTTATTTGAAGTTGGTCAGTTGGTTGATGTCACTGGTCAGTCTAAGGGTAAAGGCTTCCAAGGTGGCGTAAAACGTCATAATTTCCGCACTCAGGACGCAACACACGGTAACTCTGTGTCGCATCGTGTACTTGGTTCTACCGGTCAGAACCAAACACCAGGTAAAGTATTCAAAGGCAAAAAAATGCCAGGTCAAATGGGTAACAAACGTGTTACTGTTCAAGGCCTTGAAATTGTGTCTATTGATACCGAAAAAGGTGTACTGGTCATCAAAGGTGCCTTGCCTGGTGCTAATGGTGGCGATGTTATCGTACGTCCGTCAGTCAAAGCCTAGTTGAGGGGATTAACGTGAATTTAAAAACTGTTACAGGTGCGGCGGTTGAACTATCAGAGACGACATTTGGTCGTGAGTTCAATGAAGCCCTAGTACACCAAGTCGTAACTGCTTACCTAGCTGGTGCTCGTCAAGGTACTCGTGCACAAAAAACTCGTGGCGAAGTATCTGGTGGCGGTAAAAAACCATGGCGTCAAAAAGGTACTGGTCGTGCCCGTGCGGGTTCTATCCGTGGACCAATTTGGGTAGGTGGTGGTCGTGCATTTGCTGCCAAACCACAAGACTGGTCTCAAAAAGTAAACCGCAAAATGTATCGTGGTGCCATGCAATGCATCCTAGCAGAGCTTGTACGCCAAGAGCGTTTGGTTTTGGTGGACTCTATCAGTGTTGATAGCCCAAAAACCAAAGGTTTGGTTGCTAAACTTGCCGAGCTAAATGCCCCACGTGCATTGATTGTTACTCACGAAGTTGATGAAAATCTATACTTGGCAGCTCGCAACATTCCATACGTGAATGTACTAGGTACTCGTGAAGTTGACCCAGTTAGCTTGGTTTCTTTCGACAAAGTTATCATGACGGTTGAAGCCGCCAAGCAATTTGAGGAGACACTAGCATGAGTAACGCAAGACTATATCAAGTACTAAAAGCCCCTGTTTTTTCTGAAAAATCTCAACGTTTGGGTGACAGCCTAGGTGTTCAAGTTTTCAAAGTGGACAGCAGTGCAACCAAGCGTGAAATCAAACAAGCTGTTGAGCTTATGTTTGAAGGCGTTGAAGTTGTCAAAGTAAACACGCTAAATACCAAAGGTAAAACCAAGCGTTTTGGCCGTGTTGTTGGCAAGCGTTCTGACGTTAAAAAAGCGTATGTAACACTAAAAGCAGGTTCAGACGTACAAATCGGTGCTGGTGAAGAAGCCACTGGCGAAACAGCGACTAACGAATAAGGATTATAATCATGCCTATCGTAAAAGCAAAACCAACCTCACCAGGTCGCCGCTTTGTTGAAAAAGTTGTGCATCCACACCTTTATAAAGGTCGTCCTTATGCACCGCTTGTTGAATCAAAAGCAAAAACTGGTGGTCGTAATAACAACGGTCGTATCACTACCCGTCATATCGGTGGTGGTCACAAGCAACATTATCGTCTAATTGACTTCAAACGCAACAAAGACGGCATCATTGCAACTGTTGAGCGTATTGAATATGACCCTAACCGTACTGCACACATTGCTCTACTAAAATATGCAGACGGTGAGCGTCGTTATATCATCGCACCTAAAAAATTGGCAGTAGGCGATCAGGTTCAATCTGGCGAAGGTTCTCCTATCCGTCCAGGTAACTGCTTGCCACTTAAAAATATCCCAGTGGGTACCGTTATTCACAACATCGAACTAAAAATCGGCAAAGGTGCACAACTTGCACGTTCTGCTGGTGCAGCAGTTCAACTGCTTGGTCGTGACGGTGCTTATGTGATTGTTCGTTTACGTTCGGGTGAGACCCGTCGTATTCACGCAAATTGCCGTGCGGTTATTGGTGAAGTGTCTAACACTGAAAATAACCTAAAATCACTTGGTAAAGCAGGTGCAGCGCGCTGGCGTGGCGTTCGTCCTACCGTTCGTGGTACGGCAATGAACCCGATTGATCACCCACACGGTGGTGGTGAAGGACGTAACTTTGGTAAACACCCAACCAGTCCTTGGGGTCAGAAAGCTAAGGGTCTTAAGACTCGTTCTAACAAGCGTACTGACAGTATGATTATCCGTCGCCGTCGTGCCAAGAAATAAAGGAAGAGTTTTATGCCTCGTTCGTTAAAAAAAGGCCCGTTTATTGACGCACATCTGTTTGCTAAGGTGGAAAACGCCCTAGAAACAAACAGCCGTAAGCCAATCAAAACTTGGTCTCGTCGTTCCATGATTCTACCACAAATGGTCGGTTTGACCATTTCTGTTCACAACGGTCGTACCCATGTACCTGTTATCGTGAGTGAGCAAATGGTTGGTCATAAACTTGGTGAATTCGCCCCAACCCGTTCATATCGTGGTCATGGCGTTGACAAGAAATCTAAGAGATAAGGTGTACCATGGAAGTAACTGCAAAATTACGTGGTGCCGCTATTTCGGCACAAAAAGTAAGATTGGTTGCGGACGAAGTTCGTGGTAAATCAATCGAGCGTGCTTTAGACATTTTGACATTTAGCAACAAAAAAGGTGCTAAACTTGTTAAAAAATGCCTACAATCAGCAATTGCAAACGCTGAACACAACAATGGTCTAGACATTGACACACTGCGTGTTTCTACCATTTATGTGGATGAAGGTATTACTTTGAAGCGTATTATGCCCCGTGCCAAGGGTCGTGCTGACCGTATCAGCAAACGCACTTGCCACATCACTGTTAAAGTAGGAGCATAATCATGGGTCAAAAAGTACATCCAATTGGTATTCGTTTGGGCGTTATCAAAAAGCACAACGCTAACTGGTATGCCAGCCCAAAACAATATTCAGAATACTTGCTAAATGACTTCAAAGTGCGTGATTTTCTACGCAATAAGCTAAAAGAAGCCATGGTAAGCAACATCAGCATCGAGCGTCCTACGGGTGCCGCTAAGATTACCATTCACTCAGCACGTCCTGGTGTGATTATTGGTAAACAAGGTGCTGACATTGAAGCACTTCAAAAAGACCTAACCAAGCTTATGGGCGTTCCTGCTCAGGTAAATATCCAAGAGATTACTCAGCCTGACCTAGACGCGCGTTTGGTTGCTGTTGGTATTGCCAGACAGCTTGAAGGTCGTGTGATGTTCCGTCGTGCGATGAAACGTGCCGTGCAAAACAGCATGCGTGCTGGTGCTGGCGGTATCAAAGTTGAGCTGTCAGGTCGTCTAGGCGGTGCTGAGATTGCTCGTACTGAGTGGTATCGCGAAGGTCGTGTACCACTACACACATTGCGTGCTGACATTGATTATGCAGAAGTTCGTGCAGAGACCACTTACGGTACTATCGGTGTGAAAGTTTGGATTTTCCGTGGTGAAATTCTAGACGGCATGAACAGCGTTTACAATCCAGTTGCAGAAGAGAAGACTCGCGCACCAAAACGCCGTGGTCGTACCAGCAACCGTCGTAATTCAGACAAGGGGTAAGCCATGTTACAACCAAAACGTACCAAATTCCGCAAAATGCACAAAGGTCGTAACACAGGCCTTGCCCAACGTGGTAACACTGTTGCATTTGGTGAGATTGGTCTAAAATCTATCGGTCGTGGTCGCATGACTGCTCGTCAAATTGAAGCAGCTCGTCGTACCATTACTCGTCGCATCAAGCGTGGCGGTAAAATTTGGATTCGTGTATTCCCAGACAAGCCGATTACCGAAAAACCATTGGAAGTTCGTATGGGTAAAGGTAAAGGTCCAGTTGAGTACTGGGTAGCCGAAATCAAGCCAGGCAAAATGCTATACGAAATCCAAGGTGTGAGCGAAGAGCTTGCGCGTGAAGCCCTAACATTGGCTTCCGCTAAGCTTCCTTTCAAAACCACCATTGTTAAACGGACGGTAATGTAATGAAAACAAGCGAATTACGTGAAAAATCAGTAGAAGAGCTGGCTACATTGCTTGACGAAAAGCAACTTGACGCATTTCGCCTACGTATGGCAAAGGCAACCGGTCAGCTAGGTAATACTCACGAAGTTAAAGCAAATCGTCGCACGATTGCAAAAATCTTGACTTTGCTTAACGAAAAACAAAGAGGTGAGGCATGAGCGAGAATAAAACTCAAGAAGTTGGTGTTGTAACTGGTAAAGTTATCAGCAACAAAATGGACAAGTC
Organism: Moraxella sp. K1664; assembly: GCF_039693965.1. Lineage (NCBI taxonomy): Bacteria > Pseudomonadati > Pseudomonadota > Gammaproteobacteria > Moraxellales > Moraxellaceae > Moraxella > Moraxella sp. K1664. Next base: position 1,111,865 of record NZ_CP155576.1, read on the forward strand.
TATCACTGTCCTTGTTGAACGCCAAATTCGTCACCCAATGTATGGCAAGCAAGTTCGTCGTTCTACCAAGCTAAAAGCTCATGATGAGAACAACGTTTGTCAAGAAGGTGATATCGTTCGTATCAAAGAAACACGTCCTATCTCAAAGACCAAAACTTGGACTTTGGTGGACGTGGTTGAAACTGCGGTAAAAATTTAAAGTTATTTGCATTAAAAGTCATTTGCTAGTATAATGAACGTCTTTATTGGCGTTCATCTACCAAATTTGTGCAAAATAGCATAAATTGGAGCGAGTGGCTTTTATTGTATTATTATTTATGGAGTAATGCGATGATTCAGACTGAAACAATGCTGGAAGTTGCAGATAACAGTGGTGCAAGACGTGTACAGTGCATTAAAGTGCTGGGTGGCTCGCATCGTCGTTATGCATCAGTTGGCGATATTATTAAGGTAACAGTAAAAGAAGCCATTCCTCGTGGTCGTGTTAAAAAAGGCGACGTGATGAATGCGGTCGTTGTACGTACCAAAAAAGGCGTACGTCGTCCAGATGGTTCTGTATTACGTTTTGATGATAATGCGGCAGTTATTCTAAACAATAACAAAGCCCCTATCGCAACTCGTATTTTTGGACCTGTTACTCGTGAACTACGTGGTGAGCAATTCATGAAAATTGTTTCACTAGCACCAGAAGTACTGTAAACTTTTAGAGGCTATCCTATGGCAAAGTTACGCAAAGGCGATACCGTGGTTGTGATTGCTGGCAAAGATAAAGGCAAGCAAGGCACAATTTTGGCGGTTAAAGCAGACCGTGTAAAAGTTGAAGGCATTAACATTGTAACCAAACACCAAAAACCTAACCAAATGCTAGGTAAAGAAGGTGGCATCGTTAAGCAAGAAGCATTTCTACACATTTCAAACGTTGCGATTTATAACGCAGCAACCCAAAAAGCAGATCGTGTTGCTTACCAAGTAAACGAAGAGGGCAAAAAAGTCCGTATCTATCGTTCTACTGGTGAAGTAGTGGCGACTGCATAAGATACTAAGGGTATATAGTAATGGCAAGATTAAAATCTTTATACAATGATAAGCTAAAGCAACAAATCAAAGATGAGCTTGGCTTAGAAAATGTCATGCAAGTGCCAAAAATCACCAAAATCACTCTAAATATGGGTGTTGGTGGTGCAGCACAAGATAAAAAACTACTTGAAGGTGCCTTGGCAGACATGACTGTCATCGCTGGTCAAAAACCAGTTGTTACCAAAGCACGCAAATCAGTGGCAGGCTTTAAAATTCGTGAAGAATGGCCAATTGGCTGTAAAGTTACCCTTCGTGGCGACCAAATGTACGAATTCTTAGACCGCTTAATTGCCATTGCGATTCCTCGTATTCGTGACTTCCGTGGTTTTTCTGCAAAAGCATTCGATGGTCGTGGTAACTACTCGCTAGGTATCAAAGAACAAATCGTTTTCCCTGAAGTTGATTTTGATAAGATTGACCGTATTCGTGGTCTTGACATCACCATCACAACGACTGCTGCTAATGACGACCAAGGTCGTGCATTACTAAAAGCATTCGGTTTCCCATTTAGATAAGGTAAACGTTATGGCTAAGAAAAGCATGATTAATCGTGAATTAAAACGCGAAAAAACAGTTGCTAAGTACGCCGAGAAGCGTGCACAGCTAAAAGCAGTCATTAGCGATGTGAATGCCAGTGATGAAGAGCGTTTAGACGCAATGCTTGCTCTACAAGCATTGCCACGTAATTCATCACCAGTTCGTTTGCGTAATCGCTGTGGCTTGACTGGTCGTCCACACGGCTATTTCCGTAAATTTGGTCTATCACGCAACAAACTGCGTGAGCGTGTAATGCAAGGTGATGTACCTGGCGTTCGTAAAGCTAGCTGGTAAGGAGTATCGCAATGAGTATGCAAGATCCAGTTGCTGATATGCTAACCCGCATTCGCAACGCACAATCAAGAAATAAGCCAAGTGTAGAAATGCCTGCTTCTAAGCTACGTAAATCAATTGCTGATTTATTGGTTGCTGAAGGCTATCTAACTTCTGCTGAAGTTGTTGACGGCGAAAACAACAAAAAAGTTCTAAACATTGAACTAAAATACTACCAAGGCAAAGGTGTTATCGCTGAACTTAAGCGTTATAGCCGTCCCGGTCTACGCCAATATCGTGGTAAAGATGAACTACCAAGCGTTCAAAAAGGCTTGGGTGTTGCCATCATTTCTACCAGTAAAGGCATCATGAGCGACCGTGCAGCACGTGCAGCTGGCATTGGCGGTGAAGTTATCGCTTTGGTTGCCTAATCACTTTACTTGTTATTTTATTTAAAGTGATAAAAAATAAAAATCCTTAGTTTACTCTAAGGATTTTTTGTGTTATAATACCCTGCTTTTTTAACCAATTTAAATTATCTTGGATGGTGAGAGTTGGTTATTATTCGTTGCCATCAATTATTGATGGTTGTTTTTATCATTAAAGGAAATTCCTATGTCTCGTGTGGCTAAAGCCCCAGTAACGCTACCTGCGGGTACCAGCGTTACTTTGAACGGTCAGCAGGTTGAAGTTAAAGGCAAGAATGGTTCTTTGTCTTTACGCCTACATGATTTGGTCGAGCTAAAGCAAGAAGATAACGTGGTTACTCTTGCTCCTGTCAAAGACACCAAAGAAGCGTGGATGCACACAGGTACTGTGCGTGCATTGTTGAACAACATGGTTCAAGGTGTGAGTGAAGGTTTTGAACGTCGTTTGCAACTTATCGGTGTTGGTTACCGTGCCCAAGTTGCTGGTAACGTAGTAAACCTTAACTTAGGTTTCTCTCACCCGATTGCTTACAATCTTCCTGAAGGTGTGACTGCCGAAAGCCCAAGCCAAACCGAAATCGTTCTAAAATCAAACGACAAGCAAAAATTGGGTCAAGCAGCAGCTAAGATTCGTAGCTTCCGTCCGCCAGAGCCTTATAAAGGTAAAGGTGTTCGTTATAGCGATGAAGTGGTTCTTCGTAAAGAAGCTAAGAAAAAATAAGTAAGGTGAGCAAACATGTTGGATAAAAAATCAGCTCGTCTTCGCCGAGCAAAAAAAACCCGTGCCCATATCCGTCAATTAGGTGCTAACCGTTTGACCGTTACTCGCACGCCACGTCACATCTATGCCCAAATCATCGCCCCAACAGGTGGTGTGGTTTTGGCTCAGGCATCAACCCTTGACTCAACCCTTCGCTCAGGTGCGACTGGTAATGTTGAAGCAGCAAAAGCTGTGGGTGCACTGATTGCAGAGCGTGCAAAAGCTGCGGGCATCACTAAGGTTGCATTTGACCGTAGTGGTTTTAAATATCATGGCCGTGTTAAAGCATTAGCTGACGCTGCTCGTGAAAACGGATTGGAGTTCTAATCATGGCAAAAGTTGAACAAACTGACGGTTTGGTAGAAAAATTGGTTGCCGTTGACCGTGTGGCAAAAGTTGTAAAAGGTGGTCGTATCTTCTCTTTCACTGCATTGACAGTGGTTGGTGATGGTAATGGTCGTGTTGGTTTTGGTCGTGGTAAGGCTCGTGAAGTGCCTGCCGCCATCCAAAAAGCACTAGAAGCTGCTAAGCGTAACATGATTACTGTTGAGCTTGCTGGTACAACACTACAACACCCTATTAATGCTCGTCACGGCGCATCAAAAGTATACATGCAACCTGCATCAGAAGGTACTGGCGTTATTGCTGGTGGTGCAATGCGTGCTGTGCTAGAAGTTGCTGGCGTTCAAGACGTATTGGCAAAATGCTATGGTTCTACCAATGCTGCCAACGTGGTCTATGCAACCTTTAAAGGTCTGCGTGACATGGTTTCACCAGAGCAAGTTGCTGCTAAACGTGGCAAATCTGTTGAAGAAATTTTGGGCTAAGAGTAGGTGAGTGTTATGAAAACAATGAAAATTACTCAAACTAAGTCTAGCTCACACCGTTTGGCAAGCCATAAAGCCTGCCTAAAAGGTTTGGGACTACGTCGCATCGGTCATACCGTAGAAGTAGAAGATACACCATCTACTCGTGGTATGGTAAATCGTGTACATTACATGGTTAAAGTGGAGGAAGCGTAATGGGTCTTCGTTTAAATGAACTTGCCCCAGCAGTGGGTGCAAAAAAGACTGCCCAACGTCGTGGTCGTGGTATTGGCTCAGGTCTAGGTAAGACTGGTGGTCGTGGTATCAAGGGTCAAACTTCACGTTCAGGCTCAAGCATTCCAGCAGGCTTTGAAGGCGGTCAAATGCCTATCTATCGCCGTTTGCCAAAATTTGGTTTTACCAGTCAGTTAGCCTTGACAACTGCCGAAGTGCGTTTGTCAGAGCTTAACAAAATTGAAGGCAATGAGGTAACACTTGAAACGCTAAAAGCTGCCAACATTATCCGTGGTGACATGAAGCGTGCTCGTATTATCCTATCAGGCGAGATTAGCCGTGCTTTAACCTTTAAAGGCGTAAAAGTTACTAAAGGTGCAAAAGAAGCCATCGTTGCCGCTGGCGGTAGCGTCGAGGAGTAATCCATGTCTAAATCAACGCCTAAATCAGGCATTCCATTAAATCCATTGGCTTTTATTCGTAAGTACGATGAGCTGTGGCATCGCATGTTATTTTTGCTTGGGGCGTTGGTTGTCTATCGTTTGGGTTCGCACATTCCTGTGCCAGGCATGAATCCCATTCGTCTTGCTCAATTTTTTGATGGCAGTCAAAACACCTTTTTGGGCATGTTTAACATGTTCTCAGGTGGTGCTTTGGAGCGCATGTCCATCATGGCATTGGGTATCATGCCTTATATCTCAGCATCCATTGTGGTGCAGATGATGTCGGCGGTGATACCTTCGCTTGATGCCCTAAAAAAAGAAGGCGAATCAGGTCGGCGTATTTTGAATAAATACACCAGACAAGGTACACTGGCTTTGGCATTTGTGCAAGCGGTCGGTATGTTAGCAGGTCTTGTTGCTGGTGGCTTGACATTGAGTTCTGGCTTGACTTTTATGATTCCTGCGGTAACTTCATTGGTTGCAGGAGCGATGTTCTTGATGTGGCTTGGTGAGCAGATTACTGAGCGTGGCATTGGCAACGGCATATCCATGCTTATTTTTGCCAGTATCATATCAAGTGCCCCTGGCATGATTGCAGGTGCATTTAGTCAGGACATGAACTTAATGGTTGTCCTTATCTTTGCTTTGCTCGGCTTAGCAGTGACGGCTGGTATTGTTTATATTGAACGTGCCCAACGTCGTGTGCCTGTTAATTACGCCCAAAAACAGCAAGAAGGGCGTAAAGTTTATGCTCAGCAACAATCACATTTGCCATTAAAGCTCAATATGGCAGGGGTGATTCCAGCAATTTTCGCCAGCTCATTGCTGATGCTGCCTGCAAGTTTGGGGCAATGGTCAGGTTCTTCGGCGAATCCAACCACACTGCAAAATATCATGCAGAACATCTCACTCATCTTGCAGCCAGGCAGTCCTTTGTATCTATTACTGTTTGGCGTGCTAATCATCTTTTTCTGTTATTTTTATACAGCATTGATGTTTAATCCAGGTGAGGTGGCAGAGAATTTAAAGCGTAGTGGTGCTTATATTCCTGGCATACGCCCAGGACAGCAAACGAAACGATATTTGGATTTTGTCCTAAATCGCCTAACGTTTATTGGTGCGATGTATATGGCAATCATTTGCCTAATGCCAATGGTGATTCAAACGTCATTTGGCGTGCCTTTTCAGTTGGGTGGTGCATCTTTATTGATTATGGTGGTTGTACTTATGGACTTCATCGCACAGGTGCAAGCACATCTGATGACCCATCAATACCATGATCAAACTTTAATCCAGTCTAAATGACATTAGGAGTAGACATGAAAGTTCAAGCGTCTGTTAAAAAAATCTGTGGCAGTTGCAAAATCGTACGCCGTAAAGGTAAAGTATTGGTTATTTGCAGTTCAGAGCCACGTCATAAGCAACGTCAAGGTTAATTTTACAAATTAATACTTGCAATTTTGTAGCGGATATTGTATTATCCGCTACTTGCCATGCTGTTATCTAGGATAGCAGTAGAGTAAAACAGCAAATGCCTAGCATTTGTGCTAACGGAGAGAAATCAATGGCTCGTATTGCCGGTGTAAACATTCCGGACAACAAACACGCTGTGATTTCGCTAACTTACATTTTTGGTATTGGTCGCACTACCGCTAAGAAAATCTTAGCAACTGTAGGTATTAGCGAGACTACCAAGATTGGTCAGTTAGATGATTCACAACTGGATGCTGTTCGTGCAGAAGTTGCAAATTACGCTACTGAAGGTGACCTTCGTCGCGAAATTTCAATGAGCATCAAGCGTTTGGTCGATTTGGGTTGCTACCGTGGTCTTCGTCACCGCCGTGGTCTTCCAGTTCGTGGTCAACGCACTAAAACTAACGCGCGTACCCGTAAAGGTCCTCGCAAAGCAATTAAAAAGTAACTAATTTAGGAAGCTAAAAGATGGCAAAAGACACTCGTAGCCGCAAAAAAGTGGCACGTCGTTCGGTATCTGAAGGTATCGCCCATATCCATGCGTCTTTTAATAACACCATTGTAACCATTACCGATCGTCAAGGTAATGCATTGGCTTGGGCCACCTCAGGTGGACAAGGCTTCCGTGGTTCACGTAAATCAACGCCTTTTGCCGCACAGGTTGCTGCTGAAGTTGCTGGTAAAACAGCACAAGAAACCTATGGTGTTAAAAACGTTGATGTCTTGGTTAAAGGTCCAGGACCAGGTCGTGAGTCTGCGGTTCGTGCATTAGGTGCATTGGGTTATAAAATTAACAGCATTAGCGATGTAACCCCGATTCCACACAACGGCTGCCGCCCGCCTAAGAAACGCCGCGTTTAAGGAGATAACTCATGGCCCGTTATATTGGTCCAAAATTAAAATTGTCTCGCCGTGAAGGTACTGACCTGCAACTAAAATCAGGTGTAAAAGCTTACGACGTTAAGACAAAAAAATCAGGTCGTGTACCTGGTCAGCATGGCAATAGCCAAAATAAAGCCTCTGAATACGCTCTACAACTTCGTGAGAAGCAAAAAGTAAAACGTATGTATGGTGTGCTTGAGCGTCAATTCTCAAACTACTATAAAGAAGCTGCTCGTATGCGTGGCGCTACTGGTGAAAACCTACTTGGCATGCTAGAACGCCGTTTGGATAACGTTGTTTATCGTATGGGCTTTGGTGCTACTCGTGCAGAAGCACGTCAGTTGGTGAGCCACCGTGCAATCCTGCTAAAAAAAGCAGGTCGTGATGAGTTTGTTCGTGTGAACATTCCTTCAATCCAAGTTCAAGACGGTGATGTGATTGCTGTACATGAGAAGTCAAAAGAACAACTTCGTATCAAAAACGCAGTAGAGCTTGCGACTCAACGCGGCATTCCAGAATGGCTAGAAGTTGACCACAGCAAACTACAAGGTATGTTTAAAACTGCTCCAGATCGCAGTGACCTACCTGCTGAAATTAACGAAAGCTTGATTGTAGAACTATATTCTAAATAATCCGAACTAATCGAGGTGACTTATGACAAATGTAACTGAGTTTCTAACACCGTCTGCAATTAATGTAGATACGGTTAATGAAACGACTGCTAAGGTCACGCTCGAGCCGTTAGAACGTGGCTTTGGGCATACACTAGGTAATGCTCTTCGTCGCATTCTTTTATCTTCGTTGTCTGGTGCTGCCGTGATTGAAGCTGAAATTGAAGGCGTTGATCATGAATATTCAACACTAGAAGGTTTGCAAGAAGATGTATTAGATTTGCTTTTGAACCTAAAAGGCTTGGCAATCATTTTACATGACCAAAACGAAGCTTATTTAACATTGGATAAAAAGGGTGCAGGCATTGTAACTGCTGCTGACCTTGAACTGCCACATAATGTTGAGATCGCCAATCCTGAATTGGTGCTTGGTACGTTAAGTGAACGTGGACATTTAAAAATGCGTCTGCGTGTGGTGACAGGTCGTGGCTATGAGCCTGCCAATCAACGTCGTGAAGATGCCAATTCTAAAGCGATTGGACGTTTGAAACTTGATGCAAGTTTTAGCCCTATATTGCGTGTGGCTTATGATGTTGAGAATGCTCGTGTTGAGCAACGTACTGACCTTGACAAGCTTATCATTGAGCTTGAAACTAATGGTACGATTGACCCTGAAGAGGCGATTCGTAAGGCTGCTACGATTTTGCAACAACAAATTGCAATATTCGTTGATCTAGAAGCCGAGGAAGCCCCTGAGCCAGTTAAAGAAAAAGAAGAGATTGACCCTGTGCTATTACGCCCAGTGGACGACCTTGAACTAACGGTTCGTTCAGCAAACTGCTTGAAAGCTGAAAACATTTACTACATCGGTGATTTGGTGCAACGTTCTGAGACTGAACTTCTAAAAACACCAAATTTAGGTAAGAAATCATTAACCGAAATCAAAGACGTACTTGCGTCAAAAGGTTTGGAGTTGGGCATGCGTTTAGAGACCTGGCCACCAAGCGATTTGCGAGTTGATGACCGTTTTTCTTACCGTAGCCGTTAATTTTAAAGGATACTGACCATGCGACATCGTAATAGCGGAGTCAAGCTGGGTCGCACCAGCAGCCATCGTAAGGCTATGTTCCAAAACATGACCAATTCATTGATTGAACATGAGCTAATCAAAACCACGTTGGTAAAAGCAAAAGAGCTACGTCGTGTAGCAGAGCCACTCATCACTTTGGCAAAAGAAGACAGCGTTGCTAATCGCCGTCTTGCTTTTAATCGTACTCGTAACAAGGCAACCGTTGGTAAGCTTTTTAATGAGCTAGGACCACGTTACAAGACTCGCCCAGGTGGTTATTTGCGTATCATCAAATGCGGTTATCGTGATGGCGATAATGCACCAATGGCTTATGTGGAATTGGTTGACCGTCCATAATAGTCACTATTTCTACGAAAACCAAACCTTTTTAAGGTTTGGTTTTTTTATTGCATGGATTTTGGTTTGTTGGTGTTTTTGATAAATAAAAAGACGATTGATGTCAAATTATAGTTGAAAACTTTAAAACTAGGACGAGTCTGCCTTTGCTATTTTCCATGCAAAAATTGATTGAATCATCAAATTTTTATCATGTCTAGAAAAATGTTACCAATGGTGAGTGCGTCTTGTTAATTTGTGCTGTATTAAATTTAATTTTAGTAAGTGGTCATGTCAAACTTTCTATTAAATATAAGAATGAGAACTTTGTAAAATGGGTCTTATCTTGAACAGTTGTTGTTTGGTGGGGTGTGGTATGATTGCTCTGTGCGGTAATTGGGAAAAACATTTTAAAGCAGTGATAATCTATGCTACAATAACACCGCTTTTTAGCAAAATCTAGCCAGCTTTGGGGCGTGCCTGACTTTATATATTTGCAATGAAAAATGAGAAAAATCGCACGTTTTTCAAGGAAAAAGTGAAGTTTGATAGTCGTTCTATCAAACGAGCTTTTGACGATGAAAAACAAGATTTAGCCATTTTTTATGCAAAAACAGAGTTGTATCTCTGACGTGTTTAAAAATGCAAAAGTGTTATTAAAGTTAGGCACGCCACAGCCAGCCAATCACAAGGAACTCACATGACTGTCATCAAAAAAGACGACTTTATCCAGTCCATTGCAGATGCATTTCAATACATCAGCTACTATCACCCCACCGACTATATCCAAGCCCTAGCCGAAGCCTTAGAGCGTGAAGAAAACCCTGCTGCTCGTGATGCCATGACCCAAATTTTGGTAAATAGCCGTATGTGTGCCGAGGGCAAACGCCCGATTTGCCAAGATACAGGGATTGCGACCGTGTTCCTAAAAGTTGGCATGAACGTAACTTGGGAGTCTGATATGAGCGTGGCGGATATGGTAAACGAAGGCGTTCGCCGTGCCTACAATCACCCTGATAATACCCTGCGAGCGTCTGTACTTGCCGACCCTGCGGGCAAACGAGTGAACACCAAAGACAACACCCCTGCCGTCATTCACATGGAAATCGTGGCAGGCGACAAGGTGGAAGTTACCTGTGCTGCCAAAGGGGGTGGTAGCGAGAACAAATCCAAACTTGCCATGCTAAATCCGTCTGACAGCATTGTGGACTGGGTGTTAAAGAGCATTCCTGAAATGGGTGCAGGCTGGTGTCCCCCGGGTATTTTGGGTATTGGTATTGGTGGCACGCCAGAAAAAGCAACCCTTTTGGCCAAAGAAAGTCTTATGAGCCACATTGACATTCATGAGCTAAAAGCCAAAGCCGAAAGCGGAGCAGAGCTATCTACCACAGAGAGCCTACGCCTTGAACTCTTTGAAAAGGTAAACGCACTTGGCATTGGGGCTCAGGGCTTGGGTGGTCTTACTGCCGTGCTTGATGTCAAAATCCTAGACTACCCAACGCACGCAGCGTCTAAGCCTGTGGCGATGATTCCTAACTGTGCTGCCACTCGCCATGTGGAATTTGAGCTTGACGGTACAGGGGCGGTAAACCTAGAACCACCAAGCATGGACGTGTATCCTGACATTACTTATAGCCCTGATAGCGGCAAGCGTGTCAATGTGGACACCCTAACCAAAGAAGAAGTGGCGACATGGCAAACAGGCGATGTGCTACTGCTTAACGGCAAAATCTACACAGGGCGAGATGCCGCTCACAAACGCATGACTGACATGCTAAATAATGGCGAAACCTTGCCTGTGGACTTGTCGGGCAAGCTCATCTACTACGTTGGGCCTGTGGACCCTGTGCGTGATGAAGTGGTGGGGCCGGCAGGGCCGACAACTGCCACTCGTATGGATAAATTTACCCGTCAAATGCTAGAACAAACTGGTCTTTTGGGTATGATTGGTAAATCCGAGCGTGGTAAAATCGCCTGTGAAGCCATTGCCGACAACAAAGCAGTCTATCTCATGGCGGTGGGCGGTTCGGCATATTTGGTCTCAAAAGCCATCAAAAACGCCAAAGTGGTTGCTTTCCCTGAGCTTGGCATGGAAGCGATTTATGAATTTGAAGTCAAGGACATGCCCGTAACGGTGGCGGTAGATAGCAATGGTGTATCGGTACACGCCACCGCCCCAAAAATTTGGCAAGCCAAAATCGGTAAAATCCCTGTGGTGGCAGGCTAAACGCTTGATAGATGTCTGATAAATAAACCGCAGCACACCCCAAAGCAAGGTCTTTGGGGTGTGTTTTTTAGGTCATAAAAGAAAAGCAACCAAATCGCCAAAATTATCAAACACCCCATCAGGGCGACTGTCCGCAATCGGCTCGCCATAGTTATAACCATAGGTTAGGGCGAGCGTGGTTATCCCTGCATTTTGCCCTGCTGTGATGTCATTTTTGGAGTCGCCCACCATGACCGCTTGCGATTTATCCACGCCAAGCGTGGTGCAAATATGCAAAAGCGGAGCAGGGTCAGGCTTTTTAGTGGGCAAACTGTCGCCCCCGATGATGCAGGCGAATTTGTCCGTCCAGCCCATGTTTGCCAAAATGTCGGGCAAAAATTGGGCGGGCTTATTGGTACACAGGGCAAGCGTCAAGCCTTGTTTGATAAGGCGATTTAGCCCGTCTGTTACCCCGTCATACTCTACTGTCTTACCTTGACAAGTGGTATATTCTGTCAAAAACAGCTCATGGGCGTGGTGCAAATTATCAAGTGATAAACCCGCCCATACCAATGCCCGTTCTACGAGTTTGGTGGAGCCGTTGCCCACCCATGTTCGCACGTTGTCGGTGCCAGCAGGGGGCTTGTCAAAATGAGCAAGCATTTTATCCACGCCGTCCGCCAAATCAGGCACACTGTCAATGAGCGTGCCATCCAAATCAAAAATGATGAGTGATTTTGTCATAAATTTGCCTATTTTTTAAAATTTACCAAAAAATTTACCCTAAATTTTATTAAAAAATCAGGGCGTGCCTACCGTTGATAGCATTCTCATAAGATATGGTAAAAATTTGATGATTTCAATTCATTTTTGCAGGAAAAATGGCTATCTGACCACTTAAATCGTGTAAATTTTTAAGGTTTTTACTTAATTTTTTAAATTTAAGTGGTCGGATTGTGGCTCGAAGTCAAAATCCTTGTCGATATTTCAATATCAACTGCGAACTTTCCTTGAAAAACGTGCGATTTTTCCTGTTTTTCATTGCAAATACCAAAGGCAGGCACGCCCTGTAACATTGACCAAAAAACTGGCGAAAATGGGCGTAAATTGTAACAATTTATGTAAAACTTGCCGATTTTGCCCAAATTTGACTGTTTTAATGGCGTGCTTTGTCAAAAGGCTGGGCAATTTTTTTAAAATTTATCAAAAAATTTTAAAAAATGGCGGTATTTTGGGATTTTTGGCTGTGAAATGGGATAAATAAGCTGAGTTTTGGGATAATTTTGGCAAAATAACGCAATATTTGAGCATGGATTGTGATAAAAGTAACAAAATATTGCAAAAGACATCCAATGTAAAAGGGGGTGGGGGTAAATTTTGCAAAACTTTACATTTAACACCACAAATACGCACAGTTTTTTAGAAATATTTTGTTACTATACACACATCGGCACTGATGATGAATTCGTCAGATGGCGACATAATAAACAAACTCGGTGCTTGCACCATAATTGGAGAGAAACCATGAAAACATTAAACAAAGCCCTACTAGCTCTTGGTGCGTCATCACTATTGGCAATGAGTGCCACTGCTGCTGTAAGCTACGGTGCAAATAGTGTGGGTCAGCCTTATGTGGGCGTAAAAGTAGGTCAATTTGACGTTGATAACGCTCGTGGTCATAAAGGTGACTTGACTGCTTATGGCGTATATGGTGGTTATAACTTCGACCAAAACGTCGGTGTTGAGCTAGAATACCAAGGTGCTGATAGCGAAAAATATAACCATAATGGCAATGAGTACGAACTAAAAGCGAAGACTTATGGTGCGTATGGTACTTATCGTTACCACTTCAACAACTCACCAGTCTATGCCAAAGGTAAATTGGGTCTGTCTAAAACAGAAGTTGAAAACAAAACAACCAACAGCAACCTATATTCTAGCGAAACAGACAAAACGTCAATCGCTGGTGGCGTAGGTCTAGGTTTCCAACCAACCGCTAACTTCGGTATCGAAGCAGGTTATAACTACCTAAACTCTGATGCCAACATGTGGGGCGTAGGTGCTCACCTAGCATTCTAATCCTAGTATTCTCAGTTTAGCACTCCATGACATGAACAGCCGTAAAGCAATTTACGGTTGTTTTTTGTCGTTCAAAGTATCGTAAACTCAATTATAATCGTTTAACTTGAAAATGCACCACCAAAGGGCGTGTTGAACATTGATAACATTCTTATAAAATAAGATGAAAATTTGACAATTTCAATCAATTTTTGCATGAAAAATGGCTAAATCTTGTGGCTCGAAGGCGAAAACTTGTCTGATAGAATAACTATCAGCCTACGTTTTTTCCTTAAAAAACGGGCGATTTTTCTCATTTTTCATTGCAAATACCAAAGTTCAACACGCCCTAATAAAAAAGGGGCAAATCATTGAACCGCACCCCAAAAGTTAGACACACTAACCTTTGGGGTGCTTTTTATGGCAAAATACACAACCGACTTTAAACTGTCTGTGATTGGGTATTATCTTAATCATCATGGCTACAAACAAACCGCCAAACACTTTAATCTAAACCACACAACCGTAGAGCTATGGGTTAAACTCTATCAAGCACATGGCATTGATGGCATAAAAAGACGACACACAAAGGCTGTCTATGACACAGATTTTAAGCTTAATGCCGTTCAAGCCATACAACAGGGCAAATCGCTTACACAACTTGCCATAGAGCTTAATCTGCCACAACCTTCTTTACTGTCAACTTGGTTAAAGTCCTACCAAGCCTTTGGTATAATGGGACTAATACCCAAACCCAAAGGCAAAAAAGCAATGTCAAACAAACACAACGCTAATAAAACCAAATCAACTTGGAAAACCAAACAAGACCACGAAAAAAGTGTGGATGATTTGCTTGATGAACTTGCCTATCTTAGAGCAGAGAATGACTATCTAAAAAAGCTAGATGCCTTAATTCGTCAAAAGGAACAATCAGTACAAACAAAGAACAAGTCCTGATCATCCAAGAATTAAGGCATAAGCACAAACTTGCTGACTTATTGGCAGTGTCAAACTTGCCAAGAAGTGTGTTTTATTACCACATTCGTCAAAGTACAAAGCCTGACAAAGACCTTGACTTAAAAGAACACATTAACCACATCTACCACCAACACAAGGGCAGGTATGGTTATCGTAGAATCACATCAGAGCTTAACAATCAGCTTGCCCAAAAAGGCATGGTCATTAATCATAAACGAGTGCAACGACTGATGGCTAAACTTGGACTCAAAGCATTGGTTCGTCGTCAACGTAAGTTTAATACTTACAAAGGCACAATGGGCAAAGATACCATTCAGGACAATATACTCAAAAGAGACTTTAAAGCAGACAAACCCAATCAAAAGTGGGCAACAGACATCACAGAGTTTAAAGTACAAGACAAGGCAAATGATGGCAGTGTCATTCAAAGAAAACTCTACCTATCGCCCATCATCGACTTGTTTAATGGTGAGATTGTCAGTTATACGATGAAGGACAGACCAACGTATGAGTTGGTCAAAGAGATGTTAAATGATGCCCTATCCAAGCTAAGCCAAGAAAAGATGGATGACAAACCCATCATTCATTCAGACCAAGGCTGGCACTATCAAATGCACCAGTATCAACAAACCCTAAAAGAACAAGGCTTAACCCAAAGCATGTCAAGAAAAGGCAATTGTTTGGATAATGCTGTGATAGAGAGCTTCTTTGGTACGCTAAAACAAGAGATATTTTATGAGACAACCACATTTACATCAACAGATGAACTTAAACAAGTGATTGATGAGTACATACACTACTACAATCATGATAGAATAAAGAGCAAATTAAAAGGACTAAGTCCTGTTAAGTACAGAAACTTAGTCCAATTAGGGTTAATACAACCACTTGCAACAACCTAACCTTTAATCTTATGTCTAAGATTTGGGGGTCGGTTCACATCGCCCCAATTTTTTATTTTTGCATTTTTATTTTTGCTTGCTATACTGCTTTTATCGTTGCTGTTGCCACGACATTGCCATGCTCTCTCATCTCTAACATAAGCCCGTTTTCATCATCGCTAAGCACATGCCAGTCGCCCACGCCTTTGGGCAGACCGTTGGCGGTGACGCTGATGCATTTATTTTTTAGGCGAATCATCGGTGGGGTGTGTTTGTAGATGGTGGCTTGCCCGTCTTGTTGGATGATTTGCCCTGCAATGACACTCGCCTGTGAGCGGTGGGGGGCGACATAGCGACAAGGCACGCCATCAATGCTGATACAGTCGCCTAGGGCATAGATGTCAGGCACACTCGTTTGTAGGGTTTGGGGATTGACGGCGATGCCTGTGTGTTTGTTAAAGGTCAGATTGGCACGCAAGGGCAGGCGTTCGTGAACGTGAAGTCCTGTGGCGACGATGATTTCATCGACCAGTAAGGGGCTGACCGTCTCGCTGTCGCAGTCAAATAAGTCAATCTCATAGCCGTGTGCGGTGGCATTTACACCTTTGACCATGCTATGACCAAGCCAATTTACCCCAAGGGCTTCGATGGCATTTAAAATCCGCTCGCCCGCCACGGCAGGCAGTAGGGCGGATAAGGGTCTGGGATGTACGTCAATGAGACTGACCTTGTGACCTGCCTTTATCAAATCTTCGCTCAGCTCGGTGCCAATCATGCCTGCCCCGATGATAGCGACGTGCTTGGGGGTGGTTAGGCGGGATTTGAGTTCGTCAAACCGTTCCAAATGATTGACGTGCCATGCCATCTCTTTGGCGATGGTGGGCGGATAGGCAGGGCTGGCACCGATGGCAAGGATGAGTTTGTCATAATACACCGTACCACGGGTGGTATGCAGACTCTGGGTGTGAGTGTCAATGTTGGTGACGTAGGTGTTGGCAAGCAGACGTACGTTGTTGTCAAGGGCGGACTGACTGCCCGTGGCACGCACCAGTTCGGCTCGTCCTTTGCCTTGGGATAGGGCGACCGACAGCATGGGCTTGTGATAGCGGTCGGCGTCATCGGCACTGATGAGTGTGATGAGCAAATCCTTGTCCAAAGCACGCAAAGCGTCTACCATCGCCCAACCTGCAAGACCTGCCCCAACGATGACCACGCCACGCTCGGTGCGGTCAAAGACGACAGCAGGAGCGACATGGCTTGTCTCTTCATAAGGCTCAAAGTCGCTCTTGCGTACGCCACATAGTGGACATTGCCAATCATCGGGAATGTCTTCAAAGCGAGTGCCAGCAGGCAAGCCATCTTCGGGGTCGCCTAATTCTTCATCATAGATATAGCCACAGGCAAGGCAGATGAATTTACGCCATGCACCACGACCATCGGTGGGGGAAGTTGTCATGATTACCTTTTTATATAAATTTAAATGAAATATTCAATCGGACGAACTTTGGGTTCATCCATCAGCTGATGAGACAGATAACGCAAATGCTTGATGGCAGGCGTGACAATCGCCACAAACTGAGCTTCACGCAGACGGCGTTGGGGGTGGGCGGTCATCAGATAACCTTTTGCCCCTTGATGAAGCATGGCAGATTGGGTGGCTTTTAGGGTGAGCATTGCCCCTTGTTCACGCACGTTTAGCACGTCCAAGAAAAACTCTTTGTCGCTGTTAAAGGGGTCTTTGCCAAGGCTTAGGGTTTTGGCGACCAGGTTATCAAGCTCCAAGGTCAGACTGCCTGCTTGGTCTTCTAAAAAGGCGTTAGAGACTGCCGTGCCTTCTTTGATGTCATCAATGGCTCCCATGATAATCCCTGCCCCGATACCAAGTTGCATGAGCACAAACGCCGAGCGAATACGGGCGATAAAATCTTTGCAGGGCAAGGCGATGATGTCATCGGTGCTGATGGGGTAGTCGGTCAGCTCAATGCGTAGCGTGCTAGACCCTTCCATGCCACTAAACGCAGGGCAAGGGTGCAGTTGCCATGAGCTTTGGCGTGCCTTGTCAAACTGTAAAAGGAAAAAAACTTCATCGTCCGTGCCGTCTATCTGTGCCACGGCACCGCAGTATTGACCGTCTTTGATGTGGCTAATCCACGGCAGGATGCCGCTGACTTTGTAGCCGTTGCCGTCCTTTTTGGCGACAAATTTCATGCTCTCGATGTTCGCCCATGTCTTCATCGGGTTGGACAGTGCTGTACCGCCAAAGGTGTTGGCAAGGGCATGGTTGTCCAAAAATTCGCCCTTTAACAGGCTGTTGTCCGATTGGTCAATATACAGCCCCATCACTTGATGACACCATGTCAAAAAGGCGGTCGTGCCACACACTCGCCCTACGTTGGCATTAGCAAGGATTGCCAAATCAAAACGGTTGCCGTGGGCGTTTAGGTGCGGGGCGAACAGTCCTGCCTTGCCCAATTCTGCCATCTCAGCAAGGGGGTAATAACCCTTGTCAATGTCGATGACTTTGGGGGCGATGTGCGTGTCGGCGAGTGTGGCGATGTTGTCTAAAAAGGCGGTTTGGTCGGTAAAGTGAAACATGAAAAGGCTCTTATGTCGTTTTGGAATAAGTGGTATTATAAAATGAAAGGATGGGCTTGTTATTTTCCAATTTGGCATAAGTATAGCATATTTGGGAACATGGCGATAGGAGTGTGTACATTTATTCGCATTCGCCATGTACAGCTAACAAAATTGAATTTTACTACGGAAACCGTTCGCCCTTGTATCAACCCAACACCAAACCTAGATTATCTGCTAGAATGTTGTTGGGTTATACAAGCAAAGAGAACACGGGTTCGCCCTTAGTGTCTTAACACTGGTGCTCAGATGGTGTCCTTTGCTTGTCATCTTAACTCTGAATGGTATCTAAGTGCGTTTATTAAAACAGACACTGCATAAACAAGGCAAGAGACAGATGATACACTATATTGGCATAGACATCAGCAAAGCAAAGTTTGATGTTGCATTTATAAACCCAAGCACAAATAAAGTAAAAACCAAGGTTTTTAACAACAACAAAGCAGGCTTTGATTTACTGCTTGCTTGGTTAAAAACCAATGTCAGCAATCATCTTGATGAGCTACACATCATCCTAGAAGCAACAGGGGTTTATCATGAACACCTAAGTGAGTTTCTTGATGATAATAATATCAAGCAAAGCATTGTCAATCCTAACTATGTCCGCAAATTTGCAGACAGTTTGGGGGTAATCCATAAAACTGATAAAAAAGACAGCATTATTTTATCAAGGTATGGTTATAGCCACAAGCCTGAGGTTTGGGTAGCACCTAGCATTGAAGCCAAACAGCTAAAAGCTCTATTGGCTCGCTTAGAAGCACTCAAAGAAGATTTGCAACGAGAGCAAAACCGACAAGAGTTGCTCTTATCACCCAATCTGCCCGATTTGGTTAAAGCATCCATGCAAACAGTCATCAATGTCCTTCAAGAGGAAATTGCCAAACTCACCAAAGACATTGATGACTTTGTTGACAAACACCCAAGTTTAAAGCAAGACAAAACCTTACTTGAAACCATTGACGGCATTGGTTCTGTTATTGCCAAAGAAGTGGTGTGTTTAATGCATACCAAACAATTTAAAAAAGCCTCACAGATGGCTTCGTTTTTAGGCTTAATACCCAAACAAAGACAGTCAGGTGTCTTTAAGGGAGCAATCAAACTGTCCAAACAAGGGCAAGTCTCTTTGCGTGCTAAGCTGTATATGTCTGCAATGAGTGCCATTCGTTATAATAGCACCATTAAGGCATTTTATGAACGATTACAACAAAACGGTAAAACCAAAATGCAAGCCTTATGTGCTTGTATGCGTAAATTGGTACATATCTGTTTTGGTGTTATCAAAACCCAAACATCCTTTGAGCAACAAGTATCTTTAAGTTAGTTTGTAAGATACTAGATACCAGATACTTAAAAAACCATTGACTTAGGTGGGGTATCATGGTATCTGAGCTTGTCGAAGGGTCGGTTTCCGTCATGGTTCGACAGGCTCACCACGAACGGAAACCGTAGCACTTTTTCATTTTGTAGAGTGTATCATCTGCAATATATTCCCCACTTTATCCAAACATTCTTGATATTCACTCTCTCTATCCGATTTTATCGTAACACCGCCCCCTGCCCATAATTCTGTCTTTTGCCATTTTTGCAACGTGCGAATGAGTACATTCCAATTGCCCGTACCGTCAAAATTCATATAGCCCATGGTTCCACAATATGCCCCACGGGGGGATATTTCTAATTCATGGATAATCTCGCACGCCCGTTTTTTTGGTGTGCCTGTGATTGACCCTGCGGGCAAACTGCCAAATAAGACTTCTAGGCTATGCACGTCCTTTAATTGGGCGGTAATGGTGCTAACCATGTGATGTACGTTTTTAAAACTTTCAATGGCAAAGCGTTTGGGCGTATTTACCGTGCCGATATGGGCGTATTTACCCAAATCATTTCTCAGTAAATCCACAATCATTAAATTTTCGCTAATGTCTTTTTCGCTGTTTGCAAGTTCATTTTTTAATTCATTGTCTATATCAGCGTTATCATGGCGTGGGCGTGTGCCTTTTATGGGTTTGGTGATGATATGAATATTATTTTCTATTTTATAAAATTCAAAAAACAATTCAGGCGATACCGATAAAATTTCAAATTCACCTAATTTTAAAAACCCTGCAAATGGGGCGTTGATTTTGTCTTGCAAATGGGGCAAATAGCTGGCTAAATTATCCAAATTTGCTTGCCATTTTTGGGTAAGGTTAATTTGATAAGTATCGCCTGCCTTGATATATTCTTGGGTTTGGTTAAAGGCGTTTTGATAATCTTCTTTTTTCCATGATAAGATAAATTGGGCAGGTGTTGGTTTTGGTAATTGTTTATTTAATAACTCAGTTAAATTATTTTTTATTTCATCAAAAATATCTTTATCAGCATTGATGCCAATCAAGTCAAATCCATATTCACACGGCTTAATATAAATGTCATAATGCCCAAAATAAGCACAAGGCTGGTTGGGTTTGATAGCGATGTTGGGATTCAATTCATGAGCCGATAGGTCATAACCGATAAAGCCCATTAAGCCATGTGTATAGTCGCCTTGATGTGTGGGGCTTGGGGTGTGGGCTTGGCAGTAGGCGATAAGCTCGTTTTGCCAATCGGTGTAGGTGGCGGTGTAGGTGCGGTTGTCGTTTTGGCGAGTTTTTTTGTGAATGGATAAGTCATTTACAAAGACGGCAGCCCACGAAACAGCAGGACAAATGCCAATGACGGGGCGATGAGCGTTGTGCAAAAAACACACCTGCCAATTGGGGCGGTGCGTGGCGATGAGTGCTACAAGCTGGCTTGGGGTGTGCGTGGTGGTAATGGGGTGTGTGAGCATTTTTAAACGGGTAGAGAAAAAGGGGGATTTTAAAGGAAAATGGGAAAAAGGGAAAGGGGTTTGGTGTTGATTTTGAGTTTGACAAGGGGTAGTATGGGCGATATAATGCAACTAAATACAGTTACAAGGCAAGCCATGACCAAAAAAGATAAGCTAAAAGCCAAGTTGCAGGGCGATATTAGCACCTTTGTGTTTAGTGATTTGGTAACGCTATTATCACAATTTGGCTATGAAATGCACGAGCGGGCAGGGTCAAGGGTTGTTTTTATTCATACCGATGACGACAGCGACCGCATTCACTTGCACAAACCCCACCCTGAAAATACCATTAAGGGTGGAACATTAAAAGCAGTCAAAGCCTATTTGAGCGAAAAAGGTTATTTTGACGAACCCCAAACCGAACCAATCAACGAACCAAAATTAGACAAGGAACCAAGCGATGATGACTTATAAAGGCTATGTGGGCGAATTTGAACTGGATAATGATGATGAGATGTTTTATGGCAAACTCATCGGTATCAATCAGCTTGTTACCTTTGAAGCGGACAACGCCCACGACCTAAAACAGGCGTTTTATGACAGCGTGGACGATTATTTGGCGTTTTGTGATGAGCAGGGGATAGAGCCTGACAAGCCATTTAAAGGGTCATTTAATGTACGCATTGACAGCGAGTTGCACCGCCGTGCTTATATGGCAAGCCGTGATAGCAGTTTAAATGCTTTTGTGGGGCAAGCCATTAGCGAAAAGTTAGGGCGAATGTCGGTGTCTGTTTGATAGGTTTAAATTTTGTGGGGGTTTATTTGTTTAAAGGTAATATTTTAGACTACCACCGATTTTTACACCGTCCAATCTTCCACCGCCAAATCGGTAATACGCTCAAACTCCCTACTGTTGCGAGTAACCACCACCGCCCCCACCGCTAGGGCGTGGCTTGCTATCCACAAATCATTATTGCCAATGGGCATGCCTTTGGTTTTTAGGGCATTTGCCCATTTGCCATAATGGTCGGTCATCTTGGGTGTGATGACAGCACAGGGATAAGTTTGGCTAAGTTTTCAAAATCTTGTTTGGCTTTTTTAGGGTCTTGGCTGCCGTACGCCCCTTTTAATAACTCTCCATAAGTAATAAAACTCATGCAAAGCTCGTGCTTACCTAACATTCGGTTGATTTTTTCACGCACGGCAGGTGGTTTATTTTTGATAAAATAAATCAGCGTGTTGGTGTCAAGCATATATTTCATAAGGCTTCTCGCTCTTGGGGCGGTTCGTTGTCCCTATCTTCTATGGCACGAATGACATCTTCATCAAAGCTGGCAAATAATTCAAACAACTCATCGCCAAGCCCTTTTTGTGGCATGGGTTGTCGCAAAATCAAATCGCCATTGTCCGCCTTAATAATTTCTACTGTATCCACGTCAAAGCGAAAATCGGCAGGGATACGCACGGCTTGGCTATTGCCACTTTGAAAAACACGAGTTAGCATTTTGCCCCCTTGTATATACTTAATTTTGTATATATTAGCATAAAAAAGCCCATGATGACAATGGGCTTTATGTTGGGGTTGTTGCCGATTTTAACCTTTAAACTTCCTAACAACCAACGCCGAATTTGTCCCACCAAAACCAAAACTGTTGCTCATGGCGGTGTTAATCTCGGTTTGACGTGTGGTCTGGACGATGTCAAAAGGCTTGGCTTTTTCGTCCATGTCGGTAATGTTAATGCTTGGGGCGATAAAGTCGTTGTTCATCATCAGCACGCAATAAATCAGCTCTTGCACGCCCACCGCTCCTAGGCTATGCCCTGTCATGGATTTGGTTGAGCTAATGGGCGGGGTTTTGTCCGCACCGCCAAACACGTCTGCAATGGCGGACAGCTCCGTGATGTCGCCAAGCGGTGTTGATGTGCCGTGCGAATTGACATAATCCACCGTATCAAGCCCTGCCTGCGACAAGGCGATTTGCATACAGCGAGTTGCCCCTTCTCCGCTTGGGGCGACCATTTCCGCTCCGTCTGATGTTGCTCCATAGCCCACGATTTCCGCCAAAATGTTCGCTCCACGAGCCTGTGCGTGTTCTAAGCTCTCCACGACCACCATACCACCACCGCCTGCGATGACAAAGCCGTCTCGGGTGGCATCATACGGGCGACTTGCAGTGGTGGGCGTGTCGTTGTAGCTCGTACTCATCGCCCCCATCGCATCAAACATACACGACTGCGTCCAATGCTCGCTCTCTGCTCCCCCTGCGATGACCATGTCCGCCTTGCCAAGCTGAATTAGCTCCATGGCATGACCGATACAGTGGCTAGACGTGGCACAAGCGGACGACAGCGAATAGCTAATACCCTTAATTTTTAGCCCTGTGGCAAGCGTGGCAGACACCGTGCTACTCATGATTTTTGGCACTGCCATTGCTCCCACGCCACGAAGCCCCTTGGCTTTCATGTTATCCACTGAGCCGACCACATCTGCCGTGCTTGCCCCGCCTGAGCCTGCCACGACCGCCACACGCACGTTATCTGCCACATCATCAAGGGACAGACCTGCGTTATCTATGGCGGACAAGGCGGACACATAGGCGTATAGGCTTGCGTCTGACATAAAGCGTTTTAGCTTGCGGTCAATGCCTGACACATCAAGCGTGCTTTGGTCAATAGAGCCCGACACGCACGATTTAAAGCCATTATCGGCATAGCTTTGGTTAAAGATAATGCCTGATTTGCCGTTTTTTAGGTTGCCTGTAACGGTGGCTAAGTCATTGCCAATATTTGAGACAATGCCCATGCCTGTGATGACGACTCTTTTCATAAATATTTTCCAAAATGTTTACAAATGTAATGCTGATATTGTAACAAATTATGACTTAAAAAGGTAAAATTTTCAATCAAATTTATCATACACACCAAAAAGGGCAAAAAAGAGCATAAAAAACGGCGACCGTAGCCACCGTTTTATTGTCAAATAATCCCTAAAAAGGCATGTCATCATCTGCCACGCCACTGGCTGACGGTGGGGTTACCGCTTTGGGGGCGGGTTTGTCGCCCATGAATGGATTGGCTCCATTTTGGGTGGGGGCGTTATCCTGACCGCCTTGCCCAGTTTGACCGCCTTGATTGGCATTTTGGTTCATGCCTTGATTGGCGTGCTGTGGGGCTTGCCCGAAGCCTTGATTGGGGTTGTTATTTTGGTAGTTTGGGGTATTTTGCCCAAAGCCATTTTGGGGCTGATTATTAAAGCCGTTTTGATAGCCACCTTGTTGCGGTGCGTTGCCACCAAAGCCATTATTGCCTTGATAACCGCCATGTTGACCGCCTTGGTTGCCCCATTGGTTATTTTGTTGGTTGTTGTAGCCACCGCCAAAGTTGCGGTTGTTGTAGCCTTGGTTGCCCTGCCAGTCACCACCATTGCCACCGCCATTATTGTCACGTCTGTCAAGCATTTGCATTTGATTGGCTCGCACTTCGGTACTATAACGCTCTATGCCTTGTTGGTCGGTGTATTTGCGAGTGTGCAGACTGCCTTCGATATACACGAGCGACCCTTTGCGTAGGTACTGGGCGGCAATCTCGCCTAGGCGGTTAAATAGGCTGATACGGTGCCATTCGGTTTGTTCTTTTTGCTCGCCTGTGTTTTTGTCTGTCCAGCGGTCAGAAGTCGCCACATTAATACTGGTCAAGCTACCGCCATTTTGGAATTGACGTACTTCTGGGTCTTGACCCAAACGACCAACGATAATCACTTTATTAATACTTGCCATGATAATCACTCAACTTTTGATGTTTAAAAATAATGATTTGATTAGTTCATAAACTAAGATAAATTTGTTTTAAATAAACGGTTAAATTCACATATTTAGCGTTACGATATTTTCACTAAATGGGTCTTTTTTGATTTTGTCTTTTGGCATGCCATCGCTTTTATTTGTGCATTGTATTGCCATTATCTTAATTAAAATAAGTCAGAATAAGATATCCTGACTTATTTATTTGCAGTCAAGGTAGGGCGTGTTGAACATTGATAACATTTTATAAAAATGAGATAAAACTTATTGTTTTGTCAATTTTTGCATGAAAAATGGCTAAATCTTGTTTTTCTTCGTCAAAATCCTTGTTGATATTTCAATATCAACTGCGGACTTTTCCTTGAAAAACGTGCGATTTTTCTCATTTTTCATTGCAAATACCAAAGTTCAACACGCCCTAATAATCTCTTATCTTGTTTTACTGCTTAGTTTACTTTGTAGTCTTCTAGTTTTTTGCCTTTGGCTAGGGCTTCTTCTAACCAACCTGGCTTACGACCACGACCTGCCCAAACGTTTTTAGGGTTTTGTGGGTCACGGTAAGCAACAGACGCTTCTTTGTGAGCTTTTTTGCCTACTTTTAGAATCTCTTCGATGGTGGTGCCGTTTTCTTTGGCAATTTGTTTAAATTGCAAGTAAGCATCTTTTAGACCTTGGGCTTGCTTTTGTTTGATTTTGGCTTGGGCATCTTTGGTAAGTGCTTCTAGCTGTTCTACGCTAAGTGCGTCAATATTTACATTAGACATGGTATTTCCTCTTTAAAATAACCGTGGAATAATCAAAGGCAAATCCATCAATGTGCATACATCAATACGTCCGATGATTATTGGTGGTGCCAGTTGGGATATTAAAAATAAATTTAAAATATCTCTATTTAAAAAGATAAAAACGCTGATTTTTATCGCATGATTATATTAACACATTTTATTTTAAAAATACAAATCATTTATTCGCCTTTTTGGGGCTTTTTAACACTTTTTTATCAGTTTTGACAAATTGGGCATTATCGATATTATCAATGACCGTTTTATCAGGACTGTGATATTCATTAAGCAAAGACGTGGAATGATAAGGCACTAAGGCAGACGGCACAACTGATTTGGCGGCGTCAATGTGCTTAATAGAATCATCAAAAAAGATATGCGGGGCAAATGTTTTTAATACCCTTGTTTTTTCAATACCGCCCAAGAAAAACGCCAAATCCACATCTACGCCCCACTCCCTTAATGTCTTAATGGCACGCATGTCGGCAGGGGCATTACGAGCGGTCACAAGGGCGATACGAATCGGGTTATGGGTGCTGTCTAGGGTGTCGTGGGGCAGGCTCTTTTGTAGGGCGGAGAGCTTGATTAAAAAGTCGGCATAAGGACCTTTGTCAATGGGCAAATCCGCCATGCTCTCTTCACGATGATGAAAGGCTTGCAGTCCTTCTTGTTTGAACACCAGCTCGCCTGAGTCGTCAAACAGCACCGCATCCCCATCAAAGGCAATGCGAAGCTGTTCGGTGTCCAGCTCCAATATCTCCACGGGCGTGGCGTCCAGCACCGCACAGGCACACAGGCGGGCATCGGTGACGGCTTGGGCATCATCGACGTTGGTCGTCAAAAACAAATCCACGTCAAAATCATCAATATAATCCGCCACACTTGCCCCCGAGATGAACGCCGAGCGAGTAATGCCCAGCCCGTGCGTGCGTATGGCGTTTAGCACCTGTATGCCTAGGTCGGGGGTGGATTTTGAGACGATGACGACTTCGACAAAGGGCGACTCATCGTGGTAGTCTTTGGGTGGTTGGTATTTGTTTAGGTTTAGCAGGGCTTCGATGAGTGGGTAGCCTGTGCCTTTTTGTAGTGGCTCGTTTTCGACCGATTTCATGTAGTCGCTAAACCGAGCGGACGCGGTGGCTCTATCTTCCGCCAAAAAGCGTTTTAACATCTCATCATGCTCTTTTAGGTCAAATAATGCCGTCGCCGAGATTGCCACGATGAGTGTGTTTGAAAAATTAACCGCCATGATAAAGTCCTAGTTTTAAATAAATGTAAGGCATGGTTTTAAGCTTTGTTTATGATGATTAAATAGTTTTTAAAGGTTGTTTAAAAAAGAAATGAATAGGTAAAAGCATTTTCTTTGTTAATATGATTGATGTATGGATTTTAAATATGCAAAATCCTACCAAATACCATTTGCCTGTTATATTTATCCATCATGTCCATCTATCATATTCAATTTAATCCATTCAAAACAACCATTTTAAATAACCAACACCTGCCCCAAAAGCAAAAACCCATCCACAGGACAGGCTTTTACCAAATCATCTTTATGGCAAAATAAAATAACTGCAAACAGCAAACCAGCGACAAGCCCCACACCACCGAGCGAAAGGTCGCCAGATTCATGGCATACGCCACGCCATAGATAAGGCGTAACACGACATAAAGCCACGCCATGCCATTGACCACGTTTTGGGGGACAAAACAGTACATGGCGACCAGCACCGCCCCGATAAAAATAGGCAGGCTCTCAAAACTGTTGGCTTGCACGGCATTTAGGCGAGCCGATAGCCCTGTGGTCTGTGCTAGGAACGCTCGTGGGTTTTGGTTGTCGGTTTTAAAGTCAAATCCGCCAGCCATCTTTGCCAAAAATGCAAAGACAAAAGGCAACACACAAGCGACCATGAGAGCCACAATCGCATAATGCGTATCGTTCGGCACGTGCAAAATCCAGTTCATGCTTATGCAGTCGCCACAATTTCAAAATCATGGGTGATGTTCACCCCGCCATCGGCGAGCATTTTTGACGCTGAGCAGTATTTGTCCGCTGACAGTTCAATGGCTTTGGCGACCTGTGATTCTTTGATGTTCTCGCCCGTTACGATAAAATGCAGATGAATGTCGGTAAACACCGCAGGCACGCTGTCGGCACGGCGAGCGGACACTTCACAGCGAACATCGCTAATGGCTTGGCGGGATTTTTTTAGAATGCTCACCACATCATAACTGGCACAACCGCCCAGCCCCATCAGAATAAGCTCCATCGGTCTTGCCCCAAGCTCTTGGGCTGAGTCGATGATGACTTTATGCCCCGAACCGCTCACGGTCTCAAAATTAATCGCTTCGTTATTTAGCCATGTTACACTGGCACTCATGTCGCTCATGGGATTACCTTTTTTGATAAATTTTAATAAAAATAATGGGGCATTGTAGCACAAAATGACAGGGCGGTAAATTTTTGACCGTTAAAGGTTGGGTTTGATTTTTGTGCATTTTGACAACATTTTGACAAGAATGACAATGATAAATAGGGTAATTTTGCCAACAAACACGCTCAAAATCGGCATTTATTGCCATTATTTACCATTTGCAACATTTTTAAGCAAAATAATGTTACACTTTTTGGCCAAAATTTGGTTTAATAGACAGCAATAATTTGCCAAATTTTGGCGTTCTTTAAATTTATTACATTAAGGTTAGTCATGATTGATTCAGACGGCTTTCGAGCCAATGTCGGTATCATCTTGGCAAATACAGAAGGGCAAGTACTTTGGACAAAACGAATCGGACACGACAGCTGGCAATTTCCACAAGGTGGGATTGACAGGGGTGAAACACCGCTTGATGCGATGTACCGTGAATTGTATGAAGAAGTGGGCTTATGTCCGCACCACGTGGAAGTGCTGGGGGTAACGCATGACTGGCTCCGTTACCGCCTGCCCAAGCGTTATGTGCGACTAGGGCAAGAGCCACTCTGTATCGGGCAAAAACAAAAATGGTTTTTGCTACGCTTAGATGAAAAAAACACCGACTTTATCCGCTTTGACACCGCAACCCCTGAGTTTGACGAATGGGCGTGGGTGAGTTACTGGTATCCTTTGGGACAGGTTGTGCCGTTTAAACGGGGCGTGTACCAAAAGGCATTGTTAGAACTTGCCGAGCGGTTGCCCCTAAAAAAGGGGCTAAGGCTTTGATAAGGCTTTGATATAAGTTAAGCTATAAAAACAAGTCATGATAGTCATGGCTTGTTTTTTATGGGGGTATAAAAAAACCTGCACAGGGCAGGCTTTTGGGTGTGTTTGATATTATAAATGCTTGTTTAGCAATTCAACAAACTCTGACTTAGGACGGCTACCAACCACGGTATCGACTTTCTCGCCATTTTTGAACACGAACAAAGTTGGAATGCTACGAATGCCAAAGCGTGCTGATGTCTCTGGGTTGTCGTCTACATTAACTTTGACGATTTGGAATTTGTCGCCATATTCGGCATCTAGGTCTTCTAGGACAGGGGCAATGGCTTTACATGGACCGCACCACGCCGCCCAAAAGTCCACGAGAACGGGCTTGTCGGCTTGTAGTACGTCTTGGTCGAAGTTGGCATCGGTGGTGTTAATAATGCTCATGGGTATTACCTTTGTAAATAAGTGAATGTGTGTATAATGGGGGTGTCTTGATGACTTTCAAGTGTGTGATGATAAGTCCTATTAATCGGTGGATTAGGGCAAATCAAATCATCGCAATATCCCCAAAACTTCGTGCTATAATAACAAACTTTTTGGCAAATGATGATTAAATTTACAAAAATCATCAATTCGCCCCATTAATCCAAATCATTAAACTATCATAAAACCCATGACCGACCGCCACGACCGCCTATCTGATGACAAAATCTCCCTGATGAACGCCCAAGAGCGTGAGTATGATGATGAATTTTTTAAAAATTTTATCCGCTCAATCACCGTCTATGAAGACGATGACATTTGGGTGGGGGATAAGCCGGCAGGGCTTCTTAGTGTGGACGGACGCACGTTGAAGGTGAGCTTGCAATCACGGCTGCTGCGGGTTTATCCCAATATCAAGCTCATTCACCGCCTTGATATGGATACCTCAGGGCTGATTATTTTTGCCAAAAACGAACACAGCCAAAGCCACATTGCCAAGCAGTTCATTGACCGTATGGTCAGCAAAGAGTATCAAGCGGTGGTGTTTGGCACGGTACTGGCGGACGACAAAAAAGGCGTGATTGACGTGCCCGTCCGCTACGAGCCGACCACTAAGCCCCGTCATATCGTGGACATGAGTTGGAGTAAGCGAGCCTTGACGCATTATGAAGTCATGCACCACGAGCTACGCACCGATAAGGCAGGTAAGGCTCATGCCGTAACTCGTCTGACTCTACGCCCTATCACGGGCAGAAGTCATCAGCTACGAGTTCACTGTGTTCATATCGGTCATGTGATGATTGGCGACCCGATTTATGCCGCCTTACCACAAAAAAGCACCGCCTTGGAGCTTGCCCCGCGTCTCAATCTGCACGCCCACAAACTTCGCCTAAAACACCCCACGCATGGGGCTTGGCTGGATTGGGAAAGTGAAGTGCCGTTTTAAGGTGTTATTAAAAAGGCTTAAATTGGGGTGTGGGGTAATTTATTCATGCTAAAATTGTTGTCATGGGGGTGGATGTGATTTGCCCTTGCATGCCTATCATTTACCCATTTTAAAAATTTACAAATCCCTTTGCAAAATCAGTGCGTCCGTTTGCCCCCAGTCGCCCTTGTAGTACCCAGCTCGCACGTCTATTTGATAAAAGCCATGTCGCTCATACAGACGTATGGCGGACGAGTTGTCGGCTCGCACTTCTAAGAGTATCCGCTCTGCCCCTTTGTCCTTACCTAATTTGACAAAATCGGTCAGCAAACCACCGCCCACGCCCTGCTGTTGATAACGGCTGTCTGTGGCAATGCGTAAAATCTCTGCCGTCTCAAAAACGATTTGATAAATACAATAGCCGAGCATTTCATCATCGTCATCACAAGCGATAAGCACCCCCGCCCCAAACTGCCCCAGCACCGAATGCACCGCCAAGCCGTCCCAAGCGTCATCAAACAGCTCACGCTCCACCCGTGCAATGTCGGACACATAGCCTGATGATTGGGCGGTGTCGGGCGTGGCAAAATTTAAAAAAACTGTCATAAAAGTTACATGATTTCGTGGCTAAATATGTTATGATAACTCAAACATTAAGATTTAACCAAATTTTTTATAAAGAGAAACGCATGAAAAAAACACCAACGTGGAACGACCCCAACGCCACCGATGAAGCCAACAAATATCAAAACCCCATTCCCTCTCGCCTGCTTA
This sequence comes from Moraxella sp. K1664, assembly GCF_039693965.1. NCBI lineage: Bacteria > Pseudomonadati > Pseudomonadota > Gammaproteobacteria > Moraxellales > Moraxellaceae > Moraxella > Moraxella sp. K1664. Next base: position 1,142,291 of record NZ_CP155576.1, read on the forward strand.
TCTTACAAACTGTCGCCCAAATGAACAATGACGGCAAACCTGCCACGGCGGAGAGTTTGGGACTGCATTTTGAGATTTTGGGCGATGATGAGCGGTTTTTTGCCCTAACCAACCGCCTAAAAGCCATGCTACGGGACAACCAACTAGAACGCACGGACGGCATTCATTTTAGTATCGCTCCCTTACCTACTACCGTAACGGGCAAGATTTCATCCAATGCCAAGGGCTTTGGCTTTGTCGTGCTTGATGATATGCCCGACCTATTTATCCATGAAAAGCAAATGCGTGTGGTCTTTGACGGCGACACGGTAGAAGCAGTTGCCACCGAGTTTCGTGGCAAGCCTGAGGCCCGTATCCAAACCGTGCTACACCGTGCCAGCACCGAATTTGTGGGCGTGCTTGATAGGGATGATGACGGCTATTTTGTTCAGTTATCAGGGGCGAACGCTCATCAGCCCATTACTCTAAGTGATGATGATGTGTCTTATCATGGGGTAAACGTGGGCGACAGCGTGAAAGTTGCCATCATTGACATGCCCACTTATCAAGAGTACGCCACGGGCAAGATTGGCGAGCTTTTAACCAACTTAAACGACCGTGAGCTTATCATCGAGACGACCTTGCTAAACCACGCCATACCGCATGAGTTTAGCAAAGCCACCCTAGAACAAGCCGACAGCTATGGCGAGCCAACCGAGACAGATTTTAAAGGGCGTGTGGATTTGAAAGATTTGCCACTTATCACGATAGACGGCGAAGATGCACGTGATTTTGATGATGCAGTCTATGCTTGCAAACGCTCTGGCGGTAACTACCGTGTTGTGGTTGCCATCGCTGATGTCAGTCATTATGTAACCCCTCAATCTCCCCTTGATGTGGATGCTTATGAGCGTGGTACGAGTGTGTATTTTCCTCATCGTGTTATCCCCATGCTCCCAGAGGTCTTATCCAATGGCTTGTGTTCGCTAAACCCAAAAGTGGACAGATTGTGTATGGTTGCTGATATCAAGCTGTCTCGGGCAGGCAAGATAACAGGCTATGAGTTTTATCCTGCGGTCATGCATTCACAAGCACGACTCACCTATAATCAGGTAAATGCTTATTTTGACGACCCCACCAATGAAACCCTACCTGATGATTTGGTCAACAATCCTGATGTATGTAAATCGGTAGATACCTTGTATCAGCTTTATCAAATTCTAGATAAAAGACGGGAAGAGCGTGGTGCGATGGCATTTGATACTGCCGAAAGCTACATCGTATTTGGCGAAGACGGCGACATCAAAGACATCAAAAAACGCACACGTGGTGATGCCCATAAGCTCATCGAAGAGATGATGCTCCTTGCCAATACTTGTGGGGCAAATTTTGCCTTAAAGCACAAATTGCCTGCCTTGTATCGCAACCACGACAAGCCCAGCGATGAAAAGTCCGCCAAACTGTCCGAGTACGTCAAATCGTTTGGGCTGTCTTTTCCCACCGAGTCGCCCACCCATGCCGACTATCAGCGTATCATCAAAGCAACCGAAGGGCGAGCGGATACCGAGAGCATTCACTCCATGCTCCTTCGCTCCATGATGCAAGCGAATTACAGTCCTGACAACATCGGGCATTTTGGCTTGGCGTATGATGAGTATAGCCACTTTACCAGCCCCATTCGCCGCTATCCTGACCTCATGCTCCACCGAGCCATTAAGGATAAAGTAACCAATACCAAATCTAAACCCACAATTTACAAAACGCTAGATGACGCAGGCGAGCAGACCTCCAACACCGAACGCCGTGCCGAAGAAGCAAGCCGTCATGTAGAAACATGGCTAAAATGCCACTATATGCAAAGACATTTGGGCGATGAATTTGTGGGGACGATTACCACCGTAACGAGTTTTGGTTTGTTTGTTACGTTAAATGAATTGTTCATTGACGGACTGATTCACATCTCAAACCTATCTGCCCAGTACTATGAGTACAACGAGCGTGAACAAGCCCTAATAGGTGATAAAGGCTCAACCTTTAAATTGGGCGAGGAGCTTAACGTCAAAGTGGCAGGGGTTAATATGGACTTATTGCAAGTGGATTTTGCGTTGATGGAGAAAGTGGGGGGTGAGGAGGTGGTTAAGAGTGCTAAGAACACCAAACTCACCCGAAAAAAGACGGTCAAAAAGTCATGATATGGGCGATGGTTCATCGCCATCACTCAGTCATGATTATTTGAGTGCACCCCTCTATTTATGATTTTAAAAAAGCAAATCGTTCATCAAGGCGGTTTGCTTTTTCTTATCAAGCCTCATTTGTAATTATTAGCAAATCTTAATAATTTTTAAACTATAATTATCAATGGTTTATTGTTCACCTAATTCATTAAAATTTTTATGGATTTATTTAAAAAATGACTTGCATTTGCATTTTATGGGCGTATAATGGCTAAACTTGATAGCGATTAATTAATTTAACAATTGTATTTTGTTTTTTAAATTAATTAAACTATTTTATAATTATTAATAAATTATGGCATTTGTATTTTAGTCTCAATATCGGTTTCTAAAATATCATATGCAACATAGTGGGGTATAAATAAATGCTAGATATCGCCAAATTTAATGAGATTTTAGATGAATTACATGCCAACTCTGCTGAAATTGAAGCCTCAGCCATCATCACCGACGATGGCATGATGATGGCATCACATCTGCCTGTGGCGGTCAACGAAGAACGCATCAGTGCCATGAGTGCTGCCTTACTGTCAGTCAGTGAACGCATGATTGAGACGCTACTTGGCAACAAAAGTGAACGTGTGATTGTGCAAAGTAAAGCAGGCTATGTCATCGTCAGTGCCACGGCCAAGAACTTACTATTGACTGTCATGGCATGCCCAAGTGCCAAATTGGGTATGGTCTTTCATGACATCAACAAAACATCGCAAAGCGTGCAAGAGCTACTAAACGGTCAAATGGCATAAGCAGTACCACACAATCAAAAGACGGCAGATAATGCCGTCTTTTTTGACCATGTCATTTATAAAACCACAAAAAACTTTACAATCATTCACTTATTTTTTAAAATAATCATTTATTCACCGATTAGGTCATCATTGATTGGGGAGAAATCATGTTGCCAGCCAAGCCAATCACTCGTCAGGACATCGCTCATCTGTTTGATTTACCGCTCATGGATTTGCTCATGCAAGCCCAAAGCGTTCATCGCAGGCATTTTAATGCCAACGAGGTACAAATCAGCACGCTACTATCCATCAAAACAGGTAACTGTCCTGAGGATTGTGGCTACTGTTCACAGTCAGGACATCATCGTGATAAAACAGGACTGGTCGCCGAAAAACGCCTTGAAATCCAAAAGGTTCTGGCATCAGCCAAGCGTGCCAAAATGTCAGGCTCATCTCGCTTTTGCATGGGGGCGGCGTGGAAACATCCATCAGCCAAGGATATGCCTTACCTTGTGGAGCTTATCCGTGAGGTCAAAGCGTTAGGCTTGGAGACGTGCATGACGCTCGGCATGCTAAAACCTGACCAAGCCCAGACACTGGCAGAGGCGGGACTTGATTATTATAATCACAACCTTGATACATCTCGTAATTATTATGGTCAAGTAAGTAGCACCCGTTCATATGATGACCGTTTAGAAACCTTAGAATATGTGCGTAATGCAGGCATTAATGTATGCAGCGGCTCAATTGTGGGCATGGGAGAGAGTCGTGATGATAGGATTGATTGGGTGCATGAACTCACCACCATGCCCATACCGCCCCAGTCCATTCCTGTGAACTTACTCGTCCCCATCAAAGGCACACCACTGGGTGATAAGGTGCTACAAGAGGGCAGATTGTCCGTCATTGAATGGATACGTACGATTGCGGTAACTCGCATTTGTTGTCCAACAAGCTACGTACGCCTGTCAGCGGGACGTGAGAGTCTTACCGACGGCGAACAGGCATTGGCATTTATGGCAGGGGCAAATTCGTTTTTTTATGGAGATAAGCTTTTGACCACAACCAATCAATCGCAAGCTAATGATGATAGGCTCATGGCGATGCTTGGGCTTATCGCTCAAAAACCTACCCCCAAACCCAAAATCATCAATGCCATGACAGGCAGGGCAGAGTGTGATGAATGTGATGATTTGCCACAGGGTTGTCCGCCATCAGTATGATGGCAGTAGAGTGAGGGCATGGATTTGATAATAAATAAAAATTTATTATTTTGTAATTACAATAAAAAACAATTATTATCGTGTAAAATTCTTAAAGATTTGTTAAAATACGTGTCCACATCTATCAGCAACTTGGATTTACCATGAAAAAAATAACACTTTCTTTTGCCTTATGTGCAGGATTATTTGGATGCACAGACAAACCCACCGAAACGCCTGTCTCAACAGAAAGTCAGCCTACAACCACCAGCGAACAAATACCGAGCAATCTACCCAGTGATGCGCCCGTGGTCAGAGTTGTTACATCGGGCGTTTTACCACCTTTGACTTTTTTAGATGAAAAAGGCACTTTAACTGGTATAGATGTGGATATCATACATGCCATTGGTGAAAATCAAGGCTTTAAGGTGGAATTACACAAAGAGGTGTTTGTTGATATGTTGCCAGGCTTAGAATCAGGCAAATATCAAGCGGTGATTAGCGGTCTGTCCCCATCTCCTGAACGCATTGCTAAATTTAATCCTACCAATGCTTACTTACAAAACCCATCTGTCATCATGCACCAACCTAATCTTACAGTGACAGACGTTGCAAGCCTAAAACCCTTGCGTGTGGCGACCATGAAAGACACCACACAAGAGAAGATGATTAATGAACTTGCTCCTGCTTCACACGAAGCGGTAGAAACTGTCTTTCAGCTATATCAAGGATTGATTCAACAAAAGTATGATGCTGTATTACAAGACAAATATTTTTTAGAACACATTGCCGCCAATTATCCTGACTATCAGATGAACGTGGTAGAATATGACAAGACCCCTAATGCAGCCGATATTGTCATCTATACCCAAAAAGGCGACCAAGAATTATTAGATAAGATTAACGCAGGCATTGATAACCTACAACAGTCAGGTGAGATTGACAGAATCATCTCAAAGTATCTGACTGTACCTACTGCCAACTAATCCAATTGCCGTGTTTTTATACATCAAAGCCCTACACATCATCGCCATGGTGTGTTGGTTTGCAGGGATTTTTTATTTGCCACGGCTGTTTGTTTATCATGCCATGAGTGAAGATAAAATCAGCCAAGAGCGATTTGCCATCATGGAACGTAAGCTCTATCGTGGCATCATGAATCCATCCATGATGGTAACATGGTTGTTAGGGCTGTCAATGGTTATCATGAATTGGCAGGTCTATAAAACCCAAGGTTGGTTACATGCCAAAATCACGCTTGTTATTTTACTTACCGTGTATCACATTGCTTGTGGTCGTTTTCGTATTCGTCTTATTGACAACCCCAAGCTAAAAACGCATGTCTACTGGCGGTGGTTCAATGAAATTCCTGTATTTATTCTGATTGCGGTGGTGATTTTGGTGGTGGTAAAACCATTTTAATAAAACAAAAGCGATCATGAGTAACATGTTAAAAACATAATAAATCTCTTTCCAAACTAAAAATAAACCCTTATAAGTATTGGGGTTGAAGTTTTTAAAAATCCATAAAAATCAGGGTTTGGAAAGAAGTCTAATGTTATAATATTGTCATTTGCTGATACCAGAATGTAAGAAACTACCACCAAATGATAACTTGACCACCCATTAAAATAAGTGTACACTGGTTTTGTATTCACCTACCATCAGCTAGCCATGATTACCACTGCCCTTGACCTTGTCCGTACTTACGTCACAGGCGACATCTGTCCTATTAAGGCATTAGATACACTGTATGAGCATATCGATGACACCCCCAATGCGTTCATCAGTCTGACCAAAAAGCTTGCCTAGACCCAAGCCCAGTCCGACAAAGTCCGTTGGTAACAGGACAATCCCTTATCCATATTTGATGGTGTGCCCATCGCCTACAAAGACTTATTTGACATCAAGCACGCCATCACGACCGCAGGGGCAAAGCTCAGAGCAGATGCCCCTGCCACACAGGACGCCCATGTTGTCTCAACCTTGCACCACATGGACTTGACTTGTGTGGGCAAGACCAAACTGTCCGAATTTGCCTATTCAGGATTGGGGCTAAACCCCCATTTTGGCACCCCGACCAATGTCACTAGCCCTGACCACATGGCGGGAGACTTATCATCAGGGTGAGCAACGGTGGTCGGGCGTGGCATTGTCCCACTTGCCATGGGGGCGGACATCGCAGGCTCGATTTGTATCCCTGCCAGTTTTAATGGCTTGGTGGGATTTCGTACCATTCGTCAGTGTTATGATAAACAAGGCGTATTTCCCCTAGCTGGCTCACTAGACACCTTAGCTCCTATCGCTCATCAGAGCAATCGCACTACAAAATTTTACATAAAATTGATTAAAAATCAAGCAAATTTAGCATTTATAGTTACACTCTGCAAAATGAAAAAGTGCCACGCTTTCCACTCATGGTGAGCCTGTCAAACCATAAAAGAAACCGAATTTTTGACAAGCTTAGGGCGAATGATTTGTGTAGTAAAATTTAGGGCGTGCCTGCCCTTTATAACACTATTTACAATATAGGAATATTTTAGAAATAAACTAATCGTTTTTGCATGAAAAATGGCTAAATCTTGTGGCTCGAAGTCAAAAACTTGTTTGATAGAACGACTATCAAACTTCACTTTTTCCTTGAAAAACGTGCGATTTTTCGTGATTTTCATTGCAAATACAAAAGGCAGGCACGCCCTATAGTCAGCACCCCGACACATGGATGAAGCCTTTGGTGCGTGGACAAGAGGGAATTTGATTCAGATTCTTGTCAACTGGCATTCGGACGATTTGCCCCTGATGATGTTCATCAAAAAATCGCCAAACTCACACGCCTTTGTAAGGTGTGAGCTTGACAAGATGGTGCTTAGAGTGCATATGTTTTGTCAACATTGTGGCATGGCGAGAATGCTCCATGTGTGGACTTATTGAAGAAAAAAGCGACTGGACGGCAAGCCTGTCTGATTTGCTATCTCGCCAATAACGTTATCGCAGGCTAAAACTCATCAATGCCCTTGCCAGGTCTTAGTGCATACAGATTTTTGATGCCATGGCGTGAATTATTTGGTGCAAACCCCAGCAGGCAAGCAACTCATGACAAATGGATTGAGTGAGTTGTGGGGTCAAATTCACACGCTGACAGGCAGTTCTATTGATGTGTTAGATGAGCATTTTTTAAATGCTTTGGAAGCATGTTCATGAACAAAATCCCCATTCACGTGGCTACAGGGTTTTGAGCAGTGGCAAAACCACCTTTATCTAGCAAATCCTAAAAAGCGATAAAAATGCTAAAACTTTGGTGTTCATCAATGAGTTTGGCGAAGTGGGGCTAGATGACTTGTTGGTCAAGCCTATCAATGACAACACTTACCTGCTGTCATCAGACTGTATGTGTTGTACTATGCTAACCGACCTTAAAGATGCTTTGCTGTCTTTGCTTGATTTGGATAAAGAGGATCTTGTCTTTGATAAAATACTCATCGAGACCATAGGGTTTGCCAATCCTGTATCTATCTTATCTACTCTGACCCAAGACATGCATCTAAAAGGGCGATTTGCCCTACACGGCATGACCAACGCCATTGATGCTCAACACGCCCGTGCCCAAGCGACCACTGCCCCAAAGCATCTGTTGGCGTACATGTGGCATGATGATATCTCTCGGTTCGTTATGATAGTACGCGGGCTTCATCTGGCAGATATTGAGCGTTTGGCAAAGACGGTATTACATTATCTGAGCAAGACATGATTAATACGCTTATATCAAGTATGTCAAGCTCTCATTTTGACCCAATCACAGCCATTTTGTAAACAGTAAAATGGCAAGTTGGGATGAGCCAAAACAGTGCCTAAATACAAAAACGCCCCAGTTGGGGCGAAATTTGCTGATATTTTTGTTTGGGTTTTGCCCATCATTTGCTAAAATTCAAAGATGGGCAGACATGAGATATGATTAAAAATCAGACTGTCAAATCAAGATACCAAATTTAAGGTGTGAGTCGGAGCAGGTTCTTCACCATTTTCTACATCACGAAATTCTATGGTGTCTTTATCCATATAAATCAAATAAGGAGGTATGTCAGATTGACCCTCTGGATGTAGCAATACATATCTGTTATCCAAACCATTGATGTCATAAGTTCCTTTGGTTGTTATTTGACCATCAGGCTTATCTAGGTATTCTTGTTCCATCACAAATGTGCCATCAGCATTTAGCGTCAAATTGGTCTGAATGCCTGGACAATCAGCACAAGGCAACATGCCAGAATAAGCAGATTGAGGCAACACACCCACGCCATCGGTAACAGTTACCTCAGGTTGTTGGCTTTCATCAATTGTAGGCTGTTCAACGGTTTGAGTGCTGACCTCTTCTTGGACGGTACTGCTTTGAGTTGCACTGTTGTCTGCGTTGTTACAAGCGGTCAGTGACAACATTGCCAACATGGTAATTGCGATGGATGACTTTGCTTTCATATTCATATCAAAAATCTCTTAAAAATTTAGGGTATGCCCCCTTTCGCTTTAACACAATATGACGCAATTTGTATTTTAAAAATCAAAAGGGTAACAATTCCCTGAATATGATAACATAAAATTGTTATCTTAACAATAAAATTATCTCAACCGATAGCCAAATCATCGGTTTAACAGTTGTCAATTTTGTCATTAGCACCACTTAGGCTGTGCGGTATGTTTTATGACGTTAAAACTGTTGATTGGGTATACAAATTTCATGCAAGGGATAATTACCAAAATCATCGCTGTCCTTGCCCAGTCTTTGTAGTGCTGCTTTATCCGTTACATAATATTCAATGGTCTGTTTGACTGTTTCAAATGCCAGGTTTTTCATGTCTATCTCATCGGGGTAGAACAGTCCACATTCTAAGCTTTCTATGCCCACACCAAATTTACCATCTTGTAGGTTGGCAAGATACATGGCATGAATTTGTCCCCATTGCGGTACATCAAATAGGGTGTATAATTTTAAATCAACCGCCACGCCATCGGCCTCTTCTGCTGTTTCACGTTTTGCCCCATCCGCCATGGTTTCACCATTTTCCATAAAGCCCGCAGGGAGCGTCCACAGTCCATAGCGTGGCTCAATGGCTCGGCGACACAGCAGGATTTTGCCTTGATGAATGGCAAGCACCCCACAAATCATCTTGGGATTCTCATAATGGATATAAGCACACGATGTACATACCAAACGCTGGCGAGTGTCGCCGTTTGGTATGGCATGTGTAGCGGGCTGACCGCATTGTAAGCAAAAGGACATAATGATATGATAAGCTAAATATCACAAGTTTAAATGAAAATGAGTAAAATGACAAATGATTTTATAGACAAACAAACGGTCAATGTGCCTGATTCGCACCGCTTTTATCCGCTCGCCCAAGCCTTAGCGGATTATCGTGGGGCGGATATTTTGCCCTTTACGGATAATAATGAGCTTTTGACAGGGCTTGTGCGTGAGCAAGCGATAAAGCGGTATGATAAGCTCGTCAAGTCAAGCCCTTTACCGCAGGCGTGCGTGCTTGTCGTCATCACGGACGAACCCACGCCAAAACTACTCTTAACAAGGCGGTCAAATCGTCTTAGTAGTCATGCAGGCGAAGTGTCCTTAGTCGGTGGCAAGCGTGATGAGACGGACATATCATCGGCAGATGTCGCCTTGCGTGAAGCGTGCGAAGAAGTCGGGCTACATCGGGCGGACGTGGAGATTTTGGGGTATTTGCCCATGCAAATCTCCAAAAGTGGCTTACTTGTCCGTCCTGTGGTGGCAAGCATACCGCCTGATATGGTGGGGTCGCTCATGCCTAATGATGATGAGATAGCACGGCTGTTTTGGTTACCCTTTGATGTGCTATATGGCACGCCTGTGGATTTTGTCTTTGACCGTCAAATCACGCACAGCACCGCCAAACTCCACACCCCTGCATGGGTCTATGACTGTGATGATGACGGCACGCCCGAAGTGGTGTGGGGGCTGACAGGAAGGATGCTATCAAGCCTTATGGAGATTGGCTTTGGGGTGGGGCATGAGTGGTATTATCGGGTGCGTTAAAACTTATCCGCCACATCATCAAAACCTGTAATCTCATCGCCGACAAGCTCCATAAATATCGCACTTGGATAATGGTGTGCGACATGAGATTGTAGGTAATCTTGCGTGTCCGTGCTGATGTCGGGGTCGGTGTCAAAATGATGATTGAACACCACGCCCCATAGCGTCAAGCCCCGAGTCTGTATCGCTTCTAGGGTGAGTAGGGTGTGGTTAATACTACCAAGCCGAGCAGACGTTACGACTAGCACAGGATAACTCTGCGTGGCGATATAATCCAGCGTCAATACATCATCTGTCATCGGCACAAGCACACCGCCCGCCCCTTCGAGTAGCACGATGTCAAAGCGTGCGTTTAGCCTAGCGGTGGCGTGCGTGATGTCGTCTAGATTTATCGTGCGGTTTTCTAGGCGTGCCGATAGGTGGGGACTGGCAGGCTTGACAAAGGTCAAAGGACAAGTCGTGCCGTCCGTATCCACGTCCATGAGTGGCACATTCATGAGCGTGCGGTGGGTTCTGATGTCATCGGCTATCGGTGTGGCAACGCCTGTCTGTATCAGCTTTTGGGTGATGACGGACTTGCCACATGACAGCAGATGACGAGCCAAAATGCCTGTGGCGTACGTCTTGCCGATGTCGGTGTCTATGCCTGTGATGAATAGGGTGGTCATGGCGTGTCTCCGTCAAAATATTCTTTTAAAAGCTCAATCAATCTACCACATAATTCCCCCAACTCTTCATCGCTCATCACATACGCAGGCATAAGATACACAAGTTTGCCAAAGGGTCGCACCCAAATGCCATATTTTGGCAACAGTGCCTGAAAAATGGGCATGATTATCGGCTCTTTCATCTCAATCACGCCTATCGTCCCAAGCACTCGTACGTCCGCTACTTGTTGCCATGATGTTAATGGCGACAGGTGGGCAAAGAGCTTATCCTGCATATCACGAGCGACAGTCGGGCTATCCATGTCTAGTACCATATCAATGCTAGCACACGCCACCGCACACGCCAAGGGATTGCCCATAAAAGTTGGGCCATGCATAAGAGCAGGGTAGGGGCTGTCATGAATGGCATTTGCCACTTTATCGGTGGTCATGGTTGTCCCAAAGCTCATATAACCGCTTGTCAGTGCCTTGCCAAGGGTCATGATGTCAGGGCAGATACCTGCGTGATTGACCGCAAACATCGCCCCACTTCGCCCAAAGCCTGTGGCTATCTCATCACAGATGAGCAGGACATCATAATACTGGCAAAGGGCGTGCAAATGCGATAAATACTCAGGCGAATAAAACCGCATACCACCTGCCCCCTGTACAATCGGCTCAATGATAAACCCTGCCAATCTGTCATGATACCGCCCAAAAAACCTATCCATGTCAAGCCGTGTCTCATCATCTAATGGCGTATCAAAACCCAAAGGTGGGGACGGCAAAAAATACTGCGTGGGGAGCTGTTTGCCATACATGGCGTGCATGCTATTCACAGGGTCGCACACGCTCATGGCGTGCCATGTGTCGCCATGATAGCCCGAGTGGGTGCTGGCAAAGGTGTTTTTGTGGGGCAGACCCCGTGCCAGCTGGTATTGCAGTGCCATTTTTAGGGCGACTTCCACCGCCACACTGCCACTGTCGGCATAGAATATTTTGGTCAAGTTTTTGGGAGTGATGCCCAAAAGTCGCTCGCCAAGCTCAATGGCAGGGGCGTGGGTGAGTCCGCCAAACATCACATGGCTCATCTTGCCAAGCTGTTCTGTCATGGCGTGGTTTAGGCGGGGGTGGTTGTAGCCGTGAATGCTCGCCCACCATGACGACATGCCGTCTATGAGTGGCGTGCCGTCCGCCATGTAGAGCCGTACACCGTGGGCGTGGCTGATGAGATGATTGTCATAGGCAGGTGGCAGACTGGCATAGGGGTGCCAAAGGTGGGTGCGGTCAAAATGGATAAGGTCGTCTGATTCCATGAGTATGATTTTCCAATATTCACAAATGGGTATGGTTTATCGGTGATGATTTTGGACGGTTTTGTAGCAACTGTATTCCACTCCCATCAAAGTGCAATACAAAAACTTAGCACAAAGCGTCAATACCGAACATTTAACGTACGACAACTTGCTTTTGTAATTCATCTCTAACCCGTGCATTTAAAATGGTTAGTAGTTTGTGCATACAGGCAACAATGGCAACTTTGAAGGGCTTGCCATTGGCTCTTAATCTTTGATAGAAGGTTTTGATTTTCTCATCAAAGCGAGTAGCCACTAAGGTTGCCATATACAGTGCCTTACGCACTTCTGGTCGTCCTGCTTGACACAGACCTTTAAACTTAGTCTCTCCACTTTGCTTAGGGTGTGGGGCAACACCCACAAGACTGGCAAGTTGTTTGTGTGAGATTGTACCAAGCTCAGGCAGCATTGCCAACAAGGTGGCTGTGGTGGTTTGTCCAACACCTTTAACACTTTGAATGACACTGCTGGTTTGTTTTAAATCTGGGTGATTGTCATCATCAAGATGGGTTTTGATTTGCTTGTCTAACTCATGAATTTGCTCTGTTAGGTAAGTAATATGAGCTTGAATGCTACTGATTTGACTGTGATGAGATTGCTCCAAGCGGTTTTTTTCAGCCACACACATTTGGACAAATTGATTGCGTCTGTTAATCAATGCGGTTAATAACTCTTGGCTTTGACTGGGTGGGCAATAAAGCAAGGTGGCTAAATCATCTCTTTGTGCCATCATTTTGGCATAAAAAGCAAGCATTTTAGCATCTTTGTTGTCTGTTTTGGTTAAGGACTGTGATTTGGCAAATTGATGTGTTTGCCTTGGATTGGCAATCATGACACAAATGCCTGCTAAGTGTATGGCTTTGGCAAGGGGTACTTCAAGTCCACCTGTACTTTCTAGAACCACTAAGGTTTTGCCATTATCGCATTGTTTGTGTTCCTCTTTGATAAAACAGATGGCTTGGTCAATGCCTTGTGCTGTGTTATCATGGTTTTTGGTTTTGGGTGATAATGAAGTGGCAAGCACAAAGCTCTTTTTGGCAACGTCAATGCCAACAAAATGAACATAGTGTTTGTCTAACTCATTGTTTGCTGATTTCATACTCATCATAAACCTGCCTTGCATTCGGGTGTTAAACTGGCAACTGTACGGTTGTTATTGATGGGTGCTTATCTGGTTTCAATGCTACAAAACGAATGTCATCTCTAGGGGCGAAACGAAAGACAGATAAGCGGGTTGGCTTATTATATCTTGTTTTGGATATACAAGGGGCGAAACGAAAGACAGATAAGCGGGTTGGCTTATTATATCTTGTTTTGGATATACAAGGGTGTGTTGCAATTTGCCCTGCATGTCACACCAAAAAATACCCACATCAATCAACACCAAACCCCATGATAAAAGATTTTTGGCAAATAAAAACCACCCCAAGCGAATTTGGGGCGGTCTTAATCATTCATCACGCCTTTTGCATGGCAAGTGTTTGCAAGGCTTCTGGCGATGACCATAGCCCTTCTAAGTCATAGAACTCACGAGCCTGTGGGGTCATAATATGCACCACGATACGCCCTAAGTCCACGAGCGTCCAGTCGCTGTCTTTGTCGCCTTCACGTCCTAGTGGCATAAGCCCCGCTTCTTTGGCAGTGGCTCCGAGCTTGTCGGCAAGTGCCTTAACGTGGCGTTTTGATGTGGCGTTGGCGATGATGATGCGCTCGGCAATTTCGGTCAAATGCTCAACCGTCATCACGGTAATCTCTTTGGCTTTTAGGTCGTCCAAGGCGGTGGTTACGAGCGTGATTTGCTCATCTAAGGATAGGTTATGTGTGGTCATGGTATTCAAATAAAATAAAGATTAACCGTCTATTATAGCACACTTTTATAAAGCTCGTGCGTTTTAATATAATCAAAAATTGGCTCAGGCAAATGGCATGGTTTATCGCCTTGGGCTAGGGCGTGGCGGATTTGGGTGGACGAGACAGCAGGTATGGGCGATTTGTCATAAAAAATACGTTTGGTGTTAAAAGTTTTATCGGTTTTTAACAATTCATCTTTTAACAATTCATCTTTTAATAAATCATCTTGTAAAAAGCCATCTTGTAAAAATTTATCAAAATCATCAGTCATCTTTGCCAACACATCAGCCACGACATCATCACTGCCAGCTCTATCAAACGCCCAAATTTTAACGTACGCCAAAAGCTCTTTATAATTTTTCCACAAATGCAGACTTGCCAAACTATCACCGCCCATGACAAAAATCCGCTCATCATCAGGATACCACCGTGCCAATGCTTGCACCGTATCTATGGTATAGACGGGTGGGGTTTGGTGGATTTCTGATGTGTCAATGCTTGCGGTGATGCCTTGATGTTTTAGCATGTCACACGCCAAAGACAGCATATTTAGGCGGTGAGTGGGGTCGGTGGGCGTGCCTTTAAAGGGGTTACCTGCGGTGGGTAAAAACGAGATGACAAAGGGCATATCCAAAGACGACAAGCGATGATGAACAAGACGCACCATGTCCAAATGCCCGTCATGCACAGGGTCAAAACTGCCCCCCAAAAATATCCGTGCCATCATATGGTCAGCTCAATGTCAGCCAGTAGGTCGTTACGGCGATTACGCACAAACACCACTTTGTGATTGTCGCCGTTGGGGTAGCGTTCGGTCAGCTCAAAGTAACGGGGATACGCCTTTAAAAAATCGCTAAATTTGTCATAATGGAAAAGGCGAGCGTCAAAATCAGGCTCGACTTTTAGGATGTAGTTTTTGACGGGGGCGATGTTTGCCCAGCCATGCTCGTCCGCCATGGTGGCGATGGCATTTTTGACTAACGCAATCGCCACATCCACAGGCTTGAACTGGTTATCGCCCGAGAACAGCATGTCAGCTGAGTCATAAAAATCCACGTCGCTGTTTTTCTTTTGCTCTTCAAAGACTTCTAGATAGGTAAAGCGGTCGCAGGCTTGCATAAAGGGCTTGGGTGTGTGCTGTTTGCCAAAGCCATATACCATCAGCCCCTGCTCACGGATACGCTGAGCAAGGCGAGTATAATCGCTGTCAGACGACACAAGGCAAAAGCCATCAAATCGCTCGGTGTAGAGCAAATCCATCGCATCAATAATCAGGCTCGAATCGGTGGCGTTTTTGCCTGATGTGTAGGCGAACTGTTGCATGGGCTGGATGGAGTGCGACAGTAGCACGCTTTTCCAACTGGCAAGTTGGGGTTTTGTCCAGTCGCCATAAGCACGGCGAACACTTGCTCGCCCCAGTGTGGCAATCTCATTCATGAGTGCTTCAAGGTAGGTCGTGGACGCATTATCAGCATCAATCAAGACCGCTAGGCGTGCTTCGGTGGGTGGCAACATGGGAAAATACAAAAGGGTAAATAAAATTATTATAAGGTAAAATTTGCCAATTATCTATCGTTTTTTATCTATCATTTTTGCCACTCATTTACAAAAAAGTTAGGTCGGCTTAGGTTGGTGTAAGAATATCGGGCGTTTTGGGCGTGTCATGGTAGGGTGCGGCAAGCGTGCGATGGTTTTACATTTTGTAGTGTTGCTTTACAATATTGACACAGCAAATTTTTGATAATTTGATATGATGAGTTTTTATGCTATGTTCATTTATTTACATTAAGGAGAAGTTATGAGTACGCCAAAATCAAAAACCTCACGCACCAAAAGCCCCAAAACCACCAGAAAAACGGCGGTGGTTCACGATTTTATTGACAACCAAGAAGGGCTAAGCCACAGCGATGTGGAAGTGATCGCAGGTGATGTGGACATCGCCAATACCAATGTGTCAGATGTGGCGGTGGTTAAGGTTGGCAGTGATGAGCCAAAGGATGCCACTCATGAGACAGGCGATGATAACCATGATAACCAAAACCCTAGTGATGATAATCAGAGCCTTAGCGATGAGAATCAGAGTAATGATAAAGATGATAAGGGCAGTGAGGATAAGCATGTTCATGCCAATGACGACAACAATACCCCCAAATCCGCCCAAGAGATAGCCAAAGAAACCGCTCAGCATAAACTTGCCGAGTTGGCAAAACAGCTAGATGACCTAGATAACCTAGGTGATAAAGAGCAGGTAAAACAACAGGCGCAGCAGGCATTGCACACCGCCCAAGAGACCATTAGTGATACGCTTAACCACACCGCCCAAACTGCCAAAGAACATCTCCAAGAGCTCACTGATGATGCCGATGAGACCGCACGCCTTGTCAATGACAAACTTAGCGATGCCAAACAAGGACTACAACAGACCCTAAGCGATGTCCAAGACAAGGCAGGGCAGGTGGTGCAAGAGACTCAAAAAAATGCCCAAACGCTTGCCGAGCGTGCCAAAGAGACGTTAGATGATGCCAAAGAACAGGCAAAACAGACCCTGGATAACATCAGCGAGCAGACCACCAAACAAACCGATGAACTGCTTGATAAAGCGGAAAACTTATTAGGCAAAGAGCAACAGCAACAGCCTGACAATGACCCAACCGCCAACGAGAGCAGTGATGAGCATGAACAAGCTCATGAGCAAAAAACCAATGACAAATCGGTCGAAAAATCCCATACCTTAAAGGGTTTGGGCGGATTGCTTGCCACAGCAGGTGCTTATTTAGGACGTGGTCATCAAGACAAGAGCTATCAGAGCGTGGATTTGGATGCCGATGCCACAACCAAGCACCCCTTTTATGTCCAAGGTTCGACGCTTGGCGGGAGTTTTGTCAAATCCATTTTGGGCAAAAAAGTTACGGCAGTACATGGCTTGGCAAACAGATTTGTCTCTGATGAAAAACTAAACGCCATCTCAGAGAGCGTGTATGAAAAAATCGCCGAACTGGCCCACGCATGGGCGGTCAAATCCCTGCCTGACGACCCCAAAACACTCACCCCTACCCAAAAAGACGAGCTGGCTCAAAGTCTTGCCGACCAAAACCGAGCCTTGGCAACCGCTGGCGGTGTGACGGGCTTTTTTGGGCTAAAAGGCGTGGTCATGGACACAGCGTGGTTACTGCTTGTGGCACTGCGAACGGTGTATCAGTTGTCGGTGGTCTATGATGTACCATTGACAGGCAAAGAAGGGGTCAAGATGGCGTATGGCGTGCTGTTGGGGGCGAATTTGACCAAAATGCAAGAAAAGCAAGTCATCCTAACCGCCCTTGCCCTTGCCAAAAAAACACTGGTCTATGCAGGCGAGAATGGCTTAAAAGAAGAGTTGGTCAAACTCAGCTCGTCTAACACCAGTATTAAGGATTTTGATGAGCTATTAAAATTTGCCCATTTGGATAAATTGGTTGAAAAATACGGCATAGACATCAATGAGCTAAATACCCATTGGCTACATCGTTTGGTCACTGTTTCGGCAGTTGGCGTGGCGGCACACTATAATCATGGGCTTATTGATGAAGTCATCGGCACCGCTATGGCGACCTTTAAAGCAAATGAGACGCTAAGTGTTGAATACCACAGTGATGAAAATGACAAAAGCATGAAATGATGGTTTTATGGATTTTACTTCGCTCTCAACTTAAAATAGCAACTCACTTGATTACTGGGTAATTATTTTTTGGTTGTGGGGGTAAATTGCAATTTGCCCTAGGCAAGACTCGGTTTTTTAACTGGGTTTTGCCTTTGTGTTTAAATGCCTTGATTTTCTTAAATAAAAGTATTATAATGCCAAATCCTATTTGGGATAAGTACGTTTTTTGTGCAAATTTGCCTAAAAATTAGTCAATTTTGCCAAAAACAAGTTTTTAATTAACGGGAGATATTGCCTATGGCAACTACAAACCAACTTATCCGTAAGGGTCGTAAGACCATTACTGAAAAGTCAAAAGTACCTGCACTACAAGCTTGCCCACAACGTCGTGGCGTTTGTACTCGTGTATATACCACTACCCCTAAAAAGCCAAACTCAGCCATGCGTAAAGTATGCCGTGTGCGTTTGACTTCTGGCTATGAAGTATCTAGCTACATCGGCGGTGAAGGTCATAACCTACAAGAGCACAGCGTTGTGCTTATCCGTGGTGGTCGTGTAAAAGACCTACCAGGTGTGCGTTATCACACTGTTCGTGGCGCACTTGACTGTGCAGGCGTTAAAGACCGTAAACAAGGTCGTTCTAAGTATGGTGCTAAACGTCCTAAGGCGTAATTTAGCTCAATAACCCAAATTTAACCTGTGCATGGATTGTGAGATGTGTGTTAATCACCCCCATGCCCACAATCATGCAGTAAGGCTGGCTAAATGCTTGATTTGTTTTAAGATTGTATGCCAGATTTACCCTGAAGACATAAGGAACTATTATGCCAAGACGTCGTGTCGTCGCTGCCCGTGAAATTCTACCTGATCCTAAGTTCGGCAGCCAAACCATCGCCAAATTCATCAACCACGTTATGGTTGACGGAAAAAAATCAGTCGCTGAAAAAATCGTTTATGGTGCGTTAGAGAGCGTTGCTGCCAAGCGTAACATCGAAGATCCAGTGGCTTTCTTTGAAGAAGTGCTAGAAAGCGTTCGCCCAACGGTGGAAGTAAAAGCCCGCCGTGTTGGTGGTGCTACCTACCAAGTGCCTATGGAAGTCCGTCCCTCCCGTCGTACTGCCCTAGCCATGCGTTGGTTGGCTGACGCTGCCGCTAAGCGTTCTGAAAAATCTATGGCTCTACGCCTAGCAGGTGAGCTAAATGACGCCGCCGAAGGTAAAGGTGCTGCCATCAAAAAACGTGATGACGTTCACCGTATGGCTGACGCGAACAAAGCGTTCTCTCACTTCCGCTTCTAATTTTATTAAAAGCGTGTTTGGCTTGCCAAACAATATCAGTCGTTTGTCATGGTTCGGTCATGATGATGTCTTATCATGACAAACTGACACCCAATTACTCGCAATTTTTCTAGGAAAAATTATGGCACGTAAAACCCCCTTAAATAGATACCGTAACATCGGTATTTCTGCGCACATTGACGCAGGTAAAACCACGACCTCAGAGCGTATTTTGTTCTACACAGGTAAAAGCCACAAAATCGGTGAAGTGCACGAAGGTGCTGCAACGATGGACTGGATGGAGCAAGAGCAAGAGCGTGGTATTACCATTACTTCTGCTGCGACCACTTGCTTTTGGTCTGGCATGTCTGAGCAATTCCCAGAGCACCGCATTAACCTAATTGACACCCCCGGTCACGTTGACTTCACCATTGAAGTTGAACGTTCTATGCGTGTACTTGATGGTGCATGTATGGTGTACTGTGCGGTTGGTGGTGTACAGCCTCAGTCGGAGACTGTATGGCGTCAAGCCAACAAATACAAAGTGCCACGTCTTGCCTTTGTTAACAAAATGGACCGTACTGGCGCTAACTTCTTCCGTGTGGTTGAACAAGTTAAAACCCGTCTAGGCGGTAACCCTGTGCCTGTGGTTGTGCCAATCGGTGCAGAAGACAACTTTGAAGGTGTTGTTGACCTGCTTGAGATGAAATCCATCATTTGGGACGTAGAATCTCAAGGGATGAAGTTTGAATATGGCGAGATTCCTGCCGACCTAGTAGATACTGCCAACGAATGGCGTAACAACATGGTTGAAGTAGCTGCTGAGTCATCAGAAGAGCTGATGGACAAATACCTAGAAGAGGGCGACTTGTCTCGTGAAGACATCGTCGCTGGTCTTCGTGCTCGTACACTGGCATGTGAAATCCAGCCAATGCTTTGTGGTACTGCCTTTAAAAACAAAGGCGTACAGCGTATGCTTGATGCCGTCATCGAGTTCTTGCCTGCCCCCACTGACGTTGAGGCCATCAAAGGCATTCTAGATGACAAAGACGAAACCGAAGGTAGCCGTGAGTCTTCTGATGATGCTCCATTTGCCGCCCTTGCATTCAAAATCATGAATGACAAATACGTGGGTAACCTAACTTTCGTTCGTGTGTACTCTGGCGTTGCAAAACAAGGCGACAGCGTTTATAACCCTGTTAAGATGAAGCGTGAGCGTATCGGTCGTATCGTTGAGATGCATGCCAACAGCCAAAACGAAGTTGAAGAAGTTCGTGCAGGCGACATCGTAGCATTGGTGGGTCTAAAAGACGTAACCACAGGTGATACCTTGTGTGATAATGACAACATCATCACCTTGGAGCGTATGGAATTCCCAGACCCAGTTATCAGCCTAGCGGTTGAGCCAAAAACCAAAGCTGACCAAGAAAAAATGTCTATCGCTTTAGGTCGTCTTGCTAAAGAAGACCCATCGTTCCGTGTACGCACAGACGAAGAAAGTGGTCAGACCATTATCTCTGGTATGGGTGAATTGCACCTTGACATCATCGTTGACCGTATGAAGCGTGAATTTGGTGTTGAAGCGAACATCGGTGCACCACAGGTTGCCTACCGTGAAACCATCCGTCAAACGGTTGAAGTTGAAGGTAAGTTTGTTCGTCAAACAGGTGGTCGTGGTAAGTTTGGTCACGTTTGGCTGCGTCTTGAACCACTTGACCCAGAAGGTGATGTGGAATACGAATTTGCCGAAGAAATCGTGGGCGGTGTTGTACCAAAAGAATACCACGGTGCGGTAGATAAGGGTATCCAAGAGCGTATGAAAAACGGCGTTTTGGCAGGTTACCCAGTTGTTAATGTTAAAGCGACCCTATATGATGGTTCTTACCATGACGTTGACTCTGATGAGCTATCGTTCAAAATGGCGGGTTCTATCGCATTCAAGAAAGGCTTTATGCAAGCATCTCCTGCTCTGCTAGAGCCTATCATGAAAGTAGAAGTTGAGACTCCAGAAGACTACATGGGCGACATCATGGGTGACCTTAACCGTCGTCGTGGTGTGGTTCAAGGCATGGACGACTTGCCTGGTGGTACCAAAGCCATCCGTGCAGAAGTGCCACTTGCTGAAATGTTCGGTTATGCCACTCAAATGCGTTCTATGTCTCAAGGTCGTGCAACTTACTCTATGGAATTTGCCAAATACCAAGAAACGCCTAAGAACGTGGCTGATGAAATCATCAAGAAATTCACTGCCAAAGATGATGACGAGTAATCATAATCATCTCATTTAAATCCGTTTTGGTTTGTCCATGAGTGGCAAACCAAAACAATCACTTATCAAAACCTTGTGCAGTTTGCACGAATCAAAAGGATATTATCATGGCCAAAGCCAAATTCGAACGTAACAAACCACACGTAAACGTTGGTACCATCGGTCACGTTGACCACGGTAAAACTACCCTAACTGCTGCGATTGCTACCGTTGCTGCTAAGCACCACGGTGGTGAAGCAAAAGACTACGCTGCCATTGACTCAGCTCCTGAAGAAAAAGCTCGTGGTATTACCATTAACACTTCTCACATCGAGTATGACACTGCAGCTCGCCACTATGCACACGTAGACTGCCCCGGTCACGCCGACTACGTTAAAAACATGATTACTGGTGCCGCTCAAATGGACGGTGCGATTCTAGTTGTTGCTGCCACAGATGGTCCTATGCCACAAACTCGTGAGCACATCCTTCTGTCTCGTCAGGTTGGTGTACCTTACATCATGGTATTCATGAATAAGTGCGACCTAGTAGACGACGAAGAGCTACTAGAACTAGTAGAAATGGAAGTACGTGAACTTCTATCTGACTATGACTTCCCAGGTGATGACACCCCAATCATCAAAGGTTCTGCTCTTCTAGGTCTAAACGGTGATGCTGGTCAATATGGCGAGCCTGCCATCCTAGAACTACTAGACACCCTAGACAGCTACATTCCTGAGCCTGAGCGTGACATCGATAAAGCATTCCTAATGCCAATCGAAGACGTATTCTCTATCTCTGGTCGTGGTACTGTGGTAACAGGTCGTGTTGAATCTGGTATCATCAAAGTTGGTGATGAAGTTGAAATCGTAGGTATCAAAGACACCGCCAAAACCACCTGTACTGGTGTTGAGATGTTCCGTAAGCTACTAGACGAAGGTCGTGCTGGCGAGAACTGTGGTGTTCTACTACGTGGTACCAAGCGTGAAGAAGTTCAACGTGGTCAAGTACTAGCCAAGCCAGGTTCAATCACCCCACACACCAACTTTGACGCTGAAGTATACGTACTGTCAAAAGAAGAAGGTGGTCGTCATACTCCATTCCTAAATGGCTATCGTCCACAATTCTACTTCCGTACCACTGACGTAACAGGTGCCATCACCCTACAAGAAGGTACTGAAATGGTTATGCCTGGCGACAACGTTGAGATGAGTGTTGAGCTTATCCACCCAATCGCCATGGACAAAGGTCTACGCTTCGCGATTCGTGAAGGTGGTCGCACCGTAGGTGCTGGTGTTGTTGCTAACGTTAAGAACTAATCTAACAAGATTGGCTTAACAGCAAACAAGACCAACCAAGTCAAACCAAACCCCCTGCCAGAGATGGTGGGGGGTTTGGGTTTTTGGAAAAGGGGAAAGGGGGAATGAAGTTAATGAAGCACGACTTCTAAGCGACTAAAACCTGACGCAGGATAGATGGCATGGTCAAAGTAGTCGTCAGACGCAGGGCGAATCTTGCTTACCTGCTCTGCCAAGCATTCTACCAATAGCCCCAGTTCAAGCTGTGCCAATGGCTTACCAGGGCAGA
Organism: Moraxella sp. K1664; assembly: GCF_039693965.1. Classification (NCBI taxonomy): domain Bacteria; kingdom Pseudomonadati; phylum Pseudomonadota; class Gammaproteobacteria; order Moraxellales; family Moraxellaceae; genus Moraxella; species Moraxella sp. K1664. The sequence continues at coordinate 1,165,100 of NZ_CP155576.1, forward strand.
CATGAACGCCATGTCCATAGACCAGATTATTAGCTTGGTTGCGGTGTAGTTCAAAACTGTCCGCTTGATGAAAGGCTTTGGGGTCACGGTTGGCGGACTGCCAGTTAATCGTGATTTTGGCGTCTTTGGGGATGTCCACGCCATGTAGAGTGACAGGGCAGGTGGTGCGTCGTCTGTTGGTGATGAGCGGGTCGTGTAAACGCAGTATTTCTAGGACGGCATTATCAATGTCTTGGGGGTTGGCTTTGAGATGAATCAAGACATCAGGATGATGAATAAAAAATTCAAAAATAATCCCGACCGCTGACGACATGGTGGACAGTTCACCCACCGTCCAGTTGCGAATGAGTGAGATAAGCTCTTCATCGCTCATCACTCGCTCGCCTTGTGGTAACATGACCACGTCGTTCATCAGTTCAAAGGTCACATCATCAGGGCGTTTTGTCCGTTTGTCATCCAAAATCGCCTTGATATAACTGTCAAATTCTAAGGCGACACTGGCAATCTCATCCCGATTTTGGCTCAGTGTGGCTTTGCGGTTTTTCTCAATCCATGCGTTTAATGGTGCTTCGGTCTCATCGCCCCAGCCCATAAAGGCATTTTGTAGCTTGACGGCATAAGTTTTGGCAAACTCTGCCATGACATCAATGGGCTGACCCTTGGGCAGTTGGCTCACTAAGCTGTCAATCAACTCCTTGGCGATGGGGTGAAATGTCGCCATGCGGTCAGCGGTAAAATATTTATCATTAATCGCACGAAACGCCGTATGAACAGGTGCGTCCATGCCGTTTGGCACAGCGATATGGCGGTCTGAGACGTGATTGGAAAATATCGCAGGGTCGTTTAGAATGTGCATGACATCAGCATGAGAAAACACGCTATAACCGAACTTATCATCATGGGCGATGGGACAGCGTGCTCGCATGTCGTCATAAGCACGACGCTGATTTTTCTGAACTTGTTCATCATCAGATTGCCAGTTGATGGAAGTGGACATAAATTATCCTTGGGCGGTGAATGGTCTTGCCATTGTAATCAACGCATGACAATCCTGCTATTAGCCCTTGGGGGTAGGGTGTGATGGTTTGTCAAAAAACTTCCTGCAAAACCCCAAATTAAAGAAAACTGCTCAAAGTGAGCTATGCCTGCCCATAACGGTTTTCCGCCACCCGCAGGCATAGCTCAGATACCATGATACCCCACCTAAGTCAATGGTTTTTTAAGTATCTGGTATCTAGTATCTTACAAACTAACTTAAAGATACTTGTTGCTCAAAGGATGTTTGGGTTTTGATAACACCAAAACAGATATGTACCAATTTACGCATACAAGCACATAAGGCTTGCATTTTGGTTTTACCGTTTTGTTGTAATCGTTCATAAAATGCCTTAATGGTGCTATTATAACGAATGGCACTCATTGCAGACATATACAGCTTAGCACGCAAAGAGACTTGCCCTTGTTTGGACAGTTTGGTTGCTCCCTTAAAGACACCTGACTGTCTTTGTTTGGGTATTAAGCCTAAAAACGAAGCCATCTGTGAGGCTTTTTTAAATTGTTTGGTATGTATTAAGCATACCACTTCTTTGGCAATAACAGAACCAATACCGTCAATGGTTTCAAGTAAGGTTTTGTCTTGCTTTAAACTTGGTTGTTTGTCAACAAAGTCATCAATGTCTTTGGTGAGTTTGGCAATTTCCTCTTGAAGGACACTGATGACTGTTTGCATGGATGCTTTAACCAAATCGGGCAGATTGGGTGATAAGAGCAACTCTTGTCGGTTTTGCTCTCGTTGCAAATCTTCTTTGAGTGCTTCTAAGCGAGCCAATAGAGCTTTTAGCTGTTTGGCTTCAATGCTAGGTGCTACCCAAACCTCAGGCTTGTGGCTATAACCATACCTTGATAAAATAATGCTGTCTTTTTTATCAGTTTTATGGATTACCCCCAAACTGTCTGCAAATTTGCGGACATAGTTAGGATTGACAATGCTTTGCTTGATATTATTATCATCAAGAAACTCACTTAGGTGTTCATGATAAACCCCTGTTGCTTCTAGGATGATGTGTAGCTCATCAAGATGATTGCTGACATTGGTTTTTAACCAAGCAAGCAGTAAATCAAAGCCTGCTTTGTTGTTGTTAAAAACCTTGGTTTTTACTTTATTTGTGCTTGGGTTTATAAATGCAACATCAAACTTTGCTTTGCTGATGTCTATGCCAATATAGTGTATCATCTGTCTCTTGCCTTGTTTATGCAGTGTCTGTTTTAATAAACGCACTTAGATACCATTCAGAGTTAAGATGACAAGCAAAGGACACCATCTGAGCACCAGTGTTAAGACACTAAGGGCGAACCCGTGTTCTCTTTGCTTGTATAACCCAACAACATTCTAGCAGATAATCTAGGTTTGGTGTTGGGTTGATACAAGGGCGAACGGAAAACCTGGTTTTGCAGGAAGTCTAAATAAAAAAGCGAAACCGCCAAATTTGCCAGTTTCGCTTTTTGCTTGTTATTTAAAACAATTGTTTTTAGGGAAATTATTCACCCCAAACTTCATCAGCGATATCTCTAATCATCTTCACCTTTGCCCACTGAGCTTCTTCGGTTAGGATGTTGCCTTCTTCTGTGGACGCAAATCCGCATTGTGGCGATAGGCAAAGCTGGTTGATGTCCACGTATTGCGTGGCTTCTTTGATACGGGCGATGATGTCGTCTTTGTTTTCAAGGTCGCCTGTTTTTGAAGTTACTAGACCTAGCACGACTTGCTGGTCTTTGATGTGGACAAGTGGGGCAAAGTCGCCTGCTCGCTCACTGTCATATTCCAAGAAAAAGCCGTCCACTCGGCAGGTGCCAAACAGCACTTCGGCAATCGGAGCATAACCGCCTTCTGAGAACCACGTTGAGCGGAAATTACCACGGCAGATGTGCATGGTGATTTGCATGTCGGCAGGTTTGGCATCCACAATTCGGTTTAGCATGGCAACATAATCCACCGCCAATTTGTCAAAATCAATGCCACGCTCGGCAAACTCTGCCTTTTTGTCTAACGCACAAAATTGCCCCCAGCTTGTGTCGTCCAGTTGCAAATTACGCAGACCCATATCATAAAACTTGTGCATGGCCTTGACATAAGCGGCCACAATGTCATCGTACAGACGGTTTTCATCTTGGTATAGCTCAATGGGCTTATAGTTGACATCACGCACGCACGCCACAAGATGTAGCATGGATGGAGAGGGTATGGTGAATTTGGTTGGGGTGTCGCCTGCACAGTCTTTTAAGATTTGGTAGGCTTTGATAAAAGGGTGGTCGTCTGAAAAATCAATCTTATCCACGATTTTGACGCTATGGCTTTTTGGCTTGGCATCTTTAAACTGCACCGAAAAATTCTCGGTTTCTACCCACTGCACGCCGTCCAATCCAGCCATAAAATCCAAATGCCACCACACACGGCTAAACTCACCATCGCTAACAGCGTGCAAGCCATTTTCTTTTTGTTTGGTGACCAGTTTGCCAATTTCATCTTTTAAAATGGCATCATAATCATCTTGCCCGATTTCGCCTGCATTTAGCTTGGTTTTGGCGGTCATCAGCTCATCGGTGCGTAAAAACGAGCCGACCACATCATTGCGATAAGGGGCGACATTGCGAGGTTTGGCGTTTGGAAAAAGCTGGCTCATGGCTTACTCTCTTTTGCTTGGTTAAAATCATGTTACAATAACTTACCATTGGTTTGGTATTGTAACATGATTTTAGAAATAGTTAAAAGGAAAGCTCTTTTGTAAAGCATTTAAGGGGCTATCTTATTGAGCTTATTTAATAATTTATCAGCTTCATCTTGATGAAATCTTCTTAAATTATACACCTTTCCTTTTATGCTGTTGTATAATTTTTTATATTCTTCCTTATTGTAATTTTTATAAAATTTTTCACAAAAATAAACTTCTGAGCGAATAGAATTACGCTCTTTTTTGCTTAAAGTTAGACGTTGTGTAGAAACATTGATTTGGGTAACTTTTTGCCTATCTTTGCCATTTTTCATAATAGAATGTTTTTTGCGATTTGGTTTAACATTGATACTTGCTAATAAACCATAAACTTTAGAGATAATTTCTGATTTCTCTTTGTTGCTTAATATTCTTTTACTGGAAATTGTTATATCATCTACAAATCGGGTATAAATCCAACCTTTTTTGCCAAACTCTTCGACTAGCTTAGGTTCTCTCTGCCATAAAACTAAATTACCAATATAACCACTTACTTTGCTTCCTTGAACTAAAGAGCCTTTAAAAGTGGTTATTTCCGCCAAACATTCTGCTACCTCATGAGAGAATCTAAAGAAGTTACTCCAAATTTGATAAACTAAATTCTTGGTGATGCTAGGGAAAAAGTTTTTTATATCTTCACTAATAATAGTTTTCGGTTGTAGGTGTTGTTTTGCATTGGTGATATAATCCCTCTTTTTGATTCCGCCATGCAAATAGCTAGGAAATTTCAATACATTGAAAAAATTTTTAACGATTTTTGCATGTACTTTCTTTAATTCTTCTTTTACATCATAAGTTTCACGAAAAGAGCCGTCTTCTTTTTTGACTCTTCCTTGCAAAAAGAAGAAGTTATCTGAATTTTTTTGTAAGAATAGCAATCTTTCTAGAGTGATATCTAAAGACAGAGCCAGACTTTTTAGGTTGGCTATTGGTTTATAAGGGTAGTGAAACGTATTGTTATCCATTTGATTCGTTCATTAAGGATAGGGCGAGATAAGATAATTTTTCTGACAACTCAGGACTGATATTTTTTCTTTCATCATTTTCCGTTGCCAAAAATATTAAAATGGTTGTTGGTATGTCCAAAGCACTGCATATTTTTTCAATGGACGAAATATTGGGATCTCTTTTTCCTTGCTCTAGAAGAGTCAAGTAGGAAATAGACAATCCAGAAATTTCTGCTAATTTAGTTTTAGTAAAGCCTTTTTGGTTGCGACATAGTTTAATTGCTTTGCCAATATTCATAATTAGGATTTCTTTGTTTTAAGATTAAAAAATAATAAATAAAAGCAACCTGCTGTATTTCAGCAAAATAAAAAATCATTCATCTTTATGTGCATATTCAAAAAATTGATTTAATATTTCTGAACTTTCATTTAAGATGACAAAGCGAAGAATAATACCAATGACATTGCCAAGCCTTCTTAATATGTCTTCATTTTTAACATTCTGACAATTTTCAAGGTCTTGAATGATTTTCTCAAGTTTTGCCTTTCTACCACTATCCAAAGTATCATGCATTTCCAACTGAAGTTTTTTTAACTCTTCAATGGTCTGCTTTAAAAGATTGTTTTTCATTTTAAAAACCTTTATATTAACGGTGCAAAATTACACCAGTTGCCAATATAATATTGAACCGATAAGGAATACTTTGGATAGTACAGGTTGCTTTCTCAATGGCTGGGTTGGCAGTTGCCTAGCCAACCCAGTACTCCGTTAGGCTTACGTTCTGCGTTTGGGGGGAACGCCGATTTGCCCGAAAGTAGATTATCCAAGAAAGATAACCGACACTTAAATAAGTGCCACGTAGCAGTTCAACATATTAGGTTTTATCTTTTAAAGGCGCATCGAGATGATTCATCTCGTCCGATAAAGGATATTATATACAAAAAATTTACTAAGTCAATAATTTTTTTACTGATAGTCAAAAAATCAACGTTCATTTGGCTTTAAAAAATATAACGCCACCAGTGCCAATAAAATAAAACCACTCGCCCCAAGATACAAATCATCTTTGCCAATACCCACATCCAACAGTTTCCCTGCCAGCATGGGCGAGACGATAGAACCAATACGCCCCACGCCGATTGCCGTGCCAACCCCTGTGCTTCTAAATTCTGGGGCATACAGCGTGGGATTTATGGTATAAAGTCCTGTGATACAGCCATTGACAAGGCTGCCGACCAAAATGGCAAAGACAAGGGCGAGCGTCAAAGTGGGACTAAACACAAAGCCGATAATGGCAAGGGACGACAGCACAACAAACGCCATGAGTGTGGATTTTGGGGTAAATTTACTCACCAAAAAACCAAAGATGAGCGAGCCTATCGTACCGCCAATGCTGATTGCCATGCCAACCTTTTGGCTTTGTTCTTTGGCAAGTCCTGATGATTCTAACAGAGCAGGTGTCCATGAACTGATAAAATAAAAGGACGACATCACAGCAATGAACGCTGCCCAAATGAGTAGAGTGGTCTTTAATTGACCTTTGGCAAAGAGCTGGCTAATGGGGGCTTTGGGTTTGGTAGATTGGGTTTGGGTGGGCAGTTGCCAGTTGCCTTGTTTGCCGATTTTGTGGGCGATTTTGGTGAGTTTGGTTTGGGCGTTGGCAGGTTGTTTTTGGTTTAAAAAATCCACCGATTCAGGCAATAGGCTAACGAGTGCCACCAGTGCCAGCCCCGTCAACACCGCCCCTGTCATAAATACCGAACGAAAGCCAAACTCATCTTGGAGCATGACCGCTGACAGCCCGCCAAGCATCGCCCCAATACCAAAACCACAAGCATAAATGGCAATGGCAAGCCCACGCCATTTTTGGTTGGCGTATTCGCTCACGATGACGTTGGTACATGGCAAAATGCCACCCACGCCAATTCCTGTTATCACGCGCCAAAAGCCAATGGATTGGGTTGTGTGCGAAAAATACGTCATAAACATGCCCAGTGCCGATAGGGCGGTTGCTATGATAAGCAATGGACGTCTGCCAAATTTGTCCGCCAAAGGGGCGAGCCCCATAGAGCCGATTGCCATGCCAATAAAACCTGCACTCATGAGCGTACCGATTTGCACCCCTGTTAGCCCAAGCTCGGTTTGGATGCTTTTGGCGGTAAAGGCAATCGCCAGCACATCAAAGCCGTCTAACATATTTAAAAGAACGGCCAAGGCAACGATGAGCCACTGATAGGCACTCATGGGCGTGTGGCTGATGGCGTGGGCTAGGTTGGTTTGATGCGTCGTCATGGTGTGGTCATCTGGTGGGTGATTATTTAATGGTCATACTAAATGTCATACCGAGCGTATTGCCCTAATAAAAATATAACAAAATGTCCATGATTAATCAATTTCAATATTTTCAATATAAGATGAGATTTTTTCAATATTAAACAGTCAATGTCGGTATTGCAATTTTTTACCGTCAAATGGGGCAAATCATGGTAAAATAGTCGGATTTTCTCATTTGTTTTTGTTTTAAAAAATTTGGCTGATTGACATAATAATAACCAATAACCATACCCATCAGTCAGCATTAAGATAAGCAATATTAATATGCCACATCATAGCTCCCAAGACCAGACGATATCTGACAAACCCTTTCCCACTCTGTGGGTGATGATGATGGGGGTGATGATTGCCATTGGTCCGCTTGCCATTGATATGTATTTACCTGCTTTTGTTAGCATGGCGGATGATTTTGGTGTGAGTGTCTCTCAGGTGTCCAAGTCGGTGCCATTTTATTTTATCGGATTGGTATTGGGGCAGTTATTTTACGGGCCGTTCTCCGATCGTGTCGGGCGAGTATTGCCCATGTACGTGGGTATGACGATATTTGTGATTGCATCTGTTATTTGTGCAACTGCTACAAGTGAGATGGTGCTATTTGTTGCCCGTACGTTGCAGGCGTTGGGAGCATGTGTAACAGCTGTGGTAACCCGTGCTGCCATCCGAGATACTCTAAATCCCATACAAGGGGCAAAGGCATTTAGTCTTATGGTGCTTGTCATGGGGCTGGCTCCGATATTAGCACCGAGTTTGGGGGCACTGATTTTAAACTTTGCTGATTGGCATGCTCTGTTTTGGTTTTTGGCAGGTTATGGATTATTTAATATTGTCTTGACCAAACTGTTTTTAAAAGAAACGCTTGCCCCCAAAAATCGCAATACCAAACCCATCAGCCAAACCTTTGTGTCTTATCTGGATTTGGTCAAAGACAAGACATTTATCGTTCCTGCTGTTGCAGGGGGCGTACTACAAGGGGCATTCTTTATTTATCTGTCCATTTCAAGCGAGTTATTTATGGTAAATTTTGGCTTATCTGAGCAGCAGTTTGCCATCGCTTTTGGAGCTAATGCCTTTGGGTTTATTGCCCTAACACAGGTCAATCAGTTTTTGACCAGTCGTTTTTGTCTTGTGCAGTTGCTACGTTTTGGGGCTTTGATGCAGCTTGTCTCTGCCAGTTGTCTGTTGGTGTTGGCATTGATGGGGCTTGGCTATTTTCCACTTGTATTTGTGGCGATATTTTGTTGTATTTCAGGACTTGGCTTTACTCAGCCTAATGCTACCGCCATCGCTCTGGTATATCAAAAAAAGCGGGCAGGTATGGCATCTGCCATGCAAGGGGCATTGCAGTTTAGTGTGGGGATTTTTGGGGGATTACTACTAAGTCTGTTTGATGTCAGTCCTGTGTTAAAGCTGGGTATTATCATCACGGCACTTGTGTCGTTTGGAACTTTTTTGGTCTATCAGCTTGACCCTAAGATGGATTTATCTAAGATGAATTAATTTTAAAAAAGTTAAATTTTTTCTTGACAATGTCAAAAAGCGTGCTATAATGGCACTCTAAATTGATGCGGGGTGGAGCAGTCTGGTAGCTCGTCGGGCTCATAACCCGAAGGTCGTTGGTTCAAATCCAGCCCCCGCTACCACTTTTTAAATCCTTACTTCAAAAGTAAGGTATCTTTCCATAAATTTATCATTATTTTTTAAAATTGATAAAGTAAACATGGTTAAGATGTCGGCGAGCAATGATTTTAGCCCACCAACGTGTTTTGTGGGTTTTTTTGTATTTGCAATTTGCCAAACCGCTTTTAACTCTTTTGATTTTTAATTTGTGCTTTAACATAGGATTAACCAAGCCAAAATGAAACCATCTAGCAAGATTGCTGAACTTACCCAAATGATTGCCCCTGCGGTGTCCGCTTGTGGCGTAGAGCTTTGGGGGATTGAGTTTATGCCTCAGGGGCGTAAATCGTTGCTTCGTATTTATATTGAGGTGAACACTCATGCTCGTGAGCGTGGTGAACATATCACCATCGAAGACTGCTCAGCGGTTAATCATCAAGTCTCAGGTGTGTTAGAAGTGCATGACCCCATTGCAGGTGAGTATGTGCTAGAAGTATCAAGCCCTGGATTTGATCGCCCACTGTTCACCCCAGAGCAGGTGGCAATGTTTGTTAATGAGATGGTCAGCTTACGTCTGATTCATGCCACCGGACAAGGTGATGTCAAACGCCGTAAAGTCGTGGGTCATTTGATGAGTGTGAGTGATACGGGCATGCATGTGATGACCGAAGATAAACTAGAATTTGACATCGCTTTTGATAATGTAGATAAAGCCAATTTAATCTATCAAGATTGATGTTGTTATTAATCAATTAACCTAAGGATAAGCAATGAGCCGTGAAATTTTGACCGTTGTTGAGACTGTCAGTAATGAAAAAGGACTTGACCCTGATGATATTTTTCAGGCGATTGAGCAAGCACTTGTTTTTTCAACCAAGAAAAAGGTTTATACCGACCAACCTGAGGTGGCAGTACGTGTTGCTATTGACCGCAAAACAGGTGATTATGACACTTATCGCTACTGGACGGTTGTGGCAGATGAAGACCATGAGATGCCTGCTTGTCAAAAGGCGATCAGTGATTTGGATGAGGATGAATACCAAATTGGTGATATTATCGAAGAGCAGATTGAATCAATTGAATTTGGGCGTATTGCTGCAACACAAGCCAAGCAAGTCATCATTCAAAAAATCCGTGAAGCTGAACGTGCTTTGATTGCGGATGCTTTTGAGACTCGTGTGGGCGAGCTGATTACAGGTGAGGTTAAAAAAGCAAGCCGTGATGGCTATGTCATTGATTTAGGTGATGGAGCAGAGGGTTATCTTGCCAAAGACCAAACCTTACCCCGTGAAATGCTACGACCTAAGAGTCGTGTAACTGCCCTGCTGACCAAAGTTAATCGTGATGGGCGTGGCAGTCAGCTTGTGCTGTCTCGCACGAGTAATGAGATGTTGATTGCACTGATGACCAAAGAGGTGCCTGAGATTAGCGAGGGTATCATTGAAATTCGTGATGTGGCACGTCTGCCGGGGTTGCGTGCCAAAATCTCGGTAAAGACAAGCGATAGCCGTATTGACCCTGTGGGAGCATGTATTGGCATGCGTGGCACCCGCATCCAAGCGGTACAACAAGAGTTAGATGGTGAACGTATTGATGTTGTGGTGTGGAGCGATGATCCTGCCCAGTATATCATCAGTTCATTGGAGCCTGCTGATGTATCTAGTATTGTGCTGGATGAAGATAATCAAACCGCTGATATCATCTTTGGGGCAAATGACCAGTTAGCACGTGCCATCGGTTCACAAGGTCAAAACGTGCGTTTGGCATCTGATTTGACTGGTTATAAACTCAATATGATGTTAGAATCTGAGTATCTAGAACGCCAAAAAAGTGAATCTGAGGTGATTATCACGCTGTTTTATGAGCGTTTAGAGGTGGACAGAGATTTGGCAGAAGCATTGGCGGAGATTGGTTTTACAACCATCGAAGAGGTGGCTTATGTGCCTGCTGAGACTTTTTATGACATTGATGGATTGGATGATGATACCATCGCTGCCATCCAAGAACGTGCCAAAGAAGTCATCATCAATGATGAGCTTATCAAACAGCAAAACATTAAAGAGCCTAGTGGCGAGCTACTTGCCCTAGAAGAGATGACCCCTGCCATCGCTTATAAACTGGCAGAGCGTGACATCATTACCCTTGACGACCTAGCCGAACAAGCGGTGTTTGACATCGAAGACATCGAAGGCATGGGCAGTGAGCTGGCGGGCAAGCTGATTATGGCAGCACGTCAGTCATGGTTTGAATGACCATGCGTGCGTCATGGGGCGTGCTGTCATGAGTACGTAAGGACGTTGCCAAATTTGGTTGGTGAGAATTTGGCAACTTGTAAAAATGGAGGGTAAAGTGGGGATGAACAAGACTTATCCTGCCCATCCATTTTCACCAAATTCATCATTTTATGATAAAATCATTCATCAAATAACCAAACAAATTTAGGTAAACCAATGGCGACAAAAACCGTAAAAGAATTAGCAAAAGACTCCAACATTACCACTGACGTGCTTTTAAAACAACTAAAAGACGCAGGTCTGCCCACTCGTGGCGAAGATGATTCTGTCTCAACCGATGAACAGGCGACGTTGGTGGCATTTTTAAAACAAAGTCATGGTCAAGCCCAAAAGACCCGCATTGGCATGACTCAAAAAACCACCACCACCAAAAAAATCACCACCACCACCGGCAAAGCCCAAAACATCAATGTCGTACGTGCCAAAAAAAAGCAGTTTGACATCCAAAAACCTGACTTAGCTGCCGAGCAAGCCAAAGCCCAAGCAGAGCGTGAAGCCGAAAAAGCCAAAGCCATCGCCGCCCTAGAAGCCAAGCAAAACGAAGAGCGTGCCAAACAAGAAGCTGCCAAACGTCAAGAGGCGACATTGGCTGCCATGCGTGCCAACTCGGGCAGTGCAAATGGTGGCGAGAGTAAGCCCAGTGCGTCTGTTGTTGTCAAAAAAGTTAAAAAAGATGAAACCGATAAAGACGACAGCGTGGTCAGCTCATCTGTGGTCAAAAAAGGCACAGTCGCCAAGAGTGACGTAAAATCTGACAAAAAAGAGACCAAAGCAGACAAAGCCAAAAAACAACCCGCCAAACCTGCCAAGAGCGAGACCGAAGAAGAACGTCAAGCTCGCTTGGCTCGTGAAGCCGAAGAGCAAAAACTGCGTGAGATAGAAGCGGAGAATCGTCGCCGTGCTGCCATTGATGCCCAAAATCGCACTTTGGAGCAGATGAAACAAATGGCAAATCGTTATAGCGAAAAAGACGAGGTGCCAAGTGCGGTCGTGCGTAAAGATGAGCCACTAGCAGCAGGCTTGGTCGGAGCGGCATTAGAAGAGTCTTTTGAAAAAGAGCGTCGTGAGATTAAGCGTGGTACCAGCAGTATATCAAGCCGTGCCAAAGGCGGTAAGAAAAAAGGCAAAGAAGAGCTTGAAATCAGACCCAAGTCACGCGGGCTAAAATCATCACAAGCGAACAAACATAAGTTTGAAATGCCTGTGGAAAAAATCATCCATAATGTTGAAGTGGGCGAAGAGATTATCGTGTCTGACCTTGCCCAAAAAATGGCGGTCAAAGTGCGTGAAGTCATCAAATCACTCATGAAAATGGGCGAGATGGTACGTGAGGGCGATGTCATCGACCAAACCACCGCCGCCCTAGTCATCGAAGAGTTTGGACACAACTTCATCGCTGTATCTGATACCCAGCTAGAAGATGACCTACAAGAGGCTGCTACCGAAAAACAAGGCAACGTCCAAACACGCCCGCCTGTCGTTACCATCATGGGTCACGTTGACCATGGTAAGACATCACTACTGGACAAAATCCGTGAAACCAAAGTGGCAAGCGGTGAAGCTGGTGGTATTACCCAGCACATCGGGGCGTATCATGTTGAGACTGACCGTGGTGTGATTACCTTCCTTGACACCCCCGGTCACGCCGCCTTTACCGCCATGCGTTCACGCGGGGCTCAGGCGACCGACATCGTGGTCATCGTGGTGGCGGCAGATGATGGAGTTATGCCACAGACCGAAGAAGCCATCGACCATGCACGAGCGGCTGGCACACCAATCATCATCGCCATGAACAAGATGGATAAAGACACCACTGACCCAGAGCGTGTGTTAAATGAGCTGTCAGTCAAAGAAATCATCACGGATGCTTGGGGTGGGGATACGTCACTGGTCAAGGTCTCCGCCAAAACAGGCATGGGTATCGATGAGCTGTTAGAGACCATCAGTATCCAAGCCGAAATCATGGAGCTGACCGCTCCTGTGGATGGTGCTGCCCAAGGCGTGGTCATCGAATCTCGCCTAGACAAAGGACGTGGTGCGGTGGCAAGCCTACTGGTCAAAAAAGGCACGCTAAAACAAGGCGACCTAGTGCTGGCAGGCGAGTTCTATGGCAAAGTGCGTGCCATGACCGATGAGAATGGTGAGCGTATCAAGTCGGCAGGGCCTTCTATTCCTGTGGAGATTTTGGGCTTGCCTGATGCTCCGATGGCAGGTTCTGAGTTCTTGGTAGTCTCTGATGAGAAAAAAGCCCGTGAAGTGGCGGATTTTCGTATCGCTCGTGAGCGTGAACGTTTGCTTGAACGCCAAAACAAAATGCGTCTAGAAAACATGTTTGCCAACATGGGCAGTGAGGCAAAAACCCTAAATCTTATCCTAAAAACAGACGTGCGTGGTTCGCTAGAAGCCCTGCTTAGTGCGTTAGATGAGCTATCAACCGATGAAGTCAAAGTGCGTGTAATTAGCTCGGGTGTGGGTGCCATCACTGAGTCTGATGTCATCTTGGCGGAGTCTAGTGAGGCGGTTCTGCTTGGCTTTAACGTGCGTACTGACAATGCCGGCAAGCGTAAAGCAGATGAGGCAGGGCTTGACATTCGTTATTATAGCGTGATTTATGGCTTGATTGATGATGTCAAAGCAGCGATGAGTGGCATGCTTGCCCCTGAGCACCGTGAGAAAATCTTGGGTATTGCCGAGGTGCGTGAAGTATTCCGTTCTAGCAAATTCGGGGCGGCGGCAGGCTGTATGGTACAAGAGGGTACGATTTATCGCAACAAGCCCATCCGTGTTCTGCGTGATGATAAAGTCATCTTTACAGGGCAACTCCAATCCTTGCGTCGCTACAAAGACGATGTGAACGAGGTCAAGGCAGGCATGGAGTGTGGTCTGGCGGTCAAAGGCTATGAAGTCGCCGCTGGTGATAAGATTGAAGTCTTTGAGATTCACGAAGTGGCACGCACCCTGTGATGTCATGACAAAAACCGCTTGCCCTAGGGTGAGCGGTTTTTTTGATAACAAGTTGCACTAATAGGAGTATTCATATGACATCATCTACCTTTTCATCATTAACTCATGAAGACTTACTGGCATTGAGTTTGACACTTGATGACAGTTGGAGGCAGTGGATAGAGACCAATATCGAGCGGGGGTGCAGTCCTGCCAGTATCGCAAAGATTTTGGCGGATAATAAAAAGTTGCCAAGCAAATATCTGCCTACCGTGCGTCCAAATATCACCAGCGATGATGAGAATTTTATTGATATTGATGGGCATACCGTGCAGGTGATTTGCACTCTAAAATCGCCCCGAGTGGTGGTGTTTGACAACCTGCTCACGCAGGCGGAGTGCGATGAGCTGATTGCATTGGCAGACGGTAGGTTGGAGCGTGGTAAGGTCGTTGATGACAAAACGGGCAATTCACGCCTGCACGCCCATCGCAGTAGTGACAATGCCCAGTTCACCTTGGGTGAGTTTGATGTCATTGACCGCGTGGAGAGACGCTTGGCGACTCTACTAAACTGGCCGGTGGAAAATGGCGAAGGCTTACAGGTACTGCGTTATCAAAAAGGTGGGGAATATCGTCCGCATTTTGATTATTTTGGCGACAGCGTGGGCGGTCGTAGGCACTTAGAAGTAGGCGGACAACGTGTTGGCACGTGCGTGATGTATCTGTCGGATGTGCAGGCAGGGGGCGGAACGTCATTTCCCAGTGTGGGTATGGAAGTCAAACCCAAAAAGGGTGGTGCGGTGTTTTTTGCTGATGTGGACGAGCAGGGGGATGTGGACAAACTGACCTTGCATGCAGGCGTGCCCGTCATTACAGGTGTGAAATTTATCGCCACCAAATGGGTGCGTGAACGCCCTTATCGACGTGAGAGTTAATGTCGTCTTATTAATAACAAGTCGTCCACAGTCATGTTGGGCGATTTTTTATACCAAATCATTTTTTAAAAGTGTTTGCTTAAAATATCTTGGTTAGGTCTTGCTCTATCAGCAATTTATCCAGCGGAGTTTCTAAAGCATCGGCAATCTGCCCCATCAGGTCGATGGACACCGCCCGTCCGCCATTTTCAATCTCACAGACATAGGTTTTACTGATGTTGGCACGAAACGCCAACTCTTCTTGGGAGAGCTCTTTGATACGCCGAAGTTGTCTCATGTTTTGGGCGAATATTAGGCGATATAAATGGGGTGTTTGGTTGGATTTTTTCATGGGGTTATTGTAAGGGTGGGGCGTTGGCTGATTGGCATTAACCATCCTGATTCATCGGCAACACCACCAAAAAGCGGGTTTTGCCCTGCCATGTGTCGGTGCTGATATGTCCGCCATGGGCTTCGGCGATTTGGGCGACCAATGACAGTCCAAGCCCTGAACCTTTTTTTTCTTGTTTTAGTCGCACAAAGGGGCTAAAAATATCTTCACGCTTGTCCACAGGAATGCCAGCTCCTTGGTCGATGACCGCCAGCACGGCATAGATGCTTTTTTTGCCGTTATCCTTGTCTTTGTTGCGAGAGAGTAGTTTAAAGAAGGCACGGGTGTGTTTCTCTAACGGCGTGCCTTGGGCGGTTGGTTCTGATTCTTTGCTGTTTTTGTGTTCATTGGCTTTGGTGGTTTTGGTTGTATCTTGGTCGTCCTGCCCTTCGTCATTGACATTAAGATGGCTTGCCAGTTCGTCATCTGCGATATCGTGGGTTATCATGTCATGAGTGGCAGGCGTGTTCGTGTGCTCGTTATCTTTGCTAAGGTCGATGAGTGCCTTGGGGATAAAGCCTGCTTCTGCCAGACTGGGCGAGCCATAGACGTAGATTTCCACGGGGGGTGTGCCGTGGATGAGAGCGTTATTGATGAGATTACGCACCAAATGCGTCAGCAGTTTGGGCTGTGCCATCATCGTCACAGGTTCAGCAAAGAGTGTCGCTTCGGTATAGTGCTGGCATTCGCTTTTGATAAGCTCTACCAAATCCACGCTTTCATTGGCTTGTAGGGCATGACCTGCATCCAGACGGCTCACCAATAAAATACTCTCAACCAAATCATTAAGCCCTGTTAAGTCACGGTTGATGGCACAGGCACGTTTGTCAAATTTGGCTTTGTCGGCAGGGTCGAGCTTTTGGGTGAGCATGTCCATCATCTCAATCTGCAAGCGAATGCGAGTAATTGGCGTCCTAAACTCATGACTGGCGTGAGCAAGGAGCAGGCTGTTGGCATTGATAAGTCGCTCTATTTTCTCGGCAGACTGGTTAAAGCCATAGGCGAGCATGGCAATCTCATCATTGCCCGTCTGATTGACCCGCACGCTAAAATCGCCATCCCCCATTTTTGCCATCTTGCGACTCATCTGGTTGAGTCGCCACGTCATGTTATGGGCGATGCCCCACAGTACCGCCGTCATGATAAGAATGAGTAAAAGCGTGCCAGTAAAGAAGTTGAACATGCCCAAAAACGGACGTTCTTTGGGGGGTTTTCGGCTCTCATACCACACCGAGTAGCCCGAGCTGGTCTTTAAGATGACATGATGTGGGTCGTTGCCCGATAGGGTGGGCAAGGTCTGGGCAAGCCATGACGGGGTGGGGGGCAGACGTTCGGGCAGTTCGCTGTTTTCGGTTTTTAAGATGAGATTGCGTTTTTTGTCATACAGTCCGATTTTGGCGTCTAAGCTCTCATCAAAGATGTCAAAACTTTTTTTGACCACAGCAAGGATAAATCGGGCTTGCAAGCGGTTGTTGTCCAAAGTGGCATTGTCCACTTCTATCAAAAATGGGTCAATTTGCCCCACGATTTGCCCTGCGATGACTTTGGATTTCATGCTGTCGGAGTTGTTATGGACAAGCTGAGCGAGCAAAATCATGGCAATGGCAAAAGCAATGATTGCCAAAAATACACTAATAAATAGCCTTGCAAACAGTGAACGAAAGCCAAGACGGAGGCGGATTGGTGGGGGGCTTGGTGTGGGCATTGACATGTTAAATACATCAAAAGGCGTAAAAGGATTACGCCTTATCTATATGTAAAAAATACAAAAATCCAATGACAAAGCAAAAGCATTGGATTTTGAGAATCATACTTGATCGGTTGCAAACTGATATCCCACACCACGCACGGTAATGATGCGTTTGGGCTGACGAGGATTATCTTCAATCAAGGCTCTAAGGCGTGAGATATGCACGTCAATGGCACGGTCAATATTCTCTGAACTGTCGTCATTGGGCATGGCTTGCCAGAGCTGTTCACGGTTTAGTACTTTTCCTGCATGAGTGGCAAAGTAGTGAAGCAGTTGGAATTGGTGCGTGGTCAGACGGACGATGTTGTCATCAATGGTCACTTCATGACTGTCAGGGAACACCGTCAGTCGTCCAAAGGTGAGACTGCCTGAGTCTGTGTCAGCTTGGTTGGGGGTCTCATGACGGCGTAGTACCGCACGGATGCGGGCGAGCAGTTCACGGGGTTCAAAGGGTTTTGAAATATAGTCGTCCGCCCCCATCTCCAAGCCCAGCACACGGTCGGTGGTGTCGCCCTTGGCGGTGAGCATGACGATTGGCACTTTGTTAATCATCACATTCTTGGATGCTCGCACCTTTTGGCAGACCTGCATGCCGTCCATGTCAGGGAGCATCAGGTCAAGTACGATAAGGTTGATGTCACGCTCTTTGGCTTCTAGCAGGTCAAGCCCTTCTTGGGCGGTGGGGGCGTGATGAACTTCATAATAGTTCATGGAAAGATAGTCACTGATAAGCTCCGCCAAATCTGGGTCGTCTTCGATGAGTAGGATTTGCTTGGTCATGGTTGTGCCTTGTGTTAAATAGTGTTTAAATTATCTTTTATAAAACACCCAAAAATTAAGGGCGAAAAATCATGGCTATATCTTGCCAATATTTATCCACTTTGGCAAGGGGTAAATTGTTATTTAATTAAAATGGCAGGGTATATTTTAGCCGATTTTACCTACTTTTACACATTCTTTGTAACTATTGTTACAGACGATGGTGAGATTGGGACAAATAATAGGGCGTACCTGCCCTAGCCTACGGGCTATTTTAAACGCACTCGTCCACCATGAGCCTGTTTGGGTAGGTCAGCAAGCACAATCAAGCCATCTAAGCCAATGCCTGCGATGAGATATTGGTCGCTTTCGGGTTGGTATTCGATGATGACGATTTTGGATAAAGCCAAGCGTTCATCTTGCCCTACTGTCCACAGCCATGCAGGGCGTGGCGTGGCAGGGCGGTAGGGTGGTTTGGTCAGTTCCGATAAATCCATGGGGTTTAGCATGTCATCAAAAATGGCAAAAGACGGCACCAAAACCCCAATCTCAATCTGCCCATAATTGACATAACCACCCACTCGTTCATCAAGGGTCAGTTTGGCTTTTTTGGCTTGTTCGGGTTTGATGGTGACGTGGATGTCCATCATGCCATGTACTTTGGCACTCGGGATGATCCCCTTAATCTGACCGCCAAAACTTCGCCCATCTTCGGTATCAAAGGTCACGCCATCGCCCACCGCCAGATAGTCGGCGAACTCAGCAGGCAGGGGGCTGATGAATTTGACAAAGCGTTCATCAAAGACGACAAGCACGGGCGTGTCTTTGGGGTGGGTGGTGTTTTTGTCTGTGACAAAGACGGCTTCTATCTTGCCTGTCATGGGGCTTTTGACATCAAACGGGGTTTTGGTGATGATGGGAGTGGGGACTGTTTGTGCTTCATCATCGGTGTCATCTGCTTGCTCGTGGGGGCTGGTTTTTTCTTTGTTTTTAGATTGGTTTTTTGATTTTTCGGATATTTTTGTGTTTTCTGCCTTGTTTGTGTTTTGTTTGTCGGTGGTGGCATTGTCAGCAGGTTTGCCCGTATCATCGATAATGGTATCGTCACCGCTTGGACTGCCATTAGGGCTGTCATCGGAACTGTCATCGGAACTGTTATCGGGATTGTCAGCAAAAGTGATGGTCTCTTGATAGAACCTGCCCACAATATCGCCTGCCTTGACTGTGTCGCCTGCCTTGATGAGCATGCGGTCAAGCCTGCCTTCTTGGGGTAGGGTGATGGTTGTTTGCTTGTGGGGGATGATAACCCCTTCTAGGCGAAAGGCGGGCTGATAACGCTCGGATTTGATTGCCATGACATGAGCGGTGGCAAGGGTTATGTTATCGCCATTGAGGGCGATTTTGGCGTTATCGGCATCGGTGGGTGGTCGCACAGCCGTGTTGCCATGTACCAGCCCATCTCGCTCGTGCTTGTCATCAAAGCTAGACAAATCGGTCAGCTTAGCATCAGGCACAGGCTCGCAGGCACTCACCAATAATGACAGCACCACAAGGGCGGACAGTGACCGAAAATACAGCAAAAGAGATGGGGTGATGGTTGAGTTCATGACAATGTTACAATCAGCGAAAAAGAGTCAGTAAAATACCCTGCTATCGTATCATATTTTTAGCCCATAAATCCTTTGTTTTGTCAAAAAATAGTGGAAAATTTGCCTTATTTGTGTTAAAAAGTAAAGTAGGTTTTTACTGACTAAAATATTGTCAAAATTTAACCAATTTCTAAATTTACAATCCATTTTCAAACAAAAGGATAATCCCGTGAGTGAATTTGCTGGTCTTAAAGTCATGATTATTGACGACTCCAAAACCATCCGCCGTACCGCCGAAGCCCTACTGCAAAAAGAAGGCTGTGAAGTGATTACCGCTGTTGACGGCTTTGATGCTTTATCAAAAATCGTCGAGACCAATCCTGACATCATCTTTGTGGACATCATGATGCCACGCCTAGACGGTTACCAAACCTGTTCTATGATTAAAAATCACCCAGAATACGCCCAAAAGCCTGTCATCATGCTGTCATCCAAGGACGGTCTGTTTGACAAAGCTCGTGGACGTATCGTGGGTTCTAACGAGTATTTGACCAAGCCATTTAGTAAAGAAGACCTGTTTGCGACCATCAGTCGTTTTCGCTAATTGGGTAAGACACCTAGCGAGACTTTTTATTTATCGGAGACAGACATGGCAAAAGTATTAGTAGTGGACGATTCACCAACAGAAATGTTGCGATTTCGTGAGATTTTGGTCAAAAACGGCTTTGAGATGTTTGAAGCAGACAATGGCGAAGATGGCTGTGCCAAAGCGATTGAAGTGATGCCCGATGTGGTGCTGATGGACATCGTCATGCCTGAGATGAACGGCTTTCAAGCCACTCGCAAAATCACTCGTGAACCCAAAACCGCCCACATTCCTGTGATTATTGTCAGTACCAAAAATCAAGAGACAGACCGTGTATGGGGCAAACGTCAAGGGGCAAAAGAGTACCTAACCAAGCCCATTAACGAAGAAGAGTTAATCAGAGTCATTCACTCTGTATTGGAGTAAGCCGTGGCGTCGTCTGGTTTTATTGAGTTATTGCGTCTTGCCGACCTTGCCAAGGCTCGGGCAACAGGGCGACACGATGCGGACTATACGCAGTGGATTGGCATTGCCTTTGAAGTAGGTGGACAAGAATTTGTCGCCCCGATGGGTGAAGTGTCTGAGATTTTGGCGCTGCCTGAGCTGACCCCCATTCCACTGACCAAGCCATGGCTACTTGGTGTGGCGAACGTGCGGGGGCGACTGTTGCCACTGGCGGATTTGGCAAAATTTTTAAACATTGACAGTCGTGAACGCCTTAAAAACAAAAAGGTGATGGTCATTGACCAAGATGGCTTTTTTTCGGGCATTTTGGTGGATCAAGTGACAGGCATGGTGCAATTTTCGGGCAGTGAATACCAAGATGTGCCTTTGCCCGAAGAGTCGCCCTTTGCTCCGTACAATCACGGCAGATTTGTCAAAGATGATAAGGCATGGCATGTGGTCATGCCATCTTTGCTGTTTCATGATACCGAGTATCTAAATGCAGCATTAGGCTGATGGTGTGTTATTGGTTTTGTCAAATCAGTGCTTGATGTATCAAAATCAAGACGTGTCAATTTTTTGCCAATGATAAAATGATAAAATTAAATGTCATTTGTCTTATTTTTGTCTTATTTTATGTTAGTAGGGTAAATGCACCCAATATATTCACCCAATATATTTTAGCAAATTGTTTTAGCAAATAAATATAGAATCAATCAAACATTTCATCAATAAGTGGTGGGATTGATGAGTTGTATCAGTTAAGAAAAGCGGGCAGCAGTGATAAGTGGCTCGGTTTTAAAAGGATAAGCAAAATGAATGATGTGAGCAAAGTCTCAGAACCCCTAGTGGTCGCCCCAAAGTCAGATTCAGAGAAAAAGTGGTGGACACTACTGATCATCTCTGGATTTATTGCCATGTTTAGCTTGGCGTATTTGGCGTACTCACTGCTAAAAGTAACCGATTATCTTAGCGATGTTAATCAGCTGGAAGTTAATGCGGTAAATATCGTCAAAAACATCAATGACGCCACGTTTTCTCGTGATTTTGATGTTAGCAAAACCGCATATGCCAAACTGGTGGCGGATGTGCAGTCCTATGAGTTGGCACTATCACGCCTACAAAACAACAAGATGGTGGGCAATGCAGGAGCAATCAACGCCATCAGCAATGACTGGCAATCCAAAAAGGACAGTGTGGATTATATCGTTGCACATCAAAATGACATCAATGCCTTGCAAGATTTACAAAAACAAGTCCAAGATGCCACTCATCAAATGCAAGAGCAATATGCCAACGTTACCGACCAAGCCATGAAAGTGGGTGTATCGTCTGCTTTTATCAAAGAAATTCAAGGGCAAATTTTACGGCTTGAACGCATCAGCGAAAAAATGGCGGCATTGACCAGCAGTACAGGCACCAATACCGATGAGTTTAAAGCAGAAGTGGCAAATTTTTCACGTGTTTTGGACAATCAACAAGGAGCCTTTGGGCAAGTCTCCCCAGCCTTGCAAAATATTAATGATACGTATCAGCAAATGGTCAAACCTGTCATGGGTCAGCTGACCGACCTAAGTAACCCCACCATCCAATCTCGTGAATCCGCCCAAGCACTTACCGACCTTGCCACCAAAACCCAAGAACAGCTGTCTAAGATTGACCGTGGTATCATTACCCAAAAAAGCATTCTCATCCCTGCACTTTTATTGTTGCTTAGTAGCCTTGTTTTGGCATTTGCCTTGTATCGCTTGCTAAGACAGCAAAGCAGTCAAGAGCTGCGTGTGAGTGAAAAAGAAAACTTGCGTCAGCGTCAAGAGATGGAAAAGGAAGCAGCACGAGCCAGACAAATCCAAGAAGAAAACGAACGCTCACAAATGGCGATTTTGCGACTGCTTGATGAATTGGGAGATTTGGCAGAGGGTGACTTGACCGTAAATGCCACCGTATCAGAAGACTTTACAGGGGCGATTGCCGACTCGGTGAACTTTGCCATTGACCAACTGCGTCAGCTGGTACTTGTCATTAACACCACCGCCGACCGTGTTGCTCAGTCATCACAACAAACACAGATGACCGCTGTGGAACTTGCCGAAGCATCTGAGCATCAAGCCCAAGAGATTGCTGGTGTATCTGCTGCTATTAATGAAATGGCGGTTTCTATTGATCAGGTATCAGCGAACGCATCAGAATCTGCTTCGGTTGCTCAGCGTTCGGTTGTCATCGCCCAAAATGGTGCAAACGTGGTACAGCGTTCCATTGAGGGCATGAATACCATTCGTAATCAGATCCAAGAGACATCCAAACGTATTAAGCGTCTGGGTGAATCATCACAAGAGATTGGTGATATCGTTGGATTGATTAACGACATCGCCGACCAGACCAACATCCTAGCCTTGAACGCCGCCATTCAAGCATCGATGGCAGGTGAGGCTGGTCGTGGTTTTGCTGTTGTTGCCGATGAGGTTCAGCGACTGGCGGAACGTTCTGCTGCGGCAACTCGTCAGATTGAAACACTGGTAAAAACCATTCAAGCAGATACCAATGAAGCGGTATCATCCATGGAATCTACCACCGCAGAAGTTGTTAAAGGTGCCAAACTTGCCAAAGATGCTGGTGAAGCACTAGATGAGGTGCAAAACGTATCAAATACATTGGCAGACTTGATTCAAAACATCTCAAACGCTGCTCGTCAGCAAGCCACATCAGCAGGTCATATTTCTAGCACGATGAACATCATCCAAGACATCACATCTCAGACATCATCAGGTACGATGGCAACCGCTCGTTCGGTAGGTCGTCTAAATGAGATGGCAGCGGCACTCCAAGAGTCGGTATCTGGCTTTAAGTTGTCAAATGATGATGACGTCTTTGCTGACAGCTGATTGTTGGTATAGGGGGACGTGATGAATCTGCCTTTGTGGCAAGCGTACATAGAGCAAATCTGTGGATTTGTGTTACCATCGGTGCAACACAATTGGCTCATTCATGCCATTACAATCACCGCCCAAAATCATGGCATGAGTGCTGATGAATTGTACGATACCATACAACATGACAACATGATTTCATCGCAACCATTGTCGGCTTTGACTCAGTTGTTACTTGACAACCTACTCATTACTGAGAGTCGGTTTTTTCGCCATGAGCCGTCTTTGGCATTTGTCGGAGACTTGTATAAGTCCTACATCACCGAGCGACATAAGGTGACGCCATCGTTCGATGTCCCGTCGATGTTTTCGGTGTGGAGTGCAGGATGTTCCACAGGTCAAGAGACATACTCATTGGCGATGACACTTGGCTTGATATCTCGGCAGTTTGTCAGCCCTTTGCCGTTTCGGGTCAATGGGTCGGATTTGTCCGTACGCTCGCTGACGTTGGCAAAAAAGGGTGAATACATGGGCAGAAAAATTCATGAAATACCTGCCCGCCATCACTCTCAGCTTCATGCCATACAAAATAATGCAGATGTTGCTGATTGCCAAAAAATATGGCAAGTGAATCAAGCAATCCGGCAACACACTCATTTTTTTTGGCATAATCTTTTTGCAAAAACACCACTTGAACTGCCTAAGCAACAGGTGATTATTTGTCAAAATGTGCTGATTTATTTTAGAAAATTTGACCAAAGAGACATCTTGGCATATTTTGTGCAGAATTTAGACATTGGGGGTTATGTTCTGCTTGCTCCCAATGAGGCCATGTTTTGGCAACACCCCAGTATGAGACGTGTGGATAACGGTCAAATTAACGCTTGGCAAAAAATAAGCCAATAAATGACCACCCACATCAAATAATGATTTAAAAATGGCGTAAGTCGATCAAGATATTATTTTTAAGATTGTTTTAGGATGATAAGATGATTAAGCAGTCCAATGAATTAGTGGCATTAGAATGGCTCATTGACCCATTAAATCAGGAGTTTTGGGCGTTGCATGCCCATATAACACCATCGCCATCTGAGCTTTTGGCTCATTTTGCTCGTCAATATGACATTATTGGCAACGTGCTTGTCATGGCAAATTTACCCGACTTTACCAAACTTGCCCAAACCATCGCCCAAACTGCTGATTATTTTACAAAAGTGGGCAACCCTGCGGTATTAGCACCAAAAATCATCTATGCCAGTCATCTGTTACAGCATGAGATAAATCGCTATGCCACCACTGGATTTTTGCGACGTCCTTTGCTAAATTCACGCATTTATTATCTCAACTTAGTGGGTGCTCATTTGGGTGGCAAGATAGGCAAACAGAGCATTTTGCAGTCGGTGGTTCATGAGCGGTTTAGTGAGCAAATAGACCTAAAAGTGGTGCAGTCAAGCACGTTAGACGACAAAAGCTATCAAGAGATTAATCAGGTGTGGCGTGCGTTGGCAGGACAGCTTATTCAAAGCGGGGTCAATGGCGAGCAGCTGACCAAACTGCGTAATCTTAGCACGCATTTGGCAGGAGCGGCGGTGGAGCCTGTGCTACAAAAGCTGTGGCTCGTCACGGTGTTATGGCTTGAAAACACGGCACTAAACACCAAACCATTGCCATCTTATTATGCCCATATCTTAGGTGAGCTTGACCGTGTGATTGCTTTTCAAAAGGCAGGCATCACCCCAGAGCTTGAAGCGAGTATTTGGCTTGAAAATGTCATTGCTGATATTTATGTGGCACTTGCCAATCTGGACACACTCAATGAACAAGCTCATAACTTTTTAAAACGTCTCAATGAGATTTTAACGGACAATCAAACTTTCTTTTCCCATGTATTAACCACCATTGAAGGGCTAATCTTTGCGTTGGCAGATAACAAGATTGAGACAAATGTATTATCTGCCCTACAAGAGCAACTGTCAGCACGTGGTTGGTCATTTTATGCTCGCTATGTGGAACAAATCATCAATGATGCCACCACCGCTCAAAGTAGTGATGAGATGTTTGCCCAAATGCAATGGCAAATAAACACTCAGCTCCAAGATTTGTATACCGCCATCACCAGTACCGCCGAGGTTATCAATACCAAAGACAATCATCATGATGAAATGATTGTCAATGACAATGATGTACTTCGTGATGTGCGTATTTTGATGGAAGAGTTTAAAGATAAGTTCTTAGATTACCTACAAGATAAGCAAACTGATAAACTGCCATCATCTAAGAGTTTTGAGGTGCTGGTCAAAAGTTTTAATGACCTAGGATTGTTTGATGCAGCGACAGTGGCAACAAAAATGGCGGAGGTGTTCACCCTGCTTCAAGACAAATCACCAAATCATCTGTCATGGCAAATTGCCCATAAGACCGCAGAGAGCTTGTCTTTATTTGAGATGTTCCTTGATAATTTGGCACAGCAAATATTTGATCATGCACTGCTGACCCGGATAGAAGAATGTACCGATGATGTGCAAAAATTATTGCTTGATGCTAATCTAAACGAACCTGAACTGTCTGATGTGGAGATGGCACGACGTCTTGCCCATCAGCATACCACACTTTATGATGATGCAGGCGAACATTTGCCCGCTTTATCATCGCAGACGCATTTAGATGATGCCCAACAGACGCTTGATGTGGATACAAATGCAGATATGGATTTGGGTGTAGATTTGGATGCCCATAATGAGCAAGTCCACCATGCACAAGATGTTGTTGTGAGTCATACTGATGAATTGTCTGTACAAAACAGTACCCAAGATAACCATCAAGATGAGCATCAAGAGCAAGTTACAAATGCGTTACCAACAGATGATGTCTCTGTGGATGATGATGTGATAAATACTGATGCTAATGCCGATGCTGATAATGTCAGCATTGATGATGCCAATCTGGATATCTATCAAGATGCTAAGACAGTTGCCATAACGCCAGATGAACATGCCAATGTCACAGATACCAGTTACCAAGATGTCAATCATCATAACACCCAAGACGACCAAATCAGTCAAGCATTTCAAGATGATTTTGATGATTTGTTTGATGATACGCTCACCTTTGATGATAATTTTGGTATTGATGACATCAAAACGCCCACAAAGAGCGAAACAGCCGATGAAATGAAGCCCGCCTTTGATGTGGCAGACGATGAGTTGTTTGATGATATTTTTGTTGATGAGCCAGTTTTGGCAGTTAATCAAGCAGACGACCAAAGTCAAAATCAAAATCAACGCTTGGATGATGACCAAGTCCAAGATGAGTCACAAGCCATCAGTCATCTGCCTGATGAAGACATTGAGTTGGATTTGTTTGATGACAGCATTGCATTGACCTTGGATGATGATGAGCTTGATGACGACGAGCTGGTGGTGGACGAGTTGCCCGACCAAGAGCCACGCACGACAGAAGATGGCGTGTATGTGACCCAAGAAGATGATGAAATTTTGTTGTCTGATTATGTTAATGAAGGCACGGTGGATAATGTCGTACCAAGCCTTGCAAGCAGTGAGTTATTGGTTGATGAGCCTTTGGCAAATGATGTCATCGAAGATGAAGCGGTGGTTGATGATGTAGATGTTGCTCAAACCGATGATGACCAAGATGTGTCAGCCCAAGATGTGTTTGATGAAGTTGTCTTTGATGATGAGATGATTGGCGAAGATGATGTTGACGACATCATGATTGGTGAGAATGAGTCAGAAGATAAGACAGATGATGACATAGATGACAAGATGGATGACGGCTTAGGGTCAAAGATAGAGCCCAAACTGGCAGACGACCCCATCAAACAAGCACCCAATGAACCACAGTCAGATGACGAAGAGCAGATTCTTATTGGCGAAGATGACGTTATTTTTGATGATGATTTTGACAGTGTGAACGACGATGTTATTTTTGATGATGCTGATGATATCGATGATGTAGACGACACGAATAATGTCAATATTGCTGATACTGCCGATGAAAAACCTGCCCAAATAGAGTCTGATGGGCAAGTGACAGGTCTTGATGAGACAGAACAAGACGTGGTGGATGATGAGCAGGTCGCAGATGGTCTAAGCGAAGTTTATCTTGCTGCCAAGGCAAGCCTAAAAGAAGATGATTTTAGTCATGACGAAGAATTCCGTGAGATATTCATCGAAGAAGTCGATGAAGTCATGGAAGAGATGCACACGCACCTACCAAAATGGCAAGCCGACCCCCAAAACCTAAAACCATTAAAAGAAGTTCGCCGTAACTGGCACACACTCAAAGGTTCAGGGCGTATGGTGGGGGCATTCCAAGTGGGCGAGACTGCTTGGGCGATTGAAAACATGCTAAACCGTGTCCTAGACGAGACGGTCAAAGTCAGCCCTGATGTGGTTGCCATCGTTAGTGAAACTGCCCAGATTATCCCTGTTATGGTGCAGGACTTTGCCAATAGTCAGCCCCCGAGCGTGGATAATGCATTGGTGGTCATGCGTGCCAACAACATCTTGGCGGGCAGACCCATGGATGAAGGCAAGCCTGACCCAGCAGACAAGAGTGTATCAGATGACAGGGAAGATAAGCCGTTGCAAGTGGATGAGCCTGCCTTTGTGGCAGACGATGATATGGTTGATATTGCCGATGAGTCGGTGTCGTCTGATGACGTGGTGATGGATGATGAGTTGCCATCTGAGATTGACATGCTTATCGGCGATGATGATCTTGTCGATGAGATGATGTTTGATGATGAAACAGAACAAACATCAAGCAGTGACATCAATGATGGCCCAGATGATGTTGATGTCAAAGATGGTCTTGCCGTGTCTGATGAGATGCCATCAAAAACGCAGAGTGCCTTGCCAGAGGTGTTACTGCCCTTTATTGAGACTGCCAAGGCGACCACGCATGAGCCGATGGAAGTTGATGAAGACATTCGTGAGATTTATATCGAAGAGGCAGGCGAGGTCTTAGAGACCATCATTCCACTTTTTGATAAATACCAAAGCAGTCCTGACAAAGGTACGCTGACCGATATCCGTCGGGGATTTCACACCCTAAAAGGCTCAGGACGCATGGTTGGGGCGTATGAATTGGGCGAGCTGGCTTGGTCGATTGAGAACATGCTAAACCGTGTCCTAGATGAGACCGTGCCGATGGATGCTGGCATGCAGGCACTCATCGGCGACGTGCTAGGTGAGTTTGATGCGTTGGTGTCCATCTTTGAGTCCAAAGCTGACGACTATCCCGCCAAGATAAAACTGTGGGAGGCGGTAGCTCATGCATACAGTAAAGGGCATGGTAAGGATTTTGACTATCGCATGTTGGATATGACTGATGGGTCGGATAAAAACACCGCTACCCAAAACGCCAATGCAGAAGACAGCGATGATATTGACAGAGCCGATGATGTCGCTTGGCAGTCGTTAGATGATGAAGTGTTGGGGTCTGAGCCTGTTTTGACAGAGTCATCAGTAGAAGATGAGTCAAGCCAAGACACCATCGATGACAAAACCACCCAACAGGCAGACCACACCCAAGATGATGAGACTGGCAAAAAAACCAAACCCACTCATGAAGCACTCAGCTTGGTGGAGCAAGCAGGTCAGCTCATGTCTAGCACCACGCCAAGCAGCCCTGTGGATGATGAAGAGGACATGCTGTGCCAAATCTTTATCGAAGAAGCCAGAGAGTTATTGGCAGAGGTAACAACATTTTTAAATGCACATGAAGCAGATAGCCAAACACCTGTGGATAATAACGTGGTGCGTGCATTTCATACTTTGCGTGGGGCATCAGGCTTGGCACCGCTGGTGGCGGTAGGCGAGGTGGGTGCCATCATCGAGCGTGGTTTGCAAAGTTTGCAACATCATGATGCACCGATGGGTAACAAACACAAACAAGCACTCAAAAATGCAGTGGCATTTATTGATGGCTATCTTGATGCGTACAATCAAACCGATGGTAATCTCATCACCGCCCAAGAGCTAGGAGAGCTGGCTGAGGACAAACAAGAAATCGAAGAGCTGATGCTCGATGAGAGTGATGTTTATCATGTAGAGAGCCTAATTGAAGGCATTGATGAACTGCTTGATGCTGAGCTTGAACTAGAAGGCATGAGTGCCAAAGAGCAAAATGTCATTTGCGATTATGCCAAAACACAGCTTGCTCAGATTGACATGCTCTCAGCACGCACGCACGATTTGCCAAAATTCCAAAGCCTGCTTGCATCCTTAAAGCCTGCCTATGAACTCATGGCAGAGCATGCCGACCAAGCCAAAGATGACAGCTTTATCGATGCCTTGCTTGCGGTGCACCATGAGTTGATTGGGCTGTTTGATGCCATGGCAGGTAGCATGGCATTGACGGTGGATAAGGCGGTTTTAAATAATCTAAGCACCATCACTTTGGAGCGAGAGAATTATTATCAAGAGCTGGGCAATACCCTAAAAGAGCAGTCCAAGACCGAAGAGAGCGCCGATTCGTCTGGAACAGCAAGCGATGAAGGGGCGTCACACTCTGATTCTCAAACAGCACCCATTCGTCTAGAAGTGATTGCCACAGATGATGAGCTGTTGGAAATCTTTTTGGATGAAGCGTTAGAGCTTGATGCTGAGGTGACAGAAGTTTTTGGGCAATGGCGAGATGATAAAGACAACCTTGACCACCTAAAAACCTTACAACGCCATTTGCATACCATCAAAGGCGGAGCCAGGCTGGCAGGCATCAGCAGTATTGGCGACCTAACTCACGAAGCAGAGAGTGTGTACGAACGCTTCACCAATAAGCAGATGACCGTCACTGACCCGTGGGTTCGCACCATGCAACGCGTGCAGGACGTATTGTCCTTGCAGTTGGATGCGGTCAAAAACACCAAGCAGTCTTTCTTTGCAGATAACACCATTGCTGATTTGCAGGCTTATTTGTCCGCAGGAGAAGTCCCAGAGGGGGCCATGATAGCCATTCCTGTGCTTGATGCCAAAAAAGAAGAGCAAGAAGCGGTTGCCACGCCAGAGATAACTGAAGTGCCACTTGATGAGACATCCAGATATCAGCATTTCATCAGCGAGTCATGGCAGGGCGTGTTGTCTGATAAAGACATCTTGGACGTGTTCTTAGAAGAGGCTAAGGAGCTTGCTGAGAGCAGTAGCGAGGACTTTGCGGCGTTTCGTAACAACACATCCGACGTGGTGAGCTTGCAGTCATTGCAACGTAAGCTACACACCATCAAAGGCGGGGCAAGAATGGTCTCTGCCAATGGTGTGGCTGATCTTGCCCATGAGATGGAGACGGTCTATGAAGAGCTGGGCAACCGCCGTCTGCCTGCCACACGAATGGTGGCAAACCTGCTTTTTGCATGTCATGACTGGATTACATCAGCGGTTGGACTGCTAGAACACAACTACAACCCACCACGCCCGACACCGTTGGTGGATGCCTTGCACCGTTTCATCAAAAACCCTGATGACCTAAACGAAGTGCCTGTGGTGTCGCTTGAAAAAGAAATTGATTTTATCAATGAATATCAAGCCTTCTTGGCAGCATCCAAAAACACCCGTGACATCAGTCGTATGCCACCCATGAAAGGCGTGTTTGGCGAAAGCGTGGACAGTAGCAGTAACAATGAGATGATTCGTATCTCAGCTCCCCTACTTGAACGCATGATTAACTTGTCAGGCGAGGCGGCGATTAACCGTGCTCGTATTGACATGAACCTTGCCAGCATCACAGGCAGTATCGAGGAGATGGGTGTTACGGTTCAGCGTCTGTTTGACCAGCTACGTCGTATGGATATTGAGCTAGAAGAGCAGATTATGGCACAGATTGATGATGGTACATTTGATGAGGACTTTGACCCCTTAGAAATGGACCAGTATTCATCACTCAACCAGTTGTCAAAATCACTCTCAGAGTCAGCATCGGACTTGCTAGACATTAAGGCGACCATGTTAGATAAGACTCGTGATGGCGAAAACTTATTGCTACAATTATCACGCACCCAAGCAGACTTACAAGACAGCTTGATGAATTCACGGATGGTGCCTTTTTCACGTCTGACCCCACGCTTACAACGCATCGTGCGTCAGACAGCGAGCGAGCTGGGCAAGAACGTGGAGCTGACGGTGATTAATGCCGATGATGAGATGGACAGAAGTATTCTTGATCGTATCACATCACCGCTAGAACACATGCTTCGTAACGCTGTTGACCATGGTGTTGAGATGCCCACCAAGCGTAGTGAGCTGGGCAAGCCACTAACAGGGCGTATCGTGTTGGAGGTCCTGCGTGAAGGGGGCGAGATGGTCATCTTGCTGTCTGATGATGGTTCGGGCGTGAATGTAGAGGCGGTGCGTAACAAAGCCATCAGCCAAGGTCTTATCCATCCCGATGAACAGCTTGCTGATAACGACATCATGCAGTATATCTTTAACGCAGGTCTGTCCACCACAAACAAAGTAACCCAAATCTCAGGGCGTGGCGTAGGCATGGACGTGGTGCGAACAGAGATTCGTCAGTTGGGTGGCTCGGTATCGGTAGAGTCGGAGTTTGGCAAGGGTTCTCGTTTTATCATCCGTGTGCCATTGACCGTGTCTATGTCAGATGCACTCATCGTGCGTGTGGCTGACCGCCAATACGCCATCCCACTGGTACAGATTGAGCGTGTGGTGCAGATGAATGCCACAGAACTGCTGGCTTATCATCAGTCGGGCAATAACACCATTAAGATTGATAACAAAAACTATCGTCTGCGTTATCTCAATGAAATTTTAACAGGCAGTTATTTTAATGAAATCATCTCAGGCGTGACTTTGCCCGTCATCATCATCAAGACTCAGACAGGGCAAGCCCTTGCCTTGCAGGTGGATGAGATTGTAGGTTCTCGTATTGAGATTGTGGTTAAGCCATTAGGTCGTCAACTCTCCAACCTATCGGGAATCTCAGCGGCAACCATTATGGGTGATGGTTCGGTCATGCTTATTCTTGACCTGTTGGCACTCATGCGTACCGCTCAGGCGAAACGAGAAAGCAAAGAGATGGAGCCTGTCGTCAGCCGTCGCCATCTCATCATGGTGGCGGACGACTCGGTAACGGTGCGTAAGGTAACGTCTCGTTTCTTAGAGCGTCAAGGCTTTGAGGTGATTGTTGCCAAAGATGGTGTTGATGCCATTGAGATTTTGCAAGACAACATGCCTGATTTGATGCTACTTGACATTGAAATGCCACGTATGGATGGCTTTGAAGTCGCAACGCAGGTGCGTCACAGCCCCCGTTTGAGTCATTTACCCATCATCATGATTACATCACGAACGGGCGAGAAGCACCGAGATCGTGCCTTTGAGATTGGCGTTAATGACTACATGGGTAAGCCGTTCCAAGAGGTGGAGTTGTTGGAGCGTATTGGCAAACTGCTGAACATTTAGCGGTTTGTTAATGGAAGATGATGGTGGGCAATGGAATCTAACAAAGATGTGTCAAAACAAAGACCTTTGAGTGTGGCGGCACAGTATTGGCAAAATAAGCTCAATGCCACATGCCCTACTTGTCAGCACTCGAACGTTGATGACATTTGCTCCCATCAAACCATGCCATCTGATGAGCAGGTCAAAGACATTAAGGTCATCGTGGTGAGCGACCAACGCAGCCAGCGACTTGCTTTTGATGATGGTTTGCGTGAGGCGGGCTTTGATGTTATTGGCTGTTTTAGCACCGAACAGCTTGATGTGATGATAAAGTCAAAGCTGCCCAAAGGCATGGTGTGGTTGGTAGAGCCACCTTTGTCAGACGGGTTGCAGGCACTCATTGATGGTCATCAGCCACGCTTGATGTTGGTCGGTTTTCAAGAGGCTCCCAACCCAAAGCATGATGAGAGTTATAAAAAGTGGCAACGTTCATTGCTACGCCGTCTTTGTAATTCGCTTGGCATGCCCATGATAAAGGCTACGGATAAAAAATCCACAGTCATCTCCCATGTGTCCGTACGTCCTTGGAAATATGTACTGTTTTTGGGGGCGTCCATGGGCGGGCCTGATGCTTTGAAGATATTTTTGGATAACATCTCTCCTGAGTTGCCACTTGCCGTTTTAATCGCACATCATTTTGACAAAGAGATGATTCATGGTTTGCCAAAGATACTTACCCGTAACAACGACTGGCGATGTCGAGTGATTGGCACCAGTCAGCGACTACAAACGGGGACTTGTTTGATTGCCCCGATTGAGCAACAAATCGTCTGCGACAGTGAGGGGCGGGTGATTTTGCTGGATAAGGCATGGGAGGGCGAGTATCAGCCGAGCATTAATCATCTCTTAAAAAACACAAGCGATGTGTATGGCAGTGAGCTGATTGGGATTATATTCTCTGGCATGGGTGATGATGGTTCTGCTCATCTCACCCAAATCGCCCAAAACAAAAGCCATCTGTGGGCTCAAAGCCCTGAGAGTAGTGGCTGTTCAAGCCAGCCCCAAGCTGTTATTGATTCAGGATTTTGCCAATTCTTTGGGACACCTTTAGAGCTTGCCAATCGCATCAATCACATGCTTCGTGGCTTTAAATATTCAGAATGACAAAGAGGATGCCAACTTATATTTGTTACCCCATTTTCAACTTTATATCACTCATTGATTTATCAAGGGCGAATAGGATTGACCCCTACAACCCAAAAATGATTATGGGACAATCAATAAGCTGCCGTTTTAGGTTGAGATTGAAGTATCTATTTGTGTTATCAGACATATCCACGGATGATGCTTGGCAAAACAGCATGATGCATGTATCAAAGATGATGTCATTATTTACCATTGATTGAGAATAGTTATGAGAAAAATCCAAAAACACCAGTTCGAGCCTGTGAGCTTGCTTACTGCCGAGCATGGCACCATTGAAGTGACTGCCATTCCTGCCATCGGTCAGCCTGATTGGCTGGTGCCAACCGCCCTTATCATGAGCGTGGATGAATACCATGAGCGAATCTGGACATATCTGTGGCGAGGTCAAGAGGTCTCGGTGTATCACCTGATTCCCAAAGACATCGAAGCGGACAAGCTCATCATCTTAGAGGGTAACTCAGATGTCCACCGTTTGGCACTGCAAACCGCAGGCGAGCTGACAACCAAACGGGTGCGTATCTCGGATGTGACGGACGTCACACTAAGCGATGAGGAGATTGCTAACATCCAGCTGTCTGTTCCCAATTTGCCCAATCGTGAGCAAAGACAGGAAAACTATCTGTATCAAGCGGTAACGCTAGATGGCGAGATGTATGTCGTGCCTGATTTGGACTTAATCGCTCACCGCTTGGTGGATTTGGATAGTTGATTTACCAAAAAACTACTTTTGTCCCCTATTTTTTACCAAAAACTTCGTTATAATAAAACGAAGTTTTTTATTTATGGGGAGACATCATGACCACGCCAGCCACGAGCCAGCCGACACGCCACACCGACAAATACAGCCTTGCCACTCGCATTTTTCATTGGGTGGGGGCATTACTCATTATCGTGGCATTTGTTATCATTAACATGGGCGATGAGTACATCAGCCTGCACAAATCCATTGGGGCGAGCTTTTTTATTTGGACGGTTTTGCGTATCATTAACCGCTTTATCGTCAAAGCTCCGCCACACCCGCCCATGCCCGTATGGCAGACGGCAGTGGCTCATCTGACCCATTTGGGCTTGTACGTTGCCATGCTTGCCATGCCTATCACAGGCATGCTCATGAGTATGTATGGCGGTCGGGGCGTGAGTGTGTTTGGGCTGTTTAGTTTCCCAAGCGTGGTGGGTATTGATAGAGAGATGGCAAAGGTGATGAACGGGCTACACACAGGGGCGGTGTTTTATGTGTTGGTGTTCCTAGTCATCGCTCACGTTGGTGGGGCGTTGTATCATCAGTTTGTGATGAAAGATAATTTGATAAGTCGCATGAAATAATAAAAACCCAGCTTAACGGCTGGGTTTTTGCGGTTTAGCTGTTCATCATCAGATATTCAAATGCCGACAGTCCTGCCTTGGAGCCTTCGCCCATCGCAATGTTAATCTGCTTATAAGGCACGGTGGTTACGTCCCCACAGGCAAACACGCCTGCCTTATTGGTGCGACATTTGGCATCAATCTCAATCTCGCCATGAGCGGTAACATCTACCAAATCCTTGACAACATCAGAGTTTGGCACCAGTCCGATTTGTACAAATACCGCATTTAAAGGCAGGGTTACATTCTCGCCCGACACTCGGTCTTGATAGATAAGGCTATCTACTTTACCGCCATTTGCCGTAATCTCTTGCGTGGCGGCGTTTTTGATAATCGTGATGTTGTCTTTGGCGTTTGCCTTGTCAATCAGAACTTGGTCGGCTCTGAGTTTATCGCCAAATTCCAACACGGTAACGTGCTGAACGATACCTGCCAAGTCCAACGCCGCTTCCACGCCCGAGTTACCGCCCCCGATGACCGCCACAGGCTTGCCCTTAAAGAATGGGCCATCGCAGTGTGGGCAGTACGCCACGCCGTTGCCGATGTTCTCATCTTCGCCTTTGACGCCAAGTTTACGCCATTTGGCTCCTGTGGCAATGATGAGCGTGCGTGAAGTCCAGCTTGCCCCTGTGTTTAGGGTAACTTGATAACCGCCTTTGACTTCTTCGATAGACGATACGCTCACGTGTTCTTTAACGGTGATGTTATACTCTTTGATGTGCGTGGCAAGGTTACTTGCCAAGGTATTGCCGTTGGTAAGCGGTATGGAAATCAAGTTTTCAATGTCTTGGGTGTCTTTGACTTGTCCGCCGATACGGTCGGCAACCAAAGCCACACGAAGCCCTTTACGAGCGGTATAAATCGCCGCCGCACTGCCTGCTGGCCCCCCGCCAATCACGGTAACGTCTTGGGTTTCAAGCTGTTCGGCTTGACCTTCGGCAATCAGGTCGGGGTACTCGGCTTGCAGTTTGTCAATGATACGGGCGGTATCTACTTTACCATTTAAAAATGGTTTGCCGTTTAAAAACACCGCAGGCACGCCTTGAATGTTATTTTTTTCAACAAGTTCTGGGAACACACCGCCGTCAATCATCTCGTTTTCAATGCCGTCATTTAACACGGCAAATTGGTTTAACGCTTGCACGACATCAGGGCAGTTATGGCATGATAGCGAGACAAAGGTTTGAAATTTAAGTGGTTTTTGAATGCGTTTGACAAGCTCTTGAATGCCTTCGTCTAGCTTCATGGTATGACCGCCAGCGTGCAAAATGGCAAGCAAGAGAGACGTAAACTCATGACCGCCAGGGATACCGCTAAACACAATGCCTGTATCACGGTTATCTGTGGCAATTTTAAAGCTCATGGGCGACAAATCGGTGTCCACGACTGTTTTGTCAAAGCCGATTTTGTCCGAAGTGCTGGCGATTTGCTCCAAAAAGTCCACCAATTCGGCACGTTTGGCGTGGTCGCCTTGTCCCAAAATCATCTGAATGGGGCGTTTCATGTTGGTGCTGTATGATTTGATGGCATCAAGTAAAGATTTGTCTAGCATGGTGTGTACCTATAAATTGCCTATGAATATGTTTAAATTACCTAGTATTATAAGGGCTATTTGATATTTAGAAAATTTAAACGTTTTTAATATTAAGTTTATAAAACTCAATTAATGCCAAAAAGAAAATTCATACAAAAAAGCACATAAAAAAGATAATTTTGCTTGCTTATACCGCCAATTCTTGCTAAGATAAAGCCATACCAAATGTAAGAATTTTTTAGATGTATATTTGGTAAATATCGCTAACCTATTGATATATTAGGAGTTTTTCATGTTTCCAGAATACCGTGAACTCATCACCAAACTAAAAACAGAAAACGATTTGCACTTTGTCAAACTCTTTGACGCTCATAACGAGCTTGATGAAGAGATTACCAATCTAGAAAATGACCCTGTCGCCCACAACAGCCGTGGCGAAGAAATCGAAGGGTTAAAACGCAAAAAATTGGCTCTAAAAGACGAGCTGTATCAATACCTACTTAGCAAAGCCTGATAAATGGCTATTTAAAATGATAAAAACACAGGTTGGACGACCTGTGTTTTTGTTTGGCTGTAATTTTTTGATGATAAAAAATCGCCCAACATATTGAGCGATTTTGTGATTTATCAAAATTAGCTGATGTTGCAACGAGCTTTTTCTTTGGTGGCAAAGTCTTCGATGAGCGTTTTCATCTTCTCAGGGGTAATGCTCTCTTGCATGGCGGTTTCTAGCTTTTGATTGGCTTCGCTCTGACTCATCTCTACCATCTTGGCTTGGTCTTCTTCGGTCATGATGATAGGCTCGCCATCAATGCTCTCACCACGAGCCAGTTTTTCTTGTTGTTCGGTGTATTTTAGCACCTTTTGACCGACTTCGCTTTCATAGAATTTATCTGCTTCTTGAATGCCTTCAACGCCAACAGCGTCCACAAGCATCTGCTTGCTGGTCTCATGATAGGTCGCTTCACCGTCTTTGGACATCAGACAAGCCCCTTGCTCTTCGGTGATGTCAGGATTGGTCTGTGCCAAATGCATGAGCGTGGACATTTGCAAGATTTTGTTCATCATGGCGATGCTTGGCGAGCCATCCAAATTGACACTGGCAGTCTCGGCAGGGGCAGTTTGGGTAGTCTCTGCGGTGTTGGCAGGCTGTTTGGCTGGGGCATCGGTCTTGTTACAAGCGGTCAGCAGGGTGGCAGAAACGGCAACTGCCAATAGGGTGCGGTAGAGTGTCATAAAATCATCTCGATGCTGTCAATGGAATGTCTAAAAATGAAGAGCAACAATTTTAACACACATTCACCAACTTGACCGATGTTTTTGTCATAAAATAAAAACCGCCTAACCTGATGGCTAAGCGGTTTGGGTTGTCTAAAATCTAAGAGTAACTATTAGATTAGATTTTGCCAACTAGGTCTAGGCTTGGCTTCAAGGTCTCTTGACCTGCTTCCCATGCGGCTGGGCAAACTTCGCCGTCATTTTCACGCACATATTGGGCGGCTTTAACTTTGCGAATCATGTCTTTGGCAGAGCGACCGATACCTAGGTCGTGAATCTCGGCAACTTTGATAAGACCGTCTGGGTCTACTAGGAAAGTACCACGCAATGCAGCATGCTCGTCTTCAATCATGATGTTAAAGCCACGAGTGATTTTGCCAGTACCGTCGCCTAGCATTGGGTATTTTACTTTGCCGATGGCAGGAGATGAATCGTGCCATGCTTTGTGAACGAAGTGGCTGTCGGTAGAGACGGCATACACTTCTACGCCAAGACCTTGTAGCTCTTCGTAGTGGTCAGCCATGTCTTCAAGCTCGGTTGGGCAGACGAACGTAAAGTCGTGTGGGTAGAACATGAAGATGGACCATTTGCCTTTGGTGTCTTCTGATGAGATGGTTTTGAACTCACCGTTTACAAAAGCTTCGGTGGTAAATTCTGGAATTTGTTGGTTGATAATAGCAGTCATATTGTCACCTATGGTTTGTTGTTAAAAATGTCAATGTGATGAGCGGTTGGAGCTTGCTCATCAAAGGATAAAATCCTTAAAGTCATTACATGATAACAAAAATTAACGGTTTATCCAGTTAAAAGTTTTAAAT
Organism: Moraxella sp. K1664; assembly: GCF_039693965.1. NCBI lineage: Bacteria > Pseudomonadati > Pseudomonadota > Gammaproteobacteria > Moraxellales > Moraxellaceae > Moraxella > Moraxella sp. K1664. Next base: position 1,203,917 of record NZ_CP155576.1, read on the forward strand.
AAAAGGTTTTGTTTTATCAAACTTAGGTGTAAAATAGCAGGTACGATTTTTTAAAAATAAGGAATGCGTGATGATTACCTTGCGTCAGTTAGAGTTCGCCCTTGCCGTTGCCAAGCACAAGCATTTTAAACGTGCTGCCGAAGAGTGCAACATTTCCCAATCTGCCCTAAGTCTTGGTATTGCCGAGCTTGAAAAACAGCTAGACACGCAGATTTTTGAGCGTAACAACAAACAGGTGCTAATCACGCCCATTGGCGAAGAGTTGTTGGAGCGAGCCCAGCGGGTGTTTAGTGAGATTAATGACCTAACGACCCGAGCCCACAGTCATCAGCTGCCCCTTGCCTACCCGATGACGATAGGCATTATCCCGACCATTGCTCCGTATCTGCTCCCCAAAGTGTTGCCAACGCTCAAAGACAAGTACCCCCAGTTTGAGATTGCGGTGACCGAAAAACAGACCGAACGCCTGTTAGAGCAGGTGCGTTATGGGCATATTGACACCGCCATCTTGGCACTGCCTTATGCGGTTGATGGTTTGCATGCTTTTGAGTTTTGGGCGGAGAATTTTTATGCCATTTTCCCCAAGGACAGCAAGCACGACAAAGCGAGTATTTCAAGCACGGAGCTGTTTGAAAATGATGTGTTGCTACTGGGCGAAGGGCATTGTTTGACCGACCAAGTGCTGTCGGTTTGTACCATGAATAAAAACGAGCTAAAATCAGGCTTTTCTGATGCCACGCTCAACACGCTCATTCAGATGGCAAAAGTGGGCATGGGGACGACCCTAGTGCCTAAGATGGCGTTAGAGCAAATCGGCGATGACGTAACTGCCTTACCCCTAAATGAGACAGGACCACACAGACGACTCGCGTTCGTTACTCGCCTAAACTATGCACGGGTCAATGACGTCAAAATCCTAAGCGAGATTTTTAATGAAGCCTTAACCGCCCATGAAGCCAAAGGCTAAGCCAATTAGGGCTTACCTTTTAGTAGCTTGTGCCATGTCTGATAGTCGGGCATGGCTTTTTTGACTTCATGCCAAAAAGCAGGGCTGTGGTTGGGATGGATAAGATGGCACAGTTCATGCACAAAGACATATTCGGTGCAGGGGTAGGGATAGGCAGGCAGGTAAGTGGACAGCCAAATGCGAGCTTCATGGGTGTTGCAACTGCCCCAGCGAGTGTGCATTTTCTTGGTGCGAATCTCATCGGCAAAGCGACCGACCACAGGTTGCCATGTGTCTGCTAGGGTGGGCAGGCGAGCTTTGAGTTCATGCTCATAGATGGCAAGTCGGCAGGCGTGGTGGTCTTGGCGTTGCTGTTTTGATAGCCTAATGGAGTGCTGTGTCAGATAGTCCGCCACATCAAAAGGCTCGCCCCACAGCTTGGGGTGGGCATGGCTTGGACTGTGGTCGGTGTGGGCGTGTTTGCGTTTGTGGGCGTGAGCTATTGCCCATGCGGACTTGGACATGATAAGGCGGTGGATGTCATCATCGGACAGATGATGTGGCACGCTGACAGCAAAGCAGGGGCGAGAGCTTATGAATGTCAGGCGAAAATTGACGTTTTTGACGGCTTTTTTGTGGATGATGAGCGTGATGTCATGTTTGTCAAAATGGGCAGATAAATCGGTGTGGGGCATGGGTGGGCGGTGTATTGGGTTTAAAAATATTTTAACATGATGGTTTTTAAAAAGGAAAAAGGAAAAATTAAAAAAACAAAAAACAGGTCACGTGCATGACCTGTTTTGGTTTGTCCAAAGAATGAGATTAGTTCACGCTTTGTGGGGCTAGGATGGTTAGCTCAACACGGCGGTTTGGTTCATAACTGCTGCCAAACTGAGTGGTCGCACCACGACCGATGGCACTGATACGATTTGAGCTGACACCTTGACCTGCTAGGTAGTTGGCAACGGCAGCGGCACGGTTTTGTGATAGTACTTGGTTGAAGTTGGCGTTACCTTCGATGGATGCATAGCCGTTTACCATCACTGTGGTTTGGTTGTATTGGTTTAGGGTGCTCGCCACTTGGTTTAGTGTGCTGTACGAACTGGGTTTGATGTCGTATTTGCCAACATTAAAGGTAATCGCTTCTGGAATAGACAAGTTAATGTTGTTGGTCACAGGGTCTCTTTGTACTTCAATGCCTGTACCTGCGGTTTGCTCTTTTAGTTTGGCTTCTTGACGGCTCATATAAGCACCAACACCTGCACCGAGTGCCGCACCGATGGCAGCATCACGACCTGTGTGTTCGCCACCTGTCGCCTTAGAGATGGCAGCACCTAGGGCAGCACCGCCCAACGCACCAAGACCTGCTTTTTTGGTGGTGTCATTCATGCCTGTGGTGCCCGTGCTGGCACAACCTGCCAAAATCATACTTGCAGAAACGGCGGTGATGGTAAGAATTTTTTTCATAAAATACTCCTATGAGAGATGGTAAAATTAAAATCCCCAAAGTGGCTTGGGCTTAACTTTTGGGTGTTTAAATACTAAAATCTAAACGGATATTTAAACCAAGCCCAAACCATTTGATGGGACTATTATGCCGTAAAAAACTCTCTTATTTGTTATAAGTATGTAGTTAATCGGTTATTTTAATTGTAAAAATGGACTGGTATTTTGCACAATCGCCCTAAAATAGGGACGGCTTTTGCCAGAAAACACATAAAATTTTGGTAAAATTGTATCAAAATTTGTCAAAATGGGCGGTTTTTGCCATGATTTTTGACTATTGTAAATAATAATGGCGGTAAAATCGGCTTGGTTGTTTTCAAAGTTATTTTTTAAAAAGCCTTTGAAAACTTTGATAATTTTTAATTATTTTTTGATGTTTTTGATTATTTTGATAAAAATTTGCTAAAATAGTGCATGGTAATACACTCATTATCAGGCGACATTGGGGTGCGGTATGGCATTTTTTCTGATGGGTTGATGATGAGTAGATTTTGACACAAATTGTTACATTTATCCAATAAGCGGTTTTCATATGCATAAAAATAACCCTAATACCACATCTTTTTTTCAAAAAATCCATGACAAACACCCCAAACTTGCCCAAAAACTCCGCCTAGGTACGGGGCTTGGGACGATGGTCGCCAACAGCGTGGCAATCAGCGTGCCGTTATATGGGGCGGGGCTTGCCAAGACATTGCTCGGTTCAAAGCAGGGCGACAAGGCGGTGCTGTCTATCGCCAACCACTGGATTAACACCAACAACCGCCTGCTAGATACACTCATGCCAGAGCGTGACTGGCGGATATCGGTGCCTGATGACCTAAAAAAAGACGGACGGTATCTGCTCGTGTGCAATCATCAGTCGTGGGTGGACACGAGTGTGGTGCAGTATGTGAGCGAGTCACGGTTGCCGATTACCCGATTTTTTGCCAAGCATGAACTGCTCTATATTCCTATCGTGGGGCAGGCGTTTTATTTTTTGGACTTTCCGATGATGAAACGCCACTCCAAGGCACAAATCGCCAAAAACCCTGCCCTTGCCACTCGGGATTTGGAAGAAGCCAGACGTGCCTGCGGACTGCTCGCTGATAAGCCATTTGTTCTGCTCAACTACCTAGAAGGCACACGGTTTAGTAAGGACAAGCACGCCCGCCAAAACTCGCCTTATCAGCACCTATTAAAGCCCAAAGCAGGAGGTTTTGCCTTAGCCATTGCCAGTTTGGGTGATAAGATAGACGGCATATTGGACATGACGGTGGTCTATCCTGATGGTGTGCCTGACTATGGCGAGCTGTGGGCAGGTAAGATGACCCGTTTGGGGGTGGACATTCGTCATCTGGACATGGATGAGCGGTTATTTACCGATTTAAAAGACGGTAAATACGACAGTGATGAGACGGTCAAGGCGGAGCTGTTTGACTTTTTGGATAAGGTGTGGACTGCCAAAGATGAGCGAGTTGGGCAAATGATGAGTGAGTTTGAGTAGGTCTAAATAAAAGTGGGGCTAAATAATGAGAAAACCAAACCTTTTAAAACTGCCCAAAAAGTTTTACAATACCCCAATGTTTACAAGTTTAATCATAGCAAAACACCATGAGTAGCAAACACACCCCCCATTTGTCCGACCTAGAAATCCCCCAACCCTCTGATGTGCCAGATGATGTCATTCCGCTCTTTGGCACGGACAAAGACGAGCGAGAGCCGACCGCTAAGCAAAGTCGCACCAAAATCATCTACGATGTCGGCATGCTTATCCTGCTGGTTATTGACCTGTGTTTGATATTTGCCGATAACATTTTGATGAGCGGACTTGTGACCAAACTTGCCGAGTGGGGCGGATTTAGTGGCATGCTCAGTGCCTATCAAGCGACTTATCATGTGAGCTTATCCGCCATTGGGGGGATGTTTACGCTGTTTTGGGTGAGTGAGCTGTTGGTGCGGTGGCTACTTGCCATCAAGCGTCGCACTTATTATCGCTGGTTCTTTTTTCCCTTTGTGCATTGGTATGAAGTGCTGGCATGTTTTCCCATACTTCGTGCGTTAAGACTGCTGCGAGCAGGGATTATCATCAAACGCTTGCATGACACAGGCGTGATGGTCATTCCTAAAAAGTGGATAACATCTGCCCAGTTTTATTATCATGTCATCTTAGAGGAACTCTCTGACCGAGTGATTTTGACCGCCATTGATAACTTTCGTGAGCAGATGGCACAGTCCAAGACACATGGCACGCTGATTCAGGCGACCATTGACCGTAACCGTGCCGAGTTTGAGAGTGTGATGCTTGATTTGCTTCGCCGTGAGCTTGCCCCGAAGTTACAGCAGGCGTTTTTGGCACAGACAGGGCAACAGCTCTCGCATGACATCGGCACGTCCGTTGAGCAGGCACTGCTTGACACGCCTGAGCTAAGACGTTATCTTAAACTCATTCCCATCGCAGGGGGCATGATAGAGTCGCAGATTACGAGTGTGGGTCGTCATATTGGTGAGAATGTTACCATGGCGCTCAATGAGCATTTGTTTGATGAAAAAACCCTAGACGCCCTGATGGTCAATGTCGCCAAAGGGGTGGCAGGCATTGATACCACACACCCACAACTACAAAAGCTCGTGAGTGGGGTGATTGATGACGCTCTAAATGCCTTTGAAAAGCAAGTCAAAGTCCAGCAGTGGAAACACAAAGAGCAGTTACATTTATAAAACGGGTTGTTATGTCACCAAATAAAACCACGCCACTCATCACCAAAAATGCCAAAATCGCCACCCAAAGGCGATGATTTTGCCCCAAAACACCAAAAAAATGGTAAAATTGGCAAAATTTTAGGTGATGATGTTATGAAACCGATTACTTTATTTGGCAAAATGCTCAGTTTTAGCCGTCTAAAACTGCACACTGACGACCTGACCGCCATTCAAGATGAACTAAGTGTTCTATTAAAAGACAACACGTCCGTGCCTGTGGTGCTAGACAGTGAGTGTAAGCTTGATTTGTCGGCATTGGTTGAGATGTTGTGGCAGATGGGCGTACAGCCGATAGGCGTGGTTGATGGTGTATTAAGCGAGCAGGCAAATGCCCTACGATTGGCGAGCTTTCCTGCTGATGGTAAACGTATGGAACGCATTTTGCCAGTTGACTCACATTTTGCCCCAACGTCAAAAACAAGTAGTGTGGATAATAATGCCCCATCATCACAATCTCAATCATCACAACTAAAATCATCAGAGCAAGCAGGCGAGTTTAGCAATCGGCCTACACCCCAAACCATCCCCCAGCAAGAGCAAGGTGTAACCAGTAGAGTGCATGGTCAAATGCTTCGTTCAGGTCAGAGTTTACAACACTTAGGTGGCGATTTAATCATCATCGGTGGGGTAAACAATGGTGCAGAGGCCATTACCGATAACAGTTTGCACATTTATGGGCATGGACAAGGGCGACTGGTTGCTGGGGCGACAGGCGACAAACACGCTCGTATTTTTTGCCAAAAGTTCAACCCCACGTTGATCTCGGTGGCAGGCACCTACTGCCTAAGCGACGCCATTCCGCTTGAGATGATAGATAAGGCGGTGCAAGTCAGCTATGATGAAGATAAGGGGCTTATCTTTACGCTCATGGCGTGATGGGTTTGGTTTATCATTTTTTAAAATTATGCTAAAATAGATAAATTTTTCTAAATCTTAACCCAATTTCCAACTTTAAGAACCGATAATGAATAAATGATTGATGAGTAAGAAAAATCACTCATCAGATTGATAATAGCAATAATGGTTTACAAAGACAGTTGGGTATTATGTGTTTGGATTGCTAAAATGTAGCAATGTTAAATTATAAGGAGTTGCCCTGTGGCAAAAATCATCGTAGTAACATCAGGTAAAGGCGGTGTGGGTAAGACCACCACCAGTGCGTCTTTTGGGGCAGGTCTGGCAGAGCGTGGTTATAAGACGGTCATCATCGACTTCGACGTGGGTTTGCGTAACCTTGACCTTATCATGGGCTGTGAGAACCGCATTGTCTATGACTTTGTGGATGTCATCAGTGGTAATGCCAAGCTCTCACAAGCACTGGTCAAAGACAAACAGCAGGAAAATCTGTACATCTTACCTGCTTCTCAAACTCGTGATAAAGACGCCTTAACCGATGAAGGCGTGGCAGCGGTCATGAAAGAGCTGTCTGATGAGCTAGGCTTTGACTACATCATCTGCGACAGTCCGGCAGGGATTGAGCGTGGGGCACAGCTTGCCATGTATCACGCCGATGAAGCTTTGATTGTCACCAACCCAGAAGTATCGAGCGTGCGAGATTCTGACCGTATCATCGGTATCTTGCAGTCTCGCACCAAACGTGTCGAAGAAGGAGGTAGCGTCAAAGAACATCTCATCATTACTCGCTACAACCCAGAGCGTGCCGCTCACGGTGAGATGATGGACATTGATGACATTGCCAATGACATTCTAAAAGTGCCACTCATCGGCGTCATTCCAGAGTCGAATGCTGTGCTAGAAGCGTCAAACCACGGTCAGCCTGTCATTTATTTTAAAGACTCGGCAGCAGGTCAATGCTATGATGACATCGTGGCACGATTCTTGGGTGAAAACCGTCCTTTGCGTCACATTGATGTCAAAAAGAAAGGTTTCTTTGCTAAGTTGTTCGGGGGCTGATATGAAAAAAGGATTTTGGAGTACGTTATTTGGTGGGGGCGATGAGCCAACCAGTGCGTCTATCGCCAAAGACCGCCTAAAAGTCATCGTCGCAAGCCACGACCGCCTAAACACTCGCCTAACCCCTGAGCGTGTGGATGAGATGAAGCGTGAGATTTTGGCGGTGGTTAATAAATTCATCAGTGGCGTACAGATTGATGATGTTAATATCAAACAGCGTCATGAAGAGAGCCTTGATGTGCTTGAAATGAACATCAATTTGCCTGACCGTAAATAACAGGCAAGACGGATAAAAAGGTGCGATTTGCACCTTTTTTGTTTTTTAAAATTGGCATTTGGGTTTTAAAAATCTACCAATAAAAACAAATCCTAACCCGTCAAATCAACCACGCTTATCTCAACATCATCAATCACGCCCACATCCACAAAGATGTCTGCTTGTGAGTCTAATTTGTCCGTGATGTCATAATGCTCGCTGACAGGCTCGCCTTGATAGACGAGTGGGGCGATAAAAAACGGCTCGCCAATTTGTTCTAACAATGCCGTCATCACGGGCGTGGCAGATGTGGTAAAGCGAAGTGATTTTTTGCTGATGATTTTTTTATTGACCGCTTTGGTTGGCTCCAAGATAAAGGCGTGTTGGGGTGTAAAGTCGCTTTTTAGGGTGCGAAAAGCGTCATTTGCCACGACCGCCACATCCGACAGCTGACTGATGTTTTGACACACCAACAGCAAATCAGACTCATCCGACCCCAGACGCACCAAGCGTTCAAAGGCGTCTTTGGCACTCATCCCAAAGGCGAAACGGTAGCCACACTCGGTCGGTATGATGATGACTTTGCCCGATGATAAGGCAGTTGCCGTTTCGTCTATCAGACGGGGTTGGGGGTTGTCAGGGTGGATGTAGAGTGTTTTCATGGATTGTCCTTATAAACTGATAATGTGTTAGATGGATTTGTGGGGTAAATGATATTTACAAATCACCCCCTGCCTTGCCATATTCATGTCTAAACACACCCAAATCAGGCGTTCGGCATCTTTGGATAAAGGGTGAGACGGTGCGTGTGGATTTTGCAAATAGGCATGAGCTTGGGCGTACACGTCTGTGGCAAAGGTGCTGTTTGATGTGTCAAAATCGGCATTTAGGTTGTCCGCTGAGACATAAAAATACCGCCCCAACGCCAATGACAGCAGGCATTCGATGGCTTGGGGTTTGATTTCTACCTTCTCAAACTGGCGTTGGGTCATCTCATCTCGCCCGTCAGGGCAGTACCAATAGCCAAAATCATCAAGTCCCCTGCGTGTTGCCCCTGCCACGCACCAATGACTTATCTCATGCAACGCACTTTGGAAGAACCCATGAGCGAACTCAATGCGGGCAGGCATGCCGTCTTTGCTGGCAAAGTATTCAGGCTCGCTCTTACCACGTACGAGTAGGGTCGGCATGGCACTGTGCTGATAGAGATGGTTAAATAGGGCGATGAGCCAGTCGGTCTGTTCATGCTCATCATCGCTTAGGGTTTGCCACGTCCGTTTTAGCGTGCGATATGTCTCATCAAAACGGCACACGTCTGCCACGCACGCCTGTATGGTTTTGTCATCATAAAAGGCTTGCCAAAGTGATGTTTGGGCGTGCAGACCCAGCTTGCTAAAATCAGTGGTGCTCATGGAGTGTTATCTGAATCTAAAAACAAAAATTATACCACGCCCCACAAATTTTGCGTGAATTTTGGCAGGTTTTATGAAATAATAAGCCAAATTTTTATGATGATGACAAGATGACCGCACCCATGAACCAATCAGGCACACTGCCCCAAAACATCGCCTTTGACAAATGGGCAGACATCGGCTTTACATGGCAGGGCGATGTTCCTATGACTGCCTTGCCACGTCTGGCAGGGCAGGTTATCGCTAGTGGTGATTTGCTAAGCGTTGCCTTGACGCTCGCCCGACAAGACAAAATCCTGTGGCTAACCTATGATGTCAAAGCGACGCTGTCCGTGGCGTGCCAACGCTGTCTTGACCCCATGCCTGTGGATGTCTCGGGCAATTACCGCATGGCAATCTTAGAGAGCGAAAACAAGATTGGCTACCTAGAAGCCCTAGATGAGACGGCAGATTATGTCCTGTTAGATGAGATTTGCCCCGATGACAAAAAAATGCTCCCCGTGGCGGACATGCTAGAAGATGAGCTACTGCTTGCCATTCCGCTCTCGCCACGCCATGATGATTGTGATATGCATACAGACAGCGTGGGCGACGTGGCGGATGAACCTGCCGAGAATCCCTTTGCTGTGTTGGGGCAGTTAAAGGGCAAGCTGTCGGGTTAAGCCAATATTTTGTAAATTTTGCAAAAATGGGCTTTTAAAATGTCAAATTTTTGGTATAATAGGGCGTTTAATGTATCTGCACCCATTTGATTAGGCGAAAATGATGCTACCGCCACAGATACCCACTTTCATTTAAATTTGGCAGTCATTTGCCGTACTTTATTTTAGGAGCTATCATGGCAGTTCAACAAAACCGCAAAAGCCGTTCACGCCGTGATATGCGTCGTTCTCACGACCGTATCAGCGTTGCTACTCTAAGCATTGATTCTACCACTGGCGAAAAACACATTCGTCACCATGCGACCAAAGACGGTTTTTACCGTGGTCGTCAGCTATTTAAAGTAGCCGCCGAAAGCTAATTTGTTTGGTTTCTACCTTGTAAAAACCAAGCCTAAGCCAAGTTCCATGACCGCATGAGCTTGGCTTTTTTATTTTAAATATTGATGGCTATCAGCAGGACGTGCCTGTTTTTATGGTACAGTTTAATTTAAACAACAACTGTTTTATAAAAATAGACTTCTTGCCAAATTTAAAAAACCCTTGTAAATACCGGGGTTGAAGTTTTAAAAAATCCACAAAATTGGGGTTTAAAAAGAAGTCTAATGGCTATCGGGCGTTAAATTGTAAAAAATTTGCTTGCAAATTTATTCGATAATTTGTAAACAAATGTTTATTATTTATGGTAAAATGACACGTTCATCAGCGTGATGAATGTTTGATAAAAAATGGTGTAACATGACAACAAAACGTGTGGCAGTGATTTTCCCTGGTCAAGGGTCGCAGACCATTGGCATGATGGATGAGCTTGCCGAGCATTTTAGTGTGGTAAAGACTACGTTTGACGAAGCAAGTGGTGCGTTGGGCGTGGATTTGTGGGAGATAACCCATGATGAGAGTCGCCTAAACAAGACCGAATTTACTCAGCCTGCTCTGCTTACGGCGAGCGTGGCGATTTGGCAGATTGTCAAAGACAAACTGTCAGCACAGAGAATAACACCGCTGTGTTTGGCAGGGCATTCGCTCGGTGAGTACTCGGCATTGGTGGCAAGTGGCGTGCTTAGCCTGACAGATGCGGTCAAGCTTGTGCATGAGCGTGGTAAGCTCATGACAAGGGCGGTGGCAGGGATAGATACGCAGATGGCGGCGGTGCTAGGATTAGATGATGAGCAGGTCGCCAGTCTGTGCGAAGATGCTACCGAAAACGCAGGCATTGTAGGTCCTGCCAACTTTAATAGCCCTGGTCAAGTGGTGATTGCAGGCACACAAGTGGGTGTGAGCCATGTGCTGTCAGCGGTAGAAGCACTGGGCAAAAAGGCGGTGCCACTCAAAGTCTCTGTGCCATCGCACTGTGAGCTGATGAACCCTGCCAGTGATGCATTGGCAAAACTTTTGGATGAGACCGAATTTGCCACCGCCCAAATCCCCGTCATCCAAAACCGTCATGCCCAAGTGCATAAGCATGTCAACGACATCAAGACCGCCTTGACCGAACAGTTATCCATGCCGGTGTTGTGGTCACAAACCATGCAAAAACTTGCCGATAAACAAATCGATGTTGTGATTGAATGCGGACCGGGCAATGTCCTATCCAACCTTGCCAAACGCCAAGAGACACCGATTGTCGCTTTGCCGACGGACAAATTAGCACGTTTAGAAAAATTGGAGCAATTAGATGAGTCGTAAGATTATCCTAGTAACAGGGGCAAGCCGTGGTATCGGGCGTGCCATTGCCGAGCAGTTTGCCAGCGAAGGGCATTTTGTCATTGGCACCGCCACCAGCGAGCGTGGGGCAGAAGCGATAGAAGAGTATCTGTCTGAGTCGGGCGGTATCGGGCGTGTGCTTGATGTCTGTGATGATGCGGCGATTGATAAGCTCTTTGAAGAGATTGATAGTGTGTATGGTTCGGTCAATGTACTGGTCAATAACGCAGGCATTACCAAAGATGGTCTGCTCATGCGAATGAAAGATGAAGACTGGGCGAGCGTGCTTGACACCAACTTGACCGCCATCTATCGCATGAGTCGCCGTGCGGTGCGTGGCATGATGAAAGCCCGCTCTGGACGTATCATTAACGTCACATCCGTGGTCGGGCAGATGGGAAATGCAGGTCAGACCAATTACGCCGCATCTAAGGCAGGCGTGGAGGGCTTTACCCGTGCGTTGGCTCGTGAGATTGGCTCTCGTGGCGTAACGGTAAACTGTGTCGCTCCTGGCTTTGTAGAGACAGACATGACCGAAGAGCTAGACGAGCGTTTGGTAAACTCCATGTTGGACGCTGTACCGCTTGGGCGTATGGCTCAGCCTGAGGAGATTGCCGCGGCGGTGTCGTTTTTGGCAAGTGATGGGGCAAGCTACATCACTGGCGAAGTGCTGGCGGTCAATGGTGGCATGTACATGTGATTTGTCACGTGTACGTCACGATTTTATGTAAATTTGTGAACGAGCGTACTAATAGCACTTGCACAAATGACAAAAATGTTTTATCATACACAAGTTTTCAGTCATCAAATCATTGGTGCTGATTTTCTTAAATTCCCATGTTAAAAAGGATACTCTTATGAGCGATATCGAAGCCAAAGTAAAAGCAGCCGTTGCTGAGCAACTTAGCCTAAATGCTGACGAGATTAACAATGCAGCGTCTTTCATGGACGACCTAGGTGCAGACTCTCTTGACCTAGTGGAGCTTGTGATGGCGTTTGAAAATGAGTTTGGTATTACCATTCCCGACGAAGATTCAGCTGAGCTGACCACTGTTCAAAAAGCCATTGACTACGTGTCTGCCAAAGTATAAGCCAGGCAGAAGTCAAACACACACCACTTTTTAGTTTTAAAAAGTGGTTTTTTTATGTCATTAGGGCGCGCCTGCCTTTTATGTTTGTAATGAAAAATGCCTGTTTAAAAAAGCAGGGGAATCGCCCGTTTTTCAAGGAAAAAACGCAGGTTGATAGTCATTCTATCAAGCAAGTTTTTGACGATGAAAAACAATCCGACCACTTAAACTGGGTAAATTTTTAAGATTTTTTACTTAATTTTTTAAATTTAAGTGGTCGGATAGCCATTTTTCATGCAAAAGCATCATTTTATTGCTATAAAATTTCTGAATATTAAATTGTGTTATAAAGGGTAGGCATGCCCTACATAAGTATAACAATTTTACGCATAAATACAGTGCAAATTTTTATCATTTTATACTAAGATAGCAGGGAGTTTAAGGATGGTTGCTAGACAAACCATGCTAAACGTCAACACACTTTCTATCAAATCCAAATAAGGAGCCATCATGGGTATTTTTAGTTTTGCCAAAGACATCGGCGATAAAGTATTTAACCGCAATAAAAAAGAGCAATCAGCCCCAACAACCCCTACACCAACAACATCAGCTCCTGCTGAGCCTAGTGCCCAAGAGATTGCCAATTTGCTGTTGGCTCGTGTGCAAGCTAATGCTAATATCACTGGCTTAAAGGTCAACTATAATGGTAATACTGATACGGTTGTCCTGTCAGGTATGGCCGCATCGCAAGCCGACCGTGAAAAAGCGGTACTTGCCGCAGGTAATGTTCAGCACGTCGCTCAGGTGGATGACCAATTGAGCGTGGCAATGCCTGAATCTGAGTCTCGTTTTTATACCGTCAAATCAGGCGATACGTTATCAAAAATTGCCAAAGAAATGTACGGCAATGCCAACGAGTACAACAAAATCTTTGAAGCGAACCAACCGCTACTATCTCACCCTGACAAAATCTATGTGGGTCAAGTGTTGCGTATCCCTGCCTAATATGACGGCATGAATGATAAACACCTTGATGGCTATCAAGGTGTTTTTTATGCTAAAAATTGGCAAAATGATATTGTCAAGCTGGGTGAAATTTTATACAATAACCGCTCCATTAGTCGGGGTGCTGTCCATGACGGCTGAGAAATACCCGTGAACCTGATACAGTTAATACTGGCGTAGGAAACTAATCGTGTCATTCTTATTGTCTTTATCCTTGGTGGTCATCATCAGGGTAGTTTTTGGTGTGGACGGTCATGGGTTGCCCTTTATTTATCGGGGTTTATCATGACAACCAAACTCACTACTTTATCCACACCGCCCAAATCCGCATTTTTTAGCCAGTATGGGCCTGGTATCATCATGGCGTCGTCCTGTGTGGGCGGTTCGCACATTATTGCGTCCACACAAGCAGGCGTGTATTATGGCTGGCAATTGGCAGGGCTGATTGTGCTGGTCAATGCCTTAAAATATCCCTTTTTTCGCCTTGCCTTTGACTATGCCAACCAAAACGACAAAACGCTACTGGCAGGCTATGCCGAGCGTGGGCGTGGCTATCTCATGCTGTTTTTGGTGTTTAATATGTTCGCCACAGTCGTCAATGTCGCAGGGGGTACGCTACTGTCGGCGGTACTGCTTGGCATGATGATGGGACAGGGCGTGCCGTTGCCAATGTTAAATGCGATTATCATGATAAGTTTTGTGTGGCTCATCTTTGGCAAACAATACCAAAAACTTGACCACATCTCCAAATTTATCATGCTTGCTCTAAGTGTCATCACGCTGGTCGCCCTTGTCATGGTCATGGCAAATCCCACACCGTCTGCCCCTGTGTCGCCCCCGTCCCCATGGGTGTGGAGTGCCGTGCCGTTTTTGGTGGCACTGATGGGCTGGATGCCTGCTCCGATGGAGCTTAGTGTGTCAAGCTCGCTGTGGATTGCCGAAAAAAACAAAATCAACCCTGACTATAAGCACCGCTATCGCCGTGATTTTAATGTCAGCTATGCCGTGAGCGTGGTGCTGGCACTCATGTTCATGGCGTTGGGGGCGATGGTGGCGATAGGCGATGGCGAGCCACTACAAGGCGGTAAGTTTGTCGGTGAGTTCGTGGGTATGTACGCCCACGCCATTGGCGAGTGGACACGTCTGCCTATGCTGTTTGTGGCGTTTGTGTGTATCTATGGCACGACAATCGTGGCGGTGGACGGCTATTCACGGGGCAATCAGCAAGCGGTGGCGATTTTACAAAACCGACCGCTTGATGACAACACCCAACAAAAACACCTTCGCTACTGGACGCTAGGCTCGCTGTTGATGGCGGGGGTGGTCATTGGGCTGTTTGGGGGTATGGTGGGTAAGATGATTGCCTTTGCCATGACCTTGTCGTTTTTGTTTGCCCCTGTGTTTGCGTGGTTAAATTGGGGCTTGCGTCATAAATGCTTGCCCCAACCTGTGTGGGTCAATATGCTGGCGTATGCAGGGCTGTTGTATTTGGTGGCGATGGTGGGGCTGTATTTGGGTAGTCGCTGAGTTGTCAAATATTTGTTTGGTGGCAAGGTGTATATCATGTACCAATATGATTTTTTATTTAAAAGGTGCGTGGTACACACCTTACTTTTTAACCATATTTATAATTATAAAATGGATAAAAACAAAACCACAAACTTGGGGAGTTTGTGGTTTCATAGGGGTTTTGCTACTTGCGTTATCCATAAGGGCTTCCATAATATCAGCGGTCTTCCATGTTGGCTTATCCATTTGCCATATCCTTGCTGATGTGCGTATTATGCCAAAATCTAGCCCATAAGAAAATACGCCAATGTCATCAATGCGTGTAAGCATTTGCTTACAAGGTGTTTTTTAAATCATTTATCTTTTGCTAAATCGTTTGCCATAGCCAGATATGTTTGATGTAACGCATTGATTTGGCGATATAAATTAGCCAAACTCCCTGTATTATCTATCACGTCATTGGCATAAGATAGGCGTATATCTCGGCGGATTTGCTTGTCAATGATTGCTAAAATGTCCTTATCACTTTGTCCGTCTCGTCTGCTGGCTCGCTGTATTTGTAGCTCTATCGGCACGTCCACCACCAAAATCCTATCACAAAGGGCGGTCAAACCCTTATCATCGCCTTGAATACTTTCTAATAAAAGCGGGGCGGATAATATGGCGTAGGGGCTACTGGCGTGGTCAAGCTCGTGCCTGATTTGGGTGCGTATGGCAGGGTGGGTGATGGCATTTAGCGTGGCAAGTTTGGCAGGGTCAGCAAAGACAAGCTCACGCAGGTAAGTGCGGTTAAGCACACCGTCCGTAAGAATATCCGCCCCAAAAGCGTGGGCAAGCTCATCTAATACAGGCGAGCCTTTGGCGGTGATGGTATGGCTGATGACATCAGCATCTATCACGTCTATGCCGAGCGTGGCAAAATGGTCGCTCACGGCAGTTTTTCCGCTACCGATACCGCCTGTTAAGCCGATGATAAAGGGGGATTTGGGAGTGGTTGGCATGGTTTGTCTTTTTAAATGATAAAAGGGTATTTAGTTTATAATAAAGGATTGGTAATTGGTAGGGGTAGATTGTATTTTTAAATAATTTTAATCTTATCAATGATTTATAAAATAAAATTTAACATATTAAAAATCAAAAACCTGTATCCAAATGCCAATCATCTAAAAAATGCTATAATACCCCAAATTTTTGGAAAAAGACAATCATGAAAGTATTAGGTTTAGAAACGTCCTGCGATGAGACAGGGCTTGCCATTTATGATAGCGAGCTAAACGGCGGTCAAGGTGGGGTGCTGGCACAGGTGCTGTATAGCCAGATTGAGCTACACGCCACTTATGGTGGGGTCGTGCCTGAGCTTGCCAGTAGAGACCACATTCGTAAACTGGTACCACTGTTTAACGAACTCCTAGATAAGGCAAATATCGCCAAATCCGACATTGATGCGGTCGCCTACACCAAAGGACCCGGCTTGATTGGGGCACTCATGACAGGGGCGTTATTTGGGCGGACGCTTGCCTATGGGCTTGGTGTGCCTGCCATTGGCGTTCACCACATGGAAGGGCACCTGCTTGCTCCGATGATAGAAAATGATAAAGGGGTCAATTTCCCCTTTGTTTGTCTGCTCGTCTCGGGCGGTCATACCATGCTGGTGCGAGCAGACGGCGTGGGGCGGTATGAGATATTGGGCGAGAGTATTGATGATGCGGTGGGCGAGTGTTTTGATAAAACCGCCAAAATGCTCGGTCTGCCTTACCCCGGTGGGCCGAATGTGGAGCGACTTGCCAAAGGGGGTAATCCCCACGCCTATGACTTGCCACGCCCGATGATGGGTAAGGGGCTGGATTTTAGTTTTAGTGGCATGAAAACAGCCGTGCATAATCTGATTAAGGACACCAAAGGGAGCGACACCGACCCTGTGGTGCGGGCGGACATCTCGGCAAGTTTTCAGTATGCGGTGGTGGATACGCTGGTCAAAAAATGCACCAAAGCCCTAAAACAAACAGGGCTAAAACAACTGGTCATCGCAGGGGGTGTGTCTGCCAATGCGAGCCTACGCACGCATTTGGAGACCGCCCTTGCCAAAATGGGGGCGAGCGTGCATTATGCCCCCTTGCACCTATGCACCGACAACGGAGCGATGATAGCCTATGCAGGATATTGCCGTCTTAGCATGGGGCAGGCGGACGATTTGGCGGTGGCGTGCGTGCCACGATGGAGCATGGAGAGTTTGGCGGTAGAGTCATGACCGCCCTGCCACGCCCATGTTTCTTTTACCATTAAGATAGCTTGCATGATAGATTCTAACCACTGGCTGTTTGAGCTGTTAGCCATTTCACACTTTATCATTATATTGGTGTTCATTGCCAATATCTTGATACGCCAAAAGAACTATGGCGTGGCGATTGCGTGGATTGCGGTGCTGGCACTCATGCCGTATTTGGGGGTGGTGCTGTATCTGATTTTTGGGCAGATTTTCATCAGTAAACGCTATCAGCACCGCATTGGCATGATTGAGACCATGCTCATTGACTTGGCAAGCCACCAAAACATCAATCTGGGCAGTGATAAAGACATCATCACCCACGACAAATGGCGAGCCTTGGCAGATAGGGGCGAGCGTGAGACAGGCTTTGGCGTGCAGGGCAATCACAGCGTAACTTTGCTGTCGGGGGCGGGGCAGGTATTTGACGCACTCATCGATGACATCGATAACGCCAAGCATTCAGTACTGCTTGAATTTTATATCGTCCACCCCAAAGGGCAAGTGCTGGACGTATTTGACGCCTTGGAGCGTGCCTGTGAGCGTGGCGTGTCGTGCGTGCTGTTGGCAGATAGCGTGGGTAGTGCCAAGTTTTTTGTCCATGAGCGTTATCGCACCTTGACATCGGCAGGCGTGCGTGTCGAAGAGCTGTTTCCTGTGGGACTGTTCAAATCGTTGGTGGCTCGTGCCGATGTTCGCAATCACCGCAAACTGGTGTGTATCGATGAGCATGTCGGCTATACAGGCAGTTTTAATTTGGCAGACCCTAAGTTTTTTAAGCAAGACAGTGATGTCGGGCAGTGGATTGATGTCATGCTTCGGGTGGTGCATACGCAGGATTTGGGCGTGGTCAAAGCCATGGGGGCGGTCATCACGACTGATATGGGTGCCGAGACCGATGACAACGTGTATTTTTTAAAAAACATCATCAACGACTACCGCAACAAACTCACCAATCGCACCGCCACGCTGTTAACCACGCCCACACCCACACAAAAATCCTACCCCATAACCCACAACGTCCAATTACAACTGTTACCGTCCGCCCCACAACTGGCAGGGCATTTGGTGTATGAGACCATTGTTACGGCTCTATATCATGCCAAACGTGAGATTGTCATTACCACGCCCTATTTTGTGCCTGATGAACCGTTAATGCTTGCCCTACTAAGTGCCAAACGCCGTGGCGTGGACGTGTGTATCATCATGCCCAAAGTCAATGATTCTAAGCTGGTCAAATATGCGTCCCAAGCCTATTTTGAGCCATTGTTAAAGGCAGGGGTTCGTTTGGCACTTTATAAAAATGGTCTGCTACACAGCAAAATCATTAGCATTGATAAAGAATACGCCCTGTTTGGCACGGTCAATATGGACATGAGAAGTTTTTATCTTAACATGGAAGTAACCCTTGCCATTTATCGGGGTAATGAGAGCTACGGGCTGATTGATGAGATTGATGAGTTACAGCAGGATTATTTAAAAGGTTCTGATGAGCTGTCTTTTGATGAGTGGCAAGCCAGAAAGTGGCATTTAAAATTGCTAGACGGGGCGGTGAGACTGTTTAGTCCGTTGTTATAAAAGTGAAGTTATAAAAATGGGGTAATAAAAATGGGGGTAATAAAAATGGGGGTAATAAAAATGGGGGTAATAAAAATGGGGTAAGTCTGAACCGACCCCCAAATCTTAAAAAATACCTTTGTAGGGGCGTGCTTTCCATGCCCTTTGGTGGTGTATTTTGAATTTAAATGATTGTAAAACAAAAACCCCAATCAATCCGCCCACGCCATTTTTAAAATCCCTGCAATGACAAACGGCGTTATCATCACCGCCAAGATACTGCCTGCCCCGAGCATGGCAAGAATGGGCAAACCATTTAGCCCTGTGGCGTGCAAATCGACCGCCCCTGTGGCAAAAATCAGCACAGGCAGTTGCATGGGTAGGGCGATGAGTGGCACGAGTACCGCCCCATTTTTTAGGGTGAGTGTGAGCGAGCTTGCGATGGCAGACAGCATAAGAAGCATGGGTGAGCCGACCATGATAGACACCGCCAGCATGAGCGTGTCGCCCACAGGCAAGCCAAATAAAGGTATCGCCAGAAATGATAACACCGCCACAAAGCCTGCACTAAACAGCCAATGCACCGCCAACCGCACAGCGACCCATGTGGCAAGCGGAGCATTTGAGACGACAAGCTCGGCAAGCGTGCCATTATCAAAATCAGGGCGAAACAGCTCTTCGATACCCATAACGAGCGACAACAGCACCGCTATCCACACCGCCGAACTTGCCAAGCGTAACAGCGTGGCAGGCTCTGCCCCGATAGCAAGCGGAAACAGCGTGATGATGAGCAAAAATAGCACCAACGGATACAGCCACTGCACCGCCCCTTGACGTTTGATTTGCCATTCTCGTTGTAGTAGAGCTTTCATAGGGCGAACTCCGCTAAGTCTAGCACACGGTTTGCCCCTTGCATGGCTTGGTGGCTCGTGGCAAGGATTGCTCCGCCCATGTCTGCAAACTCACCCATGCGTTTTTCTAATTTGGCAACCATTGCCACATCTAGGGCGGTCAAAGGCTCATCAAGGAGCCATAAGGGGGCGTGGGTGGGGGTCATGATGAATAATCGTGCCAGTCCGATTCGTCTTTTTTGTCCTGCCGATAGCTGAATGCTGGACGTATCGCCCAAACCATATAGCCCGACCATGTCTAGGGCGGTATCAATGGTGTCATTATCCGCTTGTACGTCATACAGCGAAAACAAAAACCGTAAATTTTGGCTAACTGTCAAGGCAGGGCTAATACCAAGCTGATGAGAGACGTACACCAGTGGGGATTTGCTTATCGTGCCATGCGTGGTGGGCAGTAGTCCTGCGATTTGGTTGAGTAGGGTGGTCTTGCCCAGTCCGTTTTCGCCGACCAGATGACACACATCGCCTGCGTGTAGGGTGAGATTGACATCATCGCACAAGATAAAATCGCCCCGTCCAATGGCGACTTGGTGTAGTTGTAGGATTACTGAATGGGTCATGGGGCTGTTCTTGATTATAAAGTGTTATCATAGCAAATTTTGGGGGAAATTTGAATGTTATGTGGCGGATTTGGCAAATTTTAAAATTTAGCCATTTAATAAAAACACATTTTTAAATTTATCCCATAAATTACGCAAAACCGTGATTGACCCACCACACCCAAAAGATTTTAATAATTAAAGATAAATTGAAAAATCCCCAAAAACCCCAAATAATGCTTTTTAATTCCCTTATTTTTTGTTATGCTAATTCTTGAAATACGTCCAAGAAATTTTAAAATTATTACAGACGCAATGATGTGTGGATGTAGGGGCGTGGTAATTATCAAGCTCGTTAGGTATACAACTTCTTAAAATACAATCAAGGCAATCTTATGTTTAAAAAAATCAAAAGTCTATTTAAAAAACCCAAACCCGACACAAAAGCGGACACGACAGCGGATAACGTAGCGGACAAGGGGGCAGATACCCCAAAAACCGCCAAACCCAAACAAATCCTAACCGCCCCCACCGCCAAGCCCACATCGCACCCCATAACCTGCGATATCATGGCGTGGCTTGACAAACAAGACTGGAAATACGACCACCGCCCACCCGATGACGGCGGACACACACATCATCTTATCATGGGCTTTACCGACCGTGAGAACGACTGGACGTGTGTGTTTCGTATCAACGAAGACAATCAGCTTGTCTCGGCATTTGGCATATTAGACGACAGCGTGCCTGTGAGTCATTATACCGCCATGCTCATGGAGATTGCCAAGATGAACATGAACGTGAGCTTTGGCGGGATTGAGTTTGACCCGACAGACGGCGAAGTGCGTGCCAAGATTGCCTTTGACGTGGAGTTTAATCCCTTAACCGACAAATCGCTTGGCTGTTATCTACAAGCTCTGGCAGGGCTTACCGAAGTGGCTCGGGGTATCATGACGCTTGTGCTGGCGGACGATGAGCCAAGCCAGTTTGCAGGGGATTATGTGGACGTGGGCGATGAGATAAAGGCGGTTGTGGACGATGAAAAGCGGACATTTTTTCTGCCCACCCACACCGCCCAATAAGCCATGCTAAAAATCGCCCATTCGCCCCTATTTTGCCGTAGTGTGCCAGCGTCCCACCGCTTTCCTATGGCAAAATACGACCTAATTCCCCAAAAACTGCTTCAAGAAGGCGTTATCACGCCTGACAATCTGTTCCACCCCCAACTGCTCTCCGAGCAAGAAATCCTAACCACCCACACCGCTGATTATTGGCACAAATTAAAAACAGGCACGCTAACGGACAAAGAAATCCGCAAAATCGGACTGCCCATGTCCGCAGAACTTGTCAAACGAGAACGCTACATCACGCACGCCACCTATGAATGTGCCTTATATGCCAAAGAATACGGCATATCGCTGTCCACATCAGGAGGAACACATCATGGATTTGCAGGGCATGGCGAGGGCTTTTGTGTGTTTAATGATGTGTGCGTGGCGAGCAATCTACTGTTGGCACGGGGGCAAGCCAAACGCATTTTGAGCGTGGATTTGGACGTACATCAGGGTAATGGCAATGCGTCTATCATGGCACATAACCCCCGTGTTTTTGTGTTTAGTATGCACGGCAAAAAGAACTATCCCTTTATCAAACCGCCGTCCGACCTAGACATAGAGCTTGATGACGGCACGGGCGATGATGAGTATTTGAGCGTGCTTGCGGGTACGTTGCCTAGGCTAATTCATGAGTTTTGTCCTGATTTTATCTTTTATCAGGCGGGTGTGGACGTGCTTGCTACCGATAAGCTCGGTAAGCTGTCGCTGTCCATGCAGGGCTGTCATGAGCGTGATGACATGGTGCTAAGTGTCGCCCACCGCTACGGCATACCTGTCGCTGTCGTCATGGGCGGGGGCTATTCGGACGATGTGGATACGGTGGTGGAGGGGCATTGTGGGGTGTTTAGGGTGGCAAGGGGGCTTGTTGGGGGTTAATCTGCTAAATTATTGACGTACATAACGTAAAAAATATTCGTATCAACGTGCACTATAATTCTCATTGATTGCCATTTCTATGGCTTTTTCTTTTACGGTTAAATCACACTGATTTGCTCACGGATTTTTTGTTTAAATTCATATTTTGATTCAAGTGTCATTGCTTGGTAACGCCTTTTGGATAATTTCAAAAATCTCAATTCTTGTTCAATGCCAATATATTTCCTATCAAGCAATATTGACGCAATGCCTGTTGTGCCAGAACCTGAAAATGGATCTAAAATCAAATCGCCTTTTTGGGTAGATGATAATATAATACGAGACAAAAGACCGAGTGGTTTTTGAGTAGGGTGTTTACCTTGCATTTTCTCCCAAGAACCCACCGCAGGCAATCGCCATATGTCTTTTTGTTGTTTATCGCCATTTAGTTTTTTCATCAAATCATAGTTAAAATAATGTGGTGTCTTAGAATGTTTTCTTGCCCAAATTATCCATTCACTTGAATAAGTAAAATAACGGCAAGAAAAATTGGGCGGTGGATTGGGTTTTTCCCAAGTTATCATATTTAATATTTTAAAATTATTCTCTTTTAATACTTGACCAACAGTAAAAATATTATGGTGTGTGCCACTTACCCAAATAGTTCCATTATCTTTTAATAATCGTCTGGCTTGTGCTATCCATTCATGATTAAAATTATAAATACTAGCTTCATTGTCATTTTTATCCCATTCGCCTTTATTAACCGATTGGATAATGCCATTTTTAAAAGTTAATCCATCATTGGATAAAAAATAGGGCGGATCGGCAAATATCATATCTATGGAATTGTCCTGAAAATGCGACATAATATCAATACAATTACCTTGATAAATATTAAAGTTTTTATCATCTGATTCAAAATAAGAATTTAGTTTCATTTTACCAATCCCTTATAACACCTTCGCTATTTATTTGCTCAACAAAATCATGCAAAGTATATAAATTATAAACACAAGGAATGTGAGTATAGGCTTCTTGTAGTTTATTCTTGGCGGTTTTCCACCCTTGCCCATCGGTAATCCAAACAAATTCATACTGCGGATATTGATTGATTTTTGGGGCGACATCGGTATAAGCTCTGGCAACTTCATTTAACTTTGAGCCACCGCTATTATAATAATTGGTTTCAATCACATAAGTTTTTCTTTTGGTTTTGATGACAAAATCAAATTGCTTAACATCAGCTCCTAGGCTTTCAATGTCTGTAAAAATGGTGTTTCTAACTTCTTTTTTATAATAAATGTCTGCATTGTCAAATAATAATTGAACAGCTTTTGACATATTATCGCCACCACGATTTTTTCGGGCATTAGTATCTAAGCCTACTTCAATGCCAAACACATAATCAACCAAATTTTTGATGTTTTTATCTCTAAATACATCAGCAAGCCCTGTATTATTAAGAAAATCTATAATTTTATCCGCTGATTGAAAGTAGCTATTTAATGTTACCACTTGACCTTGCTCATCTAGACTTTTCTTTTGTTCCTTTTTTCTAACGGCAATTAATATTTCTAAGATAGAAAACGCATTTGGACATTCTGCATATAATTCATAAACTGCTTGTTTTAAATCATCTTTTCCTAATAAATAATTAAGCTGGTTTAAGTGAATCTCAATTTGAGCGACATTCTTTTTTACTTTATCAAAATCAGTAAAATAATCCAAAGTGGCATTGGTTTCTGACATACTATTTAAAAAATCATCAAATGCTAATTTCATATTAAGCTCCATTGCTGACCATGATTTCATTTACCTTTTTGCGACCATTACTGTTGGCACTAATGGTGCGATTGGCTTGTACTCTCTCTATTTTAAAACCTTGATATAATTCGTCAAAAAATTCATCAGATGAATTGGTGTTTTTTGGATCGGAATTGCTTAATAAAAAATAATGACCTAATTCATCTATTTTTTTACAAAAATTAGCCAAGCGTTTTTGTTCGTTATCATCAAATCCACTATCGGAATAAGAAGTAAAACTTGCGGTATCGCTGATTGGACGATAAGGCGGATCAAGGTAAAATAGGCAGGGAAAATTATTTGGCAAATGAGCCAAAACCAATTCAAAATCACCTGTTAGTATTTTGGTATTTTGTAGCTTTTTTGAAATATTTAAAATATTTTCTTTATCTACAAATGTTGGTTTTTTATAACTGCCAATGGGGACATTAAATTGATTGTTTTTATTAACACGATATAAGCCATTAAAAGCAGATTTATTTAAAAATATAAATAACCCTGCCTGTTCAATATTATTACTGGTTCTTTGATTAAAAACATCTCTTTTGTGATAAAAATAAGGTTTTTTGCTTTCTAGATCTGTTAATTTATCATAGTGATTTTGTAAATTTTCAATATATTCTATCAAATCATCAGGATTATTTTTAATGACTTGATACACATTGATTAAATCGGCATTGTAATCATTGATGATAAGCTGTTTTAGATGTGGCAAATCGGACAATGCCCATAAGGACACCGCCCCACCACCAACAAAAGGCTCTACCAAACAAAAATCTTGTGAATAGACAAAATCAGGCAAGCGTTTTTGAATCTCATCAAGCAAAGAACTCTTACCGCCAGCCCATTTTATAAAAGGTTTCATTTATTTTTTCATCACTAAGTGGCATATTGGGCAAATAGATTATAAAATAATCTATTTGCCGTTATTGGGATTACAAACTACTCAACTGCCCCACCTGCTTCTCAATCTCTCCAATTTGCCCGTTCAACTCCGCCAATTTCGCCTTTTCCGCTTCTACCACTTGGGCAGGAGCTTTGGCGACAAATCCTTCATTGGATAGCTTTTTACTAATTGCGTCCGCTTGGGCTTGCAGTTTTTCACGCACTTTATTTAGGCGGTTTAGCTCGGCGGTTGGGTCAATCAAGCCTTTCATCGGCACCAGCACTTTTAGCGAACCAATCAAGGCTTGTGATGACAATGGAATCTCGTCATCATCGCCGACAATGGTTAGCGTTTCAACCTTAGCAAGGGCTTTAAACTGGCTTTCAATGCGTGCAAGGCTCGCTCTCTCTTCGTCCGTTACGCCTTGCAGTAGCACAGGCAGACGCACGGCATTGCCCAGTTTCATCTCGCCACGAATGTTTCGCACCGCACCGATAAGACTTTGTAGCCACGCCATGTCGCTTTCGGCTTGCTCGTCAATGCGTTCATCGTTTGGCACAGGGAATGGGGCAAGCATGATACTCTCGCCTGTCTGCCCAAGCATGGGGGCAAGCGTTTGCCAAATCTCTTCGGTGATAAACGGCATAATGGGGTGCGTCAAACGCAAAGCAACTTCCAGCACCGACAACAGCACACGGCGAATCTCCGCTTTACGCTCATCAGGCACGCTCTCATCGTTTAGGATAGGCTTGACAAGCTCCACATACCAGTCGCAGTATTCATTCCAAATAAAGTCATAAATCGCTTGGCTTGCCAAATCAAAACGATACGTCTCAAACGCCAAATTCACCGCTTGCTCGCATTTTTGTAGTCGGCTTATTATCCATTTTTCGGACAACTCCCACAGCTCGGGGCGGGGCGTGTCGCTGATTGGCTTACCTTCTACATTCATCAACACAAAACGAGTGGCGTTCCAAATCTTATTACAAAAGTTACGATACCCTTCCACACGTTTTAGGTCAAAATTGATGTCTCGCCCTGTGCTAGCTAGGCTTGCAAAGGTAAAACGCACCGCATCTGTGCCATAGGCAAGAATGCCTTCGGGGAACTCTTTACGAGTGGCTTTTTCAATTTTAACCGCATCTTTGGGGTTCATAAGTCCCGTGGTGCGTTTTGCTACCAGACTTTCTAGGTCAATACTGTCAATCAAATCCAAGGGGTCAAGCACGTTGCCCTTAGATTTACTCATCTTTTGCCCTTCGCTATCACGCACCAAGCCATGCACATAGACGGTGTGAAATGGCACTTGTGGCTTGCCGTCCTTGTCCTTGACAAAATGCAAGGTCATCATAATCATACGGGCAACCCAAAAGAAAATGATGTCAAAGCCTGTAACTAGGACGCTTGTGGGGTGAAAGTTTTGTAAAATGGCGTTGTCAAAGTCGGCATCTGTTCCTGTCCAGTCCAGCGTGCTAAACGTCCACAGAGCCGAGCTAAACCAAGTGTCCAACACGTCTTCATCTTGACGAAGGGGGGTGTCGCCCAAGCCATATTTAGCACGCACTTCATCTTCATCACGCCCCACATACACACCGCCATTATCATCATACCACGCAGGAATGCGATGACCCCACCACAGCTGACGACTGATACACCAGTCTTGAATATCACGCATCCACGCCATGTACATATTGGTGTATTGCTCAGGGACGAATTTGATGTCGCCATTTTGCACCGCTTGAATGGCAGGCTCGGCAAGGGGGGCGATTTTGACGTACCATTGGTCGGTCAAAAGTGGCTCAACAATCACGCCAGAGCGGTCGCCACGGGGGGCTTTTAGGGTGTAGGGTTCAATTTTTTCAAGCCAGTTTTCGTTTTGGGCTTGCTCCACGAGTTTTTTACGAGCGACAAAACGGTCAAGCCCTGCATACTCACTAGGTGCGGTGATGTGGTCGGAGATTTGCTCGCCTGCTTTGGCAATAAAGTCAAATTCTGCCTTAACGTGTGCATTTTCATCAAAAATATTGATGAGTGGCAGGTTGTGGCGTTTGCCAAGTTCATAGTCGTTAAAGTCGTGAGCAGGGGTAATTTTGACACACCCTGTGCCAAAGTCTTTTTCTACATAATCGTCCGCCACAATCGGCACTTCACGCCCCGTAATCGGTAGGACAATCGTTTTGCCAATCAAATGGGCGTAACGTTCATCTTCAGGGTGTACCGCCACGGCACTATCACCAAGCAGGGTTTCAGGGCGTGTGGTCGCCACGACAAGGTAATTTTTACCGTCTTGGGTTGTCAAATTTTTGTCGGCAAAATAATATCTAAAATGCCACAAATTACCTTGCTCTTCTACGCTTTCTACTTCTAGGTCGGATAGGGCGGTGTGCAGTTTGCAGTCCCAGTTTACCAAGCGTTTGCCACGGTAAATCAAGCCTTCATCATGCAAACGGACAAAGACTTCTTTAACCACTTTGGATAAATCATCGTCCATGGTAAAGCGTTCACGAGACCAGTCCACGGACGAGCCAAGACGGCGGATTTGGCGAGTGATGTTGCCACCCGACTGCCCTTTCCATTCCCACACTTTTTCAATAAACTTCTCACGCCCCAAATCATGACGGCTAATGCCGTCTAAGCCCAGCTGACGCTCCACCACCATTTGCGTGGCGATACCAGCGTGGTCGGTACCTGGTTGCCATAGGGTGTTGTAGCCTTTCATGCGATGAAAGCGAGTCAGAGCGTCCATAATGGTGTTATTAAAGCCATGCCCCATATGGAGCGAGCCTGTTACGTTTGGCGGAGGAATGGCGATAGAGAAAGATTTTGGCTTATCAAGGGTGGGGCGAAAATAGCCCTTGTCTTCCCAAGTGGTGTACCATTTTTGTTCAAGTTCGGACGGGGTGTAGGTTGTGGGTAGGGTCATGAGAGTACCTTTAAATGCTTTGAATTGAATATAAAATAAAAACCCCTAATTTTACCGTAAAATTGGGGGTTTGGGAAAGGGTATTTTGATTTTCATGGATTAAAAGGGTTAAATAGTGCTAATTTATCAATACCATCAAAATCTTTGATGTTTCTTGGAACAACTGTCAAACCATTGGCAAGGGCAATGCTGGCAATCAATGCGTCTGC
The DNA here is from genome assembly GCF_039693965.1 of Moraxella sp. K1664. Classification (NCBI taxonomy): domain Bacteria; kingdom Pseudomonadati; phylum Pseudomonadota; class Gammaproteobacteria; order Moraxellales; family Moraxellaceae; genus Moraxella; species Moraxella sp. K1664. The sequence goes on from NZ_CP155576.1 coordinate 1,231,704, forward strand.
CATTAAAATAGGTCTGCCTTGCTTTTGGCGGTCGCTGATGACTTTGGCATAATGCTCGGCACTTTTGGTGCAAAATGACAATGTGTGATTTTCAAATAATGCCAAAATCTCATCGGTGGCTTGGGATGGTTGTCGTTTTCTTTTGCCATCAGATAAATTTGCCACGCCATACAATAACTCAGCTTTGGTAATGGTGCTAATAAAAGCCGTGGGGTGCTGATTTAGCCAACGAATGACATTTAAATTAGGTTCTGGCTTATTTAATTCTGAAATAACATTAGTACACTCTGCAAAATGAAAAAGTGCTACGCTCTCCATTCATGGCGATCCCGTCAAGCCATAAAAGAAACCGAATTTTTGACGAGCTTAGGGCGAATGGTTTCCGTAGTAAAATTAAATTTTGTTAGCTGTATCTAATAAATAGCTGACTGATAAATCATTCATGACTCAATGTGTCTTGGGTGATCGGTGCGTTGCGGTAAACTAAGTTCAGGAAAATCCGCCTTTGCAAAAATCAGATGAATACGCTCGCCCAAGCCCTGTGCTTGCGGTTTGTCCGTCATGGCTTGTACTGCTTTTTCGTAGGCACTCATCACGATAAAATCATGCACACTTTGCCCTTGCTCTTTGGCGACTTGGGCGATGATTTGCTCGGTTTGGGGTGGTAGGTCTATAATCATGGCGTTCCCCTTTATTTTGGGTTGTTAGGGTGTATTGTATACCGATTAACTCCCCCTTGGCAATCTTGGCGGTACACTCGGATTGCCCGATTGGGGATGAAAAGATGACATTTACCCCGAAAATTTGCTAAAATAAGCGGTTATTTGCCTTGTTCTTTGTCATGACCCATCAAGCCACTTCCGTCAGCATGCCAGCTTCCCGACTTGCCAAGCGTGCCACTCGCCAAAAAATCACCACCAAAAAACGCCTGCCACTCATCATTCCTGTTCTGTTGTGCCTGATGGCAGGAGCGATGTTCTCATTGTCGCTTGCCCCCTATAAACTATGGACGATAGCCATACTCTCGCCCATGGTGCTGTATGCTTGTCTGGTGGGCGAAGAGAAGGCGGGGCGTGCGTTTTGGGTGGGGCAGGCGTATGGCTTTGGGCTGTGGGCGGTGGGGGCGTTTTGGCTTTATACGTCCATTCATGAGTATGGCAACATCCCGATATGGCTTGCCCTTATCATGATAGCACTGATGGCATTTATCATGGGGCTGTTCCATGCGGTGATGGCGTGGATGTTTGTGCGTTTTATGGGTCGTCAGCCTTTGGCGTTTGCATCTTTGTGGGTGATACAAGAGTGGACAAAGACATGGCTACTGACGGGATTTCCGTGGCTGTTTGTGGGCTATGCTTTTGCCGATTTGGCGTGGATAAGCTCGCTGGCACCGATGTTTGGCGTATTTGCCATCAGCTTTGTGGCGGTTCTGTTCGGGGCGAGTGTGGTAGAAGTGTTTCGCCAAAAATTAGGGTTTTTGTTCATCAGTGCTTTTTTGGTGTTGTTTGCCATATTGGTGTGGGTCATTGACCCCAAATGGACGACCCCCACGGGCGAGAGATTGTCCATGTCGCTCGTGCAGGGCAACATCCCCCAAGATTTAAAATGGCTAACCGAATACCGCCACGAGACCCTAAACATCTACGCCCAGCTGTCAGAGAGTGAATGGGGGCAGGATGTCGTGGTGTGGCCCGAAGCATCCATTCCCATGTTCCAAGACGAAGCGTGGGCGTTTATCCATGACGTACACACTCATGCTCGCACACAGGGAGCGACATGGGTCATGGGCATTCCTTATCGGGACATAGAGCATTATGACCCTGCCGAGCGAGATTATCCACATCTATATAATAGTGTGTTGGCATTGGGTGAGAATAGTGGTGGTCTGTATAAAAAGCAAAATCTTGTCCCCTTTGGCGAGTACATTCCTTTTGAGGGGATGTTGAATATTTTGCCTGATTTGGCAGGCATGCAGGATGTAGTCAGTTTTAGCCGTGGCAATGACAACCAAAAGCCATTACTGGTCAAAAATCAGCCCATGGGGCCGGCGGTGTGCTACGAGGTGGCATATCCTGACACCACTCGCAAAAACGCCAAAGACACCCAATTCCTCCTGACTGTCTCAAATGATGCGTGGTTTGGCACAAGTGCAGGCCCTTTACAGCATCTACAAATGGTGCAAATGCGAAGCATAGAGACAGGGCGTTGGTTTGCACGAGCAACCAATACGGGGGTTACGGCATTTATTGATGATAAGGGACGTATCGTCAGTCAAGCGACCCCCTTTGTGCCGACGGTATTGCGTGGGGATGTGCCGATGATGACAGGGACGACACCTTTTATGCGATGGGGCAGTTACCCGATACTGATATTGTGCTTGTTGCTCATCGGGCTTAGCTTTGTCGTCAGACGTCAAAACCTTTATGATGCCAGTCATGAACTGTACTATCAAGGCGATGGCGTGCGAGACTGATGACAAAAAATGTAAAAATTACCCATAATTTTAATATGGGATTGTACAAAATGGTAGAAATTGGTATATAATAGAGAAAAATTTATGTCTTAAAAATAAAACTCATGTAAGCATTTGATGAGTGAATTTTAAAAACTGTAAAATTTTAAAAATTTGACATTTAAAACTTTGTAAAGGTTTTAAAAATCGTATCATTAAATGCCCAAACAAACGGTTAAATCAAACCCATCAACACGACAGGTGATTTATGGCACACGCACACGACGCTTCTGAAAACAACCCAACCAAAGAAATCATCCATGCTTTGATTGGTGTGGTTCTACTTTTGGTTCTCATCGGCGGTATTGCCGTTTTTGCATGGCTACGCCCAGCGGGCAACCATGAGCCTGCAGCCGTCTCAGCCACACCCGCAGGCAGAGCCTTAGACGAACTCATCCAGCAAGAGAACAATCCCACCGATGCCCAAAAGGCAGAAGCCGTGGCAGTAGCGACCGCCCCTGATGCGACCGCAGATACTGCCGCCAGCGACACCGCCGAACAAGAAGCGGCCGAACAAGTTGCCAACTCAGCAGGCGATGCTCAGACCCCCGTCCAAGAAAAGTCAGCAGAAGATCAACCTGTTGCCAGTGACGTGGCGACCAGCGATGCACCACATGAGACCACTGCCGAGAGTGTGGCAGGTGATGATGCCCAAACAGCTCCCAGTGAGCAGGAAGTCACCCAGTAATCTGACAAAACCTTATTTATCATTAAATAAGGTTTTTTTATGAATCATGATTTTTATGCAAAAAATTGATAAAACAAACCCCAATCCTAGCTTAAAATGGTAACTCATTGATTGTTCTATCATTATTTGTTGTGGGGGAAAATTGCAATTTACCCTTGATGAGTTAATTATTTATATAAAATTGAGAATGGGGTTAATGTTGCTTGCAAATATCTAAAATCATCATTTTAAGGAAAAAAGCATGGCAAATTCATCGGCAGACACCAACGCAGATGCCCACTTTAAAAAGCTAGACAAAGCATTTTTAGGACATCCCAAGCCCTTGCAAGGGCTATTTTTTGTGGAGATGTGGGAGCGTTTTTCTTATTATGGCATTCGCCCTTTGCTGGTTTTGTTCATGACGACCGCCATCGTCTCGGGTGGTTTTGGTTTTGATGACACGACAGCCGCCGCCATTTATGGGATATTTAGTGGCATGATGTATTTGGTGCCATTGGCAGGCGGATGGTTGGCTGACAACTGGCTTGGACAGGAGCGTTCACTGTGGTGGGGCTGTATCATCATGGCACTGGGGCATTTGGCGATTGGCATGTCGGCATTGCCCATGCTTGGCATGACCATGTTTTTTGTGGGGCTGATTTTATTGGTGCTGGGGACGGGGCTGTTTAAGACGTGTATTGCGGTGATGGTCGGCTCGCTTTATGATGACAAAGATGACAGGCGAGACTCAGGATTTACCGTTTTTTATATGTCCATCAACCTAGGGGCGATGGTTGCCCCGATAGCCACAGGTTATTTTGTGGACAAAGGTCAGTGGCACACAGGCTTTACCATCGGTGGGATTGGCATGCTCATTGCGTTGTTGGTGTATCGTTTTGTCGCCAAAAAATACCTGACCAAATTTGCAAACAGCAAAGGCATGAGTGTCAGCTGGGATAAGCCCAGTCGCCGTGTGGCTCATGTGGGCAAAGTGGTTTTTGCCTTTTTGGTGGCGTTGTGTGGGTTGGTGGTGATGGTAAGTACAGGCGTACTAACCATCAATGCCGTGGCGATTCGTGATGCCATGACGTATCTCATCATCGGGGCGTTATTTGCTTTTTTTGGGTGGGCGTTTTTGTCATCTCGCTTTGTTAAGGCAGAAAAAATGCGTCTGCTTGTCTGCTTTTTTCTCATCGTCGGAGCGTCTTTGTTCTGGTCAAGTTTTGAACAACAGCCTGCATCATTTAACCTATTTGCCGAGCGTTATACTGACCGCAGTTTGGGCGGTTTTAACATTCCAACGGTGTGGTTTCAGTCGCTAAACCCCATTTTTATCCTGCTCTTTGCCCCCTTGGTGAGCATGCTGTGGATAAAACTGGGCAAACGCCACAAAAACCCAAATAGCATGACAAAGTTTGCCCTAGGCATGCTACTGGCGTCGGTTGCTTTTGCCATCATGATTATGGCGAGCAAGATGATTGTGGCGGGCAGTGCCAGCGTGTCCATGATGTGGCTTGTCTCATCACTGCTTTTTTTGACCATCGCTGAGCTTTGTATCTCGCCTGTGGGCATGTCTAGCATGACCAAACTTGCCCCACAAGGCATGCAAGGGGTGATGATGGGGCTGTGGTACACGTCCATCTCGTTGGGCGGACTGATAGGCTCCATCTCAGGTGGCTATGTGTCGGCAGAGACGATAGGGGATTTGCCAAAGCTCTTTACGGCATTGACGGTCTTTTTGGTGGTCTGTGGGGTACTACTGTTGGTGCTTGCCAAACCCATCACAAACATGCTATCACAGACGGACAAAGATGCCACGGTCTAAAAGTCGCCCTTTATCCAAAATGTAGAGCATTTTTTGTCAAAATTTGCTATTATAGTGCTTAATTTTACCCAAATCTCAACTTATGCCAACCCATTTGCCAGCCTTGTTGGTCGGGCAGATGACGATATCCCATATTTTGGATGATGTTAGGGCGTGTTGAACATTGATAACATTTTTATAAAACAAGATAAAAATTTGACAATTTCAACCAATTTTGCATGAAAAATGGCTATCTGACCACTTAATTTAAAAACTTAATTTAAAAAAGTTAAGTAAAAAACTTAAAAATTTACCCGATTAAGTGGTCAGACAAGTTTTTCATAATAAAAACTTGTCTGATAGAAGACTCTCAGCTTTTGTTTTTCCTTGAAAAACGGGAGATTTCCCTGATTTTTTAAACAGGCATTTTTCATGGCAAATACCAAAGGCAGACACGCCCTAGAACTGTCCAAATAAAATAACGCATAAAGTTGAACACGGTGTTTATGTTGGCATAATTTTTGCTTATTATTCATGATAAGTAATTGGACTTTTTGATGACTTTTCATAATCTAAAAAAATGCGTGCTTTTTGGGCTAGGACTGATGCCCACCTTTGTTTTAGCAAATATTAATCCGCTAGACTTGGATGCACTGCTACTTCGTGCCACGCAAACGCACCCCTTGGTCAATGCTGCCAAAGCTGATGAAATGGCGGCTGCCGAAGGCGTGCGTGCTGCCAAACTGGGCATGTTGCCGACCCCCACGATTAGTACAGGACATGACAAAAACGACGGACTGGTGAGCACTGTTGCCATTCGTCAGCCACTATGGACGGGCGGGCGATTGACAGCACAGATTAACCAAAGCATGTATGACAATAAAGCCGCCAATGCGTATGTCTTTGAACAGCAAAACACCGTTGCCAAAAACACCATTGACATCTGGCGGGGTTATATCTATGCCGTTGCCTTGCAGGAGCTGTATGCTGACAGTTTGGCACGCCTAAAAGAGTTTGAAGCGATGATGGAGCGTCGGGTGGCACAGGGCGTGTCGGCGAAGATTGAGCTGGATTTGGTCAAAAATCGCATTTATCAAGACCAAAACTCCCTACAAAATGCCATAGAACAAGAGCGGGTCGCTGCCGCCAGACTCTCACAGCTCATCGGCGAAGAGTTGGGCGATAAAAAATACAACATCACCATGAAGTCCTTAACGGACTACGCCAAAGCACAGTCGGTAAATTTTGAAACGCAGGTGTTTGGCAATGTGGGTAGTCATCATCCTAGTGTGGTGCGTCAGCATTTTCAAGTAGAAGCCGCCAAACAAGAAGCAAAAGCCCAAGCGGCAGGACGTTATCCCAACATCTACGCCCAGTATCAACACACCTTTGAGCATGAGAATAACGAAGATGATGGCGAGTTTTCGGTGGGCATGTCCTATGATCCAGGGGCGGGTTTTTCATCGCTTGCCCTAACCCGTGCCGCCAATGCCCGTGCCATGAGCCTAACTCAGACCCAAGAAGCGACACGGCGAACAGTCATGGAGAGCCTACAAACCCAGTACCAAGAGTTCGTCTCATCAAGAGACAGAGAGCAGTCTATTAAACTTGCCATCGATGGGGCAAAACTGGTGGTGGATTCGTATGGTCGTCAGTTCATCGCAGGGCGAAAATCATGGCTAGAAGTGCTAAATGCCGTGCGTGAACACACTCAGTATGAACAGCAACTGCTAGAAGTCCAAAGCCAAATGGTGGCAAGTTTTTATAAGCTACAAGTGGACTTTGGGGCGATGGATTGGCAGTCAGATTATCATGTCATTCATGCACCCGTCAGTGAGTTTCGTCCTTATCGTACGTTTTTGGCATGGCGTGAGACCAATACTCAGTCAGCACCAAAGCTAAGCACCCCAATGGTTGATGACAGTTTTGTCAATCAGCAGGATTTGTGGATAGAGCCACCCCGCTTGGCAGATGAGATGGGCAATGAGATGGATGAAATCGATGAGATTCATTCATCAGATGCTCAGATGGAGCACATCATTGATGGCGAAGGCGTACAAATGGGCGAGCAAATCCAGCCTGTGGATGAACGTCGTTTTCCGACCGCTGATGACTTTAAACAAACAAATCAATAACTCAATCTTAACCATATAAAAAAACCGTTGTGTTAAACTTATCGTTTGACAGAATTAAGTTGCGGTATGTACTAACATCGACACATGTGGGTGTATTTTAAACAAAGAGTACCGTGATGGTTTTTACCTATATTTATCAAATATTGTCATGCCAAAGCGTGACAAGCCAAGGATAACTGATGTCGTTAAACCAAACCACTGACAACCCCGACAACCAACAGCTACCAAAACAATACACCAACAATAACGCTTTGGGCGTGGCGGTATTTGAGCTGTTAAAAGATGTGGGTGTAACTGTGGATAAAAATCGCCTAGATACCGCACTTGGTCGTGTGTCAGGCTTTGATGACCATGAAGAGCGATTGACCCATTTGCTTGACATCTTGGGCATCTCTGATGAGCCAGATGTCATGGATGAGCCAGATGCTGCTTATATGCCCCTGCTTGCCCATCATCAAAAGTTGGGTTATGGTCGTATTGTCCAAAAATACGGTCTCAACTGGATTTTTGAGAGCATCCAAGGGAGAGTGAGTTGTCAGGGCTCGGATTTGGATTTTGTGGCAAAAATTCGTGTCTCGGACAAGCTGGTCGCTGAGAAAAAAGTCGGCTTTCACGAACTTTTGATACAAAATCTGACAGAGCATAAGCGTGTTGTAATAGAAGCAGTTGTGGCATCTTTTATCATCAACCTGCTTGCCCTTGCTGTGTCGCTATTTTCCATGCAGGTCTATGACCGTGTCATTCCAACAAACAGCCAGTACACCTTGATTATCCTAGCATCGGGCGTGGGATTGATGATTATTTTTGAAGCGATGATGAAATTTGCTCGCTCCAAAGTCATGGATAAGATGGTTATTGGGGTTGATGAGGTTTTGTCAAGAAATATCTTTGAGCGATTGTTGGCGGTGTGTGTGGATAAGATGCCAAACTCAGTCGGTTCACTGGCAGCCCAGCTTCGTGGCTATGAACAGGTACGTTCGTTTTTTACGGCAAGCACGCTGTTTACGCTTGTTGATATTCCGATGAGTATTTTGTTCATCATCTTGATTGCGGTCATCGGCTCGCCCATTGTTGCCATCATTCCGCTGATTGCTGCGGTGATTGGCATTGCATTGGGTCTGTCTAGCCGTAAAAAGATTGATAAAATCTCTGCCCAAAACGCCGCCGCATCCTATCTAAAAACAGGGATTTTGGTGGAGACGGTCGAAGGCATGGAGACCATCAAGGCAGGCTCGGGCAACTGGAAATTCTTATCTAAATGGCTAAATGTAACAGGCGAGACCATTGATAATGACCTAAAAATGCGTCATGCCAATGACAACCTAAATTATAGCGTACAAATGCTCCAACAAATCAGCTATGTGGGGATTGTCATTACAGGGGCGTTTGTGGTAATGTCGCAGGGCATGACCATCGGTGGTCTGATTGCTTGTACCATTTTGGGCGGCCGTATTCTTGCTCCCATCATGAACGCCCCAAACTTGCTGGTACAGTATTCACACGCAAAAGCCGCCAAAGTCAATATTGAAAGGCTTTTTGCATTAGAACAAGACAATAACAATGTTGCTCATCCGCTTGCCCCATCTCGCATTCATGGCTGGTATCAGTGCCATAACATGACCTTTAATTATGCAGGCAATGAGCGGAACGCCCTAAATATTGAGCATTTGGACATCAAGGCAGGCGAGCGTGTGGCAATATTAGGCTCTATCGGCTCTGGCAAATCTACTCTCTTAAAAATCCTATCAGGTCTATACATGCCCACAGGCGGTCATGTATTGTTAGATGGGCTGGACATCAGCCACATCAGCCGTGAATCCATGAGTGAGCAGGTGGGCTATCTACAACAAGACCATCGTCTTTTCCAAGGGACGCTCCGTGAGAATCTGCTCATTGGCATGCCCGCCCCACCTGATGATGTCATCAGACAAGAGTTGCATCGCACGGGGCTTATTCGCTTAGTATCAGGGCATTCTAGTGGTCTGGATTTGCCCATCAGTGAAGGGGGTAAGGGTCTGTCAGGCGGACAAAAACAGCTGGTTGCTTTCACCCGCTTAGTGCTGACCAAACCATCGGTATGGCTACTTGACGAGCCAACGGCATCCATGGACAACATGCAAGAAAATCAGTGTCTACAAGTGCTTGCCCAAGAGCTCCAAGACCCCACCAAGACGCTCATCGTCTCAACCCATAAAATGGGACTACTGGCTTTGGTCAATCGTATCATCATCATGGCAGATGGTAAAGTGGTCATGGATGGGCCCAAGCAGGCGGTGTTGTCACGGCTTATCCAAAACGAGCAAAATGCCAAAGATGCCATGAAAAAAGTAGAGCAGGGCAATGCCACACAAAACATTGGCACCAATCCTAATACGCCCAAACAACCATAAAGGGAGATACTGTGAGTCAAAAAAACTATCAAAAAGCCAAATCACGCAGTAAGCCCAGTGTGATTATTTGGGTGGCACTGGTGACCATTATCGTGCTTATCACATGGGCATCATTTGCCAAGATTGACCAAGTAACCAGAGCTCAGGCGACTGTCATCGCATCTGACCGCACCCAAGAGATTCAGGCAACTGATAATGGCGTGTTATCAGAGCTACTGGTCAGAGAAGGCGACGATGTCAAAAAAGACGACCTGCTGGCGATATTAGAAGAAGAGCGTGCTAAGGCGGCACTGGACAACTCGGCAACCAAGGCGGCAGCCCTGCGAGCGAGGGTGGCACGGTTGGAGGCGGAGATTTTTGACCGCCCACTAAATTTCCCAGAAGAAGTGCAAAAGTATACCGAGTATGTCCAAAACCAAACCGAGCTATACAATCGTCGCCGTCAAGCCATTACCCAAGATGTGGCATCATTACAAAAAATGCTAGAACTTGCCAAGCGAGAACTTGCCATGAACGAACCGCTACTGGCTCATGGCGATGTCAGTCAGGCAGATGTGATTAGGCTTCGTCGTCAAGTGGCGGACATCGAGGCACAGATTACCAACAAACGCAACAAATACTTTGAGGATGCTCAAACCGAGCTTACCAAAGCCCAAGAAGAGCTAGAATCTGAGACCGAACAGCTAAGAGACCGAACCCAAGTATTAGAAGAAAAACGTCTATTTGCTCCTGTGGATGGTAAAGTGAATAATATCGCCGTAACGACCATTGGCGGGGTAGTGCGACCGGGCGATACCATCATGCAACTGTTGCCGACCAGTAGTGATTTGGTGGTGGAGGCAAAGGTTCAGCCTGTGGACATCGCCTATGTCAAAGAGGGTCAGACCGCCAGTGTCAAGCTGGATGCTTATGATTATTCTATCTTTGGGGCGATGAATGGCGAGGTCATCTACATCAGTCCAGACACGCTCATGGAGAAAACCCCACAAGGCGATAAACCCTATTATCGGGTGCAGATTCGCATAGAAGGGGCTCAGGTAGCGGCTCGTGAAGATGAGATTATCATCAAACCGGGCATGACCGCCAGTGTGGACATCAAGGCAATGGAGCGGACGGTGTTGTCCTATCTGACCAAGCCGATTACCAAGACGTTATCCGAAGGTCTGGGCGAGCGATAATACTAAAAAACGTGGCATTTGCGCCACGTTTTTGATATTTCTAATGGGTGCTAATTAGAGTACACACTCACCGCTCGTCAGATATTTTTCCAAATCCTCCGAACCGCCAATGTGCTTACCACCGACAAAGACCTGTGGCACGGTCTCATGCCCTGTCATGGCACGTACTGCTGTTGTGGTGATGTCACGCCCAAGCACCAGCTCCTCGTATGTTACGCCACGAGCTGTTAGAGCTTCTTTTGCCTTAATGCAGAACTGGCACCCTGCTTTTGAGATAATCGCCACAGACGGCTTGTCCGTCCATTCAGGGTTCAAAAACTTAATCATGGTGTCAGCGTCCGACACTTCAAAGGGGTCGCCGTCTTTTTCGGGTTCGTCAAAGATTTTGACAATCACGCCATTATCCACAAGCATGGAGTAACGCCATGAACGCTTGCCAAAGCCAAGATTTTCTTTGCCGACAAGTCGCCCCATACCGTCTGTAAATTCGCCATTGCCGTCTGGGATAACGGTGATGTTGGCACATTCTTGGTCGGCTTTCCATGCGTTCATGACAAAGGTGTCATTGACCGACACGCAGATGATGTCGTCCACGCCCAGTTTTTTGAACTCACCGCACAGCTCGTTGTAGCGGGGCAGGTGTGTTGATGAACACGTTGGGGTAAATGCCCCTGGCAAGCTAAACAGCACGACTTTTTTGCCGCCGAACAACTCGTCTGTGGTTACGTCCACCCAGTTGTCGCCTTGACGGGTGCGGAAAGTTACGCTTGGGACTTTTTGTCCAACCATGTCTTTAAATGCCATTGCATTCTCCTAAAAATAGATTTGGTTCATTATACAGAATTTTTGTGGATTTTGCTAATTTTGCAGGGTTTTTGGGCTAATATGTGTAGTTCTTTATAAAAATCATCGCTCATTTTTTCTCCCTGCCAAAATCAAGCACCATAAAATTAAAACATAAAATTTGATGTGTAGGGGCGAATTGCAATTCGCCCAAAAATCAACGCCTTATCGCAGGGCAAATGTAATTTGCCCCTACAAATCCGCCCAAAGGTATAGTTAATTAACAATGCCTTCATTTTTAATTCAGCAATGCACCTACCCAATCACATAATCCACAACCACAGGGGCGTGGTCAGAATACCACGCATCACGATAGACCCACGCCCCTGCTGTACGAGACTTCCAGTCGGATGAACAGACGTGATAATCTATACGCCAGCCCACGTTTTTGGCACGGGCTTGCCCACGATTTGACCACCATGAATAGATGTCGCTGTCATCTCGCACCACCCGAAATGTATCCACATAACCAAGCTCATCATAAATATGGTCAAGCCACGCCCGTTCATGGGGCAGACAGCCAGATGCTTTTTGGTTGCCCGACCAGTTTTTGATGTCAATGCGTTTATGCACGATGTTATAATCGCCACAGATGATGATGGATTTATTGTCATCTCGCCAGCGTTTTAATATGGTTTTGTATTTTTCCAAAAATTCATCTTTGCGAGCCTGAGCATCATCACCTGATGAACCAGATGGCAAATACAAAGATGCAATATGCACAGGCGTATCAAGCCCCCATTCACTCAAATCAAACCGCCCACAGCTAAACCGCCCCTGTGTATCGGCAATCTCAAAACCCAGACCATCTGTTGGGATAAAGGGCAATTTACTATAAATCGCCACCCCTGCATATCCCGCTCGCTCGGCAGGGAACAAATGAGTATGATAACCCACAGGCTTAAATTTATCCGTCCATTGTTCATGGGTTATCCGTGTTTCCTGCATACATATCACGTCTGTGTCTGACTTGATGATAAAATCAAACAGCCCCTTTTTCTCAGACGCCCTTAATCCATTGACATTAATAGATACCACTCTTAGAACATGTTTGTTGCCATGCTTGATGGTGTGGATGGATTTTGGGGGTATTATGTCGTTGGGCTTGGGATTTAGGGCGGTTGGGGCTTGTGGATTGGGGTGTAGAGAATTGGCGTTGGTCATGATTGTCATTGGTTTTATAAAAGGGTGATTTTACCACAAAATACCATGGCCATCTGTGTCAATTTATTAATAAGGTCAAATAAAAACCACTCATTTACTGAGTGGTTTTTGGTGATGTGTGAAAATCATCAGCCATTAATCAGTTGTCAATCGATGATAAAATGTTCAATGTCCATCTCGGTCATCACCTCGCTTGATGTGGTCATGCTGTCAGCAAGCCCACTCGTGCGTGGTAGGATTTTATCAAAGTAAAACTCTGCCGTCTGTGTTTTGGCAAGATAAAATTCATGGGGCTGTTCACCGCCATTTTTCATCTTATGAAGAGCAACACTTGCCATTCTTGCCCAGTGGTATGCCATCATCACATAGCCTGAGTACATGAGATAGTCATCGGACGCCGCTGAGATGATTTCACGGTTTTTGCGTTTGGCGGTAATGGCAAGACGCAAGGTCAGAGCATTCCATTCAGCACACAGTTTGGTCAATGCCCAAACGTACTTACGCATGTCTTTATCCAAAGCATAATCGCCACACCATTTCATGATACTGGCGGTATAATCACGCACCACTTTACCGCCACCATGTAGTAGCACCTTGCGACCGAGTAAGTCCAGAGCTTGTATGCCTGTTGTGCCTTCGTATAATGTGGCAATACGAGCATCACGAGCGATTTGTTCCATGCCCCATTCTTTGATATAACCATGACCGCCAAAGATTTGTAAGCCATTTTTTACAGATTCTTGGGCGATTTCGGTCAAAAAGCCTTTTAATACAGGTGTAAAAAAGCCCATTTTGTCTTCCCAACGTGCAATTTCTTTTTTATCGCCACGCACGGTCGCATCTGCCATTTTATCCGAATAGCGTCCAACGTGATAAATCATGCTTCTTGCCCCCTCGGTAAATGCCTTTTGGGTCAATAGCATACGGCGAACATCAGCGTGATGATGAATGGCATCAGCAGGCTTGTTGGGTTCTTTGGTGCCAGATAAGGCACGCATAGAACGACGTTCTTTGGCATAAGGCAATGAATTTTGGAAGGCAAGCTCCATGTGAGCCAAGCCTTGAATGCCAGTGCCGACACGGGCGGTGTTCATGTAGGTGAACATGGCTTTTAGTCCTTTGTTCGGCTCGCCAATCAAGAACCCTGTGGCATTATCAAAGTTAATCACGCACGTGGCAGATGCACTAATCCCCATTTTATGTTCAATAGAACCACAGCTGACACCATTGCGTTTGCCCATGTTGCCATCATTGTCAGCTAAGAATTTTGGTACGATAAATAACGAAATGCCTTTTGTGCCAGCAGGAGCATCGGGCAGGCGTGCCAAAACGACATGCACGATATTATCAGTTAGGTCATGTTCACCTGCACTGATGAAAATCTTAGAACCATTAATAAGATAAGTGCCATCATCATTGGGTTTGGCGGATGTTTTCATTTGGTTTAGGTCAGTACCACACTGGGATTCGGTCAGACACATGGTGCCAGACCACTCGCCAGTAACGAGCTTAGGTAGGTATAGGTCTTTTTGTTCGGCTGTACCGTATTCTAAAATGGTATTGACCGCTCCAAGCGATAACCCCGGATACATGGCAAATGACCAGTTGGCGGTGCCAAGCATTTCTGATTTGATGAGATTGAGCGACATTGGCAGAGCCATACCGCCATACTGCTCAGGGTAGGCAATGCCTTGCCAGCCCCCTTGGGCGAACTGCTCGTATGCTTCTTTAAAGCCTTTGGGCGTGGTAACTTCGCCGTCCTTAAAATGACAACCTTCGGCATCGCCTGACTGATACAGGGGGGCGATGACGTTTTCGGCTAAGTCGGCAAAGCCTTCTAAAATCATGCCAACCGTTTCGCTGTCGGCATTTTTGCCATGCTCAAAGGTTTTATAGTGGCTTGGATAATCAAAGACTTCATTGATGAGAAATTTGATGTCCCGTAGCGGGGCTTTGTACGTTAGCATAAGACAGCTCCTTTGTGATAAAAATATGATAAGGGGAAATGTGTTAAAACATCATTTCCCTACTATACCTTATTTTGTGATTTATGCTAGGGGTTTTGTGTTAAAAATAACTATTTTTCATACATTTTTATTATTTTTATAAAAATAAATTATAAATCCAACACCACCTTATCCAAATCCACCGCCCGACCTGTCCACAGCTCAAAGGATAAGCGAGCTTGATTGATGAGCATACCCATGCCGTCTATCTGTTTGGCGGTATTAAAATGCTCCAAAAAAGCAGACGGTTTGCCATACATCATGTCATAGGCGACATCAGCCGACACACCGCCCAAATCCAGCGTTTGCCCTGTGGTCGTGGCGGACGTGGCATTGATGATGACATCAAAATGCTCTGTCAGCTCGTCTAAACCATGGGCGTTGATAGTAATGCCCTGCGTGGCAAACTCTTGGGCGAGCGTTTGGGCTTTGGTTAGTGTGCGGTTAAACACCGACACCACCGCACCACTTTGGATAAGCGGTAAAATCGCCCCCCGAGTCGCCCCACCTGCCCCGAGTATGGCGACTGTTTTGCCGTGTAAGTCCACGCCACGCCCGACCAAATCCGCCACCAGTCCCCGTCCGTCCGTGTTGTCGCCGTAGAGTTTTCCGTCTTTTGTGGCAAGCGTGTTTACCGCCCCTGCGTTTTTGGCGTATTCGCTTAATGTGCCGACATCTTGGCAAATGTCAAACGCCATTTCTTTAAAGGGCAACGTTACATTTGCCCCCACGCCACCACCATGAAAAAATGCTTCAATGACTGCCTTAAAACTGTCAAAATCATCAGGGCAAAATTGGCGGTTGTAGCTGATGTCAAGCCCCACCGCACGAGCAAAGGCGGTGTGAATGGCAGGGCTTTTGGAATGACTAATGGGGTTGCCAATGACGATAAAATGGTGCATATCTTGTCCTGATGAATTTACAATAAAAACTGTTAAAATGACCCAAAAACGGCTACAATAACCGCCATTATTTTCCCGCATATGTAGGGCGTGCCTGCCATTGATAACATTGTTATAGGATATGACAAAGATTTGACGATTTCAATCCATTTTTGCATGAAAAATGGCTAAATCTGGTTTTTCTGCGTCAAAATCCTTGTTGATATTGCAATATCAACTGCGGACTTTTCCTTGAAAAACGGGCGATTTCCCCTATTTTTCATTGCAAATACCAAAGACAGGCACGCCCTATCATTAACGCAAGCCATTTTACCATTTACCATTTATACCAGCCATGACCGACACCAATTCTGCCCCTGCCAAAAAATCCTTTAAAACCCCCATCATCTGGGCGGTCATCATCGCCTGTGCTTTGGCATTGGCGTTGTTTTTTCGTCCCGCCACGCACAAGGACGTGGTACAAGATGACGGCGAGCCAAAGGTTTATGAAAAAGTGGTCTATGACGTGGCAAATTGGCAAGCAAATCCTGCCATCGATGAGACAGGGCAGGGCAGGTTTGAGCGTGCCAAGACGCTGATAGCCCCCACTGCCACCAAGTCGGACGCCCTAGATTTTCATGGGGCTATGGCGGACAAATACAGCTACACATCAGGACACGAACCGCCCCTATATGTCATCGAGTCGGATAAGATCTTTGAGCTGGCATGGTACTACGCCCACCCCAAAGACAGCGATGCCATCAAGCAGGCAAGCCACGCCCACGCCCAAAAAGCCCATGCCCTAGCCACCGCCTTATATGGCGATGACGGCAAAGCGGTGTTGGAGCAGATGTTGTCAGAGCAAGCGATTGGGGCAGAAATGCTACAAGGACATGGCATATTAAAGGCAGAATGTGCCAATTACACCTGCCAGCTTATCATACAAAAATAGGGAAGTGCTTCATTCTTTTTATATAAGCGATTGATTTGCCAAGGGCGAATTGTAATTCACCCCTACAACCCAAAAATAATTATCTAATACCCCACTCTCAACTAAACCCAAGCCCCTTGAAACAAAAACGACATAGCCCAATCCTAAGTTTCACCACAAAACAAAGGGAGCAAGCCATGTCGTATGATGATTTTATCATTGTTGTCTATCTTTTGGTAGAGGCTTTGTATCAAAATCTTGTAACCCAACCTTTAAGAAGCAAAAGCTTTCCCCCTGCCTTATCTGATGCCGAAGTCATCACCATGGAGCTTGTAGGTGAGAGCTTGGGTTTTGATACAGACAAAGGCATTTGGCGTTACTTTAAAAACTGCTATCAGCATTACTTCCCTAAATTAGGCTCATACCCAAACATTGCCAAACACTGTGCTAATTTGGTCTGGATTAAGGATAAGATGATGAATGTGTTCGGTGCTTTATGTGTAAGCCAAAATCATCAAAGCAAGAGATTTATGGCACCTGTCCAATCGTGTGATTAGAAAACTCTTGGCTCACAGTGTTTGTGTGCAGATTAACAAACAACTTGGCAACCCACCACTTAGGTTTGAGATGATTTTAAGTTGAGAGTGGGGTAAACTTTAACTTAGCGTAATTAAATGCTGTCATTTTGCTTGCTCCTTATCTTTGCTAAAAATTAAATCAATATAGATAAAAAATATGATAAAAATCCAAAATAAATCTACATACCCACTTTTTCTTTCAAAGTGTTTTTTTACTCTACCTATATCACTCTTTGGCGTAGAAACATAGATAATTTCTTGGGTCGTTTGGTTGACAAACTTACCTCTAAGGATAATAACATCATTAATATTATTATTCTTTCTATCTGTAAACGAGACAATACTCACACCATAACCAGTAAAATCATAGCCAAAATTTTTTTATCAGAGCAAAGGGCATTTTCTGTGCCAACAAACTCGCCACATTTTGCACTATATGCCCTACCATGATTATCCCTGACATAGACTCTTGCAACTTTTTTATTATTGACATTATAAGACAAACCATCAGGTAGGGTAATTGGAATGTGTTTAGCACCCTGCACAACATTAGTAATGGGCTTTATAGATAAAATGATTGGTATGGGTAATAAAATAAAAAATAACCGTATTCTATTCTTTCTCATCTTAAAACTACACTCATTATCAAATTAACTAGCTTGGTAGACTGGCACGCCCAACATAAGCCTCAATGCACTAGGTCATCTTATCAAAACCTAACCCACCAAAGCCGATAACCAATGGTAAGGTGCGTACCACGCACCTTTTAAATGAAAAATCTTATTGGTGCGTAATACGTACCTTACTGCCAATGGGTGTATTTTGAAGTTAAATGATTATAAAACCCACCCAAATCGACTTTACCACCACCAATAAGGACGGTACGGATAGCCATACCAACCGCCATAACCATAATGCATACGAGTCATGCGTTCGCTCATCTGATGTTGCTCCAAGCCCATCATGTTGGCACGGTGTAGCTCTTCTAGGGTTTTGCTATCGCCAACATCACACACGCCTTGTAAGGTGTAGCCCATTCGTCCCATGTTGTAGGCGTTGTCTATGGTGCAGTAGGATTTTAGCCCTGTTTGGCGACCTTGCTCCCATAACGCTCGGTCAGGCGTGGCAAGCCCTTGGCAGGTTTTGGCGTGGCGTAATATCTCTTGACTGCTTGCCCCACGCAGACCGTCAGCACGCCCTACCTGTTCCCAGTTGGCGGACGAGCAGTCGGCTTGTTTTAATGTGGCGGTCGTGGTACAGCCTGTGAGTGCGAGCACGGGTAGGGCGATGAGTAGGAATGCTTTTTTTATGATAGGTTTTGTGATAGGTTTCATGACGGATTGCCTTTTATGATTAGGGCGTGCCTGCCTTTTGTATTTGCAATGAAAAACAAGATTTAGCCATTTTTCATGCAAAAACGATTAGTTTATTTCTAAAATATTTCTATATTGTAAGTAGTGTTATAAAGGGCAGACACGTCTTGATTAAAAAAACGCACAAGCATGGCTTATGCGTTTTATTTAGCCTTATTTGGCTAAGACAAGCCAACTTATCTATAAATCAGTGGGCGTGGTTGTGCATGGGGCGAGTGCTTTCGCATTTTAGGCTGTACACCGTGCCATCAGCAGTGGTTATGTCCAACACACCAAATTTGTTTTTGGTGTGCCATTCGTATTTTGAATTGGGATTGACGCCATTCACAAACAGCATGCCCGATGCAGAAGGGGCACGTCTTAGCTCGACATCAGCACCATTTAGGCTTAGGCTAGGGGCGGTGATGTTAAGCAGAGCTTGCTTGGTGTCAGGGTTATAGTTAGCAACGATGTTGGCATCTTGGTCGCAGGTATAGGTTCTTGGTATGATGCCGTGATGATGCTTTTTGCCATGTTTGTGGGTGTGTTTGCCGTGCATTTCTTGGGGTTTGGGCTGATCGACGGTTTGGCTGTTATTTGTGGCACAGCCTGTCAATACCAAGGCGCCCACCGCAGTAGCAATCAATAATTTTTGCATGACAATCTCCTTAAAAGATAAAGAACACTAGGGCGTGCTGAATATTGATATTTGCAATGAAAAATATCTGTTAAAAAAAGCAGGGGAGCCACCCGTTTTTCAAGAAAAAAAACAAAGGCTGTGAGTTTTCTATCAGACAAGTTTTTATTATGAAAAACAATCCGATCATCTAATTTTAAAAAATTAAGTTAAAATCTAAAAATTTACATGATTTTAAGTGGCTGGATAGCCATTTTTTATGCAAAAATTAATTTAAAATGTTAAGTTTTTAACTTATTTTATAAAAATGCCATCAATGGTAGGCACACCCTAAAATAAAATCAGTTATCATTTAAATGATGCACTTATTATAAATGAAATTCCATTGCCGTGTGTAACAAATTTTTTTCAAGATAATGGTAAACTTGTAAAAAACTTTAACACAACTTTTATCGTAAAAAATGGTGTGATAAAAGGTGGGTGTGTCCTAATCAACCAAATACACCACGTTATCGCCGTCTTTTTTGATGACATTGTTAAGCTCCAAACGCTTGATGATGTCATCGATATCGGCACTTTGACCGCCCCGAAAGCTAACAATCGCTTCCAAAAACGTCCGTAGGGCAGGCAGGCGATTGGGCTTGCTTTTTAGTACCCGCTCCAAACAATAATCATAATCGGCAGATGGTGGCAGTTTGTCGGTAGGAGCAGATGATGGACTCGGGGAGAGCATGAGTTGCCCAAGCAGATGATGAGCCAGTTTTAGTTTGTCCGTATCAGACAAGGCGGATGCCAAATCAAGGACGGTGCGATAAGACATGGAAGTTTCCTTAAATCATGGGGATGATAATAATGGCACTGGTGGATGATGAAGTTGGTTTATTGTATGACAAACACAGGTAAATGAAAAGAGCGGATGACAAAAAGCGGACATGTTGCCCGCTTTTTGTTTTTGGTATGATTAATGTTTGGGTGGTTCTCCAACACCCAGATACATCTCGTCGTTTTTGGCAAGGGTGGGGTGGTCAGCGTCCTTGATGTTGGCACGCAAGATAAGATAGCCCACGATGCCCGAGATAAGCGAACCCAAGATAATGCCCAAACGTGGGTCATAATCATCAGGAATACCGCCAAAGGCAAGCCCTGAGATAAAGAGCGACATGGTAAAGCCGATACCGCAAAGCAGGGACACGCCATAGATTTGCATAAAGGTTGTGCCTGTGGGCAGTTTGGCAAGTCCTAACTTGACGACCAAAAACACAGGAATCATCACGCCAATCTGCTTACCGATAAACAGACTTAGGGCGATACCCATTGGCACGCCATGCATGAGCTCGCCCATGTTGGTGCCAGCTAATGAAATGCCTGCATTGGCAAAGGCAAATAGGGGCAGGATACCAAAGGCAACGGTGTTATGTAAGTCGTGTTCTAGCTCTTCTAGGGGTGAATGCTCGGGGTCGGCATTATTTTTTAAAGGAATAAAAAACGCCAAAAGCACGCCTGCCAAGGTCGCATGCACGCCTGATTTTAACATGGCAGCCCATAAGATGACCCCGATGAGCAAGTAGGGTGTTAGGCGGGTGACGTTTAAGCGGTTTAATAGGAACAAAAATGGCAAGCACACCGCTGCCATACCCAGTGAGAATAACGACAGCTCGGACGTGTAGAATAAGGCAATGATGATAATCGCTCCGATGTCATCAAAGATGGCGATGGATACCAAAAACACTTTTAGGGCATTGGGGACTTTGTTGCCGAGCAAGCTAAGCACGCCAATGGCAAAGGCGATGTCTGTGGCGGCAGGGATTGCCCAGCCTTTTAGAGCTTCGCTGTCACCGTGATTTAGCCCATAATAGACCAAAGCAGGGGCGACCATGCCACCGATGGCACAGATGGCAGGCAGGACGATTTGTTTGATGTCTGACAGCTCGCCGATTAGGGCTTCACGCTTTAGCTCAAGTCCCACCAAAAAGAAAAAGACTGCCATCAGACCGTCATTAATCCAATGATGAGCATCTTTGGCAATCTCAAACTGACCAATCTGCACCACCACAGGGGCGTGAATAAAGGCGTTGTACAGCTCGTATAATGGCGAGTTGGCGACTATCATGGCAAGCACAGCAGCAAAGGCAAGGACGATGCCCCCGGCTGCTTCTAGCTCAAAAAAGGATTTTATGCGACTCATCGGCATGATTATCTTTTCCTATAAATGAATAAACAAAACCCACAACTATAAAAAATAGTTATAAATAAAAATTAACTAATCTTGTGAATATATCACAAAAATTAATAATACGAAAGCGGTTTTGTGATTATTTGTGTAAGTTTTCTTTCTGTGGGTTTGCCAAATGCAAGCAGTGGCGTGATGGTAAGTGCATGGATTTTGGTGTTTAGATGGGAATGATTCGGATGAAATGGTGTATGCCTTACAAGACGAAAAAGCACTACGATTTTCGCATTAAAATTCAATTTTGTTGGCTGTCTTTTTGAATGATTGTTTATGGGATGTGCCTACCATTGATAATGTTTGTTGGCATTTCAAGGATTGCCAACAAACATTTATTTGCAATAAATCATTAATTTGATGTGATGGTATCACAAAATAGGATTGCTCATTTATGTATAATATTTCACAAAACATAATATACTGTCTGTATAATAACATATTGTTAATTATTGTAAAAAATAAACAGTTGTTTATTTAAAAAAATAATTATAAAAATCAAATAATTAAAACATTATTTGTAAACACAATATTATATCATTTGGCAAGCACTAGACAATAAGTTGCTATTAATTTACAATTTGCAAAACTTATAGTAAGATAAGTTTTCTTTTACCGATTTTGTAGTACAAATGTTTCACTGCAGTAAATGACAGTGTATTTGAATGTTTTAACTTCATTGTTTATGATGGATAAACTTCGGTAATGCCCTAGTATCTTGATGGATTGGGGTTTGGTGCCAAGGTTATTCTTGTTAGCCATCACTGATGTTTTTATCATAAACACAAACACAAGGGTGTAATATGTCATTACAAACACAACCTGCCAAAAAAGGGTTTTACGCCAAGCCCTTGACCGTGGCTTGTATGGTTGCTATCGGCACAAATAGTGTCGCAGGCTACGCTGAGACGGGTGCACAGGCACAGTCAGCCAGCTCCGAGAGAGTGAAGGTAAGTAGTTATCTGTATAACTACTATTGGGATTTGATTAATCGTCGTTATTATAATCCAGCCCCAACACCAGCCCCAGCTCCAACGCCCATTCCTGCTCCTGTCAGACCAGCACCAGCCCCCGTTGCTCCCATGCCAACGCCTGCTCCTACGCCAGCACCTGTGGAGTCAACTGTCTCTGGTCGTTATGTGGCTCCTGTTGCATCATCAGAAGTCAAAAGAAATAATTACACAAGACAAGTGCAATCCCACCTAAAACGCAGCCAACCTGCACCAAGTGCTGGTACTCGCACAGGTTATAGTGTCATGGATACGTCAAACAACTCTGACTTGACGTCCAAATTCTATGGTGCCACCGAAGATGGCTATGCCCAGCGTCTAGATAATCTAAAAAATACCATCGATACTCGCCGTGCCAAAGTGGGCGTGATTGATACGGGCATCAACCGCTTCAACCGAGATATGGTCGGTGCCAACGTTCATGACACGCAGGTCAAATGTATCTCAGCAGGACGTTCTAGTTGTTATGACCCGCACAATGACTCGGGAATTGTTGAGACGTCAACCACGTCTGCCAGTGGCGACCATGGCAACCAGATGGCTGCTGTTATCGCAGGTAACAACGGCATGACCAATGCCAAAATCTATGGTAGTGACAGTATCGACCGTGGCTCAAACGGTGGTAACCAGTTCTTGATGATGCGTAAACTCAACCAAGACCATGGCGTTAAGATTTTTAACAACTCATGGGGTTCGGATAACTCTGACCGTTGGTTCTACGATGCTCAGCGACTCAACTATGACCCCAATACAGGCAACATCTACCCAAATCGTTACAGAACAAGCATTACCAATGCTGAGGTAACTCTGCCTGTCATTCATGACCTTATCATGAATCGTGACGCCCTTATCATCAAGGCGACAGGTAATGAGGGTCTTAATGATGCACATGATGAGAACTTAGCACCGCTCATGAACAGCGAGTTCAAAAAAGGCTTCATCACCGTATCATCACCACGAGAAGATTTTAATCAAGCCAATGACTGTGGTCGTACCGCTGAGTGGTGCGTATCGGCAACATCGTCCACCGAAAACTATGCCAACAACGGCAGACTGAGCAACTACAAAGGCACATCGCCTGCCACTGCTCGTGTGGCAGGGACGGCAGTGCTGGTGCAATCAGCTTATCCTTGGATGAAAAATGAGAACATCTCTCAAACTATTTTAGGTACGGCTAAGGACTTCTCAGAAATCACCGCCAATTCACCAAATGGCTACAAAGGACTCAGACGTGTGAGCCGTTTGCCATCAGGCTATTATGGCAGATATTATACAGACAACCGAGGTAATCTATACATCCCCGGCGACACCCCATGGGAAAACCGTCAAATCATCGCAAACCATAATGGTAAAAACATCACGTGGCAAGATGGTTGGGGGCTACTAGACCCAGAAGCTGCTGCTAAGGGTTATGGTGGTTTTTACTGGGACAACGTAGAGCTTGACACCCAAGGCACGCCTTTATCTGTATTCTACAATGACCTAAAAGGCGACAAAGGCTTTACCAAAAAAGGCGCTGGTAAACTGGTATTTACTGGTAATAACAGCTATAAAGGTAACTCTATCATCGAGGGCGGTTCATTAGAAATCAATGGTAACAATGGTGGTTCTACCATGGTTGTCAAAGGTGGTGAGCTGACAGGTCATGGTAGTGTTGCCAATGTACACCAAACAGGTGGCTGGGTAAATAACGAAGGTAATCTACGCATCAGAGGTAACTATAATATCAACACCAATCGTGGTGCAGATGCTGGTCTAAAAGCCCAGTTTGGCAACATGATTACCGTTGATGGCAAAGCAAGACTCGGTGGTACTCTAAACTTAACAGGCGAGACCAAAGATGGCATCATCAGCCAATCAGGCAGTCGCAGTACTGTTTTGCGTGCCAAGCAAGGTCTTGAAAACCGCTTTGACAGCCATCGTTCAAGCAACCCCTTGTTTGAGGTTACCAAGGTTGAGTACACCCCAGAGGTGGACAGAAATGGCAGAGTGGTGGGTAACTCACGTGTGAACAACGACGTACAAGTAACCGCCAGACGTCTAAGTGCAGGCAATGTTGTTTATGGCATTGGCATGAATAATAGCGGTAGCCGTGTTGCCCAAAACCTAGATAAAGTGCTAAACGACCTTGATGAAAAACAAGCAGTTCAAGGCTCATTAACCAGCGATGAAAAACGCTTTGCCAACCAAGTGTTTAGTAGTTTTGAGAATATGAGTGCCGACTATGGCAACAACACAGCCAGTCCCATGCTGTCTGTGGTAAGCACCAACCAAGAGCTATATAAGCTAGACCCAACATTCTATGCTGACAGTGCATTAAATGTGGTAGAAGACAGTGCTGTTCACGCCACTGACTTTGGTAAGCGTCTAAAAGATGGTAGAAATGTTTGGGGTTCGGTCAGTCACCATGATTATGATGTGGACATGGCTCACGCCACCAGCGAGCGTAAGGGCAACACCTATACCGTTGGTGCCAGCACTCAGACTGCGAACGATGTTAGTGTCGGTGCTCAGCTTGATGTCAGCGACCTTGACCTAAAAGAATCAGTTTATGGCATTAGCAATAAAACCCAAACTGACAGCATTGGTCTGACCGTGGGTGCATCCAAAAATGTTGGTGATGCTTATGTGTCAGGCTGGGTAAAAGGAGCTAAGGTTGAGACCAAAGCCAACCGTGCCGAGATGACCGATGACATCAAGTATGATGGTAAGCTATATGGCGTGGGTATCCAAGTGGGTAAAAACATCGATACCGCATCGGGCGTGAGCGTACAGCCTTATGCCTTTGCCAACCATCAAAAATACAAAAATGATGGCGACATCAACGATGGCATGAACATCATCACCGACATCAGTGCCAAGCAAACTCAGGTGGGTGTTGGTACGGATGTGGCATTCCAAGCAACCCCTGCCCTACAACTAACCGCAGGTGTGCAAGTGGCTCACGCTGTTAGCCGTGATACCAGCCTAGATACTCGCTATGTTGGCACAGCAACAGATGTACAATATGGTACTTGGGATACTGACAAAACCAAATGGTCAGCCAAAGTGGGTGCAAACTACAATGTAACGCCAAACAGTCAAGTAGGTCTAAACTACAGCTACACAGGTAGTGGCGATTCAGATGCTTCTCAGGTGGGTGTGAGCTTCACCAGTAAGTTCTAATTCATTAATAAGGTAATAAAAAACAGCACAATTTGAACCGACCCCCAAATCTTAGACATAAGATTAAAGGTTAGGTTGTTGCAAGTGGTTGTATTAACCCTAATTGGACTAAGTTTCTGTACTTAACAGGACTTAGTCCTTTTAATTTGCTCTTTATTCTATCATGATTGTAGTAGTGTATGTACTCATCAATCACTTGTTTAAGTTCATCTGTTGATGTAAATGTGGTTGTCTCATAAAATATCTCTTGTTTTAGCGTACCAAAGAAGCTCTCTATCACAGCATTATCCAAACAATTGCCTTTTCTTGACATGCTTTGGGTTAAGCCTTGTTCTTTTAGGGTTTGTTGATACTGGTGCATTTGATAGTGCCAGCCTTGGTCTGAATGAATGATGGGTTTGTCATCCATCTTTTCTTGGCTTAGCTTGGATAGGGCATCATTTAACATCTCTTTGACCAACTCATACGTTGGTCTGTCCTTCATCGTATAACTGACAATCTCACCATTAAACAAGTCGATGATGGGCGATAGGTAGAGTTTTCTTTGAATGACACCGCCATCATTTGCCTTGTCTTGTACTTTAAACTCGGTGATGTCTGTTGCCCACTTTTGATTGGGTTTGTCTGCTTTAAAGTCTCTTTTGAGTATATTGTCCTGAATGGTATCTTTGCCCATTGTGCCTTTGTAAGTATTAAACTTACGTTGACGACGAACCAATGCTTTGAGTCCAAGTTTAGCCATCAGTCGTTGCACTCGTTTATGATTAATGACCATGCCTTTTTGGGCAAGCTGATTGTTAAGCTCTGATGTGATTCTACGATAACCATACCTGCCCTTGTGTTGGTGGTAGATGTGGTTAATGTGTTCTTTTAAGTCAAGGTCTTTGTCAGGCTTTGTACTTTGACGAATGTGGTAATAAAACACACTTCTTGGCAAGTTTGACACTGCCAATAAGTCAGCAAGTTTGTGCTTATGCCTTAATTCTTGGATGATCAGGACTTGTTCTTTGTTTGTACTGATTGTTCCTTTTGACGAATTAAGGCATCTAGCTTTTTTAGATAGTCATTCTCTGCTCTAAGATAGGCAAGTTCATCAAGCAAATCATCCACACTTTTTTCGTGGTCTTGTTTGGTTTTCCAAGTTGATTTGGTTTTATTAGCGTTGTGTTTGTTTGACATTGCTTTTTTGCCTTTGGGTTTGGGTATTAGTCCCATTATACCAAAGGCTTGGTAGGACTTTAACCAAGTTGACAGTAAAGAAGGTTGTGGCAGATTAAGCTCTATGGCAAGTTGTGTAAGCGATTTGCCCTGTTGTATGGCTTGAACGGCATTAAGCTTAAAATCTGTGTCATAGACAGCCTTTGTGTGTCGTCTTTTTATGCCATCAATGCCATGTGCTTGATAGAGTTTAACCCATAGCTCTACGGTTGTGTGGTTTAGATTAAAGTGTTTGGCGGTTTGTTTGTAGCCATGATGATTAAGATAATACCCAATCACAGACAGTTTAAAGTCGGTTGTGTATTTTGCCATAAAAAGCACCCCAAAGGTTAGTGTGTCTAACTTTTGGGGTGCGGTTCAATTTCGGTTGTGCTGTTTTTTTGTTTTTAAATCTTAACAATCAAGAATCCCACATTTCTTTGTCCAAAGCCTTTTCTTGCTTGGCAACGGTTGCCACCCCTGTGATGTCGCCCACGACATTTAGGGCGGTGCGACCCATATCAAGCAAGGCATCAATGCCCAAAATCATGCCATAGGCAATCGCCACCGCCGAGCCAGCTTCCACAGGTAGACCAATGGATTCTAGTACCATAAGGAGCATAATCGCCCCCGCCCCTGGCACACCTGCCGTACCAATTGCCCCAAGCACGGCAGTCATCGTGATGGTCAGCATTTGCGAGCCGTCAAGCGGTACGCCCACCGCATTGGCAATAAAAATCGCACACACGCCAAGATACACGGTCGTGCCGTCCATGTTCATCGTAGAGCCGACAGGCAAGCCAAAGCTATAAATGTTCTTGGGAATGCCCATGCTTTGTGATGCTTGGATGGACACAGGCAAGGTTGCCCCCGATGAGCGGGTTACAAAGGCGGTGATAAAGGCGGGGCGAGCCTTTCTCAAAAAGATAAGTGGGGAGAGTTTCATCAACGCACAAATCACGCAGTACACAAGGGCGATTTGTAAGGCAAAACCAACATAAACAGTTGCCGTAACGCTTGCCAAGGAGCCAAAAGCGGTTGCCCCATTTTTTGAAAAAACAATAAAAATCAACGCAAACACGCCAATCGGAGCGTACTGCATGACCCAGCCGACAATCTTAAACATCGCTTGGCTAACCCCGTCCACAAAATAAAACACCGTGTCCGAGCTTTTTTTGATATTTTCATCATCGCTATCACGCCCAAAGGCAAGGGCAATGCCAAATACCAAACAAAAGAAAATCATGGGCAACACCTGACCGCTACTAATCACGCCGATTGGGTTGGTGGGGACGATTTCAAGCAGGATTTGAAGCATGCTTGGGGCTTCGGCAGTTTTGCCTTCGCTTGCGGTGTCGGCGATGAGTTCTAGTCCCAAACCGGGGTTAAAGAGCTTGCCCGCGCCAAGCCCGATGATGATGGCAAAAATGGACGTAATGGTGTAATAAATGAGCGTTTTTATGCCGATACGCCCAAGCTGGGCAGGCGTGATTGAGCTTGCCCCCACGATGAGCGTGGACGCAATGACGGGAATGACTATCATCTTTAACAGACGAATGAACAGCTCGCCAATGGGTGATAAAATGCTAATGGCGGTTTGGGCATTTTGAAAAATGATACCGCAGATTGAGCCTAGGATTAAGCCGATTAGGATTCTTAATAATAAGTTTGGCTTAAAATACCATGAAAAAAGTTTTGACATAACAAGTCCTATGATGTACAAAAGCATGATTTTTAACAAAAACACATCATTTTAACATAAATTTACAAAAGCCAATCATTTTTTGTTAAAATAAGAATTTTGGGCTAATGACATGGAACTCACCATACAGCTTATCTCCATACTCTTTTTTGTAGCGTTGTTTGCAGGGTTTATTGATGCCATGGCAGGCGGGGGTGGACTTTTGACCATTCCTGCCTTGCTTTTGACGGGCATGAATCCTGTGGCGGTGCTTGCCACCAATAAATTACAAGCCTGTGCAGGGTCGTTCTCGGCAAGTGTTACGATGATAAAAAAGGGGCTAATCCACCCCAAGATGATGAAAGTTGCCTTGATTATGGCATTTGTGGGTTCTGCGGTGGGGACGGTGCTGGTGCAATTGTCGCCCCCTGATTTTTTGCAAAAGGCATTGCCCTTTGTCATCGGAGCGGTGGGGGTGTATACGCTGTTTAGTCCCAATTTGGGCAAATTAGAGACCACGCCCAAAATGAGCCAAAAGCTGTATGAACGGACGGTTGCTCCACTTATCGGACTGTATGACGGCTATTTTGGGCCGGGGACGGGGACGTTTTTTAGTCTGTCGCAAGTCGTGCTTCGTGGGCGTGATTTGGTACAGGCTACCGCACGAGCCAAGCTGTTGAATTTTGCCACCAACATTGCGTCTTTGATTTTCTTTGTTTTAGGCGGTCAAGTGGTGTGGGTTGTGGGGCTTGTCATGATGACAGGGCAACTTATCGGAGCGTATCTGGGCTCGCACATGGTCGTCAAGGGCGGGGCAAAATTTATCCGCCCTGTGATTGTGGTGGTGTGCTTTTGTATGGTGGCAAAACTTTTGTGGGGTTAGAGCCTGTCAATCTCATCGGGCGACAAATTGGTATATTGGGCGATTTTGTCGGTGGGTTCGCCAGAGCTTTTCATGAGTTTGGCAATTTGTATAATACCTTCTTTTTTGCCTTGCTCATGCAGATAGCTGTCGGTTGCCAAATTATCACGGTAAGTTTTTAGGCTGTATTGATATTTTTGCCATTCTTCATGGGTCAAATTGGCAAGTTCGGCAATTTTAAAGGCTTCTTGAAAAATGGCATTGTCATTAAATGCAGTTGGTATCATTTGTAAATCCTTTAAATTTTTGAAATAAAATAACCATTTATCCAAATGGGTGGTTAATTCATGTTCTGACTTTTGAAATTTGGGCATTTCCAAATAAATCAATGTCAATTTGTCATAAAATATCCGCCCATGTTGGTCTTTTAATTTAATGGTGTGAATCACGTCATCATCGTCCAAATGCTCATCAAAACAAAAGTCCAAAATGCTTACGCAATACACCGCCGTAATTTGATAGTTCCACCGCCCACGCTTTGCCTGTTCGCTGATTGCCAAACTGGTGTAATACAAAGTGCGGTCTTTAAAATAATCCTGTTTGGTGCGTTGAAGTTCTACGATAAATTGCTCGCCTGTATGACTTTGGCAATAAATGTCATAAATGGCTTTGCGGTCGGATTGATTTTGCCCAAGCTGTTCGGTATTTTTAAATTCCAAATCGGCAATTTGATGATGAGTGGGTAATAGACTGTTTAAAAAATCAATCAACAAGCCTTTATTGGCTTCTGTGCCAAATAAGCGTTTAAAACCATAATCGGTAAACGGATTTAAAAATAAATTTGCCATAAAATCATTCTCTGTTTTTTATCATTTTAAAATTTGCTATTTTAAAAGTGGCAAAATTGGTGTGGGGGTAAATCGATTAAGCAAACACCAATCCCACTTCCATACCTAAATTAGCATTGATATTAACCAACGCATCAAGGCTAAATTTACTGATTTTGCCTTGTAATAGATCATTTAGGCGTGGCTGTGTCAATCCACAAACACAAGCCAGCTCGGCTTGTGTGCCGTCCATATCGGCTAGGGTATCTTGGATATGGGCAAGCAGTTCGGCTCTTAGTTTTAGGTTGGCACTTTGGGCGGGAGTGTCAGCTAAGGCATCAAATACAGAATGAAATTTCATGAGTGATTTTCCTTTTGTTGAGCAAGTTTTAGGCGAGCTTTGGCAAGTTCTATGTCGGCTTGTGATGTCTTTTGAGTCTTTTTGGTAAAGGCGTGTAGAACATAAACGGTATCTTGGAATTTGGCGGTGTAAATCACCCGATAAATACCATTTTCGTCTTTTAGGCGAATCTCAACCACGCCCGACCCTATGGTTGGCATATATTTAAAATCAGACGGCATTTGACCGTTTTGAACAAGATGAAGCTGATAGCCTGTGTCTTGTTTGATGTCATCTGGAAATTCTCTGATGTCGTCCAAAGATGTTCCCAAAAAACTCAATGTCTTTCATGGTTTAAGTCCACACCAGTTTTTAAAATAGATTATATCAAATTTGATATAAATTGCCAATTTTTGAGTTTTCTTGGTTGATGAAATTTCCCCACAAGACATTATCGTGTATAATGCCTTTATTTTTTGCGAATAAGCCATGACCCACCCCAAAATCCTACTTGCCATAACAGGCGGTATCTCCGCCTATAAATCTGCCGTCCTTGCTCGCTTGCTCATAAAAGCAGGCTGTGCTGTGCGTGTGATGATGACGGACGGGGCGTGTGAGTTTATCACACCTTTGACTTTGCAAGCCTTGACAGGCAACGAAGTCCACACCAAACTACTGGACGATGAAGCCGAACGTGGCATGGGGCATATTGAACTTGCCAAATGGGCGGACATGGTCGTCATTGCCCCTGCCAGTGCCAACACGATTGGCAAGCTCGCTCACGGACTTGCCGACAACCTTGTAACCACCGTTGCCCTTGCCACCACCGCCCCCATTGTCATCGCCCCTGCCATGAATCAGGCGATGTATGCCCACGCCATTGTCCAAGACAACCTTGCCAAACTTGCCCGTTTTGGCTACACCGTGCTGACCCCTGACAGCGGTGAGCAGGCGTGTGGCGATGTGGGGGCAGGGCGACTGCCTGAGCCTGATGATTTGTGCGAGCGGATTTTGACACTCATTGCCAAACGCCAAACGCCCCAAGTCTTACATGGTAAAAAAGTCATCATCACCGCAGGGGCGACCATTGAAGCCATTGACCCTGTGCGATTTTTGTCCAACCATTCCACTGGCAAAATGGGCTTTGCCATTGCTCGGGCGTGCGTGAATGCAGGGGCGGACGTTACCCTAGTGGCAGGGCGAGCGGTGCATTTGCCGACCCCCTTTGGGGCAAAACGGCTCACAGTCGGTACGGCTGATGAGATGCTCACCGCTTGCCAATCGGTCATGACGGACAACAGCGACACCATTTTTATCGCCACCGCTGCCGTGGCGGATTATAAGGTTGCCAGTATCGCCACCCAAAAAATCAAAAAAACGTCCGACCAAGACGGCTTGACCTTAGAGCTTATCAAAAACCCCGACATTTTGGCAACGATGAGCCAGACCTTCCCAAAAGCGGTTATGGTAGGCTTTGCCGCCGAGACCCAAGACACCGAAAATTACGCCCGCACCAAACTTACCGCCAAAAACCTAGACATGATAGCGGTCAATGACGTATCGGACAAAAGTATTGGCTTTGGTTCGGACAACAACGCCATGACGGTGTTTTTTGCCGAGCGGTATGGCAGGGATAAAGTGGTGCTGGATAAGGCAAGTAAAGACAGTATCGCCAAAAGTTTGGTAAATTGTGTGGCGGGGGTGATTCATGGCAACTGAACTGTTTAGCAAAAAACAAGATTATCTGCTTGCTCCGCTGTATTACCTACAAGCCAAAAAAGTCGCCAAAACTGCCCTAAGATTGCCAGAGCCTGACGGTGTTCGGATTGCCAATTTTAATCAAAACTGTGATTGTCATGCCTTAAATATCGCCATTTTTGGCGACAGTTCGGCGGCAGGCGTGGGCGTGGATAGCCAAGATGACGCACCGTTTGGGCGAATCGGCTCGCTACTTGCCAAACGGTTACAAAAGCCCATTCATGTACAGTTGCACGCCACGAGCGGACACACCAGTTTTGATTTGTTGCACCGCTTGTACGCCATGCCCAAGCTGACTTTTGATGTGGTCATCATCAGCATTGGGGTTAATGACGTGATTAAACGCACGTCTGATAAGGCGTGGACGGATAATTTGCAAGCGATTATCACACTGCTAACACGCAAATTTGGCGTATCTCATGTTATCTTTTTGAGCTTACCGCCTATGCACTTAGCCCCAAGCCTACCGACACCGTTAAACGGATTGATTGGGCGTAGGGCGGTCGCATTAAGTAAGATATTAGAGCAAATTTGTCTGCAAAATGGCGTGCATTATGTGCAAGATGACTTTGCCAAAAGCTCGCTAAACCGCCAAACCATGTTTGCCAAAGACGGCTTTCACCCAAGCCGTGCCACTTATGATGTGTGGGCAAATACGCTGGCGGATTATGTGATAAAGATTATGTAACCTTATCATTTAAAAGGACTTTTATGAAATTTGAACTTTGGCTAATTCCCCTATTTGTCATCGCAAGCGTATTGCACGGCATTGCAGGCATGGGTTTTCCGCTTATTACGATTGGGGCGTTATCGGGCGTATATGGGCTGACCCATGCCATTATCCTTGTGCTGGTGCCAACCGCCACGCTCAATCTCATCGCTTGGCTTGGCGGACGTGGCGGGGCGTGGCATAACTTTTGTTTTTATCTTAAAAAATACTGGCTACTTGTTACGGTGTCCGTGCTAGGCTCGGCACTGGGGGCGTATTTGCTCCTTGTGGTGAACTCGGCGTATCTGATGCTTGCCCTTAGTGCCGTTGTGCTGTGGTATGCCATAACAAGCCTTATGGGTAAAAAAATCGTCCTACCCAACACCGCTCTATCTCTTGTCAGCATTGGCTTTGTGGCAGGTGTGGTTGGCGGTGCGACCAACGCCATGTCGTCCGTGCTACTCATGTACCTACTCTCCATGACGGACGATAAGGACACGATTATCAAGGTTGGCAATCTGTGCTATTTTGTCAATAAACTGGTTCAAGTCATTGTTTTAAAAGACATTATCCTAGCGGTAGAGCCGTCTACTTGGGGGCTTATCATCGCCTTGACCGTGCTGTCTGTGGTCGGTATCATCATCGGAGCAAAACTTGGCAAACGCCTACCGTCCGACAAATTCCGCACGCTTATCCTGTGGGTGCTTATCGGACTTGGGATTAAGGTGGGTTGGCAAGGGGTGCAGGGGGTTTGGTTGTAATGTATTGATTTTTATAAAATACTTGACTTTTTAAAAAAAGTAGTATAATTACAAGTATGGTTTTTTAATTCAGTCATATAGGGGTAAAAGATGACGACATTAAACACAAATTTCCCATTATCTGTACTTAGTAATAATCAAGCAGTTACAGCAAAGCAGAAATCCAAAAAAATGACGGTTGCAGAGTTTGTTGCTTATATGGAAAAAAATCCCAATGAATATGTAGAATTGATTGACGGTCAAATTGTTGCTATGGCTGGCGGTTCATCAAATCATAGCCTGATTATTTCAAATTGCCTTGATGTTAAATTTTTTTTAAGAAAGAATATGCCAGATTGCAAGGTTCGCCCTAGTGATTTTGGCATTCAAACATCGGAGTATCAGGTTCGTTATCCTGACTTTTCCATTGCTTGTGGTGTTGAAGGTGATGCACTTGTAACGGCAAGACCAATTCTAATTGGTGAAGTTCTGTCAAAAAGCAATACAAACAAAGAAATGTCAATGAAAATTGATGAATATAAAAACCTTCATTCCGTTGAAGAGATTGTCATGATTTCCCAAAAAACAAAATCGGTTACCATTCATCGCAGGGGTAAGCTGTTTGGTTGGCATGAAGAAACTTATACTAATGGGATTGTTGAATATAAATCAATAGGGTATTTTTTTGATATTGATGATTTATATATTGATACTGATATCGGGAATAATAAGTAATGATGCAAAAATATCAACCGAATTGGCTTGGTATTTTTATGCACTAGTACACTCTACAAAATGAAAAAGTGCTACGGTTTCCGTTCGTGGTGAGCCTGTCGAACCATGACGGAAACCGACCCTTCGACAAGCTCAGGGTGAACGGTTTCCGTAGTAAAATTCAATTTTTTTGACTGTATGTCAATTCATCTATAATTCTGCTTATCGGACTTGGGATTAAGGTGGGTTGGCAGGGGGTGCAGGGGGTTTGGTTGTAACTTCTTTTAAGATTTGGACGTGTAGGAGCGAATTGCAATTCGCCCTGAATTTATTTTACAAAACTCTCTGTAAAAACAATCATTTTTGGGTACGATGACAATAAAAAACACGATAATCACCGTGTTTTTTATTGGATTTATTTTAAAAATCTAGTGCCAAAATCAATTTAGACGTTTGCCTGTTTTATCTATATAAAATTCTTCGTCATTTAGTTGCACTAGGGCTTTACCATTTTCAAAAACCCAAACATAATCATATTGAACAGGGATAACCACTTTACCTGTTTTATCAACAAAACCCCATTTGCCGTTTTGTTTTACTTGTGCCAAGCCCTCTAAAAAGCTCCAAGTCCAATCATATTGAATGGGAATAACCACTTTACCTGTGTTATCAACAAAACCCCATTTGCCGTTTTGTTTGACTTCTGCCAAGCCCTCTGAAAAGCTCCAAGCCCAATCATATTGAATGGGAATAACCACTTTACCTGTTTCATCAATAAACCCCCATTTGCCGTTTTGTTTTACTTGTGCCAAGCCGTCTTTAAGACAACCCACAGCAGTATATCCCGTTACCTGTGGTCTTTCACACGCCAAAGCGGATATTGGTAAAAGAGATAA
This sequence comes from Moraxella sp. K1664, assembly GCF_039693965.1. NCBI lineage: Bacteria > Pseudomonadati > Pseudomonadota > Gammaproteobacteria > Moraxellales > Moraxellaceae > Moraxella > Moraxella sp. K1664. Next base: position 1,266,905 of record NZ_CP155576.1, read on the forward strand.
GGCGATGATAAGGGGTTTTAGCAACTTTTTCATAAAAATCTCCGTGCTTGGTGGATATGATATAACCTTATTTTACAAACGTATTTTGGCAAAAACAAGTACACTCTACAAAATGAAAAATTGCTACGGTTTCCGTTCGTGGTGAGCTTGTCAAACCTAACGGTTTTCCGCCACCCGCAGGCATAGCTCAGATACCATGATACCCCACCTAAGTCAATGGTTTTTTAAGTATCTGGTATCTAGTATCTTACAAACTAACTTAAAGATACTTGTTGCTCAAAGGATGTTTGGGTTTTGATAACACCAAAACAGATATGTACCAATTTACGCATACAAGCACATAAGGCTTGCATTTTGGTTTTACCGTTTTGTTGTAATCGTTCATAAAATGCCTTAATGGTGCTATTATAACGAATGGCACTCATTGCAGACATATACAGCTTAGCACGCAAAGAGACTTGCCCTTGTTTGGACAGTTTGGTTGCTCCCTTAAAGACACCTGACTGTCTTTGTTTGGGTATTAAGCCTAAAAACGAAGCCATCTGTGAGGCTTTTTTAAATTGTTTGGTATGTATTAAGCATACCACTTCTTTGGCAATAACAGAACCAATACCGTCAATGGTTTCAAGTAAGGTTTTGTCTTGCTTTAAACTTGGGTGTTTGTCAACAAAGTCATCAATGTCTTTGGTGAGTTTGGCAATTTCCTCTTGAAGGACATTGATGACTGTTTGCATGGATGCTTTAACCAAATCGGGCAGATTGGGTGATAAGAGCAACTCTTGTCGGTTTTGCTCTCGTTGCAAATCTTCTTTGAGTGCTTCTAAGCGAGCCAATAGAGCTTTTAGCTGTTTGGCTTCAATGCTAGGTGCTACCCAAATCTCAGGCTTGTGGCTATAACCATACCTTGATAAAATAATGCTGTCTTTTTTATCAGTTTTATGGATTACCCCCAAACTGTCTGCAAATTTGCGGACATAGTTAGGATTGACAATGCTTTGCTTGATATTATTATCATCAAGAAACTCACTTAGGTGTTCATGATAAACCCCTGTTGCTTCTAGGATGATGTGTAGCTCATCAAGATGATTGCTGACATTGGTTTTTAACCAAGCAAGCAGTAAATCAAAGCCTGCTTTGTTGTTGTTAAAAACCTTGGTTTTTACTTTATTTGTGCTTGGGTTTATAAATGCAACATCAAACTTTGCTTTGCTGATGTCTATGCCAATATAGTGTATCATCTGTCTCTTGCCTTGTTTATGCAGTGTCTGTTTTAATAAACGCACTTAGATACCATTCAGAGTTAAGATGACAAGCAAAGGACACCATCTGAGCACCAGTGTTAAGACACTAAGGGCGAACCCGTGTTCTCTTTGCTTGTATAACCCAACAACATTCTAGCAGATAATCTAGGTTTGGTGTTGGGTTGATACAAGGGCGAACGGAAAACCGAGTTTGGCATACTTTTTAGACTACTACCTTATTTTAAAAATCTAGTGCCAAAATCAATTTAGGCGTTTGCCTGTTTCGTCTATATAAAATTCTTCGCCGTTTAGTTGCACTAGGGCTTTACCTTTGATAAAACCCCAAGTTTCATCATATTGAATGGGAATAACCACTTTACCTGTTGTGTCAATAAAACCGTGTTTGCCGTTTTGTTTGACGCTCGCCAAGCCTTCTGAAAAGCTCCAAGCATAACCATATTGAACAGGGATAACCACTTTACCTGTGTTATCAATAAACCCCCATTTGCCGTTTTGGTTGACGCCCGCCAAGCCCCCTGAAAAGCTCCAAACATCATCATATTGAACAGGGATAACCACTTTACCTGTTTTATCAATAAACCCCCATTTGCCGTTTTGTTTTACTCCTGCCAAGCCGTCTTTAAGACAATCCACAGAAGTATATCCCGTTACCTGCGGTTTTTCACACGCTAAGGCAGATACCGATGATAGGGCTAGGGCGATGACTAGCGGTTTTAGCAACTTTTTCATACAAATCTCCGTGCCGGGTGGATATGATACAACCTTATTTTGCAAACATATTTTAGCAAAACAAGTATATAACTTAAAGAAATAGTGTATATTATTTTGCCTTTATCTCCCCCCAACTCACCCCAAACCGTCCCAAATATTTCCTTAACCTATCACTGTCATTGCCACTTGCTTTATTTAGCCGTGAATGGTTAAATAACGCCCGTCCTGCACTTGCCAAATTATCATGCTGTTGGCAAATGTTGATGACATGGATAAGCTGTATTTTGTCAAATTTATCTAACGCTTGGGCGTGGATTTTGTCGTATAGAGCAGGATTGATATTATCATATTTGTCCGTCTCATCTGTTTCGTCTGTCGCCCATAATTCGTCCAGTCGCCCAATCTCATCAATGACCAATTTTTCATCAATAATCCCATTCTCGGCAAGCGTGGCAAGGCGTAAAATGCTCGCCGACAAATCCCGAAAATTACCACGCCACACTGCCCGAGTACTCATCGCATACGCCAAATACCGCTCGTAGGCACTCGGGCGAAATCGCACCGCACGCCCAAGCTCTTGCCCCACTGCGATAAGTTGATAGGCGATGTTGGGGGCGATGTCCTCACGGCGGTCTTTTAGGGCAGGCAAGGTGTATTGCCAAACGTTGATACGAGCGTACAAATCTTCACGGAACGTCCCTGCTCGCACGCACGCTTTTAAGTCCTTATTCGTCCCTGCAATCAGCCAAAAATCACTGTGTACAGGCGTATCCGACCCCATGGGATAAAACGCCTTGTCTTCTAAGGCAGTCAAAAGCATCGCCTGTTCGTCCGCCCCAAGCTCGCCAATCTCGTCCAAAAACAGCACGCCCTTATGAGCGGTCAAAAGATAGCCGTCTCGCGGTGTCATCGCCCCTGTGAACGCCCCTTTTTTATGCCCAAAAAGTGCCGAATATGCCATATCGCCACGCAACGTGGCACAGTTTACGTCCACAAACCGCCCAGAGACGAGATGACGAGATTTTTTGAGCTCAAAAATCCGCCTTGCCAGTCGTGATTTGCCCGCCCCTGTCGCCCCCATGATGAGCATGGGCGAGTTTGAGCCGAGTGCGACTTGTTCTATTTGTCCGATAAGGCGGTTAAAGGCGGGGTTTTTGGTTTCTATGCCTGTTTTTAAAAATTTGACCGCATCGTTTTTGACCTTATCCAAGCGACTGGCAAGGGCATCATAGCGAGCCAAATCAAGGTCTATCACTTCCACACCGCAGTCGGTTGTGTCGCCTTTTGGCGGAGCAGTTTGTAAAATGGTGCTGGGAATTTGTCTACTTTCTACGAGTAAAAACAGGCAAATCTGAGCAACGTGCGTGCCTGTGGTGATGTGGGTAAGATAATTTTCTTGTTCAATATCAAAAGGATAGCTGTCCGCCCATTCGGCAAGTTTGTCATACACTTCCCCAAAATCCCAAGGGTTGTCAAGGGGCATTTGGATAAGATTGACCGTGATGTCAGGGTGAATTTCCTTGATGTCCGCCACGACTTGCAGGGCTAGGCGTTCGTATTGTGGGGCGATAAACAGCTCCACACGGTCAAACGTCATCACCTGATGTACATTGACATTGGGTCGCCACTTTTTTCGCCGTTTTTGGCTAAATCCGTCATCTAATACCGTGCCAAGAAAGCCTATCATGACGTTTGTTTTTTGTTTTGACATGGGTTTTTCCTGATAAATATAGAAATTATACCGATAAAATATTCTAAAATCTATAAAATATTCTAATATTTTTAAGAGCCTATTACCAACCCTGATTGGCTTTTAAATTTTAATCCATTAAAAATCAATCACTTAAAAACAATTTTTGGCAAATTTTTCAACTTGGCACGACATTTGGATAATAAAAAATAGGCACATTTTTAAAGGAAAACCCATGCAAAAATTTATCTTACTTCGTGGTCATCAAGGTTCTGGCAAATCCACCTTTGCCGAGCAAAAAATCGCCGAATTTCAAGCCCAATTTCCAAACGGTGAGATTATTCATATTGAAAATGATAAATTATTGACCGATGAAAACGGCAATTATCATTGGTCGCCAGAGCGTATTGAAAAAGCGGTGAAACAAGGGCAGACGATGATGAAAAATGCCTTTATGGACGCTCGCCAAAATCCCAATAAAGATATGCTCATTATCAATTCCAATACCAACCAAAAATCATCGGGCTGTATTCATCTGTTAAAAACCGCTCGTAAATATGGGCTTGTTACCGAAGTCTATCGTTTGCATAACTTTTTTGATAATACGCATAATGTCAAACAAAGCGATGTCTTATCGGCTTATATTAAACTTAACCAAAATAAATTAAGAGATGAAATTCATATAGAACCAATCCGTCCTATGAGCGATGAGACAAAACAAGAAATTGAAAAAATGAGCAAATTTGATAATAAAAACATACCTTTTGATAAAAATCGCCAAAGCTATATCAGCGATGAATATCTACAATATGGCAAACGCAATTTTATTAGCAAGCAATCAAAAACCTATCCAGAGCTATTTGTATTAAAATATAAGCGAGACATATTTTACAACAATAATTTTGATAATGCCTTGCTTGAAATGCGTGGGACGGTGATTGATAAATACAATAATATCATCATTCGCCCCTTTAAAAAAGTATTTAATTATAGCGAGCGTATCGCCAAAAATGCCAAATATCCGATAGTCATTGATGATAGTCATCGTGTGGACGCTGTATTAAAGGTGAATGGCTTTTTGGGCGTGTGTACTTATGTGGCATTGGATAGCACGCACCCAAGTTATCAGGCAAGTTTTAATCATCAAGTACTATATTCTACCACAGGGTCGCTAGATAGCGATTTTGCCAAGATGAATAAAGCCCACTGCCAAAAATATGAGCCGTTATTTAAACAACACCCAAACCATACGTTTTTATTTGAGATTACCGATGAAAAAGACGTGCATATCATTAAAGAAACGTTTGGCGAGACTTTAATCGGGATTATTGATGTGGCAACAGGGCGACAGTTTAGCGAAAGCGAGATTGATGAAATTGCCAATGCCTTTAATGCCGAGCAAGAAAAGCAAGGCAATAACATTAAAATCATTCGTCCAACGATTATTAAAAATATCCCTTTTGGCGAATTAAAGGCATTATTAAAAACGGTAGAACACGAAGGTTTTATGGTGTTTGATAACCAAAGCCAAGAACTGTTATTTAAATTAAAATCGCCCTATTATCTGATTTCTAAGTTTTTGGGTAGAAGTAACGCAGGCAATATCGGACGAAAGCTAGATAAACGCCACGTTGATGAAGAGTATTATCCGCTGATTGATTATATCAAAGACAATCAAACTACCTTTAATGAATTGTCAGAGCTGGATAAGATTGGGTTTATTCAAGAGTTTTTGGGGAGATTATGAAACGGTTAGATGAAATAAATCCATTTCAAAAGATCATTGATGAATTTTATCAAGTATTTAATTATCCAGCACCAACAGAGCATTTAAATGTTTGTAGTTGTGGTGGCTGTATTGATGATGAAATTGAGTTACAAATGCGAACTTTGCCACTTCATGAATTAACAAAAGAGCATTTTTATCAATATAATACTTCTGCCAAAGATGAAGTGGAAAATCCTAATGAACTTAAATATTTTTTACCCAGAATGGTGGAACTTTTTGTACAAGGTAAAGAATTGCACCATTCTACCGAACTTTATTTTCAAAGGGTTGGAAATTGTTCAAAAGAGAGTTTTACACCAAAAGAGTGGGTATTATGGGATAAATTTGCCAATTTATATTTGGATAATTTATTAAAGCAATACCCATACGAATGTTTTGATTTTTTATCGGATAATATTTTTGCCATTCTTTTGATGTTTAATCTTACTCATATTGATATAGAGCCGTTTTTAATGCGTTGGCGAAATGCTGATACATCACAAGCGATTGCTTATTATATTCATGCGAGTTGGATGGATTATTGGTTTGATGATGATGGTTTTGGCGAAGATGTTGGATTTTTTGGTTATTCCGATGATTTTATACCACTGTTAGAACATTGGTTAAATCACCCTGAACATAAATCCTATTTTGCACAACAGATTTTGCTGATGGATAAAAATGTTCTTGATGAAATAGAATATTTTGCTGATTTTTATCCAGATTATATTGAAAAACTTCTTAAAAAAATGTCTTAAATTTTTAATGTGGTAAGAAAAAAATGTATCAAGAAAGAAAATTTTTTGCGGTATTAAAACCCAATTTGCCAATCAAAAAGATATTGGTTCACGACAAAAAAGACGGCACTTTTGTTTATCAATATACCGACATCAATGCAAAATATGGCAGTTATGATGACTATTATGATTGCCAAGATGATGCGTTATCATCTTGGCAAGATGATATTGATGATAAAGGTTGGCAAGAAGTTTTTTATTTTAATTCATCAAGACACAGTGAATTGCCTGACGATTTAACTTTTTTAAAGGAAAAACCAATGATTTATTTCACTTCCGATTGGCATTTTAGCCATAAAAATATCGTTAAATTTTGTCCAACTTTTCGCACAGCATTTGACAACATTGATGATATGGACAATGAGCTGATAGAGCGTTGGAATGCCACCGTCCGCCCTGATGATGTGGTATATAATTTGGGCGATGTGTCATTTAGCCACGATTTAAAAATGATTGAAAAAACGCTGTCGCAATTAAATGGCAAGCATCATTTGATATTGGGTAATCATGACGGTTTGATTGCCCGTCATCAAGAGCGGTTTTTAAAGGCTATCAAAAAAGACGGCAATCCCATGTTATCATCGGTGCAGGATTATTTAAAATTAACTCTTAGAGAATTAAAACGCACGCTGATTTTATTTCATTATCCCATTGATGAATGGGACGGTTGTCATAAAGGCTATTATCATTTGCATGGGCATATTCATGACCGCATGGCAAAGATTAAAGGTAAGATTTTAAATGTCGGCTATGATTTGCATGGGCGGTTTTTGACACTTGATGATATTGATGAGTTTTTAAAAGAGTTGCCTAATGTATCGCATTTTGGCAGTGATGATGAGATTGTGCTGTGTGATGATGTTTGTCAAAATGCTAAGAGAATAAAAGATGAGTTATTAAAGTTAAATGCTTAAAGACAAATAATTGAATTTAAGTATTGAATTAAATTTTTATTTTTGGTATTATAGCCATAGTATTTTTAAATTGATTTAAGAGGATTTTATTATGATAAGCCAAGAATTAACCCATAAACTATTAACCAAAAACCCTTATTTTAATGTCTCTGGTTTGACTTCATCAGAAGCCAACTATATCTGTGAGCGTATCAAAGAAACCCTAAAACCAATCCAAGATGAGATTGCCAATCTAGAAACGCACACATCTAGCCTTGACGGTGAAGCATTAGATAACTTTAAAAAGGTCAATGATATTGACGGTAAACTTGCCAATATTGGTAAGTTATACGCCATTTCTGCCTTTTTTAGAAGTGCCATTAAAGAAAAAGACAATCGCCTTGATATGATTAACACCAAAATTAAACAAGTGCGAGATGAGCAAGATTCATTATTGGCGGGCATTGATATGGTAGAATTATTGGCGGGCATTGATATGGTAGAATTACAACGCCTAATCAATGTGGATATGGAGGATTATCTTTTGACACTGCCATTATCTGATGTGATGACTTACAAAACTGCCGAAGCCAAAGCGTCTCATATTGGCAAATTTATCCATAACTTTGATAAAATCCGCACAAGCCTTACCAAAAAAGAACGCATTAGTTTTAAAGAAGTGGGCGAGCAGGTATTTAAAATTCATCATACACCATTATATGAGCTAGATGAATTGCAACAATTACAAAACTATCTATTATCCGAGCATAGAGAATATGAAAGTACGGTCAATGCCTATAAAGCCAAATTCCGTGAGTTTCAAAATAAATCGCTGGTGGCTTATGAAGAAGAGTATAATAAACGCTCTCACGAACGCCAAATGCTGTTAAACGAAAAAGTAAAAGCCGAAACCGAAAAACTCATCGCTATAAAAAACGAGATTGCCAATTTTAAAATCATCGTGCCAAATGAATTTAAGCCAATCATTGATGAGTTATTGACCGTAAAACCTTTATGACCGATTTTGGGGAAATGGGCTTTGACCTATAAAGCCCATTTTACCCAAAAACCAAAGTAGCACAAGGCGTAATAAATTGGCATTTTTGCCCTAGCATTGAACATGCAACGAACTTTTAATTCGTTTATGAAACCATCGCCCTATTTTTATCCTTTAAAGTTTACCAATTTTTAAAAATTGGACTTTTAAGGCATTATCTTTGACTTTGACTTAATAAAAATAGGGGTCTTTGCTTTTGATTTGGGTGTTGCCTGCGTGCCTTGTGCTACTTTATCTTTTTATCTTTTATTTTCTTATCAATCATTTATCAAGCACTTCCCAAATACCCCACAAACAACATAATCACTACAAAAATTTTGCCCTTTCAAACAAAAATCATTTGGCAATTTGGCAAAAATGGTGTATTTTATAGCGTAATATTTGCTTACATTTAAGTGTCTGATTGTGATTAATTTTTGAGCAATTTGACCGATTTTACTGCCAATACATTCCATTTTAGAATATTAAGGAAGAATCATGCAAAATTTTAGTATCCCTGCCGACCGTCCTTGGGTTAAGACTTATGCTGACAAGGGGCTTGATATTAATGTCAAAGTGCCAGACGGTGTTAATTCACTGCTTGACAGCTTTGAGCAGAACTTTGCCAAACATGGCAACAAAGTCGCCCTAACGTGTATGGGGGCGTCCATTACTTATCGTGAGCTTGACACATACAGCCGTCAGATTGCCAGTTATTTGCAGTCGCTGGGGCTGGTTAAGGGCGATAAAGTGGCGGTGATGATGCCAAATATTTTGCAGTATCCGATTGCGATGATGGGCATTGTGCGAGCAGGTCTGACCCTTGTCAATGTCAATCCGCTGTACACACCGCATGAGCTAGAACATCAGCTTAATGACAGCGGGGCAAAGGCGTTGTTCATCGTGGAGAACTTTGCTCATACCTTTGAAAAGGTCAAAAATAAAGGGCAGGTTAAGCACGTCATCGTGGCGAGCATTGGCGATATGATGGGACTCAAAGGTATTTTGGTGAATTTGGTCGTCCGCCATGTCAAAAAAATGGTGCCAAGCTGGAACATTCCCAATGCCGTGAGCTTTAAAGATGCCCTAACGGCAGTATCGGCAAGTCGCTATGTCCGCCCCGAGCTGTCGCTTGATGACATTGCGGTGCTACAATACACAGGCGGTACGACAGGTGTGGCAAAGGGGGCGATGCTCACGCATAAGAACCTTGTGGTTAATGTTGAGCAGTGCATGACATTTGTCAATAAGGTCTTTCCTGCTGATGAAGATTTGACGGGTAAATACATCGCCACGGCGTTGCCTTTGTATCATATTTTCTCATTTACGGTATCCATGCTTGGCTTTAAGATGGGGTTTAGCTTACTACTCATCACCAACGCCCGTGATTTTGATGCCTTGACCAAAGATTTTGCCAAATATCGCCCTGTGTTTTTCCCTGCGGTCAATACCTTATTTAATGCGTTGGCTCATCACGAAGGCTTTAAAAACCTTGACCACACCAACCTACGCCTATCACTTGGCGGGGGTATGTCGGTGCTACCAAGCACGGCAGAAGCGTGGGAGAAACTCACGGGTACTTACATCGTTGAAGGCTATGGGCTGTCCGAGACATCGCCTGTCGCCACGCTAAATCCGCCAGGGGGCTACACGGGCAAAATCGGCATTCCATTTCCCAATACTGACATCATTCTATTGGACGATGATGGCAAAGAAGTGGCACTTGGCGAGGCAGGCGAGATTGCCATCAAAGGTCCTCAGGTCATGGCAGGCTACTACAATCGCCCCGATGAGACCGAAAAGACCATGACAAAGGACGGTTATTTTAAGACGGGCGACATCGGTGTGATGGACGAGCAGGGCTTTGTCAAAATCGTTGACCGTAAAAAGGACATGATTTTGGTGTCGGGCTTTAACGTCTATCCTAATGAAGTTGAAGAAGTCATCGCCGCTCACCCCAAAGTGCTAGAATGTGGCGTGATTGGTGTGGCAGATGACCACAGTGGCGAGCTGGTCAAGGTTTATGTCGTCAAAAAAGACGACAGCTTGACAGAAAAAGAGGTCATCGCATGGGCAAAAGAGAATCTAACAGGTTATAAACGCCCAAAATATGTTGAGTTTATCAGCGAATTACCAAAATCCAACGTGGGCAAAATCTTGCGTAAGGATTTGCGTAAATTAGAAGAAAATAAAAAGGCGTGATAAGGTAAAAATCCTTAACGCTTAAAAAGCCGCCTAATCTGAATATTGCCAATGGGATATTCTAGATTGGGCGGTTTTGTTTTGGGGTAAAAACTGTTACAATAGTCCAAATTTTACTTTATAAAGGCACATCATGCGACACGACAACCGTGAATTATCCCAATTACGTCCTATCAGCTTTATCCGTAACTACACCAAACATGCCGAAGGTTCGGTATTGGTGTGCTATGGCGACACCAAAGTGCTATGCAACGTCAGCATAGAGCAGGGTGTGCCACGTTGGTTAAAGGGGCAAGGTCAAGGCTGGCTCACTGCCGAGTACGGCATGCTCCCACGAGCCACAGGCACTCGCACTCAACGTGAAGCGACTAAGGGCAAGCAGTCAGGTCGTACCCAAGAGATACAACGCCTTATCGGGCGGTCGCTCCGTGCCATGCTCGATTTGTCAAAGTTGGGCGAGAACACCATTTATGTGGACTGCGACGTCATACAAGCAGACGGTGGCACACGCACGGCAAGTATCACGGGTTCGGCAGTGGCACTCATCGATGCCTTAGAGAGCCTACAACGAGACAAAAAGCTGACCACAGACCCACTCATCGGACTGGTGGGGGCGGTGTCGGTCGGTATCAAGGACGGACGGGCGTATTTGGATTTGGATTATAGTGAAGACTCGACCTGCGATACCGATTTGAATGTGGTCATGACCCAAGCAGGCGGATTTATTGAGATTCAGGGTACGGCAGAAGACAAGCATTTTACCCGTGATGAGGCAAATGCCATGCTTGACCTTGCCGAGTCTGGGATTAAAGAGATTTTTGAATTACAAAAACAAGCGTTGTGCTGGTAATGCTAAAAGTCATTGATGATGGCGTGTCTATCACGCTAAACGGCACCGAGTCGAACCCTGTCTTTATCATGGCAGGGGTGCTTGTCGCCTTGGCGGTATGCGTGGCGGTGGTCGCCATGACTGCCCCTGTGGAGATTACCATTGGGGTGATGGCAGTATTTGCGGTGCTGATTTTTGGTTTTAATATCTACAAAAACCGCCTAAAATACCAAAGCCGTGTCGCCACAGGGGTGATTATCATCAAAAATCGTGCCTTTATCGCACAGGGGCAAAACGTCAAACTGAGCGACAATGCTCGTATTGAGCTGATAAATGATGCCCTAGTCATCACTGATTTGGGCAGAAGTTGGCATATCTTGGGTTTTGATAATGACAAAGAACGCCAGGTCGCCAAATCAGTACTAGAAGGTAAGGCATTAGAGAAGCGAGAGCAGGCGATACGGATTTTGTAAATTATATAACCACAGCCACATAAAAAAGCCCAACATCTGTCGGGCTTTGTTTTTTGACGGGTGTTTTTTTATTGTCCGCTAGCAGGGGCGGTGGTCTCGGTGCTGTTTTTCTGCTTTTCAAGTTCAGCGATTTGGGCTTCGAGTAGGGCGATTTGCTCGGCTTTGGCGGTGGTCAAATCTTCCATCATGGTAAGCTGTTCTTGGATGAGTTTTTCTTGCTCGGCGATTTGTGAATCTTTGTCTGCCAAACGGTCAATCTCTTCTTTGATGAGTGCAGGGTCGGTTGGAATCTCAGCATTGAGAATTTCATCGGGATTGACCACGGGTTTAATCTCAGGTAGTACGCTGTCACCTGCCACAGGGGCGGTTGCTGTATCGCTTGCCACATCACCTTCGCTTTGTGGAGTAGGACTCTCGGTGCTGTCAGTAGCAGGCGGGGCGGTCTCTTCGGCAGGGGCAGGCGTACTCACAGGAGCAGGGGCAGGAGCGACATCAGGGGTACTACTTTCATCGCCACTCATCGCCATGTAGAGTGCTACGCCAATCAGAGCTAAGGCAATCACACTGCCCAAGATGAGCTTGTTGAGCTTTTGAGGGTCGCTAAGTAGCCCTGTAAAGTCGCTTTTGCCACTGGCAGGCTTTGGAGCTTTGGAGGCTTTGGGTTTGGTCATTTTTGGGGTTTTGGGTGAACCATCTTTTTTGCCAAATAATCCTTTTTTAGCAGGCTTATCTTTGGCGGGTTCGCCTTGCCCAAGACCGCTGGCAACGCTCGCCCCTGCGACCGCCCCTGCACCTAGTAGGGCGGTATCGATGTTGTCGTTTGCCACGTCGGTGGGGGCATTGGCTTGGTTTAGGTCATCTAGTTGATTGAAGAAATCATCTTGGGCAGTGTTATCACCAACGTGGGTCAAATCAATGCCAGTGGTATTATCAGTCACGGTCACATCAGATAGGGCGATGTCCACAGGCTCATTGGCAGTCAAGTCAATGTCAGAGTTGGCGACATCGGCAGTGTTTTGGTCAAACAGCTCGTCAAATTCGGCACTTAAATCGACATCAGCGGCAGTGTCGGTGCTGGCATTGGGGTCGGCATTGCCAAAATCAATGTCCAAAAATTCATCATCAAAATTAATCTCGTTCGGGTCTTTTTTCTCTGACATGGGAAACCTATCTTATTGGCTAATTGGGGCTGATGGATGGCAGGGGCGTTCATCGGGCTTGGATAGACTTTTTGATACAAGTCGGGTCTGATGGTGCCAATGAGACGCTTGCCAGCAAATATTGCTGTACTATATCAAAATTTACAAGAATTTTCAGCTTTTTACAACAAAATTAAGACAAAAAGCACAAATTTTGACTCAAATTCATGATAGGGCGACATCTGATGGCTATTTTATAAAACGCACCACGCCCACGCTCTCTGTCATCGCCCCTTCGATGGTGGCTTGGATTTGGGGTAGGTCGTCTGCGGTGGGTCGGCGTGCTGTATGTCCACATGCCACGCACTCAATGTACTCATCAGGCTCTGGCGTGAAAATCTGCACCTGCACGGTGGTATCGGTCGCTTTGCATTGGGTGCATTTGACCCCTGCAAGAAATTGGCGTTTTGGGCGGGTGGATTGGTATCTCATGGTGTTTTTCAATAAAAATAGGGGTAGATTTTACCCCCATTTGTGCATTTGTGCAATGGCGGATTACCGTGATTTGGCTATTTGACAAACCCACTATGACGCAGTAACGCCCCCATGTCAGCGTCTCGCCCCATAAAGGCGACAAAGCTGTCTTTGGCAGGGCGAGAACCGCCCATTTGTAGGATTTCGCTTTTGAAGGCATTACCAATGGCAGGGTCAAATACGCCATGCGTGGCGGGGTTTTGACTGTTTTCAAATTTGCCAAAAGCGTCCGCCGACAACAGCTCCGCCCATTTATAAGAATAATACCCTGACGCATAGCCCCCTGCAAAAATATGGCTAAACGTGTTGGCAAAACGGTTGTTGGTAGGCGGTTTGATGACGGCTATTTCATCACGCACGCCGTCCAGCACCGCCAAAATCTCATCATAGCCCGACAGCTCTTTGCCATGAATGCGTAAATCAAACAGCCCAAATTCTATCTGACGTAAGGTTTGCAGTCCGCTTTGGAAGTTTTTGGCGTTTAGTAGGGCGGTCAGCTTGTCTTGGGGTAGTGGCTCGCCTGTCTCTACATGGCGACTGATGAGAGCAATGCCGTCTTTATCAATGGCAAAATTTTCCATAAATTGACTGGGCAATTCCACAGCGTCCCACTCCACGCCACTGATACCTGCCACGTCCGAGAGCGTGATTTTGGTGAGTAAATGGTGCAAGCCATGCCCAAACTCATGAAACAGCGTGGTAACTTCATCAAAGGTCAAAAGACTTGGCAAGTCGCCCACCGCAGGCGAGAAGTTGCCCACGATAAAGCCCACAGGGAGCTGTTCAATCTCGCTATCTTTATGCTTTTCTTGAAAGCCTGACAGCCATGCCCCGCCACGCTTGCCCGTGCGAGCAAACAGGTCAAGATACAGCCCGCCTATCAAGCCGTTTTTGTCATGTAGCTCAAAAAACTGCACGTCCGTATGCCAGCGTGGTACGTCTGCCGTCCGCTCGTTAAAGGACACGCCAAAGAGCTTGCCGATGATGTCAAACAGACCGCTAAGCACCACAGGGAGCGGAAAATAAGGGCGAATCTCATCGCTGTTTAGGTTGTATTTTTCAAGGCGGATTTTTTCGGCCAGATAGGGCGTATCCCACGGCTCAACCTTATCAAGCCCAAGCGTTTTACCTAAAATTTCCATGTCCGCCAAATCCGCCTTAGCAAAGGGCGTGGCGTGATGAGCGAGCGTTTTTAAAAAGGTTTCAATCTCATCTTTATCATTTGCCATTTTGCTGGCGAGCGATACTTGGGTGTAGTCGTCAAAGCCGAGCAGTTTGGCTTTTTCTTGGCGTAGGGTGAGTATCTCGCTCATGATGTCGCCATTGTCAAACTCGCCATGCCCATAGCTAGACACGGCACTGGCACGGGTGTTATAGGCATGGTACAAGGTCTCACGCAGGGTGCGGTCATCGGCGTACTGCATGACCGCCAGATACATGGGCACATCAAGTGTGGCGACATAGTCGGTCGCCAGAACGGCATTGGGGTGCTTGGCTTTGTAGGTGTCGCCTGCTGATTTTAACAGGGCAAGACCGCTTGGGGTAATGCCTGACAGCTGGGCTTGGGTTAAGGGTAGGGCGAAGGCTTGGGTTGCGTCTAGGGCGTTGTCTGAGAATTTGGCGGACAGCACCGACAGGCGAGCGGAAATCTCGGCAAAACGTGCTTTTTTGTCATCATCTAAGGCGACCCCTGACAGCGTAAAGCCTTGTAGGGCAAGCTCTACCGCTCGTGTTAGGGCGTTGTCTGCTCCTAGTTTTTCTAAATTATCATTGACAAGTTTATAAAGCTGATACAGCCCCACCGATTGCCCTGTTTTGGTAGAAAAGGCGGACAAGGCAGGCAGTACGTCATGATGAGCGGTGCGAATTTCGGGGCTAGACACCACGCTGTTTAGGTGCGAGAGTATCCCAAAACTGCGGTTTAGGTTCAGATTTAGGCGGTTAAATTGACCGATGATGTCAAGGGCGAGCGTTGGCTCATCGGTCGTTGGTAAATTATCTAAAAACTCATCGGCAACGTTTAAATCTTGCTCCACTAAGGCTTTTAGTGTGCTTGCGTCTGTTTTGTCAAAATCCACAAGGTGTAAACGTTCATCTAGGGCTTGCGTGTGAAAATCAATCATGGGTGTGTTCCTAAAAAGTTTGGGCTTAGAATTTGGATTTATAATAAGGATAACAATTCACTTTTACAAGGTGTAGCGTGGGCGTGGGGTAGGTTGCTTTTATCATAAAAGCGTGGTATGTTTGTCTTTTACTATTTGAATGATTTAAAAGCAAAAACATGACCCCCATTCACGTTGTTTCTTATAATATCCATAAAGGCATGTCGCCCCTAAACCGCCTTGTCAAGCTCCAACGCATGGGGCAGGCGTTGGCGGATTTGCCCATTGATATTTTGTGCTTACAAGAAGTGCAAGGGCAAAACCTAAAACGAGCCATTTCCTTTAACGAATACCCCGACCAGTCGCACCATGAGTGGTTTGGCGAATATCTGTCGCTGTCGCACAGCTATGGCGAAAACGTCCGCTACCCACACGGCAATCACGGCAACGCCACGCTCTCACGCCACCCCCTAGACCCCAAGCACAACGTCAATATCACCGTCTCTCGCCTAGAAAAACGGGGCGTTCTGCACAGTGAGATAACCCCTGACGGTTGGGGTGTGCCTGTGGTGGTGCTAAATGCTCATCTTAACCTACTAGAAGCCGGCCGCACCAAGCAATACAAGGCAATCAGCGACTATATCAACAGCGAGATTGATAAGGACAAACCACTCATTTTGGCGGGGGATTTTAATGATTGGGCGAAAAAATCGGGGCGGTTTATGGCGGATTTGGGGCTACATGAAGTCTTTTATACCAAGCACGGCAAACACCCTGCGACTTTTCCTGCCAAGTTCCCCATGATAAGTCTTGACCGCATTTATGTACGGCATTTGACCGTACTGTCCGCCCAAGTGTATGGCGGTGTGCCGTGGTCTGATTTGTCCGACCATTTGCCGATAGGAGCGAGATTGGTATTTGATAAAACGGCGTTTTGTTAAGATATTTTTTATAAATGGGCGTGTAGGATAAACGTGGTGCCAAAAATCAATATCTTATTGCAGGGCAAATTGCAATTCGCCCCTTGTATTATAATACCTAAAACAAAACCCCATTATAAGCAACCATAATGGGGTTTGTGAGAAAGTAGCGTTGTTTCGCCCCTTGTGCTTAAAAGCACGCAGTGTAGATGTTAGCCTACTTTCTCATCCATCATCACCCCGAATGGTATCTACGTCCATAAATTGCAAATGTGTTTTTTGATGAGCAATGCTAAAAATAGACTGGTAAAATTTAGAATATGATACCAAAATTTGGCTTAGTTTTCAGTAGTTTTATCAGTATTGTTTATTAAACACGTCTTTGGATAGGTTTGTAGATACCATAAACCACAACCCCCAATCCATCTCAACGATGTAACTCTAATTTAAACGGGGTTTGTGTTTGTAGTACCGCTTGGGCAATACTGACAAGCTTACGCATGAGTGCGGTAATCACAACCTTTTTTGCCTTGCCTTGGCTGTTTAGTCTATCTACAAACAAACGATAAGCACCGTCTTTATAACGACCAAAGGCAAAGTTCATGGCAGGGCAATATAAGGCTTTTCTAATGTCTGCTTGTCCGATTTTAGAAATGCCCATTACTTGATGTAAGCTACTACCCGATGATTTAATAAATCTCTTTCCAAACTAAAAATAAACCCTTATAAGTATTGGGGTTAAAGTTTTTAAAAATCCATAAAAATCAGGGTTTGGAAAGAAGTCTAATCATGGATGCAAGCCCTGCAAAAGCTGCTGCTGCTTTTGCATTTTTAAAACGACTACCGTCACCTAAGTAGCAGATGAGTTTAACCGCACTGTCAAAGCCAATGGCAGGAATGCTAAGCAGTAATGAGGCATTTTGCTTTAAAGTGTCATCACTGGCAACGCACTGACGAATGCTTTGTTGTAAGGCTTTGATTTGCCCTTTGATGAAGTCTATCATCGCTTTGGTATAAGCAATACAATCTTCATCAATGAGCATGCTAAGACGTACCTTTTCTTGAGCAAGCTTGTCCTTTAAATGGTCAAGCTGACGGCTTTTACGAAGCAGTTGTCTTTGGGCAGGTAGCATGGGCTGATAACAGACAAGCTTATGTCCTTTTTCACAAGCATAGTCTGCTAAGAGCTTAGCATCAATCTTATCTGTCTTTGACCGTAGGTTATCGCTTTTGGCAAAGCTGGCACTGCACTTAGGATTGATGATACTGACCATGATGTTTTGTGCCACCAAACAATCCGCCAAAGCTTCATGATAAATGTTGGTGGCTTCCATAACAGCACAAAAGCGACCATCAAAGGCATTAAGCCAACAGATAAACTCATCAAAGCCTTGATGATGATTACAAAACACCTTGTGCTTGTATTTGCCATTGGGCAGTTTAACAGCAACATCAAACTTATGTTTGGCAACATCAATACCAATGTAGTATAATGGATCATCCATATAAACCTCCAACCTTGTGAATACAGGCTACAACAACGTGCCTAAGGGGCGAATTGCAATTCGCCCTTATGATTTTAAAAATTGTAAATTAAAGCTGAGCTGGCGTATTATTTATTTTGAGAATTTACCATGACCAAACCCATTCGCACCCGTATCGCCCCGTCCCCAACTGGCTTTCCGCACGTTGGCACGGCTTATATCGCCTTGTTTAATATGGTTTTTGCCAAATCACAAGGGGGCGAGTTTATCCTACGCATTGAAGACACCGACCAAGTCCGCTCCACCGCCCAGTCTGAACAGATGATTTTAAACGCCCTAAAATGGGCAGGTCTGACATGGAGTGAAGGTCCTGACGTGGGCGGACAGTTCGCCCCCTATCGCCAGTCCGAGCGTTCCGAGATTTACAAAAAATACGCCCAAGAGCTCCTTGACAAAGGTCATGCCTTTCGCTGTTTTTGTACGACAGACGAGCTAGACCAAATGCGTAAAGAGCAAGAAGCCCAAGGCTTGCCGGTGCGTTATGACGGACGTTATGCCAATCTGAGCCGTGAAGAGAGCGATAAACTTGCCGAGAGCGGTAAGCCCTTTGTCATTCGTATGCGTGTGCCGACAGACGGCGAGTGTGTGATTCATGATATGCTTCGTGGCGAGATTAGCATTCCTTGGGAAACGGTTGATATGCAAGTGCTTTTAAAAACAGACGGTTTGCCGACCTATCATCTTGCCAATGTCGTGGACGACCATCTCATGCAAATCAGCCACGTCATTCGTGGCGAAGAGTGGATTAACTCCGCTCCCAAGCACAAACTTCTGTATGAATATTTTGGTTGGGAAATGCCCGTGCTGTGCCATATGCCCCTACTGCGTAACCCCGACAAATCCAAACTCTCCAAACGCAAAAACCCCACGTCAATCACCTATTATAAGGACGCAGGCGTGCTACCTGAGGTCTTGATTAACTACTTGGGGCGTATGGGGTATAGCTTGCCAAACGAAGCGGAGAAATTTAGCCTAGATGAGATGATAGCCAGCTTTGACATCAAACGGGTGTCGCTTGGCGGGCCTGTGTTTGACATTGAAAAACTCTACTGGCTAAATGGCGAATACCTGCGTGCGATGAGTGCAGACGAGTTAAAGGCGAAGATTTTGGCATGGGCAAGCGATGATGATAAGCTGACCGCCATTGCCAAAGCCATTCAACCACGCATTAACGTGTTGTCCGATGCGGTAAATTGGGCAGGGTTTTATTTTCAAAACTTGCCAAACGTTACACCAGACGATTTTGCTCATAAAACGCTGGATAATGACAAGCTTTTGGAAATTCTCTACCTTGCCACATGGCAACTAGAAGCCTTGCCCGAGTGGAGCGAGAATAACATTTACCAAACCCTAAAAGGCTTGGCAGGGCATTTTGAGATTAAATTAAAAGACTTTATGCAACCGTTTTTTGTGGCGATTGCAGGTTCAACGTCTAGCACGCCTGTGATGAATTCCATGTACGTCATCGGGGCGGACATGACTTTATCACGCCTACGTCATGCCTGTGAAGTGCTTGGCGGACTTGGCAAAAAGAAACTCAAAAAATTGGAAGAGACGAATAAGGCTTTGCCAAACTTTTTAAATCAAGAATGATATAGGGCGTGCCTGCCCTTTATCCTTCGTTGCCGTAAAACCACCGACTTCAGGCGGTGGATATAAGGCAACTCCGTAGCTATGCTTACATACAGATGGTATTTAGTGCGGTGTATTCTGCTGTTCAATGTACTGGCGGATAATCTCAATTGGGGCACCGCCACAACTACCTGCAAAATAGCTAGGCGACCACAACGCATCACCCCATAACTGCTCTTTAATAGACGGATATTCTTTTTTACGCAATAACCGACTAGAAACACCTTTCAGACTATTAACTAGACTAGAAATAGCCACTTTAGGCGGATAAACCACCAATAAATGCACATGGTCGCTCTCACCGTCAAACTCAACTAATTGTGCCTCAAACTTTGAACAAACTTTCTCAAAGATAACTTGCATATCGTCTAAAATCTCTTTAGTGAATACTTTTCTGCGGTATTTAGCCACAAAGACCAAATGCACATGAATATTGTAAACAACGTGCCTACCACGTCTTAAATCATTTGACATTAAAATTAAACCAAATATATAATATACCTATCTCATTATACACAAACCCATGAAAACACTCAAGCTACGCATACGAGACAAACACACAGACCAACTTAACCGCCTAAGTGGTTCGGTCAATTTCGTATGGAACTACGTGAATGACTTGAGTTACAAGCAGCTACAAAAGACGGGCAAATTCTTTTCCGCCTATGACCTAAACGAATATACCAAAGGTAGCGGTGAGTTACTTGGCTTACACTCGCAAACTATCCAAGCCATTAACGAAACCCACGCCAAAAGCCGTAAGCAATTTAAAAAAGCCAAACTATCATGGCGAACCAACAACCCCAATGCCAAGCGTAAATCGCTTGGCTGGCTACCGTTTAAACAATCCGCCATTAAACACATCGCTACCCGCCAAACAGGCAAAAAAGGATTAAAATCAACCCTACAGCTTAGTTTAGCTAAAGGGCAAAAGCTCATCATTGACCTATGGGACAGCTACAACCTTAGCCTATACCAAATTAACACCTGCGAACTGGTGCAAGACAGCCGTAATCGTTGGTATGCGTGTATTACCGTCAAAGAATACCCAAAACAGCCTTGTGGCAAAGGTAGCGTTGGCATTGATTTGGGCTTAAAAGACAGTGCCACCGCCTCAAATGGCGACAAGCTACAAATCAAGCAAACGCTCAAATATGCCAAAGCATTAGCTACCGCTCAACGTGCCAAAAACAAACAGCGTGTCAAGGCAATCCATGCCAAAATTAAAAATACACGCCAAGACCTCATACACAAATTCACCACAGGGCTAGTTAAGAATAACGCCCTAATCGTGGTTGGTGATGTAAAAACCACCCAATTTAACAGTAAAAAAGGCAAACTAGCCAAGTCGGTTTACGATGCAGGTTGGTTTGAACTGAAACGACAACTGACCTATAAGTGCGAGAACGCAGGTTGTCGTTTTGAAATCGTGAATGAACGATACACTACCCAAACTTGCTCGTGCTGTGGCGATATGTCCAGTAGTCCGAAAGGTAGAGCAGGTTTGCGAATAAGAGAATGGACTTGTGCAAAGTGTGGCACACGGCATGATAGAGATATCAATGCCAGTCGGAACATTCTTGCGGTCGGGCTTGGCCGTCTGGGAGCAGGAATCCCCTCCCTTTAGGGAGGGGAGGAAGTCAAAACATAATCTAAAATGTAGAAATATGGTGAAAATAAAATAAATCTCTTTCCAAACTAAAAATAAACCCTTATAAGTATTGGGGTTGAAGTTTTTAAAAATCCATAAAAATCAGGGTTTGGAAAGAAGTCTAATAATGTTTTTGTATGAAAAATAGCTAAATCTTGTGGCTCGAAGGCAACAACTTGCCTGATAGGATAACTATCAAACTACGTTTTTTCCTTGAAAAACGTGCGATTCCCTTGATTTTTTAAACAGGCATTTTTCATTGCAAATACAAAAGGCAGGCACGCCCTAAATAAAAACCGATAATTTTCAATAAGTTATCGGTTTTTTTTAAAATTTTTTGAAAAAATTATTTGACAAGGCACAGGCTCTTTTATATAATACGCCCACCTTAACAAAGGGGCTATAGCTCAGTTGGTAGAGCACTTGCATGGCATGCAAGGGGTCAGCGGTTCGACTCCGCTTAGCTCCACCACTTTTTAATTTTATATTAAAAAGTCAAAAACACAAGCACCTAGGCACGCTCTTTGAGCAATCTTGTGTTGGTTCGTTAAGTTTTACGCTCCATTCGTCTAGAGGCCTAGGACACCGCCCTTTCACGGCGGTAACAGGGGTTCGAATCCCCTATGGAGTGCCAAATTCTAAATCCCCAAGTTACGGCTTGGGGATTTGTTGTTATGTCGGTAGGTTTTTCGCTTTATGGCAAATTTCACCACACATTTGACCGTTGCTGCCATTGCCAGTACTGCCCTTGCCACGTTTGGCTTTGTGGGTGGGTTATTTGGCTTTGGCACGGCGGTTTTTTGTTTGGCGATAGGGGTTATTGGTGGGCTGTTGCCTGACATTGACCTTGAAACGTCCATTCCTGCCAAGCGGTTTTTTACGCTCATGTCGTTATTTATCGCCACGCTCACCGCCATTTTATACACCGCCTATCAGACCACAGGCACACAGCTGGTGGAGCAGGCACTCATGGTGTGGGGTGGGGCATTTATGGTCGTGCGTTATGGCGTGATAGGGCTGTTTAGTCATCTCACCGTTCATCGGGGTATGGTGCATTCGGTGCCATACATGGCGATGTGTGGACTGTTTGCGGTCTATGGGGCGTTTTATGGCTTTGGCATGACTGCCAAAGTAAGCTGGCTATTTGGGGGATTTTTGTTCATCGGGGCGATGGTGCATTTGGTGCTAGATGAGATATACAGCGTCAATGTGTTGGGGCTAAAACTCAAAAAATCATCAGGCACGGCATTCAAATTCTTTGAACGTAAAAAATCCCTGCGATATGTCATGCTCTACATCATCGTGTTCGCTTTATTTTTATACGCCCCTGATTATCAGCCTGCCCTAAATGGCATTCATGCATTGGTACAAACATTTGCCACTCGCACCATTTGACACGCCTTTATTAATTTTACCAATCATTGTCATTACACCCCGCTCATGTCCGCCATGATGACAAACCTGTCATCAGATGATAAAATGCGTGATATCTAGACAGATGAGTTTAACATGAATAATAACACCGACATTAACTATTATCCTGCACGCACCCTTGCCACGCCCATCACTGCCACTGGCATAGGGCTACACAGCGGCAAGGAAGTCACGCTCACCTTGCGAGATGCCCCCATCGGCACAGGCATTGTGTTCGTACGCACCGACCTTGATAACGCCCACATTCCCATGAGTGCCACGCTCGTCCAAGACACGATGATGTCATCCAACTTAGTGGCGGGCGATGCACGAGTTGGCACGGTAGAGCATTTGCTCTCGGCGGTGTCAGCGTGCGGTTTGGATAACTTATATATAGAAGTCAATGCCCCTGAGATTCCGATTATGGACGGCTCGGCAGCACCGTTTTTGTTTTTGATTGACGAAGCAGGCGTGGCAGAACAGCCCGCTCCCAAAGCCTTTTTAAAAATCAAAAAAACCGTGCGTGTGAGCGATGAAGACAAATGGGCGGAGCTTACCCCTTATGATGATGGTTTTTTGATGCATTTTGAGATTGATTTTAATCATGCCGCCATCAAAGCGACCGAACAGACCACGTCGCTTGATTTTAATACCGCCAATTTCGCCCGTGAAGTGGGGCAGGCTCGCACGTTCGGCTTTTTAAAAGACTTAGAAATGCTCAAAAAGCACAATCTTGCCTTAGGCGGTAGTATGGATAATGCCGTGGTGCTTGATGAGACATCGGTGGTCAATGGCGAGCTACGCTATCCTAACGAATTTGTCCGCCATAAAATGCTAGATGCGGTGGGCGATTTGTTCGTCATCGGGCATAACATCATCGGCAAATTTAACGCTTACAAATCAGGTCATGCCCTAAATAACGCACTCATCCGAGCGGTATTGGCAGATGACAGTGCCTATGAAATTGTAACAAATTATGACAAAAACAGCTGTCCGATTGCCTTTATTCCGCCCAAAAATCCCCTAAAAAATGAAGGATTTTAAGGCAAAAAATTTGGACGATTTAAATTTCGGTAAACTGACTGAAAAAGTAGCGTAATAAAGCTAAAAATTAATCAAAATGGCGTGTAACAAAGTAAAAGCGAGCTGACAGTAGCTCGCTTTTGTGTTTGTGGGGGTTTTGGGGGATTTGTGCAGGGCTTTTATGAGAGTTTTATGGAAATTTTGTGAAAATGGGCGGATTTCTTTACATAAGATTACAAAAAGACCGTAAAAGTCCCAAATTTAAGAACAATTATCATTCTTTGGTGGTGGCGGTTTGAATGAGCTTGATAAAGGACGCCTGTAAACTTGGATTTTTAATGACAAGTTTGGCAGTCTGTGTTATAGTTTGCACCGTGTTTTCGCTTAATGGTTTTTCTAAGGTGGTTTGGGCGGTGATTTGACCGCTGACACGCTGATGAATTTTGTGATTGACAATAACCCCCATTTTTGAAAACTGACCAAATGCTGGATGTTCATGCAGTGCCAACAGACATTCTTGATGTAGATAACGTACATGATTGGCGGATGTGATGGTTGGTAGTGCTAAGGTGATTTTATCATCATGAGCATACGCCACTTGTACCTGATTGCTAAGCTCGCCCAACACACCTGACAGCAGGGGGGCGGACAGATGGGTCAAGTGAGTAAAGTAGGCAAGTCGTCTGCTCAGGTCTTTGGGAAGTTTCGCCCCTGCCGCCGCTTGTTTTTCGGTGCGATTGGCAAGGTGGTTTGGAAAATGGGTTTTTAGATATAAGTCATCACTCATCATAATACCTTTTAAAAACTGACGGACATGGTGTCCAAGAGCTAAGTTTATCACGCCACCCGCTCAATGCCAATGCCTTATTGAGCCAAAAAGTACGTTCGGATGCGTATGGCATAAACCCAAGCTTTAACAAAACTAACCCATTTGACATCACTCATGTAAACAGGGGACGATACCACAGTATGACTGTGTCGTCGTGCATGATTGGTGCGAGGCAATCTTATGAAAAAACTCTTTTGGTTAATGTCGGCAATTACCTTTACGACAGTCAGTGCAAATGCAGAAAGTGGCAGAATCACCATCTCATCTGCCAATGGCGAGCGTCAAGTAAACATCATCGCACCGCCCATGCCTACCCAAACGCTAAGCAATGCCGAGCTTGACAATGCCATCAATGAGCTAATGGGGGCATCACAAGGTAATTCTCGTCTGACCCAAGGGTTTAGTACCAACACCCAAACACTCACCAACTACTCAGTCAGCAATAACACAGGCAGTACAGTCGCCGCTCTAAATGGCTCTGCCCCTGCCACAGCCGCCCGTTTGGCTGCCCGTGCCGCTCACGGTAAGAGCGTGGGTCGCTGTGCTATGTATGTGCGTAAGGCACTGCAATCAGCCGGTTATAGCTTCACGCCACAGCCATCAGCCTATCAGTATGCCAACGGCACGCTTGCCAGTGCAGGTTTCACCCGTATCAGTAATGACAACTACGTACCACAGATTGGCGATGTGGCGGTCTTTAATCGTACCAGCAGAAACCCACACGGTCATATCCAAATCTATGATGGCAATCAGTGGGTGTCAGATTTTCGTCAGCCTAATTTTAGCCCGTATCGCAACCACAACGGATACAGCGTATGGCGTGATACTCGTTACCTAGATGCCACGGCAAATACAGGCACGATGCTTGCGATGAACGAGCAATAATTTGATAAAGAAAAAAGAGCGATGGATTCGCTCTTTTTTGTTGGGTGTTTGTTAAGGGCGTATTTGGTACGCCCTTGGCTATAAAGTATGATGCCACGCCACAAGCTCATCCACATCCCTTTTGATGCCGTCTTTTAACTGTGCCAAACTCTCATAATGACGCTCGCCATGTAGGTATTTTTTAAACATCACGCTCAACGTCATGCCATACAAATCGCCTGTAAACTCTGGTAAATGCACTTCTAAGCGATAATCCGTGCCGTTTACGCTGGGGCGTTTGCCGACATTGACCGCCCCAAACAGACTGTTGGCGGTTTGCCCCTTGATACCACCCCCTAAGGCATGTAAATCAACCGCTCGACCGTCCCTATGTGCCAAAATATCTGCCCCAAAAATCCCCTGTACGGCAGGTTTTAGTCTATCTAATGCCACATTGGCGGTGGGAAAATCAAGCGTCCGCCCGATTTTGTCGCCATGCACTACTTGCCCTGTCATCGCATAGTCTCGCCCAAGCATGATTTTGGCGGTGTCCAAATCGCCCTGTGCCAATGCACCACGCACCGCCGTGGAGCTAATCCGCTCATCATCATGGGCAACGGTGGCAAGGCTGTCCACACTAAATCCTAGCCCCTGCAAAAATGCCTTATCCCCTGTGCGGTCATGCCCAAAACGAAAATCATCGCCCAGTACCAAATGCTCTGCCCCCAAAGCGGTCAAAAGCGTGGCAAAGGCATGGGCGGATAGGTGGCGAAAATCGTCATTAAAATTTGCCTTGATGACAAAATCCACGCCATGACCGTCTAGCAAGGCGACTTTTTCGGCAAAGTTCGTCAAGCGAGCAGGGGGATTGTGTGGGCTAAAAAATTCCCTAGGCTGTGGTTCAAACACCATGACGGCAGTGGCAAGTGATTGCTTGGTGGCGTCTTTGATTAGGGTGTTGAGCATGGCTTGATGCCCCAAATGCACCCCGTCAAAGTTGCCAATGGTCAAGGCGTGTGGGGGCAAGGCGGTGGGGGCGTGTGGGTCTAAGTTGATGATTTGCATGAAAATGGAAAATGGACGGACAAAGGGCATATTATAGGCGAAATTCATCATTTTTTCATAAAAAATTGCCATAAAATTTGTTATGATGACCGCTTTGTGTGTTGTGATGATTAACGATGATAAAATTCTCTGTCAAATGGCTGTGGTTTGCCATACTGGTGTGGTTTGGGCTGTCCTGTTATGGGCTGTTTTTGCGTGTGCCGAGCGGTCAAGTGCCAAGCGTTAGCCATTTAGATAAAGTGGCTCATTTTGCGATGTTTTTTGGGCAGTTTTATCTACTATCACTGTTATTTAACATCAACACCAAAACCAAAGCACTCTGCCTGTGGGCTGTGGCTCTGGGCTGGGCGGTGGCAAGCGAGCTGATACAGGGTTATTTTACCACACGCAACATGGACGTATGGGATGGCGTGGCGGATATGGTGGGGGCGAGTTTGGCGGTGGGGTTGGGGTATTTACAGCAAAGACAGTGCTGATGAGCTTGGGGTTGTGATAAAATGGGGGTTGCCCCTACGAGACTGATGATATGAAAATTCGTGATTTTGTATTCTTATTTTTAATATGCTGTGCTATATGGGTTATACCCTACTGTGTTTGGCATGGTCGTGGACTGCCACCTGAAAAAGATTTGCATTATGTAACAGGTAAGGTTAGGCTGGTTACTGTTGCTAAAGATGGCAAAAATAGAGACATTAAACACATGAGTATTGTCAATCCCCAAACCAAAGAAAAACTGATGATTGCTTGTGGCAACATAGTTATTCCTAAAAAAGACATGTTTAGCAATTGTTTCTTAACAGATGATCATCTAAGCCAAACACTTACCATTGGTTATTATTACCAACCCTCAGTACTTGGTATTACCAATGAAGTCCCCCAAATGGCAACCATTCATATCAATAAACCTAATGGTGAGATGATAGCTGTTGATAGCTATGCCTCTACAAAAGATAAAATAGTATCCGCCAATCGGTTTTTTTTGATTTTAGGTCTGGCTACTATAATTTTATTAATATGGTCTCATATGAGAGATGTTAAAAAAGAGCTAAAAAAGAAGGAGCAAGAAAATGATGGCAAACTTGACTAGGGTGTGCCTACCTTTTGTATTTGTTATGAAAAATGCCTGTTCAAAAAAGCAGGGGAATCGCCCGTTTTTCAAGGAAAAATGCAGTATGGCAGGGTGCGTAATACGCACCTTCTAAGTGGAAAATCTTATTGGTGTGTAATACGCACCTTACTGTCATTGGTGTATTTTGACGTTAAATGACTATAATTGAAAATGCCAAATTGATAGCAAGGTGGTTTATTTAAAATTAAGCAAGGGTAGTCATTAAAGATGTGAACAGCTGTTTTACACCGCCAAAGCCTATCCCAATAATAATGACCAAAGGTAAGATACTTGCCAGTATCATATCAAGCATGGTTGGCGGAGCGGACGGCTCGCCAAATTCATTTACATCATCATCGCCTTTGGCAAGCAGTAAGTACAAAAACAGCACCATATTCACATAAGGAACAAAGTACAAAATCGCCCAAAGTCTTGACCGCCCCAAATCCGTGAGTCGTCTTATCATGGGGACAAGCACAAGATACAGCATAAAAGGCATACCTACCAACAAAATAATCATGACAGGTAAATGAAGGGCGGTAACGCATACAAGCAATAACCACAAAACCACAAAGGCAATCATGAGCCAAATGCCGTTATGTGCCAAAAACTTCACTCGCCCAATGCGTCCTGTGGGTTTGTAAAAAGGCGTGGTGTCGTATTCAAAATACTCATCATCGTCAAGCTCGGCTTGCGGTGTGGTGTAAGGGTTGTGATGGGTCATGGTGTGATTGGACTTTGGAATATGGCGGTATCATAACATGATTTTTTGCAAAAAACAGTGTGTTTATTTAAATGCGTGGTATCGATAAATACTTATCATAAAATCCTTAAAACAAGACATCAATAATGCTCATGCTACACCGCCAACATCACCCACTTACGCCCGATGATAGGGGTGGTTATTGATGATACTCATTGCCCGATAGAGCTGTTCTATCAGCACCACTCGCACCAAAGGGTGGGGCAGGGTCAAATCCGACAGCGACCATTTAAAATCCGCCTGTGCTAGCACGTCCGCCGATACCCCGTCCGCCCCACCGATGACCAGAGCGATGTCGGTGCCGTCCGTCATGGCGGTTTGCAGACGGTCGGCAAGGCGTTCGGTGGAGAGCATTTTGCCTTTGACTTCTAGCACCCAGAGTTTTTCTTTGGGTAGGCGAGCGGATAAAATGGCTTGCCCTTCTTGGATTTTGTATTTTTCTATTTCGGCAGGTGATGGATTTTTGGCACGTTTGGCAGGGGGTATCTCCACAATCTCGGTACTCATCATCGGCTGTATGCGTTTGGCGTATTCGTCCACGCCTGTCTGTACCCATGCAGGCATTTTGTGTCCGACACTTAGGATTCTTAATTTCATGGCGATTTATCAAAAGCAAAAAGTGTATTATAAATAAAAACCACAAATATTGGCAGAGTTTTATAAAATTTGTTATGCTAACCCATTTGAGTGAGTGTGCCATGAGAACTCTTGGAGACCATTATGAACAGCTCGCCCAAGCGTTTTTGAGACAGCAGGGGCTGACCATTATCACGACCAACTACACCGTACATCGCACAGGCGAGATTGACATCATCGCTTATCATGATGAGCCACGGCAGGCGGGTGGGGTGTGTCCGACGCTCGTGTTTGTGGAAGTCAAAATGCGTAAGATAAACCCTAATGCCCGCTATGGGCAGGCGGTGGAGACGGTAACACGAGCCAAACAAAACAAAATCATCAAGACGGCTGAGCATTTTTTGGCGTATGGCGATAAGTTTTTACAAAATCTTGGACTCACCACCAGTCAAAAGCAAGCCTTGGCGTGCCGATTTGATGTGATTGCCTTTGATGTACCACCAACAGGGCAAACAGGGCAAAAAAATGATGAAAATCAGACAAAAACCCATTGGCTAAGAAACGCCTTTTTGGTAGAATGAGAGTCAAACCGATTATTAGGAAGCATCCATGTCGCCCAAAGTTATTCAGAAGTCATTTTTAAAGCCATTGACATGCTTGATGGCATCTGTCGTGTTCATGACCGCCTGTGCCACCCAAAATGCCAATAGCAATGCCAACAACGGCTACTATGGCGTGCCTGCCATGTATCGCACCATCCCTGAGCGTATCAGCGATGAAGCCATCGAACGCACCAGTCACAAGAACCTGACCAATGTTCGTGGCGTAAGTGAGAATAATGTCCGCATTGGCATTGACAGTTTTCGTCGTGAAGTGCTACTGACAGGCGAAGTGCCAAGCGAGCAAGTCAAGGCGGACGTGGCAAACATGGTCTCGTCCATCAATGATGTCAAAAGAGTGTACAACCATCTGACGGTAACCGCCACGCCCAGAGCCCAGAGCCACACTTTGCACGAAAACTACCTAAAATCCAAAATCATCGCCAAAATCGTGAGTGCAGGCGGTATCAGGTCGTCGCAGTACAAACTGGTGGTGCGAGATAACATGGCATACCTACTGGGATTTTTGACCGCCCAACAAGAGCAGACCATCATTAACATCATCGCATCGGTGCAGGGCATGGAAGGGGTGCGAATGCTGGGTACTCGCATCGATGGCGATACATCACAGCTGGCTTTGGCAGGGGATACGCTCGCCATCGAAGATGACCCGAATGCAGGGGGCATGGTGTATGGTGGTAACACTGTGGTCAATACAGTAAACACGCCTGTCTACCCTACCCCCAACAGTCCCGTGGCGACCACAAGCTATCCACAAAGCATGTATCCTAACACCCCAACCACACCGATATCAAACCCATCTCAGCCAAATTCAGGAATGCAGACACCGGCAGGCATCAACCGACCCAACGTTCCTGTGATAACGATGGAAGGCAGTCCAACATCAAGTTATGTGAATCTGTACAATAACACCAGCAGTCCTTAGTTGATAAGGTTTTATGTTTTGGGCGTGCATGCTTTGTGATTCATGCATGGCAATGAAAATGGGGTATTTTATTGCTATAAAATTTCCAAAATGTAAACTGTATTATCAAGGGTGAACATGCTCTATGTTAAAAGCAGGAAATTTGGTATAATGACCTGCTTTTTTTATTAGGGCGTGCCTACCATTGATAAAATTTTTACAAAATAAGATGAAAACTTAACGCTTTAATCAATTTTTGCATGAAAAATGGCTATCTGACCACTTAATTTAAAAATTAAGTAAAAAACTTAAAATTCACCCAGTTAAGTGGTCGGATTGTGGCTCGAAGTCAAAATCCTTGTTGATATCTCAATATCAACTGCCGATTTTTCCTTGAAAAACGTGCGATTTCCCTGCTTTTTTAAACAGGCATTTTTCATTGCAAATACCAAAGGCAGGCACGCCCTAGTGACATGATTTGACGGTGATAATACCGCCCAAAATATAGAGATTTTTTATGAATGCAGATGACCTAATCGCCTTATTACGCCCCCATTTCCCAAGTGCCGAGATTCAAGCGGTCAATCAAGGCAACAAATTTGAAGTGCTTATCGTGGATGACAGCTTTGAAGGCAAACGCTTGGTGCAACGCCAACAAGCGGTATATGCCATTGTCAATCCGCACATCCAAAGCGGTGCCATGCATGCCTTGACCATTCACGCCTTGACACCTGCCGAATACCAAGCTCGTCAATCCTAACCGCCAAAAATGACAAATACGCCATGGGGCATTTGTCATTTTATTTTTAATAAATATTGAATTGATAGAGACCATCATGTATAAATTCAAAATCATCGGTAAAAGTCGTATCGCAGGGGAAGTTGTTATTTCTGGCTCAAAAAACGCCGCCTTGCCATTGCTCGCCGCCATGTTACTGCCCAGCGATGAGACGGTGCTACACAATGTCCCCACCCTAAAAGACACTGATACGCTCATCAAGCTCATCGCTGGCATGGGTGTAAATATCAAAAAAGAAGGCAACACCGTCATCGCAGACGCTCGCCACGTCGCCAACTATTATGCTCCGTATGAGCTCGTGCGTACCATGCGTGCGTCTATCTTGGTATTGGGGGCGTTGCTAGGGCGGTTTGGCGAAGCCGAAGTCTCTCTACCGGGGGGCTGTTCCATCGGTTCACGTCCTGTGGATCAGCACCTAAAAGCCTTTGAAGCCATGGGGGCGACCATCTTGGTAGAAAATGGCTATGTCAAAGCCAAAGCCCCTGCTGGCGGACGTTTGATGGGCTGTGATTTTGCCTTTGATATGGTAACGGTCGGTGGCACCGAAAACGTCATCATGGCAGCGTCTTTGGCTCGTGGCACAACTCGCCTTGAAAACTGTGCCTGTGAGCCAGAAGTGGTGGATTTGGCAAATATGCTTGTCGCCATGGGGGCAAAGATTGATGGCATTGGCACGCCAACCATGATTATCGAAGGCGTGGAGAGTTTGCACGGCTGTGAATATAGCGTGATTGCTGACCGCATTGAGACGGGTTCGTATCTGGCTGGGGCATTGATGAGTGAAGGCGATGTCTTGACCACCAACACATCGGCTGAACTCTTGCACCCTGTCTTAAAGAAATTTGAAGCCATGGGAGCGACCATTAGCACAGGTGATGACTGGATTCGTGCCGTGATGAAAGGCAGGCCCAAGGCGGTGGATATTCGCACCCAAGTCCACCCTGGTTTTCCGACTGATATGCAGGCACAGCTCATGGCGGTGTGCTGTTTGGCGGACGGCACCAGCACTATTATTGAAAACATCTTTGAAAACCGCTTTATGCACGTCCCTGAGCTAAACCGCATGGGGGCAAATATCCGCATTGACGGGCATACCGCCATTGTAACAGGCGTGGAGAGCTTTATGCCTGCTCCTGTCATGGCAACCGATTTGCGTGCGTCCATGTCGCTTGTCATGGCGGCGGCGTGTGCAGATGGCGAGAGCATCATAGACCGCATTTATCACATTGATCGGGGTTATGATAATGTGGAGAGTAAACTTAAATCGCTTGGGGTAAATATTGAGCGGATTAAGGGCTAAAACTGTCATTGCTGATAACTTCATTCTCAACTTAAAATAGTAACTTGTTGATTTTTCAATAATTATTTTTTGGTTGTAGGGGCGAACTGCAATTCGCCCTTGATAAATCAATCGCTTATACAAAGTTGAGAATGAGATAATAATAAAACAAAAGGGCGGTCTTTGAACCGACCCCCAAATCTTAGACATAAGATTAAAGGTTAGGTTGTTGCAAGTGGTTGTATTAACCCTAATTGGACTAAGTTTCTGTACTTAACAGGACTTAGTCCTTTTAATTTGCTCTTTATTCTATCATGATTGTAGTAGTGTATGTACTCATCAATCACTTGTTTAAGTTCATCTGTTGATGTAAATGTGGTTGTCTCATAAAATATCTCTTGTTTTAGCGTACCAAAGAAGCTCTCTATCACAGCATTATCCAAACAATTGCCTTTTCTTGACATGCTTTGGGTTAAGCCTTGTTCTTTTAGGGTTTGTTGATACTGGTGCATTTGATAGTGCCAGCCTTGGTCTGAATGAATGATGGGTTTGTCATCCATCTTTTCTTGGCTTAGCTTGGATAGGGCATCATTTAACATCTCTTTGACCAACTCATACGTTGGTCTGTCCTTCATCGTATAACTGACAATCTCACCATTAAACAAGTCGATGATGGGCGATAGGTAGAGTTTTCTTTGAATGACACCGCCATCATTTGCCTTGTCTTGTACTTTAAACTCGGTGATGTCTGTTGCCCACTTTTGATTGGGTTTGTCTGCTTTAAAGTCTCTTTTGAGTATATTGTCCTGAATGGTATCTTTGCCCATTGTGCCTTTGTAAGTATTAAACTTACGTTGACGACGAACCAATGCTTTGAGTCCAAGTTTAGCCATCAGTCGTTGCACTCGTTTATGATTAATGACCATGCCTTTTTGGGCAAGCTGATTGTTAAGCTCTGATGTGATTCTACGATAACCATACCTGCCCTTGTGTTGGTGGTAGATGTGGTTAATGTGTTCTTTTAAGTCAAGGTCTTTGTCAGGCTTTGTACTTTGACGAATGTGGTAATAAAACACACTTCTTGGCAAGTTTGACACTGCCAATAAGTCAGCAAGTTTGTGCTTATGCCTTAATTCTTGGATGATCAGGACTTGTTCTTTGTTTGTACTGATTGTTCCTTTTGACGAATTAAGGCATCTAGCTTTTTTAGATAGTCATTCTCTGCTCTAAGATAGGCAAGTTCATCAAGCAAATCATCCACACTTTTTTCGTGGTCTTGTTTGGTTTTCCAAGTTGATTTGGTTTTATTAGCGTTGTGTTTGTTTGACATTGCTTTTTTGCCTTTGGGTTTGGGTATTAGTCCCATTATACCAAAGGCTTGGTAGGACTTTAACCAAGTTGACAGTAAAGAAGGTTGTGGCAGATTAAGCTCTATGGCAAGTTGTGTAAGCGATTTGCCCTGTTGTATGGCTTGAACGGCATTAAGCTTAAAATCTGTGTCATAGACAGCCTTTGTGTGTCGTCTTTTTATGCCATCAATGCCATGTGCTTGATAGAGTTTAACCCATAGCTCTACGGTTGTGTGGTTTAGATTAAAGTGTTTGGCGGTTTGTTTGTAGCCATGATGATTAAGATAATACCCAATCACAGACAGTTTAAAGTCGGTTGTGTATTTTGCCATAAAAAGCACCCCAAAGGTTAGTGTGTCTAACTTTTGGGGTGCGGTTCATCTTGATGACTGCCCTTTATTTGTGCTTGTCAGCTAAGTAAGCACTGATTGGGATAAATGCGAAATAATTTGTGCTTTGCCCTTTTCTTTTTTGACAACATTCCACAGCCTATCCGCTTCATCATAGCCTTTGGTGAGCATGCCAAGCCATTGTTTGTAACGCCCAATCAGTCCGCTTTGGTTGTCGGTGGTGTCATTCAAAAAAGCGATTTGGTGGGGGACTAAGTCCGCCCATGTCAAGGTTTTGTCCGTGTTTTCAATACTTGCCACAAGGTCTGGGCGAGTTACCGCCCCACGCCCAAGCATGAGATGGGGTGTATTTGCCTGACTGATGCAGTCGTGGGCATGAGTAGCGTTCCAAATCTCGCCATTGGCAATGATGGGCAAGCCAAGCTCGGTAAAGGGGGCGATTTTGTCCCAATAAGCAGGGGGCTTGTAGCCTTGCACTTTGGTGCGTGCGTGAATGGTCAGCCAGCTTGCGTTGGCGGACTTGACCGCCTGCCCGATGTCGTGCATTTTATCCATGTCAGTATAGCCTAGGCGGATTTTTGCCGATACGGGGATATGGGCAGGTGCAGCTCCACGCACGGCAGAGATGATGGCGTGCAATGTATCAGGTTCATCAAGCAGTACCGAACCGCCTTTGTGGTTATTGACTGTTTTGGCAGGACAGCCGAAGTTTAGGTCAATCGCACACGCCCCAAGTGACACCGCCGTAACGGCACTTTGGCTCATGGTCTCAGGATTGTTGCCAAGTAGCTGAACATGAATGGGCGTACCACTTGTCGTCTTGCCGTTTGTGTGTAGCTCTGGCACATATTTATAAAACACATGGGCGGGCAGGGGATAATGGGTGACACGGATAAATTCGCTCACCGACCAATCATAAGGGCGACCCAAATCGTGAGCAATCTGCGTTAAAATCTGTCTCATGAGTGGGTCGGTCAAGCCTTCCATTGGGGCGAGCAGGCGAACAGGATGGACGAATAAATGGGCAAAGGCACTCATGTTGGTAGTTTAAACCCATTGGCAAGGCTAATCGCCTTTTGTTCATCGCCTTTGATGAGTAACTCCAAGGCATTCATGCCACACTCTATCGCTCTATCTATATTGACACGGTCATCGGACATGGGTTTTGACAGCACCCAACCACTGACCATGGATGAGTGAGCAGGTCTGCCGATACCCACACGCAGTCGCCAAAAGTCCGCTCCGATGTGGGGGACGATGTCCTTTAAGCCGTTATGCCCACCATGTCCGCCCCCCTTTTTTAGGCGTAGGCTCCCTGCCGAGATGTCAAGCTCATCATGAGCGATGAGTATCTCATGGGGGGCGATGTTATAGAATTTGGCAAAGGGGGCGACCGCCATTCCTGAGCGGTTCATGAAGGTGTCAGGGGTCAGCAGGCGGACATCTTGTCCGTATATCGTGCCACGCCCGACACTGCCATGGAATTTTTTGTCATGAGTGAGCGTGATGCCAAATTTGTCGCACAAAGCGTCCGCAAACCAAAAGCCTGCATTATGGCGAGTGTCTTTGTATTCTGCACCGACATTGCCCAAACCGACGATGAGTTTTATCATGATTGCCCCATAGATGATGAAATAAACAAAAAGCCAATAGATGACCCATTGGCTTTTGTTGAGATTGATGACTTATTCAGTGTCTGTGCTCTCTTCGCTTGTGCTCTCTTCACTGTCAGCAGAAACAGTCGGTGCTTGTACGCTAACCACGACACGGTCGGTGGCATTGCTGTCAAGCTCAACGATGGTAATGCCATCGGCAAGTTTGATGTCAGAGAAACGTAGTAGGTCACCGATTTCTAGGTTGGTCACGTCCACTTCGATGGCTTCTGGCAGTTGGCGTGGCAAGCAGTTGATGTGTAGCTCGGTTACGTTGGTTTGTAGGATACCACCAGATTTTACGCCCTTAGCGGTGCCAGTGAAGTGTACAGGCACAGTAAAGTGCATGGTTTGACCACGAACAACACGTTGGAAGTCCACATGTAGTGGCGTGCCTTTTGAAGGATGGCGTTGTAAGGCTTTAATGATAACTTCTTCGTTTTCGCTGCCATCTAGTGCCAGTGTGGTTACGCTTGAAAAGAAGCTCTCATCTTGGATGGCTTTTACTAATTCATTTAGCTTGACGCTTACAGACAGTGGCTTGGCATCACCGCCATATACGATGGCAGGGATTAGGTTGGCTTTACGCAGGCGGCGGCTCGAACCTTTGCCCTGCTCATCGGTAGCACGTGCTACCGTAGTTAGAGTATAGCTCATAAGGATTTCCTATATTAAAAGGCTACAAAAATGATGATTTTCGACCAATCATCATACAAAAAAGTGCAAAAGAATTTGCAAAATAGCGAACTATTATAAGCCAGTTTGGGCGATATGACAAGGGTTTTTTGCAAATCAGCCAATGGATTTGTTAGATGTGTGATAATGTGATAAAAAATAACAAGTGTTTTTATAAAGTATCCCCATTTGCAAATGAATTTAATTTTGTTATAATCACTTGTTATTTTTTGTTAAACTTGTTAAATAATGTAAGGAGTGTGTCATGGATGCTGTGACAACAGGTGGGGCAGGCGTATGGATTTCGCTGTCGATTTATTTTTTGGGCATGATTGCCATCGGTGTGTACGCCTACTTTAAACAAAAAAAAGACGTTGAAGGCTACATGCTGGGTGGGCGTAACTTATCGCCTGCGGTAACGGCACTCTCGGCGGGGGCGTCCGATATGTCGGGCTGGCTACTGCTGGGGTTGCCTGGTTATATGTATGCATCAGGCATTGTAAGCTTATGGATAGCAGGGGGGCTGACGGTCGGGGCATTTGCCAACTATCTGCTTGTTGCTCCACGTCTGCGTGTGTATACCGAGGTGGCAGGTAATGCCATTACTTTGCCTGACTTTTTTGCCAATCGCTTTGATGACAAAACGCACCTACTCCGCATGGTCTCTGCCATCGTGGTGATTATATTCTTTACGGTCTATACGGCGGCAAGTCTGGTCGGTGGTGGCAAGCTTTTTGAAAGCTCGCTCGGGCTTGATTATAGTTTGGGTCTGTGGGTGACGGCAGGCGTGGTCGTGGCGTATACGCTCTTTGGCGGATTTTTGGCGGTGTCCTTGACTGACTTCGTCCAAGGGGTGATCATGCTCATCGCCATGCTACTGGTACCGTTTGTTGCTTTTAATGAAATCGGCGGTGTCAGTGCTGGCATGGACGTGGCACGTTCTGTGAACCCTGAGTTGTTTAACATCATGAATGGCGTGAGTGTCATGGGAGCGATATCGCTGGCAGCGTGGGGTCTGGGCTATTTTGGACAGCCACACATCATCGTGCGGTTTATGGCGATTCGCTCGGTCAAGGACGTGCCGGTGGCGTGTGGTATTGGTATGGGCTGGATGATATTGAGCTTGATTGGAGCATTACTCGTTGGTGTGTCGGGTGTGGCATATATCCATAACAAGGGCATGAGCCTAGATGACCCTGAGACGATTTTCTTGGTGTTCTCACAGCTTTTGTTCCATCCGCTCATCGGTGGCTTTTTGCTGGCAGCGATATTGGCGGCGATTATGAGTACCATTTCTAGTCAGCTACTGGTGGTGTCAAGTTCGCTCACCCGTGATGTGTACAAGCTGTTTTTGGACAAAGAAGCATCCGAATCCCGCCAAATCATGGTCGGACGTATCTCGGTGGTGCTGGTGGCGATGCTTGGGATTATGCTGGCAGGGGACAAAGACAGCTCGGTGTTAAAGATGGTGTCGCACGCGTGGGCAGGCTTTGGGGCGGCGTTTGGCCCTTTGGTGCTGCTCTCGCTCATGTGGAGGCGCATGAACTACCAAGGGGCATTGGCGGGCATGATTGTCGGGGCATTGACCGTCATCGTTTGGGTATATGGGGGTATTGAGATTGGCGGACAGCCTGCCAATGACGCCATTTATTCCATCATGCCCGGCTTTGTGCTCAGTGCCATCACGACTGTGGTTGTCTCACTTTTGACCCCGCCACCCAATGCCAAGATTATGGGCGAGTTTGATGAGATGGAACGCCAGTTAAAGGCGTAAAATAAAAACGCCCTAATATCCTGTTAAGATGTCTTGTGGCATGGTTTGCCCAAAATCCAAAAGTTTATCAGCTTTTGGATTTTGGGTATTTTTTTGGCAAAATGACAGGTGAGCTTACCAAAATTTGCCCTTGGATGATGTGTGTTAAAAAATGTTACAATATTTTTATAAAAAATTTTTAAAAAATGATTATACTAAAAGTATTTTCCAAAAAATAAACAGTCAAACATAAATAACCACAAACAACCATAAAAAGGTATTCTATGCCCCAAAGACCTTATGATAAACCAATCAGTCGTAAACAAAAAGTTCGTACGTCATCAGGGCTTATTAGCCTGCTTTGGATGTTCGTGGGGGCGGTGATTGCGGTCATGATAGGGTTTTTCTTATACCTATCACCTTTGTTTGATGGCTTTAAGACCGACGTGGAAGTCAATCCGCCCGTCAAGGTTGAGCCGTTGCCCCAAGCAGATGAGCCTAATGATTTTGAATTTTATGAAGTCTTGCCGACCCGTGAATTTCAAACAGGGGAGAGTGTGACAGGCACTAAGAGCGTGGAACCAAGCGACGACCAAGCGACGACCAAGCCTGATGCGGTGGTCACGTCTGAGCAAAGCGATGCGACCAGACCCAGACAAGATGGCGTGCCGTCAGAGCAGGCGGAAGCTGTGGTCATTAGCGAAGAAGAGCTGACCTATGATGGGACAGATGACGATAGGGCAAACGGTGCAGGGGGCAATATCAATATCACGGCAGTCAATAACAGCTATATCTTGCAGATTCGTAGTTATGACAGCCCTGATGAAGCTGACCGCATGCGAGCCGAAGTCATGATGTCGGGTGTGGATGCTCGGGTCATCAAGCGTGTGGATGACGGCATAGAGCTGTATCAGGTCATCTCCAACACGATGAATTCCAAGGAAGAAGCACTCTCTGCCAGCAGAAGATTAAGTAGTAATGGCATAGATTCGCTCGTGGTGGAACAAAGGCATTAGGGTCTGGATATAAAAATACCGCTTGGCAATGACAATGACAGGCGGTATTTTTTGTGGTTATTATTGCTCAGTTTCGGCAGTGGCATCAGCTTGGGGAGCTTCGGCGGTCGCCATAGGTTCCGCTGGCTCGGCACTTGATGGCTCTGCTTCGGATGGGGCAGGCTCTGCCGTGGTTTCTGTGGTGGTCTCTGATGGGGCAGGCTCTACTGTTGTGGTCGGGGCGACCGCTCCATCTGTCGCTCCGCCAACACCGCCCATCGTGGGCTGTCCGTGGTCATCAAATCTCACTTCTTCGGCTTTTGGGGCATTGGCGATGGCATTGGCTTCGGCTTCTTCTAGTTTGTCCACGGCTTTTGGGTTGTTATGACCCCCGCAGGCACTAAGTAATAGGCTGGTGCTGATGATGGCGGTAAATAATTTGGCTTTCATGAGAACTCCTAACGGATG
Organism: Moraxella sp. K1664; assembly: GCF_039693965.1. Classification (NCBI taxonomy): domain Bacteria; kingdom Pseudomonadati; phylum Pseudomonadota; class Gammaproteobacteria; order Moraxellales; family Moraxellaceae; genus Moraxella; species Moraxella sp. K1664. Next base: position 1,306,573 of record NZ_CP155576.1, read on the forward strand.
ACGATTCAAATAATGCTATTATGCCACAAATGGTGGGGAATTGACAATTTATAATCGCATAGTCCTGCCATTTGTGGTTTGGCTTTATTATTTTAAACTTTATTGAGCCACTTATTCTAAACTTTCTAGGCGAATACGCACCACAGGCTCGGTGACCGCCCCAAGGGCTTCTATCTCTTTGATGGCTTTGTTCATCTGCGATTCGAGTACGGGCAAGGTCAAGATGATGACAGGCACAAGCCCTGATTTGTGAGCGTCACGTTGCATGATGGCGTCAATGTTAATGCCGTTTTCGCTCAAAATGCGAGTGGTGTCAGCCAGCACGCCCAGCTCATCTTTGACGGTCAAGCGTAGGTAGTAGCCACAGGTCATCTCATCGCTAGATAGGATGCGAGTGTCAGACAGCTCTTCGGGGACGAACGCCAGATGTGGTACGTCGCTTGGGGTATTGGCATTGATGACATAAATCAAGTCCATGACATCTGCCATGACTGCCGATGCTGTCGCCCCTGCCCCTGCCCCATCACCATAATACAGCGACTGCCCCAGTGGATGAGCGTCTACCATGACGGCATTTTTGACGCCATTGACATTGGCAAGTAGGGTGCTGTTGGGGATGAGCGTGGGATGGACACGCAGCTCAAAACCATGTTCACGACGAAACGCAAAGCCGAGATGCTTGATGGTGTAGCCAAGCTCTTTGGCATAGACCACGTCTTGTAGGTTGATTTTGGTGATGCCTTCACAATACACTTTGTTAAACTGCAAAGGAATGCCAAAGGCAATCGATGCCAACAAGGACAGCTTGTGAGCGGCGTCAATGCCTTCAACATCAAAGGTGGGGTCAGCTTCGGCATAGCCTAGGGCTTGGGCTTCTTTTAGTACGTCACCAAAACGACGGTTTTTTTGTTGCATTTCGGTCAGGATAAAGTTGCCCGTGCCGTTGATGATGCCTGCCACCCAGTCCACTTTATTGGCGGCTAGGGCTTCACGGATGATTTTGATGATGGGAATGCCACCTGCCACCGCCGCTTCATAACGCACCTGCACGCCATGCTCTTCGGCAAGCCCAAAAATCTCATTGCCATGCTCAGCAAGTAAGGCTTTGTTGGCGGTGACGACGTGTTTTTTGTGTTTGATGGCATGAATGATGACATCTTTGGCAACAGTTTTACCGCCAATGACTTCAATGACAATGTCCACATCATCATCGGCAGCGATTGCCATCAAATCATCGCTTTGTTTGATGGCAGGGTCAATGTCATCTCGCTGCCGTCTTGTGCCGACATGAGTGATGCAGATGTCATGACCGCTACGGCGAGACAGCTCAACGGCGTTGTCTTTTAGTAGATTGACCACGCCTGTACCAACTGTGCCCAGACCCAAAACCGCAATGTTAATTTTATCTTTCATGAATGCCCCAACTGGTTATCTATAATAAAAATTGACGGTAAAACCGAACTGCTTAACTTATCATAAGTTTGTGGCTTATGCTAGGGGTTTGTAAAAATTTTTATGGGTTTTGTCAAAAATTTTTGTAAAAATTGTAACAGGTGGTGGGATGTGATGGGTGGGGTGATTTATTTTTAAAATTTATAAAAAGGATGGTATTGTTCAACATGCCCTGTTCTTAAATGTGGATGCGTAAGGGCGAACACATGCCCAAAAATCAATATTTTATATAGGGCAAATTGCAATTTGCCCCTACGAATCCATCCAAAATATGGTTAATCAATAGCGGAAAAAGGGCTAAACTCAGCCCTTTTTGTTTGTTATTTATAAATTAACCATCAACGATTATTAATGGCTTGTTTGGCAAGCTCAGCCGATGGCAGGTAGCCCCCAAGCTGTTGCCCGTTTTCGGCAAAGATGGCAGGCGTGCCTGATACACCTAATCTCTGACCCAGTGCCATGTGTTTGCGTACAGGATTATCACAGCTTGAAGCAGTGATATTTTTGCCTTTTTTGGCATCGGTTAAAGCGGCTTGACGGTCGCTGCTGCACCATACACGTTCTGTGAGTCCAACCATAGAATCACCACGAGGCCATGCTAAATAACGCACTTCAATGCCAGCGGCGTTGGTTTGGTCAATCTCTTTATGTAGGAGCTGACAATACTGGCAGGTAGGGTCTGAAAACACATAGATGGATGCTTTGGTTTCGCCTTTGGCAGGGAATACAATCATCTCGGATTTGTCCACGGCTTGTAGTTCAGAGACGGCCGCTTTTGACATCATGGCACTGCTGATGTCCACAGGTCCGCCATCGCCCAATTTCATGACCGCACCTTGTATGACATAAGTACCTGTTTTATCAACAAAAAATGGTGAAAAACCATCCAAAGTCGCCCAATACATCTCAGGCATGTCAGTTAAAATGACAGATTGAACCTGAGCGTTTAGACCTGAGTTGTTTAGGTTGTTTTGTAGGGCAAGGGCGACATCGGGCTGATGATTGGGGTCATCATTGTGGGCAGGGGCATTGTTTATTGGCTCGGCATTTGCCCCTTGGGTTTGGCCTGAGGTGGCTGTTGTATTGTCTGTGTTGGTACTGCTGTTTTGGTTGCATCCAACAAGCAGTAAGGCGGTCATGATGGCTGTTAGGGCGATAGATGGGGTTGCGACAGATGGGTGAAGTTTGATGGTCATGATGATAAACGATAATGATAATAAGGAAAAATGATCCATTATACCAAATTTTTCCATGTTTTACTAGGATGTGCTTGTCTTTTGTATTTATCATGTGCATTTTTCATGAAAATCTTCAAATAAAAAGCAGAATACTCATTATTTTACGCACCATTTTACTCACTTTTGGTTTTTACAAATCCCTAGTGTGGCAGATGATGCGTTGGATGGGATGATTGGGTGCTGATTATCAAAAAATATTTACGTTGTTGTGTTAAAATAGTTCTTTTGCAACACCATATTTATAAATTGGACTAAAACTGGGGCAAACATGGCAGGCAGTTTACTTATACTATTAGATGATATCGCAACGGTGCTAGATGATGTCTCGGTGCTGACCAAAGTCGCCGCCAAAAAAACAGCGGGTGTGTTGGGTGATGATTTGGCATTAAACGCTCAGCAGGTAACGGGCGTGCGTGCTGACCGTGAGCTTGCGGTGGTGTGGGCGGTGGCAAAAGGGTCATTTATCAATAAGTGCATCCTTGTCCCTGCTGCTCTTGGCATGAGTGCGATGGCAGCATGGCTTATTACACCTTTATTGATGATTGGAGGCTTATTTTTGTGCTATGAAGGTTCTGAAAAAGTCATTCATAAATTTGCCCCCAAACTCTTGCCCCATGAGTCAGATAGTGAGAAAATTCATGAGGCACATCTAAAAGCCAACGCCAATGATGAGGATTTGGTGGCATTGGAGAGAGATAAAGTCAAAGGGGCAATCGCTACTGACTTTATCTTATCGGCAGAGATTGTGGTCATCTCGCTTGGAACAATGACACAGACAACCTTTATGTCCAAAGCGTTGGCACTTTCTGCCATTGCTGTTGTGATGACGGTGGGCGTGTACGGACTGGTGGCGGTGATTGTCAAGATGGATGATGTGGGGATGCACTGGGTGGCACAACCTGACCCAATCAAACAAAAAATGGGCAATTGGTTGCTTGGTTTTGCCCCTTTGCTGATGAAATTCTTGTCTGTTGCAGGCACACTTGCCATGTTTTTGGTTGGTGGTGGCATTTTGGTGCATGGTGTGGACATGCTTCATCATCAAGCCGAGCATTTATCACATTTATCGGGGGTGTTTGCTGGTCTGACCCAGATGATTTATCATGGCATGGTGGGTTTTATTGCTGGTTGTGTTGCCCTGATGGGGGTGGTGTTATTTAAGAAAATTAAGACATGAACGCTTGTATTTATGGTGGATATTTGTTATAATCGGCAGGTTTTGTAAAAACACCTTGTTCCAATTTGAGCTGATGCCTACGCCAAGACCGTACCAGCTAATTATAACATACAGCCAAATTGATGCCTTAGCTGTCTTGATAATCGGAGTAACCCATGCCTTCTGTAAAGGTCAAAGAAAACGAACCTGTTGACATTGCCATTCGTCGCTTTAAACGTGCTTGTGAAAAAGCAGGCGTTTTGGCTGATGTACGCAAAAAAGAATTCTACGAAAAACCAACCCAAGAGCGTAAGCGTAAAAAAGCCGCTGCGGTCAAGCGTTACAAGAAAAAAGTATGGCGTGAGCAAGCACGTACCGTACGTAAATACTAATCGCATGTAAAAGCCCATTGGTATTTTGCCACAAAAAGCATTCATCAATGAAACATACCCAAAAGTAAGATTTGGACAGTGTTTCAAAATTGAATGCTTTTTTATTTTTTAATAAACTATTAATGAGTTTTATGAGCATTTGAGAGTTCAATTATGATGAAATGTTTTTCTGCCCCGACTCTTGTCTTATCTGCCTTAGCTTTATCCGCCTGTGTTGCCCCCATTGATGCAACCAACGCACAAGCGGTCGTTGTGCCTGTGGGCGTGCCTGTGCTTGTCAAAGAAAAAAATAAAGACAGCATTTATGTTTGCAAGGTCAAAGCCTTTACCAACACCTACCGCTCTGAAAATGCCAGTCGTGGCAGGGCTCATTTGGATGTGCTTAAACAATGCCGAGCCAAACACCATGAAATGTTTTGTGTGGATGAAGAGGTAGAGTGTACCGAATACAAATAAATCATCGCCAAATTCTGTGATATCAGATGATATTAAGATATCTTGTGGGCAGATTACTCCTAGTTTAGCCATTTTGGCGTCATCTTAAATTCTTACTAAAACATACCATGACCTACACCAGCATTCCCAACCTTGCCAAATTTGATACATCTGGCATTGACAAAAATCGTCCTCCTGTGATTTTGGTGGATGGTTCATATTACTTATTTCGCTGTTTTCATGGCTTGCCCCCTTTGTCCAATCAAGATGGTTTGCCTACCAATGCCACTCGTGGAGTGCTAAATGCCTTGGGCAAGCTCATCAAAAAATACAAGCCCACCCACATGGCGGTCGCCTTTGACACAAAAGCCCCAACTTTTCGCCATAAATTATCAGACCTTTATAAAGCCCACCGTCCGCCCATGGATGAGGATTTGCAAGTACAAATTCCCTACATTCATGAGATGATTGAAAAATTAGGCATTTCCCTCATCAAAATTGACGGTTTTGAAGCGGACGACATCATCGGCACGCTTGCTCGTAACGCCTGTATGCAGGGCTACCCTGTTGTCATCTCCACAGGCGATAAAGACATGGCACAGCTGGTTAATGACTGTGTGATTTTAGAAGACAGCTTTAAAGATAAAATCACAGACGTGGCAGGCGTCTTTGACAAATTTGGCGTACACAACACCCAAATTGCCGATTATCTCACACTCATGGGCGATTCATCAGATGGCATTGCAGGCATTCCCAAAGTGGGTGCAAAGACAGCAAGCAAACTCCTTGGTGAGTATGGCAACATTGAGGGCATTTTGGCAAATGTGGCAAATATCAAAGGTATGGTTGGACAAAAAATTGCTGAACATCAAGATGAAATTCCCCTAAATCGTACCCTTGCCACGATTGTTACCGATTTAGAATTACCCATTTCATTTGACGAATTAAGATTAGACAATGACAAAGAGACACAAATAAAACGTGCCAAAGCGTTATATGAGTTATTTAAGACATTAGAATTTAAAAAAGAAATGGCAGAGCAGTTGACATTATTAAAAATGGCGGAGTTGCCTGTTGCTGATGATTTATTTAATAATGACAATGCCGATAATGAATTAAACAATCCTTTTGATGATAATTTGGCTGATAACAGCGATGAATTATCTGTTAAACCCTTACCCATTAAACAAGGTACTTATAAAACCATAAATAGCCTTGATGAATTTCATACGCTTATTGACAAATTAAACAGCGTGCCGTATTTTGCCATTGATACTGAGACCACCAGCATTGATTGGCAAAAGGCGGATTTGGTTGGGGTATCTGTTGCAACCAATAATTATGAGGGCTATTATATCCCTGTGGGGCATACAGGCGATTTTGATATTTTGCTTGACAATCAATTGGATAAAGAGTTTGTTTTAAATGAGTTAAAACCCATTTTACAAAACCCCAATATTGGCAAAATCGGACAGCACATTAAATACGACAGTCATGTTTTTAAAAAATATGGCATTGAATTAAATAATTGGTACATGGACACGATGCTCGCAAGCTATGTAATAAATGGCGTGGCGACACGACATAACATGGACGATTTGGCACAGCATTATCTGGGCATCAATACCACCACCTTTGAAGATGTGGCAGGCAAAGGGGCAAAACAGCTTAGCTTTGATAAAGTGGATATGGATAAAGCAAGCGACTATGCGTGCGAAGATGCGGACATTACGTATCGCTTGTTTAGCGTGTTTGATGAGTATTTGCAAAAAGATACTAATGCCAATAGCCTTTTGCACAAATTAGAAATCCCCACCGCCCAAATCTTAGCCCAAATGGAGCATGACGGCATTTTGATAAAAACCGAATTTTTGGGTAAATTATCGCTTGCCTTTGACAATCAAATCAGTCAGTTAGAACAAAAGGCGTTTGAATTGGCGGGCGAGAGCTTTAACGTGGCAAGCCCCAAACAGCTTGGCGAGATTTTGTTTGATAAATTGGGCATAGCAGGCGGTAAAAAAACCAAAACGGGGCAATATTCCACGTCCGAAGCGGTGCTTGCCAAGATTGACCACCCGCTTGTGGACGTGGTGCTAGAACATAGAAGCCTATCCAAGCTCAAAAGCACCTACACGGACGCTCTTGCCAAAGTCGCCGACAAACAGGGGCGAGTGCATACCAGCTACCACCAAGCCTTGACGAGTACAGGGCGACTGTCGTCATCAGACCCCAACCTACAAAATATCCCCATTCGCACCGACACAGGGCGACTCATTCGTGAGGCGTTTATCGCACCGACAGGGCGTGTGATTATGGCGGCGGATTATTCGCAGATTGAGCTGCGGCTCATGGCTCATTTTAGTGGCGATGAGAGTTTGATTAACGCTTTTAAAAACAACCTAGACATTCACACCGCCACCGCCGCCGAAATCATGGGCAAAGACTTGGTGGACGTAACGCCAAACGAGAGACGCTCGGCAAAGGCGGTGAATTTTGGGCTGTTGTACGGCATGGGTGTGTTTGGGCTTGCCAAACAACTTGGCGTAGAAAATGGCGTGGCAAAGGACTACATCAAGCGGTATTTTGCCCGTTATCCTGCCATACATGACTACATGGAAAATACCAAAAGTTACGCCAAATCAACAGGTTACGTTACCACCATTTTGGGACGAAAACTCTACGCCCCCGATATTAACTCATCAAACGCCATGATACGACAAGGGGCGGAGCGGGCAAGTATTAACGCACCACTACAAGGCTCTGCCGCTGAAATCATCAAACTTGCCATGATAGCCGTGAATAAAGTCCTGCCCAAAGACCATGCCAAACTTTTGCTCCAAGTGCATGATGAATTGGTGTTTGAAGTAGATGCCGACAAAGCGGATGAGATAGGCAAGCTTATCAAAACTGCCATGCAAAACGTGCTGACCGACACTGCCAAAGAACTAGGTTGGGACGTGGATTTTGCCGTGCCACTCGTTGTGGAGATTGGTGTGGGCGAGAATTGGGAGAAAGCTCACTAAACAAGATAACAGACAAGCACCGACATGGCATTTACCAAACGACCTGCTTTTAATATAATCCCCGCATGGCTCGCCCCCTTATTGGCAGAGCCAAAGCGTGCCTTGCCTGAGCTTAGTACAGGGCTGATGATGGCGGTGCTGGTCATTCCCCAAAGTCTGGGCTATGCACTGCTGGCAGGGCTACCGCCTGTCATGGGGCTATACAGTGCTATCTTGCCGACTTTGGTGTATGCCTATGTCGGTTCAAGCTCGGTCAATGCCGTCGGACCCGTTGCCATTACCGCCATTATGACATCAGGGGCGTTGTCGTCCTATGCGTTAGGGAGCTTGCAGTATCAAGCGATGGCGGTAACGCTTGCCTTGATGGTTGGGGTGCTACTCATGCTCGCCCATGTGATACGTTTGGGCTGGATTATGCAGTTTGTCAGTCGTGGCGTGGCAAGTGGCTTTATCAGTGGGGCGTCTGTGCTGATTATTTTGGGGCAATTAAAACATCTCATCGGCACGCCCTTATCAGGCGATGGACTTATTGACATGATGGGTAAGATGGCAGGGCAAGAGCGACTGTTTCATGCACCCACCGCCATGTTAGGGCTTGGGGCGTTGGGGCTACTGCTCATGAACCGCTACCGCCCCACGCTCATGCATGGCGTGCTGTATCGCCTATTGTCCCAATCCACCCATGCTCACATCGCCCGTTTTTTTATCGTGGTACTCGTTGGTGTGAGTATTATCACCGCTCGGCAGTATGACTTTGCCAATCTCGGCATAGCCACGCTCGCCCCCTTGCCGACACATCTGCCCCTGCCTGCCTTGCCTGTGGTGAGCCTAGACATCATCATCACGCTACTGCCGTCTGCTCTGCTCATCGCACTCATCGCCTTTATATCCAGTGCCAGTGTGGCGGGCAATCTGGCACGCATTCGCCATGAGCCCTTCGCCCCCAACCATGAGCTAAAAGGACTGGGACTTGCCAACATCGCAAGCTCGCTCTTTGGCGGATTTGCCGTCTCGGGCGGTATCTCTCGCACCAGCATGAATGTCGCACTCGGAGCGAACACGCCCCTATCGTCTATGGTCTGTGCGATGGGCGTGCTGATTATTGCGTTATTTTTGGGGCAATTCATCACAGGACTGCCCTATGCGGTACTCTCTGCCATCATCATCACGTCCGCCATCGCCATGATTGATGTGGCAAGTTTTAGGGTCGCCCACGCCCAAGACAAAAGCGAAGCCCTAACCCTTGCCATGACCTTTTTGGCGTGCGTAGGCTTTGGGCTTAACATCGGGCTTATCACGGGACTATTGGTCAGCTTTGCACTCATCATCTACCGCTCGCACCGTGTGCATATGGCGGTCGTGGGGCAGGTTGGGGATAGTGAGCATTTTAGGAACATTCATCGCCATGACGTACAGACCTTTGATAACATGATACTCATTCGCATTGATGAGAGCCTGTATTTTGGTAATGTCGCCACCGTCCGCACCGCCCTAGATGACATCTGTCGTGAGTATCCTACCGCTCGCCACATCGTCATCATCATGACGGCGGTCAATCACGTGGATTTATCCGCCCAAGAAATGCTTGCCGACTTTAACCGCACGCTCATCATGGGGGACAAACAATTACACTTTACCGAAATCAAAGGGCCTGTCATGGACGCTCTCATTCATACCCCTGTCATCACAGCACTAAGCGGTCAGGTGTTTTTAAGTACAGGCATGGCGGTAAATACCTTAAAAAATACTTGACAGTCCGCCAAATCCGCCGATAATCTTTTGAAAATTGAAAATTGAAAATTGAAAATTGAAAATTGAAAATTGAAAATTGAAAATTGAAAATTGAAAATTGAAAATTGAAAATTGAAAATTGAAAATTGAAAATTGAAAATTGAAAATTGAAAATTGAAAATCAGACTGATTAAATTTTAACCATTTTAACACCCCTTATTCCAAAATTTTTAAAAATCCCCCAAATTTTAAAATTTTTTCATAAGCTTATGCCAAATTGGCGTTGAACGCTCATCTGTTTTTGGGTAAGATAAGTTCCACGATAAATCACCAAGTATGGGGAATCACATGCACACGAACATCACATTGTATAAACAAATCCACCCTTGTCAATGCCAAGCCTTGTCCGAGCTGGGTTTTAAGAGTTTGATAAATTTGCGTTTTGATGATGAGATGGCAGGTCAGCCCAAGACTGCCGAGCTGTGCCAAAGTGCCGAGCAGGTTGGCTTGTCCTATCGTCATCTGCCTGTGGATGGCGAGAGTTTGCATTTGGAGACGGTGACGGCATTTGCTCATCTGTTGTCTGATTTGCCCAAGCCTGTCATGGTGTTTTGTGGTACAGGTAGCCGTGCCAAACGCTTGTATCAGTCGGCTGTGGTGAGTGGGCTAATTTGATGATGACCGCCAAGTGAGAGCTTAGGCGGTTTTTTTTATTGTCTTTTGTGATGTATTTTGGGTTATAATAATCCAAACGATTTTTAGGATTTCCCATGTTATCTTTATCCGACTTCCACGACCTAGTCGAGCAAGGCTATACCCACATTCCCTTGATTAAAAAACGCCTTATGGACGATGCCACGCCTGTGTCGGTGTTTGCCAATTTGCGTAAATTTTTTGCGTCCGCTTATCTGTTTGAGTCGGTGGTGGGGGGCGAACGTTGGGCAAGATATTCTATGATTGGGCTGGGTTCGGACATTGTCATCGAGTATCATGACGGTAAAGTGGTGGTAAAGGATACTCGCAAGGACGAGACGACCACGCACGACACCGACCCATTTGATTTTATCCGTACCTTTATGGCAGAATATAAAACCCCATGCCAAAACGAAATGTCCGAGCTACCTGCATTTAGTGGCGGATTGGTAGGCTATTTTGGTTATGACATGATACGAGTGATTGAGCCGTCTGTGGGCGTGTCAAATTCGCCCAACCCTTTGGCTCTGCCTGATATGTGGCTTACCCTATCATCGTCTGTGGTGGTATTTGACAACCTAGAACACACCCTATCTATCGTGGTCTATGCCGATGTGAACGCCAAAGACGGCTATAAAAAAGCGGTCAAACAACTTGATATTATTGAAAATCTGCTCACTCACAAACCTGATTTGACCGTCAAAAAACAGCCCCTACCGCATTTTGTCTCACAGACAGGACAAAATAAATTCTGCACAGACGTAAACCGCATTAAGGAATACATCAAGGCAGGGGACGTCATGCAAGTTGTTCCTGCCCAACGTCTGTCAGGTGAGTACAGTGGCGACCCGCTCGCGGTGTATCGGGCGTTGAGATACCTTAATCCGTCCCCTTATCTGTTTCTTATCCAAGGCGAGCTTGCCAATGATAAGCCGTTTCACATCGTAGGGGCATCGCCTGAGATTTTATCTCGCGTTGAGGCGGTGGGCGATGAGCGCAAAGTTACCGTGCGACCCTTGGCAGGGACTCGCCGTCGTGGCATGGATACGGCAGAAGATTTAGCATTAGAAGCCGAGCTACTCTCCGACCAAAAAGAAATCGCTGAACATCTGATGCTCATTGACTTAGGGCGTAATGATATTGGCAAGGTGTGCGACATCGGCACGGTCAAGGTAACCGATAAAATGTTTATTGAACGCTACTCGCAGGTCATGCACATCGCCAGCAACGTAGAAGGCGTGGTGTCAGCTGATAAGGATGCCCTAGACGTATTTTGTGCAACTTTCCCAGCAGGCACGCTGTCAGGAGCTCCCAAAATCCGAGCCATGCAAATCATCGACGAAGTGGAGCCTGTTCGCCGTAGCGTGTTTGGTGGGGCAGTGGGTTATTTGGGCTGGGCGGGCAACATGGATACCGCCATTGCCATTCGTACTGCTGTGCTAAAAGACGGACAAGTCCATATCCAAGCAGGGGCAGGCGTGGTGGCGGACTCAGACCCCGTGGCAGAATGGGACGAAACCAACAAAAAAGCATTGGCGATTGTCAAAGCGGTGGAAATGGCGTGTGGGGGGCTTTTGGTTTAAGTTTAAGCCTATGAAATCAGCCAAACCTTATGGGTTAGGCTGATTTTTAATTACCAAAAGAAGTCATCATCACTTGAAGGTTGCGGGAAAAACTTCTCTTTTACCTTGTCTTTTATTTTATCCTTAGCTTTATCAAATTTTGATTTTTGCTCTTTTTCTACATGCCTATCAGATATAGTGTTATTGCTATGATAGCGATGAGTAATATGATGCCTATCCAAATCTTTCCCATGCCCTTCTCACCCTCCGCTTGTTGGTTGGTTTGCAAAGGGGTTGAAACGGCAGGTTGTGGGGTAATGGTTGGCTTTTGTGGTTGGATTGGCGGTGGAGTGTGCGTGATAAATTTGTTTGGCTGGCTAAGCCAAATATGAGCTTTTTTGTTAAGCTCCACTATATCTTTTTCATCTTCAACAAAATTAAGATAGCAAACCACCCCTAAGTCATCTTTGATGATTTCGGATATTTTTTGGGCAAAAGCATGGTCGCTTTTGTCAAAACTGCCAAGCCAATCATCAAGCTGTTTTTGGGCGGTGTCGTCAAATGTATCGTTTTCAATCATCTGACTGACCGCATTTTCGTCATACAGCTCGCCAAGTTTTTGGGCAATGTGGCTAGGGTTGTCAATGGCTGTTGCCCATGCAGACACCAAACCTGATAGTTTGGTGTATTCGTCAATGTTGCCCATGAACAAAAAGCTGTAACGAATGATTGTACCCACCTTATCTTTGCGAGTGGACGGCATTCCACTTAAAAATAAGCGGAATGTCTCGTGTTCTTTTTCAAAGATGATGGTTGGGTGTTCAAAGCTGGTCAGCTCGGCATAAACCCCAAGCCAAGCGTTATCAGGCTTTTCGCCTAGGTAGCGATAGTCTTTGGTAATGCTTCGGGTATTAACATACTGTTTCATCATGTATCCCTTTAAACAATAGCCTTAGTGCGTGATGATAATTCATCTTTGGAAATCTCTTGGATTAGTGTGGCTACGGCATTAAGTTTTTTGGCTTGCATTTCTTTGACTTCTTTGGCTTGCACAGAACGCTCTTCTTTTTTGCTTGCTTCTGCACGTAGCTTATCTCGTTCGCCTGACCACCACATGCCAATATTGCCAAAAAAACCTTTATCTATTTCAGCCTGCTCACGAGCATGTTTAGCTAGCGTCTCGGCATGGTCATGATCTAGTGATTTTTGTACAAACAATAATTCTTCCCGATATTTTTGGGTTTGAACGAGTGTTTTGCAGATGGTGATAAAAATATCTTCACCGCCTTTGGGTTTTAGCTCGTTGTGGGTGATATGATATTGACCGCTAAATCGTAGGGTGTCGTCTTCTTTATGCCAATCGCCATAAGTGATGGTTACACTCCCAATGGTGTCTATGGCGGTATAGATGATGGATAAGTTGCGATTGTCGCCAAATTCTCTTTGGGCGGTTTCTATGATTTCTTTGTAGTACTGCTGAGTAAGATTATACAATTCAGTACTTCTGTCTTTATTGTGTTTATTGACATTATCCTTGAAATAGGTCTCCCCCTTGACAGGAGCAAAGATGATGGTGGATGGTATGTTTGGATAACGATTTTGTCTGGTTTTTGCCCAGTCTTTGATGATTTCCTTGATGTCTTCGGTTTGCAGATTGTATTCCACCGCCCTAAGCTGTTCTTGGGTTTTGGCATTCATAATCACCCCCGCTTCCACAGGAATGATGATGACAGAGCTTTTCATAATAGTTTCTCTGCAAGTTGCCCACTGACTGTCAGCACTGTCGGGACGGTTGATGGTGTCAATCCAACCACCAGGAAAGTCTAAAATCTCAAAACCTAATTTGACATCGCTGTCTTTGACCGATGACAATTCAAATTTAAAAGTAAAAGGCTCTTGCGTACCCGCCACTGCCCCTGAATTAAAATCGCCCGCTTGGATAGAGCTTCTTAGTTCACGAGCGTGTGTGGCAAGTTTCTTTTGTGTGGGCTTGTGGTTATCGCTGTTTAGGGTAAAAGGCTTGCCCGCCAAAAGCTCCTGCTCGGCAGTGTTAAAGACGCTGGCAATGATGGAAGTTTTGCCCACACGAGATGGACCAAGCATACTGATGGTATAAGTTGAAGTAGTCATAAGTTTTCCTTAAATTAAGCGGTTTTTGCAAGGTTTTGTAGGTTATTTAATGAAGTACGAATGTCGCTCATGCGTTTGCTTGCCATTTGATAATCTTTAAATTTCACAGGATTTAGGTCATAAAAATAAGCATGGGTCATACGTTTGAAATTTCTGTCGCTATGTTTACCACGCACAACTTCATCTTCAAAATGCTCTAAGGTGGCAAATAACACCTGTCGTGGGAAATCTGCATCATCAAGCAGGGCAAGTTTGGTGTTATAAAGTGCCTGCATGGCAAGGCTTTTGATTTCTTTGTGTAAACCTTCGGCGTTGCCACCGTCTTTTAGGCGATACTCGGTATTGCCGTCTTCGTTAGTGGTACGAGCTTCTAAGGCATTGAGACTCTCACGCATTCTGGGGTGGATTTGTTTGCGGTAGTTTAGCTCAATATCACACAAATCATCAATGGCTTTGGCAAGCATATCAGCAGGGTTGGGTCGACCGTCTTCATGAATGTTATTTAGACTGTAAGACAGCTCTTGTAGGGCGGTTTTGCCTTGATTGTCCGCACTGATAAGCTCGCCTGTATGCTCTTTAAAAATATTGGCAATGTCGGTCAAAAATTCATCAATTTCTTGATTAAAAAATACATCAAGTTCGGCAAGTTGTTGGCTGATAGCGACACGCACTTTATTACATGCAGATTCGCCAGCACCGAGCAAACCTCTGTTTCTATTAGCTTCTTTTTGGATTTCTTTTATCCATTGTTCTTCGCCTTCGCCAAAGCCATTATCAATCCATGCTTTGATTTGATTGCAACGCTCTTCAATGGCGGATTCGTATTTTTGGGTGTAGCGTTCGTTGCGTGGGGCGACTTTTTTGGCGTATTCTTGAATACTTTCGGAGATGTCAGAACTGATGTCTTTTGCCATATCATCTAACTCTTCACGCAAGCTACCATTAGATACCGTACCTGCTTTTAACTGATCGTTAATGCTGTCTATGAGTGCGATGATATCTTGACCGAGTGTGTTAAATGAGCCAAAAACGCCATTGATGATTTGCTTGTCCATGACATCAAGACGTTCTGCCAAATGCGACATAACAGGCGTGAGCAACTCATCATCTAGTGTGGTTTTGTTAATGACATCGGTTTCTAAAACATGATAGTTTTTGTTGTTCTCGCCTTCATTGACTTCACGCAAGATATGCCCACGCAAGGCGGAGAGTTGTTCATCACTCATGCGTTTGTCTTTGTTGATAAGAATGCTAATAAAGTCTTTACGGTCTTGAAAACTTTTAGCTTTGTCTAGAGCACGTTGAACATTCACAACAATCTCACCCATTGACAAACAAAAGCCAAAGCTACTGTACCTTCATAACACACCAGTAGCTTATCATACCTTGTAGCAACCGCTCTAAATCTTTTGCATTTTTCAAAGGCGTTTTCTACTAGGTGTCTTAATTTGTATAAGTAGTCATCTATTGGGTTTTGGTCTTTACTTTTGCTATTACTGCGTTTTGGTATGTTGGGTGTTGTATTGGTTTGTTTAATTTGCTCCCTTAGGTCATCACAGTCATAACCCTTGTCAGCACTTAATACTTCTGTATGCTTTGTAAAACTTGTTTGTTTTGTTCTATCAGCTGTGGAGCAATCTTAACATCATGAACTTGTCCACCTGTGATGATAAAGTCTATGGGATTCCCACAAGCATCTACCACAAGATGAATTTTTGTGGTATTTCCACCCACACTTTTGCCAATGCCTTGTTCTGTCTTGTTAGCGACATTACAAGCATGTTGATGAGCTTTGATGTAACTGCCATCTATAAATACCCATTCAGCATCAGCTTCTTCGGATAAGCATTGAAACAATTTCATGAGTTTGCCTAGCTTAGACCAACGCACAAAGGTTTTGTAAATGGTGTTATGATAACCAAAACAAACTGGTAAATCTCGCCAAGGTATGCCTGTACGAATGCGAAACAAAATGCCTTCTACGGTTAATCTAAGATTGTGCTTGTTGTAGATACCAAGTTGTAGTAGAATAATCTTTAACTTGTACCATTGTTCATTTGTGAGTAAGGTGCGAGCCATAACGATTTTGGTGCTTTGTTTGGGTTAGAGCTTGCATTGTACCAAAATCGTTTTTTGTTTTGTTAATAAAGTTCAACGTGCCCTAGCATATTGACCGCCGCACCGTCTTTGGCTGTCCAAAATCCGTCTGTCCCACCAGGTTTTTTGACCAAAATGACAAAATCCACACCATTTTTTACGCCTTGCAAATGATGTTCTTCTAAACTGGCAGACAACTCACCCAAACCAGGTAGGTCAATCAGTCCAAGTTGGCTGACAGGCGTGGTTGGAAACGGACAAAAGATTTTAACATCTTTGACTGCCAAATATTTGCGTGGGCAAGTGGATTCGTCTTTTTCTTGCTCGCTGGTTGGGTAGGCAACATATTCACGCAAGGCTTCTAGATTGATGTTTTGTGGATTTTGACCGAGTAGGTTTTCATAAGAAAACAATGCCGTTTGCATTTGTTTTAGCTTTTGCAAAATCGTGATGTTGGACGGTTCTTGATTGGCAAGCCCGCTTAGGTCGTTGGGGTATTTGTAGCCTTTAAAGGCGGTCAATGTTTCAGGGGTAATTAGACCTAATTTTTCATGATAGGGCAATAGCACATTTTCTTTAAAAGAATCAAAGGTGTGAAATTCCACATGAGCGATATTGTCATTACTGTGGTAGACTTGGCTTTTTACGGCAGTTACTGGCAGATTGTCGCCTGTGGGGATTTGGTTTTCATTTAACCCTGAGATGGTTTGTAATAGAGTGCTTTTACCGACACGGGCTTGACCGCTAACACCGATATTAATCGTATCTCTGTTAAAGCGTTCTTGCAAACTACCTAGCTCTTTTAGGATGTTGGGAATTTTGGCTTGTATGTCATTTAACGCAGAAAAAGACAATGGATTGTCAGCATTGTCTTGATTATATTCTTGTAATTTTTGGTTTAGAGTTTTTAATTCACTCAATGTATTTTCCCAACGCTCTATTTCACGAGAGATTGTGGGTAGATTGGCTTTACGATTTGCCAATACGGTCGTGATTTGTTGTGCAATGGCAGAGTGCTGTTGTGTTGGGGCTGTTTTGCGTTTGGTCATGAGTTTTGCTCCGTTTGTGCAAGTTTGGGTGAATTGTTTGTACCAAGATACTCTCTGAGCCCCCTCTCCAAATCCCCTTGCCAGTCTTTTGGCTCGGTAATGGTTAAATGGGGAATCCAAGAACGTATCATGGGAAATAGTTGTGATTGGTGATAGACATCGCTTTGGATAAGCAGTCCGCCATTATCCAAAACCTTGATGATTTTTTGATTGGGCAATATTTGCTTTTGCATAAAAAACCCACTGGCATATTCATCAGCCGTTATCAAAACCGACACCAATTTTTTGCCAAACCAAATACCGCCATTGTCATCAATCTTTTGTTTGATGTCATCATTGACAACAAATCTTTGTTCGGTCAGGTGGATATTGTTGATTTTGCTGAGCCGAAATGTTTTTATGTCATCAGGTTTATTATCTTGCAAGCCTACCACATACCAACAGCCACGATGATTGATGAGCTTATAAGGCATGACGGTGCGAAGGGTGTCTTTATATTCAAAAATGACGGTTTGATGATTTAACACCGCCGTTCTTAACAAATTCATGACTGGTTGTAAGCTGGCGATGTTTTCATAGTCATAACCTTTGATTTGAAATAATCCGTCGGATTTTTGTTTAATTAGCTCCCTTAAAAAGCCAATATCCATATTCGGTAATAAATGATGAATACCAATGAGTTTAATCAGCTCACCAAACTCTTTGTGGGTTAGGTTAAAACGGCGTGAGTTATCCAAAGACACGACCCCACGTTCACGCACCAACGGCAGATAGCACTCCATGCGAGCCAAATCACGGCGAATGGTTTTATCGCACACGCCATATTCGTCCGCCAGTGCTTTGGTGTTTAGGCGTTCGTTGCTGTTTAGGCGGATAAAAATGTCGGCAAATCTGTCTGCCAGTCGTTCGTGTTTGTTGCTCATGTGTTTTTAAATGTGATAAAAGTATGCACTATCTTACCATTTTATGACAAAAATTCCATGAGTAAATAAGTATATTGTACTCATTTTGAGTAAATCGGTCAATATGGTGTAAATAGATTGCCATGACCAGAAGTATTCACACCACCCAAATGATAGCCTTGCGAACGTGGCTATATGACGCACGCACAGCCCAAAACTTACCCATGCGGACGCTTGCCGAGCGACTTGACCGCCCGCATTCGTTCGTCCAACGGGTAGAAAATGGCGACCGCCGTCTTGATGTGGTGGAATTTATCCAGTATTGTCAAGCACTTGGCATTGACCCAAAGGTGGGGCTTGACCTAGTGTTACGGACAGAATAAGTCATGATATGGACAGGTTGTGTCCATATTAATGGCAGGTGTGTGATTTGAGCTGTATTTTTGGGTATAAAAATCCCCAACCAAGGGCTGGGGACTGACAAGTGATACAGAGCATGTTACTGTTGTTTTAGAAGCTCTTCTGATGGCTTGACACCGAACCATTTTTCGTGAATTTGCGATAGCGTACCATCTTCTTTGATTTGCTGTAAGCCTGCATTGACCTTATCGCTGAGTTCTTTATTGCCTTTTTTCATGACAAAGACATTACCGCTTGACTTGCCATCTAGTTTGGTGAGTTCATCGATATTCATACTCACCAATTCTTTGTCAAAGTTGGGGTTATCTTGCTTGATGTTATTGGCATAATACAGGGCGACATTGTCGTCTTCGATGATGGCATCCACTTCACCATTAATCAAGCTCTGACCGCCATAAAAGATGTGGGGTAGTCGATGATATTTTCGTTACTACCTGCCAGTTCAATGGCTCGCTCTTTGTGATAGGAGCCTGTGGGAACGCCAATCTTTTTGCCCTTTAAGCTGGCAAGAGAATTGACCCCAGTATTGTCTTTTAAGTGAAACACTGAGACACGAGCATCAACGATGATGCCTGACAAATCATAAGCAGCGGCACGTTCTTCTGACCAACCAGCTCCCGAACCAACGATGTCATAAGTCTCTTGGTTTAGTGGTTCAAAAATGCCGTCCCAGCCCACAGAAATCACTTCAACATCAAATCCTTGTTTTTCACCAATGGCTTTGATGATATCAATGTCGTAGCCGATGGCTCTGCCTGCTTCATCCTTAAAGGCAAGTGGTGGAATGGTAGAATCAACCGCCATGGTATAGACCACGTCTGACTGACGAGCTGGTGGGGCATCAGCAGTGGGTGTTGATGTGGCTGTGGTGCTGTCTGTCACTGGGGCTGGCTGTTCGTGGCTACTGTCACAGCCAAACAGAGCGATGGACAGAGCAAGGGCGAGCGAGATGGGCTTTGCATGTTTCATAAAAATTACTCATGATTTTTAAACAATGTAATACTGGATTTTATCATTTACGCATGTTCTAAACAAGTGTTTATCTAATGAATAATTTAAAATGATGACTTTTATTTAATATATTTATAAAATGCATTACTTTATATTATAAATCCATAACTTTTATTTTCAAATGTGGATGGGAATGTGATTTTGCTTGGGGCGTGCCTATCTTTGACATTTACAATGAAGGCATCTGTAGCAAAGTGGAGAATGACTTGTTTTAAAAAAGAAAGTTTGCAAGTTTTGTATCAGACTAGGTTTGGTGTTGTGTTTTTGGATGATTTTGCAGAAATAAATGAAAATCCGCCCCTAAAATCTCAAAGCTTTGGGCATTGGGTTTATGACATCCACAAATTCAAATGTTAGAATTTATCTAACTTTCCAATTTCTCCGTATCCAAGACAGGCTTGGGTGTTGGAGTGTCGGCAAGCAAGGCTTTACCGTCCGCCACAGGGACAATGCTGTCTTTGGGGGCGAAAATCTCATTTTTGCGCTGACTTATCCATTCACGCCACACCGCCAAGCCAATCGCCAGCACCACAGGTCCAATAAACAGCCCCACAAATCCAAATGCCGTCAAGCCCCCAAGCACGCCGATAAAGATGATGATAAAGGGAATTTTGGTCGCCCCACTAATCACAATCGGACGAATGAGATTGTCCACCCAACTAATGACAAGCGTCCCCCACAGGGCAAGCCCAATGCCTTCTGCGGTATGCCCCTGCGACAGTAGCCACACCGCCACACCGCCCCACGCAAAGGGCGTACCAAAGGGAATGAGTGCCACGACAAAGGTAAGAAGTGTGAGCAAAATGGGGTTTGGGGCATTGGCAAAAGCATAGCCCACTCCTGCCAAAATCGCCTGAGCCAAAGCGGTCAATCCAATGCCATACACCACCGCCTGCGTGGTCGCACCCACCGAGTCGATGTAGTCATCAATGCGGTCGCCGATGATGTTTCGCATGGCTTGGCGGATTTGGCGAACCAGACTTTTGCCGTCTCGATAAAAGAAAAACAAAGTCATGAGAGCCATGCCGAGTTTGGCAAGGTTTTTTAGCACCGCATCAAACGCCATTTTGCCATAATACAAATGCGACTGCACCCACGTCCGCACCGTCTCCATGGTCGCTTCGGGGTTTTTGTTAATCTCCCAAAGCGTGTCCTTAATCGTCTGCCCGATGACAGGTAAGTCCTTGATTTGACTGGGTAAATCCAAATAGCCTGCTTGCAGACGGCGAATTGCCGTACCAACAAAACTCACCACTTCATGTTGCAAATAAAACACGCCCACAATCAGCGGAATGCCAATCATGAGCGAGATACAAAAAGTCATCAAAAACGCACTAAAACTGGGGCTTAGGCGGACTTTGGTATGAAAAAAAGTATAAATAGGAAAGGTAACGTACGCCAAAATCCCTGCCCACAACGCTGGCACGATAAAAAATTGCACCACTTTAAAGCACAGTACAATCAAAATAACAAGCAAAGTCAAGGCGAGCAGGCGTTGTAAGACGAGTTCTTTATTCCATTGTTCAATCATAGTTTTGGCGTAAAATGCGTAAATAAGGTGCTTGTAAATGGGGGATATTATGCCAAAATTTTGACAAAAACGCATGGGAATTTTGTGGTGTTTGCGTTGCGTAAGTTTAAGGAAATAATTTTTGAAAAACGGTTAGGGTCATGCACGCACGAGCCGATTTAGCCCATTGGCAAAGGCAATTTTGTCCTTGTCGCTGTATGGCTTTTGTCCGCCCATGCTTTTGGGGTCAAGCACGCCCGTGCCACGAAGCGACTCCATAAAATCCCGAGCGTTTAGTTTGGGCTTGATGTTGTCTATGGTAAATTCCTCGCCCCGTGCGGTCAAAACCTTTGCCCCTTTTTGTAGTACGTCATTGGCAAGGGGAATGTCGCTTGTGATGACCAAATCCCCTGCTTGGGCGTGGTCTGTGATGTGGGTGTCCGCCACGTCAAAACCTTGGGCGACCACAACCATATTTAGGTGTGGGGACGGCGGTAATTTGATAAAACTGTTTGCCACAAAAGTCGCCATAACGCCTGTGCGATTGGCGGTTTTGATGATAAGTTCTTTGGCAATGGTCGGTAATGCGTCTGCGTCTATGTAGATGTTCATAATGATGGCTTTTTGCAATGTTAGAATATTAAAAAATAAAAAACAAAAAACAACAAAATAAAGTAATAATATTTAATTTGACCAAAGTATTCATTGTAAATTTCATAAATTGGCGGTATAACGAGTGAGTATAGAATAAAATAATAAAAATGATAATACAGCTCTTTTGGGGTTTTTGCATAATAAACACCAATAAATTCTTTAAAATATTCTAGAAACACAAGCATTAAAACAATGGTAAATATAACCGAAATAGCAAAAGAGTATTTTCTACCATCATTTTCTTTAAGATAAGAACTTTCAGAAAGCCCAACCAAGAGCAACAATGGATAAAGGTACAAACCAAGACAAATAACCCCGATAAAACCATTATTACTAAACAAATTTTTTAAACATAAGATTAGTGGAGCAAAAACAATGAAAATGATAATTTCTATACCATACAAAAACATCAACAAACCAATGCCAATGCAAAAAATAAATATAGATGTTCCATAAACAGCACTTGAATTTTCATTATTTAATAAATTAATGATGTGTTTAATATTTGTCTCCATACCCATTTTCTCAACCTTATTAAGGCAATAAGGCGTGCAATACACACACCTTATTATTTTAATTCAAGTTTATTGCAATAGCCTTGCCACCTTTTGTACCGTTTCGGCAAGTTTCTCGCTGTCGGTTGGCATTACGGTGATATGCCCAATCTTGCGACCGTCTCGCTCTGCCTTATGATAATGATGAAAATGCACCCCTGCATGGGTCAAAAGTTCATTGACATTAGGATATTTGCCGATGACATTTAGCATGACAGACGGCTTGACAATACCCGTATCGCCAAGTGGTAAGCCTAGCACGGCTCGGACGTGGTTTTCAAATTGGCTGGTGTTCGCCCCCTCAATCGTCCAATGCCCAGAGTTATGCACCCGTGGGGCGATTTCGTTGGCAATCAGTCCGTTCTCGCTCACAAACAGTTCTAGGGTCAAAACGCCAACATAATCCAGTTTTTCAAGCAGTTTTTTCATGCTCGCTTGGGCGGTTTGGTTTAGGGTATCGGCATTGGGGGCAGGGGCGGTGGTTTTGGCAAGAATGCCGTTAGTATGCACGTTTTCAACGAGTGGATAAAACCCAACCTCGCCTGTCCGTCCACGCACGCCAATGAGCGACACCTCACGGCTAAAATGAATAAAGCCCTCGGCGATAAGTGGGGCAGGCATCGCACCGCCTGTTACCGCACCGCCAAGCTCGCCCCAAGCGGTGGCGATGTCGCTTGTCGTTTTGATGACAAATTGCCCTTTGCCGTCATAGCCCCCACGAGATGTTTTTAGCACGAGCGGTAAGCCCAGCTCATCGCACGCACCCTGCAAGTCATCAAGCGATGACACCGCACGATATGGCACGGTGGGAATGTCAAGCTCATTGAACAACGCCTTTTCAGCAAGGCGGTCTTGGGCAACGGCTAGGGCGGTAGGTGGTGGATAAATGCCTTGTTTTTGGTCAGCTAAATAGGACGCTGTGGCGACAGGCGTATTTTCAAATTCTAGGCTAAAAATGTCGGATTTGGCAACAAATTCATCCAACTGCTGTGAGCTATATACTTGCCCATACAGGCTGGCAGGGGCGTGGGGAGCGTCCTCTAAAAATACGCAGGTGTAGCCAAGTTTGAGAGCGGACTGGGCAAGCATCATGCCAAGCTGTCCTCCGCCTAGAATGCCAAGGGTTTGGGTGGGTGTTGTCATGTCAAAAACCGTTTTGTTAAATTTTAAAAATAAAAATTTGATGATTGGGTAAAATTGTACGACAAAGAAAACCGTTCAAAGTGAGCTTTGTCTGTCCACAACGGTTTTCCGACACCCTTCGACAAGCTCAGATACCATGATACCCCACCTAAGTCAATGGTTTTTTAAGTATCTGGTATCTAGTATCTTACAAACTAACTTAAAGATACTTGTTGCTCAAAGGATGTTTGGGTTTTGATAACACCAAAACAGATATGTACCAATTTACGCATACAAGCACATAAGGCTTGCATTTTGGTTTTACCGTTTTGTTGTAATCGTTCATAAAATGCCTTAATGGTGCTATTATAACGAATGGCACTCATTGCAGACATATACAGCTTAGCACGCAAAGAGACTTGCCCTTGTTTGGACAGTTTGGTTGCTCCCTTAAAGACACCTGACTGTCTTTGTTTGGGTATTAAGCCTAAAAACGAAGCCATCTGTGAGGCTTTTTTAAATTGTTTGGTATGTATTAAGCATACCACTTCTTTGGCAATAACAGAACCAATACCGTCAATGGTTTCAAGTAAGGTTTTGTCTTGCTTTAAACTTGGGTGTTTGTCAACAAAGTCATCAATGTCTTTGGTGAGTTTGGCAATTTCCTCTTGAAGGACATTGATGACTGTTTGCATGGATGCTTTAACCAAATCGGGCAGATTGGGTGATAAGAGCAACTCTTGTCGGTTTTGCTCTCGTTGCAAATCTTCTTTGAGTGCTTCTAAGCGAGCCAATAGAGCTTTTAGCTGTTTGGCTTCAATGCTAGGTGCTACCCAAATCTCAGGCTTGTGGCTATAACCATACCTTGATAAAATAATGCTGTCTTTTTTATCAGTTTTATGGATTACCCCCAAACTGTCTGCAAATTTGCGGACATAGTTAGGATTGACAATGCTTTGCTTGATATTATTATCATCAAGAAACTCACTTAGGTGTTCATGATAAACCCCTGTTGCTTCTAGGATGATGTGTAGCTCATCAAGATGATTGCTGACATTGGTTTTTAACCAAGCAAGCAGTAAATCAAAGCCTGCTTTGTTGTTGTTAAAAACCTTGGTTTTTACTTTATTTGTGCTTGGGTTTATAAATGCAACATCAAACTTTGCTTTGCTGATGTCTATGCCAATATAGTGTATCATCTGTCTCTTGCCTTGTTTATGCAGTGTCTGTTTTAATAAACGCACTTAGATACCATTCAGAGTTAAGATGACAAGCAAAGGACACCATCTGAGCACCAGTGTTAAGACACTAAGGGCGAACCCGTGTTCTCTTTGCTTGTATAACCCAACAACATTCTAGCAGATAATCTAGGTTTGGTGTTGGGTTGATACAAGGGCGAACGGAAAATCAAAATAATCAAAGACTAATCAAACAATATCACGCATTGATAATCCCGGGGATTGGACTTGCCAGTACCGTCTCGGTTTGTTTTTGGCGAAATTCGTCCAGCTTTGTGGCAAGGTTGTCATCAGTCGTGGCAAGCATTTGCACCGCCAATAGCCCTGCATTAAACGCCCCTGCCGTCCCAATGGCAAGCGTACCAACCGCCACGCCTTTTGGCATTTGCACGATTGATAGTAGGCTATCCCAGCCTGACAGCGTGCTTGATTTGACAGGTACGCCAAGCACGGGCAGGGCAGTTTGGGATGCACACATACCTGCCAGATGAGCCGAACCGCCTGCCCCTGCGATGATGACGGACAAGCCACGAGTCTTGGCGGTTTTGGCATAATCAAAGAGCTTGTCAGGCGTGCGATGAGCCGAGACGACTTGGCATTCAAAAGGCACGCCAAAATCCGCCAAAATCTGTGCCGTCTCACACATGGTCGCCCAATCGGACTGTGAACCCATGATGATACCGACTTTTGGTGTGCCGTCTGGCGATGAAATGGGGGCGGGGTTTGGGGCGTGGGCGTTTGACATGATAATCCTTAAAATGGCTAAAAATGGTTGAAAAAAGCTATTATAGCAAATATTGGGGCGAATGCTAAGGGTGTGGGGAAATTTAATGGTTGGTTTAATCTTTTAAAAATTTAGCATTGTTCAATTAAAATACTTTTTGTGATACGAACGTGTAGGGGCGAATTGCAATTCGCCCAAAAGACCAATATGTCATTATGGGGTAAATCCATCCAAAGGTATGGTTAATTAACAATGCCAAATTTAATTAAACTAATTGAGATAATTTTAAATAAAATCCCCAACTTATTTACCCCACAAATTGCACAAAATTATCATCATCTAATATCGGATTTTCGGTGTCAAATTGATAAGCGGTTAAATGCCCGCCTTTGCCTGCCGAATAATCAATGCAAACGACTTTATCGGATAAAATCGTGGGTTTATCATGTAACCAATAATGCCCGATAAATATTGGTTTGTTGGTCGTAACACCAAATGCCAATAATTCATCGGACAAATCATTAAGATAAATCTCGGGCAAATCATTGGCAAATAGCGTTTTGTCAATGGATTTATTTTGCCAATCGTCTATCCACCATTTGACACGAGCATTTGTACGGACTATGCCTGTTTTGTCGGTCATGGTTAAGCCACTCGGCAAGGGGCTTTCTATGCCTTTTAATAAATGCTCTATGGCATAATAAGGCTTGGTGTTTCTTTTGCCTGTCATCTGTACGGCATTAGGGTTTAGTTTATTATTATCAAGTAGGGGTGTTAATATCTCCATGCTATATTTGTCATAGCAGGCGTGAATACAAATACAGTCGTCCAGTTCAAGCCATAAGGGCAATTCATAAAATCGCTGTATCCAATATCTGTGCAGGTCGCTATCAAATCCCACTTCATCAATAAAGGCTTTGTGCTGAAAGTTATTATTGTCGGTATGCGGACGTAGATATTTGCCATTGTCATTTTGGGTAGCGTAGCATATGGCGTTATATTCGTGATTGCCCATGACGGCAAGGGCTTCATTATTATCAATCATATCAAAAACGATTTGCAAAGTCGCTAATTGCTGATTGCCCCTATCAATAAAATCGCCCATAAAAATCGCTTGATGACCGTGTGGGGCGATATAACTTGTGCCGTTATGAGTATAGCCCAATTTGTCAAGCAGTCCTGTTAATTTGTCGGCGTGTCCGTGAATGTCGCCAATGATGTCGTAAATCATAAAGTTATCCCATGTTAATGATTTTTTGTAAAGTTAAAAACTAATTTTTAAAATCCACCGATGATTATAACAAAAATTTTTGGCAAATTTGCCACCAAAAACCGCCAAATTTGTTACAATAAATATTTTTGGAAAATGCCGTGTCCGATTTACGCCCTAACTTTTGGCAAAATTATCCCCTATCCGCCTTGACCGATGACGAATGGGAAGCCTTGTGCGACGGCTGTGGCGTGTGCTGTTTGGTCAAATACCTAGACGATGATGACGTGCGACAGACCGAATACACAGACGTGGCGTGCAAACTGCTTGACACCGCCACAGGGCATTGCTCGGACTACCCCAACCGCAAACGCTTTGTCCCTGACTGCATTCGCCTAACGGTTGATATGATAGCGGAGATGATGTGGCTACCCCGTCATTGTGCGTACAAACGGCTCTACTTGGGGCAGGGCTTACCGCATTGGCACCGCCTTATTGCAGGGCAAGACAGGCACGACAAACAACTGGATAAAGTCGGCGTGCGTGGTCGCTGTGTGTCCGAGATACATCTTGATGATGAAGAGATAGAAGAGCGTGTGATAAAGTGGGTGAAGATTTAGGGAATGATAAAAATGCCAATTTATAATAATTGTATTTAGGGCGTGGAAAGCACGCCCCTACAAAAGCATTTTTCAAGATTTAACATTGTTGCAAATTGGGGTTAATTCATTATAAATAAAAATCACCCCTTACTAAACCTACCCCCAATACATACTTTATCCAATTCATCAAAAGACACCCTTACCATACCAAGCGTATCGGTAATGGTAAGTTTGCCGTCTGATTTGATATTGGTTTGGTGTTTTTGGCATTCAATATAAAGCGGTTTTTGTTTGTAGTCGGTTTGCCATTTATCCCCTTTAAAATCAAAATCCACATCATGTTTTTTGCCAACCATAGGCGAGATAAATAGCATGGCATTAAATAAAAACAAAGTCGCCATTGGCACAAATATAATGAGCGATACAGTGCCGTCCAATCGTTTATTTTCGCTGTATGTATAATAACTGCCAAGCACAAAAACCGCAATCGCCACTCCCATATAAATGTTGTCCATATTGCCAAAGTCTAGCGTGATAAATTTATCAAAATAAAACAACACCCCCAATGCAATAAATAACCCAAAAGACGAATACGCCAAATGCCCCGAGCGTTTGCCCAAATCATGCCGTTCGGGCAAAAATACCTTGGCATAACTGTCATCATTAAAATTTTGTATATCAAAACCTTTTTGTTTAAATATCGCAATCACTTCATCAAAATCATCTATTTGCCATATATGCTCATGAATGGCAAATCTTTTGGTTAATGCACCAACCACGCCGTTTGAATGACCATGAATTAGCAAAAAATTGGGGTATTTTTCTAATTCTGCTGGTTTATTTGAAAAAATAGCATCAGTTACGATTTTGCTTTTATCATGACAATAAGAAACTGCCTGTATGTCATGCCAATGGATTGGTTTAAAGTGTAAAATTTTACTTAAATACTTACTGTTTGTATAAATGCCTGTTTCGTCAATGATTAGGCGTATGTCATTAACTCTACCTTTAAAAAAATAAGCAACAATAAAATCAATCATCAAACTAATAATAAACAAAACACCCGTTACCAAAAAATAATTATATTTGGTTATTTGGGGGAAAAATATAAGAATAATGGGTATGATAAAAAAGGCGACTGGCTTACTAACAGTCTGGGGAAAGTCCCAAAACAATGCTTTGGCTTGTTTTGGGCGAAGTGGGTAGCTTTTTGGGGTCATGGGGTGTCCTTTTTTTTGGTTTTTGATAGCATAGCAAAAATCTTGGCATGGTGCAATTGGTATCAAGAATCCATGCGTTGCCCGACTTTTTTGGGCTTTGCTTTGGACTTTGCCAAAAAAGCACACAAAACCCCTTGAATAACCCTTATAAATCCACTATATTAGGCATAAATTTTTAAAAAGGATACACCGCTCATGTCTGATGACCACAGTTGGCGACGTGGCTTAAAACGTTGGCTATCTACCGCCCCCGAAACTCGTGATGACCTGCTTAACCTTGTCCAAGACTCTCGGCGGTTCTTGGATTCGGACATGGTAGATATGTTGGAGGGCGTGCTTGATTTGCCTGCCATGGCGGTCAAGGAGATTATGACCCCACGTCCTGATGTGAGAGCCATTACCAGTAGTGATGACATTGAGACGGTGCTTGCCACCATTTTTGAGTCCAATCATTCTCGCTATCCGGTCATCGATGAGGCGGACGATAATGCGGTCATGGGTATTTTGCTGGTCAAAGACCTAATTCCCTATCTCGCCCAAAAATCGGCAGGGCAAAACCCCCCATTTTTGCTCAAAGACCTAGTACGAAAGCCCCTGTATATCTCGGAGACAGCACGCTCGGATACCCTGCTACGCTCACTGCAACGTGCTCAGGTGCATATGGCGGTCGTGGTTGATGAGTTCGGTTCGGTGTCGGGCGTGGCGACATTGGAGGATTTGTTGGAGGAGATTGTCGGCGACATCGTTGATGAACATGATGACATCGATGAGGACAGCACCATTAACAACATCATCACCCACCCCGAAAAAGACGGCGTGTGGCTCGTCCAAGCGTCCACGCTCATCGGCGATTGTAACGAGGTGTTGGGGACGAGCTTTGATGATACGGACGTGGATACCATGGGCGGTCTGGTCATGCAGGCGTTGGGGGCGGTGAGCAACTTAGAGGGGCAGAGCGTGTCTATCAATGACTGGCAAATCACGGTTGTGGACGTAGAAGGGCGGTATATTCATCTGTTGGAGCTGACCTTAGTGCCACAATTAAATGATGAGAGTTAAGAAAAGTTAAAAAGGGCGAGCAATCGCTCTTTTTGTTGGGAGATGTGTGGTTTTGTAAGGTGCATACCACGCACCAAATATTTTGATTTTAAAAGGTGCGTGGTACGCACCCTACAATCCTGCCTGCTATATGTTTTATTAAGAATTGTTATATCCAGTCAAACCTATCTTTTATTGTTAATAATAAATTTTTAACAAATTGGTGATTTTCTGAGTTTTCCATAGGAAAGTATGTGGTGCTTTGAAAAATATAATCTATATCTTTATCACTTAATTCATTAAGGGATTGATTGATAATTTTTTTTAAAAGCATTTTTATTGATATCATCAAGGCTTTCAAAATGATTTGCATAAGCTACATCTATAATTCTATCATAATCGTCAAATGACAAATGAACCAATTTATCATAAACATCATCGCTAATAACATCTGGGTTTAAATATGATAAAATAGTCTCTAAATCATATAATTTTTCTAAATGATTTCTTGATATTTTTTTCATGGTTTTCCTGCCTTAAAAGATATATTTTAAAATTTGGACGTGTAAAGAGCGAATCACATTATCATAAAAATCAAAAATTTATCACAGGGCAAATATGATTTACCCCTACAAATTCGCCCAAAGGCATAGTTAATTAATAATGCCAAAAGTTGTAATTACTAAGCCAGTTCCGCAGGGTGCAACCCCCCATTTTTTAATCTCACCCATGCCGTAACTGTCTTGGTCTAAACCCACTGGCAAGTAGCACCACGCCATACACCACTGCACCTAGCACGCAGATAGCGATTAGCACGGCAAGTTTTGCCCATGCCGAGCCGTCTTGGGGGTAGTAGGGTAGCACCGCATACAGACTTACCGTCATGGCGAGTGTGGCGATGACAAACTGCATACCCATTTTGTACCAATGTTTGCCAAAGTGCCAAATGTCCCGCTTTTGCAAAAAATAATACAAAAGCCCTGCATTGACAAAGCTCGCCCCTGTCGTGGCTAGGGCAAGACCGCCATGCAAGGGCAGTTTGGCAAGATAAAAAATCCCAATAAACACCACGCTAAATAGCATATTGGCAAACACCGAGACGATACCGATTTTGACAGGGGTTTTGGTGTCTTGCCCTGCAAAAAACGCAGGGGCGAACACCTTGATAAGCATAAAGCCCAAAATCCCACCCGACAGACAGCGTAGAGCAAGAGAAGCCATGTCGCCGTCTGTGGTGCTAAATTCGCCACGCACAAACAGGGCATTCATCAGCACGTCCGACAGCACAAACATCGCCACAGATGCAGGCAGACCGATAAGGACAATAAGACGCATTGCCCAGTCTAGGGTTTTGCCAAATTCTGTCATGTCCGCTTTGGCACGGCTTGCCGACAGGCTGGGCAAAATGACCGTACCGATTGCCACGCCAATAAGACCGAGTGGCAACTCGCTTAGTCGCTCGGCAGAGTAGAGCCACGAGACCGAGCCGTTTGCCATTTTGGATGCAAAAATGGTGTTGAGTAGCAGGTTGATTTGCGTTACCGACACCCCAAAAATGGCAGGGAGTATGAGCGTCAAAATGCGTCTGACCCCTTCGTGTTTAAAGTCAATGCTTGGGGCGACCAGTAATTTTTTGCGATATAAATCAGGCAGTTGTATGATAAGCTGTAACACACCTGCCACCGCCACCGCATAGCCTAATGCCATGATAGATTTGTCAAGCATGGGGGCGATGAGCCACGCCCCGACTATCATGGAGATGTTGAGTAAGACGGGGGCGAAGGCAGGCGGGGCAAATTTGCCATAGCTTTGCAGGATACTGCCAAAAAATGCCGTCATGGAAATAAAAAACAGATAAGGAAAGGTCAGGTACAAAAGCTCGGTTGCTGTGTTAAATTTGGCAGGGTCGTCCACAAATCCAGGGGCAAAAAGCTGTATCACAAAGGGGGCAAGGGCAAGCACCACCACCGTGAGTGCGAGCAAAATCACCCCAAGCACGCCCGAGACACGACTGATGAGTAGCTGAATTTCGTTAAAGGTTTTTTGTTCTTTATATTCGGTCAAGACAGGCACAAAGGCTTGCGAGAACGCCCCTTCGGCAAAAAGACGGCGTAAAAAATTGGGGATTTTAAAGGCGACCAAAAATGCGTCCATAAGACCGCCTGCCCCAAACACGCCCATAAGGACGACATCACGCACCAAACCCAAAATGCGTGAGAGCATGGTCATGGAGCTAACGACAAGGGTAGAGCGAAGCAGACGAGATTTTGCCATGATAAATTGCCAACAAAAATTTGTGCGTATTATAAAGGATTTGGGCGATGAATTGATGAATTTTTTGTGAATTTGTGGGGTGTGGGCTATCTGGCTTTATTTTTTTGGATTGCTGTATTTATTTAGGCTGATTAAGATAATCGTATAAATAAAACTTTTGACATTGTTAAACAACAATACATAAGCTAAAATACCCACACAGTCTATCATAAACAAAGCAAACATCCAGTGAGCCAAATATTCACCCATTGCCCTAAGTGTCAATCACCCTCTTTTGTTAAAGCAGGCTTTAACAATGGTAAGCAACGCTGTAAGTGTAAAGACTGTCGTTATTATTTTTCTGTACACAAACACAACTCACATAAGAGCCAAGACATTAAAAAAAATGGCAATAGACATGTATCTTGAAGGCTTAGGTTTTCGCTCCATCGGTAGAGTGCTAAACATTAGTTATGGTACAGTCTATCAATGGGTTAAGCAATGAGGTGAACAACATGAAATCAAGGCAGATGCCAATCAAGTGATAGACATTGTAGAGCTTGATGAAATTCATAGCTACGTTAAGTTTAAAAAAAACGACTGTTGGAGCTGGATTGCCATTGACAGAGATACCAAACAAATCTTAGGCGATGATAGAAAATACACTCAATTTACTGTTTGCTAAGTGGAATGGGCATTTGAGGTATGTATTTTGATTTAACAATGCCAGAAATTATAAAAAAGGCTTGTTAAGCACATCTAAAAGTACTAAGATGGCAACAGGTACGTATTTTCCAAGCTTTATTCAACGTGCGAAAGTTGTTTATGGTGAGGATATTATTGCAAACACCTCTTTAACCAATGTTGGTCGCTCTGTTGCAGGCAATACTACAACAAATCTGACACCCAACATGGATGACAATGCCATTAATAATTGTGAGTGTTTTTAATGATAGAAATTGATATTGCAGGCTTTTTGCTAAGTTACAGCTCTTTAAAAGTGATGATTGTCCAGGCTATTGAGGGTTTATGGGTTGGTTTCTGTTTTGGTATTTTTATTCCATCGCAATATGAGCTTAATCAGCCCATTGAATGTAGACAAAAAGTATGGTTTTGGAAAAAGTATCATGAGTTTACTATTAAAAATATGGTGATTTATTATATTAAGTTTTTATTGGCAATCATTTTTGTGGCATTTATTGATATAAAAATGATACAGTATTTTGATGTTTTTCCAATGTCAAAATATGCTAATAATTCTTTAATCATGGGTGTCGTATTTCTCATAACCACCTTAATAGCAAAGCATATTCGTTATATTTATTTTAAAAATAAACTAAGCAATATCATAAAAGAAGGCTCAAAAAGATGAATTTTTTTGGCTATATTTCTATAAACGCCGCTCTTGCACAAATGCTGGGCGGACTTTTAATGGTAAGGTGCGTACCATGCACTTTTTAAATGGAAAATCTTATTGGTGCGTAATACGCACCTTACTGCCAATGGGTGTATTTTGAAGTTAAGTGATTGTAATGTTATTCAAATAAATAAACCATTTTTAAAATTTCTTATCAAACCACCGCTCGCCCAACAAATGCATCCCAAGCCCAAACAATACCGTCAAAATCCCCACATAATGCCACAATATGAGACGCTCTTTTAACACCACATAACCCACCACCAACGCAATGACAGGCACGAGCATGATAAAGGGCGTAACCTTACTTGCCGAATGCCGAGCCAGCAAATACCCCCAGCCTGTATAGCCGACAAAGCTCGCCACATACGCCAAAAACATGACGACAAGCACCCCCGCCACGCTAAAATTTGCCAAATGGCTCATTACACCGCCCACGCCATACGCCACGAGCGAGCCTAGCGTAAAGGCGATGAGTGCCGACAGATTGCCCCAGATGACGAGCGATAAGGGATTGACTTGCCCGATTTTTTTGACGATGACATTGCCAATCGCCCAGCTCAATGACGCACCCAGCACAGGGAGCATACCGATGAGCGAAAATCCGCCCTGATATTGCCCCACGCCGATGAGTGTGAGCCCAACCCCTGCCGTTATCATGCCGACAAGATGATTGGGCTTGACCGATTCTTTTAGCAGTATGCACGAAAACAGCACGGTTAAAAAGACTTGTGCCTGCAAAATAAGTGCCGATAATCCTGTGGGAAAGTGCCATGACAATGCCAAAAACATGAGACTAAATTGCCCAAAGCTAATGGTCAAGCCATATAAAATTAAATAAATCCACGG
Source organism: Moraxella sp. K1664 (assembly GCF_039693965.1). Lineage (NCBI taxonomy): Bacteria > Pseudomonadati > Pseudomonadota > Gammaproteobacteria > Moraxellales > Moraxellaceae > Moraxella > Moraxella sp. K1664. The sequence continues at coordinate 1,340,255 of NZ_CP155576.1, forward strand.
GGCATTGGGTTTTTTAAAAAAGAAAACAGCAGGCAATAAAATCAATAAAAAACGCACCATGCCCAATATCAAAGGCGGTACATCATTTAAGCCGATTTTCATTGCCAAAAAATTGACACCCCAAATCAAAACCACGCTAAATAAGATTAAATAATCTTTGGTATTCATAGTAATTCCTTTTAAAAATTGGTAATAAATTTGGGGTATTTTTGAATTAATTTTTTAATAAATTTCCTAAAAATTTTTAAAAAATTAAATCCATTATTGTTTGCACAAATCATCAACCAATTGTCTTAATTTTTGCCAATCAAAAAATTCCCCAGGGTCGGTTTTTCTAATAGGGGCAATATCGCTATGCCCCATAAGGTGTCGCTCGGTGGCAGGATAAGCGGTATAAATGGCGTGGATAATATGAGCAAGGGCGGTGTATTGTATCTCGGTAAAGGGCGAAAAATCATCGCCTTCTAATTCTATGCCAATGGTAAAGTCATTGCAATTTGACCGCCCAAGATAAGTGGATTGCCCTGCGTGCCATGCCCTGTCATTAAAATTGACAAATTGGCTAACTTGTCCGTCTCGCTCAATAAATAAATGAGCCGAGACTTCTAAATCGGCAATGGTTTTAAAATAGTCATGGTCATTGGCATTTAGGTTATTTTGAAAAAAGGCTTTGACAAAATGCGTGCCAGTGGTATCCGTTTTGCCAAATTCGCTTGGGGGTAGGCTGATATTATGAATGACAATGCCCGTAATGGGGCAGTCGGGGCGGGCATTAAAGTTGGGGGACGGCACAAAGTCCGCTCCGTGTAATATACCGTCTTTGATAAAAAAAGTGGTGAATTTTGTCATGATGATTTATACTTGTCAAAAGTCTATTCTATCAATTTTTATTTAAATTTAACACTTGATTTAACACTTGCTATGAAAAATTTTTACCAATCCGCCCCCACACTACTAGCCCTTAGCCTAACCGCCTTGGTGAGCGTGCCGGCTTATGCCGTCTCATCTGGCAATGCCCTAACGGACGGTACTAATGTGGCGTATCGAGACAATGATGCGGTTTTTGATGAAATTCAGCATTCATTTTTAACAGATAATTCCCAATCCGACACCACCCCAACCGCCAGCCAATCCCAATCTTTGGCAGATGTGGCAAATTCCCCCACATGGCGAAAACTATTATTGCTTGACAAAAAAGGCAAACCCACTGCCAAAGACCCGCATTTTCTACTGGCAGGGGGCGACACCAAAGCCGAGCTTGACGCTATCATCAAGGCGATAGATGAGCGTGATGATAAGGTATTGTGTGCGTTTCCTGCTCGCACGCACTATGTGGCGGAGCGGTTGGGCTTGATGTTAGATGACAGTGGTTGCGATGAATTTCATGCGTGGGCGAAACAGTATGACGCTCGGGCGTTGTCGCTGACCTTTGCCGATGAGCACCCCAATTCGCTCGGCTCGGCGTTCGCTCATGTGATGATAAAGGCGGACACCGAGCGAAGTTTGGCAAGTGGTCGTGATGATGACGCCTTTGCCATTAACTACACCGTTGCCCGAGACAAGGCGGACAGCGAAGCCGAAGCCAGTGCCCGCTCTCTGGTGGGCGGTTATGCAGGGGTCATGGAGTTTTATGATTATGATGAAAAGCGAGATGTGTACCTGCTTGATGATGAGCGAGACATTTGGGAGTATCGTCTCAATCTCACCACTGCCGAAGTCGCCCAAATCATGCGACATGTGTGGGAGACCAAAGATTTAAAACGTCCGTATTTTTTCACCCATGACAACTGTGCCAGTGAGATATTACGCCTGATAGATGTCGTGCGTGGCAGTGAGTTGCGTGAAGCGGTTGGCAAAGTCGTCATTCCCAACGAAGTGGCACGGGTGCTGACCGATAAGGGGCTGGTGCTTGATACCAAATACCTGCCGTCAAAGAGCAGTACCGCCCAAGCGGTGCAAAACGGCACAAAGGGGACAATCACAAGCCCCAGTAATCCCGCCCATGCCAGTCCCACGCACCGCATTGGCGTATCGGTCGGCTATGATGACAGTTATCACGGCACCCGCACGGACGACAATGACGGCGTAACTTATGGGCTGTCGTTACGCTCGGCATATCATGATGTGCTAGATAGACCTGTGGGCGTACGCCAGTATCTCGATGTCGAAATGCTCTCGCTCGATGTGCGATATGATGATAGGCTAAAAGTAGAGAGAGCAACGGTGTTTAGCACACGCAGTTATAACCCAACCAACACTGCCAAAGCCCATAACGGCACGGCATGGGGTCAGCACGCACGGCTTATGCAGGTCATGGACGGCTCGGATAGGAATAATGATGACCATGCGGTCTTTGATGTTCGCCTAGAAAAGGGCAAATCATGGACACTCGGGCAGGGCGAGCCAGATACAGGCAGGCTTGCCGATACGCTCTGCTATGCGTTTGGCGGTTATGGCGGACAAGTGGGGCATATCAATAAAGGTTATCGTGTGGGGGCAGGCGTGAATGTCGGCTGTATTCATCACGCCAGTGATAAGGTGCGAGTCATGGGCGAGCTTGCCCTGCCGATATGGTATCATCACAATCAAGGCGAGACTCGCTCGGCATACGTTCAGCCTGCTATCAATGTCGGCGTGCAGTACGACATCAGCCCCACATACGCCCTACGCCTAACAGGTAAGGCAGAGCGTGGGCGTGATGATACGCACGAGCAAGTGGCGTTGGCGGTATTGCGGTATTTTTGATTATAAGCCAAACGGTTGCTATCGATGTTACCCAAAACTTCTCTGCCTTAACATCTCATAAAAACACACACTTCCTGCCACGCCCACGTTTAGGCTTTCTTGCCCATTGGGTTGGGGTAGGGCGATGGGGGTGGCGTTTTGCAAAAAGTCATCAGACACGCCTTGCCCTTCATGCCCCAATACCCATGCAATCGGTGCGGTCAAGTCATGATGATAAATGACCTTATCGGTGTGCGAGCTTGTGGCGTAAAGCGGAGTTTTGACTTTTGCCAAAATCTCATCGGTGGGGATATGCTCATAGATAGACAAGGCGAAATTTGCCCCCATGCCCGCTCGCAAGCACTTAGGCGACCACAGATGGGCGGTGGCAGGTGTGCTGATGATGGTGGTGATACCGACTGCCGAGGCGGTGCGTAGGAGCGTGCCGATGTTGCCGGCGTCTTGTAAGCCGTCTAGGATAAGACAGTCGCCCGTTACCGTCCCAAGTGTGGGCGTGGGCGTGTCAATGATTGCCATGATATCCACACCGTCCCCGAGCGTGCGAATGTCTTTATACAGGGCGTTCGTGGTAATGACGATGTCTTTTTTGGTGATGGTTGCCAAAAGTGGGGCGACTTCATCATTTTGCAGGGTAGATTCTGATAAAATGACCTTGTGGGGCGTTAAGCCTTGCTTTAAGAGTGCGTCCAACAAATGCACGCCTTCGATGACTGTTTGTCCGCTTTTTTTGCGAGTACGGTGGTGGGCGAGTAGGGCGTGGGCGTGTTTGATGGTGGGGTTGTCTTTGGAGGTGATTAGGTTCATGGACTGATATTATCTTTAAAAGGACTAAAAATTTGCGTTAAAATTTCATGATGATTACTTATCCAATTTTGGCATGCTTGACAAAAATTATAAATGGTCTTTTGTGTCTCATCAATGGGCGGTGTGCAATCAAAATAGGGTTCTAAATAATACATAAAATGAGTAACAGGTATTATAATATCTTCATGATATAAATCATGATTTTCATAATAGTCGTATAAATTAAAACTGTCTTCTTCAATTGGAAAATAGGTGTATTTTAATATTTCATTTAAGGTATGAATATATTTTAATTCACATTTTTTAAAAGGCAAATCTTCACAATAAAAATTAAGATTTTTACAGATTTTTAACATCAGTGATTTTAACTCAAAAACATTCAAGTTGGTATTGCTTTGTTTGTCAATCGTTAATTCTTCATCAAGCACAATAAGCATAAGTTCATCATAATAACCCAAGCTCATTAACTGGTTATTAAAATCAAATATCTCATCACGGCTCATCATCTCTAATTGTAATAAATAAAGACTAATGGCGATATGATATTGATGATTGGATAAATTAAACATATTTAAACCAAAATAATCTGATTATCATACTTGGCAACATGAGTATCAGCAGTAACCAAAATAAACCCTTCTAATTTGGCAGTTGCTATCAATAGGCGGTCAAAAGGGTCTTTGTGAATGTTTGGCAAATCTTGCACAAAAGGCACATGATGACCTAAAATGGGCATTTCTAAATAGCCTGCGTCTAATAATATCCGCCTTAGTATGGTAGGATTAAACGTAAAATCGGGCTTGCCACGTCCCACTTTAATGGCAATCTCCCAAATACTTGCTACGCTAAATAACAAATCATTGTCGTCATCATTGATGATTTGCCGTACTTTTTGGCTTAATTTGGGATTGTCTTCTACCGCCCATAATAAAATATGCGTGTCTAATAAATATTTCACGGCACAAGCTCATCATCAAATAAATCATCAATGGGTTTGTCTAGCCATTCATAAACCTGCTTGTCAATCGGCATTAGCCCAATCCGTTTTTTAGGTTTGACAGATTGGGTTTGGGTGGCGATGGTTTGTACAGGCAGGGAATTATCCTGCGTGCGATTGACAAGCATAATAAGTTCATTAAAGGTTAATGTGGTCATGATACCCCCTTTTTTGTTATGGGATTTATACTTTATCACCATTTGCCAAAATCCCTGCTTTCTCATGTAAGGCTTTGACATAATCCACTTCATTTTTTGCCCCCAAGACCACAGGGATACGCTGATGAATGTGCGTGGGCGTGATGTCCATGATACGCTGTACGCCGTCTGTGCTTGCCCCACCTGCTTGCTCAATAACAAAACTCATGGGATTGGCTTCATACATCAGACGAAGTTTGCCCGCTTTTCCTGCGATTTTGGTGTCAAAGGGATACATAAACACCCCGCCACGAATCAAAATACGGTGTACGTCCGCAATCATCGCCGCCACCCACCGCATATTATAGTCTTTGGCTCGTACGCCTGTATCGCCTTGGGTCAGCTCTTCAATATAAGTCGCAATGGGCGGTAGCCAATAACGGCGGTTGGACGCATTGATGGCGTATTCGGCAGTATCATGACTGATACGCACGTCATCATTGATAAGAATATAAGTCTGGCTCATCGGGTCAAAGCTAAACATGGCAACGCCTGCCCCAAAGGTAACCGCCAGCATGGTGGACGTGCCATAGATAAAATAGCCCGCTCCAAGCTGGTTCTCGCCTTTTTGTAAAAAGTCGCTCTCACACGCCTTTTGACCTTGATTGTGATAAGGCAAAATAGAAAAAATCGTCCCCACCGTCATATTGATGTCAATGTTAGATGAGCCGTCCAATGGGTCAAAGGTAACCAGTAGTGTGCCGTCATCATTGGCAGGGCTAATCTCATCAAGCTCTTCTGAGGCAACCCCTGCACAGTTGGGATTATGGATTAGGGCGTTTAGAAGTAGGTCGTTGGAAATCACGTCCAGCTTTTTTTGGGCTTCGCCTTGCACATTTTGACCGCCTGCTTCGCCATGAATGCCTGCCAACGCCCCTTTGTCAAGCAGATGACTAATCGCCACGCTGGCGGTGGCAAGCGTGGTCATGGTGCTGGCAAGCTGTGGCGTGGTGTGGGATTCTAGGTATTGGGCGAGCGTGGTTTGTGCGGTCATGGCAAATCCTTAAAGTCATAAATGCCCTTATTTTATCATGAAATGGGCAAGATGTCAGAGATATTTTATTTTTTGATGATGGGATAGATTTAGAAAATACCGAGAGTAAAAAATGAATGATGAGCAAATAATTCATCCATAAAATCATTGTTTTATAGACGTGCTATAATGGGTTACTTTGTCAGCCTATGGGGGTTTTGATGGAATTAACCAAATTTATTGATGAATTATTTGACGTCAATCGGATAAATAGAGCAAATATCATTAAAATTTTTCATGTGTTTTTTATCATCTCTTTTATTTTGTGTTTTTTAATCGCTTATCTTTTTGGTGTTTTTGTTGGGGTTGGTTTTATTTGTTTTATTTTTCTAATGGAATGCTTTTTTAGGGCGTGCCTGCCTTTTGTATTTGCAATGAAAAATGCCTGTTTAAAAAAGAAGGGGGAATCGCACGTTTTTCAAGGAAAAAAATAAAGGCTGTGAGTTTTCTATCAGACAAGTTTTTATTATGAAAAACAATCCGACAACTTAATTTTAAAATTAAGTTAAAATCTTAAAAATTTACACGATTAAGTGGTCGGATAGCCATTTTTATGCAAAAATTGATGAAAGTGTTGGATTTTCATTTCTTTATAAAAATGTTATCAATGGCAGGCACGCCCTACGGAAACCGTGGCACTTTTTCATTTTGTAGAGTGTATATTCCATAATAGCCCATTTGATGACAGGCTAACAGCTTTTTAAAAACGTGTGATTTTCCTATTTTTGAAAATACAAAAAGGGCAGGCTTGATGGATAAAGTCATCACGCCTGCCCATAAGGCTTTGATAGATGCCCCATTCTCGACTTTATATCAGTGATTGATTCATCAAGGGAAAATTACAATTTGCCCCTACAACTCCAAAAATAGTTATTAAACAATCAACGAGTTGCCATTTTAAGTTGAGAATGAAGTCATTGATGTTAATTAATACTCAAACATCGCACTGATAGATTCTTCGTTGTTGATACGACGCAGGCTCTCAGCAATCATTGATGCGATGGTCACTTGACGGATTTTTGAGCAGGCTTTGGCTTCATCGGTCAAAGGAATGGTGTCAGTAACCACAATCTCATCTAGGGCGGAGTTTGTGATGTTGTCTAGTGCCTTGCCCGAGAGTACAGGGTGCGTGATGTAGCCGACCACACGTTTTGCCCCTTTGTCTTTTAGGGCTTGGGCGGCTTTGCACAGTGTGCCTGCGGTATCCACGATGTCATCGACGATGATGCAGTCACGTCCTGATACGTCGCCGATGATGTGCATGACTTCGGATTCATTGGCTTTGGCACGGCGTTTGTCGATGATGGCAAGGTCAACATCGCCCAGTGATTTGGCGACGGCTCTGGCTCGCACCACGCCACCGACATCAGGGGAGACGACCATGATGTTCTCATAATTTTTTTGTTTTAGGTCGCTAAGTAGCACGGGCGTGGCGTATAGGTTGTCCACGGGTACGTCAAAGAAACCTTGGATTTGGTCAGCGTGTAAATCCACCACCATCACACGGTCAATGCCAGCGATGGACAGCATGTCCGCCACCACACGAGCCGAGATAGGCACACGAGCCGAACGGGGGCGACGGTCTTGGCGAGCATAGCCAAAATAAGGAATCACGGCAGTGATACGTCCTGCACTAGAACGGCGAAGAGCGTCCGCCAGTAGCACCACTTCCATTAGATGGTCGTTGGTCGGGGCACAGGTTGGTTGGAGGATAAAAACGTCTTTACCACGCACGTTCTCTTTAATCTCAACGGCAATCTCGCCATCAGAGAAGCGGGTAATGTCAGACTTACTTAGGGGGATGTGAAGATGGTTGGCGACGGTTTGGGCAAGTTCAGGATTGGCACTTCCTGAAAAGACGGCCATATATGACATGAAAAAATCCTATGGTTGGGACAGTGGGGTTAGCAAGATTATTTTACCATTTTTTGCCATCATTGCAAAGACTCAAACACGGTAAAATGCCACTGCACAAACAACAAACGTAAAAAAACCAGTCTTTCAACTGGCTTTTTTACTCTTCTCAACCAAAAGAAGATGGCAGAGGCGGCTGGACTCGAACCAACGGATGTCAGGATCAAAACCTGATGCCTTACCAACTTGGCGACGCCCCTATAAAGGTGATAAATTTTTTAAAAATTTACAAAAAATGGCAGAGGCGGCTGGACTCGAACCAACGGATGTCAGGATCAAAACCTGATGCCTTACCAACTTGGCGACGCCCCTATATAGGCGGACAATTATACCGAAAAATTAAAATTATGCAAGGGCTAATTTTTAAAATTTTAAAATAAATTGCTAAGCACTTGAAATTTATTGATTTAAAATGGTGGCTTATTGATTGCCCCATAATTATTTTTTTGGGTTGTAGGGGCGAATTGCAATTCGCCCTTGATGAATTAATTATTTATGTAAAGTTGAGAATGGGGTTTATTTTATAAAAATGTTATCAATGGTAGGCACGCCCTAATACAGCCCCCGAGCAAATAGTGCGGGACAGGGGGCGTTGTCTATCAAGCGGTTGATGGCGGTGTCGTTTAACTCATAGGGAAGGGGCAAAAACACCGCCGAGCCTGTGCCACTCATGCGTGCCTTGGTGCCAATCTCATGCTCTAAGTCACACAGATAGCCAAAGGCATGGGCGACTTTGGCAGAGCGTGCCAGTACCAGCGGGGTAAAGACGTTGGTAAACAAGGCATTATCGCCAAAGAAGTTGGCACCCGATAGGGCGTGATGGCTGTACACAGGACAGTCTCGTTTGAGCTCATCACAGCCAAACAGCGTGGCGGTGCTGACATGTTCATCAGGCAATAGCACCAGATAGCCACAGTCGGGTAAGTCAATGGCGGTCAGTATCTCGCCAATGCCTGTGGCGATGGCGGAGGTTTTGTGAAAATGGGCAAAAATAAAAAACGGCACGTCCGCCCCAAGGCTCGCCCCAATCTTGATAAGCTCATCGGCAGAGAGCCGAAGTCCCCACAGCTCGTTGATGGCGATGAGCGTGGTCGCACAGTTGGACGAACCCCCGCCCAGTCCTGCCCCTGTGGGGATGTGCTTTTCTAGGATGATTTGGACGGATGAGGCATAAGCAGGATAACGCTTGGCTAGGGTCTCGACCGCCTTGACGATAAGGTTGTCATTGATGTCGTCGGTCAGCTCATCTGCCCCTATCAAGGTCACAAGCTTCTGACTTGTGGACGTGCGAAAAGAGAGCGTGTCGCCAAAATCGATGGCGGTAAAGACGCTTTGCAGATGATGATAACCGTTGTCCGCCCTGCCAGTGATGTGCAAGAACAAGTTGAGTTTGGCAGGCGAGAATAAAGTAAGCTGGCTCATGATATCAATTCGGATAAACGATGGTCATCACCACACGATGTCCGTCGGTGTGATTGATGACAAGACGGCTTGGGCGTGGGCTGTTTTTGGGGTATTCAAAACTGGCTGTCCAGTCATCATTGGTGCTTTGGGCGAGTCTGCCTTGTTCGTCCTGCTGACTGTCGGTATCGCCTTGGGCGGTTTTGCCGACTATCCAGTGGGGCAGATGACTGATGGGGGCGTGCCAACCTGTGGCTTTTTGGAGTAACTCTTCGGGGCTGTCTGCCTGTATCTCGCCTTGGTCGTTGGTGAGTGTGGCTTGTTGTCCGTCATAGCGGATTTGGGTCGCCCCCATGCCAAACGCCCCTGTTAAGTCAATGGCAAAGCGTTCATCTTCTTGCCCCCAGTTATAAAAAGCACTGCCTGCCTGTTTGCCGTTGGCGGTGTTTGTGGTGATACCGATTTTACCAGTGATGGCAAAGCGTAGGACATCATCATGAATCTGTTCGCTGATGGCAGGGGTGGTCTTGGGCAGGGTTTGACAAGCGGTGAGCGAGCCTGTGGCGACTAGGGCAAGGATAAGGGGGTGGATAAATTTCATGGGTGTCCTGATGATTAAATGGTAAATAATGATGAGTAAGGAATTAATGAAGAATGATGGTTAAAAAGATTTTTTAAAGTTGTTTAACAGTTGTTTACAGGTTGTTTAAATAAGACATTGCCAAATAAAAATACATGTTAAAATTTGGATATATGGGGTGAATTATTTGTCCAAAAATTAATTTTACATGGAGTAAATTGCAAGTTGCCCTTACAAGTCAATTAACAATCTCAAAAATCATTTCCCAAACTCTAATACTCCTGCACTTCCTGTCCTGTCCGATTTTGCCCAAAGGCAAAGCGGTTTTGTAGGTCAGCAAGCAGGCGATTGACCTTATCGGACTCGCCAAGCCCTTGGTAGGCACGCAGTAGGGTAATGCCTGCGTTTAGGTCGGGGGCGACTTCATAGGGCATTTCTAGGTAGTCCAGCACCGCCCGATAGTTGCCCTGTGATAGGGCGTGATTGCCAAGCACGATAAGAGCTTCAAGCTGTAACTGTGGGTCGTAATTGGGGTCGTCCGAGCTGATTTGGGCAAGGCTCATCGCCCCTTCGAGTGCCGATAGGTCGTTGGGGTTTTGGCTTAGGCGAAGTTTGATGTCGGCTAGGCGATACGCAGGGTTCATGCGGTCAAGCTCCAAGAGCTTATCGATGGCAAAGCGTTTGTCATCATCGCTAAGTTCATTTTGCAAAAGCTGAAAACTGGCAAAGAGCAGGCGGTCATCATCGGGATATTCACGATTGGCGACGGTGAGTAGGTTTTGGGCTTCGGTCTTTTTGTCTTGGCGTAGCAAAATCTCGGCATGGAGCAGATAGCTGTCAATGGCATAAATCTCAAAGTCATCACGCAGTCGCACCAAAGTGGCAATCGCTTTGTCCACATCATCTTTGGCAAGATAGTAGCCGACCACTTTGGTGCGGGCGTCTAGCACATGCTCGTAGTCTTTGACCTTTTCATAATGCTCTTTGGCAAGGGTAAGGCTGCCTGAGCGTTCGTAGCTGATGGCAAGGTAGTAATTGGCACGGCTATTAAAGGCAGGCACGTCAAGTAAGGGAGTCAAGACCGTACGGGCGTTTTCATATTTGCCGATGTCTAGCCCGACCAAAGCGGTCAGCAGGGCGACGTCAGGGTCTTTGGTTTGACGGTTTGCCACTTGCAGTAAATCCCACGCCCGTCCAAGCTGACCCATGTCTATCTCATGGCGAATCTCGTACAGGTGTAGCTCTTTGATGGTGGGCAACTCCTTGACTTTTTGGCGGATAAATGCCCACATGGCGGACTCTTGACCGCTTTCTTTTAGGATGTCTATTTTTAGGGTGATAAAGGCAAGGTTGTCAGGCTCATCCTTTAAGGCTCTATTAACATGAACCAAGGCAGGGGCGTAGTCTTGTAGGCGTAGTAAAAGACCTGCTCGCAGTACTGACAGCGATGGGTTATCGTCTTCCATGCTTTGCAAGGCGGTAAAAAGCTGTCGCTGTTCGTCAGGGTTTTGTGGAAAAATCCCCGTCAAAATCCCCGTCAAATCCGCCTTTTCATCATAATCCAAAATCATCGCCAACATGGTGTTTGCTTCATGGTAGTCGCCTGCTTTTAGGGCAAGATGGGCGACATAGAACCATGCAGGGATGTGTTCAGGGTTTTGTCGTTGCCACGCCCGAGCAAAGGCAAGCGATTGTTTGGGGGTTTCGTACTCAATGGACAACGCCAACGCACGCTCAAAGACGGCTGTGGCATTGGCGGTAAAGCTCTCAGCTTTATAAATGGTCAAAGATTCACCAATCTGCCCCCTGTCCACGCCAAACTCAGCCGACAGCAGGGCGTATAAATCAGGATAGCCAAGCATGGGCGTGCTGTCATGGGTGTTTAGGGTGTCATCAAAGATGATGTCGGGGATGTCTGCGGTGTCGGCATTGGGTGGATAATTATCAGTGCCGTCATCGATGTACTCGCCATGCTCGCCCAGGTCAGGCTCGCCATGCTCATCGGGTGTAGATGGGGTGACAGGTACAAAGGCAGGCTCTGTCGTCTGTGGCGTGTCTTCATCGCTGTCTTGGGGCGGGATGTCGTTGCCAAGACTGCTGTCATCATCATAAAAGGGCAGTAGGATTTTTAGCAATGAGTCAAAAACCCCTGCCTGTGCCGTGGACATGGTTTTCTCGGCAAGGGGCAGAAGTGCCAACACGCACAGCACTAAAATGACGCGTTTTTTATAAGTGGGCTTAGTTCTCTGATGAGACCGCTCAATATTTGGCGTTGCACTCATGATAAAAATCGATGGATAAAGTGCCTTATTATAAGATGAAATGCCAAACAGTTGCAATGTTTTGAAACAATTTTAATGTAAAAATTACCAAAAAAATTGGCATATACCCAATAAACTTTAAAATTACTACAAACGCAATGATGTTTGGATGTAGGGACGTGCTGTGTACGCCCTGCACGGTAATGTCATCAAGGGTGTGCTCAGCACACCCCTACAAACCCGTGGTAAATATCAAGTTGGTTGAGTGTAAATCAAATGTATTGTGGCAATAGAATAAATCTGTACAATAATTCGTCAATTTTATATACAGGCAAAAAAAGACCCACTGAAGGAGGGGCAGTGGGTTGAGGAAAGGTTACGATGATTATTATTGTTATGTTATTCTAAATAGGGATGGGGTGGATTTTTTCAAGGATAAAAGGAGAAAAAAATGATAATTTTTAAAAAACTCATCATGTCCTAGCCTAGGATTGTTTGCGGTTAGGTTTTGAGGGGTGGGGTGTATTTTAGCATGGGTAAATGCCCATTTAAAACGATTGATTTTGTCAAAGTGTGTGTTTTGATTGAAAAGTTTCATAAAAACCCCCATTTTTTGTGTGTTTTTGACAAATGGTGTTATAATAATCCGTTTCATCATCTGTCTGTTTTATTTTATCTACCAAATATAGCCTGTCATGAAATTAGCCGTCATCGGAGTCAATCACAAAACCGCCCCTGTCGCCCTGCGAGAGCGGTTGTCGTTCGGCTCGGATTTGCCACAGGCGATTACTGACATTCGCCGTCTTGATGAGTCGGTTTCGGGGGCGGTCATCGTCTCTACTTGTAACCGCAGTGAGATTTATGTGGGGTTTGACGATGAGTGGCAAGCGGTCGCTGACGATGATGACGTGAGCGTGCAGGCGGGGCGGGTGCGGTCGTGGCTTGCCGAGTTCAAGGGCGTGGCACTAGATGACATTTCGCCTTTTTTGTACATTTATGAGAATAACCGTGCGTTGAACCACTGGCTTCGTGTGGCGTCAGGGCTAGACTCGATGATACTGGGCGAGCCACAGATTCTGGGACAAATCAGACAAGCAGTGTCACAGTCGCAGGCAGTGAGTGGAGTGGGCAGTGATTTTCATTGGCTCACTCAGCAGATTTTTGCGTCAGCACGCAGTGTCCGCCGTGATAGTAAGGTCGGACAGCAGGCGGTCACGTTAGGGTTTGCGACCGCCAAACTGGTCACGCAGATATTTGACAAGCCGGAGAATACCACGCTACTCATGGTGGCGGCAGGCGAGATGAACCGCCTTGTCGCTCATAACGTGGCAAGCCTTGGCATGAAAAACATCATCATCGCCAATCGCAGTCCACAGCGTGCCGAACTGCTCAAAGATGAGCTGGTGCAAATGGCACAAAATGCAGGGCGGTCGGTGCATGTTGAGTGCGTGGGGCTAGATAGTCTCGGGCAGGTGCTAAGCCGTGCCGATGTGGTGAGCAGTTGTAGCGGTAGCATGGATACGCTGATTAGTACGGAGATGGTCAAGCACGCCCAAAAGGTGCGTCGTCATCGCCCGTTGTTACTGGTGGATTTGGCGGTGCCACGAGACATCGACCCTGCGGTGGGTGGATTTGATGATGTCTATCTGTATTCGGTGGATGACTTACAGCATGTCATCGCAGGTAACCTAGAAGAGCGAAAACAAGCAGCGGTAGAAGCGGAGCTGATGGTCAGTCAGCTGACCCTAAGTATTGAGAGTCAAATGCAACTGCTTTCCGCCAGACGTTATATCGCTGATTATCGCATGATGGCGGACGAGCATAAAAGCAGACTGCTGTCACATGCCAAACACCGTCTGGCACAGGGTGATGACATGATGACGGTGTTAGATGAGTTCGCTCATCGCCTGACCAATACGCTCACGCACTCGCCGTCACGACTCATTCGCACCGTTGCCACGCACCAAGATTCACAGCTTTTGGAAGTGGTGGGAGTGGGATTGATGGATTATCGTGATAGGCAGGTCTGACTGTTTTGCTCAAAATCACCTTTGCTTAAAACTGCCTTTATTCAAAATCCCCCAAATTCATCTTTAATGCATCAAAACACACACCCATATCAAAGCCTCGATACTGCAAAAATCGCAGTTGGCGGGCTTTTTCTTTTGGGTCTTTTGGGATATTGTCGCCATATTTTTTACAGCGAGCTTCTACGGCAAGTTTGAGCCAGTCTATCTCATCGTCCTTGTCATTGCCCTTGTTATCATTGTCCAAAATCGTGCCGTCCGCCACGCTGTCCACATCGCTCATGACAATCAGCTCGTCCACACCGCCAAACGCCTTAACATCAAGCCCTGCTTTTTTTAGGCTATCTGTCAGATACCGCACGCCACGCCCTTTGCGTACCGCTTCACGCACGAGCGTGGTCGCACAGCGTGTGTCGGACTGATAGCCTTTTTCGGCAAATTCATCAAGCAAGTCATCTACCGCCTGTGGGTCGCAGTCTTTGGCGATGAGTTTGGTTTTTAGCTCATGGCGGGAAAGCTCTTTTTTGGACAAATAATAAAACGCAAGCCAACGCAAATAGCGAGTTTCTTTGTCGGGAAGTTGTAATTTTTCAATTTCAACTTGGCTTAATAATTTTAAAGAATTATCATCAAGCACCGTTTGACTGTCGTCTTTTAATAATAAATCCACCGCAGACGGCTGATTATCGCTTTTTTGGGATTTGCGTTTGCGTGGGGGTGTTGGTGTGTCGGTTTGGGAGTTGGGATTTTGGGTGTTCTTAACTGATTTTTTAAAGGAGTGTTTGACGGTGTTGGTTAAATTTTTTGGTTTATCGGACAAAAAATTGTCATCGGATTGTTGGCGTGTATCGTTGTTTTTATCGTTCGCTTTATCGCTGTTATTATTATTCTTTTTATCAAAAGTTTTAGCAGACACAGGTTGTCCCATGTCTGCTAAAATGTCATCTAAGGTTTGTATTTTTATGGGTTTGACCATAAAATTAGTTGTCCATGCCTTCTACATATTCAGGCACTTCGCCGTCATCATCGCTGGGGGCGACTGGCACGACATTGGCAAGTTTTAGCTCACGGATTTTGGCTTCAATCTCTTGGGCGATTGCAGGATTTTCCGCCAAAAATTGACAGGCATTGGCTTTGCCTTGACCGATTTTTGAGCCTTCATAGCTGTACCACGCCCCTGACTTGCCCACAATGTCAAGGCTTGCCCCGATATCTACAATCTCGCCCAAGCGGTTAATACCTTCGCCATACATAATGTCAAATTCGGTTTGGCGGAACGGGGGAGCCATTTTGTTTTTGATGACCTTGACACGGGTTTCAGAGCCGATGATTTCTTCTTTGTCCTTGACCGAACCGATACGGCGAATGTCTAGGCGGACAGACGCATAGAACTTCAAGGCGTTACCGCCTGTTGTCGTCTCAGGCGAGCCGAACATGACGCCGATTTTCATGCGGATTTGGTTGATAAAAATCACCATACAGTTAGAGCGTTTGGCGTTACCTGTGATTTTACGCAAGGCTTGGCTCATTAGACGTGCTTGCAGACCCATGTGGCTGTCGCCCATTTCGCCTTCAATCTCGGCTTTTGGGGTCAAGGCGGCAACAGAGTCCACCACAATCAAATCCACCGCCCCAGAACGCACCAGCATATCCACGATTTCAAGGGCTTGCTCGCCGTTGTCGGGTTGGGATACCATAAGTTCGTTCAAATTTACGCCCAATTTTTTGGCATAAATGGGGTCTAGGGCGTGTTCTGCGTCAATGAACGCACATTTTCCGCCTTGCTTTTGGCATTCGGCAATCGCTTGTAGGGTGAGCGTGGTTTTGCCCGAGCTTTCAGGCCCGAAAATCTCAATGATACGCCCCTTTGGTAAACCGCCAATCCCCAGAGCAATGTCCAGCCCGAGCGAGCCTGTGGAAATCGTCTCTACATCTACCTTGATAGACTCATCGCCCAGATTCATAATGGTGTTTTTGCCGAACGCCTTTTCAATCTGAGCCAATGCCATTTGCAACGCTTTTTCTTTATTGCCTTCAATGCTTTCGTCTTTTTCTTTGGGTGCTTTTGCCATAAGAATTACCTTTTTTCAACTAAAATTAACGTGATAAAATAACTAAATTTACTTAAAACTACGACCGAAATCGTGCTTATTTTAGCACTTTTTTGGGCAAAATGGCGGTAATTTTTGCGTTGTTACAATAAATAATTGTTAAGTTAAATTAGGGCGTGTTGAACATTGATAACATTCTTATAAAATAAGATGAAAAATTGACAATTTCAATCAATTTTTGCATGAAAAATGGCTAAATCTTGTTTTTCATCGTCAAAAACTTGTCTGATAGAATAACTATCAGCCTGCGTTTTTTCCTTGAAAAACGTGCGATTTTTCTCATTTTTCATTGCAAATACCAAAGTTCAACACGCCCTAAATAATTTATTAAAAATTACTGCTAAATCTGTTCATCTCGTTTAAATACCCATTCATCATCACTGCTTGCTTTTTCGTCAAAATAATAACCGTCCATATCAAAGTTTTTTAGCTCATCGGGGTTTGTGATTTGATTTTTTGCACAAAAATTCATCATCATGCCACGGGCTTTTTTGGCATAGAAACTCACGATTTTATATTGTCCGTTTTTTTGGTCTAAAAATTTGGGCGTGATAATGTCCGCCTTGATTTTGGCGGTATTGACCGCTTTAAAGTATTCATTGGACGCTAGATTTATCAATACATCAGAACCACTATTTTTGATATTGTCATTTATCACATTGGTAATCTCATCGCCCCAATAGCCGTATAAATCATCGGCATGGGGTGTTTTTAATTTCGTACCCATTTCCAACCGATAAGGTAGCATATTATCTAACGGCTTTAAAATGCCATATAACCCTGATAAAATCCCCAAATGCTGATTTAAATATAAAATCTCATCGGTATTTAATGAATAAGCATCAAGCCCTGTATAAACATCGCCGTCAAACAAATAAATTGCAGGCTTTTTATTATCATCAAAAGGATAAGTCCAATTTTGGTTACGGACGACATTTAATTCGGCGATTTTTGCAGATACGCCCATAAGCTCTTGTAAGTCTATCACGTCTTTATTTTTTAGGGTTTTCATTAACTCTATGGCGTGATTGATAAGTATGGGCTCGCTTAAATGGTTGTCTACATTAAAGGGAATGGCAGTTTTTTCATCTAGGTTCTTGGCAGGGGATATTAAACAATACATGATATTTTCCAATGATTAAGATAATTTAAAAGATAAAAAGATTATAAAATAACTGGTGTGATTTTTCAATTTAAAAATATTGATTTGACGGTTTAAATTTGTTATATTAAATCCTTATTTCAACCATTAAAAGGAATTTTTCATGACCGACACGATTTTGGCACGCCTAGCCCCAACCGCTCACGGCAAACACATCGGTATCATCACGCTCAACAACCCCAAAGCCCTAAACGCCCAAAACCTAGACATGGTCAAAGCCACACGCACGCACCTAGATACATGGGCGAATGATGACAGTGTGGCGGTCGTGGTGCTACACGGCACAGGCGACAAGGGGTTGTGTGCAGGGGGCGACATCAAGGCACTCTATGGCGGGGCGAGTGGGGCGACCGCCCACGACTTTTTCACGCACGAATACGGACTCATGCACGCCATGCACACCTATCCCAAGCCTATCATGGCGTGGGGGCATGGTATCGTCATGGGTGGCGGTATGGGGCTGTTTGGCGGGTCAAGCCATAAAGTCGTTACGTCCGCCACACTCATGGCAATGCCCGAAGTCTCTATCGGGCTGTTTCCTGATGCTGGTGCGTCCTACTTTTTAAATCATCTGGCAGGTAAGGTTGGGCTATTTTTGGGGCTAACGGGAGCAAGATTTACAGGGGCGGACGCTCATGCGTTTGGCGTGGCGGATTTTGCAATCAGTCATGATAGATTTGATGACGTGCTAAGTCGTATTTGTCAAATTGATTTTAAGGACAATCAAACCAATCATCATTTATTATCCGCCTGTTTAAATGACTCTCATGATACATCCATATTGGGTGAGAGTGAATTGTCAAAGGCATTTGATGAGATTAATCATCTGATGAATGTAGGTGATTTGATGGATATTGATAAAGCCCTAATGGCTTATGATGGCGATAATGACTTTATCAAATCCTCCATAGACATTTATAAAAATGGCTCGGACACCACAAAAGCCATTACCTTTAAAATTTATCATGATTTAAAAACGACCAAAAAAGATTTTTCTTTAAAACAAATATTTGATTTGGAAACGGTCGTGGCGACACATTGTGTCAATCACGGCGATTTTAAAGAAGGGGTGCGGGCATTACTTATTGATAAAGACAAAAGCCCCAAATGGCGACATACGCTTGCCGATATGCCTGTGGGATATATTGATGAGTTTTTTGGGGAATTTGTTTAGTTGGGGTTGTTCATTACAGGTGTATTTTAAATTTTGGACGTGTAGGGGCGAATGATATTAGCCCAAAAATCAACACATTATCACAGGGAAAATGTGATTTGCCCCTACAAATACACTTTAAAAAATGAAAAAGTACCACGGTTTCCGTTCGTGGTGAGCCTGTCGAACCATGACGGAAACCGACCCGCAGGCATGGCTCAGGGCGAACGGTTTCCGTAGTAAAATTCAATTTTGTTAGCTGTACATCCAAAGATATATGGTAATTAACAATACCGTTTCATCAAGTTTACAAAAATCCGCTTTATAAAAAGCGGATGTTTTTACCACCCTGCTTGCGAGCAGGCATAATCAAGTTTGCCCTCGCCTACGGTATCAGGAACCGCTCTCGTCCAGTCTTTTGATGAATGCGTGGATACATAACGTTTGAAACTGTCAACAGAATTACTTTGCTTATCATAATAGACTTCTTTCCAAACCCCGATTTTTGTGGATTTTTAAAAACTTCAACCCCAATACTTATAAAGGTTTATTTTTAGTTTGGAAAGAGATTTAATAAATAACATAATCAAAGTCTGATTTACGAGCAACGCAGTCATAATACGAAAAAGCTCTCGTTTGCCAGTATTTCTTGCCATTACTAAGCTCTTGGGCTTGGTGATAATCTCTCTTAACCCAAGCGGTGATATAAGTACCGCCCCCAGTAAAGTAATGTGTCTGAATGCTATCATGGTCAATGTGGTAAATAAAGTTGCTCGTGCTGCCTATGTCCACCCAGTTGGTGGCATGAACGGATAGGGGTGATAGAGCGATGAGTGTGGCGATGAGCAGTTTTTTCATAGATATCCTTGTGGAAACAATCGTATTATTATACCAATATTTTCATAATATACAATTTTTTTAATTATTTCTTAAAATTAAAAAATTATCAGGGCGAACTGTAATTCACCCTTATGCATTTAAGACTTTCAAAAATTCCAAAGGGCAGTTTTTATTTATTTATGCGTGCATTAAGTATCTTCCAATGGTTTTTGAGTTGGTATTTAATTCTGCTATTCGTCAAAATTTGGTCTGCTCTCATTGCATAGCCAATAAAGTTACCCCAATTTTTGCGTTTTGAAGGCTTCCATTTATTTTTGGTTTTGCCTACTCTTGCTGGCTTGGCTCCAATGTATGAATATTGTCGATAAAGTCTGTTTTTAAAAATCTTACCTTGCGTATCATTTCTGATGTGATTGGCATAAAAATGACATCTACGCACACCCATACTCATTTTGCGATAATAATTAGCAAGTGCAGAATTTTTGAGATAGACGTGCTGTCCATTAAACGAAAAACCTAAATATTCAAATTTCTTCTTGTGGCTGTTGTGATTAATTTTTCCATTAAATTCCTGCAAGCAAGTTATTTCATTATTGCCATTTAGTTTAAAATAAAATATTTGTGTCTTTTTGGGGTTTATATTCAACTTAGAAATACTCTTTATTTTTGTTTCAAACAACCCTAAAACTTCATCTTTATGGTCGATTGGGCAGATGACAACCATATCATCAGAATATCGTCTATAAATACCACCTATTTCTTGAATTTTATGATGAATTAGTTCGTCAAATTCTAGCATATAGATATTGGCTAAGGTTGCACTGATTGAAGAGCCTTGACAAATACCATAATTTTTTAATTTTTTTTGATTGGTTATTGTACATTTTTCATATTTGTTGTTTTGTATTAGACCTGATTTTCTTATTTTTTGAATGTCTTTTAATTCACAAAAAGCAATTGCATTTTGATTTCTAAGGTATTCCAATTTTTTAATTGGCTTTTTCCTTATGTTGCCCGATTTACTTTTTACAATTATCTCATTTTGAAATAATTGAAATAAGTCATTTGCTTTCACATAAGAAAACTTGGTAATAGCCTTATAAACATTATAATGGTCATCTGGTAAATTTGTCTTTTTTATAATATTTTCCCATGCCTTTTTTAGAATTTTATGGTCTAGGTTATCAAAAAATTGTTCGATGTCAAAAGCTATCACCGCAATTTCTTGATGTTTTTGGGTATATTCACGAATGTACTCAAAAACGTCATTGGCAAAATCAATATTGCATTTTCCAATATCTTTACCAGTCTGATTGCTGTTATTTTTTGGTATTTTTCTATAAGCAGTAACAACTTCTGTTAGACCCTTTTGTTTAAGAACGCATTCATAATTTTGGGAAAGTAGGTGTGAATAGTATGCAAATATATTTGCATCCCAGTGATTTGCGTAATAAATATTCCTTACTTTTTTCTTTTGGTGTATTCTTTTGCCATTATGTAGGAGATTTCCGTCACCATCGTACCCTTTACGAAATTTGGGCGTGATGATTTGGGTATGAATGAAAGGGCAGAAAGCGTGATTTTTGATATTTTCTGGATTTGTTATGTAGTTAATTACTTTATTGCAGTCTTTCTGAGTGATTGGTAGTCCGATATGTGGATAGGACTTTACTTTAAACCAAAGATTTTTTTCTTTCATAATCAAAAAAAAGGAGATAAAAAGTTGGAGTAAGCGGGGTACGCATTAAGGATTGAAAAAGTGTGCCGAAACGCCATTATGAGAAATGGCACCCCAATTTAGTAGAATGATAGCAATCATGCTCATAACAATGGAATATATAGATATGCCAATTATTGATACTTACATAATGCTGAGATTTATGCGACGCTTGACATTTATGACAATGCGTTGTATAAAGCTACTCCATACTAGCTATCTAGTATGCAATTTTTTTATCGACAAAAAAGACTTAATCAATCTGCTACTTACTCCTTTATTTATTATATCAAAACAAACAACAAAAAACCACTCTATCCAGAGTGGCTTTTATCTTTAAAATCAACCAAAACCGCTTACGTCTTTGGTGGCAAACAGCTCGCCAAATGTTTGGCGGGGTCGGTATCATACGCTTTAATGGCGTCTTCTACCGTCATGCCCAACGCCTTGGCAACGCCCATACCGTAATCAGGGTGGCAGGCGTGGCAGTTGCGGATATGACGGTATTTGATGAAGTCCAACGCATCGCCCATTGCTCCTCTCGTATTGTCAAACAGGGCTTGTTTTTGCTTATCAGTCATGAGATTAAACAAGGCTCGTGGCTGGCTAAAATAATCGCTGTCATCTTCACGAAAATCCCACTGCTTGGCATCGCCACTGATTTTTAGGGGTGGCTCAGCCAAATGTGGCTGGTCTTGCCACTGCCCAAAGCTGTTTGGTTCATAGTGCGGACGTCCGCCATAGTTGTCGCCCACTCGCCCTTGACCGTCTCTGTGGTTTGAGTACACAGGGCAACGTGGGGCGTTCACAGGGATTTGGTTGCGGTTTACGCCCAAGCGATAACGCTGTGCATCAGCATAGTTAAACAGGCGAGCTTGGAGCATACGGTCAGGCGACACGCTGATACCGGGTACGAGATTGCTTGGGGCAAAGGCGGATTGCTCCACGTCCAAAAAGAAGTTTTCTGGATTGCGATTTAGCTCAAATTCGCCCACTTCAATGAGCGGAAATTGTTTTTTTGACCAAACTTTGGTCAAGTCAAAGGGGTGAAAATCCACTTCTTCTGCCATTTGCTCAGGCATGATTTGTACGTACATTTTCCATTTTGGGAAATCACCACGTTCAATGGCATCAAACAAATCACGCTGATTGCTCTCACGGTCTTTGGCGATGACCGCTTCGGCCTCGCTATCGGTTAGGTTTTGGATACCTTGCTGAGTGCGAAAATGGAATTTAACCCAAAAACGCTCATTATCAGCATTGATAAAGCTATACGTATGCGAGCCAAAACCGTGCATATGGCGGTAAGACTTAGGAATGCCACGGTCGGACATGACAATGGTAACTTGGTGAAAGGCTTCGGGCAGTAGTGTCCAAAAATCCCAGTTGTTGGTCGCACTACGCATATTGGTTTTGGGGTCTCTTTTGACCGCTTTGTTTAGGTCGGGGAATTTTCTGGGGTCTCTTAAAAAGAACACAGGCGTGTTGTTGCCGACCATGTCCCAGTTGCCTTCTTCGGTGTAAAATTTTAGGGCAAAACCACGAATATCACGTTCAGCGTCCGCCGCCCCACGCTCGCCTGCTACGGTGGTAAAACGGGCGAACATTTCGGTTTTTTTGCCGATTTCGCTAAAAATCTTGGCACGGGTGTATTTGGTGATGTCGTTTGTGACGGTAAATGTCCCAAACGCCCCTGAGCCTTTGGCGTGCATACGGCGTTCTGGAATGACTTCACGGGCAAAGTCGGCAAGTTTTTCGTTGAGCCACAAATCTTGGGCAAGCAAGGGGCCTCTGGCACCTGCGGTCAATGAGTTTTGGTTATCAACAACAGGGG
Organism: Moraxella sp. K1664; assembly: GCF_039693965.1. Taxonomy (NCBI): domain Bacteria; kingdom Pseudomonadati; phylum Pseudomonadota; class Gammaproteobacteria; order Moraxellales; family Moraxellaceae; genus Moraxella; species Moraxella sp. K1664. Next base: position 1,363,031 of record NZ_CP155576.1, read on the forward strand.
CTCCGTTGCTCATGGTAAGGGGCGTGCCTGAGTAGGGGCATTTTGGGATATCGGTCATGATAAATCCTAGGTTACGGTGTATTTTGATTAAAGGTATGACAAAACAAGTATAACAAAGCAGGGCAAGCTTGTCGGTTAGCGTATGTAAACAATAAAAATGACACTCATTGCCAACTTAGATGACTAGCTTGAACTTTGCTTTGCTTGGTTTGTCAATCTATGGGGTTATTATAGGCAGGATTGATGATTTGGTAAATTATAATAATTTGATGTTTTGATTTGATTTTTTAAATTGAAAAAACTTGATAAATTTTAAATGATGATTGATAAAATTTATTAAAAGGCACAAAAAAGACCGTCATCAAACGGTCTTTTGGTGTTATGGCTTATTTATTCGTCATCATCCCCATAATACTTCACCCCGATTTTAATCGGTTCACGCCCTTGGCTACGGCGAAAATTATTGGTGTCACGGAGCGAATAAGCACAGCCACAGTATTCTTGTTGATAAAAATGCTCACGCTTACTAATCTCAATCATACGGCTACTGCCACCGCCTTTACGCCAGTTAAAATCCCAATAATCAAGACCCTCATAAGGGGCAACGGCACGGTGTCCGCAGTCGTTGATTTGAGCCATGTTTTTCCAGCGGCTGATACCAAGCGAGCTTGTCATCACAGGAAAGCCATGCTCGTGGGCGTATAGGGCGGTGCGTTCAAATCGCATGTCAAAACACATGGTACAGCGTCTGCCACGCTCGGGGTCTTGCTCCATGCCTTTGGCACGAGCGAACCAATTATCCATGTCATAATCGGCGTCAATAAACGGTATGCCGTGCTTTTCGGCAAAAGCGATGTTTTCGTTTTTGCGAATCTCGTACTCTTTTTTGGGGTGAATGTTGGGATTATAAAAATAAATGGTAAACTCAATGCCACTGGCAAGCATCGCCTCCATGACCTCACCCGAGCAAGGGGCACAGCATGAGTGCAGTAGTACCTTTTTGTGTCCGTTTGGCGGGGTCAAAATCTCACGGTCAATCGGCGTTAGGTGCGGATTGGTGGGGTCAGCTTTGGCGATTTGTGGTTTGCCTTTACGTTGATTTTGGTTGGGATTGGGGGTGTGGGTTTGTACGCTCATAATTTAACAATGATAAATAAAAATGGCGATTATTATAGCATTGGTTTAAAATTTTTGCTAAAATTTGTGTAAACTTATCTCTAAAAAAGGTTTTTTATGAAACTCAACTGGCATGACAGCTTAGACATCGCCATCGCCCTTGCCGAAAAGCACCCTGATGTGGACGTGCAGTACATTCGCTTTACCGACTTGCACCGCTATGTGTGCGAGCTTGATGGCTTTGTGGGCGAGCCTGACAAATCCAACGAAGCGATATTAGAAGCCATTCAAATGGCGTGGCTTGATGAATTGGATTGATAATTTAAAAGATAACTTAAAAGATAATTTATGGGTGTATCATACGCCTTTTATCTTTTAAAACTTTATCTACAAATAAAAAGCGGTCATCATCACCGCTTTTTATTTTTATAGTCAATTAACCCCAATTTGTACCAATGTTAAATTTTAAAAAAATTCATTGGTTGTATGGTAATGTGCGTACCACGCACCTTTTAGATGAAAAATCTTATTAATGTGTCATACGCACCTTACTTTCATTGGTGCGTTTTGAAGTTAAATGATTATAAAATCAACCCTTTAACTTATCGCCCACCAATCCTTTGACCGTGTTTAGGATATCGGCAGGCAATACAACCGTCTTAGCATTATCAGATTGTGCCATCTCGTTCATCGCCTTGATGTACTGCTCGCCAAGCAAGTACACAACAGGCATTTCTTTGCCGTCCATCGCCGATGAAATAAGACGAATGGACTCTTCTGAACCTTTGGCAAGCACCACCTGAGCTTCGGCATCACGGCGAGACGCTTCTAATCGTCCGTCCGCCTCCAAGATAGCCGCCTGTTTTTGTCCGTCCGCTCGTGTTACCATGGCTCGGCGTTGGCGTTCGGCAGCCGCTTGCTCTTCCATCGCCAGTTGCATGGTGTGGGACGGCTTGATGTCTTGGATTTCCACCGTTTTTAGGGTAATGCCCCAGTCGGCGATGTCGTCTGATATGGCGTGTTTGAGCTGGGTTTTGATTTGGTCTCGGCTTGATAACGCACTGTCCAAATCCATCTCGCCCACGATAGAACGCAAAGATGTTTGTACCAGATTGCGAATGCCGTATTCATAGTCTTCAATGCCGTACACCGCATATTCTGGCTGAATGATGTTAATATACGCCACCGCATTAGCGATGATGACCACGTTGTCTCGGGTGATGACTTCTTGGCTGGGAATGTCAAGCACGATGTCTTTGGTCGTGATTTTATAGGCGACCGTATCAACAAAGGGAATGATAAAATTCAAACCCGGTTCTAAGGTCTGATGATATTTCCCCAGTCGCTGAACCACCCATTTATAGCCTTGTGGTACGAGCCTGACACCCTTAAAAACGGTAAAGACGACAAACGCCACCAAGACAAATAAAACTTCCATAATAAACCCCTATCTAACAGTTATCTAAAATTATATCAATGAAATACAGGGCAAATGCGATTTACCCCTACCAATCTATCTAATATGATGAATTGGTAATAAACAGCAGTCCAATGGCATTATTTACGCCGAACCACCAACTCATTACCGAGTATCTGCACCACCACGACCCTATCGCCTGCCTGTAACACTTCGCCATCTGCCCCACGGCACAGCCATTCATCAGAGCCGACTTTTGGCACGCTAAACCGCACTTTGCCGAGCCTGTCTGCACTTGGGGCGTGGGTAAGCATGCCTATCTCGCCGATGATGACACTGCCCCCAAGCCCTGCGGTCGTGCGAGTCTTGATGTTGGGCTGAATAAATTTAAACCACGCCACGCACGAGATGACCGACAGCACAAGCCACAAGATGACCCCTACCCCAAAGCCCAAGCCAAACGCCCACGCAAGCACTGCCGTAACAACAGCAGACGCCCCGAACCATAGCAGAAAAAAGGTCGGCACAAACATCTCTAATATCATCAAAATCAGACCAAAAACCAACCAATGCCAAGGCTGTACGTTCATCAGGTGTCCTTATGTGGATTTTTGGTTAATATAAATCATTTATCAAAAATAGTCAATGAGTTAATCCCAAATCTTAACCCATTGATAATCATAAAAATACTTGACAAAATATAAAATCGGCGGACAATATTTTGGAAATTGGAAATTGGAAATTGGAAATTGGAAATTGGAAATTGGAAATTGGAAATTGGAAATTGGAAATTGGAAATTGGAAATTGGAAATTGGAAATTGGAAATTGGAAATTGGTTTTTTGTTTGTCCAAGTCGTGCCTGTGGGTCAAAAAATGTCATAAACAAGCATGGCTTAGTCCATCCTAGTGCTAAGTAAAAAATCGGATAGTGGCTTATCCGATTTTTTTGTTATTTTAAACCAACAATCAACGTGGCACGACTTCCACGATATTCAAATCAAAGCCCGAGACGTTAAATTTGGCAGAGCTTGATAGCAGTCGCATGTCTTTGACACCAAGCTGTTTTAGGATTTGGGCTCCGACACCGATACTGCGATAAGGCTCGCTACTTTCGTGTACGCTGACATTGGCTTGGCATTTATCCAACGCACCGCTGACATCGACAGCACGCCCCGAGTCAATCCACACGAACACGCCTTGTTCGCTTTGCCCGATTTGAGCCAGTGCTGAGCGAATATCCCAGCTTTGCTTGCTGTCAGTATGCCCAAACAAGTCTTTTAGGGGGTTTAGGGCGTGGACTCGCACGGTCGCCACACCACGGCTTGGGTCGCCTTTGACTAGGGCGATGTGGGTCTCGTCCGCCCCATATTCTCTAAAACGGTAGAGTTTAAAAGCCCCAAATTCACTGGCAAAATCTCGCTCATCGATGACTTCCACGGTCTGCTCGTTGGTCATGCGGTAGTGAATAAGGTCGGCGATGGTGCTGATTTTAAGTCCGTGTTCTTTGGCAAAGAGTTCTAGGTCATCACGACGTGCCATCTCGCCGTCTGGCTTGATAATCTCACAAATCACCGCCGCAGGTTCAAGCCCTGCAAGGCGTGCTAAGTCACAGCCTGCTTCGGTATGACCTGCCCGATGTAGCACCCCGCCTTGTTTTGCCATGATGGGGAAGATATGCCCAGGTTGGACGATGTCGGTGGGTTTGGCAAAGGGGGCGACGGCTGCCTGCACGGTTCGGGCACGGTCGGCGGCGGATATGCCTGTGGTTACGCCCTCGCTAGCTTCGATGGATAGGGTAAAGTTGGTGCTAAACTTCGCCCCGTTTTTGTCGCTCATTAGGGGTAGTTCAAGCTGACGGCAACGGGCTTCGGATAAGGTCAAACACACCAGCCCACGAGCGTGAGTAATCATAAAGTTGATGTCGGACGGCTTGACATGAACCGCCGCCATGACGATGTCGCCTTCGTTCTCACGGTCTTCATCGTCCATTAAGATGACCATTTTGCCTGCTTTGATGTCGGCAATGATTTCTTCTGCGGTGTTTAGGGTGCTTGCCATAAGGGTGCCTATTTATGTTAAAAATTTATAGGCTACATGGGGGCGGATTTGGGGGATTAAAGGCAGATGATGTAAAATTTTAAAAACAGCCAAGCCTTATTTGTCTTTAAAATATTTTTAAAATGCAAATTGCATGATAAAGGGCAGGCATGCCCAAAAATCATTTAATCATCCCCCAAAGTTTGTTACAATACCCCCAATATTAGCACCGTATCCGACCATGAGCAAAACCCGAGCCACCAAGCCCCGCCTGCCGTCCTTGGCGACCACTGACACCGACCCAGAGTATCTGACCGAATTTCGTATTAACATGCTCGCTCGGGGGCTTGCCACACGCACCCGTAACGCCTACATCCGTGATTTGCGTACTTGCATGGCAAGCAGTGAGCGGGCATTGCCCCATTGGCAGGAGACGGACGTGGCAGGGTGCTTGGTGTATCTACAAAACCAAGGCAAATCGCCACGCACGCAGGCGAGAATGTTGGCAAGTTTACGCCAGTTTTTCTTATGGCAAGTGGGCGAAGGGGTGCGTGACGACAACCCCTGTGAGAACATCAAAAACCCCAAAGCTGACAAGCCCCTACCCAAGACCTTATCCGAAGACGACATTACCAGACTGCTTGGCACGCCTGACCTAGCGACCATACTGGGACTGCGTGATAAAGCCATGCTTGAAGTCATGTATGCCTGCGGTCTGCGTGTATCAGAGCTGGTCAATCTGTCGCTCGATGAGCTAAATCTAAACGCAGGCTGGCTCCAAGTGACGGGCAAGGGCGGAAAGACTCGCCTGATTCCGCTTGGTGAGTACGCCCACAACGCCCTACAAAGTTATCTCGTCCGTCGTCATGAACTGACCGCTGGCAAAAGTGGTAAGGTCGGCACAAAGGGCGGTGACTGCCAAGCGGTGTTTTTGACCGAGCAGGGCGGTTATATGACCCGCCATAACTTTTGGCATTTGATTAAAAAATACGCTCTACTGGCGGGTATCACGACCGACATCTCGCCACACACGCTTCGCCATGCTTTTGCCACGCACCTGCTCAACCACGGGGCGGACTTGCGTAGTGTTCAGCTTTTGCTTGGGCATAGCGACCTATCCACCACGCAGATTTATACCCACGTTGCCACGGCACGCCTACAAGCCTTGCACGAAGAACACCACCCTAGGGGGTAGTTGCTTTATCCACAGAAACCCTTTAAACATTCAAATAAAATCAAATAACAATAACGTGCAACTTCGTGATTTTTGTCATTTGGCTCTAAACTTCCGTGAACCAAATGACAGCGTACTTGATAAATAACCTCAAACAATCCTGCAAAAATTTTTTGCGAATCATTATTTAAAACTAAGGTTCCTAAATCGTGTGCAGAGGCAAATTGATTTTTTAATTTCCCGCTCTTAGTTTTGGCGTTATCAATAATTAAATTTTCAAAAATCTTAGGATTGGCATTAAAGTCCATTAAAGCGTTACTTAGGCTCATCTTTGAATTATTGGGGATATTATTCCCTGAATAAACAAGTTCAGCTTGGATTAAAGCATAATGCAACTGCTCAATACAATTATAAATATTAGCCCGCTCTTTTGGATTACCTGATTCTAAAAGGTTTTTAAAAGCGATATAAACCTTATTCTTATTGCTTGTGTCTCTTTTAATCTCGTTTATATGCTCTCTGTCGTTAGCTAAACCATAATGAAAGTTGTACCAACTATTGCAACTTAACCATAAGGTTACAAATGGTGCATGGTAGTCTATCTTAGACTTCATAAACCATTCTTTCTTTAAATCTTGTTGGTGATTTGCCATATTTACCCCATATTCTCAATCTCATTTTCCACCAAAATCTTGGCTTGTTCTAGTAAAATTTCGCTTTGATTTTTTAATTCAGAACTCGTCTGCACTTTATCGCTGATTGTCTGCTGAATCTCTTTTGGTAAAACAGGAATCACCACCTCCAAAATCTCAGACGGTTTCCAATGTTGAATGATTGAACCGCCTGCATCTCGCTGTGCTTGCAGTTGTACCGCCTCTGAATTTAGCACCAATGCCAAATAATCGGGCAAAATTTCATCTGTTTTCAAAGACAAATGCACAATAGCCCCAGAAGTAATCACCTCCAAATCAGACGGCACACAATAAGCAATGCCCACTGTACCGTCTTTTGAAAGTAGAATGGTGTCTTTTTTGGGGCGAATGATGTCAGCAAAATCCGCAGGATTGACGAACTTATCCGTCTGGCTAATCCCAAATTTGGAAAAATCCGCCACTCGCACAAAAGGCAAACCTTCATCACGGTAATTTTCCGACCCCACTTCTACCGATTTTTGCAAATCAACCAATTCACCCAATGTTTTGTGGCGGTATTGTTTTAATTTTTGCAATAATCGCTTATATTTTGGTTGGTAATATTCTGCATCAAGTCGACCGCTAATGCCAAAAGATTGGCTAAATGATTGCACTGATATATTTTTGGGTTGCCCCAAAAGCAAACTTTCCAACAATACCCATTCTGCCAATCTTAAATGATAATTAGCCTCATTTATAAACCTCTCTCTCTCTCTCTCTCTCTCTCTTGTAAAGCACTTTGCTCAATTTCTGCCTCTACGCTATATTTGGCTTGGGCTAATAATTGGGTGGCTTGTTTTCGCAGTTCATTACTTTGGCGGATAAATTCAGCGATTTGGGTTTGGATTTTTTCATCAATAATTGGCAGTGGAATATTTAACAATTCCTCTTTATTGATTGCCGTCAAAATCGTTCCTGAACAGTTTTTCTTTAAAATCTGTTGCATTAAAGACGATTTAAACAAAACCAATAAAGTTTCTGCATTGATTTTATCCGATGATAAAACATAAAATCCTGTTGAGCATAACGCATTATCATAATGTACTGGCACAATCGCACAGCTTTGTAATGAACCTTCAATACTAGAAATCATCACTTGATTTGTTTGTACTTTGCGTCTGGCACGAGATGGCAATTCTTTGCCCAAAGCACGAGTTGAACCTGTGACTTCACCTGATTTGCCAATATTGGATAATTCAATATAATCATATTCTTGATTGTCTTTTGGGGTGTAGTTTTCATCATTTAATTGACAAATATTGCCCAGTTTTTCAAATCCATGAGAATGTGAAAAAATATGATTTTCCAATAACTCATAAATCGGTTGATAAAACTCCGAATCCAATCTGCCTGTTTGTAAAAAACTTTCTTTTAAATATTTAATATTGAAAGGTTTGCAGGTTGCCTGAAAATGAGTTAAACCTAAATTTTCTAATAATAGGGCTTCAGCTTCGGCGTATTTTTGTTTTGATAGTAAAATATCATTAAAACTATTCTTAAATAAGACCGCAACTTCCTTTTGGATAGAATTTTCTATTATGGGAATTGTAATTTCTCTAAATTTAGCAGGACTAAAATTAGATTGGTTGCTTTGCATAGAAAATCGCTCTATTTCCTGCCTGCCATATTTGCTATTTAAAAATGAAACTAGTGTTTCTGAATTAATAATTTGATTTGGACGAATACGAAATAAATATGAGGCGTAAGCATAATCATAATCTTGCATTACGACAGCAGATTTACCCACATATTTTGGATTTCCATTTGTTCTACAAATTAAAACATCTCCTTTTTTTAGTCTTAATTCTTGATAAGTTTGTTCTGAAATTTTGTTGCAATATTTTGAAGGCTCGCCAATAAAATATCCATCAAACTCATTTAAACGCAAAATTGGATAACCAAGACTATCTTCATTCAATTCTTCCGAAGTTCCATATTGGACAAAATCAATAATCTCACTTCCTTTTACACCTTGAATTTTTATGGATTTATTGGTGTGAAATTCAGCTTCTAAGCGTAAATTCTCATCTTTTAAAACATCTAAAATTGAGACCTCGCTCACTTCCAGCCCTTCCAACAATGCCTGATATTTGGCATTATCAAAAGGGCTTAATCCTTTCCCACAAAAGACAATTTTTCCTTTTTGGCAAATTCAATAAAAGCTTCGGTAATACCATCTTGGGTAACGCCATCATGATTAAATAAATCATGAGCCACAATTAAATGTCCATGACTGTCTAATATTGGCACACCATCTGTATGTTTGACATAGATTTTATCGCCTGAATTGTCCTTGCTTGGGCTTTGCATGGTTGCAAAGAAAATAGGATAATCATCCACTTTGGGGCATAATTCATCATGCCATTTTTGCACAAATAAGACCGATGTTTTTGTGCCTGTATGTGGTTTAAATACATTGCCATGCAAACCCACCACCGCCAAAATACGACACCGTTCAGCAATAAAATCACGAATGTATTTATCACTGCTGTTATTAAAACGACCTTGTGGCAAAACAATCGCCATTCGCCCACCGTCTTTTAAAAAATCCAGATTGCGTTCAATAAACAAAATATCTCGTCCAACTTTGGATTGTTGTTTGCCTTTGCTATTTTTGCCCAGTTCATAACGGGCAAGAATTCGGGTTTCTTTAATATCGCCTGCAAAAGGCGGATTTGCCATTAATACATCAAACCCAAAATCACGGTTTTGGTCTTTGGTTTTGCGTAATTTTCTTAATTTTTTCCAGCCATTGCCATAAACATCACCCCATTCTTCATCTTTGGTAAAATCATCCCAGCGTTCATAGTCCAAAGTATTTAAATGCAATACATTGGTTTGTCCATCGCCTGCAATTAAATTGAGTGTGCGAGCAACTCGTACGGCTTTTTCATCAAAATCAATGGCAAAGACTTTTTCGGTTACATAATCCAATTGTTCTGGTAATTTTTGTTCAGCAGTAAATAAATGGGAACGCTCCAATCCTTTTTCTTTAAGTTGTTTTTCCCAAACATGGAAAATGGCGTGAACAGGAAACCCACAACTGCCCGCTGCTGTATCAATCACGGTTTCATCTGCTTTGGGGTCTAGCATTTTGACACACATATCAATCACATAACGCGGTGTGAAATATTGACCCTTTTCACCTTTACTGGATTTATTAATCAAATATTCAAAGGCTTCATCAACTACATCAAGATTGGAATTAAATAATTTCACTTCTTCTAATGATGACACACAAATCGCCAAATGGGACGGTGATAAATTAATCTTGCTACTCTCAGCAAATACCCCCTCCCATTTGTTTTTGGCTTTATCAAATAAAGCCCCAATTTTGGCTTTTAAATCGCTTTCGGTATCGCCATAATTACGAAATTCCAAATGACGGCTTTTATTGCGTGTACTTTCCATTTCGTCATAAAGTTTGGTAAAGATAAGCTGAAACAATTCTTCAAAAACATCAACCCCTGCATTTGCCAAAACTTCATCTTCCATTTCAATCACTAAATCTTTTAAAGATTTGCGTTGAGTGGCGATTTTGTCATTTTTAATCAAATCATCAATCGTCCAACGTTCTTGTAAAATATCAGATAATTTTTCGTGAACGCTTGGAATATTGGGAATGTCTTTAAAATAATTGGGGTCTCGGCGGTTGTAATAGGAAATACTATCGCCATTTGTCCATACGCCAATCGGAGCTCCTGTGGCATTGCAATAGGATTTTAATTGTTCTTTGCCGTCTTTTAATTTGGGCTTTTTAAGCTCCACCATGATATAAACAACGTTGGGATTATCTTTATCAAAAATCACAATGTCGGCACGCTTTTTTTCACGCCCAAAATGCACCGAATATTCCAATTCCATGCGTTCATAAGAATAACCATAATCATGGTGTAATTTCATCAGATACAGTTGGCGAACCGCTTCTTCTGGGGTCAGTTTAATGTCCTTTTTGCGTATCAAGCAATGCACATATGGTACATCGCCATTTTTACTGGGTTTTTGAAAAATGGTATTTTCCAATAGTGTGATATGCTCGGCAGAAAACTGGGTAAGTTGGTAATTGGTGTCTTTAAGTAGTTGCGATAAATTCATGGGGGGTCTCGTTGGATAAAATGGTTTTATTTTAGCATTGATTTAGGGCGTGTTGAACCTTTATAACACTATTTACAATTTAGAAATATTTTAGAAATGAATTAATAGTTTTTGCATGAAAAATGGCTAAATCTTGTTTTTCTGCGTCAAAAACTTGCTTGATAGAATGACTATCAACCTGCGTTTTTTCCTTGAAAAATGTGCGATTTCCCCTATTTTTCATTGCAAATACAAAAGTTCAATACACCCTAATAATAAAGTGGGTTGATTTATGGGCTGACATTGGCATAAACATCTCGCACCACCTCCCCAATCGCCTTTATCCCTTTCTCCAAAACTTCATCAGGCTGGGCGATACTCATGCGGATACATTCATGGGCATGGCGATAATCAGACGTATCAATCCCCACAAAAAAATGCTCACTGGGGATAATAAGCGTGCCTTTCTCCTTTAATATTTCGTACAATTTTTGGGTAGAAATGGGTAAATCTTGGAACCAAATCCACAAAAATATCGCCCCTTCTGGCTTATGGATTTTGACTTGGGGTAAGTCTTGAAAGGCGTGTTTTAATAAACCAATGGCGGTGTGGGCTTGCTTTAAATAAAACGGGCGAATCTCTTGTAATGACAGCTCATTGATTTTGTCATTATTGATAAGTGGCGTAACAATGCTCGCCCCAAAGCGACACGGAGCAAGATTGACAATGGCGTTTAGGCTACTGATTGCCTTGATAATCTCAGGTTTGGCGATGACAATGCCCGTCCGCACGCCAGCCAGCCCCACTTTTGACAAACTAAAACACAAAATAATATTGTCGTGCCACACCAAATTCGCCTTGGTGTGAATGATATTGGGAAACGGCATTCCATAGGCGTTATCAATAATCAAGGGAATGTTGTGTGCTTGGGCAATACTGTCAAGCCGTGCCATTTCGTCATCGGTCAGCACGTTGCCCGTGGGGTTGGTTGGGCGAGAACAGCAGATGGCTCCAATTTGATTATTTTTTAATGCGTTCAAATTTTCTAGGGCATCAAAATCCACTTTGTATTTAAAAAAGCCATCTTGATTGTCATAATCGCACAGCTCAATTTTTGGCTTTATGCCAATAAAATGCTTGCCGTCAATATGAGCGTCCGCATAGCCGACATATTCAGGGGCAAGTGGCAACAAAATGGACTTATCGCCATCATCAAACGCCCCACCGAACAAATTAAACAAATAAAGAAAGGCGTTTTGCGAACCGTTGGTTAGGGCGATGTTGTCTTTGGTAATGCCCCAATCATAATGGCGATTAAAAAAGTCCGCCAACGCCGTGATAAATTTGCCATCGCCTTGCGGATTGGAATAATTGCTGGCACAGTCTAAGGCAAAACTGTCCGCCCCATCGCCTTGTATGCTGTCTTTGAGCATTTGTAGGTACACGTCATTGACCGAAGCGATGTTGGCAGGATTGCCACCGCCTAACATATTGACAGGCTTGTCGCTGTTTAGGGCATTCCCCAAATCGTCCATGAGCTGTAATATGCCACTGTTTTGGGTGAATTTTTTGCCAAATTTTGAAATGTTCATGCCAATTATCCAAATAAAAATACCATTGTAACATTTTTGGCAAAAACTGTCTGCCCATATTGCTATGGTATGCGTGGGGGGATTGGGGTATAATGAGCTTTTTGGATTTAGAGAAATCGTCATGACCCAAACCACCCTAGCCGACCTGCAAAATAAAGCCAAACAATGGCGACAAGACATCACCTTTACCCAAGACGTGCTTGGCAAGCCTTTTACCTTTCACACCACTTGGGGGATTTTTAGTCCAGAAAAGCTAGATGACGGCAGTCTTATGCTCCTTGATTATATTGATTTTAAGGCGGATGATAATTCTATTGACTTAGGCTGTGGCTATGGTGTGCTGGGCATGACGGCAGGACGTGAATGCCCAAACGGTCAGCATATCCTAATTGATAAAGACTTTGTGGCGGTAGAATATGCCAAATTAAACTGCCAAAAAAATGGACTGACCAACACTCACGTTCAGATGTCCAATGGCTTTTATCATGTCAATAAAGACAAAAAGTTTAGCCTTGTGATGAGCAATTTACCCGCCAAAGCAAGTAAAGAGCAACACTATTTGTATCTACTAGATGCCTATGAACGCATGGAAGTGGGTGGGCGGTTTTATGTTGTTACCATTAATGGACTTAGGGATTTTATGAAACGCTCGTTTAATGAGGTGTTTGGTAATGCCGATAAAATCAAACAGGGCAAAACTTACACAGTAACACTTGCAGTCAAGCAATGATTTGATGGCATCACAGAGCGTATTGTAACAAATTTATATCAATGACTTTATTTTGTTACATTATTTTTGCTGATAATTCATATTTTATTTTCATTTTGATTGGGCGGAAGATTTGACAGTTACTTATATTACCTGATGGTTACCAAAGTCTTATTGAATATTACACAAACTTTTTTTATAATGTCCGTTCGTTCGGATTTAATTTTTATATCATCACATCAATTATCACTATTTTTTATATTAAGATTATAGAGGATCACTTATGAGTATTCATACAACGGCCGCCAGACGCCCTTCATGGCGTGGCATTTTTGCAGGACTTTTGATGGGTCTTGTTGTATCTATGATAATGCTGGCTTTGGCCCTAGTGCTAAGCTCTTTTTTATCACTAGATTTGCGTGGGGCAGGTATTGCTGCTGGCGTTTATGCCGCAGTAACCGCTTTAATCAGTGCTTTTGTTGCAGGGTTTTTTGCCGTCAAAGCATCAGCACCAGAGGCGTTATTTGGCGATGGTACCGACATTTTGCCAAAAGACGCTGCTTTAACAGGTATGCTAACCGCAGCAGCCATCGTTGTCATCAGCTCTGTATTTGCTTTTAATAGTGTAACTGGCATTGTAAGAACTGCTGGCAACGCTGTTGGCACAACCGCAGGTGCTATTGGAGGGGCTGCCAGTGCCGTTACATCAACGGTAACAACAGTAGCTGGTGCTGGTGCTACCGCAGCAGCTGGCTCATCTAATGCCGCAGGTGGCGATACCACTGCCAAAGCACAAGAGCTGTACCAAAAAGCCACAGGCAATATCAGCCGTCAAGACATCGAAGCTTGGGTTGCTAAGAACAACGAAACTTTTGATGAAGCACAAATCAGCGCAACAGTGAATGTGCTTGAAGACATGCTTAACAAAACCAAAGCTGACCTTAATGGCATGGATTTTACCAATCTTGACACATGGAAAAATATTGATGGATACGCCAAGCAGCGTGCCGATGAGGTGCAAGCCATTGTTACAGGTGATGAGCTTATTGCCAGACTACAAGCAGAGGGTTTAACCCAAGAGCAAGCATTAGAGGTGCGTGAAGAAACTGCCACCGCTTATCATGAATATCGTGCCAAAACTGAGCAAGCCATTGCTGATGCTAAGATGAATATTGAGCAAACGCTACAAAATGCAGAAGATACTGCTCGTAAAGCTGCCCTATATTCTGGTCTATTTTGGTTGATTAGCACGCTACTGACTTTCGTGGCAAGCATCATGGGTGCAAAAACTGCCGCAGCAAATTACCGTTTGGCATCGCCCATCACTGTTCGTGAGCGTGACCTTCGTTAATTATCAAAAAGCAATATTCTTAAAAATCTGTCAATATTTTGGCAGATTTTTTATGTCAATTTTTTATGCCATGTGATAAAATCAGAGTGAACTGTTTTGATGGTTCATGAACTTTTTGATTAAAAATGTATGAAAAATCCATTTCACTTAACACCCACCCCACGCACTTGTCCACATGGTGATTGTGGCAAGATATTTTGTGATGTGATTTATAAACATGGCATCATCTTTTGTCCGCATTGCCAAAAAAGCCTATTGGTCAATCCGTTTACGCCTGATTTACAGCAAATGACTTTTTGGCAATTTGTCAAATATTTCATCAAAAGATATTATAAATTATATGTGATTTGTACCGGCATATTCATATTGATTTATACCGATATATTCGCTTTTGCTGATTTAGATAAATTCAATCTTACAACAGGATTTTGGGTGGCAGTGATTATTCTTATGATTTTTTTGTTTTTTGTGGCAATTGTTGCCATTGAAAACAATCTAAGATATTATCATGCTTATAAAATAAAAAACAGACCCCTAATAAAAGGCGTGGATAACTATGATGACATCAAAAATGATTTTAATATCTCTGTTGCCCATGATAAACTAGCCACCTCTTTTGATGCACATGCACCATATTGTCCACATTGCCAATCTCAAAGATTTCACAACACAGCAGATGATGATTATGTGTGTCAAAAATGCCATACAAAATCATCTCTAAATCCAAAATTAAAAAAAACGAATACCATCCAATTTGCATCAATCTATGCCATCTCATTTTTGATGATAAAATATGTCAGTTCTGATTTTTATTTGTTTATTTATATTTTGGCTGTCTTTGTGATATTTTTAATCAACTTATCCATTAACTATTATTGGTACAAAACCCCAAAATGGCTACCTTAAATATCCCTCTTGCTGAACGAGTTCGCCCACAACAGCTCTCTGACATCATCGGACAGACACACCTATTGGGCAAGAATGCCCCCATTAGTCGTATGATTGCCCACAATCACCTGCCAAGCCTGATTTTGCATGGCGAAGCAGGGATTGGCAAGACGACTTTGGCACGCCTGCTTGCCAATGCTGTTGGGCGTGAATTTCATCTGTTATCCGCTCTTGATTTGACTGTCAAGCAACTGCGTGAACTCATGGATGGCAGTAAAATCACAACAAATACTTTGGATTTTGGGTCACCGGTGTTATTTATTGATGAAATTCATCGCTTTAATAAAGCCCAACAAGATGTATTGCTTGGAGCGGTAGAATCTGGAAAAATTACCCTTGTCGGGGCGACCACTGAAAACCCATCATTTAGCATAAACAACGCTTTACTCTCTCGCTGTCAAGTATATCGCTTAGAGTCATTGACCATTGATGAATTGGTGCAAGTGCTACAAAGGGCATTGGCGACTGATACATTTTTGAAAAATTTCACGGTACAAGGCGACCTTGCCAATATCGCACGCCTTGCCAGTGGGGACGCTCGTAAGGCATTGAATTTATTGGAAATCGCTTGCCAATACTCAGATGGTTTTACCCTAATCATAGATGATGCTTTGTTACAAAACATCGCCCAAACCGTGCTACCACGCTATGATAAGGCAGGCGATATACACTATGACATCATCTCGGCATTCATCAAATCGGTGCGTGGCTCGGACGCTGATGCCAGCATTTATTGGCTTGCTCGTATGCTTAGTGCTGGCGAGGACCCTGCGTTCATCGCCCGTCGTTTGGTGATTTTGGCAAGTGAAGATATCGGACTTGCCAACCCTAATGCCTTATTACTTGCCGACACCGCCTTGCGTTCGGTGCAGTCTATCGGTATGCCTGAGGCACGTATTATCCTCGCCCAAGCGACTGTTTACCTTGCCACATCACCCAAATCTAACAGTACCTACACGGCGATTAATGAAGCCCTTGCCTTTGTCAAAAACGACAACTCGCCTGTACCGCTCCACCTAAGAAATGGCGTAACTAAGCTCATGAAACAATTAGGCTATGGCGTGGATTATGTCTATCCGCACGATTATGCCAATCATTATTATCCCCAAACCTATTTGCCTGATAATTTGATTGGCAAACGCTTTTATTATTTTGCTGATAATCAAAAAGAGCAAAGCAGTTTTAATTTTATGAATTGGTTAAAGGGCAATCATTTATGAAAAACTTCACAAAAAGCGATTATGTTATTATGGCAATTTTTGTCTTGCTTTTCTTTTGGTATCACAATTACAGTTATAATTCAGCTATAATTATCATATTGGGATTTCTGATTTTTTTAATAATAAATTCCACCAAAATTATCAAAAAACAAAAAAAAGACACACTGTTTATAGCATATTTTGTTATGGGTTTGATGATAGCAATCATCTCAGATAACATCGCCAAACACTTTGTTGCCAAACATCAAGTGCATACTTGCGGTGTCGTCAGTCAAATTAATACGTCATTTTTAAAATATGATACTTTTTTATTAAAAGACCACCCAACCAATTTTCAATTAAAAGGCAATTTATCCATTGACGATAAAGTGTGCATTACTTATAATCCCAATGAAAAATGGTATGGCTATGCTTATGTGTTTGATATAGAAAAATTATAGATAAAATTATTTTTATTATTTTGATAATAATAAAAAATAGAAAAGTAGTTTTAATTTTTTTAAATTGGTTAAAGGGAAGTGTGAATGAAAATAGATAAAAGCACTTATGTCATTTGGGCGATTTTATTGCCACTATCATTGTTGTTGCATTATGATACCTATAAGGGTTGGATTACTCTTTTGGTGCTTGGGATTTGTTTGCTTTTTATGAATATTTTGGAAAAGTATGTCAAAAAAAAATAAAAAATTACAAGACGAGCAATTTAATATTTTATTTGCCATTATTATCGTCGTAACAATACTTTTAACACCAAAATTATCCTATTATTTAGCTCAATATTTTGTTGCCAAAAACCAAAGTAAAATTTGTGGGATTGTCAGTCAAATTAACAAACCATCTTGGGGTCATAATACTTTTAATTTAGAAAATAATGCAAGTAATTTTAAATTAAATATTTATGATAATTTATCCATTGACGATAAAGTTTGCATTACTTATAATCCCAATGAAAAATGGTATGGCTATGCTTATGTGTTTAAACTTGAAAAACAACCTTAATTATTTATTATGCTAAAATCCACCCACGCCCAAATTCTAAATAAACCTTATTCCCAAATTAAGGACTTAAAGCTCCATTGCCCTGATGAATTAGACAACATTAAGCACAATCACAAATCCGCTTGGCAAATTTTTAAAGCCTTTAATTTACAAATTTATCAAAGCCTACCCAATCATTTTGCCAAACCCCATATCCAAAATTGGTGCAACGGCTGGGAAATCAGACGGCACTTTTTTGCTTATTATAAATATGAAAATTATCTTGGCAATGCTCCGATTATTGTCGTGATTTTAAATAGGCAAAGGCTGATTGTTGCTTTGACGTGGCATTCTTATAAGGCAAACAGCTCAAATAGCACATTGGGGCAATTTAATAACTGGATAAATGAGATTGATTGGGCGGATTTTGATGACTTTTATTTTTGGCATAGTCGTGTTAATGAATATGGCGACTTTAAACAAGCTCATGAATTTGACTACGAAAAAGTAGAGCTAAACACAGGCGAATTTTACCGCTTGGGCAAATTTATAGCCAAAGATAAACTGGATAATTATGGCGATGACGAGCTAATAGAGTGGGTTAGGCAGACGATTGAGCGGTTAAGCAGGGTGTATGAGTGGTGTCATTAAACGCCTTTTTAAGAAAATCTTAAAGAGTATCGCAGGGGTGAATTGCAATTCGCCCAAAATCTGATATTTTATAGGGCAAATATGATTTTGCCCTTACAACACCATTTTAAAGCCAAGCGATAAAATTAGCCCAACTTTTTAACAACCACATAACGATAACTGCCGTCATCAAGGGTCTCTTGACTGGCAAGCGTATGCCCTAAATGCCGACAAAAGTTGGGAATGTCTCGGGTGGTGGCAGGGTCGGTTGCTAGAATATGAATCTCATCGCCCCCTTTGGCGGTGCGAATGCTCTTATGTAGGAGCATGACAGGTTCAGGGCAGATTAGCCCTGTGGTGTCTAGCATAATGGTATGGCTCATAGCGGACGCCCTTCAAAATCACTTAAAATCTGCCGTTCGTCTGCCGTCCATGCCTGTTTGTTGCCGTCTTTGTCGGTGCGGACGATGGTTGCTGTGCCGTTGGCAACGATGGCTTGTTGGGCGGTGCTGTAATATTCGTACGCCATGCTTAGGCTGGTGTTGCCGATTTTGGTGCATTTGACTCCAATCAGGAGCGTGTCAGGATAATGCACGGGGCGTAGGTAGTTGCATGATGACCCTGCCAAGATGGTCAAGGTCTCGCCTTTGAACATGGCAAGGGCGTGCAGGTAGCTGATACGAGCGGACTCGGAGTAACGGTAGTAGGCGACATTATTGACGTGGTTAAAAGCGTCCATGTCGCCCCATGCCACAGGCTGAACGTGGACGATAGGGTAGTCGTGTAGCTCGGTGGGGCGGTCGTTGCCTGTGAGTGTGGCGGTGTAGGGGTGAGTCATGGGGATGTCCTTTTAAGTTTCAATTTATCTAAAATAATGAATTTACTGTCTTTTTGCCTGCTTTGGGGCTTATTTTAACATCTGAATACTGCTTAGCTCTTTGTTTTTGGGGCTGTTGGCAAGCAAATCATAGACCCAAAATAGGGCGTCATCGATGGTATTTAGGGCGACCTGCTGTCCGATTTGTCCGGTTTTGGTGTCGGTATTGTTTATGGTTTTACCGTCTTTTTTGTCTTCTTTGATGGTTTGCTCGGACTGTTTTTTTAGGCTCTCAGGGTCAATCTTACCGCCGTGTAAGGTAATATGACTTTCTAGCTGTGAACGGACGTCTTGTAAGTAACTGGTCATCAGCCCCCTGTCTCGCACGTTTGCCGAACCGATGGCAAGCGATAACATCATGTTGGCATCATGGAGTAAGATATCGCCACGGCTAAGCGGAGCGTTGGGCGTGCTGGTCTGCTTGGTGCGTAAAAAGGCTTGTACGTCTCGCATTTTGATGATGTGAGCCTGCCATGCGTCAGGCTGTGTTTTTAGCGTGCCGATGTAGGCGATGTCCGCTTTTATGCTACTGCTTAGGGCGGATTTGACCGATGGAGCAATGCCGGTCATCTGACCAAGCTGATAATCAATGGCTTGCAAGGCGGTCAAGGTATCATCATAACTGCCTTGTTCAAAGAGTCGGTTGGTCATGGCAAGTTCGATTTTTAAAAACTCAGCGTCTTTGCTTGTTTCGGCTTTATTTGTTTTTTTGTGGCTGTCGGTTGGGGTGATGGCAAATAGGCGGTCGTCCATGTCGTTTAGGCGAGTGTCTACCGTGTCCATTTTGGCAAGGCGTTCATCCACTTTGTCTACGACTGACGTAAAAGAAAGGTATAGCCACAACAGTCCACCTGCCAGTAGGATGATGACCAGCCATTGTAGTCGCATGAGTACCACCCGAGCTTGGTCGGCTTGTTTTTTAAGCTCTTCTTTTTCGGTTTCTTTGGCGTGGGCGAATTTGGCGTCCAGTTCTTCTAGATTTGCTTTGATGGCTTCGGCACTCGGACTGTCGGGTTTTTTGGTGTTTGGCATGATGATAAAAGCGGTTAAATTTTAAAATGTCTCACGATGGGTAAGTTGCCATGACGTCCTGTATGGCTTGGTTTAGGGTTGATTCCGCCAAATCCGCCACGGGGCAGACACGACTGTGTGGATAGTGCGTGGCGGTTAGGGCGGTTAGGCGATGACCTAGGGTTAAATATATCACATTTTGTGGCAAAAGCCCATGCATGTGCGTGCGATGGCTGTGAATCTGTTGGTCACACACGCTCTGCCAAGCATTTAGGCTCATCTGACTGCTAATAAGGACAAAGATGGGCGAGTGCTTGTCAATTTGATGTTGATGATTTTGACTGCTGTGAAAAGTATCATCATGACTGTCATCGATGCCATTGCCAAGCAGACGAGTAAAATCACTTGTCAGCTCTGACGGCACGCACCGCTCATAAAAGGCGATGGCATGCACATTCACGCCACGTTCGATGAGCGTATCAGATAACAGCCGTCGCCCACCGACCCCACGCCATATCAACACATCATCGCCTGTGTGTAGCTCACCGATGGCGGGCATGGCAAGCATGCCTTCGTTGCTCATCGGGCACCCTACATCAAGGGGGGTCAGCACCGAAAAACCAAAATCCGCCAGTGCATCCGCTGTCGGCTGTCCCACGGCGATGACGGTTAGGGTGTCATGATGGGGCAGGTCGCAGGCATGGTTAATGCCTTGCTCTTTTAAAAAACGCACCGCACACGCCACCGCTTCCACACTCACCGCGATGAGCATGCCAAATTTACCATGGGTAAAATCCACCAAATCCTGCATTTCTGATTTCTCCAATTCATCAAAATGCCGAATGGCAAGCAGTGGCAAGCTGACACTACGGATGGCTAGGCTCATGTCGGCTTTGTGCTTGGGACGGGTGTTGATGAATAGGGGGGTCATGGTGTTGGGTTGATTGTACCTATGAAGTTGGTATTAGTTGTCTTGGTGTTGATACAGGGCTTTTAGAATTTTATCCGCCCCTTGGGCAAGTAGCTCTGTGGCGACAGCCTGCCCCAGTTGCTGGGCGTTTTGGATATTTTGTGTGGCATTGTCCGTGATGTCGGTCTGGGCGGTGACTTTTAAGAGAGTGCGACCGTCAGGCGTGCCTACCCGACCTTCTAGGTGCAGAATGCCTTTATCAAGCTGTGCAAACCCTGCAATCGGCACCTGACAGCCCCCTTCTAAGGCATGGTTCATGGCTCTCTCGGTGATGGCTCGTAGGGCGGAGATATCGTGGTTTAAAGGTTTGATGAGCTCTCTAATCTCATCATCTCGGCACTCGATGGCAAGCGTGCCTTGACCGACCGCAGGCAGGCAGATGTCGGCAGGCAAGCTGTGGCGAATGCGTTCGTGTAACTCTAACCGCTCCAAGCCGCTTTGGGCAAGGATAATCGCATCATAGTCGCCATTATCGAGCTTGCCAAGGCGTGTGCCGACATTACCACGCAAGCTGATGATTTCTAAGTCAGGGCGATAGGCACGCAGTTGGCATTCACGGCGTAGGCTTGATGTACCGACCTTTGCCCCTTGGGGCAGGTCATCCAAACTGGCAAAGTGGTTACTCACAAAAGCATCAAAAGGACTGTGGCGGTCAAGATACGCCCCAATGATAAGACCATCGGGTAGCACCATGGGTACATCTTTTAGAGAATGCACAGCAATATCAGCTTTACCGCTTAGTAGAGCGGTTTCTAATTCTTTGACAAATAGGCCTTTTCCGCCGATTTTGGCAAGGGGAGTATCTAGGATTTTATCGCCTTTGGTGACCAGCTCTAACAGACGAATGTCAAGTTCGGGGTGGAGTTTTTGAAGTTCGTCTTTGACAAAATGAGCCTGCCAAAGTGCAAGTGGAGATTGGCGTGTGGCGATGGTTAGGGTTTTCATGATTGTGTTATCGCTATGTTATCTTATAAATGATTGCCTATTTAACCACATTTACCCCAAAATGCCAAATAAAAATTCACACCAGTCAATTCTTAGCATGGCTATAAATAATGACTAAATCAAGGCAGCTAAAATGCAAAAGGATAATACAAAAGGCAATATAAAAGGGCGAATCAACGCCCTTGGATGGTGTCGGGTGGCTAGCCCCGTTAAATGCTGTGAATCTTCTCTCTGAGCATGGGCAGATGACGGCGTGATACCGACAGTTTCTCAGGCATGCCCCGAAAACGCACTTGGTATTGACCGCTGTCCACCGTCTCCAACAAATCCAAATAATCCAGATTAATCAAAGCATTGCGATGGATGCGGAACATGATGCCTTCAAACTCTTCTTCTAGGTCTTTTAAGGTTTCATCAATGAGTACCACGCCATTTTTGTGGCGTACTTTGACGTATTTTTGGTCAGCGGTAAAATAGTAGACATCAGACAGTGAGATGAGCTCAACGCCACGGTGTGTGCGTGCGGCGATGTATTGACGAGTGCGACCGCTTTTGCCATTTTTCTCATTAAGGCTTGCTTGTTGGGCGGCGTTGATGCGACAACATTTTTGCAAGGCATTTTTGATGTCGTTTTCTTGGATGGGGATGGGTAGATAGTCGCAAATACCCCATTTGAGGGCATTTAACATAAGATGAGTATCATCCAACCCAAAGAAGATGATGGCGGGTGGGTGGTTAAATTCTCGATTGATTTTTTGGCAAAATTCTTCAATGTAAGCCAAGTGAGCATTGATGAGTAAAATCTCAGGCTGGTGTTCCATAACCAGTGTATAAGCTTCTTCTAGGCGCTCTGCTTGCCCGACGATTTCATGCGTGAGCGACTCGATGATTGTTTGAATGTGCTTGCGTAGGGCTGGCTCACTCTCGCAGATTAGAATTTTCATTTGTCTCTCCTTAATATTGTGGCATGTGCTAGGTTGTCCACCTGCTGTTGGTAAGTCGCCAATGATGGTGTATTCTTGTAAAATTATTCATTACAACAAACACTTGCCAAAAATCATCGGCATATCATGATGAATAACCAAATGTTTTTTTGATTGAATAATTTTATTTATAGATTAACTTTTGCTAATTAAGGATTTTAGCAAAAGTTAATGCAAAAGAAAAGTGGGTGTGTCAAAATTTTATTCAATCAGTGCAAGAGCCATGCCAATAAAACCAAATCAGTCATAAAAATTAACAAAAGACAAAAGCAGATGAGTTGGTTTGCCGACTATCTTATCACAATATTTTAAATTTTGACAATTTTCTAGAAGTCTTTATGGGAATGAGTGCCAACACAAGCGTAATAAATGGTTATGTGTTGTATATGGTTGATTTTTTAACTTTTCATTTGCACTCTGTAAAATGAAAAAGTACTACGGTTTCCGTTCGCGGTGAGCCTGTCGAACCATAACGGAAACCGACCCTTCGACAAGCTCAGATACCATGATACCCCACCTAAGTCAATGGTTTTTTAAGTATCTGGTATCTAGTATCTTACAAACTAACTTAAAGATACTTGTTGCTCAAAGGATGTTTGGGTTTTGATAACACCAAAACAGATATGTACCAATTTACGCATACAAGCACATAAGGCTTGCATTTTGGTTTTACCGTTTTGTTGTAATCGTTCATAAAATGCCTTAATGGTGCTATTATAACGAATGGCACTCATTGCAGACATATACAGCTTAGCACGCAAAGAGACTTGCCCTTGTTTGGACAGTTTGGTTGCTCCCTTAAAGACACCTGACTGTCTTTGTTTGGGTATTAAGCCTAAAAACGAAGCCATCTGTGAGGCTTTTTTAAATTGTTTGGTATGCATTAAACACACCACTTCTTTGGCAATAACAGAACCAATGCCGTCAATGGTTTCAAGTAAGGTTTTGTCTTGCTTTAAACTTGGTTGTTTGTCAACAAAGTCATCAATGTCTTTGGTGAGTTTGGCAATTTCCTCTTGAAGGACATTGATGACTGTTTGCATGGATGCTTTAACCAAATCGGGCAGATTGGGTGATAAGAGCAACTCTTGTCGGTTTTGCTCTCGTTGCAAATCTTCTTTGAGTGCTTCTAAGCGAGCCAATAGAGCTTTTAGCTGTTTGGCTTCAATGCTAGGTGCTACCCAAACCTCAGGCTTGTGGCTATAACCATACCTTGATAAAATAATGCTGTCTTTTTTATCAGTTTTATGGATTACCCCCAAACTGTCTGCAAATTTGCGGACATAGTTAGGATTGACAATGCTTTGCTTGATATTATTATCATCAAGAAACTCACTTAGGTGTTCATGATAAACCCCTGTTGCTTCTAGGATGATGTGTAGCTCATCAAGATGATTGCTGACATTGGTTTTTAACCAAGCAAGCAGTAAATCAAAGCCTGCTTTGTTGTTGTTAAAAACCTTGGTTTTTACTTTATTTGTGCTTGGGTTTATAAATGCAACATCAAACTTTGCTTTGCTGATGTCTATGCCAATATAGTGTATCATCTGTCTCTTGCCTTGTTTATGCAGTGTCTGTTTTAATAAACGCACTTAGATACCATTCAGAGTTAAGATGACAAGCAAAGGACACCATCTGAGCACCAGTGTTAAGACACTAAGGGCGAACCCGTGTTCTCTTTGCTTGTATAACCCAACAACATTCTAGCAGATAATCTAGGTTTGGTGTTGGGTTGATACAAGGGTGAACGGTTTTCGTAGTAAAATTCAAATTTGTTAACTGTATATGCAAAAGTTTGACATGTTTTGATAAAAATATGCTAAAATAGAAAAAGGCAGACTAGGCAATCGCCGTCCGACCACTTAATTTGATTTTAAAGTTAATGTTGTGATAAATGTTATCCTATTTTCAACTTATATAGTTCATTGATTTATCAATGGCGAATGTGATTTGCCCCCACAGCCCAAAATAATTATGGGGCAGTCAATAAACTACCATTTTAAGTTAAAATTGAAGTAAATGTTAGTCAAATTAAGTGGTCGGAGGGAGGAAAGTCCGGACTACATAGGGCGACGTGCTAGCTAACGGCTAGGAGGCGAAAGCCTACGACCAGTGCAACAGAGAATAGACCGCCCGACCACTCAACCAAGTATTTATTGTAATTTTAAAAAATTGTAATTGTAAAAATATTTGGTTGAGTGGTTGGGTAAGGGTGAAACGGTGGGGTAAGAGCCCACCGCATGACTGGCAACAGTTCATGGCAAGGTAAACTCCACGTGTAGCAAGACCAAATAGGTATCCAATGAGTTGCCCGCTTAGGATACGGGTAGGTTGCTTGAATGCATGAGTGATTGTGCGTCTAGATGAATGATTGTCCACGACAGAATCCGGCTTATCGGTTTGCCATCTATTTTTATAAAAATTTATAAAAAATGAAAATTTTTTAAAATGGGTATTGACAGCAGGTAAAACCATCTGTATAATTCGCACCCTGTAACGGCGATGTAGCTCAGCTGGTTAGAGCGTACGACTCATAATCGTAAGGTCAAGAGTTCAAGTCTCTTCATCGCCACCAAATTACTTTAATAACAATTTAAAAAAATTCTTGACTTAGTTTTAAATTGTTATATAATGTAATTTCTGCTGACAAAAAGCACTGTTGAAAATTAAGTTAAAAATTTTTAAAAAACCGCTTGACATCAAAATCCATTGTGATAAAATAGTCAGCCTTGATTGATGATACAGACGATGTATCACAAACTATTTAAAAACATACTAAGAACAACTTGTGTGGATTTTTGCTAATACAAGATAATACAAAAATTATCATTTATCAAGCAAAAATACTCAAAGTTAATTCATTTACACGATGAGCTGATATTTTTAAAATATCAAATATTGCTAGTAAGTACATAACGTACACGATAAATGAGCCAAAAACAAAAAGCCCTAACTTCTAATTAAAATGTTTATCATCTTAATAAGTTAATAGGCAAAAAACAGATTAAACTGAAGAGTTTGATCATGGCTCAGATTGAACGCTGGCGGCAGGCTTAACACATGCAAGTCGAACGATGAAGTCTAGCTTGCTAGACGGATTAGTGGCGAACGGGTGAGTAATGCTTAGGAATCTGCCTATTAGTGGGGGATAACGTAGGGAAACTTACGCTAATACCGCATACGTCTTACGAGAGAAAGGGGGCTTTTAGCTCTCGCTAATAGATGAGCCTAAGTCGGATTAGCTAGTTGGTGGGGTAAAGGCCTACCAAGGCGACGATCTGTAGCTGGTCTGAGAGGATGATCAGCCACACTGGGACTGAGACACGGCCCAGACTCCTACGGGAGGCAGCAGTGGGGAATATTGGACAATGGGCGAAAGCCTGATCCAGCCATGCCGCGTGTGTGAAGAAGGCCTTTTGGTTGTAAAGCACTTTAAGTGGGGAGGAAAAGCTTGTGGTTAATACCCACAAGCCCTGACGTTACCCACAGAATAAGCACCGGCTAACTCTGTGCCAGCAGCCGCGGTAATACAGAGGGTGCAAGCGTTAATCGGAATTACTGGGCGTAAAGCGAGCGTAGGTGGTCATTTAAGTCAGATGTGAAAGCCCCGGGCTTAACCTGGGAACTGCATCTGATACTGGGTGACTAGAGTAGGTGAGAGGGAAGTAGAATTCCAGGTGTAGCGGTGAAATGCGTAGAGATCTGGAGGAATACCGATGGCGAAGGCAGCTTCCTGGCATCATACTGACACTGAGGTTCGAAAGCGTGGGTAGCAAACAGGATTAGATACCCTGGTAGTCCACGCCGTAAACGATGTCTACCAGTCGTTGGGTCTCTTGAAGACTTAGTGACGCAGTTAACGCAATAAGTAGACCGCCTGGGGAGTACGGCCGCAAGGTTAAAACTCAAATGAATTGACGGGGGCCCGCACAAGCGGTGGAGCATGTGGTTTAATTCGATGCAACGCGAAGAACCTTACCTGGTCTTGACATAGTAGGAATCTTGCAGAGATGCGAGAGTGCCTTCGGGAATCTACATACAGGTGCTGCATGGCTGTCGTCAGCTCGTGTCGTGAGATGTTGGGTTAAGTCCCGCAACGAGCGCAACCCTTTTCCTTAGTTACCAGCACTTCGGGTGGGAACTCTAAGGATACTGCCAGTGACAAACTGGAGGAAGGCGGGGACGACGTCAAGTCATCATGGCCCTTACGACCAGGGCTACACACGTGCTACAATGGTTGGTACAAAGG